>NZ_JAFEUL010000021.1 GCF_016901225.1 Actibacterium sp. 188UL27-1 | reverse complement strand
CCTGATGTTCTTTCAATATCCCGATTATCTGTTCTTCACTGAAACGGCTTCTCTTCATCATCTGTCTCCTTCTTGGAGAACAGGCTAACCAAAAACACCGGACATTTCAGGGGAGCAGGTCAATCGATCTGGATGTCTGGCTGGCCAAGTACACCGAATAGCCACCTCCCTCTGGGGCGGCGTTGCCGCAGGAAAACAATTTCATAGATCTTCCGCAGAACGTTAACACATCACCAGCGGCAAAAAATCCTGTCGCACGGTCAATCGAACAATGCAAAAACCGTTCCAAGCAACGTAAACTGACGCGTCCCTCACATCAAATCTGATCTTTTACAAATTAGCGGCCTCTAGAACCCACTTTGATCGTACTTAGCTTTGGGATTGAAAATCCAAGTCGTTTTTCGACGCAAGATGATCCAAAGTATCATAACAAAACCAATAAAACTCCCATGTCCTTGATCGGCGGCATCGGATTGGGGCTTAACGCACGATGAATTCTGCATGTAGTGCTCCTGCGGCCTTTATGCTCTTTAGGATGTCGATCATGTCGCGTGGGGCAACGCCTAGGGCATTCAAGCCGGCCACTACGTCGGAGAGGGAGGTGCCAGCTGGAATCTCCGCGAGGCCAATTCCGGGTTCCTCATCAATGGCAGCGTTGGTGCGTGGCACCACCACCGTTTCTCCGCGTGCAAATGGGTTGGGTTGTACTGCCACCGGCGCTTCTTCGATCCGCAAGGTCAGATTACCTTGAGATACAGCGACGCGAGAGATGCGCACGTCTTCACCCATCACGATCGTTCCGGAACGCTGATCGACGACCACCCTGGCTCTTCGTTCAGGTTCGACGAGCAAGTTTTCGACTTGGCCGATGGCATGGGCTGGAGATCGCGCCTGCGCACCACCGATATTGAACTCGACAGTCCCCGCATCCAGCATCTGTGCGACTCGGCGACCATATCGTTGGTTTATCGCTGCTTCAATTCGCTCGGCAGTGGTGAAATCCGGGGTTCGCAACGCCAAGCGCACCGAAGTCAGTGAGGCGAAATCGAAATCAATCTCCTGCTCGATACGCGCACCGGATGGAATGACGCCCGCGGTAGGCACACCCTGCACAACGGTCGCTGCATCACCTTCGGCAGATACCCCGCCTGCTATCACCGTACCTTGCGCGACGGCATATATCTGGCCATCAGCCGCGGTCAGGGGGGTCATCACCAAAGTGCCGCCTAGTAAACTGTTTGCATCACCAATGGCAGAAACTGTGATATCGATCTTGCTACCTGATCGTGCAAATGGCGGGAGGGTTGCCGTCACAAAGACAGCGGCCACATTCTTGGGCCGGAATTGTTCACCAGTTACATTGACGCCCAGCCGTTCCAGGATGTTTGTCATAATTTCCTCGGTGAATGGGGCATTGCGCAAACCATCACCGGTTCCATTCAGACCCACAACCAATCCGTATCCGATCAGATCGTTGCCTCGGACACCATCGAATTCCACCAGATCCTTGATCCGGATCGGCGCGGTGGATGCGTTCGATGCCATTAAGGTTAACAGCATAATGAAGATAAACCTGATCATCTTAGATAATTCGTGAGAGAAAGCTGAGACAGGCGCGCTGTGACCGCATAAAGCGCCTCTAGCTGGCTTTGAGCGGACTGAAGTTTTGTGGCCTGTTCGTATGGGTCAACTTCGACGATCTGAGCGCGTGCCAACTCCAGACCGAATTTCTCCGTCTGATTGCTTTGACGCGCATCCTCGATTGCCGCCTCAACTGATCCGACCTCCCCGCGTAAAGTCGACAAGCCGGTTTGGGCCGCGGTAAGATCAAGCCCTGACTGACCGATCAATCCCAGTTGCTCTTGCGGTGCTAGCGTTGGTGTTCGGCTTTCTACCAATGCCCCCAAAGCTAGAGCTTTCAAGGTATCAATGATCCTGTCGTCAAGCGCGGTGACGTTCAGATCAGCCGAACGTCCCGGACCAATTTGAACGGGTGACAACGCAGTGTTTGAGCCCTGATAGCCTACTGTCTCGAATCCACCAGCTGGAGCGAACCAAGCATCGACCTGGGCGCTCACTCCCGCTGCTGTCGTCTCCCCACTTATTGTTATCGCAAGCGCATCAAGAATATCATCGGGCTCGGCCAATGCTGGTCCATCTGTTGCTATTCCTGCGAGAATGGAGCGGTCACCGATGTTCGTGTTCAATGCCGATATGACAGTCTTGAAGGTTTGATATGCGTCCGTTCCGGCTGCGCCCGCCATCGCACCATTCAATGTTTCGGAAGCGGCGATGGAGGAACTAGCCAGATCCTGTGTCTCGGATTGGACAACACCCAACGCATTCTGGAGGGTTGAGGCGAATAGGCCGCTTTCCGTGATTGCGTTGCCGTAAGCCTCCAATTTGGAGAGATCGTGTTCAATCCCGGTGATCGGATTCAAGTCTCCGCGCACTTCTTTGGCCAAATCGGATACCCGACCACTACCGATCTCTTGCGTAATTAAATTCAGTTCGGTTTTCAGCGCGGTGTTTTGACGTCGCATTGCGAAGCTTTGGGCGAGATCACCCAGTGAGATTGCGGACATGGCTTAAATCCTCAGCAGGCTGTCGAGCATTTCGTCGAGCGTTGAGATGACGCGCGCATTTGCGGCATAGGCTTTTTCGACGAGCAGCAACTTTTGCAATTCGTCGTCGGTATCCACACCGCCAGCGAGTTCCTGCTGCTTGAGTGTATCGACCCGAGATTTATTGTAGAGTTCATCGCCTTCGGAAATCTGTCTGTTTGTCGAGACCGTGGATGAAAAATCGGCCACCAACTCCGTTGGTTTGCGAGCGATGCCGGCAAAGGGTCCGGTTGCTGGTGTGCGATCTCCGCCAAACCCGGCAATCAAGGCGTTGATTTGGCTGGCATCGCCAACCTCAGTCGGATTGACGGCTTGCAACCCGTCACGGATCGCAACGACTGAGCCACCGGCATCTTCGATCACGGCATCATTCAAACTGAGGCGTCCCGCAATTCCCAACTCGTTCACCGGGTCGAAGGTGGCACCAAGATCCGTGAATAATCCCGGATCTCCTATGGCAAGGGTCGGATCAATGACAGGATCCTGAAAGCGTTCGATCAGGTCACGGGCAACTGCGTCAAGATCAGCCTGGGCAGAAGGGGCAACGCGATCTCTCGTCTCAAACAAAGCGGATAGACGCCCACCATCAATCAGACTATCCGACCTCGCAACATCGATGCTGCGACCGTTCATCGTGAGGCCAGATAACCCGCCATTATCAATTGACTGGGCCGGAGTGACGAGCCCAGCCTTCGAAAAACCGAATTCGGCGGCGCGTCCATCAAGTAAAATTGCGCCGGTCGGGCTGAACAGGGCGACCGTGCCTTTCTCCCGTTGTACCTGACGTACGGGGATCACCTCAGAGATGCTATCGATAATCTGTTGTCGCTGATCCAAAAGCGCGCTCGCTTCTCGGCCTGAATTGCTGAGCCGTGAAATGGAGCGATTGAGTGTCTCAACCTTGCTAAGCGCCGTGTTGAGTCCATCAACTTCCCTGGCGATCTTTGCATCCGCATCTTGGCGGATGTCTTGGATCGTATCTGTGATCCCTGAAAACTTGGTCGTGATATCGTCGGCCGCCTGCACGACCGCGGCCAAACGAGGCTCCGATTGAGGTTGGCTGGCAGCTGCGATCAGGGCGGTTTCAAATTTGGAGAAACGGTCCGCCAATGAACCGGCCTCTCCAGGCAGACCTGTTACATCTTCAATCTTCGAAAGTGCCGAGCTGATCGTGGCGGCCCGGGCGAGCCCTGCTTCAGCGCCGCGCCTATCAGTAATGATACCTATATCCGCAATGCGTTTGACACCGGTGATGAAAACGCCGTTTCCAGCGCGATCATCAGCGCGGGAGTTCAGCACAATTTCGCGTTTTCCGTATCCTTCAGTCATCGCATTCGCGATGTTGGCCGACACGATTTCGGCTGACCGTGCGCTGGCTGTGAGACCTGATAACGCATTGGACATGGAACTCGTGAAACTCATGACTATACTCCGTTCAACCGGGTTGTTTTACCGTTTGATGTTGGTTGTTTCCTGCAACATCTCGTCCACGGTCTGAATGACCTTCGCATTCGATGTGTAGGCCCGCTGGGTTTGGATCAGGCTGGTCAACTCGCCTGCTACATCGGTAGAGGACTCTTCAAGCGCGAAGCCGATGATTTCACCCGTTGGACCATCGCCAGCATCCCAGAGAAAGACTGATCCGGACTCATTTGATATTCGGTAAGTCTGATTGTCCATGGCCACCAGTCCATTCGGGTTGGGCAAATCGACCAAGGGAATCTGATAGATTGTGCGGTTGATGCCTGTGTCAAAGTTGGCCGTAACGTACCCGTTCGCATCAACTTCGACCGAGACCATGTTTGCAATTGGTGCACCATCCTTGAAGATCGAGGTCGGCGCGAAGCTGTCGGCAAACTGGGTAATACCACCTCCGGCACCGATGCCGCCGATCGTCACCTCAATCGGGCCGCGGTCGACATCAACACTGAACGTGCCCAAAAGGGGATCATAGGCGCCCCCGATCGGGTTCACTGGGTCTTGCGTTACCGTTCTAAGCGTTCCGGCGAACTGGGTCGATTCGTCGAATTCCAGGAAATACTCACCAATAACAAGAGGTTGGCCGGTGCCTGGATCGATCTGCGCACTGTCTTGCAGTGTCATGGTCCATTGATTTGATTGGTCACCCACGACGGTGACGTCTGGTGTGTAAGTGACGATAACCTGCCGGGACGTGCCAAGGTTATCGAAGTATTCCACAGGTGTGGTCCGCACGATGGCCTGACCGGTAGGATCGTGGCGTGTATCGACCGCAGGCAGGTTGACACCAAGGGTCATTTTCGTTGTCGGTTCGGCCACAAACTGGTTCACATTGATCTGGATCGGTTCCAGCGCGTCAGCCGTGTCCCGCGGATTGTCAGGGATGGTCCCATCGGGGTTGGCCGGCCATCCGAGCAGGACGAGACCATTTTGAGACTTCAGCAACCCTTCGGCATCCGTGCGGAAAGAGCCTGTCGTTGTCAGAAACATCGGCGTGCTCCCGGCACCGTCGGTGCTGATAGAGCTTTCCGTCGTCACCGGGAGAAAGCCGCGCCCCCTTACCGCGAGGTCCGTCGCATTGGATGTCGTCAGAAGTGAACTGGTCTGATCAATCAGACGCTGGGAACTGACCCGAACCCCACCGGCCGAATAGGCGCCCGTTCCCGATGACGTCACCATGGAGGCAAAGTCCGTGCGGACGCGTTTGTAACCGTAGGTCGCGGAGTTTGCGATGTTGTCCGAGATAGATGCCAACCGACTGGCATTTGCATTCAATCCGGACACGCCGGCATTCAACGAGGAAGAGATGGTCATTCGATAGCGCCTTTCTGCTGCTCGATGCAAAGCTCCCCACCTTTGTGAACGCTTCGACTTAAGGACAGGCTAACAACTAAAATCAGCGCTAAATGTCTGGCGGCTGATCGCCCCGAAGAAGCGTGATCTCCAACCGGTTGTTCCGGGTGGACATAGGATTCTCCACTGCCAAGGCGCGATCAGCATACCCCGTCACACGTTCAAAGCGGCGCATATCAAGCCCCGTCTCAGACAGCATGACCCGCGTGAATTCGGCCCGCTCGACGGACAGGGTCCAAACCGGGTTGTCGGCCAGAACGACGGCATGGGATCGGCTGTGACCGGTCACCGCGATGTCATTCGTGGCTACGGAGAAAACCCGGCCGATCATCGCGATCAACTCTTCCAAGACCGGCGTTGGTTCATTCGTTCCCGCCTTGAACAATGACTGATCGGGGGTGTCGAACAGTTCCACGATCAGACCTTCATCCGTCACGCGGGTGATGACATGGCGCATGGCGTTTTCCGAAACCATGCTTTCGCCACCACGGCCCATCAATAGGCTTTCCGCCTCCTGAAGCTGCGCTTCGGCGTCATCTGAGGGGGGCGAGTCCCGAAACGCCCCATCTATGCCGGGATAGCGTTGGGACGCACCTGTTCCCACCTGGGCCAGTGTTTGTTCGGTAAAGATGGAATCACCGCCAAATGCGCCATTACCCCCGCCCGACGCACGATTGATCGGGATGGTTGGAGAAAAATAGTCAGCTAAGCCTTTGCGCTGTTTCTCTGTCGTGGCGTTGAGCAACCACATCAGCATGAAGAACGCCATCATTGCGGTCACGAAGTCCGCATAGGCAACCTTCCATGCGCCACCATGGTGCCCATCACCGCCGCTGACTTTCTTGCGCTTGATAATGATCGGAGCGACGCCATCGTTGGCCATTACATATCCCCTGGTATACGCACCCGTCATGAGGGTTAGCAGAGGGGCGTGAATAAGGGCTTAATCGTTGTGTTCGCGCTCGTATCTGGCCAAAAACAGATCCACTGCACCAGTGATCACACGGTCAATTTCGGCCTCCGAGAAATCCGTGGAAACACCCATGATCATGCGCGGAAACATGTCGGCTTTGCACAGTTCGGCAAACTGATCTGCGGCCAGATCCAGATCATCGATCCGCAACTCGCCGCGATCGATCGCCTGGCGGAAATAGGTCACCATGGTTTCCCGAACAAGGCGCGGACCGCTGTCGTAAAATTCCTGCCCAAGTTCGGGAAATCGGTCACTTTCGGCGACGCAGATCCGGAAAACACCACGCCCCAACTCAGACAGAAAGAGCTTCAGCATACGAGTGGCGGCGGCCCGTAGAACCACGCGCGGCGGTAAACTCATGTCAATTTCTTGCAAGGCCGAATCGGCCTGACGCCGACATTCCTGGGTCGCGACCTCCATGAACAAAAGGCGCTTGTCGGGAAAGTAGCTGTAAAGCGTCGCCTTCGACACCCCGGCCTCGCGGGCAATCACATCGACCGACGCCCCTTCAAATCCGTCTTGGAGAAAGACGCCACGAGCCCCTTCCAAAACCTGATCGAATTTGCGACCCCGTTTGATCTCGGGCGTGGGTGCGTTCATATGCCTCCCCCTTGCAGAGCCTCACTATAAACCGCGCAGTTCATTTTGAGCAAGGGCAGTGGTTGACGATGCGCCCGTCCGGCACCTTAACGTGAGGGAAGCTGGGCCGGAGCGCCAGTGCCCTGGGTGGTGGGAACCGGTGGTTGTGGAAAGTCGAGGCGGGGCAGATCAAACCCGACAGTACCGGCTTGTGCAGCAAAGCTGGTGGCCATCAGGGCTGCGGCTGAAAGGACAGCAATCCGTTTCATATCTTATCTCCTTAAAGTGAACTAGTTTGTTCAAAAGCAGATCTAAACCCTTTGGTTCACTTTTCAAGGCGAAAGTGAACCAAAGAGTTTACTTTTGTGGCATAGCGCCAAACTGAGATCTCTGGCCGCCCTCCCACTGACATGATAACAGCCAGATAATGCTGGCGATTTTCTTGAAAACATTGCCCTTCTTCGGGCTGATCGCGCTGGGTTACTGGGCGGGCCGGACGCGATTTTTCAGTGAGGAGGCGACGGCCTCCCTCACGAAGTTCGTCTTCTATTTCGCCCTGACCGCCATGTTGTTCCAGTTCTCCGCCAATCTCTCACTGTCGGACGTGTTCAATTGGACATTTGTGGGGGCCTATCTGTGGGGAAGCGCGGTCATATATCTGATCGCGACCGCCGTTGCGTTGCTACGCCGCGTGCCGGTCGGGGAGGCGGCGGTCGAAGCGCAATGTGCTGTCATCGGCAATGTGGGATTTCTGGGTGTGCCGATGCTGGTCCTGTTGATGGGACCGCAAGCCATCGGTCCGGTCATGTTGGTCCTGGCGGTCGATTTGCTGATTTTCGGAAGCTTGATCGTCATTCTGATCACAGGCGGCCGCGACGGTCGAATGTCGTTGAGGGTCTTCAAGACAGTCGGATGGGGGTTGATCAGCAACCCGATGATCGTCTCCATCGGGTTGGGCTTTCTGTGGTCAGGGTTGGAGTTGCCGATCCCGGGCCCCATGAACGAATTCTTGTCGATCCTAGGTGGTGCCGCAACACCAGGCGCGTTGTTTGCCATTGGCGCGTCATTGGCCAGCAAAAGCGCAGAACGGGTCAGCATCGCGGGATGGCTGAGTTTCTGCAAATTGGTCCTGCATCCGGGGGCTGTCGCTGTTTCCGCGCTGGTCTTGTTTCCGGTTGAACCCTATGCCGCAAGCGTGATGATTGCCGCTGCGGCCTTGCCGGTGGCGGGCAACGTCTACATTCTGGCGCAGCATTATGGGGTAGCGCCAACACGGGTGTCAGCCTCGATCTTGATGTCGACGGTTGCGAGTATCGTCACGGTATCGCTGGTGATCGGCTGGGTGGCGGGGGCGGGCTGAACCGCCGGAATAATAGGGAGAGGCCAGGATGGAAACCGTTTTGGAAAACCGTTGTTTTGGCGGGGTGCAGGGCGTCTATACACACGCGTCAACCTCTTGCGCGTGCGACATGACCTTTGGGTTGTTTCTGCCGGAAGAGGCCAATGACGCTCCGGTGCCGGTCGTATGGTATCTGTCTGGCCTGACCTGCACGCATGAAAACGCGATGGTGAAAGCCGGGGCGCAGGGCTGGGCGGCGGAGCACGGGATCGCGATTATCTTCCCCGATACGTCCCCGCGGGGACAGGATGTGGCGGATGATGCGGCCTATGATCTGGGGCAGGGGGCCGGGTTCTATGTGAATGCGACAGAATCCCCTTGGGCCGAACACTTCAATATGTGGGATTACTTGCGGATGGATCTGCCAGATTTAGTGTTTGAGAGCTTTGCCCTCGACCCGGATCGCCAAGGCATCACAGGGCATTCGATGGGGGGCCATGGTGCCCTGACCCTGGCGATGGCGCATCCCGGACGCTTTCGATCGGTGTCAGCCTTCGCGCCGATTGCCAATCCGGCCGCATCGGAATGGGGGCGCAAGCAATTGGGGGCCTACCTTGGGACCGATGAAGCGGCCTGGCTGCGCCACGATGCAACACGACAAATGCAAGCCGTTGGATACCAAGGAGAGATCTTGATCGACCAAGGTGGCGCGGATCAGTTCTTGGATCTGCTCAAACCCGAAGCCTTGGCCCATGCCATGGCTGCGCGTCGACAGCCTGGCAGTTTTCGAATGCAGGACGGATATGACCACAGTTATTTTTTTGTGGCATCCTTCATGGAGGAACATATCGCCTTTCACGCGGCGGCCCTGTGGCGGTAATTTATGTAGATGCCGATGCCTGCCCGGTGAAGGCGGAGATCGAGGCGGTGGCCACGCGGCACAGGGTTGAGGTCAAGATGGTCTGCAACGGAGGGCTGCGACCGTCCGCCAACCCCTTGATACAAATGATTTATGTGGATGCTGGGTTGGATGTGGCGGATCGCTGGATTGCTGAGCGTGCCGGGGCCGGTGACATCGTTGTGACTGCCGACATTCCTTTGGCCGCGGATTGTGTTGCCGCTGGCGCGCGGGTCTTGAAGCCCGATGGAGACCTGTTGACCCCGGCCAATATCGGAAATGTGCTGGCGACACGGGACCTTATGACCGATCTGCGTGAGGCTGATCCCTTGCGGCCCGGCAGCGGTAGGAGCTTTACCAAAGCCGACCGCTCCCGCTTTCGCAATGCGCTTGAAACGGCCTTGAGGGCCGTACGCAGCTGATGCAGATCCCATGCACAAAGCATGCATATACCATACATACGCGACGGGCGGTCCTGACTGCGATCACGCAACACCGCCCGGCCATCTGGACGCGCGAAATGTGGGTTAGTTCAGCTCTGCCGAGAGGTCTTGCAACACGTCAAGCAGGCTTTCGGCACTGACGGTTTCCGGGTTCACCTGATTGTTGGCGAAGTACCGCAGGAAAATGTTCTTGGTTGCGTCATCCATCCCCTCATGCAGGCCCATCGACCAGGTTGGAAACAGACGCTCCCGCACATCCGAACAGTTGATCAGGATGATGTTGATGTGGCGGGGATCCGCGGCAATCCTGTGATAGATCGAACTAACCTCTGCCCGGCCGCCTTCCAGAACCTGGAGAAATGCATTGCCGTTATAATGCAGGATACCGGTGACATTCATTGCTGAATTGTTCCGGTGACACGTCTGCATCAACGCATCCATTTTCATGCTGATAGAGGGGTTGCGCTGGCTGTAGTAGACTAACCGTGTCAGATTCATAATACATATCCCATTTACGACGCGAGTGGTTGCGCAGTACCGCTACCAACACTTCATTGTTTTTCTTCTACGAACATGGCGAAATAATGCCTGCTAAGAGGAACAAATCTGAATCAAAGTCAGGACAGTTTCCGCGTCTGGCATCTGTTGCTGCGATAATGGCCCAGGTTCTGTTCTGGAATACGTTCATTCCCCATTCCCAGGACTGTTATGGCAAACGAGCCTATATCCTTTTAAGCCTCCGGTTCTTTTGGCGCTCCCGCTCAAGCTCGGATTTCGCCTTGGTCAATTGAGATTCCGTTGTCTGTACCTTACGGCTCATTCGGGTCAGTTCCGCCTGATAAAGGTCGGTGACCTGCGCCTTGATCCTGAGCTGGCGCCGCGCGCTGCCAATATTGGCGATGGCCAGGAGCGCGACCGCAGCAAGGATCACCACCACGTCCGGAATAGGAAGATCAAAGTTGGCCAGATTTGCCAGCGCGGTTTCCAAGGTCTCTAAGCCCATTCTAACACCCTCATGCTACCGGATCAGAAACCTGATACGTCGCTCGTTATCCTCTGCGTAGTTCGTTTCTCTGGCTGCGGGGTCATCTGCCTCAACCGCGGCCAGGGCATTTCTTGGAACGGTCCGCAGCTCCAGGGTGAAGGCAAACCTGTCCCATGAGATCAGCAGATCTGCGAGACCCGATCCGATCAACTCCATGCTGCCGACCATGTCGATGCTGGAATCGGGGCAATCGAGGACATATTGAATGAGCGTTCCAATCTCATCTTGTTTGTTTGGCCAAGGCGTCGATGCGGCGATTTGAGATTTTTCCTTTAACGCCAGAAGGTTCGCTTCGATCGCGGTGACGCATGCCGCGCGAAAGATCTGCGGCTCGGCCTTAACGGTTGGGGGGCGTTCGACCCTTGCCTGCGCGGTCCCTTCAGCCGGTGGCGCTTGATCCGGTTGCACATCCGTGTCTTTCGAAGCTGCCACAGACGAAACGGCCGCCGCAGCCTTGGCAGGAGAGGTGACCTCCGTCACTGTGGTAGGTGACGCATTGTCCGACGCCAGAAATCCAAAGGCCACAATCGCGATGGCGACGGCACCACTAAGCGTTGCGGCCAGCAGCCACATTCCGCGTGGTGCAGCCTTACCTGCCGTCTTTTCAGCCAGCCGGTTGGCGCGGGCCAACGGAACGCCCGCACGCCTGCTGCGCCCGACGCCAACCTTACCTTTGGGTATACCGCTCATGCCATTATCGCCGATCCGCGCCGCCGGGCGTCAGGATCGTTTCCTGAACGTATAGGTGACCGAGGGGCCCGCGTGATCCTTGGTCATTTCAATATTCATCGAATTGGCGAGATCGGAAAACATGATCTCGTTATCCTTAAGAGAGACGGGTGAATTGGAATCCGACAGCGTCAGTCCCAGGCCAAGATCCAATACAACTTGCTGCAAGACACCTTGGAAACGGTGGGAGTAGACGATCATACTGGTTAATCCCTTAACTGGATATTGTACTAGCCGTTCGGTTTAAGGGCGAAGCATGACCAAAATACGGTAACCGCAAGTGAATTCGTTGGCTTATTATAGGTCAAATGCGATCTAACGATTTATGTCGAGATCCTGCGGTGCCGTATATTATTGGATATGATTTCAACCAATTCAGATGCAGCCGGCATTGAATGTCGTGAATATACCGGCTGGCCAGAGGGGGCGTAACGTCCTTGACAGCCCTCTGCTAACCGGCACCTTTGGGAGTGAAAGAGGGCACGATGTTCTGGGTCATTCCTGCGGTTAACAGTCTTATGAGATGCCGCCACATGCGACCGGTCAGGGACGCGTGATCTGGTTTGCGGTGATCCTGGCCATTATGTTGGCGCCCGTTGTGGCGGAAGTCGTGCGACAGCCGGTGCGGCATGCCAGGGGTCCGGGCTGTCAGGTGAAATTGTCGCGGGGTGTCACGCATTATCGCTGGTTCGGGCCGGACCAAGGGCCGGTAATCGTGCTGGTCCACGGGTTGACGACGCCAAGCGCGGTTTATGATGCGGTTGCGGTGGGGCTGGCCGCCCGGGGTGCGCGGGTGCTGAGCTATGATCTGTATGGGCGCGGCGGGTCGGACCGGCCCCGCGATGCGCAGACGCGGGCATTCTTTGTGCGTCAGTTGCGCGAATTGCTGGCGGATCAAGCGGTGAAGGGCCCCATCACGGTGGTCGGCTATTCCATGGGTGGCGTCATCGCGACCGCCTATGCCGCACGGTACATGGAAGAGGTGGAGCGCTTGGTTCTGCTGGCCCCGGCCGGGTTGGCCCACCGGATCGACCTGTTCACGGGGGTTTGCATGCGGGTGCCGTTGGTCGGGGACTGGCTGATGGTGCTGTTTGGCCCGATTGGTTTGCGCAGGGGGGCCGAGCATGCGCGGCTTTTAACGAGCCAGGTGCCCGGGATCGCGGACGTGATGGACGGCGAAACCCGGATGCGGGGCTACATGCCAGCCGTGCTGTCGAGCTTACGCCACGCATTGACGGGTGATCAGGCGCATACCCACGCGGCGTTGGCGAATACCGGGCTGCCGGTCCTGGCACTTTGGGGCGGTGCGGACACGGTCATTCCCCTGGAGGCCCAGGCGCGTTTGGCGCAAGCGAACCCTGCGGCGCGGCAGATCGTGTTGCCCCAGGCTGGCCATGGGCTGCCATTCACGGATGCAGATCGGATTGTTGCAGAGATCGCTGCCTTTGCACTGGTGCGGCCGTGACCCGTCAGGCCGCTGCGGCCGTTCCTTTTGGGAGGGGACGTTCCCGGATGGGCAGGTGGACCAGGGCGCTGAAAGCCCCCACGCCCACGCCGATCCACCAGACGGCCGTGTAGTCGCCGGTCAGGTCATACATCCGCCCGCCCAGCCAGACGCCCAGAAAGCTGCCCAACTGGTGGGAAAAGAACACGATGCCGTAGAGCGTACCCATGTAGCGCAAGCCGTAGATATGCGCCACGAGGCCTGAGGTGAGCGGGACGGTGGCGAGCCAGAGCGCCCCCATTGCCACGGAAAAGACCATGACTGTGCCCGGTGTGATCGGCGTCAGGATGAAGGCGGCGGCGATGAGGGTCCGTGCGGTGTAGATGCCGGCAAGCAGGTATTTCTTTGAGAACCGGTTGCCTGCCCAACCTGCCGCCAAGGTCCCTGCGATATTGGCCAGGCCGATGACGGAGATCGCGATGGCCCCTAAAGCCGATGTCGTTGTGATGCCTGCGCTGTGCAGCATGCTGCCGGGCGCGATGGGACCGCACATCTCTGTCACGAGGGCTGGGAAATGGGCGGTGATGAAGGCCAATTGATAGCCGCAGGAGAAAAAGCCCAGGAAAATCATGGTGTAGGACGGGTCCTTGAAAGCCTTGACCAGGATCTGGCCAAGGCTTTCCTCCAGCTCCGCCTTTGTTGCGGTCTGTGGCGTGCGCATCATGGGCAAGGCCGCGAGCGAAGTCAGGATGATGGCGGCAAATGCGATGAAGACCCATTGCCAGGTCATGAAGGCCAAAAGCCATTCGGCCACAGGCGCGCCCACGACCTGACCGGCGGAACCGGCCGCCGTGGCGATGGCCAGCGCCATGGACCTGTTCTGATCCGATGCGGCCCGTCCGACCACGGCGAGGATCACACCGAACCCCGTGCCCGCAATGCCAAACCCAACCAGAATTTCAAGTAGTTGATGGGCCTGCGGTGTCACCGCAAAGGAGGACAAAACGAGCCCTGCCGCATAGAGCAGCGCCCCCAGAATGATGGCCTTGCGATCCCCGATTTTCTCCGCGATGGCACCAAAGATCGGCTGCCCGATCCCCCAGGCCAGGTTTTGAATGGCGATGGCGAGGGAGAACTCGGCGCGCGGCCAGTTGAACTCGGTCGCGATGGGGATCTGAAACACACCGAATGACGCGCGCACGGCAAAGCTGATCAGCATTATGATGCAGCCGCCTATCAGAACAGGGGTGAACAGCGATGATTTGGTCATGGCGCGACCGTGCCGCCGGCGGAGAATGCCGTCAATTCAAAGGTTTTGACGTGTCGCATCAATATTCCTGATGTCGCGGTGGCCGGATGTTGTGATAGCACAACCCGGTCTGGAAAAGCTCTGCCGGGACATCCCCTGAAAACAAATTGCGAGGAGTGGCCAATGCCCTTCAACAAACTGCACGTGCCACAAGATCTGCCGGTTGAGACTTGTCATGTGATCAACGACCTGCTCCATGACAGCCTTGTGGAGACCTGCGCGGTGAACCCGGATGATTACTTTTGCCTTGTGTCGCGCCATGCGGCGGATGACATGATCCTGCACCCGACTTTTTTGGGAAACCGGGATCCGGCTGGGACGATCATTATCGAGATTGCCCTGTTGGCGGGCCGTTCGGATGCGCAGAAAGAAGCGTTGTTTAAGGATGTACGCCAGCGGTTGGACCAGATCGATTTCAATCCGAACAATTCGATCATTTTCCTGATCGAGAACCAGCCCATTGACTGGTCCTTTGGCCCGGCAGGGTCCGTCAAATCGGTTTTGGGGCTTTAGCGCGCCTGTGCCTGACGGTGGAAGAGGGAGCGTCCTTTCAATTCTTGATATGACATCTTTTGCCTTCACTCTTTTTTCCGGTATGCCCGGAAAACTGGTGCCCGACGGCATGACGGTTTCGAACGATAGGAAGGACGCGCACCGTGTCACTGATGGCCGAGGCTTATGCTGCGCAGGTGGCGGCGGGCAATCTGCGGGCAGATGCGGTTCAGGAAGCTGTTTTACCGCTGTTTGATCGGTTGATTACGGATATGGAGGCGCGGCCTGCCCCAAAGGCGGGGCTGTTCGGGCTTTTCTCCAAATCGCTGGAACCAGTGCGGGGCATCTATTTGTGGGGCGGTGTGGGACGCGGCAAATCCATGCTGATGGACCTCTTTCATGAGGTCGCCCCGATTGAGCAGAAACGCCGCGTGCATTTTCACGCCTTCATGCAGGAGGTGCAGGACGCCCTGCACGAGGCCCGCAAGGGCGAGGTTGAGGATGCGATCCTGCCCGTGGCCGAAGCGATCATCGCCGAGACGCAGTTGTTGAATTTCGACGAGATGCAAATCACCGACATTGCCGATGCGATGATCGTGGGCCGCCTGTTCGAGCGGCTGTTCGCGGCCGGTGTGGCGGTTGTCACAACATCGAACCGGGTGCCGGGGGATCTGTACAAGGACGGGTTGAACCGGGCGTTGTTCCTGCCGTTCATCGATTTGCTGGACCAGCGGATGGTTGTGCACGAAATGGCGTCGGACACGGATTATCGGCAAGGACGGCTGGAAGGGGAGCAGGTTTATTTCGCACCGGCCAACCGCGAGACGCGCGCGGTGATGCGCGAGATCTTTGCCGATCTGACCCGGGGGGAGACCCCGCCGCTGGACCTGGCGGTGAAAGGGCGCAAGGTGACGATACCGGCCTATCGCAACGGGGTCGGGCGTGCGCGTTTTCACGATCTGTGCGGTTTGCCCCTGGGGCCTGCGGATTTTCTGGCTGTCGCCGAGGCCTGCCGGGTTTTGGTGCTGGAGGATATCCCGCAATTGGGCCGGTCGAATTTCAATGAGGCCAAGCGGTTTGTCACATTGATCGATGCGCTTTACGAGGCACGGGTACGGCTGATTTGTTCGGCTGCGGCCAAGCCCGAATTTCTGTATGTCGAAGGCGAAGGCAGCTTTGAATTTGAGCGCACGGCCAGTCGGCTGCGCGAGATGCAGAGCGAAGGATGGGGGAAATGACCGCGGATCGACCCACCTTGGGCATCCTTTTGATGTTGGGGTTTTGCATCATGGCCCCGCTTGGGGACGGTATGGCAAAGTGGATCGGGACCGACGTGCCGCTGTTGCAACTCGTTGCTGTCCGGTTTGGCGTGCAGTTCCTGCTGCTGCTTCCGTTGGCATGGACGGGCGGCGGGCTGACGCTGGATGGCCGGGGCTACTGGCTGACAGCATTGCGGACGATTTTGCATATCCTGGGAATCGGTCTGATGTTTCTGAGCCTGCGTTACCTGCCCCTGGCGGATGCGGTTGCGATCGCGTTTGTCATGCCGTTCATCATGCTGTTGCTGGGCTGGCTGATCTTGAACGAGGAGGTCGGGCCGCGTCGCCTGGTGGCTTGTGGGATCGGGTTTTGTGGGACATTGCTGGTCACGCAGCCCAGTTTCGTCGAGGTTGGCTGGCCCGCATTGCTGCCCATGGCGGTGGCGCTGGTTTTTGCCCTGTTCATGCTGGTCACGCGGTTGGTGGCGCGGCGGGCCGATCCGATAAGCCTTCAGACTATCAGCGGGGGAATGGCGCTGGTGATCCTGTTGCCGCCCCTGATCTGGATGGACGGGTCCGGGATCGCAGATCTGGATCCGATCTGGCCCGATGGTCAGATGACCTGGATCCTGTTGGCACTGGGTGTGTTGGGCACGGTGGCGCATTTGTTCATGACCTGGTCCTTGCGGTTTGCTCCGGCTGCGACCCTTGCGCCCATGCAATACCTTGAGATCCCGGTGGCCGCGTTGATCGGGTGGCTGATATTTGCAGAATTCCCCGATGGTCTGGCGGTGTTGGGCATCGGGATTGTGATGAGCGCGGGGCTTTACATCATTTGGCGGGAACATGCGCTGCAATCGCAGCGGGCAGTTGATCCTGCGGCAGGATGACCAGCATGCCCGGCTGATCGAAATCCAGCATGACCGCGCCGGTGGTCCGGTTGGAGGTGCCGATGGGGCCGCCCGGGATGAAGCTGATACCGTCAATGGGCCAGTGAAGGCCGGTTGAGCGCCCCGTCACGGCGGCGAGCGGGAATAGAGAAAAGCGCGTATGCGGCGGCAGGTCGAGCGCGACCCGGGGGGGTGCGGCAAAGATCACGTCTCGTCGTCCCACCAGGATGCAGGGGGGACCGGGCTTTGTTATCAAGGTGTTGAGTGCCGCCAATTCATGGTCGACCCGTTGCCCGAGAAAGCCATGCCCCAGGATGAGCGGGGCAGAGATCGATCGCAACGCTTTGTCGAAATCGGTGCTCTCTTGCTCGGCCACATGGTGGAGTCGGTCCGGCGGAATCAGGTCGCGGATCTCAGGCTGCAGCGAGTCGAAGTCGCCGATCACGGCCTGGGGCATGGCACCCGCCTTGAGCGCCGCACCCGCCCCGCCATCGGCCGCCACCAAAACAGGGGCCAGCGTCAGGGATTCGGTCAGTTGTGCGGGGGTAACCTCCCCCCCACCGACCAGTGTGACATGGTTATTGGTTTGGATAATCATTGGCATCCTAGGCAAATGTGGCGGGATCCATAAATGTCACCACATTCCGGCCATGAAATGATACCGGTAAAATCCCAGTTCTGTTGCTTTCACAGAACCAATCCGTGGTACAACAAATAAGCGCGTCAAGGCAGGAGCGAGCGGTAAATGGTGGGATCAGGCAAAATACTGACAGTGTCGTATGGCACGTTTTCGTGCACGGTTGAGGGATTTGATGATCCTGTCGCTATCATGCGGCGAGTCGCCGATTATTTCCGCGACCTTTCCGAACAAGCGGTGGTCTTTGACGAGGCGATGACCGTCCCTTCGGACGCGGAACTGCAGCAGTTGGTCGATCATGATGCGGACAGCGACATCCATGCAACAGTTGCAGCCGGTGCGATCCATTTGCGCAACGTAGCAGGCGGAGTTGCGGTCGGCAACGTTTCTGAGTCCGCGTCGAACCTGGAACTTGTGGTGGTCGAGAGCGCTGCGCCAACATCCGACGCTGAACCTACCGAGGCTGATATTGAATTGGCAGATCTGGCAGTTGTGGATGATCCCCATGGCGATCATGAAGCCGAAGCTGTCGGGGTAGCTGGTCCCTTCGCCTGGGGGGATGCAACCCCGCGGGACACCGATTTGGATGACGCCACCCAGCTCTCCGATGATTTTATTTTTGATGGCACTGATCTATTGCCGCCTGAAGAAACTGATCCAGTGGTTGCGGATCAGGACGCTGACGGCGAGTTCGCGGAAAATGATGCGGTATCGACCGATAAGTTGATCGATGAACAAACAGAGCCTGAGGCCGAGCGGGACGAAGATATCGCGCCTAATGAGCCCGTGTTTGACCTGGCCAATGAGAATACTGCCGAAGACGAGCCGCTGGTGGAGGACATCGCCAACATCTACGACTTTGAGCTTGGCCTGAGTGATGAGGCGGAAGCACCGGTCGAAGATGACATTGAGCCTCTCGCAGAGGTATCTGATCTCACAGATGATCAGCCCGTCGATTTGCCAGCCTCTCTTGAGTTGTCGGTCCAGGCAGACGACGATGAGGATGAGATCGCCGAAGCTGGCGATACGGTTATGGTTGCGGATGGTGATGAGGATGCGCTCACCGCGGCTGAGGTCTTTGTCGAGACCGATCTTGAAACTGATGCTGAATTGGATGACGAGGTCGCACCGGATATCGACGTTGATCTGGATGGCGCCGGAGCGGATGACATCCCGGCCGATGCAGTGAATGAGGCCGATATCGAGGGGGCCAGTTCAGACGCGGATGATATCATCGCCGCCGATGATCTGACTGAGGATGCGCAGCTTTGTGACGTTGCAGACGTCGAAGGGGCCGTTTCGGAAGTCGATGCCGATATTGAGATGTCGGACGATACCGATGACACGAAGTCGATGGCGAGCCTTACCATGCCGGAAGTCGACACGATTGCCGATGACATTGAACGCTCCCGCAAGCTGACCCGCCTGCGCGATGTGCTGTCGCGGGAGGTTCGGTTTGATCCGTCTAACAATGAGAGCTCCATGGAGATGGGCGAGACTGCGCCGACCTCATTTGCCGAAATCGAAGACCCGGAACATAATGATACCTCAACTTCGGTCGATCACGGTGACCTTGTGGCGGATGACGATCAGTCGAACACGGACGACCCACGGGGCAGTGACCCTTCCGAGGCAGAGATGGATGTGGACCTGACGCAGGCCCCTCATGTGGCCCGGATCACGACTGTAAAGAAATCTGCCTTCAACACGGCTTTCCGCAAGATGGCCGACGCCATCGGGATGTCTGGCACGGACAAGGAAGACGGCGAAGGCGAGGACCTCTCCGACGAGGAGATGCTGGACCATGTCGCTCGAAAGGCTGCCGAGGGGACACCGCCAGAGCCCAAGGATGTGTCGGAGGAGGTGGCGTTGGTCGCCGCCCATGAGGCCGCGCGCAGCTACACTGCGCTGACGGAAGAGGAAGACGAGGTTGAGATCGAGCCAGAAGATGCGCGTCTTTTGGATGAAAACGTCACCGACGTCCTGGTTGAAGATATCGACACCTCTGCCGAGGACGATGACGACGCTGACCTTACCGGTGAAACCACTGCTGTAGCTCCGCGTGTCTCGTCCCGGTTCGAACATATTGCGCTTCTGGATGATGCAGATAAGTCGGCAGTGGAACCCGAGCCGACCGAGACACCGGAACCGCAGATCGAGGATATCATTGCGAAGCTGGCCAAAACAGAGGCCGCTGCCGAACGGCGTAACGCCTTTATGGAACGCGGTGAGCAAGAAGAGGACCGGATGAACCGTCTTTTGGACCGGACCAACAGCCAGTTGGCCGGACCTGAAAACAAGCGTCGTCGCTCAGCCATTGCGCATCTGAAGGCCGCTGTCCTGGCGACGAAAGCCGAGGGCAAGGGCCGGATCGACACTGGTGACAGTGCTGAAAAGCAATACCGCGACGATCTGGCAAAGGTTGTTCGGCCATCGCGCATCCTGGCGGAGGGTGAGGTTCAGCCAGAGGCCCCGGCCATGCCCGGCGATGAGATCGACCATGACGCCGTTGCCGTGGCCGGTGTCATGGCGACCGATCTGCTCCCTGAAGAGCCCCAAGAGGCCCCTGCTGAGATCGATGCTTTTGAGTTCGACAATGCCGATGATCAGGGTGACGAGGCCGAGGAAGACCATGCAGAGGCTGCGGTCGCAGAGGATGAGAGCACCTTGATGGACCACGTGCCTGCCGATGCACCTGTGGCGCAGGAGCCATCGCCCCTGATGTTGGTTCCAGAACCTGCGGCAAGCAACGATGATGCAGAGCGGTCTTTCCCGACTCAGCCCCGGCGGATCGCAAAGGCGGCAGCCCATCATACCGACAGTTCAGAGGTCAATCCGATACATGCCGATCCGGCAGGCTACCAGGATTTCGTGTCCCGTGCTCGGGCGTCCTCCCTCCTGGATCTTTTGGAATGCGGCGCCGCCTATCTGGTGATGGAGGAAGGGCATGAGCACTTCACTCATCCTGACATCATGGCGCTGGCTATCGGGGTGCCTGGTTTTGAGGGGACGACCCGCGAACAAAGTCTGCGCGCCTTTGGTCAATTGCTGCGGCAGGGCAAAATTCGCAAGGTTACCCGTGGCGAGTTCACGGTTTCTCAAAGCTCTCGTTATATCCCGTCGGCACAGAGTGCGGCCAACTAGGCGCAGCATTTTGTGTGTAGGGTAACGAGTATGAGGGCGCGCGCGGCTTAGCCGGGCGCGCCTTGGGTTTTGAGGGGCATTGTTGGATCGAGGTCCGCAATCCGGTATGGACGATGGGGTTTAAGGCGCCGTCAGTCCTGCGGTTCATCCGGGTCAGCCTGGCCGATACCACGAAAGATAAAGCGGAACGGTAAGATCCAAACAATCCCCAGGGAGAGATAAATCAGTAGGTCGATAAGAATAGATGGGCGATCAAGCCAATCCTTTACTGTAATGACGGCCACGATATAGACCGGCAGCCCGATCAGCAGAATAACCAGGGCCCAGCCTCGCCGTGCTTTGTAACTGAGCGCCATATGATATGCCCCTTAATCTGCGAACGGATCCGTCACCAGGATCGTATCATCCCGTTCCGGTGACGTTGACAGTAGGGCGACGGGGCATTGGATCAACTCCTCAACCCGGCGGACATATTTGATGGCCGCGGCGGGTAAATCAGCCCAACTGCGCGCGCCCTCGGTGCTTTCGGACCAGCCCGGCATCTCCTCATAAAGGGGTGTGCAGCGGGCCTGTTGGTCAGCGGCGGTGGGCAGATATTCCAGCCGCTCCCCGTCCAGCATGTAGCCTGTGCAGATCTTCAACGTCTCGAACCCGTCCAGCACATCGAGCTTGGTCAGCGATATCCCGTTGACGCCGCTGGTGGCACAGGTCTGGCGTACCAGCACGGCATCGAACCAGCCGCACCGCCGCTTGCGTCCGGTGGTTGTGCCAAATTCGTGGCCCCGCTCCCCCAGCCTTTGGCCATCCGCATCCTCCAGCTCGGTCGGGAAGGGCCCTTCGCCGACCCGCGTGGTGTAGGCCTTCACGATGCCCAGGACGAAATCGATCGAACCAGGCCCGATCCCGGTGCCCGTGGCCGCCTGACCGGCGATCACATTGGACGAGGTCACAAACGGATAGGTTCCAAAGTCGATATCCAGCAAAGACCCCTGCGCCCCTTCGAACAGGATGCGCTTGCCAGCCTTTCGTTTATCATTCATGACTTTCCAGACGGGGGCGGCGTATTGCAGCACCTCTGGCGCCACCGCGCGCAACCGGGATAGCACGGCGATGCGATCTACCGGTTCCAGCCCCAGCCCCCGGCGCAGCGCGTCATGGTGGATCAGGGCGCGGTCCACACGCAGCTCTAGCGTCGCATCATCCGCCAGGTCAGCCACGCGGATCACGCGGCGGCCGACCTTGTCCTCATAGCAGGGCCCGATCCCGCGACCGGTCGTGCCGATCTTGGCGACGCTGTTCTGGCTTTCCCGGGCGCGATCAAGCTCACCATGAAAGGGCAGGATCAGCGGCGTGTTCTCCGCGATCATCAGGGTATCTGGCGTGATCGTGACCCCTTGGGCGCGCAGCGTCTTGATCTCTTCGATCAGATGCCACGGGTCGAGCACGACGCCATTGCCAATGATGCTGAGCTTGCCGCCGCGCACCACGCCGGAGGGCAGGGCGTGCAACTTGTAGACCTCACCATCGATGACCAGGGTATGGCCCGCATTATGGCCGCCCTGAAAGCGTGCAATCACATCGGCACGCTCGCTCAGCCAGTCGACAATCTTGCCTTTCCCCTCGTCGCCCCATTGGGCGCCGACAACGACAACGTTGGCCATGTTCCGTTCCTGCGATTTGGTCAAACCCGGCCTCCTATAGCGGGGCAGGGGCCGGGGCGAAACCGCTAACTGCTGGACAAGTCGTCGGGCGGTGCGGCAGGAACGGGGCAGATTGAAGGGAGATGTTGCATGCCGATCCTGATCCGCTGGGCCTTTGCCTTTGTGCTGCTCGCCCTGACATTCAACCCGACGCGATGGAATTACATCCGGTGGGCGGAGGCCTATTGGGAAACGCAGATGCCGCTCACGGTGCTGTTCGGGCTACTGCTGGTGGTGGGCTACATCATATATCTGCGGGCGACATTACGCTCGATCGGTGTGTTAGGTATGGTGCTGGTGGCCGCAGTGATCGCAGCGTTGCTGTGGGTGTTGGTCGATTTCGGCGTTCTGAGTCTCGACAACCGATCAGCCACTGTTTGGCTGGGGTTGATAGCGCTGTCGCTTGTTTTGGGGATCGGGCTCAGCTGGTCGATTGTGCGGCGGCAATTGTCGGGTCAGGCCGACGTGGATGACGTCGATGCCTGAGGGGTTGCGGGGTTGATCGCTTCCCCTTAGATACTGCCAATCTTTCGCGCGGAGAGTCCGATGGAAAACGTCATTCTTATCATCCACCTGATCCTGGCCCTGAGCCTGATCGGTGTCGTGCTTCTCCAACGCTCCGAAGGCGGTGGCCTTGGCATGGGCGGTGGCGGAGGTGGTGGCGGCGTCATGTCGGGCCGCGCCGCTGCAACAGCATTGGGCAAGGTCACTTGGGGTTTGGCCATCGCGTTTATCTCGACCTCGATCACCTTAACCGTTCTGGCCGCGGCAAACAGCGATGGCGGCAGCGTTCTGGACCGCATTACGGATACCCCGGCTCGCACCAGTACGTCCGATGCCCCCGCAGGTGAGGATCTTCTGCCGCCGGATATCGGCAATGCCCCCCTCGTGCCGCAAGTGGCTGACTAAGCACTACATTCTGTCGCCAACGGGGCCATATCCTGTTGCCTTTTGAAGCCGGGCATCAACATCCTGTTGTTGTCCGGTTGTCATCTCAACGCGACTCGGCTATCACTTAAATCCCGTGATGGTGCGGTTATCAGGGCCGCTTCACTCCACATTTATGGGCGGTCGCGGGAGCTTTCAGGGCATGGCACGGTTTGTTTTCATCACGGGTGGCGTGGTGTCGTCGTTGGGCAAAGGCCTGGCATCTGCCGCTTTGGGCGCCCTATTGCAGGCACGGGGATACACGGTGCGGTTGCGCAAGTTGGATCCGTACCTGAACGTCGATCCCGGCACGATGAGCCCGTTTGAGCATGGCGAGGTCTTTGTCACCGATGACGGGGCGGAGACGGATCTGGACCTTGGCCATTACGAACGTTTCACCGGGGTGGCGGCGCGCAAGACCGACTCGGTCAGTTCCGGCCGGATCTATTCGACCGTGCTGGAGAAAGAGCGCCGCGGCGATTACCTGGGCAAAACAATCCAAGTGATCCCCCATGTGACCAACGAGATCAAGGATTTCATCCGTATCGGCGAAGACGAGGTCGATTTCATGCTTTGTGAAATCGGCGGTACCGTCGGCGATATCGAGGGGTTACCTTTCTTTGAGGCGATCCGGCAGTTCAGCCAGGACAAACCGCGCGGGCAATGCATCTTCATGCATTTGACCTTGCTGCCATTCATCAAGGCCAGCGGCGAGTTGAAGACCAAGCCGACCCAGCATTCGGTCAAGGAACTCCGCTCTATCGGGATTGCGCCGGACATTCTGGTCTGCCGGTCCGAAGGGCCGATCCCTCGCAAAGAACGGGAAAAGCTGGCCTTGTTCTGCAATGTGCGCCCCGAAAGCGTGATTGCGGCGCAGGACCTTGCCTCGATCTACGAAGCGCCGCTTGCCTATCATCGCGAAGGGCTGGATCAGGCAGTGCTGGATGCGTTCCATATCAGCCCGGCACCCAAGCCCGACCTGACCGTATGGGAGGATGTGGCGGACCGGATCCACAATCCCGAGGGCACGGTGAAGGTGGGGATCGTCGGCAAATATACCCAGTTGGAAGATGCCTATAAGTCGATCGTCGAGGCGCTGACCCATGGCGGCATGGCCAACCGCGTCAAGGTTCAGGCCGAATGGATTGATGCAGAGGTCTTTGAACGTGAGGATCCGGCCAATCACTTGGACGGTCTCCATGCCATTCTGGTGCCGGGCGGATTTGGCGAGCGTGGGACCGAGGGGATGATCCGCGCTGCACAATTTGCACGGGAACGCCAGGTGCCATATATGGGGATTTGCCTGGGCATGCAGTTGGCCGTGATTGAGGCTGCGCGTCATCTGGCGGATCTGGATGATGCCGGGTCGGAAGAGTTCGACCACGAGGCCGGCAAGAAGCGGTTCACCCCGGTTGTCTACCACCTGAAGGAATGGGTGCAGGGCAATCACCGGGTTGAGCGACAGCAAGGCGATGATCTGGGCGGAACGATGCGTCTGGGTGCCTATAATGCTGCCTTGACCAAGGATAGTCGCGCGGCACGGGTCTATGGTGGTCTGGCCATCGAGGAGCGTCATCGCCATCGCTATGAGGTTGATCTGCGGTACCGCGACGCGCTTGAGAAGCAAGGCGTCGTCTTTTCGGGGATGAGCCCGGATGGCCGGTTGCCCGAAATCGTTGAGGTGAAGGATCACCCCTGGTTCATCGGCGTTCAGTTCCATCCCGAACTGAAATCCAAGCCCTTTGCGCCGCATCCTCTGTTCGCGGATTTCGTGCGTGCCGCAAAGGAAAACTCGCGATTGGTCTGATACTTGCCGGTTTGCGTTGTGGCCGATTTGGGGATAATTTTACCAGTTCACCTGCATTGTTCGGCTATTATCAACGAAAATAGCTATTTTAAGCCAATGCCGTAGAGTTGTTAACCAAGATTGCCCAACTCTCTTTAACCTTGTCGCGAAAACCCCGATAGCTCGTGACGTAATTGGTTAACGAGTGAGTAAAATGCCTAAAGGATATTGGGTCGTCGCCATGGATGCGACGGATCAGGTGGCTGTCGCGGACATTCTGCGCCAGCTTTCCTATACCATCTCTGAACATAACGGGGCGATCCTGGCCGAGAGCGACAATGGCCCACCCCGCGGGCCCGACCCGGAAGAGCGCGTGGTCGTGGTCGAGTTCGCGACCCTGGATGACGCGCGGACCTGTATGGACAGCCCCGCCTTCATCCGCACCCGGCAAATGCGGGACGCTATCCCCAGCCTGCGTATCGTTGTGATCGAACAGGCCGGTTTCTAGCACCGGTTGCCCTTCGTCCCGGACCGTGATCCATATTGGGCAAACGGATTGGGGGAAGGCCCATGCCCAAAGGATACTGGATCGCCAATAATGTGGTGCATGATGCGGCGGCTTACGAGCGGTACAAAACCGCCAATGCCGCCCCTTTTGCAAAGTATGGCGCCCGGTTTCTGGTTCGAGGCGGATCGCAGGAAAACCCCGAAGGCGCGGCCCATTCCCGATCCGTGGTCTTAGAATTTCCAAGCTACGCCGCGGCCTTGGCGTGCTATAACGATCCGGAATATCAGGTGGCCAAGGAGATCCGCGCCTCCATCGCTGATGGCACATTGATCATCGTCGAAGGCTATGATGGCTAAGGCGCCCTTGGACCCGGGCGCCACGCGGATTATATGCGTTCCATGTTTGTTGATCTGCTCAAGCGACTGACCGAACCGGATACGACCCCCCTGGCGGATCCCGATGCTCATCTGGCCCTTGTGGCTTTGCTTGTGCGGCTGGCCCGTGCCGATGGCGACTATGCGGAGGCGGAGGTCACTCGGATTGATCGGATCGCGGCCCGCCGGTTCAACCTCAGCCCGTTTGAGGCAACCAAACTGCGCAGTCAGGCCGAGGAACTGGAGGCCCAAGCTCCCGACACGGTCCGGTTTACACGCGCGATCAAAGATGGCGTTCCCTATGAAGAGCGTACCGGTGTGATCGAGGCGCTGTGGGAGGTGGTCCTGGCGGATGGCGTGCGTGATCAAGACGAAAACACGCTCTTGCGTTTGGCGGCAAACCTGTTGGGCGTGAATGACCGTGACAGTGCCCTGGCCCGCCAACGGGTGGAGGCGCGCGAAGCGTGATCGCCCATCTGCCGATGTATGAGCGGGCCGAAACAAAGCCCGCCCATGATCGGTACTGGAGCCTGATCCGCGCGGCATTCGGCACTGGTCCTGCGGTTCTGACCCGAAACTCCGACCTGTGGGAGACCTGGCGCCACCCCGACCTGCTGTTGTCCCAAACCTGCGGTCTTCCCTATCGCGCGCATTTGCATGGCGAGGTCACCCTGATCGGCACGCCAGATTATGGCGTGCCCGATTGCCCGCCGGGCCACTACCGATCGGTGATCATCGCGCGGCCGGGCGCGCGGATGACGCAGCCATCTGCCGCCTTCAATGAACCGACGTCTCAATCGGGGTGGGCGGCCTTGCACGGCTTTTTGACGGATCAGCAAATCAACCCCGCGCATCTGGTGGAGACGGGCTCCCATGCGGCTTCGGCCATGGCAGTCCTGTCGGGCCAAGCCGACATCGCCGCCATCGATGCCGTGACCTGGCGCATCCTCACCCAATGGGACATGCGGCTTGCCGATTTGAATGTCATCGCGCAAACGCCCCCGGTCCCTGGCTTGCCCTATATCATGGCTGCCGGACGGGACCCTGATCCGATACGCCAGGCCATCATCCACGCCATTGAGAAGCTCTCCGACGGTGATCGCGGGCATTTGCATCTTACCGGATTGGTGATGATCCCTGCCACAGATTACCTGGCGATTCCGGTCCCACCATTGCCACATGAAAGCCGCAGGAATGCCGTTGGGTAAGCGGACAGGTTGAGAGTTAAACTCCGGCCCGGCATGGGCGGGACCCTAGATAAAACCTGATTGATTTCGAAGGACATGATGATGTTGAGATTCCTTGGTGGTGCGATTTTTCTTTGGGGCGCCGCCGACCTGGTGCTGAGTTGGACGGGCATGGACCTTTGGGCAGAGGTCGGTGTCACCCTGCCCGAGTTCATTTGGCAATTTTCCCATTACGCCGCGATGGCGTTGGGGGGTGTCATCTTCATGGCGGGCAGCCCTGATCAAGGCGCCGAAGAGACAAAGAAACCTGAATAATCCGATGCTGCTGCTGGGTCGGTCTTCTGTGCGAGACCGACCCTGTTGCGATCACCCAATATTTCGCCTCAACCCTGGGCAGCTACGGGCCATTGCTGTTCAAACGGGTGGTATTGCGTAGCGTTCCTCTTGCAATTGTTGGCGAAGCGGGCGTTAAGCACGCGTTAACCTGCCGACGCAAAGGCCCGCCTATGACAGACCCCGCCGTGCCCGTGATCGAAATCCGCGATTTGCATAAATCGTTCGGGTCGTTAGAGGTACTGAAGGGGGTCAACCTGATTGCGCGAAAGGGGCAGGTCGTATCGCTGATCGGTTCGTCCGGATCGGGAAAATCTACGCTTTTGCGCTGTGCCAATCTGTTGGAGAACAGCCAGCATGGGGAGGTTCTTTTCCAGAACAAACCTGTGCGCTGGAAAGGCACGGGGCCCAACCGCAGACCCGGTGATGCCAAGCAGGTCATTCGGATCCGGACCAATCTGTCGATGGTATTTCAGCAGTTCAACCTGTGGTCCCACATGACCATCCTTGAGAATGTTATGGAAGCGCCGTTGAGCGTCTTGAAACGCCCGCGGGATCAGGTCGAGGCGATCGCTCGCACACTGCTCGACAAGGTTGGAATCGGGGCCAAATGTGACGCCTATCCATCACAACTGTCCGGGGGGCAACAGCAACGGGCGGCGATCGCCAGGGCCCTGGCGATGGAGCCTGTCGCCCTTTTGTTTGATGAGCCCACCTCCGCGCTTGACCCCGAACTGGAACAGGAGGTTGTGCGCGTCATCAAGGATCTGGCCCGCGAAGGTCGTACCATGGTGATTGTCACCCATGACATGCGTCTGGCTGCGGATGTTTCATCCCATGTGGTGTTTCTGCATGACGGGTTGATCGCCGAAGAGGGGCCGCCAAGTGCGATCTTTGGTAATCCACAGACCGACCGCCTGCGTGGCTTTCTCAGCCATACCGGTGACATGGCCCATGTGGGCTAGGGCGGGCATGACTGGACGGGCCGTGGCAAACATGGTTCCGTCCCACATCAACGGGCGCATACAGTCCGTGTCCAATCAACGTCAGGGAGACATATGATGAAAACGATCCTTTTGGGTGCTGCGGCGCTGGCACTGACCGCGACCATCACGATTGCGCAGGATGTCCGCATGGGGACCGAGGGCGCCTATCCTCCGTATAACTTCATCAACGACAATGGTGAGGTTGATGGGTTCGAGCGTGAGCTGGGCGATGAATTGTGCGCGCGGGCCAGCCTGAATTGCACCTGGGTGACCAATGAATGGGATTCGATCATTCCGAACCTGACCTCCGGCAACTATGACACGATCATTGCCGGTATGAGCATTACGGATGAGCGTGATGAGGTCATTGATTTCACGCAGAACTATATCCCGCCAGCGAATTCCTTGTATGTCGCGCTGAGCGAGGATGCGGATCTGGAGGGTGGGGTCATCGCGGCCCAGGTGAATACGATCCAGGCAGGATATGTCGCCGAAACCGGTGCCATGCTGCTGGAATTTGCAACACCTGATGAAACCGTCGCGGCCGTGCGCAACGGTGAAGCGGATGCGGTTTTTGCCGATGGTGATTTTCTGAAACCCATTGCCGACGAAGATGCTGATCTGAGCGTTGTGGGGGCGCCCGTTCAATTGGGCGGTGGTGTTGGCATGGGTCTGCGCGAAGGGGATCCGCTGATTGAGCAGTTCAATGCGGTCATCACAGAGATGAAGGAAGACGGTACCCTGAACACGATGATCAAGAAATGGTTCGGCGATGAAGCGGTGATTTTCTGATCACGGTGTTGCGCCCTGTCATTGACCTGTTGGCCCCCTCCCCCGGCCCCTCCCCCATTGGGGGAGGGGAGCGCCTGGTGGCGAAGGATGGTGCGTCATGAGTTGGCCCTGCGATGTTTGCAGCCTGCGCTGATCCTGGCCAGATCGAGGGCCTGACCTGGCTTGTCTGCTATCTGACGACGGGCAAGCATATGGCATTTTATGCCTCCTTCGGGACGGTTCTGTTGCTTTTGGCGATCACCGCCCCTGTCGCATTGGCGTTTGGCTTTGTGGGGGCGATGGCGTCCCGCTCGCCCGTGCCGCCGCTGCGCTGGTTGGGATTGGGCTATACATCCATGGTGCGGGGCGTGCCGGATATTGCGTTTTTCCTGTTCTTTGTCATTGCGTTGGACCAGGGGTTGGAATGGTTGCGCCACCACGCGATGTGCCCGGACTGGACAGATCCGGTGCGCCAGGGCGCCAATTTCATCGTTTGTACCCAGGCCAAGTTACCGTTGTCATCGGCGCCGCAGTTTTGGCATGAGGCGTATAATTTTGGCCTTGCGATATTCACATTCTCCATTGTTTTCGGGGCCTTCGCGGCCAATGTTCTTTATGGTGCGATGCGGGCTGTTCCGCGCGGACAACTTGAGACGGCGCAGGCCTATGGGCTGACCCCGGGCCAGACCTTTCGCCGGATCCTAGTGCCGCAGATGTGGATCTATGCGCTGCCGGGCCTTGGCAATTTGTGGATGATCCTGATCAAGGCGACGCCCTTGCTGTTTCTGTTGGGGATCGAGGATATTGTTTATTGGGCGCGGGAATTGGGGGGAGCCAAAACCTCGGCCTTTGCCTATCCGCATCCCGATTGGCGGATCTGGTACTTTCTGGCGCTCTTATTATTTTACCTTGCCTTTACAAAGCTTTCCGAGATCGTGATTGCCCGCCTGACCCGCAGGTTGTCCCGTGGGCAGGCCTTTGCGCCATGAGCTGTTGGGAGACGGTTCAGGCCTATGCGTTGCGGTCCTTGGGCTATGGCGAGCGGTTGTTGCCGCGGGCGGATATCACGCTGTGCGAGCAGATCACGCTGATTGGATCGGGCCTGATCTGGAATGTCTATTTCGGGGCCATCGCGCTGAGTTTGGGCTTTGGTCTGGCGACGCTTCTGGCGCTCGGCAAAGCCTCCAGCCAGATTTGGTTGCGTAAACCGGCCGAGATTTTTGTGTTTGTTTTCAGGGGCTCGCCGCTTTTCATTCAGTTCTTTCTGGCATACGAGACCTTTGTGTTGCTGCCGAAATCGGGCATTCCGATCAACCTTGGCTTTGTTGAGTTGACGGCGGACACACGCTGGCTGACCCGGGCCTGGGCCGGGGCGTTGATCGTGCTGTTTCTGAATACGTCGGCCTATGCGGCGGAGATCTTTTACGGTGCGCTGAAATCCATCCCTCGAGGGGATCACGAGGCCGCGGATGCCTATGGTCTGACCGGCTGGCGCCGCTTTCGTCGCATCACATGGCCCACGATGTTGCGGTTGGCGTGGCCCGCCTACACCAATGAAGCCATTTTCCTGTTCCATGCCACGACGCTTGTCTACTTCTCGGGCTTTCCGGCTTGGCGGCAGATGGGGGACGCGCTGTATTATGCCAGCTACTTTGCCGACAAGACGTTCAACCCGTTCATTCCCTATCCGATTGTCGCCGTGTACTTCATTGCGCTGACCCTGATGATCATTGCGATTTTCGGGGTGATCAATCGGCGGCTGAACCGGCATTTGGGGATACCGAAGCGGATCAGATATCGCCCGCAATTGATCCGCTGACCCCGGCGCACAGGCGATGCAGAACGCATGCACATTCCATACATATACCATACATACGCATCGGACGGGGCGTTAACCGCCTGGCAAGGACGTGAGGGGCCGGAAGATGGCGCAGAAACCATCTGCACTTCTGATCACGGGGACATCCCATGTTGGAAAAACGACGCTGGCGCGGGATATGGGACGGGCACTTGGATGGGCCGCGATCTCGACTGATACGTTGGGGCGCCATCCCGGTCGCCCGTGGCCCACGGTTCGTGTGCCGGTGGCGGAATACTATGCCAGCCTGTCACCTGAGACGATCCAATGGTTTTTGAAGGTCCACTATCAGAACATGCGCCCCCGTTTGGAGCAGGTCATTGAGACGCGTCTGGCCGACGGTGCGCGGTTCGTCTTGGAGGGGTCCGCCCTGCGGCCTGAGATGATTGCGCGCTATTTGGGGGAAGGGGTCATGGGGGTTTGCCTTCATGCTTCTGCGGTTTTACTGCGCAGGCGGATCCATGGTGCCAGCGGCTATGACGATCTGGGGCCGGACCACCGGGTGCTGGTCGATGCTTTCCTGGAACGCTCGCTGCGTGACAGTGTCGACCTTATGGCCGAGGCCCAGAGGTGCGGCCTGCACTGTATCAATGTGGGGGAAAGCGATGCCTTGAAGGACTTCCGCCAGGAACTGTACGACAGCGCTGTCATGGGGTCAGGCCCGAGATGAGTTACACCGCCGAGAGGATCAAGGAGCGACTTTCGTGATCTAGTGTCACGGTCGGGCTAAGTTTGGGGACGGTTTGACCGGCGGTTTCGACCGCGTTCCGAAGTTGTGAGGACGTGATGACGGATTTTTCAGGGAAGCTGTGCGATGTGACTAGGGCTGAGATCACGGTGGAGAGGGGGATCTTGGCTGGGTTGGCAGCAAGCTCTGGTCAGTTTTTCTATGCGACTGTATTGAAATTATTTCTTTGCAGTCGTATGGAAACCTATGGGACGACCGAAATCATATGACAGGGCGGCGGCGGTGGAGGCGGCCTGTCGCGCCTTTTGGGCCGCGGGATACGATGCTTTGGGTGTGCGAGCTCTGGAGGAACGGACGGGGCTGAACCAGTTTGCCATCCGCACCGAATTCGGTGGCAAGGAAGGGCTGCTGCTGGAGGCGATGGCATTCTATGGCGACGCGGCCAAGGCGGAGGCGATGGCACCGATGCGGAGCGGTGGGATTGAGGCGATTGCCGGTTTCCTGGACGGGTTGGTCCAGGAGGGATCCATGACGTCGAGCCCCCATGGCTGTCTGATCGTGAATACCGGGATTGAGAATGCGCGGACCCAGAGCGATGCGGTGACACAGGCCGTGCGCGCCTATTGGGCGGAGTTAGAGGCACATTTCCGCATGGCGCTTGAGACGGCGGAGCGTGCGGGTGCGTTGTGTGCGGACCTTGATCTGGCGCAGGTGGCGCGCGGGTTGGTGACATCGGTCATGGGCGTTCATGCGGCCAACCGTGCCGCGGGGTCGCAGTTTGCCGGAGCGGACCTGGTGGCGATCCTGCGGGAATATCTGGACGCATTGGAGAAACGTGATGGCGGCTGAATTGTCGACCTTTGCCGCATTGGACGGTTGGGACGGGATCTTTGTGGCGGAACGGGCCAATCTGCGCTGCGTGGCGGTGCAATTGCGGGACGGGACCGTGGGATTGTACAATCCGGTTGCGGGTATGGGAGATGCCGCACGTCGGAGCCTAGCGGAGCTTGGCACCGTTTCGGCCCTGCTGACCCCCAACCACTACCATAACAAGGCGCTGGCGGAATATGCGGAGCTTTTCCCCGAGGCCGCGTTGCTCTGTGGTCCGGCTGCGCAACCCCGACTGACGAAGATCACCGGGCTGACCTTTGCAGGCCTTGGGGATCTGGGCGCGGTCTTGCCAAGCGACATCGATCTGGTCGAGACGCAGGGCTTGAAAACCGGGGAGGTCTGGCTGGTGGTGCAGGGTTCAAGCGGCTGGGCCTGGATCCTTGGCGATGCCTTTTGTGGACCCAAGAGCGCGCCGCATCGTGTTGTGGATGCGGCAGAGATGTTGGGGACGTTTCCGAATTACGCCGTCAAGGACAGAACCGTTTATCTGAACTGGATCGAGGCGCAACTTGAGGCAGGTGCGCCGTCGATGATCGTACCGTGCCATGGCGCGTTGATCCGGCGGGCGACGCCCTATTCGGATTTGATTGAGGTGGCGGGAGCCGTGTTGGGCTGATCAATCGATTGCCGAGATCGGAGTGTATTACCCCCCCTCAGCGAGTTTGTTCTGAAAGATTGGACAGAGGGGCGGCTGGTTCAGTCGGCGGGCATCAGGAAATGGCCCGTTGCCTGCGCGAACATGCGATCGCGGTTGTCTTGCCAGCCTTCGACATGGACGCTGGCATATCGTCGCCCGGACCGGTTGATGCGGGCGCGGGCATAGGCGTCGCGGGGCAGACCGGAGCGCAGGTAATCCACGGTGAAGTCGATGGTCTTGGGCATTTTGGGCAAAGCAGCGTTTCGGATGGTCTGGGCGTCGAGGCGCCCGCTCTCCATCTCGTCCCAGAGGCGGGCCCAGGCGAGTTCGATCACGGCCGTGACCTCCAGAAAGGCAGCGATGGCACCACCATGGAGCGCCGGGAGCATGGGGTTGCCGATATGCTGTTCGGCATAGGGCAGGATCGCGGTCAGTTCGTCTCCCCGACGCTCAAACCGGATCCCCATGAAGGTGATCCAGGGCACGCCGCTGACCAACGCGTCAAGCGCCACGTCCCGGCGGACCTTGACGACCTGGACGGGTTCAGGGGCGGGGCGGTTCATGATCCTGCCTCCACCCGGTCAAAGGTGAAGGCCCCCGTGGCGGCGGCGACGGGATCATGGGGATCTTCATCAAAGGCTTGGGCACGGACGAAGGCCACGGAGCGGGTCACATGATAACAGGTCGCCTCTGCCCGGATGCGATCACCTGGCCGGGCCGCGCGCATGTAGTCGATCCGCAGATCGATGGTTGCCGTGCCGCCGCCTGATAGCGGATGGCACATGACCGCCGCCCCGCCACAGGTATCCATCAGGGCCGAGACGGCGCCGCCATGGATCACGCCGGTCTGGGGATCGCCGACCATGTGCATGTCATAGGGCATCGAGATCACGGCGCGGCCATCGCCAACTTCGTCCATGACCATTCCCAGCGTTTTGGAATAGGGGATCGCCTCGATGAATTGGCGGGCGATTTCGGTCTTGTTGGGTGGCATGGCAGGTTGGTCCCGGTTGCGTTGTTCCGTTATCGAGACCCGCAGAGAGCCGCGCAACCGGAATTATGAGACGGTCGACATTGCCTAAGCCCGGGCTTGGTCTTACGCTTACGTTAGGGGAGAGAGGAGGCCGCTTATGTCCGATAGGCTAAGCTTTAAGGAGATGTGCGCCGCGTTCGATGTCACGCCCCGCACACTGCGCTATTACGAATATATCGAACTGCTGAGTCCTGAAAAGGACGGCCGGGCGCGGTTCTACGGCCCCCGTGAGCGGGCGCGGATGACGCTGATCCTGCGGGGGCGCAGGTTTGGGTTTAGCCTGGAAGAGATCCGCCAATGGCTCGAAATTTATGAGACCCAGGGCACCGAACCGCAACTGGAAGCTTGGATCGAACTGGCCGACCGGCAGTTGGAGGCCCTTGGCGGTCAGATGGATGAACTCAAAAAAACGATTAATGAGCTAACGAATCTCAGAAACGAAACAGCCGTTGCGCTATCCTCACGTCAACCTGAGGCAAAAAGGTAGGGTATTCCATACATCTCAAAGAGCCATCCAAAGCGCTTTGCATTGAGGAAAATTGCAAATATTGACGGATCAACTGTACTTATATTTCGCCACCCCCCTTGTGACGCCGCGTTACGTTTACGTTAGGGTCAACCTTTCTTGTAAGGTCCCCGTGAAGCGCGCATTCCAACCGTCGTAGATGTAACAGCGTAATGACGGAGGATGCAGAGATGACGAATACTGAGACCACGATGACCATTCGCGAGATGTGTGACGCTTTTGATGTGACCCCAAGGACGCTTCGGTTCTACGAAGCGAAGGAGCTGTTGTTCCCGATCCGCCAAGGTACGAAGCGTCTGTTCACCAAACGTGACCGGGCCCGGTTGAAACTGATTTTGCGCGGCAAGCGCTTTGGTTTCAGTCTGGAAGAGATCCGCCAGTTGCTGGACCTCTACGATCACGGTGATCAGCAATTCACACAGCTGAGCCAAACCTACCAGATCGGCCAGGATCGCTTGCGCGACATGGAACGCCAGCGGGCCGAGTTGGACGAGGCCATCGACGACCTGAAAGGTCAGCTTGAGTGGGGCCGCCAGATGCTCGCCTCGCTTGAGGTCAAGGAAGCCGCAGAGTAACCAGATATCCGGGAGAGGACACGATGCCCCATTACACGGCGCCCACCAAGGACATGCAGTTTGTTTTGCATGACGTCTTGAACATCAGCGATAGCACGATCCCAGGCTATGACGAGTTGGACCGCGATTTCACCTCGGCCATTCTGGAAGAGGCGGGCAAGCTGGCTGTAGATGTTCTGGCGCCGCTGAACCCTGTGGGGGATGAGCAGGGGTGTCATCTGGAGAATGGTGTCGTTCGCACGCCCGACGGGTTCAAGGGCGCTTACGACAAGATGCGTGAAGGCGGCTGGATGGGTCTGGATTCAGACCCAGAATATGGCGGCCAAGGTATGCCCTATCTGTTGGGCATCGCGGTGGGCGAGCTGTTTGTATCGTCCAACATGGCGTTCAACATGTATCAGGGTCTGACCCACGGGGCGGCTGCGGCCATCCATGTGCACGGGTCGGAAGACCAGAAGGCCATGTATCTGCCCAAGATGATCGAGGGCAGCTGGTCAGGCACGATGAACCTGACCGAACCACAATGTGGGACCGACCTTGGTCTGATCCGGACCAAGGCCGAACCGCAAGATGATGGAACCTACAAGATCAGCGGCCAGAAGATCTGGATCTCGGCCGGTGAGCATGACCTGACGGACAACATCGTTCATCTGGTTTTGGCAAAGATCCCAGGCGGACCGGACGGCGTGAAGGGCATTTCGCTGTTCATCGTTCCGAAATTCCTGGTGAAAGAGGATGGCAGCCTTGGCGAGCGCAATTCCTTAAGCTGCGGCGGGCTGGAGAAGAAGATGGGCATCCACGGGAACGCCACCTGCGTGATGAATTATGATGGCGCAACAGGTTATCTGATCGGCGATATGCACAAGGGCATGCGCGCCATGTTCACCATGATGAACGAAGCGCGGTTGGGTGTCGGACTGCAAGGATATGCCCAAGGCGTGGTCGCCTATCAGAACGCGCTGGGTTTTGCCCAGGACCGGCTGCAGGGCCGCGATGTGACGGGCACCAAGAATGCCGATGGGCCAGCCGACCCGATCATCGTGCATCCAGATGTGCGGCGCAATCTGCTGCACCAAAAGAGTTTTGTTGAGGGCGCCCGTGCGTTTGTGTTCTGGGGTGCCGAGATGATCGACCGGGCCCACCGGATGAAGGATCAGGAGGCGGATGACATGATCTCTCTCCTGACGCCGGTGATCAAAGGGTTCCTGACCGACAAGGGTTTTGAGACGACCGTGCTGGCACAACAGACGCTCGGCGGGTCCGGCTTTACCCAGGAATGGGGGCTGGAGCAGTTTGTGCGGGATGCGCGTATCACCATGATCTATGAGGGTACCAACGGTATTCAGTCGCTGGATCTGGTGGGCCGCAAGCTGGCGCAAAACGGTGGCAAGACCGTGATGGCATTCTTTGAGATGGTCAAAGGCTTCATCAAGGAGAATGAGGGCCATGACGAGTTGAAGGCGCATTTCCTGGATCCGTTGAAGCAGGCGAGCAAGGATCTGCAAACCGCGGGGATGTATTTCATGCAGAACGGCATGAAAAACCCGAACAACGCGTTGTCGGGTTCTTACGACTTCATGCATCTGTTTGGGCAGGTTTGCCTGGGGTTGATGTGGGCCAAGATGGCCAAGGCGTCCTATGCCGCCCTTGAAGCGGGCGCGTCGGATACCGAATTCTACCAGACCAAGATCGCGACCGGGCGCTATTACATGGCCCGTCAGCTGCCCGCGACATCCATGCATTTGTCGCGGATTCAAAGCGGGGCAGAGCCTGTGATGGAACTGGACGCCGCGAATTTTTAAGCGCAAATGGGACGCGCCGACGATTTGGCGCGTCCCAAGCCGATTGAGGCTGTGGGGCGGATATTTTTTGTGTGTAAAACCCGAGGGGAAGAGTTCATGGTTCATTCTGCGGTGCGATCGCCGTTTTCCACAATTCACTACGTATTTGCCGCCTTGGCTTTGGCCGTGGCGGTTTTTGCTGTCAGTCCCGCACTGGCGCGGCAGCCCACTGCCCAGGACAAGGTGGCGCTTGAGGCTGCGGTCAAGACATTTGATCGGGCGGTGACCCGAAATGACGCCAAAACGATGGTGTCTTTCATGCCGCCGCGGTTGGTGTCGGTCCTGGCCGGGGATGCCAAGATGTCACCCACGCGGTTCCGCCAGACTATGGTCTTTGCCAGCGAGTTGATCATCGGTCAGTTTGATTTGGTGTCTTTCACCATGTCGCTGAAGAATGCGCGCTATGGGGAGACCTCTGCCGGGCGTCCCTACGCCTTGCTGCCGACCTCGACAGTGGTGCGTGTGCCCAATGTAGGGCGGGTGCGGGGCACCAGCGCCACGGTTGGCGTGTTCGACAACAATCGATGGTACCTTGTCCGGGTCGAAAATGACCAGCAAAGGCGCGTTTTGCTGCGGGCCTATCCCGATTTTCGGCGCGTCAACATTCCGCGGGCACGCAAAGCATCGTCGCGATGACATGCGCGGCGGCCATTGGGTATGGAATATCGGAGCTTGATTTCGCTCTGAAAATGGCTGCCGATATGCGCACTTTATGTGGTGGGGACCACCTGAACGGCATTACTCCGTTTTCATTGCGAGGACTTAAATGACTTATTCTTTGACCAAACGACCCTTTGCCCTGTGGCGCATGGCCCTGCTGGGGCTGGCGATGGTGACGTCCGCCCTTGTGGCCGACCCTGCCGCCGCCCGGCAACCAAGCGAGGCGCAAAAAGCTCAGATCGCCAACGCCGTTGCGCGGTACGACAATGCGGTCACCAATGGACGTGTTCGCGAGGCGGTCGGGTTTTTCCCGCCCACCTTGATGCGGGTTCTGGCGCGCGATATCGGCACCTCGACCAAGAACACCCGCGCCCGGATGATCAATGGCCGGCTGCGCTTCGGCAATATCATTGACCTATCTTCATTCACCCTGTCGACGACCAATGCGCGGTACGGCGTGACCCGTGCGGGCCGACCATATGCCTTGCTGCCGACCAAGACCGTCTTCCGCCGGAGCGGTGGTGAAAAGTTCACCCGTGTGTCCACCACGGTTGCCGTGTTGGAGAACCGGCGCTGGTATCTGGTGAATGTGGACAACCGCCGGCAGCGCCAACTGTTCGCGCGGGCCTATCCAGACTTCCGCGGCATCTCGATGCCCCGCACCAAACGTTAACACAAAACGAAGGCTCCCATGATCAAACTCTACTGCTTTGGCGAAAGTGGAAATTCCTACAAGGCGGCGCTGACACTGGAATTGTCAGGCTTGGCGTGGGAGCCGGTAAAGGTCGATTTTTTCGGGGGTGAAGCACGCACCCCCGCATTTCGTCAGATCAACGCGATGGGGGAAGTGCCCGTGCTGGTCGATACTGCGGATGACTACACCCTGACCCAATCCGGCGCGATTCAGGACTACATCGTGGAGCAGTCGGGCAAGCTGACCGCCAGTACGGCGGAGGGGCGGCGAGAGGTCCTGCGCTGGATCCTGTGGGACAATCACAAACTGTCCAGCCAAGCGGGGATGACGCGGTTCCTGATGAATTTCCTGCCGGAAGAAAAGCGCCCAGCCGAGGTGATTGGCTTCATGCAGGGGCGTCTGAAAGCTGCCTATGCCGTTCTGAACGATGCGTTGGACGGGCGCGATTGGCTGGTTGGCAACCACCTGACCATCGCCGATATCGCGTGTTGCGGGTATTTGTACTACCCCGAGCCCTTCGGGTTCGACCGTGCCGACTGGCCCCATATCGATGCGTGGTTGACCCGGATCAGTGAGACCCCGGGGTGGAAGGCACCCTATGATTTGATGCCGGGCAGCCCGGCCGACCGCGGCTGATGATGACGCGCGCCGCCCTCGGGGGGATCTGGGTCTATAAGACCTGGCTTTCACCCCACAAGGGATATCGGTGCGCCTATGCGCGGGTCCGTGGCGGCCCCGGCTGTTCGGGGTTTGCCAAACAGGCCATCAAACAACACGGACTGCGCGGTGCCTGGTCGTTGATCATCGCGCGGTTACAGTTCTGCCGGGATGCGGCCATGTCCCTGAACAACCCCGATCCGGCGGATGAAGCAAACCGAACGCAACGTAAAAAACGTTGGTATGATCAATGCTATTGCGGCGGCTGTGATATACCGTTCTGTGGTGGCGGTGGAAAGTCGTGGGGCGGCGATTGCACCCCCGACTGTAGCCCGAGTTGCCTTTGATCCTGGAGGAGAACCCCATGACCGACGCTTATATTTACGACGCTATTCGATCTCCGCGTGGGAAGGGTCGCAAGGATGGCTCCTTGCACGAGGTGACGGCGGTGCGGCTGTCGGCCCAGGTTCTGAACACCTTGAAGGAACGCAATAACCTGGAGGGTCACGCGGTTGAGGATGTGATCTGGGGCAATGTCACCCAGGTGATGGAGCAGGGCGGATGTCTGGCACGGACCGCTGTTTTGGCCTCTGATCTGGATGAAAAGATCCCGGGCCTTGCGATCAACCGGTTCTGTGCGTCGGGCATGGAGGCTGTCAATATCGCAGCCAACCAGGTGCGGGGCGGCGGTGGCCAGGCCTATATCGCAGGCGGAGTCGAGATGATGGGCCGCGTCGCCATGGGCAGTGATGGTGCCGCCGTGGCCGCAGATCCCAGCGTCGCAATGGACAGCTATTTCGTACCACAGGGCATTTCGGCTGATATCATCGCGACGGAATACGGGTTCAGCCGGGACGATTGCGACGCCTTCGCCGCGGAGAGCCAGAAACGCGCCAAGGCAGCCTGGGATGACAAGCGGTTCTCAAAATCGGTGATCGAGATCAAGGACCAGAACGGTCTGCCGATCCTAGCCCATGATGAATATATGCGACCAGAGACCAACATGCAGACGCTTGGCAGCCTGAACCCGGCCTTCCAGGCGATGGGCGAGGTGATGCCCGGTTTCGACAAGATTGCCTTGATGAAATACCCGCATCTGGAAAAGATCAATCATGTTCACCATGCGGGCAACAGTTCCGGTATCGTGGACGGGGCAGCGGCTCTGCTGATCGGGACCAAGGAATTTGGGGAGGCCCACGGCCTCACGCCCCGCGCCCGGATCCGCGCCACGGCCAAGATCGGGACAGATCCCACCATCATGCTGACCGGCCCCGTGCCCGTAACCGAAAAGATCCTGAAGGATTACGGGATGGAGATTGGCGATATCGATCTGTTTGAGGTGAACGAGGCGTTCAGTTCCGTCGTGCTGCGCTTCATGCAGGCGTTCAATGTCGACCATGACAAGCTGAACGTGAATGGCGGTGCCATCGCCATGGGTCACCCCCTGGGCGCTACCGGTGCCATGATCATCGGCACGCTTCTGGACGAGATGGAGCGGTCGGACAAAGAGACGGGCCTTGCGACTTTATGCGTGGCCTCGGGTATGGGCGCGGCGACGATCCTTGAACGTGTGTGACACGCTATCGCCATGGGTGAAGATCCTGATCCGCTAAAGATCTACCAGCACAATCTCGATGTTGTGTCTGAAGCGATCCTGTCGGGGAACTTTGACGGGATCAGCCAACATATCCGCCTGCCCCATATCTGCCGTATGGGGCAGACCGATATCGTGATCGAGCGGGAGGAAGATTACGTCCAAGGCATGCGGGAATATGGCGAGGGCCTGAGAAATCAGGGGGTCACCAACTACATTCGGCTTGGCAAAGCCGCCCGTTTCATGAGCGATCGGTTCATTAGCGGCTGGCATATGACCTATGTGTTGAGCGGCGCAACCTCGATCGTGCGCCCCTACCGTAGCCGTATGGTTCTACAATTGGAGGATGCGTGCTGGCGCGTCGTGCAGTCCGATCATGAACTGGCCGCGGACCGGTGGCCGGTCATCGGGCAAAGTGTCGTCCAAGGCGCGGTATCCGGGGACTATGAAAATTCCGAACTTGATTTCCGCGTCACATCGGAAAGTGCAGATCCAATCTATCAGGCTTTCCTGGATGCCTTGAGCGCCGCCAACAACACCAACGACTTTAAGGCCTGGTGCGGTTTGTCGAGTTATCCCCAGTCGGTCCATATCAAGACGGTGGATCACATCATTCTGCAGGATGAGGACAACCGCCCGTTTTTCGAGATGGTTCGCACAATGTTAGACCGTTACGCCGACGGGCGGATCGACAGGAAGGTAAAGAAGGCGCACTTTCTTACGGCGGACAAGATCGTGGGCTACCATATTTGTACCTTTTACGATGGCGATCAGCCGGTCATGAGCCCTGTCGAAAGCCGCATGATCGTTCATCATGTTTACGGTGGATGGAAGCTGGCTTCGGTTACAAATGCCGTATCCAATGCCACCTTCCCCTACGAAGAACCCGAAGTAACGCAAGGTCTGATGACCATCTGCGAAATCCAAGAGAGGATGCGCCAATGAGCGATTTTTCATATGCGGTCGATGGCGACGGCGTTGCTGTCATCACATGGAATGTGGCCGACAAAAGCATGAACGTCATGAACCAGCAGGGCTTTGCCGATCTGGACGGGATGATCGACAAGGCTTTGGCCGATGACGCGGTCAAGGGCGTGGTGATCACCAGTGGCAAGGATAGTTTTGCTGGCGGTATGGACCTGAACGTGATCTCGCAGATGAAGGACATGGCGGGGGAGAACCCGGCCAAGGGCCTGTTTGACGGGATCATGGGGATCCACCATCTGCTGCGCAAGATCGAGCTGGCGGGGATGGACCGCAAGACTCAGAAAGGCGGGAAGCCGATTGCTGCGGCCCTGCCCGGTACGGCGCTGGGGATCGGGCTGGAAATCCCGCTCTCCTGCCACCGCACGTTCTGCGCCGACAATCCCAAGGCCAAGATTGGCCTGCCTGAGATCATGGTGGGCATCTTCCCCGGTGCTGGTGGTACCACCCGCCTGGTACGCAAGCTGGGCGCGATGGGGGCCTCGTCTTTCCTGCTGGAAGGCAAGCTGGTGGACCCGACCAAGGCGAAATCAGCAGGCCTGATTGACGAGGTCGTGGACGATCCCGTGGCTGCGGCCAAGGCATGGGTGTTGCAGGCCAAGGATGCCGATCTGGTCAAACCATGGGACGCCAAGGGATACAAAATGCCCGGCGGTGCGCCTTATCATCCGGCGGGCTTCATGACATTCGTCGGCGCCGCTGCCATGGTCCATGGCAAGACCCAAGGGGTGTATCCCGCCGCCAAGGCCCTGCTGAGCGCGGTTTATGAAGGTGCCTTAGTGCCCTTCGATACGGCGCTGAAGATCGAGGCGCGTTGGTTCACCAATGTGTTGATGAACCCGTCCTCCGGGGCCATGATCCGCTCGCTCTTCATCAACAAGGAAGCGTTGGAGAAAGGGGCTGTTCGTCCGACAGATGTGCCTGACCAGAAGGTCAAGAAGGTGGGCGTTCTAGGCGCTGGCATGATGGGTGCTGGCATCACCCTGGTCTCGGCCCAGGCGGGGATCGAGGTCGTGTTGCTGGACCAAAGCCAGGACGCGGCCGATAAGGGCAAAGCATACACGGCGGATTTCATGGATAAGGGCATCAAGCGCGGCAAGGCCACGGCGGAGAAGAAAGAACAGGTGCTTGGCCTGATCACCGCCACCACCGATTATGCCGCGCTGAAGGGTTGTGACCTGATCGTGGAGGCTGTGTTCGAGGATCCGGCCATCAAGGCCGAGGTGACCCAAAAGGTGGAAGAGGTTGTGGGGGAAGAGTGCATCTTTGCCACCAACACCTCCACCCTGCCGATCACGGAACTGGCCAAGGCCAGCAAGCGGGCCGAGCAGTTTATCGGCATCCACTTCTTCTCTCCGGTTGAAAAGATGCTGCTGGTGGAGATCATCAAGGGCCAGGAAACCGGCGACCGCGCTGTTGCCAAGGCCCTGGATTATGTGCGCCAGATCCGCAAGACGCCGATTGTGGTGAACGACGCGCGGTTCTTCTACGCTAATCGCTGCATCATCCCTTATATCAACGAAGGCATCCGTATGATCGGTGAAGGCGTTGAGCCCGCGCTGATCGAAAACGCGGCCAAGCTGGTTGGCATGCCCCTTGGGCCCCTGCAGTTGGTGGACGAGACCTCGATCGATCTGGGCGTCAAGATTGCCAAGGCCACGCGTGCCGCCATGGGCGATGCCTATCCCGATGGCGCCGTCGATGAGGTGCTGTTCTGGATGGCCGATGAGGGCCGGTTGGGGCGCAAATCCAATTCCGGCTTCTACACCTACGACGACAAGGGCAAGCGTGGGCTGCTATGGGACGGACTGCAGGCCAAATATCCCGCCGCCGACGCACAGCCCGACGTGACGGAGGTGCAGCACAGGTTGCTCTTTGCGCAGGTACTAGAGGCCGTTCGCGCGTTGGAAGATGGCGTCCTGATGGATATCCGCGAAGGCGATGTCGGCGCGATCCTTGGCTGGGGGTTTGCGCCCTGGTCCGGCGGCCCGCTCAGCTGGCTCGACATGGTTGGTGCGCCTTGGGCCGCAGAGCAGACCGAGGCGCTGACCCAAACCCATGGCGCCCGGTTTGAAACACCTGCCTTGCTGAAAGACCTCGCCGCAAGCGGCGATAGCTTTTATGGCCGCTTTGGGGGGGATGCCGCCAAAGCGGCCTGAACACGGGCGCCCTTCGTGCCGCAGGGCAGTTGCGACGGGCGGTTTGCCCATAAACATCTTTCCAATCCGCCTCCACCGCGTAAATACTTGGGAAAACACGGGTGGAGGTACGCATATGGGTTGGATGGCGGACGAGATCGGTTTGGACCGGCGTCCTGCGAATTATGTGCCGCTGACGCCGCTTTCGCACCTGAACCGCGCCTTGATTGTCTTTCCGGATCGGGAGGCCTTGGTGTATCAGGGCCGCTCGCTGACATATCGGGACTATCACGGGCGGTGCTCGCAGCTTGCCTCGGCTCTGGCGGGGCGCGGTATCCGGCCGGGCGATGTGGTGGCGACGCTCCTGCCCAACATACCAGCCCAGTGCGAGGCCCATTTCGGAGTGCCCGCCTGCGGGGCCGTGTTGAACACGATCAATGTCCGGCTGGATGTCAGCACCGTAACCTACATCTTTGACCATGGCGGCGCGAAGCTGATCCTGTGTGACACCCAGTTTTTGCCCTTGGCCGAGGCTGCGGTGGCGCAGCTGGGCGATGACGCCCCTGCGATCATTGAAGTTCCCGACCCAGGCGCGGGCCATCCGGCCACCGGGCGCCATACCGATTACGAGACGCTGTTGGCGGAAGGTCGCACCGACTTCCCCTGGATCATGCCAGGGGATGAATGGGAGAGCCTGGCGCTGAACTATACATCCGGCACCACGGGGCGGCCCAAAGGCGTCGTGTACCACCATCGCGGTGCGTATATGATGACGATGGGAACCGTGATCTCCTGGCGGATGGTATTGCATCCGCGGTTCCTGACCATCGTGCCGCTGTTTCACTGTAATGGCTGGAACCACACCTGGATGATGCCGGTTCTGGGCGGCACCGTGATTTGTTGCCGGGATATCAGTGCCAAGGCGATCTACGATGCGATTGCCGATGACGGGGTCACTCATTTCGGCGGGGCGCCTATCGTGCTGAACCTGATCGTCAACGCGACGGAGGCGGAGCGGCGGCCCCTGGCGGCACCGGTCGAGGTGTTTACTGCCGGTGCTCCACCCGCCGCGGCAACCCTGAAAGCCGTTGAAAGGCTTGGATTTAACATTACCCAGGTCTATGGCCTGACCGAGACCTATGGCCATGTCACCGAATGCCTTTGGCAAGGCAGGTGGGACGGCTTATCGAAGGATGAGCAGGCCGCTATCAAAGCCCGCCAGGGGGTCGCGTTCCCGATGATGGAAGAGGTGACGGTCGTTGATGACTACATGGCCCCCGTACCGCAGGATGGAATAACCCAGGGGGAGATCGTTATGCGGGGCAATTCGGTCATGAAAGGGTATCTGAAGAACCCCGAAGCGACCGAAGAGGCCTTTGCCGGTGGGTATTTCCATTCCGGCGACATCGCGGTGCAACACCCTGATTCCTATATTCAAATTGCGGACCGGGCGAAGGATATCATCATCTCGGGCGGGGAGAATGTCAGCTCGGTCGAGGTGGAGGGCGTGTTGATGCATCACCCGGCCGTGTCCCTTTGTGCCGTGGTAGCCAAGCCCGATGACAAATGGGGTGAGGTGGCGTGCGCCTTTGTGGAACTGAAGGACGGGCAGAGTGTTGAGGAAGCAGAGCTGATCGCCTTTGCCCGCGAACGTCTGGCCGGGTTCAAGACCCCGAAATCGGTGACGTTCACGGAGTTGCCCAAAACCTCGACCGGCAAGATCCAGAAGTTCGAATTGCGGGTGCGGGCGCGGGATGGGTAACCTGCGCATGAGGGTAGGTTGCGGGGCGGCGCGATGATCCTGGGCATTGGGACGGATCTGGCGAATATCGAGCGTATTCAAGGCGTTCTGGATCGGCACGGGGACAGGTTTCGCAATCGGGTTTTCACCGAGATTGAACAGCGCAAGGCCGAACGCCGCAAGGATGTGGCAGGCACCTATGCCAAGCGCTGGGCCGCCAAGGAGGCGTGCTCAAAGGCGCTGGGCACCGGCCTGCGCATGGGCATTTCGTGGAAGGACATGGCTGTCAGCAACCTGGAAACCGGGCAACCGGTCATGGCGGTCACAGGCTGGGCGGCGGAGCGATTGGCACAGATGACCCCGGCGGGACATGAGACACTCATCCATGTCACCCTGACCGATGATCACCCCTGGGCGCAGGCTTTTGTCGTGATCGAAGCGCGACCTGTCAGCCCGTAAAACCCTGCGCATAGGGCATGCACAACCCATACACATTCCATGCATATCCCATACATACGCGGCGCACTTGGCGTTAACTTTTGAGCAAGATCGGAGATCAGAGGTCGCGGGGCAATTTGCGCAACGGATCGCCGGGGTCGACCGGGATAAGTCGACGGAGACCTGACCCAGTTTGCGACTTTTGGCGGTTTGATTTGGCTGACGAGCGGGGGAATGCGCAGCCTCTGGATTTGGATCCTGTCATTTGCGTGTAGATGTTGAACACTGCCGTCACTGTGACAGAGCATTGGAGCGCGAACCGCTTTCGCAGCGCCAACAACAAACGCTGCTGCGGTTAGGTCCGGCGGGCGATCAGATTGGCCATCAGGCGAAACGCGCCGGGGACGAGGTTTTCCATTTGATGGTGCAGGATGAGGGAGGTGTGGACGTGACGCCCTTGCCCGACATCTGCCGCCAGCAGCGCGCCGTGATGCGAGGCTTCCCCGGGATCCGCCATCTCGATCAGGGGGGTGTAGGCTGGATCCCAGTCCTTTGCGAAGTAGAGGCCACGTTCCTTGACCCAACCCTGCCAATCCTGGTGCCTGATTGTATTGGGGGTGGTCAGCACGGGGTGATCTGGGGCCAGGTGCCGGACCTCTGCCGCTTCATCCGTAACGCGCCAGCGCAGGGATGGTTGCCCAATCTCAAGCCTGTGGGGCGGCACCAGATCCGGGTCCCAATTGTCCCAGGGGCGGTGATAAAGCGTGACCAGGGTCCCGCCTGCTTTGGTCCATTCGTGCAGGTGCGGCATGGCGGGAAAAAGACTGTGGCGGAACCGCATGGCGAAGATGCCGATCACGATTGTATCAAACTGGGCAAGAGCTGCGTCACTGGTCAGGTCAGCATCGGTGAGGTCGGTCAGATCGGCGCCGAGGGCGGTGAGCCAATGACCCACCCGGTCATTTCCGGCGCCGACATAACCCACGCGGATATCGGGCACCTGCGCGTCAAGAACCCCCACGCGAAGTTGGGCCGGGCGGGACAAAGCCGTAGGCTGGATATGGGGATGCGCGATCTGCCGGACGGTCGATGCGGCTGCCCCGTTCATCAAGACGGGCAGATGATAAAGCCCGGGCTCCACTAGAGCGGGCGGGTCGACCGAGATTTTTGCAGCCGACGTGGTGGCGTGCCAGCCAGCTGGCGTTTCAAGTGTGGCGGTGGCGCCATCCGGGTGTAGGTCGGTCAAGGTGACTGCGATCGCTGGCAGCGGGCGGGACCGGTTTATCACAACCGCGTCGGGGTCAATCCACGTGGTCGTGCTGGGCAGAATGCAGGGCGCGCTTTCGAAGGGGAGGCGGATGGCCGTTTTGGCCGTGCCCTTTGTCACGGTCACAGCCATGGCGGGCGCGCGGGAGGCAGCGGGATCATAAAAGGAGGGGTAGGGTGCCGTTGGAGTGGCCTGGTCGGCAATGTGCAGGTGTTTTCCCTGGATGGTCCAGCCATCTGGCAAGTCATACTCCACGGTGGCTTTGTCGGCCGCGCCGGGATCAATTTCGACCGTAAGGGCAGTGTGTTGACCGGGGCGGAGGGCTGTCTGGGCGACCCTGCACCGCGCGGTGACACCCAAGGCAAGGCGGATGACATGGCCAAGCTGCACCTCCTTTGCAGCGAGGCGGTGGGCGATATCGCTGCAGACCTCGGCGGGGCAGTTGGCCATGGCGGCCCGGATGGCATGGAGCGCGGTGACCGCCCCATCCGCAACCTTGGCAAAATTGGGAAACGCCGCGATGGTCGCATTCAGTGCGTTTTGGGCGGTGATCAGGTGGTCGGCGATTGGTGCGGTGCCGGGATGTTCTGCCAGATCACCCACGCCGTAGGGCAGGCCGGACCAGAGGACCGTATCGGGGCATTTCAGATGGGTCTTGGCCAAGTGAAGTGGCCAGTTCGCCCCGTCACCGGATGCCACCCAGCGGCCCATACCTTGGCTGCGGTGAAAGGCGCGCGATTGCTGTCCGATCCGGTTCCAACTCCACCCGGACATGGGATCGCTGCCGCTGCCATCGATGATCAGTGTCGCGGGCGGGGGGGGCTCATCATCGTCGTAGGATTGTCCGGCGCCTGACTGCGCGGGCAGGTAGAGCTTTTTGATTTGCCAGGGCGGCAGGTCGGAGGAGAAGCCAGGATCGGCGGCTGCCTGCAAAACCTCGTGCGCGGCTTGGGTCATCGCGCGGTGGTGGCCGTGCTGGCCCGGCACGTCCAGGAAGGTGGGGCACAGGATATCGGGGCGTTCGGTGCGCACGATCTGGACAAAGCGGGCAAGGGTCCGGCCATGGCCCCAGCGACCAAGGGTTTCGACACCGCTTTTGGAAAAGCCAAAATCGTTGATCGTGTCGGATGGATCCTGCGAATGCCAATAGAGCCGCATACCGAGGATATCGCAGGCCTGCTCCATCTCTCGCGTGCGCAGGGCACCCAGATCGGGCCCGCTTTCGGTTCCGATATCGTTTTGGCCGCCTTCCCCCCGGGTCGAGCAGGCATAGGACAGGTTCAGACCATCGCGCAAGGCAAGGGCGGCCAGCATGCCGGAATGTTCGTCATCGGGATGCGCGCCCGATTGCATGAACCGGACCACGGAGGTGAGCGGTTTCAGCGCCCACCACAGCTCCATCGCGCGGGGGCGGGCGCGATCCGCCACGATACGGGTTTGGTCGGGTGTGGGCATGGGCGGCTCTAGAGTTGGGCAGTGATTGTGGGGGTGAAGGCCTGGTCGATTACCAGGGTGGCAGCCCCCAACGTGGCGGTCCGTCGACCCGAGGCCCCGCGCAACAGCCGGGGATGGTCACGATGATCCCTGTGGGAGACGGATCTGTCCGAAAGATGAATGGTGGCCACGAGGTGATCCAGCACGGTGTCGGGCATGGCCCCGCCAAGGATGACGGCCTGCGGATCGAACAGGTTCTCGACCGTGACGATCGCGGTCGACAGCGGCGCGACTGCGGCATCGAGCCAGTCCAGGAGTGGCAGATTGCCCTGACTGTAGAGCCGGTCAAGGTCATCGACGCTGCCAGCGGGGGTGCCGGAGCTGGCCAGGGCGCGCTGCACTGAGAGGCGGCTGACGACGCTTTCGAGCATGACCTGCTGCCCGCCCGATTGCACCGGGATATGGCCGATCTCACCCGCATTGCCGAACGCGCCCGCCATGAGCCGCCCCTTATGTACGACGCCAAGGCCCAAGCCGCTGCCGAAATAGATGAAGGCATAGGTTTCAAGGTCCTGGGCGACGCCCGTGATCCGCTCTGCAATCGCGGCGGCATTGGCGTCATTCTCCACAAGGACGGTCATTTGCAGGATTTCGGAGAACCAGGTGACGGGATCATGGTCATCCCAAATCTGAAATTCGGAGCCGTCGCCCAGGATCCCTGATTTTCCGAACGGGCCCGGCATGACGATGCCCGCCCCCAGAACACGGTCAGCGGGCGTGTTCGACATGTGCAGGACGCGGTCGCGCAGGGATGTCACGGCGGTGGCGATGTTGGCGTGGTCTGGTTTTGCGAGCGCGTGCCGGTCTGACACGACCGTCTGTCCGCGCAGGTTGAGGAGCGTGGCAAAGACAGCATCCGGCCGCACCTCGACCCCGAGAGCAAAGCCGCCTTCCGGATTGAGCGTGTATTGCACCGCCGGAAGGCCACGCCCGGCGGTCCGGCGTCCGTCTTCGAGGATCAGCCCGTCATCCAGAAGATCGGCGATGATGTTGGAAACGGCCTGGGTGGAAAGGCCGGAGGCGCGGGCAATCTCGGCCCGCCCGATCTGGCCCGCCGCGCGGACGCGGCCCAGCACGACCTTGCGGTTGTGATTGCGCGACCGTTCCGCATTCGCGCCAACGACGATGTCGGTCATGGCCATCATGGCATGCGATTAACTCAACTGTATTGATAACTCAATATCATTGAGTTAATCTTTCGAAACGTGCGGCGTGACCGCGCGACGATCGGCCGAAGCCGGCGGGATAAACAGGGAAAGCAACCATGACATTCAAAACATTGAAGGCACTGGCGCTGGCAACCGCAACCGGCGGAACTGTGGCATTTGGATCCGCGGCCCATGCCGTGGAGATCGAATACTGGCAGTATTTCTTTGACGCGCGGGTTACGGCGATGGAGCAACTGATCGAGAATTTCGAGACGGCGAACCCGGACATCACCGTCACCATGACGCATTTCCCCTATGCCGATTACCGCACCAAAGTGGCGGCCGCGATCCCGGCGGGGGAAGGCCCCGATGTTGTGCAGCTGTTTTATGGCTGGCTGAATGATTATGTTCAGGCCGATCTGATCCAGCCACTGCCTGCCGAGACGTTTCCGGCCAGCCAGATTGATACCGATTTCTTTCCGATGGTGCAGGCGATGAAGGATGGCGATCAGTACTGGGCGCTTCCAACCGCCGTGCGCTCGCTCGCATTGTTCTATAACGAACGGTTGCTGGACGAAGCGGGCGTTGAGCCACCCACCACGTTGGATGAGCTGATGGCCGCGGCGGAGGCGATGACCAAGGTCGATGGCGCGGGTAATATTACCCAGGTCGGTGTCACCGCGGGCATGACGGCCCAGGATCACCATTGGTGGCGGGAGGGCCTGATCCGCCAGATGGGTGGGGAGCCCTATACCAACGATTACCAGACCGTGAATTACAACAACGAAGCCGGGCTGAAGGCGCTGGAATTCTATGCCGGCATGTTCCAGCGCGAAAATCCGGTAACGGCCATCGGATTCATGGATGAGCCCCAGGCGGCCTTTAAGGCAGGACGGGCTGGCATGCATATCGATGGGTCCTTCCGCATCGGCTCACTCGCCGACATTCGCGGGCTCAAATGGGGCGTGACGGAATTGCCCGCGACGGCGGATGGCCAGCGGTCGAACTATTCTTCCTATTGGGTCAATGCGATCACGACCAAGGCGGAAGGCGAGAAATACGACGCCGCCGTCAAGTTCATGCAATACATCACCTCTGACGAGGCCATGCAGATCTGGTTGGATGTGGTCGGCGAACTGCCTGCCAAACCGTCCGTGGGGATGACCGAAGCGAATGCCAATGATCCGATTTTTGGCCCGTTCATCCGTGGTCTGGAATATGCGAACACCACGAAGTTTGCCGATGAAAGCGGCCAGCGCCAGTTGATGGTCGAAATGGTGGAGCGGATGACATTGGAGGGGATGTCGGCCGCCGACAGTCTGGCGATCGCCGCCGAAGCCGAACAAAAGCTGCTGGACGGCTATTTCGCCGCGAACTGATGCGATGCGCACCGGCCTGACAGCCGGGTTTTGCCCATCGGGGGTGTGATGAAACTCTACCGCGATCTCACGATCCATCAAAAACAGATCGTCTGGGCCTGGACCTTCCTTGCCCTGCCGGTTCTGTTTTATGGCGTTATTCGTTTTTACCCCACGGGCAATGCGATCCTGATCAGCTTTCAGGATTGGAACCTGCTGGGCGATCGAACCTGGACGGGGTTTGACAATTATAGCACCCTTTTTGCCGATCCGGTGTTCTGGAAAGTGTTCAAGAACACCTTTGTCTATCTTTTGCTCGGCACGCCGATCAGCTTGGTGATCTCGTTCGTGATCGCCTATCACCTGGATAAGACACGGTTTCTGCATGGCTTTCTGCGGATGCTGTACTTTTTGCCGTTCATGACCTCTGCGGTGGCAATGGCTTGGGTGTGGCGGTGGTTTTACCAACCGGTGCCCATCGGGTTGTTCAACAATGCGCTTGCCTCCGTCGGGATCCCGCAGATCAATTTCCTGAATTCGACGACCAATGCCTTGCCCGCGATCCTGGCCCCTGCCGTTTGGGCGGGTTTGGGGTTTCAGATCATCATATTCATGGCCGGTTTGCGGGCCATTCCCCGCAGCTATTACGAGGCTGCACGGATCGACGGTGTTTCCACATGGTCGATCCTGTGGGAGATTACTCTGCCGCTTTTGAAACCCACGATCGTGTTCCTGGTCGTGTTTTCGTCCATCGGGTTTTTGCGCATCTTCGACCACGTTTTCAACATGACGACGAATAATCCGGGCGGTCCGCTGAATGCGACCAAACCGCTGGTTCTGATGATTTATCAAACCGCGTTCAGCTCCTTTGACATGGGCTATGCCGCGGCGCAGACGGTTGTTTTGTTTGTGGTGCTTCTGGTGGTCAGCCTGCTGCAATTGCGCCTGCTGAGGGATCGCTGATGGCCGTGGTGGATGAGGTCGAGATCAAGGCATCTTCCGACACGCTGCTGCGGGGCGGATCTGCGCGCGGCCCGCGCAATACCGGGCAGATCATCCGGTTCCTTTTGCTCTTTGCGGGCGGGATCCTGATGGTGATGCCAATCGCCTACATGATCTCAACCTCGTTGAAATGGCCGCACGAGGTGTACAACCTCAACTTCATTCCCGATGAGCCCACGATCGAGAATTACACCTACGTGCTGGAAGACGGGCGGTTCTATGGCTGGTTTGTCAATTCCATCCTCATCGCCACGATCACGACGGTCTGCAACGTCATCTTCGATAGCCTTGTGGGCTATACCCTGTGTAAGTTTCGGTTTCCGGGCCGCTACATCGTATTCATCGCGATTCTGTCGACGCTGATGATCCCGACCGAAATGCTGGTGATCCCCTGGTATATCATGTCCCAGCAGTTCGGCTGGTTGGACACCTATTGGGGCATCCTGTTCCCTGGGCTGATGACCGCCTTTGGCACATTTTTGATGAAACAATTTTTTGAGACCGTGCCGGACGATTTCATCGAAGCGGCGCGGATCGACGGCCTGAACGAGTTGCAGATTTGGTGGACGGTCGCCATGCCACTGGTGAAACCGGCGCTGGCCGCCTTGGCCATCTTTGTGTTCCTGGGCAATTGGACGGCGTTCATCTGGCCGCTGATTGTCACGAATTCGGTCGGAATGTACACATTGCCGGTGGGTCTGTCTTCCTTTGGGGATGAGGCCGATGTGGCCTGGGAGTTGATCATGACGGGGGCTGCCATTTCGACCATCCCGACGCTCATCGTTTTTCTGATCTTTCAGCGTTTCATTATCCGGGGCGTTGTCATGGCGGGGCTGAAAGGGTGACGGACACGACAACCTTCCCCGACCCGATTTATCGGGATACCGTTCTGGCACCGCTATTTGAAGGCGTGAAGCGGCACTATGCCCGCGATATGGATGCCATCAACCGGGCGCATCTGGTTATGTTGGCGGAAACCGGCACCCTGGGGCCAGACGATGCGCGCAGGATTGCCCGGGCCCTTTGCGATATCGAGGCGGAGACCGATCTGACCCGGCTGACCTATACGGGCGAGCATGAGGACTACTTTTTCCTGATAGAGGCCGAACTGTGCCGCAGGTTGGGGGATCTGGGCGGTGCGCTCCATACGGCGCGGTCACGCAACGACATGGATCACACGCTGTTCAAGATGGCGCTGCGGGTGCGGGCCGGGGCGCTGCTGGAGCAGATCCACCATCTTACGGACCGCTTGATCACCAAAGCCCGGTTGGAGACAGCGACGTTGATCGTGGCCTATACCCATGGGCAGCCTGCGCAGCCCACCACCTTTGGCCATTATCTGGCCGCCGTGATCGAGGTTTTGCAGCGTGACGCGGCGCGGCTGGATGCGGCGATGGAGGGTTTGGAACACTGCCCGATGGGGGCTGCCGCGATCACGACATCCGGGTTCTCGATTGACCGGGTGCGGGTGGCGGCGCTGCTGGGGTTCGTGGCACCTTTGTTGAACTCATATGGGTGCATTGCCGCAGTCGATTATGTCACCGCGCTTTATTCTGCAATCAAGCTGACCTTTCTGCATCTGGGCCGGGTGATCCAGGATTTGCAGTTCTGGTCGGCGTTTGAGGTGGGGCAGCTTTATGTGCCCAACAGCCTGGTCCAGATCTCGTCCATCATGCCGCAAAAGCGCAACCCGGTGCCCATTGAGCATTTGCGTCACCTTGCCAGCGTCACGGTTGGGCGCTGCGATACGATTGTGAACACGATGCATAACACGCCTTTTACGGACATGAATGATAGTGAGGGCGAAGTGCAGCAGGCAGGATATGGGGCGCTGGCAAGCGGAGGGCGGGTGCTTGATCTGCTGGCAGCCATGCTGCCCGCCTGTTCAATCAACAAGGCACGGGTGAGGCGCAACATGGATGCGGCCTGCGTGACGATTACCGAACTGGCCGACACATTGGTGCGCGACGAAGGTCTAACCTTTCGACAGGCCCATGAAATTTCCGCTCAAACGGCGCGGGCTGTTATCGCGGCGGAACAGCCCCTGGGCGAAGGCTTTGGCGCATTCGCGCAGGCCTTTGCGGCGGAGGTGGGTCGGGCGCCGGATCTGCGGCGAGAGGCGTTTGCGGACGCCGTTGCACCGGAGACATTTGTTGCGCGCCGCGACCGGCCCGGCGGGCCCGCCCCGGCTGCGCTCGATGCTGCGCTGACCGGATATCAGACGGGGTTGGACCAGCTGGTCAAACGCAGCTTGGATCGCAAGTTGCGCCACGCGGGGGCCGCGGCGGCCCGGGCCGATGCCTTTGCCCGGCTTTTGGAGGTCTGAGGGATGGCTGATCTGATCTTGCGCGATCTGGTGAAACGCTTTGACAAAGCAGAAGTGCTGCGCAGCATCAATCTTGAGGTCCATGACGGGGAATTCGTCGTCTTTGTCGGGCCGTCCGGTTGTGGGAAATCAACGACCTTGCGACTGATTGCGGGGCTGGATGATGTCACCTCCGGCACGGTTGAGATCGCAGGCCGCGTGGTCAACAACCTGGAGCCCAAGGACCGTGACATCGCCATGGTTTTTCAGAATTACGCCATCTATCCGCATATGACCGTGCGCCGGAATATCAGTTTCGGGCTGAAAAGCTCAAAGGCCAGCCGTGCGGAAAAAACTCGCCGCATCGAGGAGGTGGCCGCGATCCTGGGCATGACGAACTTGCTGGACCGGAAACCGGCGCAACTGTCAGGCGGGCAGCGCCAGCGGGTTGCCATTGGTCGGGCCATGGTGCGGGATCCGGCTGTATTTTTGTTCGATGAACCCCTGTCGAATCTGGATGCTCAATTGCGCACCCAAATGCGTCTGGAGATCAAGAAACTGCACCAGCGGGTCGGTTCGACCATCATCTTTGTGACTCATGATCAGGTCGAGGCGATGACGATGGCCGACCGGATCGTGATCATGAAAGACGGGCGGATCCAGCAGGTCGGCACCCCAGCCGACGTATATCACAGCCCCGCCAACATGTTTGTCGCGCAGTTCATCGGAGCGCCGTCGATGAACCTGATCCCCGGCGCTGTCGCCCATGACCATGGGGTCACGTTGGCATCCGGCCAAAGCCTGCACTTTGATCGCGCGCTGCCGCAGGGACGCAATGTCACCCTGGGGATCCGGCCCGAGGATTTGTCGCCTGACACACCGGACGCCATCGTGGAGGGGCAGGTCACGGTCCGCGAACCGCTGGGCCACGAGACGCTGATCTATGTCGGCACCCCGTCAGGAGATCTGATCGCCAAGGCCGATGGCCGAACCCCGCCCGAGGTTGGAGCATCTGTCAGGCTGGGTGCGCTGAGCCAGAACATCCATGTCTTCGATGCCGATACGGGCGAGGCGTTGCTATGACCCAAGGCGCGACCTCCCTCGCCATCCTATGTGCGGGGCGGTTCTACTGTGACCTGATCTTTACCGATGTGCCGCGTCTGCCGAGCCTTGGGACGGAGGTTTTTGCCGGTGCGATGGGGCTGCATCCTGGCGGCGGGGCCTTTATCACAGGGGCCCATCTGGCGTCACTCGGGCACCGGGTGGCCTTGGCGAGTGTCTTGCCAGGAGCACCCTTTCGGGAAGCTGTCATGCCCGAGATGGAAAGGGCGGGCCTTGACCTGGATCTGTGTCGTCCGCAAGCACCGGGTCTGGATGCACAGGTGACAGTGGCCATTGCGGGGCAGAACGATCGTGCCTTTCTGACGCGGCGATCCGGTCCGGCCTTGCCGGATCTTCCTGCCGATGCCTTTGCCATGTGCGGCGCGGCGCATCTGCATATCGGGGAACTGGCGACTCTGGTCGAGCGGCCCGACTTGATTGAGATCGCGCGCAGGGCGGGGGCTTCGATCTCCCTTGATTGTGGGTGGGATGAAGGGCTTTTGCCGTCAGACATTGGGGATGCGCTGACCGGGATCGATATCTTTTTGCCGAATGAGGCGGAGGCGGACTGGATCAGTGACATGGGGCTATCTGGGCAGCTTCCCCCCCTGACCGTGATTAAGAGGGGCAGTGCCGGGGCCACAGCCCTTATAGACGGCCAGGAGATCACGGCGGCGGCAAAACCCGTGCAAGCCATTGATACAACCGGTGCAGGCGACGCGTTCAACGCAGGCTTCCTGAGCGCCTGGCTGGCGGGGCGGCCGCCGTTGGCGTGTCTTTCCCACGGGAATGCTCTGGGCGCCCGGGCGATTTCAGATCGTGGCGGGTTTCACGGCGTGCCTGAGGCAGAAGCCGTGAGCGCGAGCAGCATCTGATCTGAAGCGTCCGACGAAATACCGGAAATATCAATCATCACTTAACGCATTGAAATCTTTGACTTCAGGCCGCGCTACATGATCCAGGTTTTTCGCATGACGCTTTAGGTGTCGTGGTCAGGTGCAAGATCGGGGATCGCGGCATCGTTCAGCAGCGCGGCGATATGGTCGCGTTCATTTTCTGTGCGCAACCCGATTTCAGCATGTTGGCGCAGGCCGCTATAAAGATCCGCGATCATCCGCTTTGGCTCATCCTCGCACAGGGTGTTGAGGGTTTGCAGCGCACGGGCAATCGCACCCAGAACATCCTGAAACCCTGCGCCGTCGCGCGCCAGGTCACGGAACGCGATATCGATCAGGGTCGCGGGGCGCAGATCCGGAACATAGACGCGGGTATACTGGGGCTCTCCACCCGCGCGGTCAGCCCGCAGGAATTCCCATAGCAGACGTTCGAGACGCGCGGTGACTTCGATCGCCGTTCCGGGATCGTTGATACCCGGTGAAAGCGCCTTGGACCCGGTCTCTCGCAACACCTGCAACGCGTAGCGGGCATCCTGTTCATAGGTCCGGTTTTGTTCGATCACGAAAGCGCGGCGGAGGTTTTCGGGATCGGGACCGACCGCGCGCCCCAGTCGTTGACCCTGTAGGATTGGATCGCCCGGCAGAAGTTCGATATAGATACGGCCCTTCGCATCCTCGGCGCAGGTTTGCAGATCATCCATGGCGATGCGGCGGATGAAGCCTGACCGGGCGGCCGTGATCTCTGTCGCGTCGGCGGGCACGCTATCTGCCTGGAAACGGCGACCGCCCAGATTGGGCCAGTCCTTGAGTTGGCGGAGTGTCTCTTTCGCGGTAGCCTCGGTCCGGGCGAGGGCATAGTCTATGCTGCCAATTTCGGACAGATGTGAGATCCAGCGCACCAACGATACGACGATGGTGGCGATCACCAGAACAGTCGCCGCAAAAACGATCACAGAGGCACTGTCGCTGTAATAGCCCGCGCGATAAAGGATGATGGCGACCAAGGCAAAGACGAACGCGCCAATGAATGTGGCCAGCATGGTCTGGGTCCGGGTATCTTCCATCAACAGGCGGTGAATGCGGGGTGTGGTCTGTTCCGCCATGCCGCGGTGGGTCGACACCATGACGCCGAGCGAGAACGTCGTTACGGCCAGCATCCCGTTGGCCAGGATGTTGAGCAGCGGCAGGGTCGCCTGTTGCGAAAACCTGTCTTTGGAGGCTGGCGGGATCAGCGGATCAAGGATTTCGGCCGACAACGCCGCGAGGATGGACAGCGCCAGGATCAACGTCACGCGCACCCAAAGGATACGGCTGATCCGGCGGATGGTCAGGAATGTTTGGGCGATCAAGAGGGGCCGGTCCTTTCCGCGCAGATCCGCGAAAGCTGAGGTCAAAGGTGAAGGGGACGTCGATAGTGACTAGCTTACTCGACTTTTTGCCCTTCATTCAAAAGATCGCCATCGGCATTGGCGGCGCGTCGTTCCCGCTCTGCCGCATCGGTTTGGGCATCCTCGGCCCGGTTTGGATCGGCGGCGGGGGGTGGGGCTGCCTCAGTCGCAGTCGCGGGCTTTTCGGGGGCGGGTTTTGAAGTCGTTCCCGTCTGGGTCATCTGACCATCCAAACGTACCCTGTAGATCGGCTCAGGCAGACCGAAATCCGCGCTTTCCAAGGCAACCTTTGCAGTCCGGATGGCCTCCCCCCGGGCGCGCAGGAAATCGGTTTGGCTTTGGTCGATCCAGCCAGCGAATGTCAGCACGACATTTGAATCGCCCACTTCCTTGATCCAGGCACCAATGTCGGGATCGTGCAGAACGAACGGCAGCTGTGTCAACGCATCCACGGCGGTCGTCAAGGCGGCATTCAGGTCACTGTCGGCATCAACGCCCAAGTCGAAGGTGAACCGGCGTTGCGGGTCGCGGGTATAGTTGACGATCCGGTTCTTAAAGACTGTCGCGTTGGGGATGCGGATGTGGTTGCCCTCGGGTGAGATCAGGATGGTGGCGCGCGATGTCAGCCGAGCAACGGTTCCTATGTCGCCATCAATCTCTATAAAGTCGTTGGGCCTGAATGGTTGACGCAGGCTAAGCAGAATGGAGGCGATGAAATTTTCGACCGTATCGCGCACGGCGAAACCAACAGCGAGACCCACCACACCGGCCGCCCCCAGGACCGCGCCGATCAAGGCCGTAGCGTTCAGGATATCGAGCGCCAGGATCACACCGAGCAGGATAAAAACGATCCGTGCGATGGCGCGATACACATCGGCGATGAATCTGTTCGGCGCGATCCGGTTCCACAGGGCTACCCGGGTTGTCAGGGCCCATCCTAGCACTGCGATGACTAAGAAGGCGGAAAGCGCCACCAAAAAGATCGGAACATTAGTCAGAATGTTGCGGGAGCGGTCATAGATGCGGTCAACTGCCGGGGATAGCCGTTCTTCCAAGGTACCGCTGACAATTGTGTTGTCCTCGATAGCGACTACGCCAGCGACCCGGCCTAGGATCTGGCTTAATTGGCTGCGACGGGCATTATCGAGTACCTCGCCCTCCGCCGTGACAACACCTTGGGAAACGGTAATTCGAACCTGATCAAACCCGTCAATCTGGGAAAGCAGAGCCTGAATACGGTCGCGGATCTGACCGTCAGCTGTGGCCGCATCACCGACCTCGATTGTACCGTCGAGTTGCGCGGGTTCGGTCAATGTTTGTGCCCACGCGGCAGGAGCGTGACCCAAACAAAGGAGGCCAGCCAACAAGATGGCATTCAGGTATATAATTTTCATGGCGACCCCAGCATATGCCGGATCAATGCCGCACCGCATGCTTGGGTTCCCGCAAAAGTAATTCGCGAGAAAAATGATCCTCTGTAGACAGGCAGATTTCAGAATACTAGCATACCATAATTCAGAATGAACGCATGGTGATCTTGGGGGAGACGATGCAGACATTTCCAGTGGTCGACGCAGATCCGGGGATCAAACGCCAAGTTCTGGCGGATCACGCCGACCTGATGGTGGTGTGTTTTGCGTTTCAAGCTGAAGGCGCTGAAGGCAAGTTGCATAGCCATCCGCATGTTCAATCGACCTATGTCAAAACCGGGCGATTTCGGTTTTCCGTCGATGGCACATTCTTTGAGGTGGCCGCGGGCGACAGTTTTGTCATCCCATCCAATGCGGAACACGGTTGCATCTGCCTGGAGCCGGGGGAGTTGATCGACTGCTTCACACCCCGTCGCGATGATTTCCTGTGATACGGTCGGAATGCGCCCCTTTGTATGATCTGGCTGACCGCGGTCCGGCAGCTATGCCGGATTCAGGTATGGGGGTTGGTGAGTTAGGGAATATAAATTCATGACGAGGGCAGCAGAGGCAATCGCTGAACGCAAGACAACAGCTGATCTGGTGTTCGAAAACCTGCTGGACAAAATCATGTCCCTGGATGTCTTGCCGGGGACCAAGATGTCAGAGGCAGAGATTGCCGATCAGTACGGCGTTTCGCGGCAGCCCGTGCGCGAGGCGTTCAATCGGTTGGGCAGTATGAACCTGCTGCTCATCCAGCCACAACGGGCGACGATGGTGCGCAAATTCTCCCTCTCGGAGATCGAAGCGGCGCGGTTCATTCGCCTTGCCGTTGAGCTTGAGATCGTTCGCACCGCAGCCCAGCGTTGGACACCGGAACACACGCCGCAGTTTGAGTTGATCTTGGAGCAGCAGGAAGAGGCGGTCCGCGATAATCAACAGGCGCAATTCCACGCCCTGGATCTGGCCTTTCATCAATTGATCGCCGAAGCATCTCATCAGCATGCGGCTTTTGACTTATTGGTCGAACACAAAGCCAGGATTGACCGGATCTGCACCCTGAGCCTGAAGCAGGCTGACGAAATGTCCCGGCTGCTGCATGACCATCGCGAGATCTTTGCCGCCCTTGCGGCGCGTGATCTGGGTCGCCTTGAAGCGGCCTTGCGCCTTCATTTGTCGCGGATCGAAAAGACCATAGAGGCGGTTCGCCATTCCCATGGGAGTTACTTCGACGTGTAAGATCACGTGACCACCGAGAGCCGGCAAAGATCGGGATGGGTGGTGGCGATAGACCGGACGCGGCGCATCCAGTTTGGCCGCCAAAGTCCAAATAATACTTTAAGGGAGGATCAAGATGAATATGAGAACCGTTTTCGGCGCGACAATCGCCACCGTTTTGCTGCCACTGGCCGTGGCGGCCCAGGATTGGCGCGGATGGAACATACACCCTGAAGGGTACCCGAACAGCGCTGCCCTGGATCAGTTCGTGGCCGAGGTAAACGCCACGACCGACCTTAACCTGCAGATCTTTCACGGTGGGGTTCTCGGCTCGCAGCCCGATGCGATCGAACAAGTACGTAACAATGCATTGGAGTTTGGCCAGTTCAACATGGGGCCAATGGGACCGATCATCCCGACGACGAATGTGTTGTCACTGCCCTTCATTTTTTCGGGCGTTGATCACATGCACAAGGCCATGGATGGCGATGTGGGTGAGATCTTTGCCGCTGCGATGGAGCCCGAAGGGATTGTGCCGCTTGCCTGGTACGATGCGGGGTCGCGTAGTTTTTACAACTCGAAACGCCCCATCATGACGCCAGCGGATGTGGAAGGGCTGAAACTGCGTGTCATGAATAATGACCTGTTCGTGGACATGGTTGCACAGCTTGGCGGGAATGCGACGCCCATGGCCTTTGCCGAAGTGTATCAATCGCTCAAGACCGGTGTGATCGATGGGGCCGAAAACAACTACCCATCCTACGAATCCACTGGCCATTTCGAGGTGGCAGGGTTCTATTCGGTCACGGATCACCTCATCATCCCCGAATGCCTGTGTGTGTCGAGCGCCGCCTGGAACAACCTGGATGATGCCACCAAGGATGCGGTGCGCGCTGCCGCTCAGAACTCCGCCCAAACCCAGCGCCAACTTTGGGCCGAGCGCGAAGAAGAGAGCCTGTCCAAGGTGGAGGCAGCCGGTGCCAAGGTGAACGAGGTCGAAAACAAGGTCGCGTTTCAGGAAAAGATGGCACCGGTCTATGAAAATTTCCTGGCCAGTAATCCCGATATGGCATCGGTGATCGAAGCCATTCAGGCTGCCAACTGAGTGTCGAAGGGGGCAGCAAGGGCCCCCTTGACTGGTCAGGGGCGCATTTCATGACTGCACAATCCACCGGGTTGGCTGAACGTATTCTGGACTGGCTCGCCAAGCTTTCCATGGGTGTGGCCAGTGTCCTGATGGTGATCTTGATCGCCATCTTCGGCTGGTTGGTCTTTGGCCGCTATGTCTTGAACAACACACCCACCTGGGTCGAACAGGCGGCCCTGCTGATTGTGGTCTGGATCGCATTTCTGGGGGCTGCGGTGGGTGTGCGGCGGGGTACGCATCTGTCAGTGGAGTTTTTCCGCGACGCCCTGCCGCCCCGGCTGCGGGCAGGCATGGTGACCTTTGCATCGCTGGCCTTGCTCTTCTTCGGGGTGGTCATGGCGTGGCAAGGCTATGTCATGTTCGACCGCACCGTTCGCCGTGACATCCCTCTGCTGGGGATATCCGAAGGCTGGCGTGCCGTGCCGGTGAGTTTGAGCGGTGTGCTTATCGTTCTGTTCTGTCTGGATGATCTTATCCGGCCCGTGCTGTTGCGTCAGAAAGACTAAGATGGCCCTGATCCTGTTATTCGGCGTGTTCTTCTTATGTCTGATGGCGGGGGTGCCGGTGGCATTTTGTCTGGGGATCGCAGCGGTCGTTGGCTTCATGTATGAAGGATTGCCTCTATTCATCGCGTTTCAGCGGATCGTATCCGGCATCTCGATATTTTCGCTGTTGGCTGTGCCGTTCTTCATCTTTGCCGGAGAGCTGATGCTGCAAGGCGGCATTGCGGCGCGACTGGTCAGGTTGGCCTCTGCGGCGGTGGGCTGGATGCGTGGGGGTTTGGGCGTGGTCAATGTCGCCTCCTCCATGCTGTTTGGTGGCATATCCGGGTCAGCGGTCGCCGATACCTCCGCGCTGGGTTCGATTCTGATGCCTGTGATGAAGGAAAAGGGATATGACAGCGACTATGCGGTAAACGTCACCGTCACATCGTCAATTGCGGGCGTCGTCATCCCGCCCAGCCATAACATGATCATTTACGCAATTGCCGCTGGGGGCGTCTCCATCGGGCAATTGTTTGTGGCCGGTGTGGTTCCGGGCATAGTCATGTGTCTGTGCTTGGCCGCGGTCGCGTGGCTTGTTGCCGTGCAGCGTGGTTATCCGGCCGAGCCGTTTCCTGGCCTGACCAGCTTGGCCGTGTCATTCATTGTCGCATTACCGGGGCTCTTTACCGCCGTCATCATCGTCGGTGGCGTCTTGTCGGGGATCATGACGGTGACGGAATCCGGCGCATTTGGGGCCGTCTATGCGATCCTGGTCACGGCATTGGTTTACCGCGAACTGACATGGGAGAAGTTCAAAACAGCGGTATTGGTGGCAGTCCGCACAACGGCGATGGTGATGATCCTCGTCGCCTGCGCTTCTGCCTTTGCGTATCTGCTGACCTTGAACCGCGTACCGGATCTGCTGGCGGGGTTTGTTCTGTCAATGTCCGACTCCAAGATCGTGATTTTGCTGTTGTTGAACGTCATCCTGTTGGTTCTGGGCATGATCATGGATATGGCCGCACTGATCCTGATCACCACGCCGATCTTCTTGCCCATCGTGGTGGATCTGGGGATGAGCCCTATACAATTCGGGATCATCATCATGATGAACCTTGGGCTGGGCCTTACCACACCACCGGTTGGATCATGCCTGTTCGTGGGTTGTGTCGTTGGCGGCGAACGTATGGAGAATGTCGTGCGCACAATCTGGCCATTTTACCTGGCCATCCTGTTTGCGTTGATGCTGGTGACTTACATCCCTGCCGTCTCGCTTGGACTGCCCGGGTTGCTGGAGCCGTAGCTGTCAGCCCGTGGTCTCGGGTTTCTCCACAGGGCCACCGTGATCGGCCCAAGTGGAGAAACCTTCCTTCAGATGCGCAGCTTCGAACCCCATATCCTGAAGCATGGCCACGGTCAGGGCCGAGCGCCAGCCAGAGGCGCAGTGGAAGACGTATTTCTTATCCTGGCCAAACTCTTCCTTGAAATACGGGCTATCGGGGTCCACCCAAAACTCAATCATGCCGCGCGGGGCGTGAAAGCTGCCTGGGATGTAGCCGGTTCGCTGCCGCTCGCGCGGGTCACGAATGTCAACGATCACCACGTCGGGGTCATCCACCATGGCAATCACGGCAGGGGTTTCAGCCTCCTCGATCCGGGCGCGGGCATCTGCCACCATTTGGGCGGCTGTGGTCTTGAGCTTTGGCATTGGGGGGCCTGTTCGGTTGATAGGATCTGACCGGAGTAAGACGGAGTTTTTGGGCAAGAACAACCGCGGCGTTGGTTTCGCGCCATCACGGCTCTGTGTTTCCATGTGAACGATCCGGTCGGAACCCCTTTCCCAGGGACTGCGTTGCACCTTCACGAGTGAGCAAGAAAGGATAACACAATGCTTCGTCTGATTTTGATCGGTGTAACTGTGACACTGCTTGCAGGATGCGAGACGGTCGAAGGTTTTGGCCGTGATGTCGAAGATGCCGGTGGGATCATTCAAGACGAAGCGAGTGGGTGATCCTGGCCCAGGGTTCGGTTATCTCCCGACCCTTTGCTGCATCGCTTTGTTACGACGAAAGGAAAATACAATGAAACGTATCACATCTGTTCTGGCTATCGCCGCCGCCTTGAGTGCAACCACTGCCATTTCCGCGACAGAGGTTGAAGAGATTGACGTGACCGTTGATCTGACCGCCCTTGAAAACGCCGAAGCAGCTGGCGTCTGGACCAATATCGCAAGTGATTTGGAGAACGCGATTGCCGCTCGTCTGGTTGACCAACTGTCCGAAGATGGCGCGAGCATCACCATCGACATTGATGAAGTCGCGCTAGCCAATAGCCTTGACAAGGCCGTGGGTGCCGGTGAGGCGACGTTGCAAGGTGATGTGGAAATTCGCGTGCCAGGTTTGGCCAACAACGAGAATTACACCTTGACGGTTAATGCAGAGCAGGTCCAACCTTTCGTCCCAGAAGGCATGGTGGTCACCGACCTGAAGGTTGAAGATGGCGCATTCTACGACGCCATGATCCAAGGCTTTGCCGAGAATGTAGCGATGAAGTTGAAGTAAAACGCTGGTTCAGTGTGACAAAGGCGGGGATCGGTCCCCGCCTTTTTTGTGCGATCAGCGTGTGGGAACCGGCTCTTCCCCGCGATAGTCGTAAAAGCCGCGTTGGGTTTTGCGGCCCAGCCACCCCGCCTCCACGTATTTCGTCAAAAGCGGGCAAGGGCGGTATTTCGTGTCGGCCAACCCGTCATGAAGGACGTTCATAATGGCCAGGCAGGTATCCAGCCCGATGAAATCAGCCAGGGCCAGGGGGCCCATTGGATGGTTCGTGCCCAGCTTCATGGCGCTGTCAATGGAACTGACGGAACCCACACCTTCGTACAGGGTATAGACCGCCTCGTTAATCATGGGCATCAAGATGCGGTTCACAATGAAGGCGGGGAAATCCTCGGCTGAGGCTGCGGTTTTGCCCAGCCGTTCGACCACGCCGAGGCAGGTTTCATACGTGTCCTGATCCGTTGCGATACCGCGGATCAGCTCAACCAGTTGCATGATCGGCACGGGATTCATGAAATGAAACCCCATGAACCGCTCTGGCCGGTCGGTGCGCGAGGCCAGCCGTGTGATCGAGATCGAAGAGGTGTTTGAGGTCAGGATCGTCGTGGGTTTCAGGTGCGGTTGCAGATCCTCAAAGATTGCCGTCTTGACCGTCTCACGTTCTGTCGCGGCCTCGATCACCAGATCGGTCTGACCAAGATCAGCTAGTTTGAGCGTGGTTGAGATGCGTGCCAAGCTTGCGTCGCGTACGTCACCGGCGATCAGATCCTTGCTGACTTGCCGGTCCATATTCTTGCGGATCAGGGCCATGGCAGAATCGAGCGCGCCCTGATCAATGTCATTCATGACGACGTCATAACCCGCCAACGCAAAAACATGGGCAATGCCATTGCCCATTTGACCAGCCCCCACAACGCCGACGCGATCGATTTCCATGTTGAGCAATCCTTTAAGTTCCGCGGCACCATAAAGCGGGCGGGCTGAGACACGCAAGCAGAGCGGCAGACCCGCCATCGCGCCAAATTCGCACGTCAGATGTTGTTAAAGTGTTGGGTGCAAACTGTGATTGGGTGAATTTAGGTGAGGTAACGATATGACCTACGCTCTGCGTAGCGAAGGTGGTCTGGATTATGAGATCTGCAAATACGGCACGGCAAGGGGGCAGTTTCGTGGCCCCGAGCGAATGACCGACATGCCTTATGTTGCCGTGTTGGGTGGAAATGCGGCATTCGGGCGGTTCATCGCAGAACCTTTTCCGACATTGCTGGAGCGGGATCTGGGTCAGTCGGTCGTCAATCTGGGAGCGCTGAATGCCAGTGTCGACATGTATCTGAACGACCCCGACCTGATGAAGATCGCCCGCGGGGCCGAGCAGGTCGTGGTTCAGATCACCGGGGCGCACAACCTCTCCAACCGGTTCTACAAGGTGCATCCGCGCCGCAATGATCGGTTCATCCGGGCATCCGCCCTCTTGCGCTCAATCTATGCGGAGTTGGACTTTACCGAGTTTCATTTCACCCGGCATCTGCTGTCCGGACTTTACCGGACATCACCCAAACGGTTTGGTATGATTCTGGACGAATTGCGCGATGCCTGGGTCAAGCGGATGGAGTTGCTGATGTCGCAACTGGATGGCCAGGCGGTTTTGCTTTGGATGGCGGATAACGGGCCCGAAGATCGGCCCAACATGGAACTGGAGGAAAGCTGTGGCCCGCTTTTCGTCACCCGCGCCATGGTGGAGGCGGTACGCCCACAGGCCAGGCGATACCTTGAAGTTCTCACACCTGACATGCCGCGCGGTGGCCGCACCATTGGCATGATTTTTGGAGAGACAGAGACGGGTGCGGCCAATCGGATGCTACCGGTGGCGACCCATGCTCAAGCTGCCAAAGGGTTGGCTGCGGTGCTGTCGGCCAGTTGAAGCCGACAGCTTTGGCGAGTGACGCTATAGCCGTTCCATCAGTTCGGGAACGGCATCGAACAGGTCGGCAACCAGGCCGTAATCAGCGACCTGGAAGATCGGCGCCTCTTCATCCTTGTTGATCGCGACTATGATCTTGCTGTCTTTCATGCCTGCCAGGTGCTGGATCGCGCCAGAAATTCCGACAGCGATATAAAGGTCCGGGGCAACAACCTTGCCTGTCTGACCCACCTGCCAGTCATTGGGTGCATAGCCCGAATCCACAGCCGCCCGTGACGCACCGACAGCCGCGCCCAGCTTGTCCGCCAGTTGTTCGATAATGCCAAACTGCTCTTCAGACCCAAGCGCGCGACCACCCGAGACTACGATGCCGGCAGAGGTCAGTTCAGGACGGTCACTTTCGGCGACTTTATCCTCGACCCATTCGGACAGGCCTGGATTTCCGGCAGCATCAATGTTCTCAACCGAAGCAGAGCCACCGTCACCGGACAGATCAAATGTGGCGGTGCGGATTGAGACAACCTTTTTGGCGTCACCGCTTTTGATGGTCTGGATCGCGTTGCCTGCGTAAATCGGACGCTCAAACGTGTCTGCGTCGATAACCCCGGTGATGTCGGAGATCACCATGACATCCAGCAGCGCCGCAACGCGGGGCAGCAGGTTCTTGGCCGCCGCCGTGGCGGGCGCCGTGATGTGATCATAGTCACCAGCCAGTTTCACAACCAGATCGGCGACGGGTTCGGCCAGATCATGACCATAGGCCGCATCTTCGGCGCACAGCACCTTGGCGACACCGTCCAGCTTGGCGGCGGCTTCAGCCGCGCTACCGCAGGACGCACCGGCACAAAGCACGGTGACATCGCCCATTTGCTTGGCGGCGGTCAGGGCTTTGGCGGTCGCATCAACGGCCAATTCGCCGTTCTGGACCTCGGCAATCAACAGAACAGCCATTAGATAACCCCCGCTTCATCTTTGAGTTTCGTGACCAATTCCTCGACCGAGCTGACCTTGATCCCGGCCTTGCGGCTTTCAGGTTCCGTGGTTTTGAGGACAGTCAGGCGCGGGGCGATGTCGACGCCGAAATCGGCAGGCGTCTTTTCGTCCAGCGGCTTTTTCTTGGCCTTCATGATGTTCGGCAGCGACGCATAGCGCGGCTCATTCAGGCGCAGATCGACGCTGATGATCGCTGGCATCGTGACCTTGATCGTCTGTAGGCCGCCATCGACTTCGCGCGTGACGGTGGCATGATCGCCTTCAATCGCAACTTCAGAGGCGAATGTCGCCTGGGACCAACCCAGCAGCGCCGACAGCATCTGGCCGGTGGCGTTCATGTCATTGTCGATGGCTTGCTTGCCGCACAAGACGAGCCCCGCACCTTCGGCTTCGGCCACGCCCTTCAGGATCTTGGCGACCGCCAGCGGTTCGATATCTTGATGCACGTCCTCGGTTGCGACGACGAGGATGGCGCGATCCGCTCCCATCGCGAGCGCAGTCCGCAGGGTTTCCTGGCTTTGCTTGACCCCGATTGAGACCGCGATGATCTCTTCGACCTTCCCAGCCTCTTTCATGCGGATCGCTTCTTCGACGGCGATCTCGTCAAACGGGTTCATCGACATTTTCACATTGGCCAGATCGACACCGGAACCGTCCGCCTTGACGCGGACCTTCACGTTATAATCGATCACGCGTTTCACAGGCACCAGGACCTTCATCTGCGTGTCTCCCTCGAGTTCATCAGTCTAGGCGGATTAGTTAGCGGGTCAGACCCGGTCGGGACAGCGTAAAAGCGACGCATCCCATGCCGGGACGCCGCGTTTTGCACGGCTTTGACTGGGATCCACTGAATATTGTGGCTGTTGCGGGGACATGTGTCGCCAATAGGAAACCGCTAGCGGTTCGCGCCGGGAACCCACAGGACGTCATCCTTACCGTCATTATTCGCAATGCGAGAGGCCACAAAAAACCAATCACTGAGCCGGTTCAGATACTGCACCGCTGCGGGGTTCACATTCTCCATTGTCGCCAGTTCGACCGTCAGGCGTTCGGCCCGTCGTGAAACCGTGCGGCACAGATGCAGATGTGCGGCGAGCGCGCTGCCACCGGGCAAAATGAAACTGCGCAGTGGCTCCAGCGCATTGTTCATGGCGTCGATCTCACCCTCAAGCCGCAGGACCTGGGCGGGTGCCATGCGAAGCGGGGGGTATTCAGACTCCGCATCCTTGTCCATGTCGGGGCGACAAAGGTCGGCGCCAAGGTCAAACAAATCGTTTTGGATCATGGCCAGTTGGGCATCCATCAGCCCCACGGCATGCAAACGGGCCAAACCCACGGTGGCGTTACATTCATCGACCGTGCCGTAGCTGGTCACGCGCATCGAGTATTTGGCCACCCGGGACCCGTTGCCCAAAGCGGTTTCGCCAGCATCACCGGTCTTTGTGTAAATTTTGTTTAGAACGACCATATTATCCCCCTTGGCGCAAGGCGACGAAGCCCAGGATCATTAGGATCGCCACGAATTGTGCGATGATCCGCCAGCGCATTATCTTATTGGCATATTTTTTGTTGAACTCTCCGCCTTTGGCAAAAGCGGCGATGCCAAACAGAAGGATGCCCAATACGATGACGGCGGCCAGAGCAACGGCAATAAACAGGGGGTCGGTGCGCATGGATACTCCTTCGCGATGTTTGACGCGATGTAGGCGGCTGCGGTGCGATGGCCAGCCTTTAGATTTTTTGCAAAACCTTGTCGGCGGCGCGGACGGGCAAAATCCGCTCCATCGCAGCCATGATATACGTCGGTGTTGTCACAAAGTACCGCGGCTTTGGATTGGGATGTGTCAATGCAGTATGTAATTTGCGTGTGACGGCGGCGGCAGGCAGTTCGAACCGGTCTTTGGGGCCCGTTTGATACAATCGCTTCAAAAGCGTCTCTTCATACTGCGCCTTGCGTGGGGATGCTTTCCAATCGATCCAGCGTTCAAAGTGAGGGATTGAGTTTTCGCGGATGCGGGATGTGACCGGGCCCGGTTGGATCAGCACGACCTTTATCGGGGTGTCCGCCAGTTCAAGGCGCATGACATCCGTCAGCCCTTCCAGTGCATGTTTGGTCGCCACATAAGCGCCGCGCCATTTCAGGGCGGCGAAACCCAAGACCGAGGAATTCTGGATGATCCGCCCATGCTCTTGTTTGCGCATAACCGGAATAAGCTCCCGGGTGAGGTGATGAAGCCCAAAGAGGTTGGTTTCAAAGATCGATCGCAAACCGTCAGTCGGCAGATCCTCAACAGCGCCAGGCAAACCGAATGCTGCATTATTGAACAGCGCGCCCAGCGTACCGCCCGTACGGTTCAAAATCTCCGCCAAGGCAGCTTGAATACTGTTCGGGTCTGCCACGTCGAGCGTCACGCTCTCCAATCCCTCGTCTCGCAGCCGCGCGCAGTCGTCAGGGTTGCGGCAGGTCGCAAACACCCGCCAACCGCGCCGTGTCATGCCATGGGCCGCGTCATATCCGATGCCGGACGACGAACCGGTGATGAGAAGCGTCTTCTTCATGACCAACGGCATCGCATGGCGTCATGGCTGGTGCAAGGTCCAGCCAAGCGCCGCGATCAGGGGGTCAGCGGCTATCTGACAAAAAGTCGCCCGACATGAATACGTCGGCAGACAGGCCCGCCACGCGGATCCGGGCCCAACCATTCTCTTCGTAGTCGACCAATTCAACCGCATCCCCGCGGCTCACCCGGCCCAAAACGGTGTCGTTGGTCGAAGGGCCCGCCCGCAAGTTCACACGACGCCCCGTGACGTAAAGCACGATCGTTTCGTCAGGTTCTGCCAGACGCGTATCCGTCGGCTGGACTTCGGGCGGTTCAATGGGTTGATTCGCCAAATTAGCGGCCAGCTGATCTGCGATTTCATCAGCTTCGGTAGCCGGTTCGGCAACGGGCTCTGCCGTCGTGACCTCACGCTCCGGATCGGCTTGGGCATCTTCACCGGGGGTCAGGGACAGGACGTCACTGTTGGTCCTTGTGACAAAGCCAGCTTCCTCACGCTGGGCATTCGCGCGCGCCTCCGCAAGGGCCACCCGGTCCATATCGGGGCCGTCGCCGACGATCCACATCGCGGCACCCAAAACCAACATCAAAATAAACGTCAAGCGCAGTAACATCGCGTTTACCCATCCCTCGTCCCGTCAAGGACCTGTCATTAACGTTAACATCGCCTTCCACGCGAGTCCTGAAAAAATCACAGAAATATTACCCGTGACTTTACCGCATCCCGGGGGTGGCGTATCCCAACCCTTATGAGCGATAACGCAGATCCCCCCAATTTAGATCCCAACCTGTCTGCAGAGCCGTTGCGCCGCGCCATTGGCGAACGGTATTTGCAATATGCTTTGTCCACGATCATGCACCGCGCGCTGCCCGATGCGCGTGACGGGTTAAAACCGGTTCATCGCCGGATCCTTTACGCCATGCGGCGGCTCAATCTGAATTCGACGGGCAAATTCATGAAGTCGGCCAAGATATCCGGGGACACGATGGGGGATTTTCATCCCCATGGGGACGGCGCGATCTATGATGCGATGGCGCGGTTGGCCCAGGATTTCGCCATGCGTTATCCGCTCGTCGATGGTCAGGGCAATTTTGGCAATATTGATGGCGATGCACCGGCGGCGTCTCGCTACACAGAGGCGCGCATGGCAGCGGCAGCCGAAGCGCTGCTGGAGGGGTTGGATGAAAACGCCGTTGATTTCCGGCCCAACTATGACGGCCGCCTGACGGAGCCAGAGGTGCTGCCAGCGATCTTTCCCAACCTCTTGGCCAATGGTTCTAGCGGGATCGCCGTGGGGATGGCCACGAATATCCCGCCACATAACCTGGATGAACTGATCGCAGCGTGCCTGCATCTGATCAAGGCACCCAATGCCCGGGATGAAACACTGCTGGAACATGTCCCAGGGCCAGATTTCCCCACAGGTGGCGTTCTGGTCGAACCCAAGGACAGCATTGCCGAGACCTATCAGACGGGCAGGGGCGCTTTTCGTCTGCGCGCCCGGTGGGAGAAAGAGGATCTGGGCCGCGGGGCGTGGCAGATCGTCGTGACCGAAATCCCGTATCAGGTGCAGAAATCCAAGCTGATCGAAAAGCTGGCAGAGATCATCCAGCTGAAAAAGATCCCGCTCCTGACCGATGTACGTGACGAAAGCACCGAGGATATTCGTCTGATCCTGGAGCCGCGGTCCAAGACTGTGGACGCGGATCTGATGATGGGGATGTTGTTCCGGGCGTCTGACCTAGAAGTGCGGTTTTCCCTCAACATGAACGTGCTGATCGATGGGCGCACACCAAAGGTTTGCAGCCTGCGGGAAATGCTGCGCGCATTTCTGGACCATCGCCGCGCCGTTTTGCAGCGGCGGACCCAGCATCGGATTGAAAAGATTGACCACAGGTTGGACGTTCTGGAAGGTTTGCTGATTGCATTCCTGAACCTCGACCGTGTGATTGACATCATCCGATATGATGAAAGTCCCAAGGCCGCGTTATGTGCGGAAGATTGGGCAAAGGACCATGTCCGCGCGACGTCGGAGGCAGATTACAAACCGCCGCTCGCTACTGGTTTGACCCAACTCAACGAAGTTCAGGCCGAGGCGATCCTGAACATGCGCCTGCGGTCCCTGCGGCGACTGGAAGAGATGGAACTGGTGGCGGAGCGCGATGCGCTGATGGCCGAACGGGCCGAGCTGTCGGACCTGTTGGAGGATGAGGGGCTGCAATGGGCCAAGATCGCCGATCAGTTGAAAGAGGTGCGCAAGCTGTTCGGCAAATCCTCTCCCGGTGGTGCGCGCCGCACCAGCTTTGCCGATGCGGGGGATATCGAAGACGTGCCGATGGAGGCGATGATCGAGCGCGAACCGATCACCGTCGTTTGCTCAAAGATGGGTTGGATCCGCGCTATGAAAGGACATATCGCCCTCGATACCGCCTTGAAATTCAAGGACGGCGATGAGGGGCGGTTCATCTTTCACGCGGAAACCACGGATCGGCTGTTAGTCTTTGGCTCGAACGGGCGGTTTTACACATTGTCCGGCAGTTCCTTGCCCGGCGGTCGCGGCATGGGAGAGCCCGTGCGCCTGATGGTCGATCTGCCGAATGAGGTGGAGATCGTCACCGTGCTGATCCACCGCCCTGGGCAGAAACTGTTGGTGGCCTCGACCGCTGGCGATGGTTTTATCGTGCCGTCGGATGATGTGGTGGCCCAAACGCGCTCGGGCCGTCAGGTGCTGAACGTAAAACCGCCCGAGACGGCGGCGCTGTCCTGCTGCGTTGTCCGGGGGGATCACGTGGCCGCAGTTGGGGAAAACCGTAAGCTGGTGATCTTTCCCACCGCGGAACTGCCAGAGATGGGGCGTGGCAAAGGCGTGCGTCTGCAACGTTACAAGGATGGCGGCCTAAGCGATGTGACCACATTCGCCCTGGCCGATGGGCTGAAATGGCTCGATAGCGGTGGTAGAACCCGCACTGTCACCGAGGGCGATCTGGCCGAATGGATTGCCAAACGCGCCTCTGCCGGTCGTATGGCCCCCCGGGGCTTTCCTCGCACCAATCGATTTGACCCGTGACAGTCTCCAAGGTTGTCTATATCTTGAGTGCTCAAATTATTTTGCCGAAGGACAATTGATATGAGCACTGTCAGCTCGACTGATACCGTTAAAGGTGCCTATGGGGGCGATGGCGGGGCGCTGTTTGGCCTGGCCATGAAAACCGGCTTCCTGACACTGATCACCCTGGGGATCTATCGCTTTTGGGCCAAGACCCGCATCCGCCGTTACATGTGGTCGGCGACTGCGCCGGGCGGCGCGCCGTTTGAATATACCGGCACCGGGCTTGAAAAGTTTCTGGGCTTTCTGGTCGCCATCGTGGTGCTGGCCCTGTATCTGGGCGTCCTGCAGTTGCTGCTCTTTTTCGTCGGGCTGAATATCTTTGCCGGTGGGACAGATCCGCAAGCCGTTCTGCGTCAGCTCGCTGCGACCTATATCACCTTGTTTGCCGTCTTGCCGCTTGTCTTTTTCGCGCAATATCGGTCGCGCAGGTATCTTCTGTCGCGCACCCGTTGGCGCGGCATCCGGTTTGGGGCGGAAACCGGCGCCGTGGGCTATATGCTGCGTGCGCTGGGCTATACGCTACTGACCATCATTTCCCTTGGATTGCTGGCGCCACTCGCTGCGTTCAAGCTGGAAAAATATATGGTCGACCGGACGTGGTACGGCGATATCAAATTCGCCCAAGACGGCAAATGGACCATGCTGTATGGCTCAATGAAACACATTTTCATTGGTCTAGGTCTTGTCATTGGGGGTGCCGCGATCGGGGGATTTTCGGACATTCCTGCCCTAGCCATTCTGGGTGGTGTCGTCGGGACGTTCTGGCTCTATTTCGGGATCTTCTATTTCCAGGTGGATGGGTTCCGCCGCATGGCGAACCACAAAAAGGTGGGTGATGTCATAGGTTTTGACACCAAGCCAAAAGTCTGGACCGTGATCGGGCATGTGCTGCTGGGATCACTGGCTGCGGGTGCGGCGGCTTTTGCCGTAATTTTGGTTGCCGGGCTCGTTGGCGGTTCGATCATTGGGTTCAGCAGCTTTGACATGATGATGAATCCGGACGGCTTGGCAAACCAGCAGCCCGATATGGCCAGCGCTGCCCTGGGCGGTTTGATCTTCTTTTTGGGCTACATACTGGCCATCATTGTCGCTGGTGCCCTGATCCTCGTGATGGTGAACCAGCCGATCATTGCGCATTACGTCACATCCACGACGATCCTCAACGCATCGCGGTTGGACACGGTACGTCAGCGCGGTGATGACGAGATGGTCGATGCCGAGGGGTTTGCCGATGCTCTGGATGTCGGCGGCGGGTTCTAAGCGGTGACCAGCCCGCAATCGACATTGCCGGTCTTTGGGGGCAGGTACTTCGATGGCCAGACAGCGGGTGAACGCGATGTCGAGGTCAGTCTGGATAAACCTGGCGGGTGGTTGATCATCCGCCGGGATCAATCATCCGGCGCCTCGATCCCGCAGGAGAACTGGGACCTTGATGATATGCGCGTCGTCCGTGATCACGGCCATGAGGAAGGCGAGGTCTTTCGGCTAACGGGCAAGGACGAAGCGCGCCTTTTCGTGCCGAACCAGGTCGATGCAGACGCCCTGCGCGACGCGTGCCAATATCTTAGAAAGGCAGATGTCCCCGCGGGGACACTCAGCAAGGTGTTCTTTTGGACGGGTGGTGCGGTGGCGGCGATGCTGCTGATCCTCTTTGTTCTTCTGCCCAACTTGGCTGACACGATGGCGACGCTGATCCCGGCCAAGCGGGAGGAGGCCATCGGCGAGACGGTGGTGGCCCAGATCGAGCAGACCATGAAATTTGCCAATTCAGGCCAGTTTTGCAGCACATCGGAGGCTGAGGCGGCCATCGCCAAGATGTCAGATCGGCTGACGGATGAGTTGGACCTGCCCTATCCGTTGAAAATCCGGATCATGAAAACCGAAATGATCAATGCATTCGCGGCACCTGGCGGGCATATCGTGTTTTTCAGCGGCTTGATCGACAAGGCGGACACGCCGGAAGAGGTCGCCGGAGTCTTGGCCCATGAGATCGCGCATGTCGTGGCACGCGATCCGCTTCGCATCGCATTGCGCGCGGCGGGCTCTGCCGGGATCCTGAGCATGGTCCTGGGTGATTTTGCGGGCGGCACGCTGGTATTGATCATGGCCGAACAGGTCATGCAGGCCTCCTACACGCGGGAGGCAGAGGCCCAGGCAGATGAATTCGCGTTGCGCCTGTTGAAAGATGCAGGTTTGCCGGCGGAGGCTTTCGCAGCGTTCTTTGATAAACTGCGTGAAGAGTATGGTGATACAGATGGCGCCATGGAGTATCTCAGCAGCCATCCCAACCTTGCCAGCCGTGCCGCCGCCGCACGTGCCGCGGAAACCCAGCCCGATGCGTTTGAGCCGGTGCTGTCGGAAACGGAATGGGCCGCACTTCAGTCGGTTTGCAAATCGTCAGGCCGGTGACACGTTCAGCCAGACCCCGCCTTCTGGTCGTAGCGTGATGATCAGGGTTGGCACCGGCACCTTGCCCGGCACCGGTTCAAATCTGTAACGCGCCAGAAGAGTTGCGAGGATGATCACCGCCTCCTGAACCGCAAAGCGTGCTCCGATACAGATCCGTGGGCCATCGCCGAACGGCAGGTAGGTATAGCGGGGGATGGATTTGGGATCGGCGAAACGATCCGGGTCGAACCGGTCGGGGTGATCCCAAAGGGCCCTGTGCCGGTGGACCGCATAAACCGGGATGGTCAGCGTGTCGCCGTGCAAAACCTGTGAGCCCAGGATCTGATCTGGCTCCAGTGCCATGCGCGATAGGAAGGCCGCGGGAGGGTACAGGCGCAATGTCTCGTCAATGATCTGGCGAATGTAGGGCAGCCGCGCCACGTCAGCGGCGGTTGCGGTCTGGCCTTTCAAGACCCACTGGGCTTCCGACCGGGCGCGCTCCTGAATATCGGGGTGACCACCGCACAGATACAGTGACCAGGCCAGTGTCAGTGCCGTTGTTTCATGGCCTGCCACGATGAAGGCTAGTAGATTGTCCCGAATATCCGTTTGGCTAAATCCGTCAGCTTCCGCCTCTAGCAACAGATCCAACAGGTCAGGCGGGCCAGCATGACCGGTCCTGCGGCGAGCATCGATACTGTCATCGGCGATGTCCTTCATGGCCTGCAGGGCAGGGGCCGGCCGGATGCGCGCCGGGCGTGGGATCCATTCCGGCGCGCCCAGCACATCCAGGAACGACATCTTGCCTGCCGCCACGCCGTAGGCCGCAATGGCATTCTGGACGCTGGTCCGGTCGATCCCTTGACCGCCGGAAAAGGTGACATCTGCAATGACGTCGAACGTGGCGCGTGTCATCTCCTCCAACAGGTTTGTGGCGCGCCCCGTTTGGGAGGCCAGACGCTCAACCGCATGATCTGCCGCAGCAGCCATGATCGGGCCCAGACCGGTGACGTGACGCGGCTGAAAGACCGGTGCGGCCAGGCTGCGTTGTCGGCGCCATTCCGTGCCATGGACATTAATCATGCTGTCGCCCACAGCCGGGCGCAGGATGGCACGGGCCACATCGGATTTTGGATAATCTTCGACCCGCGCCTGCAAGATCCGGCGGATCGCGCCTGGATCCATCACCATATGCCAGCGCGTCGCCGTCACGCCTGAAATAATGGGCTTCTCCAGCGCGGCTTTGGGGATTAAACGCAGCAGATTTTGCTGGGACTGGGCGTAAGATGCCAGCAAACCCGCAGGCTGATCGGCCAGCGTTGCGCGGACGGGAAGAGGATACTCTGTGTTCATAGCGTTGCATCTAGGGACCGTGACCGCAGGGACAATTGCGGCGATTTGCCGGACGGGCTAGACCGAACCAAGGATAACCGGGGTGATGTGATGTTGATGATACGCCGTTTTCTTTGGTTGGCGGGGCTGACTGTGCTGGTTGGTTGTGCTGCGGACAAAGACCTGGACGAACCGTTTGAGCCGATCGGAGAGTTTCGTTTGGGCCATAACATCGTCGTTGCGGATAATGCCAAATTCGTACCGCCCTCTCGTCGCGCCTCCGAGGAGGAATGGGAAACCGCGATGAAAAAGGCGATCGACCGCCGCTTCAGCCGGTTTCAGGGGGACCAACTTTATCACATCGCGATTAGTGTCGAAGGATATTCCATTGCCGTGCCCGGTGTGCCCATCGTGCTGTCGCCGAAATCCGTCATGATCATTGGCGCCACGGTCTGGGATGATGCGGCCGGTGGAAAGATCAATCAAAAACCGAAACAAATCACCGTGCTGGAGCGGCTGTCCGGTGAAACGGTCGTGGGCTCTGGTCTGACCCAGTCCAAAGCGGAACAGATCGAAAACCTGGCCAATAATGCTGCGCGTCTGGTTGAGAAATGGATGCGCTCCAACCCGGAATGGTTTGTCCGGAAAGAGGGCGCGCAAAGCGCTGCAACTGCATCTTCCAAAAGTTGGCGCCCGCCTGAGAGTTGATCTGCGCGAGACGGCTTGATTTTTCTGTTTGGCCCGCATACGCAGCGCCCGTTGAAAATCGGGGCGCTTTGCCCCCAGAACGGTAAGGGCACTGCCACCGATGGCTAAGGAAAAGTTTGAGCGCAACAAGCCGCACGTTAACATTGGGACGATTGGGCATGTTGACCATGGCAAGACGACGCTGACGGCGGCGATCACGAAGTATTTCGGCGATTTCCAGGC
>NZ_JAFEUL010000020.1:50263-82362 GCF_016901225.1 Actibacterium sp. 188UL27-1 | reverse complement strand
CCTGATGTTCTTTCAATATCCCGATTATCTGTTCTTCACTGAAACGGCTTCTCTTCATCATCTGTCTCCTTCTTGGAGAACAGGCTAACCAAAAACACCGGACATTTCAGGGGAGCAGGTCAGTTGGAGAACAGGCTGACCTTGAATCAAGGACATTTCAGGGGACCAGGTCAGCCACTCAACGGTTTCTGGCGTTGGCTATCTCGTCAAACGCTGTGTCTGGCTTCGGTTCACTTGCGATACAGAATGGTATCGAAGTGGCCAACATAATCCGCACAGGCCAACTTGGCAGGTGACAGGCGTTGGCGCAACCGTAGCCTTTGCAATGAGGTGTTTCCGACGATGGGCCAATATGCCCACCATCATCCTGGCAATGGCGGAGGTTCCCGGTCAGTCCGATAAAGTCCTGATTTAAATTGTATAATATGTTGGATTTGTAGATAGGTTCCTGACGACTAATTTGAGCATCGTCGTCTTGCGTCAGGAAATGTAGATGGAATTGAGGAAATAATGTTTGCAGTTGAAGTTCGTGATCATGTGATGATCGCCCATTCCTTGCCCTCGCCGGTATTCGGTCCGGCACAAGGGATGCATGGGGCAACCTTTGTGGTGGATGCCGCTTTCTATACCAAGGATCTGGATGAGAACGGGTTAGTCGTTGATATCGGTCTCGCGCTCGACGCGCTGGCCGAAGCGCTGAAGCCCCTGAAATACGCCAATCTGGACGAGGTGCCGGCTTTCAAGGGCAAGATCACCACGACAGAATTCCTCTCCCATTACATCTGGCAGCAGTTGCGCGACGCCGCCAAGACAACGGGCCTGGGCGATAACGGTCGGGTGTGCCGCATCAAGGTCTCACTAGAAGAAAGCCATGTGGCGCGCGGCTGGTACGAGGCGGATATCTAAGGGTGGGGTTCTCACCTGACTGGCTTGCATTGCGCGAACCGGTGGATCACGCGTCACGCGACGCCGACTTGCTGGCGCAGGCCGTAACCCATGCCGGGAGCGAGGCCATTGTGGTCGATCTGGGCAGTGGGACAGGATCAACGGCACGTGCTTTTGGCGATGCCGCCTGCGCCACATGGCAATGGCGCTTTGTCGATGGGGACAAGGCGCTGTTGGATATTGCGCAGGCGCGGCACTCGGGCGCGGAGCAGGTGGTCTTTGATCTGCGCAATATCGATCAACTGCCGCTGGATGGGGTGCGCCTGGTCACAGCCTCCGCCTTGCTGGATCTGATGCCGCTGGTGTGGGTGACAGTGTTGGCGCAGAGGTTGCGGGCCGCCGCTATCCCGTTTTACGGGGCGCTCAATTACAACGGAGTGATGCGCTGGGTCCCACCACATGCGGCGGATGCCGATGTGACGGCTGCGTTCAATGCGCATCAGCGCACGGATAAAGGGATCGGTCCCGCATTGGGGCCAACCGCAAGCGACGCAGCGGCACAGGTTTTTGCCCAGCACGGGTTTGACGTGCGTTTGGGCGACAGCCCATGGGAACTGGGACCGGCAGAGGCGCGTCTGCATGATCATTTACTGATCGGCATCGGGGAGGCTGCGGCAGAGGCAGGTTGCGCGCAGGCGGGCGATTGGGCCGCCAACCGCCGCGCGACTGTTGCGCAGACCGCGGGATACATTGGGCATACCGATATTCTCGCCCTGCCGCGGAAAGTTGGAGAATAAAATGCAGCACGTGGACGTAACTCATCAGGTATGGGAAAGGATTCTTGACGTGAAAACGGGTGCGGCCTGTCTGTGTTGCGGCGATTGGACCTGGGGTGAGGCGCAGGCGCTGGCACTTTACGGTGCCTTGGCGCAGCCGACAGCCACTTGTCAGGTCTTTGCTCAGATCGGCCAATCGCTGGATGGGCGTATCGCGACGGAAACGGGTGATGCACAGGATGTGTCTGGCAAGGACGGTCTGGCCCATCTGCACCGTCTGCGCGCCTTGGCCGATGCGGTGGTGATCGGGGTCAAGACCGCCTTGCAGGATGACCCGCAACTGACCGTGCGTTTGGCCAATGGCACCAGCCCCGCCCGTGTGGTCATTGACCCGGACGGGCGTTTGCCCAATGACGCGCGTCTGCTGGCGGATACGTCGGCCCAACGCATTGTGATCCAGGCGGTCGCCAAGGAGCGTCCGGCGGGGGTTGAGGCGATCACCCTGCCGCGCGCGCCATGGATCGCCCCCGAAGATATTCTAAAAGCCCTGCAACAGCGGGGTTTCAAAAGCATCCTGATCGAAGGTGGCGGGGTCACCATCACCCAATTCCTTGAGATGGGTTTGTTGAACCGCCTGCATGTCGCGATTGCACCGTTGCTGATTGGGTCGGGCCCGCAAAGCCTGACGACTGCTCCCATTGGTACGCTGGCACAGGCGCGCCGCCCCAAGACGGCGGTTTATAACCTTGGTAGCGACGTCTTGTTTGATTGTGCGCTCAGCCCTGCCGATGCACTGCCCATCGTAGCGGCCTGTTGCACCAGTGGAATACGGCCCGCTGAGGGCCCCCGCCTTTAACCGGAAACGAGATCCCTGACATGCCCACCACATCTGATTGTCTTTTGCCGACCCTTGCCGAGCGTCTTGCACGGGCGCGCAGCGATCTTGCGATGGGGTTGCCCTGCCTGCTGACGCATCAAGGCAACCGCGCCGTCATTATCGCGGTCGAACCACTGTCGCAGGCGCGATTTGAGGCCTTGCAGCAGCGACTTGGCACGCCGGAACTGATCCTGACAGCGCAACGCGCGCAGGCCATCATGCCTGCTGTCGGCGATATCGACGACCCTTTGGTGCGGCTGCACCCCCCTGCATCGGCCGGGTTTGAGTGGTTCAAGGATCTTTCCGACCCGCAGCTTGATGCAGACCGACGGCCAGCTGGCCCCTTGCACATGATCCGCAGCCTGCAGACGCCTTTGCACGGCCTGTCGATCAAGCTGGTCAAATTGGCGGAGCTGTTACCGGCGGTTGCGATATTCACTGTAGAGGATGATGCAAACCTGGATGATCTGCCCTTTGCCACGCTGGTGGCGGATCAGGCTCTGGAGGCCTTGCTGATCCCGCCTGCACTGGCGCAGGTCTCCGCGGCGGCGCTACCGCTGGAGGCCCATGATCTGGGCCGTTTGCAGATCTTCCGCGACCCTGACGGTGGCAAAGAACATTACGCGATAGAGATCGGCACGCCCGACCGCAACCAGCCCGTTCTGGCGCGCGTGCATTCGGCCTGCTTTACCGGCGATGTGCTGGGCAGCCTGAAATGCGATTGCGGTCCGCAACTGCGCGCAGCGTTGGCCCGGATGGGGCAGGAGGGCTCCGGCGTTTTGTTATACCTCAATCAAGAAGGGCGGGGCATTGGGTTGGCGAACAAGATGCGCGCCTATGCTTTGCAGGCGCAGGGCCTTGACACGGTCGAGGCAAACCATCGCATCGGCTATGATGACGATGAGCGTGACTTTCGCGTGGCCGCCGGGATGCTACGCGCTCTGGGATTTTCGGCGATCCGGCTTTTGACGAACAATCCGGCCAAGGTGCAGACCTTTCATGACGGCGATGTCGCCGTGGTTGAGCAACTGCCCTTGCGTGTCGGGCGCAACATGCACAACCAGGACTATCTGTCGGTCAAGGCGCTGAAATCGGGCCACAGCCTGTGACAGTCGCGCGCGCGCTGTGGATCACCAATGCGCAACAGGCCGTGCCGCGTGACACGACCTATCACGCTGGCGATGGCGAGTTGGACATCAAGACCTTGTTCACCGGGATCAGCCGCGGGACAGAGCGTCTGGTTTACCAGGGCCAGGTGCCCGTATCCGAACATGCCAGCATGCGCGCGCCGTTTCAGGATGGGGATTTTACCTTTCCGGTGAAATACGGGTATGCCGCCGTGGGCGAGGTGCAGGGCGGTGATCGGCAAGGCGAGGTTGTGTTCAGCCTGTTTCCACATCAGACCCGTTTTGCTGTGCCCTCCCATATGGCGCTTTCCGTGCCTGTGGATGTGCCTGCCGCCCGGGCCGTGCTGGCGGCAAATATGGAAACCGCCGTGAACATCACCTGGGATGCGGGGATCAGCATCGGCGACCGTGTGGTGGTCGTGGGTTGTGGCGTGGTGGGCGCGCTGGCGGGCTATCTCGCGGCCCGGATACCCGGGACCGAGGTGACATTGGTGGACCTCGACCCCGGCCGGGCTGCCATCGCCGCCGCACTGGGCTGTGATTTTGCCACGCCAGATACAGCACCGGAGGAAGCCGATATCGTCATCCATGCCTCGGCCAGTTCTGCCGGTTTGTCGCTTGGGATCGCTCTGGCCGGGACCGAGGCAACTGTGGTCGAGGCCAGCTGGTACGGCACGCAACGCACCGAAGTGCCGCTGGGCGGCCGGTTTCACCAGCGCCGATTACGGATCATCAGCTCTCAGGTCGGGCGGGTGCCTGCCAAACAGGCCGCGCGTTGGGATTTCGGCCGCAGGTTGGGCAAGGCGCTGGCGCTTTTGAATGACCCTGCGCTGGATGTCCTGATCTCGGGCGAGACAGCGTTCGACGATTTACATGCCGCCTATGATGGGATTTTGCATGATCCCTCCACGCTGTGCCATCGGGTGCGATATGACGGATGACGCGCATCGATGGCTCCCAACAAATGCATCAACGACGCTTCGCATCATGGCCGATGCAGCGCTTTTGGCTGGGCAGGGTTTGCGCGTGGCATCACGGCAGCTTGGGGGGCTGACGATCACGGAAAAGACGCGCGGCGACTTTGTCAGCAATGCGGATCTACAGGCGGAAAAGGTGATCTTTGATCACTTGATGCGGCACTTTCCCGATTACGGTTGGCTGGGTGAGGAAACCCAAGAGCGTGCCAGCGGCCAGGATGGGTTGCGCTGGATCGTCGATCCGCTGGACGGGACCACGAATTTCCTGAAGGGATTGCCGCACTGGGCCGTGTCCATCGCGCTATTTCAGGGGGATGACCCACGAGCGGCCCTGATCTACGATCCGGCCAAGGCAGAGATGTTCTGCGCCGAGAATGGCAAGGGCGCTTATCTGAACGGGCAGGCCATCACGGTAAGCGAGGCCGTGCCTTTCAGCGCAGCCGTTGTCGCGTCGGGCGTGCCCGCCGGGGGGCGCACGACCTACCTGCCGCATTGTCTGGACGACCTTCGACAACTGATGCCACAAACGGCCGGGTTGCGGCGCTGGGGAGCAGCCGCACTTGATCTGGCATATGTCGCGGCGGGTCGGTTTGACGCCTATTGGGAACGCAACCTCGGCCCGTGGGATATCGCCGCTGGCATGCTGATCGTAAGGGAAGCAGGTGGCCGCTTCACCCCCCTTTGGGCTGATCAAGATGTGCTTTCATCAGGGTCGTTTCTGGCCAGCAATGGGGCACTGCACGACGCGGTCGAGGCCGGTTTGAACCAGGCACGTCTTTAGCGGCAGACCCTTCACCGCCACCAGACCGGTTACCGTCAATTCAACCGCCTATGGTGCGTCGAACGCAAAAACAGATCCGCGACGCAGCCCATCAGCCTCGGTATGTGCGATGCCAAAAGCGCCTGCCAACGGACTGCATACCGCGTGATCGCCACACGAACGCCGCCTGCTCTGTTCCAGAAATTGGATCCCTGAGTGATCCGCATTTTCCGGCCTGCTAAATATAAACCCGTTCAAAGAAAAAACTGAACGCTGGCTCCACTGGAACTTGAATACGGATGGGTAGAGGTACCTCTATACTTTGTAAAAGCACAGTTATTACCTATCAGTAGGTTTATCTTTTTATCACCCTTAAGTTGAGCGATAATTTTTATTCAGCCTTTCATTTGTGCATATACTCATATGGATAGCGACCATAGCCTTTAATGAAAGGCTATGGTGTGCTGATATCAATCGGCTATCACGCTGTATTTTAATGATAAATCTAAGTTTTTCTGTATCTCTATGATTTGAAAAACAAAAAATATAAATATTTTGTGAACGAACCCATGGACACCTCGAAAATACCGCCTCATGATTGAGGTGAGTGACAAGTTTCTCAGGTCATCCACGCGATGCCTGTTGGTAGTTGGCAGGACCAAAACCGTACAGCCGCTATTACCCGAGGTTGTCATAGAGGGACCCCAAAATATGCTGTCTCCAAGCGAAGTAACCGACCGACGATTAGACGCCCGATCAGCCCTCCCTCGGAAGCGAGATGCGCTGTACCGCGCTCGACCGTGGTGGCACTCGACCGAGTTGGATTTCGTTCCGGGGGCATTGAACCGGCCATCCGTCTGACAAAGGATGCTGACGCTCACTGGTCACAGTTGTCACGAGCAGAGCATTGCAGCCAATGCCCCAGCGGGATGCACGTACTGCTCAAATCGGCTGTCTCAAGTGTAGGAAATCCAATCAATTTTGAGGTGATCAACCAAGCATCAGAACGTCGCTTTTCCCAACCCAGCGACTTGACCCAACAACTCTGGCATCAAAAAAGGTGGTCCGAACATGTGCATGATGTGTGAACTGGGGTACGGCCCCGACCAAGTGGATTCTTTCGAAAAGGTAGGTTCCCAAAAGAGTGGGTTTCAAGCGAACTCGAGCGCATCGACAACGCGTCAAGACACGGCATCTTCACTCCAAATGGGAGCGGCCCTTAACGCAGCGATCAATGCGGGCTTTGCCGATGACAATGCCAGCGAGCCGTGGTGGGTCAATGACCAGACCCCGGACAACCCCTTCGGCAAGAGCGATGATTACGAACCTTACCTCGACTATCTTGGCGCTCTTCCCCGCAGCCTGACACCTGAAATCGCGTCGGAGCCGCTGGTGATCAACGTTCAGGAACTGAACAATCACCCCGACTACAAAGAAGCCGCGATCGGCTCTTTAGAGATGTGGGCCTCGGTTACGCCCATGGAATTCGAAATTGTCGATGACGTCCCCTATGACGAGGACGCGCATTGGATGCAGATCATCAGCCCCGAACTGGGCGAGCAGAACGATGGCAGCGCCTTCTCGGCCAACCGGATCATCAGCATTGGCCAACGGTTCCATGATACCGAACCGAACCTGACCGATATCGGCGGCTATGTGTTTGATGCATTCATCCATGAGTTCGGCCACGAATTTGGCCTGAACCACCCCGGTCTCTACAATTACAGCGGCCCCGGCGGTGTGCAGATCAACTATCTGAACAACGCGACCTGGATCTATGACCGCCAGCAATACAGCGTCATGTCCTATTTCGACGGGATCGACGTGGGGCAAGACACGCGCTGGTCGGCCGCAACCCCGTTGATGGGCGATATCGAAGCCGTCATCCGCCGTTTCTTTTCCACCGTCGACGAAGATGGCGAACGGACGTACCAAAAAATCGACCTCAACACGGGCGATAACATCTATGGCTTCAACAGCACGCAGTATGGCTATGAACTGACCGCCACCGGTATGCTGCGCGACATCGGTTTCGTCATCCATGACACGGGCGGCTCTGATACGGTCGATTTCTCGGGCTCCACCGCGGGCACGATCCTGGATCTGCGCGCCGGGCAGTTTTCAAGCGTCAATGGCCATACCAACAACGTATCGATCTTTGACGGCCATAATGCGGATCAGACGGAATACTATATCGAAACCGGCATCGGCAGCCGGTTCTCTGATATCCTGATCGGGAATGACGGGGATAACGTCCTGGATGGTCGCGGCGGTGGCGACCGGATGGCGGGCAATGGCGGCGATGATACCTATTTCGTCGACTCCGTCGATGACATCGTGCGTGAAGAGGCGAATGGCGGGAATGATACGGTTATCCTGCTGTCGCGCGACCTCGACATCCAGCAAATCGCCAATGTCGAAAATATCATCTACGCCGATGGCACCACCCCCCAACCGGGCGGCGGGGTTACGCCACCTGTCCCCAGCGTCGGCGACAGAACGGTCACCAGCATCATCGTTGGCACCAACGAAAACGATACCCTCGATGGTGGCGACGGCGACGACACGATCTTTGGCCTCAACGGGGATGACCTGATTATCGGCGGGCGTGACTCTCTGGCCAGCCGGGACGTCAACAACACCATCGATGTCGAAGACCTCGAAGACCAGACCGAGAGTGAGGATGGCGACGACTCGCTCTATGGCGGCGGTGGAAATGACACCATGTTCGGCGGTCAGGGCAACGACCTGCTCGATGGTGGCGCTGGCGACGACATCATGAGCGGCCAGGCCGGCATTGACATCTTCCGCGGCGGCGCTGGCATCGATACCGTGGATTATAGTCAGGAAAGCCCGTTCCAGTTGCTCGTCAACTTGGAACAGAACATTGCCAGCGGCGGCACGGCCTCGGGCGATACCTTCTATGACATCGAAAATCTGATCGGCTCCGATGATCGGATCGACCGCTTTATCGGAACGTCGGCGGCCAACCACTTCATCGGCCAGGGCGGTGGTGACAATTTCAACGGTCGGGATGGGGATGACATCCTCGATGGCGGCAATGATGGCGATATCCTCTACGGTGAGGGGGGCAACGACACGATCATTGGCGGCGCCGGACAAGACTACATGGATGGCGGCGACGGGATCGATACGGTCGTCTATGCGGGCAGTTCCGCTGGTGTGACAGTTGACCTTGCCAATGGCACGGCCAAGGGGGGTGATGCGGATGGCCCGGTCCAGATCGTCGGCCGAGGCACCACGTTCCGCAACGATATCATCGTCGATATCGAGAATGCCGTGGGCTCTTTCTATGACGACCACCTGATCGGCACGGCCGGGGTCAATGAACTGTCCGGCGGCATGGGCGATGACACGATGACCGGCGGTGAAGGGGCCGACATCCTCAACGGTGGTGCAGGCAGTGACACGGCGGACTATGCCGATGCGACCAGTGGTGTGACGCTCAATCTCAAACGTGGTTCATCCGAGAATGACACCTACCGGTCGATCGAAAACCTCGCCGGGTCGGGTTTCAATGATCGGATCAAAGGGGACAATACGGCCAATGTCCTGATTGGCCAGGGTGGCTCTGATATCCTGCGCGGTGCAAGGGGGGATGATACGCTCTTTGGTGATTTCGCAGATCAGGACGACGCACCGCCAACGCCGGGCATGGGGACGGGCTATGCCACGCTCGGCCCCGATGCCACGAACAACTCCATCGAAACTGCGTTCGACATGTCCGACAACTTCTCGCTCGAAGAAGATCCGGATATCTTCGACTCGACCACCGTTCTTCATACCACCGTCAACGCAACCGGAAACGGCCAGGGCGGTTACTACAGCATCGATCTGGTGGCCGGGTCGATCATCACGATCGATGTTGACGGGATCGCCGACCCCAACGTGCATGACAGCTGGATCCGGTTGCTCGACAGCGATGGGGAGATCGTGGCCGAGAACGATGATGGCGGCGGTGACCCCGGATCGACGAGCCGGCGGGATTCAAGCACGGTTTTCGTCGTCGAAGAAACCGACACCTACTACATCCTGCAAGGCAGATGGTCGCCTGACGCGCCGGATGGCGGCTGGGCCGAAGAAGTGCCCGAAGGCTCGACTTATGAAATAAACGTTTCCGTCGACTTCCCGCCCGCACCGGTCGAACCCGGTGAAGCCGGAGCCGATATCCTGCGCGGCGGCAAGGGCAACGACATGCTCGATGGCGGGCTCAAGGCCGACACGATGACCGGCGGCGCCGGTGAGGATACGTTCCGCTTCTCGACAGAGTTGGGGGAAGACAATGTCGACCGGATTACTGATTTCAATGTTATGGATGATATCATCCTGCTCGACAGCTTCATCTTCACCGAAGTGGGCGGCGAGGGTGCCTTGGACTTCGGCGCATTCCACAAAAGCGCCAGGGGCGTCATACGTGATGCCGATCACCGCATTATCTACGATATCGATGACGGCACCTTGTCATACGACGCCGACGGCACGGGCGACGTCGAAGCTGTTCGGTTTGCGCAACTGGGCTGCAATCTCGATCTCTCCGCAGAAGATTTCTTCATCTTCTAATGACCCTGGGGAGGGGGCATTTCAGCCCCTTCCCCGAACCGGCCATCATCAACCATATTGGGGGACACGACATGCATAGGCCACCGGATCGTCGCATGGTTTTATCGACCGTGGGGGCAGCCGCGTTCCTGGCCCTCGTCAACCCAGCCGTGGCCGCGGCGGATGGCATAGACGGTACGGTCACATTCCAAGGTGGCGCCACCATTCCGAAGGGCCAGATCGAGATCTACCTGAGCGATCCCGCCCAACAGGATAATGCACCACATGGCGCGGATCGATTGATGGTCAGGAGCAACGGGAAATCAACGACCCTTGCATTTACCCTGCCATCACCAGCCGACAGCCCGACATCTTCCGCCCTTCAGGTGGTCGCTCGTCTGGAACGCACAGATGGCTGGTTGCTTGCGTATGGCAGTACCAAGCTCCGCCCCGGGCAACCCGCAATCGTCATGCTCAACAAAGCACTCTACTGAGTGCAAAAAGTCGCCCGTTTGCATGTAACTCTGGTTAACTGAGCTCAATCAACTCCTACAGCAGCGTGTGCCACATGCATACGCCGTATGTATGGAATGTGCATGCTTTGTGCATGGATTTGTGCCGGCCGATATCAGCCGCCCCAGGGGCCGTGATGGGCGCCTTCGGCATCCACCCGTTCAAAGGAATGCGCGCCAAAGAAATCTCGCTGGGCCTGGATCATATTGGCCGTCCCGCGGGCGGTACGCATCATGTCGAAATAGGTCAGTGCGGCTGATAACGCAGGCACAGATAGGCCGTGAGATAGCGCAGTTGTCACCACATGTCGTAGATGCGGCGCGTTCTGCTCCATCATCTTGGCAAAGTATGGGGCGAACATCAGATTGTGATCGGGGGCTTCGGTCAGGGCACGCGCCATGTCATTGAGCATGGCTGACCGGATGATGCATCCGTCGCGCCAGACCCGCGCGATATCGGGCATCGGCAGGTCCCAGTCATTGGCTCTACCCGCCAGGTCCAGCAATACAAAACCCTGAGCATAACACATGATCTTGCCTGCAATTAACGCACTCTCTACAATATCTGGTTCCAGATCGACAGGCCGTGGGGAGGCTCCGAACAGCCCTTCCCCTTCTTTTCGCACGTCCAGAAGAGCAGAAATATTGCGCGCCGACACCGCCGCCTCGATCACCGGAACGGGGGCGCCCAGGTGTTGCGCCTCGATCACCGTCCAGCGCCCCGTGCCCTTTTGGCCAGCGCGGTCCAGGATGATGTCCAGCACCGGGTTGCCGGATTTCGCGTCATGCGCGCGGGACACTTTGCCTGATATTTCAATTAGATAAGACTGCAGGGGCCCCTCGTTCCATCGCTCGAAAACAGCGGCACAGTCCGCCGCGGATCGGCCCATCCCATCGCGAAGAATGCCGTAAACCTCTGCTATCATCTGCATGTCGGCATATTCGATCCCGTTGTGAACGGTCTTCACAAAGTGGCCCGACCCCCCTTCGCCCATCCAGGTGGCGCAGGGCGTATCGTCATAACGTGCTGCAATCGCCTCCAAAATGTGGCTCACCCGATCCCAGGCGGGCTTGGGCCCGCCTCCCATGATGGACGGTCCGAACCGCGCGCCTTCCTCGCCACCCGACACGCCGATACCCAGAAACGGAACACCGGCCGCATCGGCTTCGGCGGCGCGGCGGGCCGTATCATTGTAGTTCGCGTTGCCTGCATCGATGATCAGATCACCTGACCCAAGCAGCGGTCTGAGGGCGGCGATCTGCGCATCCACAGCCTCCCCGGCGGGCACCATGATGATGATGGCGCGCGGGGCCGCGATGGAGGCTACAAAATCCTCAAGTGTCTCGGCTGGGGTAATCTTGTTTGCCAGTATACCGGCTTGATCCATGAAGGTGTGCGTGCGGGCGGTTGTTCGATTGAACACACTGATATCAAACCCTTTATCAGCAATATTCAAGGACAGGGCGGCACCCATGGTGCCCAGGCCGATCAGGCCAATCTCGGAATTGCTCACGGTTGTTGGACCCCTTCACGGTTCAAAATCACGGAATAAACGCTTGTGGTGGCGGTGATGAAAAGTTGGTGCTTGGCTCGCCCACCAAAGCAGATGTTCGAGACCAGTTCGGGCACCAGAATCTTGCCCATCAGGTGGCCATCAGGCGCGATGCAATGCACCCCGTCCGCGGCAGAGGACCACAGATTACCGTCGGTATCGACCCGGATGCCATCGGCGCAGCCTGGGTTGATGATGTGGAACACGTCACCCCCGGTTAGATGGTCAACCTGGACGTCGAAAACGCGAATGTGTTGTGGGTCATCAGTAAACATGCGGCCTGTATCCACAACATACAGCCTTGATTCATCGGGGGAAAAAGCAAGCCCGTTCGGGCAATTCGCATCATCCACCACGACTGTCATCTGCCCGTCGGGGCCCACACGGTACATATTGCAGGGCAATTCCTGTTCTGACTGGAACCCTTCATAATTGGTCATGATCCCGTAATGGGGATCCGTGAACCAGATTGATCCGTCCGATTTCACGACCACATCATTGGGGGAATTCAGGCGCTTCCCGTCAAAGCTATCGGCGATGACGGTGATGCTGCCATCCAGTTCGGTCCGGGTGACGCGCCGCATCCCGTGCTCGCACGAGATCAGCCGCCCTTCCCGATCCCGCGTATGTCCATTCGCGTAATTTGAAGGCGCGCGATACGTGCTGATACCTGCCCCCGGTGTCCAGCGCATGATCCGGTTGTTGGGAATGTCCGAAAACAGCAGGCAATTCGCATCGCCGAACCATACCGGCCCCTCGGTCCAGTCAAACCCGGTCGCAAGCTGTTTGACGGGCGCGTTGCCCATGACAAAGCCCCCGAAAGCCGGGTCCACCACCTCAAAAAAAGCCATATCCCCTCCGTCCACTCATTGTGATACCGGTAACAGGACCGTTTCAAAATCGAAAGCCCTGCCATGTCGTTTGTGCGTTCCACATTGATGCTGACCCATGAGGCCGTGTTCACCATGCTGCAGGCCGCGGTGGCCAAGGCGGAAGAGATCGGGCAGCCGCAATGCATTGTAATCGTTGATGTAAGTTGCCTGACGCTTGCGGAATTTCGGATGACCGACGCCAAACCGTTGAGCCTGAAAAGCGCGCGGGCAAAGGCCATGACGGCGGCATCTATCGGTGCCGCAACGCTGATCATTCCTGAGGCGGTCAAGCCATTAATTGCGGCGGCAACCGAAGGATCCGTCACGGGCCTGCCCGGAGGCTTACCCATCCGCATCGATGGCCATCTTTTGGGTGGTATCGGTGTCGGGTCTGGCAGTGGAGATCAGGATATCACCGTGGCCAAGGCCGCACTTGACGCCATTCACGCTGAAAGTGACGAGACTGTTGGAAGCTGAGGTAACGATCCTTCGCGCCATTCCAACCGATGCGGATGATGTCAGCGCGATGCTAGAAAGTCTTGTGGCCGCGGGTAAGCGAACCTCTCCCGGCGATCCGGATTTCGCGTTGAATAATTATATCGTCAATCCTGACGGGATCTTGTGTTCGGTTGCCGTAGGCCCTGACGGTTCCATCCTTGGCCTTCAATCGCTGAAGCGGGCCACAATCGGCAATCGGTTCGACACGCCGGTTGGGTGGGGGATCATCGGAACCCATGTTACTCCGTCCGCAGCGCGCCGGGGCGTGGGTGCCCGACTGTTTCAGGCCAGCAAAACGGCGGCCGCGACTGCCGCAATTACAAACATTGAGGCCTATATCGGTGCGGCAAACCTGGAAGGGCAGGCCTATTACGAAGCGATGGGATTTCGCACCTATCGCACCGCTGAAAAGGCCATCTCCAAAGTTTTTCGGATGGAGGGCAGTTGATCTGAGGTGTCAGGTCGGGTTGGCCCGGCGATATACGTCCAGCAGATCGTTGACGGGAACACCGTTGGTCGTGGTGCCGTTCAATCGACATTCACTGATCGCCATACCTGACAAATTGGCGTTGCGACGCGCCCCCGACATTTGACAACTGGCCCCACGGTTCAATTTGGGACAGGTTGCGGCATGACAGAGACTATTCTGGATATGATCGGCACTGCGACGCTAGCAATCGCGGTGTTCGGGGTCGTTTTCTGCGTGATGCGGCAACAGTTTCAGCCAATCTATCGCAGCTTGGCCTGGTTCCTGGTCGCCATCGCTTTGAACAATGTGCCGATGGCGTTTGAGCGTGCGATTGCCGCCGCCAAAGACCCGTATCTTGAGGCCGGAGTGGCAATGATTTCGCTCGTGGGCGGTTTTTGTCTGGCGCCGTTTTTCTGGATGTATGTGGTCACGCTGACATCAACTGCGCCAAGGCGATCACCCTATCTTTGTGCCCATCTTGCCTTGCCCGCCCTTGCGGCATGTGTTGCGCTGCTCATGGCCCTTATGCCGCAAGATGTCCTGGTTTTCTTGGTCTCTGAGGAGGGTTCCGATCCCACCGGGTGGCCCTTGATCGTCTTGGTCATGCTGGCCCTGCTGAACCTGGCGTTTTACGTGCAGTTGCCCGTTTACCTTTACCTGACTGTCCGCCGCCTCCTGCGCTATCGTCGTCAATTACGGGACGTCTATGCCAGCACCGAGCAGCACGAGCTGCGCTGGATCTACCTGATCGGGGCGCTCGGGGTTCTGTTTTGGCTGTCCCAGATCATGGATTTGTGGAGTGTCTTCGTGCCTCAGGCTGCGGTCCTGTCCTCCCCCGCAGCAAGTGGTGTCGGCTTTGTGTTATTTGCCACCGCCACGCTCTGGGGCCTTCGCCAGCGGCCCGCCCTGGTGCCCGACAGTGACACCGATCTTTCGCCGCCGGACGCGGATGAAGGGACGCCCGAAAGAGATGGGGAGAGATACCAGAAATCGACATTGCCGCCGGAAAGATCGGAACGCCTTGCCCGCAAGCTGCGGGCGGCGATGGAGATCGATCATTTGTACCGTGATCCCGACCTATCGCTTTGGTCCTTGGCCAGACATATCGGGGCGTCACCGAACCATATTTCCCAGACCCTCAACGTCACGCTTGGAGAGACCTTTTTTGATTTCGTCAACGGTTACCGGATCGCCGAAGCCATGCAGATGTTGGTTCAAACCGATGAGACGGTTCTGACAATCACCTACGATGTCGGTTTCAACGCACGGTCGTCATTCTACACGGCGTTCAAACGGGTGACCGGCCAAACGCCGACCGGTTATCGAAAAACACTGTCCGGATCGAAGGGATTGGACGAAATCGGTGGAGAGCGGCGCCACATCTGATCGCATCACGACTGATCAGGAGACCCGTGTGACGACCCGACCCTTCCCCACTACTGGGCCAGACCGGCTGATGCCCGTTTTCGCCTGGCCCCCATTTTTGATGACCATGACAGCCGCCCAGGCGGCAATCCGGTGATTACGGCGATGGCCGTTTAGACCAGCGCATGACCTGAACCGAACCAGCTTGTGGCCGCATCCGTATGGATTCCGAAATACCCGTTGAAATAGGTCACCCCCGGTGGCCCTGCCCCGCACAATCGAAGACCCAATCAAGAGAGACAGCTACGATGAACATCACGCAAACCGCGATCTGTATCGCATCAATCACGGCGGGCCTCGCCCTTGGTGCCTGCACCGATAACGAAAAGACCCAGGCACAGGTTTCGCGCATGAGCTGCACAGATCTGGCGCGCGAGATCGGACGGGTCACCCAAGTCAAGACAGACGCGGACCTCGACAGCACCTTTGGAACCATCGACTTGGTGCTGTCGGACGACAAAGAAGACCAGATTGTCGGCGGTTTTGAAAGCATTGCCGGAGATCTGACCGGGGCCGCGGCAAGACGTGACCTGGATACTTTGAATGCTGCCTTCACCCGAAGAGGTTGCGGCTGACACCACCTGTGAGGCCAACCATGTGCATCTTCGGTTGACCCGACGCACGGCCGCCATGGCATCGCCGAACTGCGGCGATGTCTGCCCGTGCATGCAACCCAAACCCAGCCTACGTTGCCGGGCATGTTTGATGGCCCGAAAAATGACGATGCCGGGGTGAAGATCCGCGTCTGGCTTTGCCTGACGATTGGTGTGGTGGCAGGCGGCGTCTTGATCTTCCGCATTGTGCTTGCAGCGGTCGATTTGGGGCGCTGGGCCGAACCGGCGTTCCTTACCCTGCCACTCGGGGCGCTTTTTGGTGGGCTCTACGGACTGGGCACCGTCTATGTCATGCATCAAGTGGCGCTTTGGATGGGCTGGTGGCGTTATGGTGACGAGGCGCTGATATTGGGCGACATGCCGGCTGACATCCTTATGGGCGGGGCACTTCTGTTCGGGCCGGTTCTGTTTCTTGTCACACGGCGTGCAAACCCTTTGTACTCGCAGGCCTCATCGTCGGGGATTGCATGTGCCATTCTTCGTTTCATTACCACCGTTCGTGGAGGCGGGGCCGAACCGGCTGTTGAGTGTTTTCCTCGTTTTTCTGGTGGCCCATGTTCCCGCTCTTTTCCTTGCGCGTTGGACGGCAGAAGACCGGCATCTTGGGCTCCGTGTCGCGCTTTTGGCGTTTGGCTATGGGTGGCTTGCCTTCGTGTTGCTCCCAGCACTGGTAATGCGCGCGATGGGTGGGCACTGGGCGGATCTTCCAACCTCCGTGCCGGTTCTGCTGATGGCCTTTGCCGTTTTGGCTCCGATCCAGCTGATTGGCCTAACATGGGCGCAGATGTTTGCACTGCGTGGGAACGGAATGCCGATTCCGCTGGATCAGACGGACCGCCTGGTGCGGGCGGGGATCTATGTCTATGTCTGCAATCCGATGCAGCTGTGCACCGCAGCCACCTGGATCGTGATGGGCGCCCTGCTTGGCAATGTCTGGATAACCGCGATGGCCGGGATGACGTGGATCTTTGTTCAAGGGATGGTCCGCTGGCACCATCGCCACGATTTAATGGTGCGTTTCCCGGAAGGCTGGCCGGAATACTGTGCCAATGTCGGGGAATGGTGGCCGCGTTGGCGCCCCTGAGTGCCGGTCGCGGCAGAGCTGTCGTTTGATCCGACCTGCCCCCTTATCAGGCGCCTCGCCCATTGGTTGGAGGCACGGGCGACAGGGCTCAGCTTGCGCCCGCAAGCGGGTGCGGCCAGCTACAGGGATGGCGATTATTGCGCTAATGGCACGGCCGCCTGGGCTTGGGCACTGGGCCATGTGAACCTCCCGTTCGCGTTGATCGGGGCGGTGCTGCACCTAGTGCTGGCCGCAATCAGCCTGATATGCCGTCCCTTTGCACGCAGCAACGCCCGCCATGCCTAAAGCCCCCCCCCTTTAGCCCCACATTCGGCACGGATCACTTGCTGCGGTTACGGCGCGATCCGCTTGGCTTTTATGAGAATATGCATGCGCGATATGGGGATGCGGAGCGGCTGCGACTGGGCCCCTACCGGCTGTGGCTGTTGTTCCACCCTGACCATGTCGAGGCGGTCATGGCTCGTCAGGCAGCTGATTTCATCCGGTTCGAGCGGCTGATGCGGATCCTGCGGCAATGGAATGGGGAGAATGTTCTGACCGCCGACGGGCCCGCCTGGCATGAGCGGCGGCGCCATGTTCTGCCCGTTTTTGCCACGCGTCACCTGCCCGATTACGCCGCCATCATATCTGCCCGGGCAGAGACATTCGATGCGGCACTCGCCGCGCGGGGGGATATGGTCACATTCGACGTGGACGCCGAGATGGGGTAGTTCATCCTCGACGTCGCCTTGACGACGATGTTCGGAGCCGCCCCGCCGCGCGAAACCCTGGACGAGGTGGGGGACGCCGTGCGCACCTTGTCGGAAACGGCCTACCAGGAGGCAACTTCGCCGCTGGTCATGCCTGACGATCAAAGCAAAGCGCCGCAAGCGATGGGCGGTGGACACGTTCGATGTTTAGGTTCTTGACCTCGCCCGGATCAGACGTGAGGTCGTAAAGCTCGTTCCAGTCTTCGCCTTCGCGCAGCGACAACAGTATCGATCTGCCCCCGGGTCGAAGATGTTGGATCGTGCCAGATGAAAGGCACCCGAATTACCCCTTGATCGGAGGCAGGTTGCCCTGACCAAACATGGCCGGGAGTTCGATATCACCCGGGTCACACATGTCACAATATTTGCCAGGTGGTGTGAACGGATGATGCGGGTCGGGAAATGACATTTGCAGAAAGAACGGCCCGTCATCATCTGCCTAGTCGACCAGCCAGGCTGCACTGCGATCTGCGATCCAGTTTGTTGAATAAAGCGCATCTGGGTCGGCCATGCGCCACGCCTTCGGGGCGTCAATGCGTTTGTCGGGCAGACCGTTCCGCGGGCCGACGAGATCATCGAAATCCGCGCGCTGTTCTCGCGCCCACGAAAGGTAATCGTCAGAGTTGCGATCCGCATGATCGGTGGCAATTTCGATATGGTCAAACCCGTAGAAATGCCCTTGCATGCGTTTGGCGAGCGGGCGATCCCACCTTGTTGTGCTCTCCAAATCGTAGTCAGGCGTGTGTCGATTGTTTTGCTTGGCATCGCGAAGATGGGGGCTTGGAACGCTCAGACCGTCGACCGGTTGGGAGGTACTGGTTGCGGGCAACCCGGTGAAGCTTTGCAGGTGGGATTTCCCGATTAACCCAGTCCGATATCTGGCGTCGCGCAGCAACTCCGCAAAGGCGGTGTGATCCTTCGAAAGTGGAATCCCGTTATGGCGGGCCCCATGGGCAGAGCAATCCGGCCCGTCATGATCGAGGCGCGGTTTGGCATGCAGATCGGGTTGGCGACATAGAACCGGTCCGACCTTGTGCCCGTGGCCGCGATCCCGTCGATGTTCGGGTCCCGCACAACCGGATTGCCGCCGCAGCCCAGGTGATCGGTCCGGTGCTGGTCCGTGATGATGAACAAAAAGTTTGGGCATTTGATCACGTGGCGGCCTTCGTCGTTAAAATAGTCGTTTGGCTTCGCGGATATCCCAAGCGATCAGGGCCATCCCAGTGGCGATGGCGGAAAGGTGGATCAGAACGTTGGGGACCAGCATCGCGAATGCCGCAACAAACCGAACGACGACCTCCGCGATGGTGAGCTTGCGGCGGTCATAGGCCGACAAGGCGGAGAACAGGCTGTCCCCCGGACCGCCGCGATGACATTGGCCAGTTTCAGGCCGAGCCCTGTGGAATCCAGCGAACCGACCGGGACGCCGATGGCGGCAATAGCGATCAGAAGGGTCGCGCCGGATTGCGACCTTTCAGGAAGGACCGCCAGATGCGAAAGGGGTCAGATCTGATATTGGGATTGATGAGGGAGAGGGCCAGCAACACGATCACGGCGTAAAAGCCCGCGGCGCAGGTTGAATATTCAGCCACCAGGCATCTGATGATCGTCGCGATTGGACCGAGAAACAGAACCGAATTGATCAGATCGACACAGGTAATGTGATCGTCCACGGATATTGGTTGAATTTCAACGCCCTGACGCCTTGCCTCTACTGTGACGGCGGTGAACAGACTGAAATAGGAGAACAGCGCCTGAAATCGTGCCGCCACGATTATGTCCAGATATCCAACGCCGGTAAGATCAGCCATAACCAGTGCCACCGCCCCCATGATGGGCGGCATGATCTGTCCGCCAGAGGATGCTGTCGGCTCAATTCCCGCAGCGAAGGTGGGAAAGAAGCCTCGTTTCTTGATCATGGGGATCGTGAACGTTCCCGTCCCGACGATGTTTGCAACCGTTGAGCCTAACATGGTGCCGAACATCGAAGAGGCCAGTATGGCCGCGTGGGCCGGGCCGCCGCGGGTCCGTCGGGTGGCGAGAACTGCAGACTTCAGAAGCGTGTGGCCTGCGCCGGTCCCCTCCAACAGAACGCCGAAGATGATGAAAATAAAGACGGTGGGCAGGACGATATTGGTGATCGACCCAAAGACGCCTTTGTTGGTGTTTTACCAAAGCCCTTCGGCGACTTCTTTAAGCGAGAAGCCCATGTGAGCCATGATGCCGGGCAGGTCCTGACCTTAGCGCAGGTAAACGACACCGAACGCCCCTAACACAAACAATCCCCACCCCCCAACCTGCGGCAAAGCTCCAAAAAGATGATGAGCCCAGCCAGTGCTAGCCAAGTATCGGCCTGGGTTACGTCATAAAGAGCGATCTCCATCTGCGTCTGAACAAAGTAAAAAGACCAAATTGCCCAAAGCCCAGCAGCAATCATGACCAAATCCGAAAGGAGATGGATGGTACTGCGCGCGCCTGTGACGGGACCGGCGGTGTCTCTCTTGGCCCGCGCTGCAAAGGCGCTTGCGATTAAAGCCAGCGCAGATCCGGCAGGTCTGTGGAGCTTGGACTAGACCAGACCGATGCCAGATGTAGATGGCAATCGCACCAAGGCCGAAACACGCCAAGGCGGACAGGATCACAGACAGCTTGGCCATTCCACCAGGGGTTGTGTCTGCCTGTCATTGCATCCATATCCGATTGCCGGTGCGGGGATGGAGGATCGCCTTAGCAATCCTGCCATCATCGGTCGCGATCAGGGGGGCAGTTCATCTGGAATTGCGATGCCAGCTTCGTCGTAATACCTGGCCGCGCCGGATGCAGCGGCACATTGATCGACGTAAAGGCGGTTTCTGCAGAGACCTTTTGAAGGAAAAGGCGCTTGCGTTTACCTCCTCCAGGTTTTCCCAGAATGCCTTTGTTGCTTTGTAGACAACGTCATCAGACACGCCCGAATGAGTACCGACGAATTGTGTGAAGCCCAAGGCGGTGAACTCACCACCCGTAAACTGACCTTTGTAGATGTCACCATCAAATTGAAGCATGCCACGGCCCGGGCACCCAAAAGGGGCCTGCATCGCCTCGGAACTCACAATCGCCTCGGGGATGGAGAACACGCGAAATTCACCTGACAGGCCAAATTGCACGATCTTTGATGAGCCGATTTCAGTGGGGCGGACCATCATGTCGATCTTGTTATCGGCAAGGGCGGCGTAACCTTCACCTCAACTCAGGCGAACAGCGGTGTAATCTTTGCCTACCTCATAGTTGGTGATGATCTTGATCAGCGCCTCGGACGTGGCAGAGGCCGAACCGGCGGGCGGTCCGTTGAAAATTGTTTCGCCCTTGAGGTCTTCCCCGCTCTTGATACCGGATCCGGTCAGCGTGACCGGGTGATAGGCTCCAGCTTTGAGACCCAGGATGGAGTGGATCCCAGCAGGGGCGTCATCGACGCTCTCATACATGCATTTTTGATCTTTTATCGAATTGACCAGCGATGGCAGGGCCGAGAAGAAGTCGATCTCCTGTCGCCCACCCTTGAGCATGGACTTGGTGAGCGTCTGTCCTGCATTGACCTGTATCTCGACTCCGGCTTTGCCTGCCTTGTTAGCAAAGGTCACGAACATCGTGTGACCAGGATCACCAGCGCCAGCAGTTTCACCTTTGCATATCTACGCTGTCCCAACACCAGGCAGGACGCTGGCGGTTGCCAGCATGACAGCGGCCGATGTGATTTTTCCAAAGTGGAACATGACATCCTCCTAAGATCTTTAGACAGCGTAGTAGGATGTTGCATTCGATATAATCAAGCAACCAAAGGTTTGCATAAAGAATTGGTATCAAACTTGATCCCCAGCACCTCGCGCAACTCTCTGTCCTTGTCGAAGCAGGCTCGTTCCAGGCGGCAGCCGACCGGCTGGGATTGATCCAGCCTGCTCTCAGTCGAAATATGAAAGCGCTTGAGCAGCGCTTGGGGCAAACCTGTTCAATAGCGACAGACGAAAATCGGTGCCAAATGCATTGGTTCTCCGACTGGCGCACAATGGACAGGCCATTCGGTTGGCGGAAGAACAAGCTGGCATTCTGGCGGATCAGTCTGCCCAGGGAGCCGTGGGAGAACTCAGGATTGGGTTGCCACCCATCGTTGCCGGCCGGTTTCTAAGCAGAGCCATGGCGCGGTTCATCAGAGAAAACCCGAACTGCGTCGTTGAAATGCGCATGGGACTTTTCCATGAGCTTCGAACCATGTTGGAGCGCGGGCAGGTGGATATTGTGTTGGGCCCTCAAAGCCTCGCTGATCCCTCTGACAGTCTAGATTTCAAACCACTGATCGATGATCGCGTTGGCATCCTTTGTCGGACAAATCATCCTTTGACCGTGCGCCACCAGGTTATGGCGTCCGATCCGGAAGCACAGGTCTGGCTGGCACATTCGCGCGGTAGCCTGCTTCGGCAGCAGACGGAGGCAGCCATGATCGCTTCTGGTGTCAAATCGATGCACATCGTTTGCGAAACGGCCTCGATCCGATCCGTTCTTGAGATCATCGCAGAGAGTGACCTGATCACGACCATGCCGCGCGCCACGACAGCGTCATACCTTGACAGCAAACTCGTCTTTCTCGATTTTGACCATCCGCAATTCCACCGACCCCTTGGCTCAATCGGACGCGCTGGATCACCCAGCAATCCGATCGAAGACAGGTTTCTTTCGACCCTTGCCTGACCAAAGGTGGTCCCGCGATCTGGGTTCTGGTGGGCGTGCGGCTTTGGCTCCTTGCTGTACCACCGGTGTGGAGTTCCCCCGGTTTTGGCGAGATCTCATCAATCTGCAAAGGCGATCTGGGCCTTCATGGCTTTACTGCGGTCGCTGGCAAGTTCAAATGCTTCAACCGCCTGATCCATCGGCAAAGTCTGGGTGATCAGCGGTTTGACGTCGATCAAGCCCCTTTGCATCAGCCCAACACCGGTTGCGAATTCGGAATGGAAGCGGAAGGAGCCGCGTAATTCCAATTCCTTCGCGGTGATGGCCATCATCGGCAGGCTCATATCGCCACCCAGCCCGAGTTGAACGATGATGCCCCCGGGCCGCATGGCGTGGATACCGGCGGTCAAGGCTGGGACAGCGCCCGAGCATTCGAATAGCACATCAAACGTGCCCTTGTTTTGCGTAAAGGGCGCAAGGCCATTGGCGTCATTGGCCATGTTGATGACCTGATCGGCTCCGAGTTTGTGGGCAAGGTCCAGGGTAAAGTCGGACAAATCGGTGGCCACGATCCGGGCAGCACCCGCGCGCCGGGCTGCCAAAATGGCCAAAACACCAATCGGGCCGCATCCCGTTACCAACACCGACTTGCCCAGTAGTTCTCCGGCCTGGCGCGCGGCATGAAGGCAAACGGCCAGGGGTTCGGCCATGGCGGCCTCTCCTGCGGTCAGCCCATCCGCGGGCACGCATTGGCTCGCCTGCGCCACCAAAACCTGTTGAAACGCGCCCTGGACATGGGGGAATGGCATGGCCGATCCATAGAACCGCATGTTGAGGCACTGGTTTTGCTTGCCTTCCAGGCAATACATGCAGGTATTGCAGGGGCGGGAGGGGGATATGGCAACAAGCTGACCAAGGTTCAGCCCGGTCACACCCTTACCCAAGGCGGTCACATGGCCCGAAACTTCGTGACCCAGCACCATGGGCTCCTTCAGGCGGATCGCCCCGAACCCGCCATGATTGTAGTAATGCAGGTCCGACCCGCAGATGCCGCCGGTCGCAAGGCTGATCTGAGCTTCGCCGGCCCCAGGCGTTTTCACGGCGTGTTCCTCAATGCGCAGGTCATGGGCTGCGTGGATGACAATGGATTTCATGATGCTCTCCGGGCCAGTGAAATCGAGCCCTTGACGGCCCATGTTATCGGTAACATACGTGGGGAAATAGCGGTGTCGAGACAAAAGGACCTTGATGATGGCCACGGCAAACCCTCTTTTCGACCTGACCGGTCAGCGCGCGTTGGTGACGGGATCGTCGCAGGGGATTGGGTTTGCTCTGGCCCGTGGTTTGCTAGATGCCGGGGCCGAGATCGTGCTGAACGGGCGGGATACCGGCAAACTGGATGAGGCCGCAAAAACACTGGCCTCCCATGGTTCGGTTCATCGGTTGGCCTTTGATGTGACGGATCATGATGCTGTTCGCGATGCAGTGGATGGTTTTGAAGCCCAGACCGGTGCGTTGGATATATTGGTGAACAATGCGGGCATGCAGCACCGCACCGAGTTGGAGAATTTCCCGGCCGATGCGTTCGAAAAGCTGCTTCAAACCAACGTCGCCAGCGTTTTTCACGTGGGACAGGCGGTTGCCCGACATATGATCGGGCGGGGCCAGGGCAAGGTGATCAATATCGCATCGGTGCAGGCGGCATTGGCCCGCCCGTCGATAGCACCCTACACCGCTACAAAAGGCGCGGTCGCTAACCTGACCAAGGGCATGGCGACCGATTGGGCCAAGCACGGGTTGCAATGCAACGCCATTGCGCCAGGCTATTTTGATACGCCGCTGAACAAGGCGCTGGTTGATGACCCGGAATTCACCACTTGGTTGGAAAAGCGCACACCGGCGGGCCGGTGGGGCAAGGTCGACGAGCTTGTGGGCGCGTGCGTCTTCCTCGCCTCACCAGGATCGAGTTTTGTGAATGGCCACACGCTGTATGTGGATGGCGGCATCACGGTATCCTTGTAAGCCATGCGTGCTGTGATCATGGGGGTTGCGGGCAGCGGAAAGTCCTCTGTCGGGGCGTCGGTCGCCAAGCGATTGGGCACGATCTATCTGGATGGCGACGATCTGCACCCGCCTGCCAATATAGCCAAAATGAGCGGTGGTATCCCCTTGACGGACGAAGATCGCGCACCTTGGCTCGATCAGGTCGGCGCAACTCTTGCACAACAGTCGGATGGCGGCCTTATCGGATGTTCCGCCCTGCGTCGCGCCTATCGGGACCGCATTCGTGCAGCCAGCGAGGGGCCCGTGGCTTTTCTTCATCTGGCCGGTTCCCGGAACGTGATCGAAGGCCGGATGTCCGCCCGCGAAGGGCATTTCATGCCTGTTGCCTTGCTTAACAGCCAATTCGCCACGCTGGAAGCGTTGGAGGCCGACGAAGCTGGCTGTGTCATCGATATTGATCAGCCCTTCGCTTCGGTGGTTGGGGCGGCGGTCACCTACCTCCAGCAATCCGACTTTTAGGGCCGCGGTTCGCCAAGCCGAAACCGCCAATTCGCGCGTGATGGCAGTCTTGGGGCCGGGTGGGACAAGATCAGGAAATAGCGAATTGCGCCGGGCCCCCAAGGACCTTGACCCACCGCATGTCCCTCCCAAGTGAGATCGTGTTTTGCGATATTTCACAGACTTGAACCCAATACGGGCTTACTGGCATGGGGCACCCAATGTGGTGTCAGGCAGTGAGCTTCATGCATATCTGTTGCGCGGGCACTGATACCTTCGCAAGGGTTCTGGTGCCAGTTTCCTTTTGCGTGTGCCAGCTGCCTAAAATTTCACAGATGTAAGATATTCTTAGAACTTTGGCGCAAATTGTGTCGTCGGACCTCATGTGGTCGCTTTGGCCCATCGCAAAGGTAGGACGTCTTAATGATCAAACGCACTCGGACCGCTGCAACGTCTCAGGCGACACGCAACACGATGACATCCCAGATGCTGTTGCTTGAGCCGCGGTTGGTTTTTGATGGTGCCATGGTTGCCGGTTTCGATCAGGCAACAGCCGCAGATGACCAGACCTTGGCGGTAACACATGGGGGACGCGACGCGGCACTGGCAGATCGCACCAACGATCAGGGGGAGGTCGGTGTTTCACCCCAAAAACAGTTCGATGCAGCCCAGCTTGTCTTTATCGATCAGCGGCTGGAGGGCGCCGATGTCATCCTGGCGGAAGTCGATACATCTCAGTATGATGTAGTGTGGCTTGACCCGGCAAAGGACGGACTGTCCCAGATTGGCGCTGCGCTCGAACAGGCTGATCCCGTCTCCTCCTTGCATATTATCACCCATGCCGATGATGGTGCGGTCAGGCTTGGCAATACCCTGGTCGATGGAACCACGTTTGACGACCTTCAGGCCAAGTTCGAAGCATGGTCGGATCACCTGACCCAGTCTGCCGACATCCTCTTTTACGGCTGTGATCTTGCCGAAAGTGACGTCGGAAAGTCTCTTATGTTTGATCTGTCCGAAGCGACGGGCGCCGAGATTGCAGCCTCAACCGACCTTACCGGTGCTGAAGGGTTGGGCGGCGATTGGGATCTGGAATTCTCCACCGGTCAGATCGAAGCAATGACGGTTGTCGATGCTGACGACATGATAGCATTTGGAGGGGTGCTGGCTGCTGAGCCGCAATCCACAATTCAAAACATTGATGATCCTTTGATCGGTGAGCCGTTTACCTTCACCTTGAGCTTTGAAAACGCATCATCCACCGACACCGGCTTTGCACCTTATGTAAATCTGATCATCCCGACCGCTGGCACAGATGGCGTTTACGATTCCACGACCGAGGCATTTACGGCGCCACCAGATGGCGTCACCCTTGATACGGCGACCTATTTTGGCCAGCCTGTGGAAACACAAAGCGCGATTATCGTGGATGACGGCTTTGGCGGCCTGCAAGTCACCCATCCAATCACCGAAGAGGCGATTACGATCAATGCGGATCTGGGGTTGAAAGCCGGGGATACGCTTTATGTGCTCAGCCTGCCATTTGGCAGCTACACACCCGACCAGCCAGCAGCCAATATTCTGGTCACAGCCAGCATGAGTGAAAATGCTGATCTGGGTCAGCCATTGAATATCGTTACCAATGCTGGGTTTGCCCTTGGCAATACCGCAGTCGATGACCCCGACACTGATCCACCGATCCAGTCGGCCACATTCGAGGCCAGCAACACCCAAGTTGTCAGTGTTTCACCTCAACTCTACACCGTTGAGACCGACTTCAGCCACCCCGGTGACGATACGGCGACCGGGCCAAATCACGTGCGCTCCATGACCGTGACGGTCGATGTCGCTCCTGGTCAGACGTTAACGAATGCAGACATCGCTTTCACCCTGCCGCAGGAACTGGTTTATGTCAGCGCATCGGCGGCGGGAGCGACGTTTTCGCCGCCACCGGCGCAGGATAATGGCGGGACAGATAGCGATGACATCGTTGTCGCCAGTTTTGCTAACCTCTCCGGTAGCCAGACCGTAGTGATCAATTTCTATGTGGCCGAAGATGATCAGACCGCGGCGAAGGTGTTGGACCCAGTGACGGGCAATGACCGCCTTATCGATATGACCGACAGCGTCCGGATCACGGGAACATGGATTCCGCAGGATACAAATGACGGTTCGGCCACCATCGATACGCAGCATTCGGCAGATAATTTTGTTGCGAAAGCCTTTGACCTTGAGAAATCTGTAACCAACGCAACGGATGGTCAGAACAGTGTAGGCGATCAGTTGCGTTACACGTTGAACCTTGACGTCTCTGACTTCTTTGCGGGCGACAACATTGTCATCACCGATAACATATCGGATGGTCAGAACTTTCATAGCGGCGTGTCTCCGGTCCTGACCTTTCGCAACCAAGGCGGCGCGTTGCAGACAGTGACGCTGGTTGAGGGCACCCACTTCACACATGATGAGAATACCGGGTCAGACTATAGTGAGACATTGGTATTCGACGTGTCCGCAGCAATCGACTCAGCGATAACGCAAACCCGCCTGGAAGGCGGTTTTTTCGATGCGGATACTCTGGGCGGTACGTCTGTCCAGATCGTCTATGAAGCGACCATTCAAGACAGATATGCAGATCCAGCTGGCGGCTCCGATAACTTCCTGAAGCAGAATGACACGTTGACCAGCGGTGCCTCCGTCACTGCCGAAAACCTTCAACCCAACTTGACGCAATACGGATCAGAGACCCTAGATGACAGCGCGGGAACCTCCGTGTTGTTGCCATCGGCGGATCTTGAAATATCCATCTACGCAATCAACGGATCAACGTCTGGTACCTTGTCTGATGTGCGCCCTGGTGATGATGTCACCGTCCGCTTGCGCTACGATCTGGTCAGCGGCGATTTCAAGGATTTCACGACCAAGGCTTATCTGCCGCTACCGGTATTCTCGGTGAACGATATCGATGCCGATGGCAGCAACGGTGACGCCTTCACCGAAGATACTGATAATTCCATTCCAGTTGTCGGCAAATTCAGTTACGGGCCCGATGCAGGCAATACCATCAAAACCACCGCTGCCCTCTCCAACAGTGATGTGAGCACCAATACAGGGTCCAACTTTGTTCAGTTTGAATTCGGGGACCTTGATGATGCGGCCAACAACAGTGAGGTGATCGACCTATTGTTCACGGTCAGGGTGAATGATCAACCTTTTGCCGACGGGCTGAAATTGACCCTGCTGGGGGAGGAGAGCAACACCAACACCGCAGGCAGCGTCGCGATCACAAACCAGATCACTGCGATCACCCTCCAACAACCAAACATTGTCTCCATCACCAAAGGTGTCGTGGCGGTCGATGCCAACACCATCGGCGAAAGCTATGTGGGCGGCACGCCGAGCGGTGTAAAGATTGCAGGCAATACCGATCCCAATCCCCTGACAACATCTGTAAATTCTACAAACCTGGGTTCGCTCAATCTCGATTCCGACCTGAGCGGTGTGGATGCGGGGGATCTGGTGCGTTTCGCTATTGTTGTGGAAAATACCGGCTCCAGCTCCAATGGTGCATTTGATGTCACCGTGGCTGAGGACCAGTTGCCATCCGGTTTTAAGGTACCCACGGGCGGGATCAATCTGCGCGTCGTGAATGGCGCAGGAACGGGAATTGCGATTGAGACGGCCAATCCTGATACTGCACTCTTCACTCCTACGGGCATTCGCCTGCAGGACGGTGCCACCGGCGCTTTGGCTGAAGCGGACCCCTCCAACGGTGAGAATGTTTTGATCATCACCTATGATCTCGAGGTTGAAACGGCGGCAGAGGCAAACGGTGCGTTCACCTCCACCGCCAAACTGATCAATTTTGCCGGCAAGGAAGGTGGAGCCGACCACACGGTCACCGACCTGAGCGACGATGCAACGGTCAGCATTGATGGGGCATCTGTCACCAAGACGATCATCAACACCTCTGAAGGCGGCACAACCGGTCAAGACACTGTCATTGGGGAAGTCGTGACCTATGAGGCGGTCGTTACAGTACCCGAAGGCACATCAAGCAGTGCCGAATTCCGCGATACTTTGGCAGAGGGGCTGGCATTTCTGGATGCCACGAATATCACGATCATTGCCAGTGCCGGACTTGCCACCGATGTTGCCGGTGGGTTTGGTAATGTTGCGTCGAATGCAACCTTCTCGAATGGTGGATCAGGTGGAAGTGAAGCCGAAAGCCGCCGCGTGACGCTAGATTTCGGCACGCTGACCAACACCAATACTGATAACAGCACGGCCGAAACGATAACTATTCGCTATGATGCGGTTGTTACAAACGATGCGCAAAACGATGTGGGTGACGAGCTTGGCGGTGCGGTTCGATATAGCACAGCTGATGAAACGCAAAACATTTCTGGTCCCGAAGTTACTGTCCGTGAGCCGACTGTCGCGGTCACCGTTACCCCGGACGTCTCCGAAGCCGACGCCCAGGATGTAATCATCTGGACGGTTGTCGTCACAGCGGATGCAGCATCTGGCGCGACGGCCTATGGCGTAGACCTCACCAATGCGATCCCAGCCGGAACGAGCTATGTGGCCGCCAGCCTCATGTCGACGGCAGGCGAAACACCGGCAAACCTGACAGAGTCGGGCGGCACGATCACGGGTAACTGGTCCAGTCTGACACCCGGACAGACCAGCACCTTCACTTTTAAAACCCAGGTCAATTCCACTGTTGCTCTAGGCGATCAGATCACCAGTCAAGCTGATATCGCTTGGTCTTCACTGTCCGGAACGTCAAATTCTGACATCGCGGGCAGTCAAACAACCGTCGACAATGAGCGTGACGGCTCCGGCGGGAAAAATGATTACACTGATAGCGACGATGGCGGTGTCACAATTCTGCTTAGCGAACCGGTGTTGACGGTCGACCAAACGTCCGAGACCTCTAACGGCACAGACGCAACTGTGGGCGAGATTGTTCGCTATCGCATGGTTGTACAGATCCCGGAATCAACAACAGATGATTTCATCGTTACGCCTGATATTCCGGACGGGCTGCAATTTCTAAACGATGGCACCGCCACGATAGCCTTTCTGTCCGGTGGCGGTCTGACCTCCGACAAAGCCACGCTAACGGGCGGTTCGCTGGCGGTGGCCGGTAATGCATCCAACCTTGCGGGCACCGATCCCTCTTTTGTCATCAACTCAAACGATATCGCGAATGCCGATGGAGGTGCATTTGGCAATGGCGATAACCCCGAATTCAATTTGGGCAGGATTGTCAATTCTGATGACGATGACGACGGTGAATACATCATTCTTGAATACAACACGATCGTTGTGAACGAGACTGGCACGGGTGGCGGCGATACGTTGACCTCAGACGTCGATATCCGCTCTGACGCAGCTGTTTTGGTCGCGTCAGATTCGGTGAGCTTGCACGTCGTGGAACCCGCGCTTTCAAATCTCGACAAGGCCGTTGTCTCTACGGATGGGACGACCGCGACCTATCAAATCACGTTCGAGAATAGCTCTGGGCAGATAGCCCATGACACGCTGCTCACCGATACCATCGGAAGCAATCTGCAAAATCTGACAATTGTTAGCATCACCGGGGCAAGCGGTCTTGATACAAGCAACGGGACCACACTCAACATCGCTTTCGACGAGATTGCGGATGGTGACACTGTGACGGTCACCTACACTGCTGATATCATTGATGATACCAACATTGCGACAAGCACAGACGCGGTTCTTACTTGGACCTCGCTTGATGGCGACCAGTCGAGCCTCGCGGGATCCACGGCCGGCGTCGCTGGTGGCACAACGGGTGAGCGGACGGGTGACGGTACCGGCGCCAATACCTATCGTCTGACAGAAGCTGCGGGACTAAGCCGGATCGCTGGCACACTATACGAAGATATCGACCAGGATGATCAGATCGATGGAACAGATCCGCGCCTGGGTAATACAGATATTCGGATTACCCATGCCGGTGCGGATGGCAATTTTGGAACCGGCGGCGATAACGCCGTCTATACCTTGCGGACCGACGCGGATGGCGCCTTCAATATCGGTGCCTTGCCCGCTGGTAACTATCGGATCGAAGTTGTCACGACTGGCGCCAACGGCCTGCCAACAGGCTATCAGGTCATCCATGACACCGGTGGAAGTGCAACCGATAATAGGATTCAATTCACGCTGAACGAAGGGGCTCAGCGAACTGGAAACAATTTCGGGGTGCTCAGCCCCAATTCAGCTCCAGTTTTCAGCGATTTGGGTGGGGCTAGCCCTGATATCACCCATGAGGAAGGGGGCGGCCCGTCCGTCCTGGATGTCGATGTCGCTCTGTCGGACCCGGAACTTGACGCCGATGCGCTCAACTCCTGGAACGGTGCGACCTTTACCGTTGTGCGGAATGGTGGTGCAAACGATGCTGATATCTTTGGTCGCACCGGCACGCTCGCTCCTCTGGTTGAGGGTGGTCCACTTACCGTGAACGGAACGGCCATCGGTACGGTCAGCCAAAATTCTGAGGGCGTGCTGCTCCTGAGCTTTGATAGCGCGGCCACAAGCGCATTGGTGACCGAGGCAATACGTGGACTGACCTACGCGTTTGATGGGGACAATCCTCCGTCTGGGATCACGCTTGTTTATGGGGTGTCGGACGGCAATACCGGGGCGCAGGGCAGTGGCGGCGTGTTGACCGGCAGCGGTACCCTGGCCGTGGCGATCACGGCGACGAATGACGCGCCATCGGGGGCGGATCGCACGATTGCCATTGATGAAGACGTGCCGCACACCTTCACCGCGGCAGAGTTCGGCTTCACCGACCCCGATACCGGCGACACGCTCCAGGGGGTTCGCATCGACACGCTGCCGACAAATGGCACGCTCACCCTGGACGGCGCACCCGTCAGCGCAGGCGTTACCATACCCGCGGGACAGATCAGCGATCTGGTCTTCACGCCGGCGGCCAATCATACGGGATCTCCGGGGGCGAGCTTCACCTTCTCCGTCCAGGACGATTCTGGCGCGATGGGCCAGGATTACGACACCACACCCAATACCCTGACCTTCAACATCGCACCGTTGAACGATGCGCCGGGCTTTGCCGATCTCGATGCGACCCCGACCCATATCGAAGGCAGCGCCGTGACGGTG
>NZ_JAFEUL010000020.1:0-50167 GCF_016901225.1 Actibacterium sp. 188UL27-1 | reverse complement strand
CTCCAGGGGGTTCGCATCGACACGCTGCCGACAAATGGCACGCTCACCCTGGACGGCGCACCCGTCAGCGCAGGCGTTACCATACCCGCGGGACAGATCAGCGATCTGGTCTTCACGCCGGCGGCGGACGAACACGGGTTGGATTATGACAGGTTCGATTTCTCTGTCGGCGATGCGGCTGGTGGTTTCGACATATCCCCGAACACCTTTAGGTTCGATGTGGCGCCCGTTTCCGACACCGCCATCGTCACCGTTGCGGACGTTCTGGCCGAACCCGGAGAGCGAAAACCTTTGCCATTGTCCTTGGAACTGGTCGATCAGGATGGTTCCGAGACCTTTGCTCCAATCGTGGTGATCGAAAATATCCCGCCACAGGTTCAGCTCTATGTCGGCACTTCCGGCGTCCCCGTTAATGTGATCGATGGACGTGCGGAATTAAGCCCTCAGGACATTGTGGATCTGCAGATCGTAGCCTCGGCCGATGTAACGGCGGAGTTGATGATCACGGGCTCTACGATTGATGCGGGAGGTGCACCCGAACCCTTCGCCGCGACAATCACGGGAAAGTTTGAATCCCGAGGCGGCGGTTTGTTGAGTGAGCCGCTGTCATCCCGGGTCGGCTCAACCAGCGCAGGGGGCAGCCTTGCCGGGTCGGCAGGGTCGCAATCTGCTCTTTCGTCGGGTGTGTCAGCCCAAGAACAGCGGGTGGGATTTGAAGATACGTTGCGCAACTCATCGAGCGACAATGATGCATTTCGTCAGGCAGCGGGTGTTAAGATCTACCTTACAGGAGAGGTCGATGACAAACTGATGATCGTCGAGAAGGGCAATGTCATCAAGCTGTCGAAGGGATTGTTCCAGCACAGCGACCCGAACGAGACGTTGAGCCTGACCGTAGAACTGGCAAATGGTGGCGTTATCCCCGAATGGATGACGCTCAATAGCGACGAACTCCTCTTTTCTGGTGAACCGCCGTTGGATGCTCCAGCCTCTATGGAATTCGTGATCATCGTCAAGGATAGTCAAGGAAATGAAGTAAAAACAGATTTCAAGATCATCATCGTACGTGATGCGACTGAAGCGGATCGTCAGATATCAGGCGAGAACGATCAGAACGGGTCAGACGGGGATAGTCCTCCACCAGACCTGCCTGTTCCTATCGAAGGGATTGATGGCGCACAAGTTACCGTGCCATCGACAGATGCGGTGCGCGCGGCAATAAACGCTGCCGACTGGCAGTTCGGCCAATGGGACAATGACCTGGGAGAGCGGATCGAATTTGCCGATCAACTTGCTTCACATTCGCGATCGGCACATTTGCAGCAACAGGCAGTATTTTTGGACACCTTGCTCGCCACGGTAGCGGACTAGCAAGATGGCTGGAGCGACCCAAACCCTAGACTTCCACTCTTGGGTTGACGCATGCGGCCAGGATAGAAAGTCGAGCGCATCTACCAGTTCTGATCAATGTCCACCTTTGGAATTGGTAGATGTCCCTCAACAGTTCCAGATTTTGAAAAAATCATATGGAATAGGTGAAGCGTTGGCTTGGATCCCAGGGATTCGAGTGTGAACGTTAAGCCATGCTTACCAATAAAAACAATGGTTAAGGTGATCTGTTAACGAATCGTTAACCCTGCCTGAGTACCCAATTTCACAACGAAAAACCGCTAGATTAACTGGCATCGCTGCAAAAGCGAGGGACCCTATGAGCAAGAAACGACTGAGTTTGGGATTGGCTGCTCTGATGCTCGCCGGATGTGCGGTCAAACCTGATCCGATCACTTTGGAGCAACACCAAAGGCGTATTTTCGATGACGTTGCAAAGCTGAATGCAGTCAGTGTTCCTTTAACCACCACACTTACCCTCGACGAGGCCGTTGCACGCGGACTTCTTTATAATTTGGACCATAAGGTTCAGATCATGGAAGAAGTTTTGCAAGGCGCGCGACTGACGGTTGCAAATATAGACATGCTGCCAACCCTCGCTGCGAATGCTGGGTATGAGGATCGCAGCAGCGAAAGAGCGACCCAAAGCACGACGCTCTTTTCCCGCCGGACATCGGTTGAGCCGTCGTTTTCCGAAGATGCGGAAATTCGCGATGCGGACCTGACGTTCAGCTGGAACGTTCTGGATTTTGGATTGAGCTACTTCCGGGCGAAACAACAGGCTGATCGCGCGCTCATTGCCGTGGAAAAGCGGCGGCGGGTGATGAACAACCTCTCCCTCCAGATCGAAACGGCCTATCTAGAAGCATTGACTGCGCAACGTCTCTTACCCAGGGTCGAGCGATTGATCCGCCAGGCGGACCAGGCCGAGCGTCGGTCTGCCCAGATTGAGCGCGAGGGATTGCAATCAAGCGTCGCCGCATTGGAGTATCGCCGTAATCTCGTGCAGGTGGTGACGTCGCTCAAAGAGCTTAAATCATCTCTCGCAATCTCAAAATCCCGTCTTGCCTCCCTGATGAACCTGCCGGCAGGAACGCATTTCCGGCTAGCTAACCATCGCCAGGATCGTTTGCCAAAGCTGAATGTCAAACTGGGTGAGTTGCAGAATTATGGGTTGCTATACCGTCCAGAAATCCGGGAAGCCGCCTATCAAACACGAATTGATCGCGAAAGCGTCAATCAGGAAATCCTAAATATCTTTCCCGAACTGTCGATCATCGCGTCTGCCAATTCCTCGTCCAACAAGCTTTTGTTTGACAATGAATGGCGCCAGGCGGGATTACGCGCCACCTGGAATCTGATCAATTTGGTCCGCGGGCGCAAATCAGTGGATGCGGCCAAACAGCAGGTCAAGATATCCGACGCGCGGCGGTTGGCCCTGACCGCAGCAATCCTAGTGCAGGTTTCAATCGGGGTGACCGAGTATGATCAGGCCGTGGATTCCTACGGATCAGCCCTCAAGCTCAGCAACATCGAAGGGCGGATCCTGCGCATTGCTTCAGCCAGCGCAGCGGAGGACGAGGGCACTGAACTCGACCGGATCCAACGGGCAGCTCAGGCCATCTCTGCAGAATTGAACCGCGACAATGCCTATGTCGAGGCGCGCCTGGCCCTGTCCCGGTTGTTGGTGTCCATCGGATTGGACCTATTGCCCCCCGACGCGCAGTTCACCGACCTGGCACGGACCAAGGCGATCGTCGGTACGGCACAGGCCAAGATCAATGCAGGCCAGCTTTCATCGATCTTGAACGCCAATGCACCGAAAACCATTTTGGCTGCTGCACGGCAACCCAAACCACGCAAAGCACGCCGTTGAAGAGGGGCTGCATTCCAACGCATGCCACTTGGTGTGCTGGCCTGCTATTGGGAGCGGTACTGGCCAGCACTCCGGCCATTGGCCAGGATCCGGCGGGCGATGACCTTTTTGCGCAGCTTGAACGCGATATCGGGCAGCAGATCAGGGTGCAGGTCCTGGCCATCGAAGATGCCATATTCCTGAGCCCGCAGGCCGGGCGGATCGGTGCCGTGCGGTTTCGGGAGGGCGAGTATGTCACGGCAGGTGACACGATCTTGTCTTTCGTCTGTGATGTTTTGCAAGCGGAGCTGGTTCGCGCCAAAGCACTGGCCAACCGCAAGCAAACGGAATTGCAAGCCGCCACTCGGGGCCAGCGCCTAGGTTCGGAAAGCGGAACAGCGGTTGCCATCCGCCAGGCAGAGTTGGGGGAAGCCGAAGCCGAGGTCGCCGTATCAGAAAAACAGCTTAAAAACTGTACCATCGCGGCCCCATTTGATGGGCAGATCACGGACTTAAAGGTGAAATCGCACTATACAGTTTCAGCGGGTCAAGATCTGTTCCGCCTGGTCAACAACCGCGGGCTGGAACTGAAGACGGTCATACCCGCGCACTGGTTGGGCCAATTATCTGCGGGTGATGCGTTTACCATTAAGATTGATGAAACCGGCAGGACCTATTCTGCTCGAATCGAGCGGTTCGGCGGTCGCGTGGATCCGGTGAGCCAATCGATCCCGGTTTTTGGCAGCATCGACGATCAGACCGGAGATCTGTTGTCGGGCATGAGCGGGCAGGCGGAGTTTCGACAACTCAACTAGCAAAAGACCAGGGTGTTCCATTGGCCGTATCGCAAATCAGATCGAAACAGGCCGATACTCCGCAATCTGATCCGCGTTTGCACACCCTCGCCAACCTTTTGGCGCTGGAAAAGCGTATGCGGTGGGCAAAGCTGCCAGAGCTGCGATTTGTTGCAGTCAATGAACTCAAAGAGATTGTGACCTTCAGTCAGGCCATTCTGTGGGAGCATCCTCAGGGCAAGCCGGCGCGTGGGCAGATTACGGCCCTGTCCAATGTCGCAGTGATCGATAGGACGGCCCCCTTTGCGCTGCTCACGCATCATTTAATCCGGCATTGGGCCAAGCGCGGAGAACTAGCGGCCACCCGGGTATTTACTATTGACGATCTGACCGGAACCGACACGTCGAAACTTGTGACGGATTGGAAGGAATGGTTACCAAAATATCTGCTCTGGTGCCCGCTTAATGGCCCAAAAGGTGCGGCAGCGGGTTTGCTGCTATTGCGAAATCAACCCTTTGCGGAGGGTGAGGTAAGTCTGTCAGCTACGTTCGCGGATGCTTTGTCCCATGCGTTGATCCTTGCAAAATCTCGTCAGAGCATTGTTCGCGCCGTCAGGCCGTCCCGTGCCGGGTTGATTATCACAGTCGCAGCCTTGATCGCCCTTGCCATACCGATCCGCAGCTCTGTTCTTGCACCGGCAGAGATTGTGGCGAGCGACCCTTCCCTTGTCCGATCTCCAGTGGAAGCGGTCATAACCGAGGTTCATGTCACGCCCAACAGTCCGGTGACGCAAGGCCAATTGCTGGTCAGCTACGATGCGTCGGAATTGCGGGCAAGGTTGCGAATTGCCGAAGCTGCCGTGGCACTCGCACGCACGGAATTGCGGCAAACGGCACAAAATGCCTTGGGCGATCTGCGCGCCAATGCGGAGGTCGTCTCGGCGGAGGGGCGGGTCCGTACCGCCATGCTTGAGGTTGGCTATCTGACCGAAAGACTAAGCAAGACCGAGCTTCGATCCCCCCGCGACGGGATCGCCGTGTTCCAGGATGCGTTTGATTGGATCGGTCGCCCGGTCTCTGTCGGCGAGCGGATCATGCTGGTGGCCGATCCAAATCAGACCGAGTTGGAGATTCAGTTGGCTGCCACAGATCGCATTCCGATGCCAGATCAAGCGCAGGTTGCCTTCTTCTCCGATGCGGCGCCCGCTGCTCCGGCGGAGGCGCAAGTACATTACATCAGCTACCGGGCGACCAAGACGCCGACAGACGTCATCGCCTATCGGATGACTGCTCAATGGATGGATGGTTCAAGCTCCAGCCTGACGCTTGGACAAAGAGGCACGGCTAAGATTTATGGCGCGCGTCAGCCGCTTGCGCTGCAGGTGTTTCGGCGTCCGATTGCAGCATTGCGGAAATGGCTGGGTCGTTAGGTGACCATGGTTCCGTCCCTTCGTACCGATCTAAACATCTTGCCAACTGCGCCAGCGCCGAACGGATCGCCCGCTTGGATTATCCATGATCCTATTGCCAACAAATTCCATCGCATTGGATGGCTCCAGTTCGAGATTCTGAAACGTTGGGGCCTGGGGGATCCCAAAGTAGTAGCGCGGGATATCAGCCACAGCACGACCCTGACCCCGCAACCTGAAGATATCGATACCCTGGTCACCTATCTTGGGCAAAACAATCTGCTCAACCTGAAGGGTAATGACATCACCCAAGCGGTTTTACGGCAATGCGAGGCGGGAAAATCCAATCCGCTCACATGGTTGGTGAAGAATTATCTATTTGTCCGGATCCCGCTTGTCCGCCCGGATCATGCCCTGGACAGGCTTTATCTGGTACTGTGCCCTATCTTGGCGCCATTGTCCGTCCGATTGCTGATTGCGATCGCAGTTCTGGGCGCATTTTTGGTGCTACAGGATTGGGCGGCGTTCATTGCCGGGTTTGCTGACCTGCAAACACCCCATGGCGTGGCCCTCACCCTTGTTGTGCTGATGGGGGCGAAGGTCATTCATGAACTTGGCCATGCCATTGCTGCCAAACACCATGGCTGTCGGGTTCCCGCGATGGGTGTTGCGTTCATTGTGCTATGGCCATTGCTTTGGACCGACACGACCGAGGGGTGGAAGTTACGCGATCGCTGGCACCGGCTTGCTATCGACGGAGGCGGTGTGATTGCCGAACTTGGCTTGGCGGCCATTGCTTCCATTCTGTGGGCTGTTTCACCGGATGGTTCATTCAAAATGGCGATGCATGTATTAGCCAGCGTCAGTTGGATCACCACCCTTGCCATCAACCTCAATCCTTTTATGCGCTTTGATGGCTACTACCTGTTAGCCGACGCCGTTGATCTCCCCAATTTGCAACAGCGCAGTTTCGCGCTTGGGCAATGGTGGCTTCGGAAAGTGTTGTTCGGACCGCATGAACCGGAGCCTGAGGATTTCCCCACCCGTACCCGCAGATGGCTGATCTTCTATGCGTTCTGCACTTGGATTTACCGGTTCTTCCTATTTTTGGGGATAGCTCTGTTAGTCTATCATCTGTTTTTTAAGGCCCTGGGGCTCATGTTGTTCGTGATCGAGCTCTGGTGGTTCATCGGTCGGCCGATCGTCAAAGAGATAAAGAGCTGGAGCATGGGTGCACGTAACCTCACACGAACCTGGAGAGGGCCGGTCTATCTGATCGCGTTGGGAGTGGTGGGCTATGTCCTTGCAGCCCCATTGCCGCGATCGATTGCCTTCCCAGCGGTCCTGACGGCTGAGCATGAAAGCCTTTTGTTTTCTGGCGTTCCGGCCCAGGTCACAGCAGTCCATGTCCAAAATGGGGATCGGGTAGAGGCTGGCGCCCCTCTGATTGCTCTCCAATCCGCAGAGATCCAGCTCAATCTTCGCAAAACCCGTGCCCAACAGGAACAGATCACCCGAGAGATCGCCCAGAATGGGTACACATCGGACGGGATGAAACGGTCATCCCTGATGCGCGAGGAAGCTAACCGGCTACAGGCCCAGGCGCGATTGCTGGAAACAGAGCAAGACGCGCTGATCCTTGTCAGTCCCATCTCGGGCACCATGCGTGATCTACCAAGTTCCTTGGGGGAAGGCGATTGGGTCGGTCAAAATGAACCTCTGGGCATTGTCGTGTCGGATGAACAAATCTTGACGGTTTTTCTCCCCTTCGCAGCTCGGTACCAGCTGGACGAAACGGCGCCGATCACCTTTTCCTCCAGCGGGGATCCAACGCAAACCCATGTGGCGACATGGGAGAGGATAGAGACAACACCCATCGCCACATTGGACGAGCCTGCCTTGGCATCCATGTTCGGCGGTCCGATATCCGTGACGGTGGGCCGGGGTGAAACGCTATCTCCGACAAGTACATGGTTTCGCGGGGAGGCGTCATTGCAACCGGGCGGCTCCGTCGACTATGCCCCGGGCTTTGTCATCGCCAGGACCAAGCCGACGAGCTTGGCGGCGGATTACACCCGCAGGGTGATTTCGGTGTTGGTGCGGGAAAGTGGGTTTTGAGAAGCAATGCCCGAACCAACAGTCAGAATTTCTTGAAAACCGTTCGGTGTTTGCGCCGTATTCTGAATAATCTATACTATTTTAGGACTAAATACTGCCTCTGATAGCTTAAAATGATAACTAGAGCTAATAACGTTTAGGGTCTTATGCCGAGATTTTAGAGCTTTGAATTCATATATTTCAGGCTGGAAATTCAGTGCATCGGTAGGCATTTCTGAATGCCGATCATGCCATCTATACTTTACTTTAGCGGTAAAACCGTATTTGTCTTCTGACGTGTCTATGTAAAGAGTGACACTGTTGGCACGGCCTTTATCAGCCTGCCAAGCCATCGAATATAAAGGGATTTCCGATGACTGGCTCCGCCACTTCATCCACACTTGCCATTCTTGATGAAGATTTCGACGCTGTGCTGAACTCATGGTTGAGCACCCAGGGCAACGAAGGCCTCACGCGATCTGACCTGTTTTCCGACGATGAAGGTCGAGCGCATACGGCCGCTCTTTTGAAGGCCTTTGCCCAAGGTGTGCGTGACGGTGTGACGGGTGAGGATTTTGATCTTAAAGGTGACGCCTGGATTGATCTTCGCAGTGTCCTGTCGGAGATCACGCGGGAGCGTGTCCGCATTGGCGTGGAAGCAACCGATATGGCAGCGTTCGTTCAAGCGCTGAAATCGACGCTCTTCACTCGGTTGCGCCAACGCCTGTCCGATCAGCCTGAAAAACTGATTGATGAGGTTTGGTTGATCACACGGGTCGTGGATGCCTTTGCCCTTTACACGACCGAGATTTTCATTGCCGAGCGCGAGCAGGTCATTGATCGGCAGCGGATTGAGATGTTGGAACTGTCCACACCGGTGGTGGAACTGTGGGACAGGGTCCTGACGCTGCCACTCATCGGTACACTAGATTCGGTGCGCGCCCAGGATGTCATGGAAAACCTTCTTGAGGCAATCGTTCGGGAACGCGCCGAGATGGTGATCGTCGACATTACCGGTGTCCAGACCGTGGATACCCAGGTCGCCCAGCATCTGCTGCGCACGGCCTCTGCGGTTCGGCTAATGGGTGCCGAATGCATCATCAGCGGGATCAGTCCGAAGATCGCCCAAACCATGGTGCAACTTGGCGTCGATGTCGGTAACGTATCGACCCGGTCCACAATCCGAAGCGCCTTTAACGAGGCGCTTGATCGCCTTGGCTATGGTATTGTGCGGCATAGCAATGTCTGACGCGCTGGACGGTGGGTCGATCCATATGGTCGATGGTGTTTTGCTTGTGGGGATACATGAAGATGTGACAGACACGGATATCATGGGTCTGCAGGATAGGCTTGCCGACCGGGTTGCATCTGAACGGGCGCAAGGTGTGGTGATTGATATCAGCGCGCTTGAAATCGTGGACACATTCGTGGGTCGCGTCATTGCGCAACTTGCCAACATCGCCCGGCTTTTGGATGCCCAGACGTTCTTGGTCGGAATGCGACCTGCAGTGGCGATGACGCTGGTTGAGCTGGGCATGCATTTGCCGGAAACGCGTACCGCTCTCAGCTTGACCCATGCAATGGAGCGGCTCCGCTCCAACTCCGGATGATCCGTGAAGAGGGCAAGCTGGTTGAGCGCATCAGTCTGCGCAGTGACCGGGACGTTGCACGCGCGCGTCGCGTCGTCACCCAGGCGATGGACAAACTCGGCGCTCGGGCGCTTGGGCGGACCCGGTTTGTCACCGCGGTAAGTGAGATTGCAAGAAACGCTGTCGTTCACGGCCAAGGTGGCGATATCAGCGTCTTCAGCCATGACCGATCAAAGCAGGTCAGCGTGATCTGCGAGGATGGCGGGCCGGGGATCGAGGATATCGACACAGCCCTGCAAGATGGATTTACCACTGGCCGCGGTCTTGGACGGGGTCTGGGCGGCGCGCAGCGGCTTTGCGATGTTTTTGAAATTGAGTCGACGCCGGATACGGGCGTTACGATCCGCATGGCAGTCAATATATGATGCGATGGCTCAACATCGATGACGTCACCGTTGTTTCCGCTGCCCGGCGTCTGGCGCGGCAATCGGCCTTGGATATCGGTCTGCCGCAAACCCGGGCGGAGGAAATTGCTATTGTGACAACGGAGGCCGCCACAAATGCCCTGCGCCATGGTGGCGGTGGTCGCATATTGATACAAAAGACGCCGCTGCAAACCGGTATGGGGCTGGCACTCATCGTGGTCGATGATGGACCTGGCATTGCGCATATCAACACCGCCATGGCGGATGGAAACAGCTCTCGCGGATCAGCCGGCCTGGGGCTTGGCGCGATCCGCCGCCTGTCGGACCGCTTCGATATTTGGGCGGAAGCTGGAATTGGAACTGTGGTCGCCTGCGAATTTGCCGGACCCTCAAAGGACGCTGCGCCCGGATCGCTAGCTATCGCTGGTCTTACCGTGTGCCATCCAGCCGAAACACAGTGCGGGGACAGCTGGACAGCCCGAACCAGTTCATCGGGCACCGATATATTCCTTTGTGATGGGTTAGGTCACGGCCCTTGCGCCGCAGATGCCGCAAAGCAGGCGATCGAGGCGTTTGAGACCGAGCATGGTCTTCCTGCAGACGCACTGTCACGACTCTCCCGGAAATTAAATGGTCAGCGCGGTGTCGTCGCCGCCGCTGTCCGCTTCCATTGTAACAAAAGCGCGCTGTCCTACGGAGCCGTGGGAAATATCACAACCTTTGTCATACGGGAAGGTGAAACCAAGCGCTTTCCTGTCCGCGACGGTCGGTTGGGTGGGCCGCCACTCACAGCCTATGGCGAAACCTTCGATCTGTGCACTGGCGATATCGTCGTCCTGCACAGCGACGGGCTGTCGACGGTGCGATTGAGCGATTTCAAGCATAGTCTTTTTGCGCGATCCCCTCTGACGATTGCGGCGACGTTGCTCCATCGTAATTTTCGGGGGCGCGACGATGCCAGTATCGTTGTCGTCCGGCCAAGTCTGCTCGGTTGACGCGATGTCGGAAATCCTCACATCCCTCCCGATTGAAAGCGATACGGACATCGTTGGGCTGCGTCAGGTGACCAGTGCGATGGCGGATGTGCTTGGGTTCAGCACATTTGCAAAGACGCGCACGGTCACAGCCATTGTCGAATTGGGGCGAAATGCCGTTGTCTATGCCGGTGGAGGGCGTGTGCAATTCTCGCTGGGCACCCATGACAGCTTTGTCGCCATGCGTGCCGTGATTAGCGACCAGGGCCCAGGGATCCCGGCGGCAGATGATATTCTGCACGGCGACGTATCTATTGCTTCGGGTCGTGGACTGCGCGGCGTTCGACATATCGCTGACAGTTTTCAGGTTCGGACGGGCTCTGGCGGAACCCGGATCGATGCCGCATTTGTCAGCGGTGTTCCCGCGGATAAACTAATGACCTATGCGGAGACCGCGCGGGCGGCCGTTTCAAAGATCATAGCATTTGATCCGGCCGCCGAACTGGCACGTCAAAACCGCGAGTTACTGGACGCGATCGCAACCCGTGATCTTTTGATGCGAGAGGTTCACCATCGCACCGGCAATAACCTGGCCCTGATCAGCGCGCTGGTTCAGATGAGCAGGTCCAACACAACCAACACAGAGACAAAGCAGGTGCTTGCCGACTTGGATGCCCGGATCCATGCGGTAATCAAGGCGCATCAGATGATGCAGCAGACTGCGGAGAGTGACAGCCTGTCGCTGATGGATTTCCTGCGCCAGATCGCTGCAAATGCGGAACATGCCTTTAAGGTGCAGGATCGATCCATCTCGGTGATCACGCAAGGCAACGACGTGCAGATTGAAAGCCAGATTGCCATCAACGTTGGATTGATCGTGAGTGAACTTATCACCAATGCCTACAAGCATGCCTTCTCGGGCCGGTCGTCCGGTCGAATTGAGGTAAGTTTTGAGCATTTGCCGGAAGGCCCCAGTATATGCGTTGCCGATGACGGCAAGGGATTGTCAGATGCCGGCCAAGGTCCGGCACGCGCACATTCGCTTGGTTGGAAACTGATCCGCACGCTGACCCGGCAATATGGCGGCGCAATCGAAATCGACGGGACACGCGGGCTTTCAGTGACCATTCTTTTTGATCACAGTCTTCTGCTTCCCAAGTAAATAAGCTGCTTTGGTGGTGTGCGCCGCCACAATAGTCACGTGTAGGAGGTCAGCCTCTCCCTCGGTGCGAGGTGGGTGCCCACTTCTTTGTCATTTAGACGGTCGCAGTGATATTACTGAGAAAGAGACGATTCATTAAGTGTTTGCTTGTTGAAAGGCATGATGTACTGGGGCCGTCGCGCATTTGGTAGCGTTGTATTGCTTTGAAACCACATTTTGGTGATCTTTGACGGAGGTTGCCGATGGTGTCTTTGTTTTCGCGCAAAGGTTTTCTGCCGAGCGGGCTTAAGGCCGATCATTTTGGGGTCGATGGCAATAAAACCCATGGTCAGGCTCGTTCTGATCACGCAACAGCGGCTTACCAGTGTTGTGCCATTGTCACCGACCATCCGTCGAAGCACGCGGTTGGTTAACCGCGGGCGGGCAGATCCGCCATCCCCGGCCGACCGTATCTATCGCGTAGCTTGGCATTTTAGTCCTGAAACCACGGGATAGTATGGCTTCGATACATTTGGTCGCAGACGATCCAAGTACCTTAATTTGACGCAAGCGACGACATGGCCAATAGCAGCTGCGAACGGATCAAGCCGCAGGTGGAATGGGGAGTTCCCTGGCCTTTGTCTCCTGAGGGCTTGGGCACCGGTTCAGCGGATTGGATAGATCCGTTCCGCGAGTTGGAAGGGGGCGGGCAGCGCTGTCCTCATACCCTATATCGAAGCGCACACGATTGATGCACACCTTGGGCATGGTTGGGGCGAATAGATCGAACATACGGTGGCGCTCAGCCAAGTCTGGATGCTCTGTAGCGTAATCCGAGAGGACTTGACTGAGGAGATTGTAAAAGACCTGTTCTTTGACCGCACCGGCGCGGGCGAGTCCCGCGGACAGGAATCTCAAAACAGTGATGAAGTGAGCCGTTTGAATATCGTGTACAATGTACGCTGGCGGCTTTCGCGGCAGCAGCATCCGGATTGCGGGATCGAGACCGGCCATCTCTGGAAAATCGTGATCGACCAGATCCAAATCGCCTTGGAAATCCTTGATTGCCATCCCGACAGGCACGTCCTTATCCAGAACCACTGTCACATTCTGGCCGTGGGCAATGAACCCAACGCCATAGCGACACAGGAAATGCCATAGGGGCATGACAGTGACCTGAAACAGTCTTTTCAACCAATCTTCGGGCGAAAGCCCTGATGCTTCAGCATGGGCCAGAAGCAACGGCCTGCCACAAGCGCCTTCGTGAAACAGGGCGGCGGCCATAATCGCTCGGCGGCCGGGTCCAACCTTGTGATCTGCATTGTCCCGCCAAAGAGCGCCCAGGACCTCATGATGGCGGTAGGGTGCCTCGGGTGACTGCCGCATCAGCGGATGTTCGACCCAGTGCCCCAGTGCTTCGCGCAGAACCAAGACCGTGTTGCGCAAGACGGGATCATTCTCCACGGTTGTTGCGAGCCAATCGGAAATCGCGCCGCCATGTTCAATGTATTTGCCCGGCATCCCCCGCCAGGCTGACGTGTTCAGGATACTCAACGACAGTTTCACGTCATAGGGACTACCATTGACGGGTGTCAGGGTGCGCAAGCTTGGCGAGGCGACAAAATCGGGCCCGTGGAAGCCGAGCGGTACGATGCGCCCCGTCATCAGTTCTGCGACAAATGCCTGCTGCACAACGTTCCGCCATTGCCAGGGATGGACCGGGATAATCTGATATGTTCCGCTTTTCGGGGATCGCCGATGCAATTCGGCTGCCGCATCTGATCCGATCGCGCTGGCCAGCACTGTGTCTTCCTCCGCCTCCTGTGATCGGCCGGTTCGAAGAAGGCCATTTTCGACGGCCAACCAGAACAGTTGGATTGGTTTGTGATATTCCGGTGCGTAGGCTGACAGAGCGTCACATCCCCATCCCAGGCGACCCTTGTTGGCGACGGCTTTTGGATGGCCATCAAGGGCGGCATGCAAGCTGCGGGACGGCTGCTCAATCAGGTCCTTGGCTGTGAGAGTGCCATACATGCGGTCAAGTTCAAGATCTTGATGCAGGGTGTTCGAAAGCTCCCGCAAAAACGTCGCCTCGGTCGCGGGGGACATGCCAAATTCATTGCGCGCATCCACGGTGAATTGCAGAGGACACGGAGCGGATCCTTCATCGATCGAGAGGCTGCCTGGGTCGATATCAAGATTATCCCAGATCCGGCGCGTGGCGCTGAACCGATAGATCCTGCCAGACGTCAAGGTGAGCGTATATGCGTCGTGACCTTTCGGAAAAAGTAGTTCTTCCCAGGTCAGTTCGCTGATCATTTTTGCCAAAAGCTGGCGTCTTGCCCGATCAAACCGATCCGTCATAGGGCGACCCGTCCGAAAAAGTCATCGCGGCTGCAATGCATCAGGGCGGACCGTTTATGGGGGAAGTCGAATTCCTTGATCTTGCGATAGGCCAGCGCGTCGGCGTAGCGAAGTAGTTTTTTGTTATCGATACGCGGCTCACCGACGACAAGGTCGGTCATGGGACAATCAAGAAAGATGTAATGGGTCAGTGCCCGGATCCACGCTGAGGTTCGCTTGCGACCAAGGGCTGTCACCTCACCGATCAGGCCGTGCCAGCCACGGTCCCATGGACCGGAATCGTAGTGGGCACCAAGCCGATCCTCACGTGCCCAGTAGATCTCAAAATAACCAACCGGTTGGTCGTCATAGCATCCGATGACGGAAAAGCTGTGAGGGTCCGATAGTCGATCGCTCAGAAAGGCTCGCAGATCGTCACGCGATTTGTCTTCTTCCCAAAAATAGGCAATCCTGGGGTCATTCTGCCAGCGATGGAACATGTCGAGATCGCCGTTGATGTCGACGGACCGGAAAGACACCGTCGTGTCTGCGTCGGTGAAATGTCGTTCATAAACCAAGCCTGTTGGATGTGGGGGCCGTAAGGGATGGTTGCGACCGTCAGGGCCCTCTATCAGCCCGGCACATTGGTACAAACCGGATGGATGTTTCAGCCAAGGCTCAGGCGCTTGCAGGAAACCGGATTTGTGAATGCGGGCGCGACCGTCGCGCAGGTCGATATAACCAGGCTGACGGCTGGTCAGACCGTTCATCCTCATCTCGGATGGCACCTCAAGACAGGTGACCGTCGGATCCTGGGCAAACTGTCTTTCCACCCAACGGTGAAAGGCGCGGGCATCATATGCTGGTGTAAAAGACGGGGAGTCGGCGTGACGGGTCATGCGTCCAAAGTCTCCGCAATTGGGTTGGAAAGCTCAAAGAAGGTGGCGATCTGACCGCGCGCATCGCCATCAGCCTCGTTCATGCCGCTGATGCTGGTTGTGAAATTGCCTTTGCAGGTCAGCGTTGATCGGTCGAGGAGGCGGGTATAAAGCGTGTCATCCCCCGGAGTTTGAATGCGGGCGCGGATCAGGAAATTTCGCCAGATGTCATGCAGATCCTGCTCCTCTGTAAGATCGTCCAAGACGAGGGTCGCAAGGGTGTTCAACACGCTGTTCACAACGACATAGTAGGTCACCAGACCATCGCCGAGTTCTGCGTCTACGATGTTTTCCGTGCCTTCACCGATGCCCGGGCAGGCTTGTGTCAGGCGGTCGGTAAAGCTGTCCAGATGTCCGGTGCCCTGGCAATCCCGCACCCAACCGGCAACCGGCCATCCCTCAGACAGGCCCACCATCAAGTTTTGCTGATGCGCTCCAAACAGCAATCCGTAGCGGGCCCTCAGTTCAAGGATGGGCCAGACCACCACATTCAAGAACTGGGTGAACCACTTCTTTGGTGCGTCGGGGCCCAATCTGATGAGCAACCCTCCCAAAGGGGACGGACCGTGCGGTGACGGTTCGCAAAGGGCGGCCAGCAAGACAGGCCCATTGGATGTTGCGTCACGAAAGGGATTGTCACGCAGCACGGTGATGGTCGGATCCAAGATGTTGCCGGACATATCCCGCAGCGCAGCATAACCTGGCTCTCCCAGGATATGCAGAGTTGGGAAATCTCGCTTGATTTGTTTGCCCAGATCAGAACGCAATAGATCCGACACGTGGATACCGCGGAGAACCTCCCGCAGGGAAAGATGCCGGACCGAGTTGGTGAGGCGAAGGCTAAGGGATGTTTTCACCATGAATGGTGCGTGGGTTGCATGCAGGCATCGCATGGAAGATGTCGCCGTCCAACTGCCGGATCCCTCTCCCAGATCCTTCAGGACCCCAGCAGAATAAAGGGTTTGCATGTCATCTGTTTGAAAGAGCTGCTTGGCCTGCCAAGGGTGCCATGGCAGCGGGATGAGATCATCCGGTGTGGTGCCAAGATCCGCCTGCGCAAGGGTGCGGAAGAGGCGTTCGGCGTCGGGATTTATTTGCACATGATCCGGTCGCGCCGCGACCCATTGCAGGCCGAATATTCCGGCGTGTTCCGGCGCGTATCTTTCCGCTTCGGCAAGGGTCATTTCGTCACGACTGCGCGGATTGGGGTGAAATGCGTGACCTGCCTTCAGTGCCTGTTCAGCTTGGGCAAAGGTCCATTGATCGGCCCGCCCCTGGCGCTGTGGCGCCGCGCAAATGGCATCCAAACTATCCAAAACCCGAGCTTGAAAAAGGGATCCGCCCGCAGCAGATAGATCCGTCAATAGGTCCCGAATGCTGATCTGGTGGGCCGCTGACCCTTCGCCGTGCAGTATGGTGCCGTTGCACAGAATACGTAGCCCGGATCGCGCTTTCAGTCCGATCCTGACCCGAACGCCGTGATGATCCCGGAATTGTAGCAACCCGTCGCAGAACTGGGCCTTGGCAAGGCGATCTTCACGCAGCGCGGCGTTTATAAATGCATCAAGCGCCGGTAATTCTATTTGAGTATCAGGTAGTTCCATAGATGTGCGCCCTTTTGCCAATCATCAGAATCTCCGTTTACCCGACGAGATAAAATAATTACTGACTATTTCAGTAAGGAATCACAAGGGTATTATGGCACCATCAACGATCTTTGGGCCTGTTCTTGCCGGTCATGCCTTTCAGCAGACTGCGCTGATTGGGATGGTGCCTGTTTTGGCGCAGCTTTTGCAGCTGTCAGAGCATCAGATCGGCCTGGCCGTGGCGGCAGGTCTGCTTGCATCGGCTCTTGGCATGCCAGTGATCGGGGCTGTTGCGGGAAGGCGCGCGGTTTTGTTTGGCCTTGTTGGTTTGTTGGCGGCCAATCTTGCCCTCATGGCGCTTTTGATAAGCCCAGCGCCGGTGTTTGGGTCGGCGGTCATGCTAAGCGCTCTGGTCTGTGTTCGACTGATCCAGGGTCTTTCAGTCGGAAGTCTTCTGATCGCCGCGCAGCATGCGAGCGCGCAGGGACCGTGTACCCGCCGTGCGCTTGGCGCCGTTCAATCCGTGGCCGGTATCGGACGGATCGGTGCGGCGTTATCCATCGGGCCGCTCCTGCTCCTCTCTCCGCTGGCGCCGCTCGTGCCCTCCCTCATCGGCGCGGTCCTGAGCCTGTTTCGAGTGAAGCATTTGCCGGCTCTCAAATGCACACGAACAGTCCGCCCACCCAATGTCTTGGTGTTTCGGGTGACAGCCCTGACGCAAGTGGCGGTTGGGGCGTCTCAAGTCGGGATCGCGCCTTTGATCCAAGCAGCACTGGATCACCCCCCCGCCGCTTCTGCGGGCTATGCTGGCCTATGCCTTGCTGCGGCAAATTTGGGCTTGTTCATAGCCGCAAGGTTCCTTTTGCCGCACGTCTCAAGGCAACGCGCCCGGATGGCCGCGCTGTGTTTGCTGGCCTCTGGTCTGATGATCGTTGCAGCAGGACATATCGCGATCATTGCCGCCTGCAGTTTTGTTATCGGTGCCAGTACTGCACTTTTGTTTTCCCTTAATCTGTCGGAGATCATGACCCGCAAGGATTTTGCCCAGCTTCAGGTCGCCGGTTGGAACGGTGCAATCCAAATTGCGTCGTTGGCTGTCGGGGTCGGACTGGGATCGATGCTCATGGCATTGGATCCCACTGCCCCGTTCGCCATCGCCGTGTTTTCGGGTGCCGCCCTGGCCCTGTCTCCTCCCTCAATCCAAAGGAAATGACATGACACTGGACCTCGCTGGGATCGGGATCGGCCCGTTTAACTTGAGCCTTGCCGCACTCGCGGACAACGTGACTGGCCTTGATGTGGCGTTTTTTGACCGAAAGCCCAACTTTACCTGGCATCCCGGATTGGCTTTTGAAGATAGCGAGATGCAGACCTCCTACCTGAAAGACATGGTTACCCCGGTTCAGCCGACCAGCTCATGGAGCTTCTTGAATTACCTGGTCGTGCAGGGCCGGTTTTATGACTTCATGGCCGCGCGGTTTGACACGGTCTCTCGACGGGAATTTACCGACTATATGGCGTGGGTTGCCGAAAGTCTGGGCACTTGTACATTCGCAACGAGCATTCAAGAGGTAGACCACGACGGCAACAGGTTCACGCTGAAAACGGATAGTGGCCAGACGATCCGGGCGACGTCAATTGCCGTCGGAACGGGACCTGTACCGCGCATTCCCGCTGACGCACCACTGGGTCAGAACTGCTATCACGGTATCGAGTATCTGAACCGTAAAGCGGATATGCGCGGCAAGCGCGTTGTCGTCGTGGGAGGAGGCCAAACGGGTGCGGAGATCGTCCTCGATCTTCTATCGGAACATCCCGGACCCGATGAGTTGACCTGGTTGAGCCGCCGGGATGCGTTTTGGCATCTGCAAGAAGGCAGTTTGGTCGACCAGATTTTCACCCCGGCCTATCAGCGGGCCTACCGGCAGCTGCCTGCGGAAATTCAACAGCATGCCTTGGCCAACCAGAAATACAGCAGTGACGGCTTGACCCCGGCCACTGCTGATCAGGTGTACCGTGCGCTCTATCGTCAGCGTTACGTCAATGGGCATGGTCAAACCTCCCTCCGACCAGGACGCGAGGTTACGCACATCACGCCGCGTTATGGCGCTTTTGAGCTAACCGCCACTGCGACCGACGGCCAAACAGAGGGCCTGACAGCTGACGTGGTTATCCTGGCGACGGGCTTCGAGACGACACTGCCCGATTGTCTTTCGCCTTTGGCGTCGCGTATCGATCTCCAGCCCGGCGGAGCGCTGCAGTTGGGAGACGCGTATCGGGTTCAATGGGACGGCCCAGATGACGCACCAATCTATGGATTGAATCATGGCCGTCAGTCGCACGGGATCGTCGATCCGCAACTCAGCCTGACCGCATGGCGCAGTGCCGTAATCCTGGAAGACCTCACCAACAGACATTTGTTTGCTGCATTACGCGGCAATCAGGTCGGGTTGGTCGATTGGGAAACTATGTCAGGCCCTGTCGACATTCGGATCAGTGCCTGACTGACCCGGCCCATCTAACACCAACTGGTCCTGCAAGCGTGGCGTTGGGTGTCCGGTTTCAGAACGAAACCGAATACCCAACCGCAATCCGGCGGCCTTGATCGGCGACCCGCACGGCATCGTCGGTCAGGGGATCGGTACGCACACTGCTGGCCGTCGGGTTGATTTGATCCTGGTCAAACAGATTGCTGACCCCGAAGTTGAGCGTCCCATTCCCCAATGCGTATGAGCCGCCAACGTTTACCCGTACCGTGTCGCCAAGAACAGGTTCGCCGGGCTTGTCCCGTCCGCTCGCATATACGACCTCGCCTGACAGGGTCAGTCCGTTATTGAACGCGCGATCTGTGTAAAGCGTTGCGGTGTAGGTGGAAGGGATCCGGTTGATCGGCAGCCAACTGTCAATGTCGTCATCACCATCGTCGTCAAAACGACCTTCCGTGTAGGCGACTTGCGCGCCTGCACTCCAATTCGTTCGAAACTGGTAGTCTGCACTCAACTCAGCCCCCCAGATCCGCTCTTTCTGCTGCGTGAGGGTATTTGTGGCGCTATCGAAAATGGTGCCCTCATCGGAGGTGGACAGGAATGCGGACGCATCCAGAGAAAGGGTGTCGGTCTGGTATCTGGTTCCCACCTCCCAAGTATTCACGATCTGTGCTTCTGGCCGAATGGAATCAATTGAAATGGTCTGGTTGGCGGCTGTCGGAACAGCCGACACGGCCCTGCGTGTGAAACTTCCGACATCCGGTATTGAAAATCCTTGGCTGAAACCCCCATAGAAATCCAGGTTCGGCGTTGCGCTGTAAACCGTGCCGATATTGCCCACCACCGCGCTGTAATCGAACTCACCCCCGTCCACGTCAAGCGCGGGCAAGGCTAACGGAACGAACGTGCCGCCAACCGCCCGCAACGAAACGGCATCGGGTCGTGTGAAATCCGAAACTGTCAGCGAAAACTGCTCTGCCCTCAGACCAGCACTGATTTGCCAGCGATCGCCCACTGGAACTTCCGCTTGGGCAAACACGGCGACACTGTTTTGTGACATCGGCGCAAGCACATCCGTCCCGTCTAGCAATTCCTGCTCCACCTCATCGCGACCCAAATCAAGCCCCCAGGTCAGGGTCGCATCCGGGGTGACCCAGTCGAAGGGCGATCGCATGGTGATGGAAAGACCGTAGGTGGTGGTAAAAAGCTCTGTTTGCGCCGCTGGGTCCTGCACCGTAGTGCCGGGACCATCACTGTAATACAACGTGTTGTTCGGACCTGCCTCGACAAATGCCGCTCGACGTTCGATGTCGGTCACAAAGGCCGTGACCTCAAGTTCGCCCAGCGGCGTGTCTGTGTGGCGATATGTCAGATTTGCGCTTGTCCCGCGATCTTCAACCGGTTTGCCGGTGTAAGAGCGGTTTGTGACACTCACCGGGTTTGTACTGTAATCGGTGAAAACATCGATCTCCTGTTCCAACTGGTAGCTGTCGAACCGGAACTCCAATTCATGGGGGCCACGGGCCCAGTCCGCGGCAAATCCCAGTGTGTAGCGATCTGTGTTGTCGCCATTGCCCTGACCAACCAGCGGGTCTGGGGGCAATCGGCTTCCGTCGCCATCGTAGAATTGCCCGCTATCGCTGCGCGACAGCTCAAACCGCAGCCCCAAATCACCCATACGCCGTTCATGTGACAAAAAGAGTTCGTTGCTGAAGCTGTCATCATCTCCATCCTGGAACGAAAATCGCGTGTCCAAGGTTGTTCTTGTTCCCTCACCCGCCGTCTTGGTGACGATGTTGATAATGCCGCCCGTAGCCCCGTTACCAAATCGTGCGGTTGATCCCTTGATAATCTCGATCCGTTCGATTGAGCTTGGGTCGATCAGCGAAAGCTCACGGTCAAACCCGCGCAGTTCAGATGTGCGTGCCACACCATCGATCAAGATCTGGGTCGTTCGACCGCGCAGGGTTTGACTGGCGCCACCGATCGTCCCGTTGGCCGGGGCCAGACCCGGAACGATGTCACTAAGGGCGCCCGACAGGGATTGCCCACTTGCGATGCGCCGCTGGATAGCATCGCCTTCAACGACCTGTACGGTGCCGGGGATCGCGTCTTTACCGGCCCCGGTTCGCGCCGCCTCAATCACCACGGTGCCCAGATCAAATGGTTCTTCGCCTTGCTGCGCTTGGACAGACCCAGCGGCGAAAAACCCCAGATAGGCAACACTGGACAGAAGCCGAGTCATGGTCATGGCAAGATCTCCGATTGTTTGGCAAGGGGAACAGAGCGTATGCGTGCGGGCAGGAGCGTGAGGGCCATCCAGCCCGTGACACCGGACAAAAGGGTGGCGATCAGAAAGACAGCGCCATAGCCCATATGTTCGGCCATCAGGCCTGCGATCATGCTGCCGATCATGTACATCAACAGCGTCATGCTGGTCAGAAGTGTGAAATCGGTGCCGGCCTGCCTGAGGGAAGCAAACCGCATGAACGCGGTATAAAGCCCGACGATCTCGATATACCGCAGAAAGGTGTCGAAAATGGACAGCCCAACCAGCGTCCATTGGGCAAATCCCTGGGTCGCCGCCAAGTAAAAGGCGCCAAAGGCAAGGGTGCGCCCACAGATCAGAAAGATCAGGAACCACAACAATCCCCAACGGCTGATCAATATGGCACCAATGAACGCTCCTATCAGGCCGACCGCGGCAGCGGAACCCCCGGAAATGGCCCCGATCTGAGCGAGGCTAAAGCCTTGATCCACGAGGAACGGTTGCTCCAGCGCCTTGACCAGCCCCTCTGGCAGCCGAAAGAGCAACGCGAATGCAAGCATCGCAAGAGCACCGTCAATCGACAGAAAACTGTCGAAACCAGCCCGGCCCGCATCCCGGGGCAGCGGTCTGCGATTCGCAGCTTCCGGAAGAAGGAAAAACGGCGTGATCAGAAGGATTGTCACGCTTGAAAGGATCCAAAGCGTCAGTGCCCAACCGATAAGGTCATGGAGGATCAGGGTGCCCGATCCACCGATCAGCACTCCAATGGCAACTGATGATCCCTGGAGCGCATTGCCACCCGGCTGGAGATCAGGCGGAAGATGTTCGACGGCCCATCCGTCCGACGCGATATCCTGGGTCGCCGATGACAGAGACATGGCCATGAGGATTGGGAAAAATGTTGCGGCATCTTCAAGCGGATCCAACTGAGACAACGCCAGTATTCCACCAACCGTGATCAGCAGGCATGTTGCGATCACCGTTTTGCGACCCACGCGGGCGCTGTGGCTGAGCCGGTCAATCCAGGGGGCCCAGGCGGCCTTTAACACCCATGGAGCAAGCAGCAGCCCCATACCGCCGATAACATCAAGGCCAATGCCACCGGCCCGTAAGATGGGCGGCAGGGCCGCCGCGACGAGATAAAGCGGCACCGCCTGGGCCAGATAAAGCCCAACCAAAGCAATGGATGTGCGGTTATGAGGAAGGACCAGCATAAGACCACTTTCGTCGAAGGGATTTATGCTGGCTCAGGCTGGCAAGACCTCAGATCATGGGGCTTTCGGAAAGGCAAGTATTTTTGTCGGATACTTGCTTCATGAGCGCTTACGGTGGATCTGGCCAAGCGCGCGCGGAAAATGATACCTTGAAAAGGAGGTGTTTTACTTGCTCCAATAGGCCGCGATATAGGTCTGCTGTTTTGTGATATTCGCGCTCTTTACCGCATCGCGAACGGGCTGGACCAGTGATTTTTCTGCTGCAAACCACAGGAAACGATCTGGATGCGCTGTAAGCCCAGACAGGGCGAGTTGCGCTAGATCATGCCCCTGCATAATCGTGGTGAGCCGCATACCGTCTGGTGCGTCGAAATGATAATCGCGGAGGGCTCCGCCGCTTGCGCTGATAACAACATCTCCAACCGTATTGGAGGGTAAGGTTTCCAGAATACGGGCAATGGCCGGAAACGCGGTTTCATCCCCATACATGTTGATGGCTTTGACCTTGGGGATCCCTCCGCCCCCCGGGCCGATAAATGCGACGCGATCACCAACTGCCGCTGACTGAGCCCATGCGGTTGTCCGCCCTCCATCATGCAAGAAGACATCACAATCCATCACCCCCACCGCGTGGTCAATGAAACGGGTCGTGTAGACCGGGCGGTGCAGGGCTCGCTCACCCTTTGGCCAAACCGTCGTCCCGTTCTCAGAAACATACGGCCAGTCCACCGTGTCCACATGGGCGGGTGGCAAGACCAGCCGAAAATGGATCGCGTCATCGGTGAAACTGCCCAGGCCATCGGATGCCAGGCGCATTCTCAAGAACGATGTGCCAAGTGGCGTGATGTTCTCGATACGACCGAAATGAAAATTGGCAGGGATGCCGCCGGGCTGCTTGGCATCTGACCAACGCATTTGCTCAACTGCCTCGGGGATCAGTTGGACAAGATGTTCAACAAGGCTTTCTTTTAGCATATGAAGCCGGTCCGATTTTGCTGCCCTGACCGTGACACGGGCACCGACAGGACGAATTTCAGCGCCTACGGTGCCGAACCGCGTCATGCACGTCACGGCAACGTCTGTATTGCGGACCACATCGAGGCTATGGGCATCAGCTTCCCGGAGAAGCGCGTGGCGTAGTACGGGAAATGCAACACCCGTCAAATCGGCATGACTGTGCAATTTGAGGTCTGAGATCAGGATCATAGGGGCGCTCCGTCATGCTGCCATCGCGTCGTTTTGCGAAACCGGTAGTGCGGTCCAAAGGGCTACTTCCGTCCAGCCAATCATACGCATGGCCAAAGTATTCGCGCCTTTAGACACAGAACGCGAAGCCGTGTTCCGATGGTTCGTTCGACCGCGCGATGTGGCTGGTTGGGGAGAAGCTGCAAAGCGTAACATGACACAAACACGCAACATGGCGCGGTGACAAGCCGCAAACAACTCATTGGCTTTATAAATCCGATACTTTCAATAAGATTATGACAGTCGACGCAGGCCCCCTGATGCATTGAGCCATCGGCATATGGCATCGCGCGTCTCCCCGTACAGACAGGATTACCGCGCTAGCCTGTTCCATAGCCGCTGACATTAAACCGCATTTGTGTCAGACTTTCGCAACACCAATTGTCAACTGAACTGGACAGGTGTAGCGTCAAGTCATGAGACAAACGACTCCTCCCCGCGCGATTGTCATTGGTGCCGGTCTTGGCGGTTTGGCGGCGGCCATGCGGCTGGGCGCCAAGGGCTATTCGGTTACCGTGATGGACAGACTGGACATGCCCGGTGGGCGTGGGTCGGCCATTCATCAGAACGGACACCGGTTTGATCTGGGGCCGACGATCGTGACCGTGCCCCAGGTTTTCAAACAGCTTTGGGCCGCTTGCGGGCGCGATTTCGAGGCTGAGGTCGACCTGCGGCCTATGGCTCCGTTCTATGAAATCCGGTGGCCCGATGGGTCTTCGTTCAAGATGAGCTTGAACGAAGATGACGTGCGGGCCGAGATCCAGCGCCTCAACCCCAGCGATTTGAAGGGTTATGAGCGGTTCCTTAAAGATGCCGAACGGCGCTACTGGTTCGGGTTCGAGGATTTGGGCCGCCGCCCCATGCACAAGCTGTGGGACCTGATCAAGGTGCTTCCCAAGTTTGGGATGATGCGGGCCGACCGGTCGGTCTATGCCCATGCAGCGCGGCGGTTCCGGGATGAGCGGCTCCAGATGGCGTTCAGCTTTCACCCGCTGTTCATTGGCGGCGATCCGTTCAAGGTGACCAGCATGTATATCCTGGTCAGCCATCTGGAGAAGGAGTTTGGCGTCCATTACGCCATGGGTGGCGTAGCTGCGATTGCCAAGGCGATGGCAGGTGTCATTGAAGACCAAGGTGGCGATTTGGCATTGGGCACCGAAGTTGATGAGATTTTGCTGGATGGCGGAACGGCCAAGGGTGTGCGGCTAATAGGTGGCGAGGTTGTCCCCGCGGACCTCGTGATTTCCAACGCCGATGCGGGCCATACCTATGACCGGCTGCTGCGGAACCAGCCGCGCAAACGGTGGTCTCCCGCGCGGTTGAAGCGGTCGCGCTGGTCGATGGGGCTGTATGTTTGGTATTTCGGCACGAAAGGCACGGCAGCGATGTGGCCCGATGTCGGGCACCACACGATCCTGAATGGGCCGCGTTACCGGGGGCTGGTCGACGATATCTTCCTGAAGGGCAAGCTGTCGGATGATATGAGCCTTTACGTTCACCGCCCGTCGGTCACTGATCCCAGTTGCGCGCCGGAGGGAGATGATACCTTCTATGCGCTGAGCCCTGTGCCGCATCTGGGCCATGACAACGGCGTGGACTGGCAGGCGGAGGAGCCGCGCTACCGCGAAAAGGTGACCCGCGTGCTGGATGGGCTGATCCCCGGTTTCGCCGATCGGATAAGCGCCAGCGAAGTGTTCACGCCCGAGACGTTCCGGGACCGCTATCTCAGCCCCAATGGCGCGGGCTTTTCCATTGAGCCGCGCATCCTGCAATCCGCCTGGTTCCGCCCCCATAACGTGAGCGAAGAGGCTAAGGGGCTTTATCTGGTCGGTGCGGGCACCCACCCTGGTGCAGGTTTGCCTGGCGTCATCGCCAGTGCCGAGGTGCTGGGCAAGCTGGTGCCCGATGCAGGCCCCGTGCCCTACATGATCTCTCAACCGAAGATGGCCGCCGAATGATCGACCCCGATGACATGACCCATTGCGAGGCGGCGATCCGCCATGGCTCGCTGTCATTCCACGCGGCCTCGCGCGTGTTGCCGAAACGATATCGCGACCCGGCGCTGGCGCTTTATGCGTTTTGCCGATTGGCCGATGACGCCGTGGATCTGCATAGCGAGAAGGTAGCCGCCGTTTTGCGCCTGAAAGAGCGGTTGGAGTTGGCCTATGCCGGTCGGCCGCTGAACCAACCGGCCGACCGGGCGTTTACGGCGGTGATAGAGGACTATCACATGCCGCGGACCTTGCCCGAAGCACTGCTGGAAGGGTTGGCCTGGGACGCGATGGAGCATCGGTATCAGACCCTCAGCGATCTTTTCGCCTATTCCGCCCGGGTGGCCAGCGCCGTAGGTGCAATGATGGCCGTCATAATGGGCGTGCGCGATCGCGATGCCCTGGCGCGCGCCTGCGATCTGGGTGTTGCAATGCAACTGACGAATATCGCGCGCGACGTGGGCGAGGATGCGCGGGAAAACCGGATCTACCTGCCGCTCGACTGGCTTGAGCAGGCCGGAACCGAGCCGGAAGCGTTCCTGCGCGAACCGTTGCCTACTGACCCTATGCGCCGCATGGTCCGGCGCCTGCTGGCCGAGGCGCACCGTCTGTATATCCGGGGGGAGGCTGGCATCGCGGCGCTGCCCCTGTCCTGCCGCCCCGGCATTTTTGCCGCGCGCCACATCTATGCAGGCATCGGTGGCGATATCGCGCGGGCGGGCCATGATAGTATCAGCCGCCGCGCCCATACCGGCACCGCGGCCAAGCTGGGTTGGCTCATGCTGGCCAGCGGCAAAGCGGCTTCCAGCGCAGTGATGCCACGATCCGCTGTGATCTACGCACCCGTGCTGCCAGAGGTCACCTTCCTAGTGGAGGCCGCGGCACAAACCGGACGGGCCGACACCCCTTGGGGCGAAGGCCGGACCGGCGATCTGGTCGGTCTGTTTGCGGCGCTGAAGGAGCGGGATGCTGCACAGAACCTGGGTGAGCGAGCGGCCTAAAGTTCAGGCAGTTACACACCCGGCAACTGGAAAATGTGAAGGCATCCAAGGCACCGGGCGCAGGGATCTGCGTTCGGGGTGTCGATTTCGTGCAAAATGCTCTAATTGTCCTTCCATGGATTGGATGCTTTTTATCATTTTCTTTGCAGCCTGCTGCGCTGCTGCCTCGACCGGGGCGATGTTCATGCCGGACCAATGGTACCGTGACATCGACAAACCGGGCTGGACGCCGCCGGATTGGGTATTCCCGGTCACCTGGACCATCCTTTACGTGGCGATTGCTGTGGCCGCTGCGCGGGTCGCGCCGTTATCCGAGAATGCCTACGCAATGGGGTTCTGGGCGTTGCAAATGGTGCTGAACGCATTGTGGTCGCCGGTTTTCTTTGGTCTACACAAAATAAAGGCGGGCGCGATCGTTGTGGTCTGCCTTTGGTTGGCGGTTTTGGGGGCAATGGTTGCCCTATGGTCGCTAGACACCATCGCGGGGATACTTTTTGTACCCTACCTGATCTGGGTCACAATAGCGGCCTCATTGAACCTGACGATCTGGAAGCTGAACCCGGAGGAAGCAGCGGAGGCGGCATGACCGACTGGCATCGTGATCCGCTGTACCGAGGCTTGCCCCTGGATGAGGTGCCTCGCATCACCCAGAGTGTCCGCTGATTTCTGACCGCAGCACTGGGGAAAAACTGACCCTCGGCCCCGGTTTCGCGTGTGGTTAAAGAGCGCTGGGTCAGCGGCCCTGAGTGATGTGGTTGCGCAGCCGGACCCAGCGTAATCGGCGCGGTTGACCGCCTTCTGACTCAGTTTCTACATAATTTGGCCATGCTGTGATGGCATCGACTAAGTGCTATTGTTGTTCATCATGCCGGACTAGAACATGCTGTCGTTGATTTGGATCGCAATCTCGGCACTGCCGTTGATCTTGAAATATTCCGAAACCCGCAAAGTTATTGCGTTGCTCTTGGTCGTTGTGGGTCTGGTGTTGAACCTGACGGGGCTGTTCATGGTGTCATTCGCGGTTGTTCTACCATGCATCATCGCGTTGTTCGCGTTCTGGGCCGTCAAGGATCGTCGGGCGAAGGCGATGCCGCAACCGGTGGAATGATGTCCGCCGGGTAGCCCGGCCTGCGGTCCGACATGTCAGACCGGACGCACCAGGGCGATCAGATGTCAGCGCACCACGATCCTAAGGTCGTCGGCGAGAGGACTGTTGATCAAACAGCGCGTGCAATTCCCGGTTTGGCATATTTGATAGAATAGCACGTTTCAGCAAGGCAGCTTGGCTTTCGGGGGCGAGGCCATCGGCAGGCGGATCCCGGTCAAGGTTGGTGGGAAAGGCATATCCTTCGGCTGTGGCGGCGATGACTGCGTTGAACTGTTCCTCCTCCAGATCACCGGACTGCCATGCCGCGGCAAGTGGCGCGGAAAGCGTTTTGCACATAGCCCTGCGATCAACGCTTTCCATGGCGCGCCCGAACGGGGACGAGACCTGGAAAAGGTTGACCATACGGTGGATATCGGAGCTGCGGTTCTCTCCTGCCGCGTGAAACAACGCTGGATTAAAGAACAGCGCATCGCCTTTCTGTAAGGGCAATTGCACGTAGTTTTCCTCGAAATAGGCGCGGAAATCGTCGCGCCTCCAGGCCATGTAGCCCGGCCGGTAAAGCTGTGAGAACGGCAAAAATTTAGTCGGGCCGCTTTCCACGGACATGTCGCAATGGGCCAATCCACCTTGCAGCGTCATCAGCGGCGACAGGTCGTGGACGTGGGCTGGATAAGTGGCGCCAACCTCTGCCGTCTGGAAACCCAGGTGATAGTCGCGATGGGCCGACTGCGCCTTGCCCCCTGGATGCACGACATTGATCTGGGCCGTCATCTGATAGTTTGGGCCAAGCCAGGCTTCGCTGGCCGCGTCCATCGCAGGCGATGCAAAATAGCGAATGAAGGTGTCGGGGGCCGCGGTACAGAGTTTCTGCAACGCGTTCCAGATCCGGTCATTGCTGCCCGCGGTTGCGAAATGGTCTGCACCGCCACTGGCTTCTTTTTCGATATTGATGATCTGGCCATAGACGGCTGTTGCTGCATCAATCGCGGCATGGTCGGGCTGGGCCTGTTTCAGCACGAAAACACCGGCGCCACGTTGCAGGATCGCAGCCCACTCCGCCATTAGCTCTCGGCGCTTATCGTGGCGTGCAAACTGGCTGGCAATGGCCGGGATATCATATATGGGGATGTTCTTTTCAATGGTCGCTGCATTGGGCGCGTTTGCCGGATCCTGCCTTTGCGACACGAGCGCAGCAAATTCGCCAAGATCGCAAAGCTGTGCATCGTAATAGCCGCTGGCCAGGATCTGTTGGTCTTTCATGGGGCGTCCTCCTCCTCTGCTAGAGACGAGCCTAGCCTGATCTCGGCCAATGTGGATGCAAAAATGCATGGATCGCGCTGGCCATTGGGGAACACGTAAAACGGTTTGGTCAGGAACCAATGGGCGGCCATGCCCCAATCATTTGTAACGAATTTCTAAAATAGGTGTGGCAGGACATGATCTTGCCATGCTTACGCTGGGAATTTGCCATTTCGGTGTCTACCTGCGGTCACGGAACGCGGTAATATTGATGTAAGGTATTAAAGGGTGGGTTTTGATGAAACGTTTGGCAGTGTTCTTGGCCGTAGCCGTTGTGATTGTAGGGGCGGCTGCGTTTATCCTGCCATCGGTGTTTGGCCCGTCGAGCCGATTGCACATCGTCTCCGGTTCCGAAAACCGGGCTTTGGAGCCGATCATCCAAGACTGGGCGCGTGCAAACCGCACGGAAGTCGAAATCACCTATCAGGGATCCGTCGATATTGCCCGGGCCTTGGGCGAAGGGACAGAGACGGTCTATGACGCCGTCTGGCCCGCCCACTCGATCTGGATCGAACTGGGCGACACCGACCGCGTCGTCAAACACCGGGAATCGATCCTGCGCTCTCCCGTGGTGCTGGGTATCAAACGCGATATCGCCCAGCGGTTGGACTGGATCGGGCGCGACAACATAACAATCCAAGACATTCAAGCCGCGGCAGGGGCAGATGAGTTCCGGTTGGCCATGACCTCGGCCACGCAATCAAATTCAGGCGCATCGGCCTATTTCGGGTTCCTGTATGCGTTGGCCGGTGATCCAGACGTGCTGACGCAGGATCACCTGGCCGACACGACCGTTCTGGATGGCGTGCGGGACCTGCTGGCACAGATTGACCGGTCGTCGGGGTCTTCCGGTTGGCTGAAAGACAGCTTTGTCGGACATACGGACAGCTTTGACGCGATGTTCAACTACGAGGCCTTGATGATCGAGGCCAATCAATCGCTGGAAGAGGCGGGCCAACAACCCCTGAGCATCATCTACCCCTCTAACGGATTGTCCGTTGCCGACAGCCCCCTGGGCTATGTCGACAAAGGCGACGCGGGCAAGGAAGAGGCCTTTCTAAAGTTGCAGGAGCATCTGCTGTCAGAGGATGCGCAGAATGAACTTCTGTCCCTTGGGCGCCGCACCGGGTTGATCGGATTGTCTGCGGATAGGGCCGACCCAAAGATCTGGCGCGCCGATTGGGGGATCGATCTGGAGCGCAGCATCGCCCCCGTCCCGGCGCCAACATCTGATGTGATCGGTCAGGCGCTGTCGCTGTACCAGACAGAGCTTCGCAAACCGTCGCTGACGGTTTGGGTGTTGGATGTATCAGGCTCCATGCGAGGGGAGCCGCTGAGCGAACTGAAATCTGCCATGAACCTGCTGCTGGATCCAGAGGCGGCGGCGGTCAATCTGCTGCAGCCATCGGCGCGGGATGTGACGATTATTCTGCCATTCAGCAACCGAACCGGACAACCTGTCGTTTTCAAAGGGGCTGACCCGACAGAGTTGCGTAAGGCGCAAAACATGGTCAACGGCTTGCGGGCCGATGGCGGAACGGACCTTTACAGTGCGATTGTGGTGGCCTTGCAGCAACTCGACCAATACGCGCAGGATGACACGCTTTTTGACTATCTACCGGCTATCGTTGCCATGACCGATGGCGCCTCCGACACGGCGCGCCGTGCAGACATGTTGCAGTTCATGGGGCAAAGCGGCTTTGGCAAGGATATTCCGATCCATGCAATCGCCTTTGGCAAGGCCGATGAAAGCCAGTTGAAGGAGTTGAACGACGCCACGATTGGTCGCTTGTTCAAGGCAGGAGACGATCTGGCCAAGGCCCTGCGGTCGGCCAAGGGATATAACTGATGGCCCTGACCGACCCATTGCGACAGATCCTGGCGGGTTGCGCATCGGCGGTGATCTTTCTCACGCTGTATTTCGGGCTGACCCTGGTTTGGTGGGCTGCATTCGGCCTAGCCCTTGTCAGCTATTTGGCACTGCTTCTTTTGTTGCCGCGCAAACCGCTGGACGACGAAATCGTTCTTTCGGGCACCACCACCCAGGCTGATCTGAGCGAAGCGGCCCGGATCATGGACAATGCCGCCTACCGGTTGCTGAATGCTGTGCTCCGCATTCCCGAGGAGGAACGGGGAACGGTGGAGGCAATCATCGACCATGTTCGGTCGATCCGGCAGCAAGTGTCCATCGATGTCGAAGATTACCGCCGCGCCCGCCGATTCATCACGTCCTACTTGGGCAATATGGTCGACGCTGTGGAAAGCTACGCGGATCTGTCGGAAAAGTCGCGTGGCCAGCATTCCGAGCGCCTCGCCCCCCTGGCCGAACGGATCAACAGTTTCGTGCCGGCGCTACAAAAGATTGACGCGGCCTGCCTTGAGAATGACTTTCTGGCGCTGGAGTCCCAGATGGAAGCGCTTGATTTCCAAATGAAACGAGGATGAGCGTGTGCAGAAATCAGTTCTTGGTATCGTGATACTCGGAGCCGTCGCAGGGGTGACCGCGGCTGTGTCTTTGCTGGATCTGGGTGGCCTGACCCGCAGTGTTGATCGCCGGGATCCGATCACAGTTTCGATCTATTATGGTGGCGAAAAATCAGCCTTGCTGCGCAACGAAAAAGTGCAGGAGATCTTGGAGCGCCGCTATAAGATCACGCTGGACGCAACCAAGGCCGGATCGGTTGAAATGGCGACCTCTCTGCCCGTGGCGGGGCGCGATTGCCTATGGCCCTCGAACATGGTTGCGGTCGAATTGGCGCGCGAAAACGGGCGCACGATTCTGGGCAGCGAAACCATCTTTAACTCGCCCATTGTGTTCTATGCCTGGGCTGATGTCGCGGATGCCATGATCTCCAAAGGTGTGGTGACCAAGCGCAATGATGATTTTTTAACCGCCGATGTTGCCAAGATCGGGGAACTGATCGCGACCGAAGCACGGTGGAAGGAAGATCTGGGGCTGAATATCTATGGCCCTTTCAAAGTGTTTTCGACTCACCCGGCCAAGTCCAACTCGGGCAATATCTGGTCAGGCTTGTTGGCAACGGTGCTCAACAAGGGCCGAACACCGACCGAGGATGATCTGGATATGCTGGTCCCACAGGTTAACGCGTATTTCGCGGCCATGGGGCATATGGAGGCCTCATCGGGCGACATCTTTCAGAACTTCCTGAAGCAGGGCATGGGCGCGCGCCCCATTATCGTTGGCTATGAAAACCAGATGGTGGAGTTTCTGGCGCAGAATGCGCGTTTTGCCGAGGACATCTCAACACGGGTCCGGGTGATCTATCCCGAACCCACGATCTTTGCCTCACATCCCCTGATTTCCCTGACCAGCAAATGCAAACGGTTGTCCGAAGCGTTGATCGACCTCGACCTGCAGGCTGCGGCCTGGGCAGATCACGGATTTCGGACCGGACTGATCGGTGTGGAAAATGACCCCAACGACATCGCGGAAACATCGCTACCCGAGACGGTTAACCTGGTCGTGCCCATGCCATCGGCCAATGTCATGGAAGCGATCATCGAAGCGGTCGAATAAGTGCTTCGATGCGTCCACGTCGGGCGATGACGGTCGCATCGTAAACGCCGTTTGTCGTTCATTCCCGGGGATGGTGTCGATGCTGGCTCGCCCGACCCAATCGGATAAGGCCGCCACTCGCTTTACCATTTCACCTGAATGCTGTCCCGATTGCTCAATCTCAACACTTCCGGATCATCCGAATTGGGCAGCTTGCTGTCCTGGGTGTCGGCCACAAATTTAATAACCAAATCATTGCCACTCCAGAAATAGGCCGTGCTATTGGCCCGGTCGAGTTGCGCGCGGTTGCGTCGCTGATCGTGGCGCCTCTGGGCATATCCTCGAACGTGTAGACAACGCGTTCCCCACGCTCCATGCCAGTCATGGCGGCGTCAAACCCTCGGGTCGACGGCAGGTCATGGAAGCGGAACCGGTAGGAATGATCCTCGCAGAGCACCACGTTCGGATTGGGAAATTTGTCAAATGTCGCCACCTGGCCCAACACCTGCTCGCCATCGGATCGGATCAGGTCATAGGTGCCATCATGGGTAGACGCATTTTGATTGATCGGTCGCACATGCAACCAGCCAAGATCAATTTCGGGATCAGTAACGACCCATGCGCCCCAATCGTCGTGCCGGGTGGAAACGCCAGCCTTGTTGATCTCTGACCCAGCAAAGTCCACGGTCATGATTGGCGTCAGGGTTGCACCAACCGTGCCAGTGATGGATCCGTCGATGTCCCGCAAACCGCTGGACCAAATGTAGTCACGGAAGGAAGCTGGCACGAAGTCAACCTTGTTGGCGTCGCCAACACTTTCGAACGTGATCCCTTTGGCTCAATGGGTGGCCGCCTTCTCCGCCGCTTCGTTGGTTTGGATCACGCTATCACGACCGTTGAAGTTGACGAAATGGACATTGTCGATACCGGACGGTCCATCATATATTGAGTGACCGCGATGGGGCCCTTGATCATTTGCCGCGCCATTTCCAGCTGATTTGCCGATAATCACGCCGTTGATCATCATGGAGGTATAGGAAAAAATGTGGCCCTCGTATTATCAGCAGATTTGATGCCGACAAAATCCCCGTTGAAGGCCCGTGTCCAGATTGAGCGATCAGAGGATTTGTACGCCGTGAAATCCCGGACCTCCCAGTCATCGTCAGGGTTATACAGACTGGCGCGGAACTCGGTTTTGCCGTCCCTTGGTTCGGTAGCGTGACCCTCGACCCCAAGGTTGAATTCGTTGGAATGGGCGGAGTTGCCAACAAAATCCCGGATCGCATCAGTGCGCGGATTGAGGTCATCACGTTCACCGCTGGCCGCCGATTGGCCATGAACTTGCCATGGCGCGAACCATAAGCCTACGAAATCAGACCCAGCCGCGTGATTTCCCATGATCGTGTTATTGGGGTTCTCGATCCAGAAGGTTGAGACATGGTCGAAATCGGCGGTTGCGACCGCCGACGCTTCGGACCGGGTCGCGTTGGTACCAAAGCCCAGATTGTCTTTGATCGTATTACCAAACTCGGCGGCATCCTCGGTAAAGTATGCATGGCCGATTATATCGAAGACGACGTTGTCTTCGACACGAACGTTCTGAACGCCGTGCAGGGTGATGCCTTTGTTGTAGATCTCATGGAACGCGGAGTTTTCGATGAACTGACCTGCTGCGTCACCATTCAGGTGTCAACGCGCGCCATAGCGACCCAGGATCCCTTCCTGACCTAGTTTGGTGAATTCCGCGCCGGAGATATACATCTGGGCTCCGCGCATGATCATGGTGTGGCCGCCAAACTTGTCTTGGCTGGCATTCTCATTACCTGTGATGTCTACGTTGCGACCGAGCAGTCCGACCTCGGCGCGCATGTCGACATCCCAGTTTCGAGCGTCGGTGCCACGCTTGCCATTATCGTAGCTTTCGACCTCTCCACAATGGCGATCGTCCAAGGCGCGATCCAGGACGATATCCCGGCCTCTGTTACGGATTTCCACGATGGTCCATTCTTCATCTTGTTTATGGTGAAATTCGCTGGAAGCGATGGCGATGCAATCGCCGACCTCCCACCCCGTTGGTTTATTCAAACGCAGGACGGTGTCGCCTTGTTCGGCTGTGCTGCGTAACTGTGACATGTCTCCTTGGCTGCATCGGCGGCATGGATGTTGATGGTTGAGCCCTGACCCATGGCCATCAGGAAAGCGTCATTGTCCTCGATCTGCGTATTTATGCCGGGCATCATACGGTCCATGTAGGGGCGCAGATCCGTGTCACGGTTGCGATCATCACCGGTGAGTTCTTGGGTGAAATCGCTTTGGTGGCGGTCTGCTGCCGTCCCAACCTAAAAGAGACCACCATCCATCACCAACAACCAGTCGGTGCTCAGGGTGATGTCGCGGCCATTCTGAACAATCAGTTCACCACCATCAACGACGACCGCGCCGACATCTGCGTTTTCATCCAGTAGGAACCGTTCGCCTGCTCCAGTCACCACCTGACCGTTGGTACCGAAATTGCCAAACTCTTCGGACCAGCGCACCAGGTCATCGGATTCCGGGGCCGGATCAGAATCGGGCTGTGGCGCGGGGTCCAGATCTGGATCTGGGGCGTCATCACCGACTGGGGATACATCGGCATCCCCCTGCGTGACATTGAACAGTACCGTGCGTTCCGCCATGCCACCCTTATCGTCAGAGATTACGGCGGTAAAACTGGCCTCGCCTTCAAAGCCGTCTTCAGGTTTGAAAAACATGTTGCCATTGGCGGACAGCCGAACCGCACCGCAAACTTCATCTTCGGCTTTGACGACCTTCAGCGGGTCACCATCAGCATCGGTTTCACCATGGATAGCACTAGCTACGATACCGAATGTGCCGTCGATTATCCGATCACCAAGATTGACGGTGTCACTTTCAAAGACAGGCGCGGTATTGGTGGGTTTGCCGGAAATCTGGAAATTCGCACCCCCGAGCTTTTATCGTCCGCACCCTGATCCAGAGACGAGCCGAAGCCAAACAAGACATCAATGGACAGGCTGCCGGTGCGGATGGTGACGCTGTGCTTTTCACCGCCCCATCGCTTTGACCCGCCATGGTCATCGTTCTTGGATCCAAAATCGAAGTTTTGCGTGATGTCGAGGGGCTCCTCCGTGCGCCTAAATCCACCAAGGAAGGCGTCCTGATCGGGGATGGAAGTACGATTTTCGTTCCAATATTCGCCAGTGAAGAGCACATCCATACCAAACTCCAAAACGATTATGATCACGCAAGCTGGGATCCTCGCTGCTTGAGTGGTAATAATGGCTACAGTCGGCGATCCAGATATTTCAAATGAGCCAAGCTGAAATCCGCACAGATCCAGTTGCGATGCCTTGCAATAATTCGCCATGAGATTGACTGTTTTGCAAACCTCAAAAGTTTGCTGAAACTGATCATGAAAATCGGGCAGTACACATGCGCTGGTCTTGGCTGACATTTGTTTGACGCGGCGCCCTATACGTCATCTACAATACGGCCATCTTCGAGCGTTACGATCCGGTCGGCCAATTCCAGAATGCGATTGTCATGGGTGACCATCACCGTTGTCGTCCCACGCTCGCGCCCCAGGGATTTGAGAATTTCTACAACGGTTCGGCCTGATGCCTTGTCGAGTGCTGCCGTGGGTTCATCGGCAAACATGATCTCTGGATTGGAAACCAGGGCCCGCGCGACCGCGACCCGTTGCTTTTGACCACCCGACAAGTTGGCGGGCAGATAATAGAGACGGTCCGCCAGGCCGACGAGCTCCAAGGCGTGGTGCGCTGCGCGCATCTGTTGGGCTGGATCGCCACGCCCGTGGACTTCGAGACCCATTAAAACGTTCTGGCTGGCTGTCAGGCTTTCATGCAGGTTATGCGCCTGAAAGATAAAACCCAGCCTGCGGCGCAGGGCGACCGCGTCGGCTTCTGTTGCGCCGTTCAGCTCCGCCCCCAGCAATTGAACACTGCCATCGTGAACCTCTCGCAGGCACCCCATGAGGGTCAGTACCGTAGTCTTTCCCGATCCGGACGGCCCCATCAGAACTGTCAGACTGCCCCGGGTCACCGACAGGTTCACATCCCAGATGACCTGCTTGCGCGCGTCGCCAGTGCCAAACCAATGGTTCAGCCCGGCAACCTTGATCGGCGAGGTGTTTTCGAGACGCCGGGTCAAAATAAGTCTGCCGGATCTGCCCCGGCCAATCGGCGGGTAGCGACAGCACCTGAAATTATGCAGGCTAGCAGTGTACCCAAAAGCACGACCGCTGCACGATCTGGCCCCATCGCAATGGGAAGCCCGGTTGCGGTCGCCAGACCTGCGTAAAGGGCGATTGAGGTTAGTAGTCCAGGGATAAAGCCAAATAGGGCGAGAATAATCGCTTCTTCAAACACGATACCAAGGAAGAAACTGTGGCCATAGCCCATCGCCTTGAACGTCGCATATTCCTTCAGGTGGTCGGAAACATCCACCGACAGGATCTGATAGACGATCACGATACCGACCAGTACACCGATCAGGACACCAAAACCAAAGATGATGCCCGTCGGACGTTCGGTTGTTTGATAGCTTCTATCAGCCGCAGCTGCGTCGGCCATGGTATTCACTTGGACGCTGTCGAGGGGCAAGACCTCCCTCAACCGATCCACCACAACAGTAAGGTCAATTCCATCCTGAACGTTGAGCAGGATGTGGTTCGGGGCGCCCGAACTGCGATTGGTGAAAAGCCTTAGGAAGGTTTGGTCAGAGGTGAAAAGCGTTCCATCAGACGAAAAACCGGCCCCGACGGCTAGGGTCCCGATGGCTGATAGCGTTCTTCCGTTCGCTTCAAAAATGAATGGCGTTCGTGAAGAGATGCTGCCGAGCATATCCCCTGGCAGACCGCGTGTCGTCCGATCGATTAAAACTGTATCTTCAAGCGCAAGCACGTTGAACTCGGCCGCAATATCAGGGGCCAGAAATTCGGTCTGATCCACTCCGACGCCAAAGGATTGCAAAGTGGAAAAATTGCCATCGCTCCGCTGCCATTCGAGGTTTGCCATGTAAAGCGGCGCGCCTTCCGCGACACCGGGAACACTCATCGCCTGAAACAGCCGCTGTCGCGCGACATTGCTGCCGTCGGTCAAGGTATTCGCGTCGGCAGATGACACTATGATATCGGCATCAAACAGGGCATAAGGCGCAGTCGTCGTATTGTTCAGCGCTCCCAGAATGCCCAGTTGGACAAAGACCAGAAGATTGGCGAATGCGACCCCGGCGATGGCGGCAAACAGGCGGGTCCGGTTATGCGACAGCTGCAACCAACCGATGGGCAGCCGACCAAACAGGACTGTCAGAAAGGCGGTCATGGCAGATGACGCCCCGCATCGATCCGGGTGACAACTTCAAGGTTTGTCAGACGTTCCGCCTGGCTGCTGGAGGCCGGGTCAAGGGCCACGATCACATCCACCACGCGGGCATCTGTGTTCGCTGCGGGATCGTCTGAGGTGATGGACTGGCGACCGATCTCAAGGCCAATCGCACTGACAAAGCCGGTCAAATCATCCGAAATTGCCGGGGCAGAGATGGTGACCGGATCTGAGACGGCGACCCGACCGATCATCGTCTGGTAGACCTCCGCCTCAACCGTCATTTGTGTCGTATCACCCATATCAAGCACACCGTCGCTGCCGGGCCGTTCACCCGGTCGGACGTGGACATCAAGGATTGTGCCGGCAATGGGCGCCCGGACATGTGCCTTTTCCACATCGCGCTTTGCCTGGGTATGTTGCGCGCGTGCGGCCTGCAGATTGGCCTCCGCCACAGCGATATCAGCCTGCACGCCATCTGCATTGGCATCGAACCGGGTGAGCGTTGCGCGCGCCTTTTCGACGTCGCGCGCGGCTTCGGTCGCTCGGGCAATCGCGGCATCGAGGACAGTCTTTGTGGTAACACCCCGTTCCATCAGGGCTGCGGTGCGGTCCAGGTCATCCACGGCCGCTTTTTCAGTGGCAAGTAATCGCTCTAGTGAGGCGCGCGCTTCATCCTGACCTGCACGAATTGAAACCACCGTCTGATCAAGACTTGCCTGCGCAACAGAGACATTGGCACGCGCGGTTTCCAGCAGACCTTCGAATTGCGACAGGCTGTCAAGCACGGCAAGGATTTCACCCGCGGGAACCTCATCGCCCACGCTGACATTCAGTGAGCTGATCCGTGCATCACCTGCGCCAAAGGGCGGCGCAACTGTGACAATGTCACCAAGGGGCATGATGCGTCCAAGGGCAACCACGTCTCCTTCGCTGATGACAGCGACCTCTTCCTGATCGGTCACCTGCTGGATCGCGACGGCAATCGGCGTGTCGGTGCCGCCACCGGGCTGCAGCCCCGTTACCTTGAACAGCGCTTGCAGGCCCGGCGGTTGAAAATACAGCCCCAACACGCCTCCGATGAACATGAACGGAATGAATATCAGGATAAGCAAGAACGGCCATCTGGGGCGTGCTCGTGATGATATCTGGTCACGTTTGGAGATGCCGGTGTCTTGCAGGGGCAAGCCAGTCGACTGTTGCGAGCTTTTGGTCATGATGATCCAAGAGTTATACTATTAGTTGCTGACATCTATGTCAGTAACTTTGAGGCGACAAGAGGATGAATGACAAATACTGCCCCCACCCGCAAACGGCGGAAGGATGACCGGCCCGGTGAAATCATCACCGCAGCGTTTCGCGAGTTTGACGAGAAAGGATTTGGCCGCAGCACGATGGCAGGTATCGCCGAACGAGCCGGCATCTCGAGGACCACGATTTACCTATACTACGATACCAAGGAGGCGATTTTTGAGGCAGCGATCCGTGGGTCGGTCGAAGTCACGATTGATATCGTGGCAGGCATGGCGAAAGACGCGAACGGTGATTTTCGGACTGTCTTTGCCCGGGCCATCGACCTGATCTATGCTCGTCTAGTCAGCGATGAAGGCGGGGTCATCTTGAAAACGCTCGTGGCGGAAGGCTCTGCCATGCCCGACCTGATCCTGTTCTACCGTCAGGAGATCCTGTCTAAAGGTGAAGCCGCGATACGCGCCCTGATCGAACGGGGGATTATAAACGGAGAGTTATCGGTGGCCTGCCGTGGTGACGATGTTCGTGTCTTTGTCGCGCCGGCCATTTTTGCGGCTTTGTGGCTACGCATTTTCCACAAGATCGACCCGCTGGACATCAACGCCTTCAAAGAGGCCCATGTCCGACTTGTGACAGATGGATTGCTGGCACGGCCATAGGCGGCACTTCCCGGCACCTGTCACAGTGATCGCCCACGGGTTTATCTATCACAGCCCTTTCACACGCCTGTGGCACCGAGTTGTTTTGAACGGTCCGGGCGTGATCCTAGGTGTCCAGGAGAGCCTATCCCGGGATTTCCATGACATCCTGCATTCGGGTGGCAAGTTTTAACGCTTCCCTGAACCGCGCCACCATGCGCGCATCGCTGTCTCAAGCCCTATCGTGCCATCAAGAAGGGGTATTTCACAAATGGGAAGCTGGATGTTCTGAACAAAATCGCCTTGGTTGCGGCTGCCTTCCCGACACCAACTTGATCCTGACGAAGATATGGGCCTTCCGTGTCTTTTGGCGGGTGACGCAGGTGAGCCCTTTGACCAGACAGTTTCTACCGCGGGTCACTGTCACGCCCCGCCGTCAATAAAAGCAGACCGGATAAGGAAGCTTCCAATGAAGCAAAGGACCGACCGTTCCACAAATTGCGATCATACCAATAGTGATGCCCGGCTTGAACGCCAGGCAAGCGTCTCCATAACGCGCCACCGCCATCCATCCATGTCTCTAGCTGCGATATTGGTTGATCAAAATCCAAGGCGTATCCTGTAAGTAGAACGTCACCGTCAAGCTCACCAACACGCTCGATACTGAGGCCGTAAATATTGCCATCCGCATCGGCCTGTAACATGGGGCGGGCAAATCCAATGGCTTCAATGACGTGATCCAAGGCTCCCCATCCGGGATAGTACCAAATCCCATCAGCGTTGATATCAAGCATCGAAACAGTGATGTTTTCAGGCTTTCCGATCAATTGACGTGCGACTTCGATCTCTCTTTCAAAGTGCTGCCACCGTGTTTCGAAAACCTCCTGGCGGCCGGAAACGTCAGCTAACATCTCGATGTATTCTTTGTAGTTCGTCATGCCTGGCATCAGAACGGTCGGTGCAATCGCTGATAGCTGGTCGTAAATATCCTCATTGAAATCATGCGCGACAATCAGGTCCGGCTGGAGTGTAGCGATACGTTCGATATCGACCGAAAGCCCTTGACCGATGCTTTGAAGATCGTCAATTGCGCTTTGTCCCAGAACGTCACTGACACCTCGAACATAAGGTTGCTCATCTCTGCCTTGGCGAAACCCGGTTCCGACAACGGGTGCCCCCAGTTCCATTAACGGCAGGGCGCCGCCCGTGTCCCAAGTCGCGACAATTCGTTCGGGTTCCCTTGGGATACAGGTCGCACCACGCAGATGCTCGAATGAAACAGTATCGTCAGGGCAATCGACGTTTTGACCCCAAGCGGGTAACGCGGAACTACTCACCATCAAAAGCAGTGCAACACACCGAGCGCCAAGGGACATCATCCAGGAGCTATGATTTCGCTTTTTTACCAACGGTATGTGGCTCCTATACCGATCTCCCGAGGTTTTGTTGTCGACGCAACAACAGTTCCACCTGGGATAATATTTGTCGCAGCAATGCGGTCTGAGACATTGTTGATGTAGCCATAGATTTCCCCACCATTCGCCAGGGCATAGGACGCCCGGAGATCCACAATCGTGAAGTCGTCTACTTTCAAATCACCTGTGTTCGCATCGTCAGAGTAGTATCCACTGTTGAACCTGATCTGACCGCCGATCATGAGGTTTCGGACAACCTCGTAATCAAGGCCAAAGCTCGCGGTTACTTCTGGTGCAAAGGCGAAATCATTGCCGGTGATTGGCGACAGGGCCGCATCGAACTGGTTTAATTCAGTATGTAACAGTCCCAGTCCACCAGTGACCTTGAGTCGATCACTCGGTCGATAGTCTGCGTATAGTTCGAGACCGTAAGATTCTGCACTTTCGGCATTTCGGACGATCTCATCTGGGCCAAAACCGGTTATGTTGGTAACGATGCTACGCTGTGCATTCCTAAAATCACTGTAAAATATGTTGGCGGTAAGGGTCAGCGTATCTTTCAGAAGGTTGGCGCGCGCGCCCAACTCATACGTCCAAACCTCTTCTTGATCAAAAAGGAACACAGGATCAGTACCGGGTGCGTTAAACAAGATCCCCCCGCTAACCCCAAGGCCGCCAGGGTTGTACCCTTTAGAGGCGAGAAAGGAGAAACGCAGATCTTCGTTCGGTTCGAAACCTATAGAGATGCTTGGCAGGACAGCCTCGAATGTCTCATCAAAATCAACCGTTCGCTCCAAAGTTGACCCGGTCAGAATGCTGCCAGATTTGACCTGACGATCCCGTTGGAGGCGTGCACCGCCGCCCACATCCCATTGATCATTCAACTCGTAACGCAGGTTCAAGAAAACGCCGATACTGGTCTTCTCATCGTGCAGAAATGTATCAGCGCCAGCAAAGCGAAATTCAGTTTCCTCATCAATCTGCCGCAGATAAACGCCGGTCACGCCTGTAAGGCGACCATCAGCAGAGCCGAAGTCCAGCACAACCTCGTTTGAAAAGTCTTCGCCATCTATGTCAGTTTGACCCTGATCGGACATGGCAACGTTGCGTTGCGCATCATACTGACTGAATGTCATGGTATTACGCAGTGAGAACGTGTCGGAGAACGCGTAATCTGTTTCCCAAATCAGAGAATTTGACTGCGTGGGCAAGGTCGGGGGAAAGACGTTCGACGTACGGGTAAGGTCTTCGAACGGGAGATCAACGTTTTCGGTCTGAGGGCGATCTGCGTCACTGCGCGCATAGGTCAGTTGCATCGATAGTTCAGGTATCTCCACTGGTTGCCAAAGTAAGCTGGCGCGGCCGGTGAAACTGGTGAACTGATCCACGCCGTCGACCAATTGCTGTCCTGGTGTCTCATAGTCGATGAAGGTGTCGCGACGTTGGTCATCAAATGCCAAACGGGCGGCAACGCTATCGGACAAGGGGGTGTTGGCCATGACGGAGAACCGGTATCCATCGAAAGAGCTTGTTTCGCCCCTAAACGCGAATTCACGTTTAAATACGGGGTCGTTTGTTCTGACGTAGATTGCACCGGCGATACTATTTGCGCCTTGTGAGGTGGTCTGAGGACCGCGAAATACCTCGATCGTGTCGACGTCCCAAATGGATGTTGACCCAAACACGTATTCATTGAAACCAAGCGCGCGGCCGTCCACGCTTATAGTGGCTCTGGGGAGTGAACCACTTAGCGTCGCGAGACCGCCAGAAAGGGGGCCAAGGGTTTGCTGGCCTCGGATTGTCGGCGCTTCATTGGAACTTCCGAATACAAGAACGTTAGGTACATCCAACAAAACGCCCTCGACATCTCGGACTTGTGGCCGCTCCGCGATGTCGTCGCTTCCCAGTGCGTAAACCGAGGACTCCGTGTCGAATACAGTTCGTTCAACACGTTCACCTTCCAGAACGACTGTTCCAAGGTCAAACGGCACTCCGTCTTGCGCCTGTGTATCCGCCGCAAGCATCATGGAAGTGACGGCAATGGTTGATGTTAAGGTCGTGCGCATAACAGTCTCGCTTCACAAAAGGATCGCGACGCTGAGCTGGCTATGGCTGGCTTGACGTATTTTCGCCGCCCAAAGTAAGAGCCATTCGAGTAAGGTCAACACGAAATACGTACGCCGTACCTATTACATGATAAGAAAAGTCGGGAAGTTACCAAAGAAGACGATGAAACCTCGGAAACCCAGGCTTGATACGCAGAAAGTCATCGCTGCCGGGCTTACGATCGCCCGCTCGGAAGGTCTTGAAGGTTTGTCCATGCGCCGTGTCGCACAAGTCCTCGATACTGGGCCGATGACCTTGTACAATCACATCGAAAACCGCGAAGACCTGATTGCGAGAATGGTGGATGAGATCGCTTTGCAGATCGATGTTCCCCCTCCTCGCAGCCTCCCGGCAATCGAAGAGATCATTGTCGTTGCGATGGCCGGTTATCACGTTTTGGCAAAGGAGAGATGGCTCGTTTTGCACCTTCTCTCGGGTGGACGGGGGAGCCTATTTGTCGTTCCCTTGGTTGAGCGGATGCTCACGGCTCTTCACCAAAGCGGCGTGCCCGAGGCCAAGGTCATGACGGCTTTTACCTACCTTATAGATCTGGTTTATGTCGCGATCCTAAATCAATCTAAGCACGGATACGGGTCGCGGAAAACGGATACAGACAGCGTGGTCATTTCGCATTTTAGCTCTGTACAGATTGAGCAGGCACCCCACGAGCAGCTTGAAAAAAGGCTATCTGCCGTATTGAATGCCTACCTTGACAGTGAGTAGGTCAGTTAAGCTTTGACGCGTGTAATCAGCGCTGAGCAACTGACAATGTGTATTCAGCGCACGCTTACATCCTCCTTTCAAATTGGCATAATCACCTGCCTCGACCAAATAGTAGCAGCCAACCAAAGACCGGCGCTCCGACGATTGCGGTGACAAGCCCGGCGGGTATCTGCACCGAAGCGAAATGCGTTCGTCCGATCAGATCAGCCCCGGTGACCAGCATGGCTCCCGTTGCCAGTGACAGCGCCAGATGCAAGCCCGGTCCGCTGCGAGCAAGCCGTCGCGCCATATGAGGCGCGATCAAGCCAACGAAGCCAAGCGGTCCGACAATTGCCACGGCGCTTGCAGCCAGTGCAACCGAAAGCGTTATCAGCAACGCTAGGTCCCGGTGGACAGTGGCGCCAAGACTTGTGGCAATCTCATGCCCCATACGCACGGCGCCAAGGGGCCGCGCCGCCCAGATCAGCGCGGGGATCAAGACGGACAGCGATATCGCGAGCACCAGCACACTCTCCCAGTTTGCTGCATGCACAGAACCTGCCAGCCACCTGAGTGCGACCGTCGCATGATCAAGATCCCCGTAGGTCAACATTGCCTGAGTAAAGGCGCCGAGGAACGCCGCAAAACCGATGCCTGTAAGGATGAAGCGCATGGTTGATCCACCAGCGCTTCGCATCGCGATTGCTTGTATCAGAACGGTTACGAAAAGCGCTCCTCCAAACGCCAATAAAGGGCGCAGACCCGCATGTGTTTCGGGGAACAGTATCAGCGTGCTCACCACGGCCAGCCCCGCACCTTGGCTCACACCGACCAGAGAGGGGTCAGCGAGCGCATTGCGTGTCACTGTTTGCAATATCGCCCCCGATCCCGCCAGTAACGCGCCGGCCAACGCCGCTGTCAGCGTGCGAGGGAAACGAAATTCCCAGACCACCGTTAGGGCCATCTCCGATGGAGCCTGTCCTGCAAGAGTGGCCAGAGCGCTTGCTGCGGAAAGGGGGAAGCTGCCCAGCATCAAGGATGCGAGAATGATTGCAAAGGTAAGCCCAAGGAGGGTGGCGAAGACCGCCAAAGCGCGCAGAGGCACGGCGAAGGTTACACGCCCATCAAGTTTTCGCCAAAACGTAGGGCTCACAACCGGGTCCTCACCAGCCAGACAAAGATCGGCGCACCGAGCAAGGCTGTTATGAGGCCGGTTGAAACCTCAATGGGTGCTAGCAGCATCCTTGCGGCGATGTCAGCCAGAAGCATATAGGTGGCCCCAACAACAGCTGCCCACGGCACAATCAACCTGTAGTCGTACCCGATAATTAGACGAACCATATGTGGCACCACCAGCCCAACGAACCCCATTGGACCGGCGAGGGCTACCGCCGATGCCGTCAGTGCCACGACAGAGAACAGGACTGCCATCTGCAGCTTGGCCACATCGACACCTAGCCCAGTTGCAGTATCTTCCCCCATCGCAAGTGTTGTAATTTTTCGTGCCACCCCAAGGGCGGTGACGAGACCAGCCAATAACCAACCTGTTGCCCAGAGGCCGACCTGATCGGGCCGCCCGGCGAGAGAGCCCGTGAGCCAGACCCGTAAAGCTTCGAAGACTGTTTGGTGGATCAACAGCAGGATTGCCGTCAGCGCAGTGAGGAAAGCGGTCACGGCAGCTCCTGAAAGGACCAACGTCATGGGCGTGGCGCCACCCGAAATGGCCATAGCGATGCTCCACACGACCGCCCCACTTACAAGTGCACCAAAGGCCGCGAGTGGAGGAATGGCGGCTGCGGACCCGATACCAAGGGCCGTGCCCAGCACAACAGCCAAGCTTGCGCCTGCCAGCAAGCCAAGCAAGCCCGGATCCGCCAGCGGGTTGTGTGTAACGCCTTGCATCAGCGCCCCTGCAACAGACAATCCTGCGCCGACGGCCACTGCCATCAACGCTCTGGGCAGACGCAGATCACGGATCACCACATGGTCAAAGATCGTATCATCATAAAAGAGCAAGGCTTGGACAACCGTGGTCAAGGGGATCGCCTTGGCGCCGACCGAGATGTGCCATGACAATATCAATAGCAGGCCGGCAAGTGCCAGCGCACAGATCGCTGTCCGACGCCCGGTCATCTCGCGCCCAACCTCGGGATGCAAACGGGTCTCCCGGTCTCGGGGTCACTCAGCACCGTCGCGGACAAACCGAACACTTCCGCTAGGTTACCTTCCGTGAAAACGTCGGTTACCGCCCCCGCCGCCAAAACCATCCCATCCCGCATCATCACGACCCGGTCCGCAAAGGCCGCAGCGACGTTGAGCTCGTGCATCACGATTACCAGCGTGCGGCCGTCCTCGTGGGCGATCCGGCGGAGCAACGTCATCAGATCAACCTGCACCTTGAGGTCGAGGAACGTCGTCGGCTCATCAAGTAGTAGGATTGGCGTTTCCTGTGCCAGCACCATGGCGATCCAGACGCGCTGTCGCTGCCCGCCGGAAAGTGCATCTACGGAACGATCACCGAAGCATTCTGTATCGGTCGCAGCCATCGCACGCGCTACGGCATCCGTATCTTTGCGCGACCATTGCCGGATGAACGATTGATGAGGGAAGCGTCCCTGCGCAACCAACTCGCGCACGCACAATCCTTCAGGCGCAACGGGTGCCTGCGGTAGCAGCGCCATAAGCTTCGCGACATCGCGTGTCTGCATGTTGTGCACTGGTTGGCCATCTAACAGTACCTGACCCGCTCGCGCAGGCAACACGCGCGCCATAGCTTTGAGCAATGTAGACTTACCGCAACCGTTGGGGCCGATAATCGCCGTAAGATCGCCGGTTGGAATATCAAGAGTGAGATGCTCAATCACCTGTAAGTCGCCGTAACCGACGCTTAATTCATTGATCTGCAGACGCGGCGCGCTGATCATAGTTGACGAAGCGAGGGGTATTGTCACGCGCGTGTCATCTGGCATATTTGGGCATGCTCACCGATCCAGGAAGAAATCCGATAGAATTCATAGGATTTTTACAGTACAGGTAAAAGAAGCGAAAGCACGAACGCAAAGGGATGGTTGGGATCGGCTTTCCGTCGGTTGTTGCGCTGCTATTTTTCAACGTACATGCTGCAATTGCTCTGGCGACGACGGTGCCAATTGTCGTCCCGGATGGCTTAAAGATCGTTGTTTTCTGGAGGCTCCAACTCCTGAGTAGGATGGAGCATCATGAGCAAGACGACGAACAAGTATTCCCCCGAACTGCGCGCCCGAGCGGTTCGCATGGTTCTGGACCACGCCGGGCAGCATGGGAGCCGCTGGTCGGCGATCCTGTCGATTTCCTCAAAGATCGGTTGCGCATCTCAGACGCTGAACGCGTGGGGCAAGAAGGCGAAGATTGATCGGGGCGACCGCGCCGGTGTCACGACCGAGATGGCCGAGAGGATGAAAGCCCTGGACCGCGAGAACCGCGAGCTGAAGCAGGCCAATGAGATCCTGCGGAAGGCGTCGGCATATTTTGCCCCCCTCTCGGCGATTGTACCAATCGCCTGCCGGGCAGCGGGACGGAGCGCGACCGCCGGTCCAGGACAGGATCGCCTTCATCGAGGAACACCGGGAAGCCATCGGGGTCGAACCGATCTGCAAGCACCTGCGCCGAATGTCCCATGGGGTCGTCCCTGGTTGCGCCATTGGTCTGAGCGACCAATGGACGACGATTTCACCTACGTCGCGACATGGCAGGGTTTCGTATACGTGGCCTGTGTCATTGATGTTTTCGCCCGTCGTATCGTCGGGTGGCGCGTCAGCCGGACAGCGCATGCCGGGGTCGTCCTGGACGCGCTGGAACAGACTGTGCATCAACGCCAGCCTGGGTCCGGCCTGACACATCAGTCCGATCGCGGATCGCAATACCTGTCCATTCGCTACACCGAGCGCCTGGCAGAGGCGGGGATCGAACCTTCCGTCGGCAGCGTCGGCGACAGTTACGACAATGCCCTGGCCGAGACGATCGATGGACTGTTCAAGGCCGAGGTTATCCACAGGCGTGGTCCATGGCGCAGTCTCGATGCGGTGGAATACGCTACACTCGAAGGGGTCGACTGGTTCAACAACCGCCGATTGCTGGAACCCATCGGAAACATTCCGCCAGCAGAGGCCGAAGTAAACTTCTACGCGGCTCTGGAAAGATCAGACATCGCCGCGTAACCAAGACCAATCAGCCTCCGGAAAACTCGGCGCGGTTCAACCTGTGCCGCGCCAGCCGTCAGAGCAATCGCCGCCGCCATCAGACCTCGTTTCATGACAAACCCCGCTTTTGCATAAACCCAAATTACCGCACGACCGGGCTTTGCGCCAGCAATGCCTGGATTTTCTGAGCGCCTTCGTAACAGGGACGTGCGCTAACATACCAATAAGTACGGATAATGGCCGCGCTATGCCGCCGCAATTCAGCCTTGAACTGCATCGGGTATTTGCGGCAAGATTTAGGAGTGGTATAGCTGGCGATGGCGATGACCGCCGACGGAATTGACCAACAGTCTCTTCTTAACGCCCCGTTTCGGTTCCCCTTGCACCGGACGGGGCATCATCAGTCAGCGATTGCAGCCTTGATCGGGCCATTCCGGCGGACGAAAACCGTCCAGCATCCAACGCATCGCTTGCGCGGCAACTGGGTTTGGGTTCCGGGAATTCGTTCCGTAAGTCGCTTCCCATTTCCGGATCGTGCGTGGGTCTGTTGCCAGAATTGCGGCCAGCTGCGAAAGCGAAAGGCCCAGCTTTAATCGGGCCTCTTTAAACTCATCAGAGGTCATCAGAAGAAAAGTTTGACGACAGCGGCGGTGCCCCCCATCAACGCGGCGGCAGCAAGTGCGGGTGCCAGAAAGGTGTTAACACCTATTTGCTTGGTCTCGGCCAACAGCTTGGCAATTTCCGCTCGCATCTTGTCATCCACCAATGCTTGCTCTTGTTGGGTCATCTCTGCGCCTTTCACCTAACCGGACCTCTTAGTCCTTGTTACACTTTCATTGTAGGACCATTGGTCCTATTCGTCAACATTTGGACCCATGCTCATAGACCAAAATCGAACAAACTCGGCTAGGTCAGGCGCGCTGCACCTTTTCGGTGATGTCCACGACTAGTGGATGGGAAGCCGGAATGCCGTCAACGTCGGTATTGACGTTTGGGTCTACGTTCCGGTCACAATCCGGGAAATTGAACAACGCGCCAAGACGCTGTCCGAGAATAAGCATTGGCAGGACTTCGAACACAAAGCGGAGTTTTGAGATGACCCAAATTGATTGCAGTGCGAAAAGCGATCTGGATGGCAGCATTATCGCACAATTGATGGAATGCAGTCTGCATGCGCGATACAGCAAGGACGCCAAAGGTGGCCGGTGGGCCAGAGCTCAGATCAGGGAAGAGCTCTTGAAGCGCGGCGGGACGTTGCCGCCATACACGTATGCTAAGGAAGTCAACGACAACGCGGATGTGCTGTGAGATGTCCCGATCCCGACGCAAGACACCGATTACGGGTATCACCAAGGCCGAGAGCGACAAACGCTTCAAAGAGGCTGAGCACAAGCGCGAGCGACGGAGGTTGAAAGCTGCCGACCTGACAGAAGAGACGCCACCCGATCCGAAGGCTTTTGGTAACCCTTGGGCCAGCGACAAGGACGGAAAACACCGGATCGATCCCGATAAGTTTCCAGACTTCATGCGGAAGTAGTTCTCGCTACTGTATCGCGTCAATGAAGACCTCGATGTCGGCCTCTGGGTTGGCAATGGATCGGTGTACTCCTCTTCCAGTTGCTTGCAGGTTGCCGACGGTCACGAAGCGGGATTGGGCAAAACATGGGTGTCCGGCTGTGGTATGCGCTGGTCAACCTTCCGTCGAGACCAGCGGCCCGCACGACGGCGACGCGATGGGCGCCTTTGGGTGACCACCTCATGCAACGGCGCTTTCCCATCCGTGTGTTGCCGATGTCGTCCACGCAGCCTTCTGCGCGGGACGAGGAGATCGGAAGACCATTGCGATA
>NZ_JAFEUL010000002.1 GCF_016901225.1 Actibacterium sp. 188UL27-1 | reverse complement strand
ATGTTCGGCAGGCTGAAAGACTGGAGGCGAGTCGCAACACGCTATGACCGCTGTCCCAAGGTCTTCCTGTCCGCAATCGCTCTTGCCGCAACCGTCATCTATTGGTTATCAGTCCTGACCCTACACTGCCCCCGCGGGGACGGTTGATTTTGAACGACAATTTCGGATCTCACTCATTTACCGCCAATAAAAAGGTATTATAACACCACTACATGATGTCTCGTTATCCTGCAATCCATCCGACTGCCGTAAAAAGCACCAAATAAAGCCAATCGGTATTGTTTTTGCACATCGGTGAAGATCTGCTGGAAAAGTTGGAGAATTTAAACATCACCGAGTTTCGGTCACACGCAGAGCTTCTTTGGCGATTCCACAGTGTGTATGACACGCCGATCGCATCTGACGCGATTGTGGGTCTCGGGTCGTATGATTTGAGGGTGGCGTCGAGATGCGCAGAGCTATTTCGAAAGGGTTTTGCCGATCACATCGTCTTTAGCGGCGGATCCGGCAATTGGACCGAGGACCTGTTTCCGGCAACCGAAGCTGAGGCATTCAGAGACCAAGCGATATCTGAGGGCATACCAGAAGATGCGATCCATTTGGAAAAACGCGCAACCAATATCGGGGAAAACATAAGGTTTTGCGCCGAAATCTTACCGGCTGCCCAACAAGTCATCATCGTGACAAAGCCGCAAACGCAGTTGCGGGCACGAGCGACGGCCGACAAACAGTGGCCGGATGCCAATTGCTTGGTGACGGCACCGAAGCACAGCTTTGACGACCAACCACTCGCCCACCATGGCTACCGCGCATTGGTGTGCGAAATGGTGGGTGATTTAGCACGTATGGACGCCTATGCACGCAGCGGATTTCAAACTGGCGTCAGTGTATCAACCGATGTTCGGTCGGCGTTTGACGCATTGGTCGCGGCAGGCTTTGTCGATCACTTACCAAAGGCGCCATCGCATTCATGACATCGGATGGCCGCTTGTCCGTGCAGCCGCGACTCCATGACAGACGATCTATGTTGGGCAATGCCATTGGGGACGTTGCTCGGCCGGACTGGAAGGTCCGGCCTGAGACATGGGCGATTACACCCAGGGGCGTGCAGTGTTCCGCTAGTCCTCGGGCTCGAAGGTAAGCGCGACGCCGTTGATGCAGTAGCGCAGGCCGGTGGGGTGCGGGCCGTCGGGGAAAACGTGGCCCAGATGCGCATCGCAGCGGTTGCAATGCACCTCTGTCCGGCGCATCAGCCAGCTATTGTCAACGCTTTCGCCCACCATCTCACTATCGACGGGTTGGTAAAAGCTGGGCCAACCCGTGCCGCTGTTGAACTTGTGCGCCTGATCGAACAAGGGCGCGTCGCAGCACAGGCAGCGATAGGTCCCCGGATCCTTGGGAAAGTTTTCATGGGTAAACGCACGCTCGGTCCCGTGTTTCCGCGTGACCTTGTAGGCAAGGTCGCCCAGTTGAGCGCGCCATTCGGCATCTGTTTTCACGACTTTATCCAGGGCGGTGTCCGTCATTCCGGTGGCTCCTTGTCAATTGGTTGACACATCTTGTGTGCAGGACTGTCCCGCTCTTATGTAGGCACAACGCGGATGCCGCCAAGGCATGGAGAGGTCGATGAAAGCTTTGCGCAAGGGCCGGTACGTGGCCCGCTTGGCCGAAACTCCGGCAGATCTGGAGGCAGCGCAGGGTTTGCGCAGTCTGGCCTTTCGGGGAGCGCATGCGACCCTCGACGGTGATCAGTTCGACCCGCTTTGCCAGCATCTGTTGGTGGAAGAGGTACGCGGCAAGCGGTTGGTCTGCTGCTTTCGCCTGTTGCCCTTGCGCTGCGGGGCAGAGATCGGCAACAGCTATTCCGCCCAATTCTATGAGCTGTCAGCCTTGCGCGATTTCGATGGTCCCATGGTCGAGATGGGGCGCTTTTGCATCCATCCCGAGACGCGCGACCCCGACATTCTGCGCGTGGCCTGGGGCGCCATGGCCCGGTTCGTGGACGAGACCGGAGCGCAGATGCTGTTTGGCTGTTCGTCCTTCCACGGTACCGAAGCGGAGATGTATATGGATGCCTTTGCCCTGCTGAAAGAGCGGCACCTGGCCCCCAAACGCTGGTTGCCGCGGGTCAAGGCGCCCAATGTCTTTCGCTTTGCCCGGGCGTTGCGGCTGCGCAAACCCGATCTGAAGCAGGCGACATTGGCCATGCCGCCATTGCTGCGGACCTATCTGTTGATGGGCGGGTGGGTCAGCGACCACGCCGTGGTGGACCGTGACCTGAACACGCTGCACGTCTTTACCGGGTTGGAAATCGGGGCGATCCCCCCTGCCCGCGCGCGCCTGTTGCGCGGTGTGGCCGGTTAGAACGTCATGCAAAAAACCTGAAACACGTAACACTGCCTGAAATTTTAGATTTCACCGCGTTACGTGATACGCCATGTTTCAGGCATTTCGTCAGACGCTCTAGAACCGGGTGAACCTGCGAAACAGGTTAAATCCCTTGCGGATGCGCCGGGCATTTTCCTTTTGCGCATCGGTCTGGTTGTCGCGGCTCATCCCGTAGCTGGACCCTTTGGACACGAACATATGCATGATGCGGTTGATCAGCTGGTTCATTGCGGCTCCCCTTCCGAGAACATGTCATCTTGGCCGTCATTGTCACTGTCTTCGTCCTCACCAGTGCCCGGCGGAGGCCGGTTGTCAAGCAGGCCAGCGGCACGCAGCTCTTTCAGGCCCGGCAGATCGCGGGCGCTTTCCAGGCCGAAATGATCCAGAAAACCCGGTGTCACGACATAGGTGACCGGGCGGCCCGGGGTCATGCGACGACGGCCAAACTTGATCCACTCCATCTCCAGCAGCTGATCCACCGTGCCGCGACTGACGCTGACACCGCGAATCTCTTCGATCTCGGCCCGGGTGACGGGTTGGTGATAGGCGATGATGGCCAGCGTTTCGATGGCGGCGCGGCTGAGCTTGCGGGTTTCCCGGGTTTCCTTTTGCATCAGAAACCCAAGGTCGGGGGCCGTGCGCAACGCCCAGCCCTCGCCCACGCGTACCACATGCACACCGCGCCCGTCATAGCGTTTGGTCAATAGCGACAGGGCCTGGTTGGCGTCGGCCCCGTGGGGCATCCGGGCGTTCAGTTCCGCGACAGAGACCGGTTCGGCAGAGGCAAAGAGGATTGCCTCGACCATGCGTTCCTGCTCGCCCAAAGGCGGCGCCTCGAACAGGCTTTCGGTTTGGGGATCGTCAGCCATCCGCTGTCCGGATCTGGATCGGCGCGAACGTGTCGGACTGGCGCAGGGTGATCTTGCCCGCCTTGGCCAGTTCCAGCGAGGCGGCAAAGGTGGCGGCCGTGGCCGAGCGACGCTTGACCGGATCATCCGTCCAGCCTTCGGGCAGATACGACATCAGGCTGGTCCATTCACCCGCATAGCCGATCAGCCCGCGCAGCCGCTCCAGCGCCTGTTCCATGGTGTAAACGCTGTCGCGATCCATGACATAGGGACGAAATTCATCCTTGGTCCGGATACGCGCATAGGCCTGCATCAGGTCCATCAGGTTGGCCGACCAGGTGATCCGGCGGATGCGGGTGACATCTTCGGGTATGCCACGGGCAAAGAAATCGCGCCCTTTTTGATCGCGCGCCATCAGTTTCGCTGCGGCCTCCCGCATGGCAGCCAGTCGTTCGAGCTGAAAGGCGAGGTGAGCGGCAAGTTCTTCGCCCGATGGGCCCTCATCCTTGGGATCGGGCGGCAGGAGCAGGCGGGATTTGAGGAAGGCAAGCCAGGCCGCCATCACCAGGTAATCGGCCGCCAGTTCGATCCGCAGTTCCTTGGCCTTTTCGACAAAGACCAGATATTGCTCGGCCAATTGCAGGATCGAGATCTTGCGCAGGTCCACTTTTTGCGTGCGGCTGAGGGTCAGCAGCAGGTCCAGCGGGCCCTCGAACCCGTCCACATCGACGATCAGCGCCTCTGCCGCGAGGCGGGAGGCGACGGTATCTTCCAGAATGCGGGTTCCGTCTTCAGCCACTGAACGCCCCTTCCACCAACGAATTCAACTCTTCCTCCAGGGCCGGCACATCGATGGCGTCGGGCGCACGGCGCTGCGCCAAGGCGCCGTCGGCACGCGCCTGCGCGGCGGGTGTCATCAAGCCCACAGTCTCTGCCACGGATTCCATCTGATCAAGGTTGCCGTTGCAATGCAGGCTGATATCCACCCCGGCACGAATGGCGGCCAAGCTGCGGTCGGCCACGGTGCCGGACAATGCCTCCATCGAGATATCGTCGGTCATCAGAAGCCCGTCAAAGCGGATCATGTCCCGTATGATCCTGACCATCTTGGCCGAGGCCGTCGTCGGCACGCCCGGATCGATCTGGTCAAAGATCATGTGACCGGTCATGGCCAGTGGCAGATCGGATAACCCGGCAAAGGGCACGAAATCGGTTGCCGCCAGGGTGTTGAGATCGATATTCACATGGGGCGGCTCGTGATGGCTGTCGACAAAGGCCCGTCCATGGCCCGGCACATGTTTCATCACCGGCAGCACGCCGCCATCCAGGGAGCCCTGGGCCACGGCCCGCGCGGCATCCAGCACCGTCTGGGCATCCGCGCCATAACAGCGGTTGCGCAAAAAGCGGTGGGTGCGGTCAGTGATGATATCGGCCACCGGTGCGCAATTGACATCGATGCCCACGCTGTGAAGCTCCGCCGCGATCAGGCGGGCGCGCAAATACATCCCGCGTACCATATCCTCGGGTGCCGAGCGGGTGATTTGATCCAGCGGAGGCAGGTATTTGCGCCAATAGGGCCGCTCCATCCGCTGGACCCGCCCGCCTTCCTGATCGATCAGGATGGGCGCATTGCGGCCCACGGTCTGGCGCAGATCCGTACAAAGCGCCCGCACTTGCGCCGGGGTTTCCATGTTGCGGGCAAACAGAATGAAGCCCCAGGGATTGGCATCTGCAAAAAAGGCCTTTTCCCGGTCGCGCAGCCAGGTGCCGCGGCATCCCAGGATGTAGGCCCCTTGCGCACTCACCGGGCGACGACCGGAATGCATTCGGCCCGTTCGGCGACCAGGGCCGCACAGAACCGGCGCGCATCGGACAGATCGGTGAACCCCATGGCGCGCAGGCGGTAGAAGGTTTTTCCGCCGGAAACAGCCTCCTGGATCAGCATCTGCTTGTCTTCCATCAGCGGTCGGAAGCTGCCTTGGGACAGATCCGCCCACAGCTGGCGGGCCGCTGCGGCCGTGTCCGGCGCGCCCAGCTGGACCAACCGCGTGCCGCTGGGCACGGTGGAAGCGGCAATGGCGGTGGGGGCAGCGGCCGCGCGGGTCGCTTCTTCGACGCTCGCGGTAGGTGCTGCCGGCCGGGAGGCGGGGCGGCGTTGCGGAATGATCGAGCGTTTCAGACCTGGCCCCAGATCGTCTGCCGCACCCTCTTGTGCAGTGGCATTCGCGGCCCCCGGGCCGTTGGCCAGGCGCACGGCGGCTTCGATCGGATCGACGGGCGGGGCCTGCGTGATCTCGGGCGTTGTGTCAGAGGCGGTGGTGGCGGTTTCCGCCCCAGCCTCAGCCTCAGCCGAGGGCGTATCCTGCGGGGTAACCAGCCGCGTGCGCGGTTGATCTTCGTCCGCCAGGTCAGCAGCTTCGGGCGCGAGAACAAGCCGATCCGCCGGGGCCTCCGCGACACCAGCAGACTGGACCGAGTTGACGGCAAGCCCCTGGTGTTCGGCCACGCGCCCGCCTGGATTTTCAGGCTGCACCCGCATCGGGCCATCCAGCGCGCGGATCACGGGCACGCCCGAAACATCGCGCACGGCCAGCTGATAGCCCCAGGTGATCAGCGCCGCAACCAAAGCCAGCGACACGATTGCGCCAACCCAATTCAGCAGGCTTGCACCTTCGACCAGACCGTCATTCGACCCGGCCCGGTACTGGCTGTCACCGTTTCGGGGATCCATCGTGGATTGAACCATACTCCGCCTCGTATACCTGTGGCCCGGGCGGAGCTTTGGTGCGCCTTTACCGGGTCTGCCTCATCTCGACCCGGTTGTGGACCGGGTGTCCCCGGTCTGGCGCGGCTGTTACCGCATTTCCTGTGCCGGAGTTACACCCAGAATACCAAGACCGGCGGAAATAACAACGCCGACGGCCCGCGGCAGCGCGATTTTCGCCTGACTGGCGGCAGCGCCATCCTCTTGCAGAAAACGCAAGGCAGGCACGTCATTGCCCCGGTTCCACAACGCGTGGAACACGCCCGCCAGATCATACAGGTAAAAGGCGATCCGGTGAGGCTCATTCGTGCGGGCGGCAATTTCCACAAGGCGCGGCCATTCCGCTAGCTTTTTGGCGACCGCCAGTTCCGCGTCATGGGTCAGACCCGACAGATCGGCGGCGGCCAGATCGGCATTGTCGCAGGCAATCCCGGCCTCGCGCGCCTTGCGCAAAACCGACTGCACGCGGGCATGGGCATATTGAACATAAAAGACCGGGTTGTCTTTTGACTGCTCAAGCACATGGGCGAAATCGAAATCCAGCGGCGCGTCATTGCGGCGCGTCAGCATCACGAAACGGGTCACATCGGCGCCGACCTGATCAACCACATCGCGCAGGGTGACGAACGTGCCTGCCCGCTTGGACATCTTTACCGGTTCGCCGTTTTGGAACAGGCGCACCAGCTGTGTGAGCTTGATATCGATGGGGGTTTTATCGTCAGACACGGCGGCGACGGCGGCCTTCATCCGCTTGACATAGCCCCCATGATCGGCACCAAACACATCAATAAGGGCGTCGAACCCCCTGGAAACCTTGTCAAAATGATAGGCAATGTCAGGGGCGAAATAGGTCCAGGTCCCATCGGATTTTTGCACGGGCCGGTCGACATCATCGCCATGGGCCGTGGAGCGGAACAGCAGTTGTTCGCGCGGTTCCCAATCCTCGGGCGTCTTGCCCTTGGGTGGGTCAAGCGTGCCGCGGTAGAGCAGGCCCTTGCCTTCGAGATCGGCCAGCGCCTGTTCGATCTTGCCGGTGCCGTACAGCGATTTTTCAGAGTAGAACACATCCATCTCGACCCCGAGCGCGGCAAGGTCGGCCCGGATCAGATCCAACATCGCCTCGGTCGCGAATTCGCGGATTTCGGTGAGCCAGAACTGTTCCCCTTTGTCGAGGAATTGATCATCGACCTTATCCTTGAGCGCTTGACCGACAGCCACCAGATAGTCGCCGGGATAGGTCCCGTCAGGGAATTCGACGTCCCTGCCATGGGCTTCGAGATATCTCAGATAAACCGACCGGGCCAGCACGTCGACCTGTGCGCCACCATCATTGATATAGTATTCGCGGGTGACTTCATGCCCCACATAGGCCAGCAGACTGGCCAAAGCATCACCAAAAACGGCACCGCGTGTGTGGCCTACATGCAACGGACCGGTGGGATTGGCGGACACATATTCGACGTTAACCCGCTTGCCCTGCCCCATCTGGGAGCGGCCGAACGTGTCTGGCGCGGTGAGCGCGGCGCGCACGATGTCGGCCCAGACGGTGTCAGAAAGGCGCAGGTTCAGAAAGCCGGGTCCTGCAATGTCGGCCGTCTCGATCCGGGGATCGTCGCGCAGCCCGGCGGCAAGGATGTCGGCGATGTCGCGCGGTTTCATCTTGGCGGGCTTGGCCAGGACCATCGCGGCATTGGTCGCCATGTCGCCATGGGCCGCATCCCGCGGTGGCTCGACCGAGACGTTTCGCAGATCCAGGCCGTCGGGCAAGACCCCGTCAGATTGCAAGCGGTGCAAAGTCTGCAGAACCAGGGCGTGGATATCGGCGAAGATGTGCATGGCGGGCTCCGGAAAACAGGGTTGCGGGTGTAGCAGAGCCGCCGCGCCCGTCAACCACATGCCCCGCCCGCGGTCATTTCACTTTGGGGAGGTGAGGCGATGTGTCCAGTCACCGTTCACCGACGGGTCACCCCACTGTTTTGGGCGTTTGGACAGCGCAGGATGGACCCTCGCGACCCACGTTCACGAGGCCGATTTTGCTGCCCGGTATCGGATATCACCGCCGCCCGACTGATGCCTAGGGGGCAGTGACAGGTCCTGCCGACAGTACGGCGCGACGATCAGCGGTGCGAATGGCCTGGGCCATGCTGCCCCTTCTGATGGCGGGCGTTTCACGACGCCCTTTTGCGCGCCTGATCGTGGACCATGGCGCGCATATCTTCCAGACTGAGAGGCTTGCCGAAATAATACCCCTGGGCCGAAGTGCAGCTTTCAGCCCTGAGGAAGTCCAGTTCCGCCTCCACCTCCACCCCTTCGGCCAAGACAGGAATATCGAGCGCCGTGCCCAGAAGCACTGTGGAGCGGACAATGGCCGCGCGCTGTTCATCCTTGTGTATGTCCTGGATGAAACTGCGATCGATCTTAATCTTGTCAAAGGGAAAGGCCTGCAGAGTGGCGAGCGACGAATAGCCCGTGCCGAAGTCATCCATCGCGATCCGGATCCCCATTGCCTTGAGTTCAAACATAATTTTCGAGGTATGGGCCATGTCATCGATGATGCTGGCCTCCGTCACTTCAAGCTCCAGCCGTTCGGGGGCCAACCGGGTTTCCATCAAGATGTCCGAGACCTGCTCGACAAAGGAGGGCTGCACCAATTGCTGGGGCGCCACGTTCACTGCGATACTGAACGGCTCTGGCCAGGAGGCGGCTTCCGCGCAGGCGGTGCGCAGAACCCAGAGCCCGATCTCCCGGATGAGGCCGCTTTTCTCTGCAATCGGAATGAAATCTGCAGGGGAGACACGCCCCCGCGTGGGATGATTCCAGCGCAACAAAGCCTCAAATCCGATCGGGGCGCGGGTGCGGATATCATTTTGAAGCTGATAGACCAATTCAAACTCATCCCTGGCACAGGCATGGCGCAGATCCTGGATCAAAAGCAGGGTATCGCGGCTTTGTTCGTCCATCTGGGCGTCGTAAAAGCAGATATCACCGGTCTGCTCGGTCTTCGCGCGGTACATGGCAAGGTCAGATTTACAGAGCAGGTCGCGGAGTACGCGCCCATCATCAAGGCTGGTCGCAATACCAATCGACGCTCCGACCATGGATGAGACCTGTGCGATATCGATGGGCGCGACGATCAAGGAATGCAGATGTTCGGCAAAGGCCAGCACCGCTTCCTTTTGATCGATGCCCCACATCAGGGCGATAAATTCATCCCCGCCTGCGCGCGCGATGAACTGCTGGCGGGTGATCGCGCCAGACAGACGGGCCGCGACCGTCCTGAGGACCACATCACCTGCGGCATGACCATAAAGGTCGTTGATCTCCTTAAAGCGGTTCAGATCGATTGTCAGAACGGCGACATGTTCCGCCGCATCCTGTTCAAGATCGGCTGTGAGATCGGCCATCCGCCGATCCAATCCCATCCGATTCCATAGATCTGTCAGCGGGTCATGGAGTGCCGCATGTTCAAGCCGCCCGCGGGTTTCAATCTCAAGATTGGTCTCGATGCTGAACGACGCGAAACCGACAAACAGGATCACTGCCATGACAGCCAGGATCAGCAGGCTCATCACCGTGTCGGAGATCAACGATTGCGGCACTGCGATCTGATCGTCCAGCTGTATCCGGAATGCCCCCATGCCCGTGAAATGCATGGTGCAGATCGCGATCACCATCAGCACCGCGCCCCCCATCCAGCAATAGCGTGTCACCGGATAAACAATGCGGTGATAGGCCGCCGCGCCGACGATCATCCCCGCCAGGATAGAAATCGCCACCGCAGTCGCGTTCCAGACCAGATGCCCCGCAAGCTGATACGCCGACATGCCCACATAATGCATCAGTGACACGGCCCCACCAAACAAAGCACCGCTGAGCAACGGCGTTTGCGCGCCCCAGCGGCTGGCCAGCGTGGCCTTGACCGCCAGCATGCCAAGGACCGCGATACCCAGGGACAAAGCCGTGAGGACGGGATCATATCCATGCTCCTCCCTCGGATCGTAGGACAGCATGGCGATGAAATGGGTGGACCAGATCGTCGCACCGCCGATCAGACTGGTCAGGGCGATCTGGATCCGGCGCCGCTTGCCAGATACCGCGATCATCCGCCGGGTCAACAGCACGGTCAGGCAAGAGCCCACGACGCAGACCAGAGCCGCAACGACAACGAGGCCGGGATCGTGATCATGGGTCAGGTCAGAGACCAAGGCGTACATCTGGATTTACCACATTAAGTCAGCACAGTTGACGTTAGATTGCATGAAACGGGTAAACAGCGCGCTACGATCCAAGCGCAGAGCAGCGCAGATTTGTGTCAGATTGCGCATAGATTGGCGACGCATCGGCCCACCCCAACCGATCGTGTCTGCACAGGTTGACGCATGGGCGCCAAACTGGCGACATAAAGGTTGGCTAGTCCAAGGCTGATGAAGCACCCGAGGATCGACATGACAACGCAGCCATCGGATCACGACCGACAGACCGAACGGGACGGCCTTTGGTGGTCTTTCCTGCTGGCCATGGTCATGGGCTTGGGCGCTGCATTGGGCGGGCTGCTTCCTTTTATGTTAATGGGTGTGGTGATCGTTGCGGGCATTTCGGCGGCACTGGGTGTTTCCCTGAAAACGGCCATGGTTCTGGCCGTGGTCGTGACCATTGGCCTTGGACTGTTCGCCGCGTCGCAATCCTAAGAAGCGTCAACCCGCAAAGCGATGAACGTCCGATGACAGGGCAATGACGGCCCGATAAGTTACCTATTAAAAACAATGATCTATATGGCATTTGGGCCCAGGATCTCCATCTTTGCTGCCATTGATGTCCCAGTGCCGAGTGCTGAACAGTCCACCGTCACCATGGTCAGCCACGGCTGGCCCACCCGGAAGGAGATCCCGCATGAACTATTTCAAACGTCTGAAAGCGAACCTCGACCCGCAACCGTTCCTGGATGAGATCAACGGCATCGATGGGGCCTGGGATGTCGCCACGGGCCGTCAGGACAAGGTCAAGGTCCAGCGCGAGGCAAAGGCGATCCCGCTGCGGGGTCTCCGCAAATCGGCCATCAACGGGCGCGAGCGGCGCGACGTGCATGAAAGCCGGTGGACGACAGGATCGCAGCAATACGACCGCGCGCGCGCATTCCTTAACACCTTTGCCGAGGAGCAAGACAGCATCCTGGGCCGGGCCAAGATCGTGTGCCTGCCCGCGGGCAAACGTGTCTATCCCCATATCGACCGCGGGCAATATTACCGGGTCCGCAACCGGTACCATTTCGTGCTCAAATCCTCTCTCGGGTCGTGGATGAAGGCGGGCGATGAAGAGGTGCGGATGCAGGAAGGAGAACTCTGGTGGTTTGACAATGACCAGATGCACGAAGCCAACAATGATGGCGATCAGGACCGCATCCATATGATCTTTGACATGCTGCCCAAGCATCGCGTCGAAGAGGTGTTTGGAAAGAACGTGGAGATGGAGGCAGTGGCCTGATCCGCCTCCCCACGCCCACGCCCTTTGTGCCAAAAGCAACACCGCCCCGGGGCCACCGGGGCGGTACCAGCTTTCGGAGTTAGACCACCGCCTTCGCCTGGGCACGACGCGCATGAAGGACCGGTTCGGTGTAGCCCGATGGCTGAACTCGGCCCTTGAACACCAGATCACAGGCGGCCTGAAACGCCACCCCGTCAAAGCCCGGCGCCATTGGCGTGTAGGCCGGATCGGCAGCATTCTGGCGGTCCACGACCTCGGCCATCTTTTTGAGCGCGGCCATCACCTGATCCTCAGTCACGACTTCATGGTGCAGCCAGTTGGCCAGCCCCTGGGCACTGATCCGCAGCGTCGCGCGGTCCTCCATCAGACCCACATCATGGATGTCGGGCACTTTGGAACAGCCGACGCCCTGGTCGATCCAACGCACGACGTAACCGAGGATGCCCTGGCAGTTATTCTCGACCTCGGCCTGGACCTGCTCCGGTGGCAACGGCTGTTCAAGGAGCGGGATCTCCAGCAGGGCGGCGCGAGATTGGCGGACGGCGCCCTTTGCCTCTTGCGAGATATCGTAGAGGCGCTGGAACACATCGACCTTATGGTAATGCGTGGCGTGCAGCACAGCGGCGGTGGGGCTGGGTACCCAGGCGCAGGTCGCCCCGGCCTTGGGGTGGCCTTGTTTCTGCTCCAGCATGTCGCCCATCCGGTCGGGCATGGCCCACATGCCCTTGCCGATCTGCGCGCGGCCCTTCAGGCCACATTTCATGCCGATATCGACATTGCGATCCTCATAGGCCAACAGCCAGGTGGAGGACTTCATGTCGCCCTTGGGGCGCATGGGCCCGGCTTCCATCGACGTGTGGATCTCGTCTCCCGTCCGGTCCAGGAAACCGGTATTAATAAAGGCAACGCGATCACCTGCAGCGGTGATACACGCGCCGAGGTTGGCAGAGGTGCGGCGTTCTTCGTCCATGATGCCGATCTTGACCGTGCCCGCGGGCAGTCCTGTGACCTTTTCGACGGCCGTGAAAACTTGGTTGGTCAGGTGGACCTCGTCGGCCCCGTGGAGCTTGGGTTTGACCACATAGATGGAGCCCGCGGGGGAGTTCTTGGGCCCCTCCGTCTTGAGCAGATCATGTTTGCCGATAGCGATGCTGACCAGCGCATCCAGCAGATGTTCGGGTACCTCATTGCCGTCGGCATCCAACACGGCAGGGGTGGTCATCAACAGGCCCACGTTGCGCACCAACAGCAGAGAACGGCCCTTTAGCAAAACAGGCTGACCATTCGCCCCCTCAAACCCCACATCTGGGTTCAGGTCGCGGGTGAAGGTCTCCCCACCTTTGGTCACCTCTTCGGTCAAGTCGCCTTTCATCAAGCCCAACCAGTTGCGGTAGGCCAGGATCTTGTCCTCTGCATCGACGCAAGCCACGCTGTCTTCGAAATCGACGATGGTGGAGGCCGCGGCTTCGAGCATCACATCGGCAATGCCCGCCGTGTCGGTCTTGCCCACCGGATGATCGCGGTCGATGAAGACGGCGATATGCAGGTTGTTGGCGCGGAAAAACACATCCGTCAGGTTGCCTTTGTCATCGCGATTGTAGCCTGCGAACTGGCTGGGATCGGCCAGTTCGGTCGTGCCTTTGCCTGCGATCATCATCAGCTTGCCACCGGACGGCGCCATGGTCACGACATCGGACCAGCTGCCTTTGGTCAAGGGCACAACGGCATCGAGATGGGCCTTGGCCCAGGCCACGACCTCTGCACCGCGCTGCAGATCGTAATCGCCTTCGGGCGCCGGACTGCCCAAGGCATCAGTGCCGTAAAGCGCATCATAAAGCGAGCCCCAGCGCGCATTCGCGGCGTTCAGCACAAAGCGCGCATTGGTTGACGGCACGACGAGTTGGGGCGCGCAGACCGCGGCAATTTCAGGGTCGATGTTTTGCGGGTCGATCTGGACATCTTCTGGTTCGGCTTCCAGATAGCCAATTTCGGTCAGGAATGCCTCATAAGCGGCGGCGTCATGGGGCTGGCCGCGCCGTTCCACATGCCAGGCGTCGATCTTTTCCTGCAGATCTTGCCGTTTGGCCAGCAATTCAGCCGTTTTGGGTCCATAGGCCTGGACCAGCGCCGACATGCCGCCCCAGAATGCCTCATCGGAAATGCCACTGCCCGGCAGCACGTCCTGTTCCACAAAAGCCGCCAGTTGAGCGTCCCAGTGAAGGCCCGCTTTCTCGACACGATCTGTCATTATCATACCCTTTGTCCCGGTCGCAACAAACCCCGGCCCTAGTCGGGCATACGGTGGCATGCAGCAAAGTCGCGCAGGGTTTAGGGCAAGACTAGGAGCGCTGCAACGCGGCAACCGCGCTCACCCAGGCGACGACCGCTCCCGGCGGCACCGGTCTGAACAATAGCGCACCTCATCCCAGACTTTTGCCCATTTTTTGCGCCATGTGAAAGGACGCCCGCACGTGGCGCAGGTCTTTTGCGGCAGGTCAGATTTCTTGACGTCACGGGGCATTCAGGTGCCGGGTGAAGAAGGTGAGGACTTGGTCAAAATGGATATTCTCTCCGTCGCTGCTGCCGATGTGATCTTGACCCTCATAATAGTGCACCTCGGGGGTGCGGCCATGTTGGGTCAGGCGTCGTTCCAGGCGGCGGGTCATCTCAACCGACCAAACGCTGTCTTCGGTCCCGTGGGACAGAAAGACGGGACCATCATAGCGCTCGATCTCGATCGGGGTGGTGGGGGTCAGGCCCTCGGTATTGCCCTGCCAGGTCCAGGCGCGGTTGCCCGGATCCCAGGCCTGCCAGCCTGGATCGCCCTTGTCGCGCCAACTGCTGCTGTCAAACGCGCCGCAGATGACATCAGCCGGGCTATGGGCAGCAACGGCATCGGGGAGCGGGGTAACACCATCGCGCGCCATCAGCGAAGTAACAAGGAGCGCATGTTCCCCGCCACGGGAGGCACCGTAGATCCCGACCGATCCGTTGCACCAAGGTGCGCCCCGCAACGCCGCCAGTGCCGCCACTGTGCGGTCCAAGGGCGCCTCCCGGATATGACCGGCATTCCAGGCATTGCCCCCTTTTGAATAGATGTGGGGATACGCCACAAACCCATGTGCGGCGAGCATCACGGCATTGCGGTGGGACCATCCCGACCAGCCCCCTTCGGAGCCGTGCAGGGTCATCACACCCGGAAACGGGCCATCCCCGACAGGTCCGTAAGTGGTGCCGAAATCCGGCAAGAGGCGGCGAAGGATCTTGAGCATGGCGTGGGGCCTTTCTTCGATATCCCCACTAAACCGATCCCGATCAGATATCATCTGACTGTGTGGGCTGCCTACGGAATAAGCGTTACCCCGCCCGGCGCCTGCGCCCATGTAAAGCCAACAACCCCAACGCTGTCAGAACAAACAGTCCGCTCGCCGGTATAGGTGTATAGACCACAATGCTTGCGGCATTGTCCTCTGGATCAAGGGTCAAGCTGATCGGTTGATCCGGATCAAGGCCAAGGTCAAATGACGGGCCGCCCCAATAGAAAAATTCCTGCGGATCGTCATCAAGCACGTAAAGCGCGAACCCATCCTCGCAGGTTTCAAGACTGTCGGTGCAGGCCAGAAGATTGATGTAGGGCCATCCGTCTTCGTAGGCTTCAGGGTCAAAGCTATAGGGCAACAAACCCCAAAAAACCTGTTTTTCGCGGACCCAGAGAGTGCGATTGGCAACGGCCTTGATCTCTGGCGCATCCAGGCCGTTGACCCGAACATTCGATATCGATTTGACATCAACCAAATTCGGGATGTCTGGCGGTAATGGACCCGGAAAACCATAGAGCGTCGCGCTGAGCACCTGGTTTTCTTCGGTCGTGAACCGAAACTGGAATGTCTCCGCAAGAACAGCCTCTGCCCATACCATAACGAGCGCGAAACTGAAGATGAGCCGTCCCATCGTAAATCCCCGCGTGCTTGATACAATGAGGGTAGCATAGATCCGGTTTGGGCGGAGATCGTTAAAGATGTCTGGACAACCATCACCTTTATGGTTGCCCACCACACAAGGTTAAAGGTCTAGGCTCAACTGGTCGGACTTAGGACGCGGGCTTTTTCCGTCGCCGCCGATGTTTTTGTCGCGCTGGAAGCGGGCTGTGGTGCCAGGCTCCTTACGGCTGGCATGTTTGGCGACGATGCGGTTGGCCTCGGCCCGAAATTCGGGGCCGCGGCGGACGCCCCAGACAGCGGTGCTAGCGGTTTTGGCAGCGGCTTTCACATCGACCAGCGGTTCAGGATAGGCTTTTCCCAACAGACGCCCTGCCCCGTCCCAGAGCCACGGCTCTTGCAGATGCTCATCCGGAACGTCAGCCAGTTCAGGGACCCAACGGCGGGTGAAAATGCCGGTCGGATCCTGGTCGTTGCCCTGCTTGACGGGGTTGTAGATGCGCACTGTGTTCATACCCGTGGTGCCCGATTGCATCTGAAGCTGAGACCAGTGGATGCCCGGTTCGTAATCGGTGAACATCCGCGCCAAGTGCGGGCCAGTCGCGCGCCAGTCGAGCCACAGGTGATAGCTGGCCACGGCCGTGAGCATCGACCGCATGCGAAAGTTCAACCAACCCGTCGCCCGCAGATACCGCATGCAGGCATCGGTGAAAGGCAGCCCAGTCTCCCCCACTTCCCAGGCATGCAGGCGGGCCGCATCCGGTTCCCGCGGGCGCAAGCTCTCATAGGCGGTGTGAAGGCAGTGCGTTTCGATGCTGGGCGCGTCTTCCAGCTTTTGCATGAAATGATCGCGCCAGGCGAGGCGGCTGGTAAAGCTACTGAGCGACCCTGACCAGCCGGTCTTGGTGCCCTTGACTTCGACCTTGCGGGCGGCTGCGGCCTGGGCCGCCTCCCGTCCCGACAGGGTGCCAAGCGCCAGATGCGGGCTGAGCCGGGAGCAGGCCCATTCCCCCTCCACCGGGCTGGACATCGCCTTGCGGTAAGTCTGGCCGCGGGTCGTCAGAAAGCCGCCCAACAGCGACAGCGCATGGTCGCGCCCCCCGGGCTGACGGTCTGTACAGCCATCGGCGGCCAGACCCAGGTCGCGGGCAGAGGGAATGGCTTGGCCATCAACATCAGCCACCGGCGTCAGCCCGGCAGGCACCTCCAACTGCGGTTCGCGCACGAAACCTTCGCGTTGTCTGGCCCAGCCATCCCGGGTTTTCAGGCGACGCACGATCCCGGATTGGGGCAATTCCACCCAATCCACACCCCGCGACCGCGCCCAGGCCCCAACCCGCCGGTCGCGGGCAAAAGTCCAGGCGTTACCCGTCTCTTCATGACTGACCATGCGGGTGATCCGGTGGGATGTCACCAGGTGCTCCAGAATTGACACGGCATCGCCCAACCGGACGACAAGGGGCGCGCCGAGCACAGCAAGATACCGGCGCAGGGTCTCAAGGCACTCCGCCGTGAACAGCCATTGGCGCGCAGACGTATCAGGCAAGCTCCAATATTCCGGCTCCACCACATAAAGGGGAAGGACCGGCGCACCCAGCGACGCGGCATGGCCTAGTGCGGGGTGATCGGACACCCGCAAATCCCGTTTGAACCAAAGTAGAACACTCATAAGCCAAGGGTAAGTCACGCCGCCGCGTGATCAAGACAGCATCACGCAACCGATCCATCATTTGACCGAACCGGCCGAAATGGCTAGAATACCCCATATTTTAAGCACGTTTTCAGAAAGGTTATTGCCATGCAGATGGTATTTTTGTCGGCCCTGTTGTCGTTGTCCTGGATATCCCAGATCACCCCTCCTCCCCATCAGAGCGCGCCGAGCGGAGCATGTATCCTTCCTTCGGGCGGATGGTGTTGGCCGCTGGGCCCCGCCGAGACCGGTGCGCCCTGTCAGTGTCCCACGCCCGACGGGTTGATCGAAGGCCAAATCCAGTAACTTCCGGGGGACTATCCGATGTCACATGCGAAAAGCCTGACCAAATTGGTGGCCGAAGCCCGCCACCTGCGCGATCATCTGTTGCATGTCGAGGGACAAGACAGCGCCAAACTGGTCGAAGCACTGCAACCCTTTGACACCACAGAGATGGCCGCCCAGGCCAGCGCCGAAGAGGTGCGCAGCCTGAATGCGACGTTCCAGGCCGCCTATGACAGCGCCCTGGGCAGTGTCGATGGCTACACACTGAACGAGGTGCTGAAAGGCCGATCCCCCCATATCCGCCGCCCCTCCCTTGCAGGAAGTGTGGTTTTGACCGCGATCGGTATCTGTCTGGTGATCACTGCGTTCCACTTTTCCTACTGGTCGAATCGGACAACGTTTGTGCTGAGCGAGGCGGAAAAATTCGTTCAGTTCGACCATTTCCAGAGCGTGATGAAATTGATCGAGTTGGAAAACTATTTTGACAAGACCGAACAAAGCCCCGCCAGTCCCGATCTTGAGCCGCAACTGGTCTATCTGGAGGGGATCTCCGCATTGAAATATCATTATCACGAGGAAGCAACGCTGCCGGGCAAAATGCTGGAACTGAACGGGAATATCAATCCGGTCGGGCAGCAATGGACTGCCATGTGGCGCAGCTATTGCGCAGGTTTAGGCCCTGATCGGTTATCGGCGTCGCAAGGGTGGTTAAGCTGGATCGCCCATTGCGCAAAGCCCCGGCAAGGCACGCAGCAGGCATCGGGGGTCGCATATCTTTCGGCCGACACAAAGATTGCCGCGCTCACCCCTTCCGACAGTGGGGTCAGCCTGTTTCAGGAAAAGATCGCAGAGATCGCGCAATTGCAGCAGGCCACAATGGTCAATGCCAAACGGATCCCCAATGGCGATTACGTCAGATCGCAATACTTCGTGGGGTCGATGATGCAGACGCTGAAAGAGCTTCTCAATGTGGTCCACCTTTGGGCGCTGCCGATCATCTATGGCGCGTTAGGGTCCATCGTCTATTGCATGTGGCGGGTGCTAAACCCGAATGTCGCCGCCTATGGGTTTTTGTATTGCCTGATGCGAACGGCCTTTGCCGGATTGGCGGCGTTGACGCTGTCGATGTTGCTGGTGCCGTCGAATGTGCTGACCATCGGGGTCGATCTGAACAGGCCGCTGATTTACCTACTATCGTTTATCTTTGGCTATTCGATTGAGGCCTTTGTGAGCACGCTGAACCTGTTGAATACCTACCTGTCCACTAACCTCACGCCAAAACCGCGACGCGCGACCGGCAGCGGTTAAAGGTCCGCATGTTCCCGCGCCTGGGCCCGCATCTGCCCCGGCGCGGTGCATCCGGCCTCGAGGCTCCGTTGCCGCATCAATGCGTAAAAGGTGCGCAGGTCGCGGCCGGGTTCTGCCTTGTAACCCGCCCCAGCGCAGGTATCGGTCATCCGGTCGACGCGAAACATGCGGAAATCCTCACGCAACTCACACCAGGCGACGAGGGTCCAGACCTTGCCCCAGAACCACAGGCCCAGGGGGCGGACGGTACGCTGGGTGTGCTGGGCCGCCTTGTCGGCATAGACGAATGTCAGGCATCGGCGTTTGTCGACTGCGATTTCGATCCGGTCAAGCTGGCGGCGCAAGGGATCTGTCATCTCGGGCGCAAAGGCATGGACCTGAACGGCAGCAGCACGGTCGCGTTCGGCTTCGGGCAAGACGGCATCGATCTTGACCAAGGCCTCCATCGCGGCGGCAGCCATCGCCTCCCCACCCCAAGCGCGCAAAAGCCGCGCACCGGCGACCAGGGCCACGATCTCGTCGCGGTTGAACATTAAAGGCGGCAGGTCAAAGCCCCCTTGCATAATATATCCCACGCCCGCCTCCCCATCGACCGGAACGCCGCTGGCCTGCAGATCGGCGATGTCGCGATAAATCGTGCGCTGCGACACTTCCAGCCGCTCCGCCAGATCCTGGGCCCGCACAAGCCGACCGCCGCGCAGATATTGCACGATCTGAAACAGGCGGTCGGCCCGACGCATCAGTCTTTTCCTTCGAAAAAGCCGATGGAATTTCCGTCAGGGTCAATGGCATAGGCAAATCTGCCCGCAGGGATTTCGATGGGTGGCGACACGACCTTGCCGCCAGCATCCCAGATCCGGGCGATGATCTCTTCCAGCGTGCCGGGGGCTGTCAGGTGGATGGTCGGCCCCTCCCCCTGCTTGGCGGGGATACCCGGGTAAAGGTGACCTGCGATGCCGCCTTTTTCGCCCGTCTTGAACATGGCCATTGGGTTGGGCTCGGTCCCATCAATCTGCAAATCGGCATGGGTCACCGCGTTGTAGAATGCCATGCTGCGATCCATGTCTGTCACCGGGATCTCGGCCCAGACGGTAAAGTTTTTCGGGCGATAGGTCATAATAATGTCTCCTTCGTCAGTATGATCCCTGACACACTTCTGACACAGCCCTGCTGACAGCATCCTGTCAGTAACACGTATGGCGGCGGCGTTGTGTTTGCCCTTTTCTTCGCCGAGCATTACATGATCGTCATCGATTATTTGATCATAAATCGCGCATATCGCGAGCCCTGTCATTACCCAATCCAGAGGACCTCATGAAAGTCATTGCACTCTCCATCGCCGTTTTGCTCGCCGCTGCCACCGCGGGCCAGGCCCAAACGCTGACCTGCAAACGCACCAACATAAGCCAGGGCGGTTTCAACAATATCAAGGTCGCCGAAAGCTGGTTCCCCGCCAGTAATACGTACGAAATCAAGGGGGGCATTGCCCAGTCCGATAAATTCGGCCGTGGATCGGTCAGGAAATCCGGCAACCGGCTGCTGATGGAGTTCCCGGTGAAGACCCAGAAAGGGCGCGGCCTTACCATGAAAGTCACCTATTTCCCAAAGACCGGTCGGTACACAGCCAAAATGGCCTCCGGTGCCCGCTATCAGCAAATCACCGGCGCCGGCGGGAAATGCGCCAGCCGGGGCTAGGGCGGGCCAACTGACGCCTTGCAGGCAGCGCTGAGAGGGCTAGGCTCCCCGTGATTGATTGGAGAGCCAGCCCATGCGCGACGCCGCCCCCCAGACGATATACCTGAAAGATTACACGCCCTTCCCGTGGCAGATCGAATGGGTCAAGCTGACCTTCAAACTGGCCCCAACCGGAACCCGCGTTCTATCAGAAATCCGGTTCGCACCCAACCCCGACGCAGATGGTGGTGAGTTTTTCCTTCATGGCGAACAGCTTGCGCTGACATCTTCAACCATTGATGGCATTGCCGTATCTCCGACCCTGACGGATGAAGGGCTGACTTGCGACGTGCCGGATGGTGCCTTCACCTGGACCGCCGAGGTTGAGATTGCGCCCGAGAAAAACACCGCCCTCGAAGGGCTGTACATGTCGAATGGCATGTATTGCACCCAGTGCGAGGCGGAGGGTTTTCGCAAGATCACCTATTACCCTGACCGCCCCGATGTGATGGCGCCGTTTACCGTTCGGATTGAAGGCAATGCTCCGGTCCTGCTGTCCAACGGTAATCCAACCGGTCAAGGCGATGGCTGGGCCGAATGGCACGATCCCTGGCCAAAGCCAGCATATCTCTTCGCCCTTGTCGCCGGTGATCTGACGGCCGTGACCGACAGCTTCACCACCGCCTCCGGCATGTCGGTCACGCTCAACATCTGGGTCCGGCACGGCGATCAGGGCAAATGCGATTACGCCATGGATGCCCTCAAACGGTCGATGCGCTGGGATGAAAAGGTCTATGGCCGCGAATATGACCTGGACGTCTTCAACATCGTGGCCGTCGATGATTTCAACATGGGCGCGATGGAAAATAAGGGGCTGAATATCTTCAACTCCAAATACGTCCTCGCCTCCCCCAAGACAGCGACGGACCGCGACTATGAATTCATAGAGGCGATCATCGCCCACGAATACTTCCATAACTGGACAGGCAACAGGATCACCTGCCGCGACTGGTTCCAGCTGTGCCTCAAGGAAGGACTGACCGTCTACCGCGACCAGCAATTCTCGGGCGACATGCGCAGCCATGCGGTCAAGCGGATCGACGATGTTGTGATGCTGCGCGCCCGACAGTTCCGGGAGGATGCGGGGCCTCTGGCCCATCCCGTCCGCCCCAGTTCTTATATCGAAATCAATAACTTCTACACCGCAACGGTCTACGAAAAAGGCGCTGAGGTGATCGGGATGCTGCGCACTCTCGTCGGTGCAGAGGGATACAAGACGGCGCTGGATCTTTATTTTGAACGTCACGATGGCGATGCCGCCACAATCGAGGATTTTCGGAAATGTTTCGAGGATGCCTGCGATATCGATCTGACCCAGTTTGCCCTGTGGTGGCATGATCCCGGCACCCCGCGTGTCACAGTAACCGAGGCATGGGCCGACGGCACCTTGTCGCTCCACCTCAAGCAGTCGACACAAGCCGCGGGTCGCGACGATTATAACCCCCGCATCATACCCCTGGTCACCGCCCTGATCGCACCAGACGGGTCAGAGGCGATGGAGCAGGTGGTCGTCAAGCTGACCGAAGCCGAACACACGGTTCGCTTCCCGATGCTGACCGAACGCCCCATTGTGTCGATCAATCGTGGCTTCTCCGCCCCCGTGATCATCGAGCGCGACAGCTCGACCGAGGAACGCGCCTTCCTGCTGGCCCATGACACCGATCCGTTCAACCGGTGGGAGGCCGGGCGGGCGCTGGCCAAGGATGTACTTACCCGCATGGTGACCGATGGCGACCAACCCGGCCCTGCCTACCTGAATGCGCTTGATCAGATGGCCCGGGACGACCGGCTTGACCCCAGCTTCCGCGCCCTGGCTTTGGGGCTGCCCAGCGATGACGACATGGCCCAGACCCTGGCCGATAGCGGCATCACCCCGGACCCGACCCGCATCTATACAGCACGCCTGAGCCTGCGCAAAAAGGTGGCGGAGCATCTGGAACCGGCCCTGGCAGAACTTTACACGGCGATGGACCGCCCCGGCCCTTACACACCCGATGCCAAGGCTGCCGGGTGCCGCGCTTTGCGGCTTAAGGCGCTGGGTTACCTGTCTCTGCTCGATGGGGGCAAGCGCGCGCAAAAGCAGTTCGATACCGCCGATAACATGACCGAACAGTTGAGCGCATTGGCCTGCCTCATCGATATCGGCACAGCGGACGAGGCTTTGGCCGCTTTCGCCCGGCAATGGAGCAGCGACCGGCTGGTCATGGACAAATGGTTCGCCTTACAGGTCGCTGGCGCCACGCCCGCTGATGCCGCCACCATAGCCAAAAGCCTGACCGAACACCCCGATTTCGACTGGAAAAACCCCAATCGGTTCCGCTCCGTCATCGGCGCGCTCACGACCAACGCTGCCGGTTTTCACGATCCCAGCGGCGCCTCCTACAGTCTGATCATCGACTGGTTGATAACGCTCGACGCGCTCAACCACCAAACCACCGCGCGCATGACGACAGCGTTTGAAACATGGCGCCGCTACGATGCCGACAGACAAGGGCTGATCCGCGAAAACCTCGAACGCCTCGCTGCCAAATCAGACCTCAGCCGCGACGTCACCGAGATGGTCAGCCGTATCCTCGGCACATGATGACCAAGAATGAGGCATCAGGGCTGGCGTCTTACCTATCCGCTTGCCGCCTGCCCCCAGGGCGCGTTAGAGGCTGCATAAATCATTCAAGGGACAGATTGCCATGACCGAGACCGCCGAATTCCACGACCGCATGCTTTCACTGGGTCTGTCCCGCGTGTCAGAAGCGGCCGCCATCGCCTCCGCCAAACTGATCGGGCGCGGCGATGAAAAGGCCGCAGACCAAGCCGCGGTTGATGCCATGCGCACGCAACTCAACAAGCTCGACATTGCGGGCGTTGTGGTCATTGGTGAAGGTGAGCGCGACGAGGCGCCCATGCTTTACATCGGTGAAGAAGTGGGCTCTGGAGAGGGTCCAGCCGTCGACATTGCCCTCGACCCGCTGGAAGGCACCACGCTGACCGCCAAGGACATGCCCAATGCCCTGGCCGTCATCGCCATGGGGCCACGCGGCACGATGCTACATGCGCCCGACGTCTATATGGATAAACTCGCCATCGGCCCTGGCTTCCGCGACGGTGTCGTCACCATGGATATGAGCCCTGCTGAGCGGGTTTCGGCCCTTGCGGCGGCAAAGGGATGTTCGACCGGAGATATCACCGTCTGTGTCCTCGAACGCCCCCGCCATGAAGGGATGATTGCAGAGTTGCGCACAACCGGGGCCGCCATTCGGCTGATCACGGATGGTGACGTCGCCGGGGTCATTCACTGCGCCGAAGCAGAGAAGACCGGCATCGACATGTATATGGGTTCCGGCGGCGCACCCGAAGGCGTGTTGGCCGCGGCTGCCCTGAAATGCATGGGCGGGCAGATGTTTGGCAAGCTCACCTTCCGCAACGATGACGAGCGGGGCCGCGCCGAAAAGGCCGGGATCACCAACCTGAACCGCGTTTATACCCGTGACGACATGGTGACAGGTGACGTGATCTTTGCCGCAAGCGGTGTTACGGACGGCTCGATCCTGGCCGGGGTCAAACGCGAGGTCGGCTATCTGACGATCGAGACGATCCTCATGCGGTCCAAAACCGGATCTGTCCGCCGGATGACCTACCGCAACCCAACAACCTGACGCTAAGCATGGGCGTGGTTGGCCCTGCCTTTGGCGTGACTCGACCTGGTACAGCGACGGTGGGGAACCGTAAGGCCGTCCCCAACGTAAACCCAACCATCTCGCGCCAGGCCATCAAACGCGGCTTTGCGGCTATCGGCATATCGTGTATGCTGCCACCAACGAAACACAACAGGTGGGGTGAGCATGGCAAAGGATCTGGTGGAACGCCCATTTCTGGATATCGGCGCATCCCTGACCGGACGAAGCTGGCAGGGTCCATCCGTGGATTTGGAGCGGCGGGCCGAGGCGCTGGCCCAATCCACCTCCCTGCCCGACCCGGTCGCCCGGATCCTCGCCGCGCGCGGTGTGACAGGTGAAGAGGCGCCGGATTACCTGGCCCCATCCCTGAAGGCCCTGTTGCCCGATCCCAGATCCCTGCGCGACATGGAGACGGCAGCCACCCGCTTTTGCACCGCCGTCATGCAACGCCAGCGGATTGCGATTTTTGCAGATTATGACGTGGATGGCGGAGCCTCCGCCGCGTTGCTGATCGTCTGGTTGCGCGACTTGGGCCTGTCGGCCACGCTTTACGTTCCGGACCGGATCGATGAAGGATATGGCCCCAACGCTCCGGCAATTGCTGACCTGGCCTGCACCCATGATCTGATCATCTGCGTGGATTGTGGCACACTCAGTCATGATGCCCTGGCCGCCGCTGAGCAAACCGATGTTATCGTGCTGGACCATCACCTGGGCGGCGAAACCCTGCCACCGGCCTGCGCCGTCGTGAACCCGAACCGGCAGGACGAAACCGGGGATCTTGCCCATCTTTGCGCCGCGGCGGTCGTGTTTCTGATGCTTGTCGAGATCACGCGCCAGCGCCGCGCCGCGGGCCAGGGCGGGCCGGATCTGATGGCGATGCTTGATCTGGTGGCCTTGGCCACTGTCGCGGATGTGGCGCCCTTGGTCGGCGTCAACCGCGCCTTTGTGCGCCAGGGGTTAAAGGTCATGGCGCGGCGTGAACGTGTCAGCCTGACGGCTCTCGGCGATTTGGCTGGCCTGAACGCTTTGCCCACGGCCTATCACCTCGGCTATCTGCTGGGCCCTCGGATCAATGCCGGTGGCCGGATCGGCAAAGCCGACCTCGGTGCGCGACTGTTGGCATGTGACAACCCGGCAGAGGCCCGAGCCATGGCCGAACGCCTGGATCAGTTGAACAAAGAGCGGCGGGAAATCGAGGCGCATGTGACGGAAGAGGCCCTCGCCCAAGCTGAAGCGCGCGGAGCGGATGCCCCCTTTGTGTGGGCAGCGGGCGACGGCTGGCATCCGGGTGTTGTGGGCATCGTCGCTTCCCGATTAAAGGAGGCCCTGAATCGTCCCGCAATCGTGATCGGGCTGGATGACGGCATCGGCAAGGGTTCGGGCCGGTCTGTCACCGGGGTAGATCTGGGAGCATCGATCCAGCGACTGGCGGGCGAAGGCCTGCTGATCAAAGGCGGCGGCCACAAGATGGCGGCCGGGCTGACAGTGGCCGCAGATCACCTTGACGCGGCCATGGGGCGACTGTCAGAACTGCTCGCCCGACAAGGAGCCGGGTCGACCGGGCCGCGCATGTTGCGGATCGATGGATTGCTGATGCCGCGTGCTGTGACCGTGCCGCTGATCGAACAAATCGAGACTGCAGGCCCTTTTGGTGCATCTGCCCCTGCCCCCCGTTTTGCCTTACCCGACATGCAGATCCTACATGCCAAACGTGTCGGCGACCGACACCTGAAGGTGAGCATTGGTGATGGGCTGGGCGCGCGGTTGGATGGGATTGCATTCGGGGCCTTCGATACGGCGCTGGGTCCGCGGCTGGAAAGCCATGGCGGGGCGCGGTTCCATCTGGCTGGGCGGCTGGAGATCAACCACTGGGGCGGTCGTCAGATCCCGCAATTCAGACTGGAAGATGCGGCTGAAGCTGGATGACGGGCTGAGATCTAAAGGGTGATAAAACAGCATCAAATCAGCAAGTTACCAAAAATCTCACAAGGGAATATCGAGCCGACCAAAAAAGCTCTTGCCCTTGCCGGCACCATTGCCTAAACCACGCTGCACGGCTGGCTTTGTCCCGTTCGTCTATCGGTTAGGACGCCAGGTTTTCAACCTGGAAAGAGGGGTTCGATTCCCCTACGGGATGCCACCAGATGAAAATTTCAAATAAATATCAGATAGTTATACTCTCACCTCGATGATTGCAGGCAACTTTTGTATGGATCAGGTTTAGGGTGACCTCCTCACGCCGTCTTCAAGCAGGAGCGATTTGGAGCCGCGGGACGAGTGGATCGCGACGATGCATTTGACCTGAGAGTTTGGGCTGCAATATGATACACATCCAATGCACAAACCATGCATATGAATTGTGCGCTGGTATCACAGCCAGTTAACTTTTTATGTGATTTTCGATGATTGAGGTATGCTGCAAGCCGTCACAGCACCTGCACCATGTTGACAGAAGCTAAGTTATTGCAAGGTCGGGTTTGAGCCCAGGTCCATCATGTTCCGTACGTACCCTCTGTATGGTACCGACGTGTAAATTCTGTTGAAAGGACCATCGTGCGGTCAAGTCTGAGAGCCAAGGCTATTGCTGTCTGCAATGATAAGATTGCCAAGAAAGGTGAAGCCGAAGGCCTCTCATTCTATGCATTTTTTGCAAACAAGAATGATGACCCCGCTTTGCTGATGGAAGCGGCTGAGTGGTGGATCAAAAAACATGGATTGGACCATTTTGAGAAAGCCGTGAAGATCCGAGATATGATCCGCTCGGGTATCTGAAACACGAGAAATAAGCCGCGCGGGTAGGTTCGGTCACCGATACGGGACTGGTGGGTTTGTCGGTGCTTTGTCCGGCAGGCGACCCAGAACTCATCTGGGAGCCTAGAGCGTCATGCAAGAAACCTGTGTCACGTGACACTGCCTGAAACCACAGATTTCAACGCGTTACGTGATGCGTAGTGTTTCAGGTAATTCGTCAGACGCTCCAGGTGTTTGGTCTCGGGTCCGGGGGGGGGTGGTTAGGCATCCATCGCCCCCTGGTTTCTTTAGCCTGGCTTAGCCGCCTTTTTGGCCGTAGGCGGTACCCCAGCCCCAGGCGCCGGAGCCAAAGCCGCGGGCGACGACGCGTTCGCGGTAGATGTCGCTGACATCGTCCCCGTCACCAGCCAGCAACGCCTTGGTCGAACACATCTCGGCGCAGATAGGCAGCTTGCCTTCGGCGATACGGTTACGACCGTATTTGGCGAACTCGGCGGTAGAGTGGGTTTCCTCGGGTCCACCATTGCAGAAGGTGCATTTGTCCATCTTGCCCCGGCTGCCAAAGTTGCCCGCCTGCGGATATTGCGGCGCGCCGAAGGGACACGCGTAGAAGCAGTAACCACAGCCAATGCAGAGGTCCTTGGAGTGCAGGACCACGCCTTCTTCGTTCTGGTAGAAGCAATCCACTGGGCAGACGGCCATGCAGGGCGCGTCGGAACAGTGCATGCATGCGACCGAGATGGAACGTTCACCCGGAGAACCATCATTGATGGTCACCACGCGGCGACGGTTGATGCCCCAAGGCACTTCGTGTTCGTTCTTACAAGCGGTCACGCAGGCATTGCATTCGATGCAGCGTTCGGCGTCGCAGAGAAATTTCGCTCTTGCCATGATTTTTCTCCTTAAGCCGCTGTGATCTTGCAGAGGGTGGCTTTGGTTTCCTGCATCTGGGTCACCGAGTCGTAGCCATAGGTCTGCGCAGTGTTCGTGGATTCGCCCAGTACATAGGGGTCAGCGCCTTCGGGGTATTTGTCCCTCAGATCCGCACCCTGGAAATGCCCCCCGAAGTGGAATGGCATGAAGGCCACGCCCTCACCGACGCGATTGGTGAGCATGGCCATGACCTTGACCTTGCCGCCTTCGGGCCCTTCGACCCAAACCTGGGATCCATCGCGGAGGCCCAGATTGTTGGCATCCCGCGGATTGATCTCGACGAACATGTCTTGCTGCAGTTCGGCGAGCCAAGGGTTGGAGCGGGTTTCATCCCCACCGCCTTCGTATTCCACCAGGCGACCCGACGTGAGGATGATCGGATAATCCTTGGAAAAGTCCTGTTTCTGGATCGACGCATAGAGCGTTGGCAGGCGGTAAAACTGCCGGTCCTCGTAGGTCGGATAATCCTCAACCAGATCGCGACGGCTGGTATAGAGCGCCTCGCGGTGGAGAGGTACGGGGTCGGGGAAGGTCCAAACCACGGCGCGGGCCTTGGCATTGCCGAAGGGCGCGCATTCATGCTGAATCGCCACCCGTTGGATACCGCCGGACAGATCGGTTTTCCAGTTGGTCTTGTCACCTGCGACGCCCTCGATCGCGCTGCGCTCGTCATCCGTCAGGTCGCCATCCCAACCCAACTCCTTGAGCATGGCCATGGTGAATTCAGGGTAGCCATCCTGAATTTCAGAGCCCTGGGAATAGACCCCTTCGGCCAGCAGATTGTCGCCTTCATGTTCTACACCAAAGCGGGCCCGGAAGGTCAGACCGCCTTTGGAGACAGGTTTGGACATGTCGTACAGGTTTGGCGTGCCGGGATGATTCATCTCGGGCGTGCCCCAGCACGGCCACGGCATGCCGTAATAGTCGCCATCGGCAGGGCCACCCACAGCCTGTAGCGTCGTGCGATCAAATGTGTGCTGGTTGGCCATGTGAAGCTTGATGCGCTCAGGCGACTGGCCGGTATAGCCGACGGTCCACATGCCGCTGTTGAACTCGCGGGTGATATCTTCGATGACCGGTTCACCATCGACCACGTCGATATTGCGGAAGAGGCGGTCGGCAAAGCCGAACTTCTCCGCAAATTTGGCGATGATGATGTGATCAGGCAGCGATTCAAACAGCGGGTCGACCACCTGTTCGCGCCATTGGATGGAGCGGTTGGAGGCCGTGACCGAGCCTGACGTCTCGAACTGGGTCGAGGCCGGCAGCAGGTAAACGCCATCGGTGCGGTCGCTGAGGACGGCGGAAACCGTCGGATAGGGATCGATCACGACCATCAGGTCGAGCTTTTCCATCGCTTCCTTCATATCCGTCATGCGGGTCTGGGAGTTGGGGGCGTGGCCCCACAGAACCATGGCGCGGACATTGTCCGGCTGATCCATGTTGTCCTTGTTCTCCAGCACACCGTCGATCCAGCGGCTGACCGGGATACCGGTGGAATTCATCAGGGATGTGGCTTTGCCGTCCACCTCTGGCCCTTCGGCGAACTGGCCCTTGAGCCAATCGATATCCTCGCCCCAGACGCGCGCCCAATGGGCCCAGGAACCCTCTTTCAGGCCATAATAGCCCGGCAGGGTGTGCGACAGGACGCCAAGGTCGGTCGCACCCTGTACGTTGTCGTGGCCGCGAAAGATGTTGGTGCCGCCGCCCGATGTGCCCATGTTGCCAAGGGCAAGCTGCAACACGCAATAGGCGCGGGTGTTGTTGTTGCCGTTGGTGTGCTGGGTGCCGCCCATGCACCAGATCACGGTACCGGGGCGGTTATTGGCCAGGGTGCGGGCCACGCGTTCCAGCTGGCTGCCGGGGACGTCGGTGACACGCTCGACCTCTTCGGGGGTCCATTTAGCGACCTCGGCCTGGATCTGATCCATGCCCCAGACCCGGGTGCGGATAAATTCCTTATCCTCCCACCCATTCTCGAAGATGTGCCACAGGATGCCCCAAACCAGCGCGACGTCAGAGCCGGGCCGCATGCGGACATATTCATCGGCATGGGCGGCGGTGCGGGTAAAGCGCGGGTCACAAACAATGACGGGGGCATTGTTCTGTTCTTTCGCGCGCAGCAGATGCAGCAGCGAAACGGGATGCGCCTCGGCCGGGTTGCCGCCGATGATAAAGATCGCGCGGCTGTTATGGATGTCGTTGTAGCTGTTGGTCATGGCGCCGTAGCCCCATGTATTGGCCACCCCGGCCACTGTCGTCGAATGGCAGATCCGGGCCTGGTGGTCGACGTTGTTGGTGCCCCAGTAGCCCGCGAATTTGCGGAATAGGTACGCCTGTTCGTTATTATGCTTGGCGGAGCCCAGCCAGTAGACGCTGTCAGGTCCGCTTTCCTCACGGATCTGCATCATCTTGTCACCGACCGCGTCGATGGCCTCGTCCCAGCTGACGCGCTTCCATTCGCCGCCTTCCAGCTTCATCGGGTATTTCAGGCGGCGCTCGCCATGGGCATGTTCGCGGACGGCAGCCCCTTTGGCGCAATGGGCACCGAGGTTGAAGGGACTATCCCAAGCGGGCTCCTGACCGGTCCAAACACCGTTCGAGACCTCTGCCAGGACGGTACAACCAACGGAACAGTGGGTACAGACCGATTTGCGGATCTCCACCGGTGCCTTGGCCGCGGCCTGGGCATTGGCGCGCGTGACACGGCCGCCCGTGGCGGTGATAGCGGCCAGACCACCAATGGCCAGACCCGAACCGCGCAAGAAGCTGCGGCGATCAACCTTGGTAGTGGCGGTGTGGTGGCGCGCTGCACTGCTGCTGCAACCGTTGACAGACCCGGTGGCCTTTTTCCTGAGCATCTTATCCCTCCCTATGAGCCCTGGGGGCCCCATCAGATCATGTCGGGTAACCTGCGCTTCGGCGCGGATTACAGTCAGGTTTGACCGGTCTTAAAACCGGGCGCTTTCAAGGTACTTTTTGACGTGGTCGGTTTTCACCATCCCCTCGCCAGCCTCAACAGCGGTATCGGCCCTAGCCGACGTGCCAGTGACAGCCAAGGCAACCGCGGCGGGCGCTGACGTGCCTGCCAATTTCAGGAAGCCCCGGCGGCTTTCGCCTTTTGATTTGGTTTCCACTGTCGTGTCCTTCCCTTTTGCTAAGGCACATGCCTTAGCCGTCCAATCTGAATGCTTCGATTTCGATTTCGATAAACAGCCGACCGATAGTGCCGACGGGCGCATACAACTTGGCCCCCTTCGCCCCTTCGAGGTCGGTGAAAAAATGCCCGGCCCACGTGGCCAGATGCGTGTTGAAAAAAGCGTGCTGGTCGGCGACATCCAACGACACACCAAGGTCACCTGTGATCAAACCCGCCATCATCTCACACAAGGCGGCGATGTGATCTTCGGGTTCCTTGACTTGCGGATCGCGCTCCAAACCCAGTTTCGCCATGTGATCACGCAACAAAGCCAGCGGCTTTTCATTCAAAAAACCGGTCAGGTAGTAGCTGGCATAGGGGAGCAATTCGCCCCGACCCAACCCGATAAACAGGGCGTTGTATTCGCGGGCGGCGTCGTCTGGCGTGAAGGATGCGGCAAGGTGCGCAAGCAAAGCGATGCCCTGCCCCAACTCAGATTTGTCCCCATCAAGGGCGGCAATCTGATCGAGCATCGCCTGATCCGGCGCTTTGGTCAGTAGCAGTGACAGCAACACATAAAAATCTGCGCGCAACCGGTCTTCATCAGTTACGGCCGTGGCGTCTGCTGCGGCGGCTTTGGTCATATGTTCGGTCGTCTATCGCATACCATAGCGGCACGTTATGAGGACGCTTCGCGAAGTGGCAATTCCTTTTTGGTCGCACATACCTTAGCTTTCAAATCGGAATTGCATGCGCTTTGCAGGTGGCGCTTGCGGTACTGAACCCTCTGATATCATGTCATTTTCTGGCGATTTGGCAGGGGCGATTTCAGCATTTTCGGCCAATAATGAGACCTCGGGACTACGACCAAGGTCGGGGATGTCGAGAGGTATATCTGCCACGTCCTGTTCGGCGGGGTCTTCCTCATCGGCTTTCAGGCTTTGATCGACCATGCCCTTGCCGACCTTGTAGACCGTGGCCAGAATATCAGGAACCATGGCGGCATCCGTGAAATCCTCGCCATAATCGACCAAACCATCGACATTGGCCAAGATCGGGTTGGACCGCCACAGGGCCCGCAAGGCCCGGCGGCGCAGCAGATCGGGCACGCCATCCTTTAGATAAGCGCGAAAGTCATCACCCGGTTTCAGCGTATCGGGGTCAGCAAGGTCATGTTCGGCCAGATACGTGGCTTGCGCCGTTTCGGGATCCTGATCCCGGTCGGAGGGATGTTGATCGCTCATGCCTTGCCGTTCGGTTTGGTTTGTGAGGGCGCGCGGTAGACATCGGCGGTTTGGCGAATGCGGACATCGCCAATGCCATCCTCCACCAGATCGATACGTTTCTTGTCGCGCTTGCGTTTCTTGAACGGCTCGTCCCGCGCATGGGCGTCTGAAAAATCGCGAATCCAGGCAATCAAGCCGTCCGGCATGGGGACTTTTTCCACCTGCTCCTCCCCGCTATCCATGTAATCCTGCGCCTCGTAGGCCGAGGCTGTGACGGAGTGAACCTTGAGCGGATAGTCGGCATCGCCGCTGTCACGCAGGATGACAAACAGGCTGGGCGGTTCCATCGTGAGGGAGATGCGGTAGGCCTCCACCTCGGTCCGGTGCAACTCCAATGGCAGGGTGCAGGCGTGGTATTCGGTCACATCGCCGTCCTGGCGCAGCAGATGCCAAGCGGCAGGCCCCGCACCGGGCAAGACGGCAGCGGCGCGCCAGTGCCACTTGACCCAGCGGGTGACACCGGGACGGCGTTGCAGAACGATGCCCAGCGGAAGAGTGGCTGTTTTGTCCAAGATGTGCTCCTCACGATTGGGGGCAAGATGGGCGGAGCGTTTGCGATTGTCAAAAGTTGCGATCAATATGCGCGCCACGCCAGATTCGTAACATACGGGTCCAGCAAGGGGAGGAAACATGGTCAAAATCGCACGCGCCGTGCTGTGCAATTGCGCGGGCAGCCAACAGGTGGATGCCGAAAGCGCCGCCCTCGCCCTGCCCGGCGCCGAGGTTTCGACCTGCGAAGCCGCCTGCATGGGTGACCTGGATGTGGCAGAGCGCAGCCTGGCCGCTGACGGCACCACGCTGATCGCCTGCGGCCAGATGGCCGATCTGTTTGTCGAGATGGCAGGCGACACTCCCGTGGTGACAGCCGATATCCGGGACCGCGCGGGCTGGACGGCCGATGGCGCGGCCTTTGCAAAACAAGCCGCGTTGCTGGCAGAGGCGGCCATGGATGTGCCTGCGATCCCGGTAAAAGACATCGTGTCAGAGGGTGTGACGCTGGTTCTGGGCGAAGGTGATGTTGCACTGGCCGCCGCGGCGCGGCTGGGAGAAAGCCTGCCGGTGACCTGTATCCTGGCAAAGCCGCCATCGGATGTTTTGCCGCCCGAGGGCTTTGACCTCATCACGGGCCGGTTGCGGCAGGCCAGCGGAACCCTGGGCCGGTTCAAGGTCATGATCGACGGTTTTGCGCCCCTGGTCCCGGCGGGCCGCGGAGCGCTGGGATTTGCAGTACCCCGAGATGGCGCAGCCTCCGATTGCGACGTCATCGTGGATCTGCGCGGCGGCACGCCCCTGTTCCCCACCCCCGAGAAGCGCGATGGATATCTAAGAGCCGATCCCGGTGATCCGCTGGCGGTCGAACGCTTGATCCGTGCCGCGACCGATCTGGTGGGCACGTTCGAAAAGCCCCTGCATATCCGGTTTGACCCCCATATCTGCGCCCATTCCCGCGCCAGTCAGCAGGGCTGCGACCGGTGCCTGACCGTCTGCCCAACCGGTGCCATCCTGCCCGCCGGGGATCATGTGGCGATTGACCCTGACATCTGCGCGGGCTGCGGCGCCTGTGCTGCCGTCTGCCCGTCCGGGGCGGCCAGCTATGACACGCCGCCCGTGGCCCATCTGTTCAACCGATTGCGGACACTCGCCAGCGCCTATCGCAATGCGGGTGGTGCGGCCCCACGCGCCCTGTTCCATGATGCCGACCATGGCGGAGAAATGTTCCGCCTGTCCGCTCGCCTTGGGCGTGGATTGCCGGCTGATGTGATCCCGGTTGAGGTCGAGAACACCGAAATGGTGGGCCATTCAGAGCTGTTGGCCGCCTTGGGCGTTGGCTTTGCCGAGGCGCTGGTGCTGGCTGGTCCGCGCGCCGATCAAGGCGTGATCGCAGAGCAGATTAGCCTGGCCAATGCCCTATCCGCAGATCAGCCCGGCCGCATCGGATTGCTGGCGTCGGAGGACCCCGACGCCTTGGAAGAGGCGCTATACGGGACAGGCCCCGGCGCGTTGACCAGCGATCCCGTCCTGCCCCTTGGCAGCCGGCGGGAGGTCGCGCGACTGACCGCCACGGCCCTAGCCACCGATGCGGATAGCGTGCTGCCCCTGCCCGCGGGCGCGCCCTACGGTGCTGTGGTGATCGATAAAGAGGCCTGTACGTTGTGCCTGGCCTGCGTCTCCCTTTGTCCGGTCGGGGCGTTGGGCGACAATCCCGACGCACCCCAGGTGAACTTTCAGGAAAGCGCCTGTTTGCAATGCGGGATCTGTGCCAGCACCTGCCCGGAAACCGCCATAACGCTTGCGCCACAAATGCAGCTTGGCAAGGCGGCGCTGGAGCGCCGGATCCTGCATGAGGAAGAACCCTTTGCCTGCGTTGAATGCGGCAAGCTTTTTGGGGTGAAATCTACGATCGAGAAGATCGCCGAGAAGCTGGACGGCAAGCATTGGATGTTCCAGGGCTCGGACAATATCCGCCTGATCCAGATGTGCGACGATTGCCGGGTGAATGCGCAGTACCACCAGAAGGACTCACCGTTCCGGGGGGCAGACCGGCCCCCGATCCGTACCGCGGATGATCCGGGCAAACTGAATTGATCCCGTCCTTGATACTCAGGTCAGTCAACGCGGAAGGTTTGCGCAGGGCGCCTGTCAAACATACCGCCTGGCGACCTCTCTGGACGGATCAAGTCACGATGATAAAGTATTTAGTTCGAAGACCTTACAGGCCGACCCAAATCCTTTGCCTGAAGCCCGCCGACAAAAGCAGTGATGGCCTCGATCTCCTCCAGCGTGATCTCAACCGGAGCGATATGGGTCGGGCGATCAGTGCCAAAGGGTTCGGTCACGCCTGGGACCTGAGTGAAAGACGGATGTGGGTTCGCGCTCCAAAATGCCAGAAACAGGTCCTGCCAGCCCGGTCGCCCGCGCAATGCCGCAAAGGACGGGGTCGAGCCAATGCCGCCCATCCGGTTGCGGTCATCCACAACGTGACAGCGCCCGCAATGGACCAGCGACAATCGCGCGCCAAGCTGGGCATCACCCTCCACCGGTGTCGGCGCGACAACCACCACCTTTTTGCTGGGCGCGGCATATTGCGGCTGTCCTGCGATCTGGAAACTGGTCACAGCGGCCAGGCCCGGCGTGCTTTTGAGCCAGTCGCGGAACGTATCATGGGCAGTCCCCTGCCCGGTCAGCGAATAGGCTGTGCCATCGGCGGCATCGAACACCCGCGTGCCCGTGGCGACAGTCGTCAGGGCCAAGGGCGCCTTCCCCGTCACAGGCTTCAATACGATGCGGTGCTTGAACTTGAACCGGGGCAGGATGTGTTTGGTAAATCCGCTTTCGATCATCTCGGGCGGGACGGACAACGTCTCCTGCGCCAAAACTGTTACGGCAGTCATAACAAGAACAAGCGGCGCAAGGATCAGGTGTTTCATCGCCTCAGCCTATGCCAGCCGCCCGAAAAATCAAAACCCACGGAGAAACGCGCGATATGAGCGACCCGGATATTGAGGCCATTCGCGCCGCCCTTGGCCCTGTTGTGGCGGCCAAGGCGGTCAAATCCGTCAATGTCGAAGGAGGCATGGCCCGCCTGATTATTGAGGTTGATCCGGCCCAGGCGACAACCGTGCAAGACGCCGCCGAGGCCGCCGTAAAGTCCGTGGATGGCATCACCGACGTGCAGGTCGTGTTGACGGCAGAGGTGGGGCCAGATGCCAAGGGCCCGCCGCCGGATCTGGGTTTGGGCGCAAAACCCACCGCGCCCCAGGGGCCGCAACCGGTGCCCGGGGTCCGGCATGTGATCGCCGTTGCCTCTGGCAAAGGTGGTGTTGGGAAATCGACGGTTACAGCCAACCTCGCCGTGGCTTTGGCCGCGCGCGGGCAGCGGGTTGGCCTGCTGGATGCCGATGTCTATGGCCCGTCGCAACCGCGCATGCTGGGTGTGTCGGGTCGCCCGGCCAGCCCCGATGGCCATGTGATCCTGCCCCTGCGCAACCATGGCGTGACGCTGATGTCGCTGGGGCTGATGGTCGACGAGGATGAGGCCCTGGTTTGGCGCGGCCCCATGCTGATGGGTGCCTTGCAACAGATGCTGGCCCAGGTGCAATGGGGCGCGCTGGATGTGCTGCTGGTCGATCTGCCGCCGGGGACAGGCGATGTGCAGATGACCCTGTGCCAGAAAACCGATGTGTCTGGCGTTGTCATCGTATCTACCCCACAGGACATCGCGCTGATCGATGCGCGCAAGGGGATCGACATGTTCCGCAAGATGGGAACGCCGATCCTGGGCGTGATAGAGAATATGGCGGCGTTCGTTTGCGATACTTGCGGCAAGGTACACCATCCGTTCGGCCATGGCGGCGCGGCGGCAGAGGCCGCAAAGCTGGACGTGCCGTTTCTGGGTGAGGTGCCGTTGGAATTGTCGATCCGTGTGGCGGGCGATAGCGGCGCGCCGGTAGTGGCGATCAAGCCTGAAGGGGCCGCGGCGCGGGCCTTTTGGTCCCTCGCCGACACGTTGATCGCGGGTGTGCTGGCGGAATGACCCCCAGCTTTCCGCCTTTGCTGACCGGGCAGCCCGTGCCTGCGGGCGCCGATCCGTTTCTGGCGGCTGTCAAGGCAACGGCAGATCCTGGTACCGTGTTCTGGTCAGAGGATGCGGGCACCGCCCGCGCCGCCCTGGTGTTGGCCCCCGAAGATCCGATGCCCGCTGCCATGGCCGGTGTCATTGCCGTGGCCCTGGGGCTGGCAGAGGCGCTGGGTGCCCTTGGCCCACCCGAAATGGCGGTGCAGTACCGTTGGCCCGGCACGCTGCTGATCAATGGCGGGCGCTGCGGCGGTTTGCGAGCAGCAGCGGGGGAAGACTGGCTGGTCGTGGGCCTGCGCGTGCCCGCCCTGCCCCTGCCACAGGCGGAACCCGGCGCCACCCCGGACGAGACCGTACTGGGAGAAGAAGGCGCCGGAGCGATCACGCCCCCCGCCCTGATCGAAGCCGCCGCCCGGCACAGCCTGGTCTGGATCAATCGCTATCTCAGCGATGGCGCGGCCCCCTTGATCACCGCCTGGCAGGGTTTGTGCATCGACGCGACCTGCGCAGCGGTTCCGCTTGATCCCCATGGCGGTCAGATCTTGCAAACAGAAGATGGCGCGCGCACGGTGCCCCTGACCGATATGCTGGAGACCCCATGACGGAGACGACCCTGAAACTCGCCCGCGTGATCCGGCTGGATGAAAGCGACCTCAACGTGTTCGATCAGGCCGGAACGGTGGGGGAATGGGCGATCCCCGGCACGTTCGCGTTTTCCGACTGGACCGAGGCGGAGTTGACCGGCAAGGCGCGTCAGGCCTTTGCCAATGGATGGTTGGGGTTGGAGAGCTTTGGTCGATCCACCTTTGTCGCCGTTGCGCGGATCACCGAACCGGAACGCGCAGCCTTGATCCAGGTTTTGGCCGGGCATTTCGCGGCAGTCTACGGCGCGCCATCGGTTGACGCCGCTTTGCCGGTGGCCGAGGCGGAGATCGATCAGATGATCGAGATGTGCAGCAATCAGGATGACAACACGTTGCTGGTCGTTGAACGCAGCCTGGAAGAGAGCGGGGTCCGTGAACGTTTCCGCATCATCGCGCCCCAGGGTGCCAGCCTTGAGGCATTTGCCGTCCACGGCGACTGAGACCGACCTTCCGCATTGTTCCATCGTGGCAGCCCGACGCGGCCCACTGCCCCGCAGCGGTCGTTTGCGCGGTTCAGATCCCTTGGTCACCCCGCATCTCATTGCTTTTGACGAGGACTCCATCGAAATTTGAATGCTTCGACTTGACTGAGGGCATCTTGAGGCTCAATCTAGTGTGCTTTTGGGCGACCGATCATTCAACTGAAAACTCTGCCCCGTAAACACGGGGCCATCTGCCCGGGAGGGGTCATGACACCTTTGAAGGGCTCTGTTGCGGTAGCCCAGCTGGCAAGCCAGACTTGGTCCAAGCATTCAGGAGGTGGATATGCCACGTCGAAATCCGTTCCAACAGCACCGATTTCCGACGGATGTGATCTCCATGGCGGTCCGTTGGTAGTGCCGATATCCACTGTCGTATCGTGATGTACGCGATCTATTGGCCGAGCGTGGGGTCACGGTCGACGCCGTCACCATTTACCGTTGGGTCCAGAAGTTTGGGCCGGAGATCCGGAAGCGCGCTTATGGCATGTGGATGAGACCTACGTTCGAGTGAACGGCAGGTGGCGTTACCTGTGGCGCGCCGTGGACCAGCGGGGACAACTGATCGATTTCCGATTAACGGCACGCCGAAACGCCAATGCCGCAAGGGCGTTCATGCGCCAGGCCAGCGAGACCGTCCGATGTTACCAACCGATGACCATCGTCACTCCCTCTCGAGCATCGCAAGCAATGCCCTGCCGGGCAAAGGACAAGGCACACAGCTATGCGAAAGTGATCGAAGAGATGAATTTCGGGACCGGTCCAGATGATCGCATCCGACATGTCGACCGTAAGTATCTCAACAACCGGATTAAAGCTGACCACGCTGCTTTGAAGCAGCTTCTACGACCAAAACGGGACTTCCGAAAGATGACCTCCGCCAAGAACACTCTGAAAGGCATCGAAACCCACCGGGCCATCAAAAAGGGCCATTTCGCGAACAACGAGCCCGGCGTCTTGACCGAAGTGGCATTCGTTGCAAACCTGTTCAGATCGGCGGCTGCGTAGTCCCAATGACCAGATAGGCCAATTGAAGGTCTCCGCACTAATGCAACAGAGCCCATGAGAATCACATCCTTCGGAAATCGATGCTGTTTGAACGGATTTCGACGTGGCATACCCATCTCCTGAAGGCTTGGACCAAGTCTGGCTTGCCAGATGGGCTAACGCAACAGAGCCCTTGAAGGCTAGGGTTCGATAATTTGCGGCAATCGGCCAGCCGGTGGGGTATTGCGGCTGCGCTGGCTGGTGATCTTGCCATCGATGATCGTCATGCCCACACCGGGCAGGTTGCCCAGTTCCACCGATTCCAGGATCGTTTTACCCGGCGCGTGCTGGGCCTGATCCATCAGAACAAAATCCGCGCAATACCCGACATCGATCAGGCCGGTATCCAACTCCCGCTGGCGCGCCGTATTGCCGGTGCCAAAGCAAAAAGCGATCTCGGCCGGTACGTGCCCCAGGCTCGACAGCATCGCGACCATCCGCAAGATCCCCAAGGGCTGCACACCCGACCCGGCTGGACCATCCGTGCCCAGGATCACCTGGTCCAACTTGCCCAATTCGCGCGCTGTGTTCACCGTCAGCAAGGCCGCACGCTCGTTCCCGTTATGAACGATCTCCAACCCCTTGACGCAGTTCTCACACAGGCAGATGATCTGATCATCGGGCAGCGCGGAATGCCCGCCATTGATATGGCCAACCACATCCGTCCCCGTCTCCAACACCATATCGGCGTCGATCAGACCCGAGCCCGGGATCGATGGCCCGCCGGTGTGGATGGTGCTTTGAATGCCGTATTTCCGGGCCCAACCAACCATTTGTTGGGCGGTCTTGCCGTCCTTGACCGTGCCCAGCCCGACCTCTCCCAGCAGGGTAACACCCGCCTCGGCCAGGTCCTTGAAATCCTGCTCCTCCATCCCGTGTTCAATCACCGGCGCGCCCGCATGAACCTTGACGCCCGAGGGGCGGAAGTTTTCGTACCAACGCTGCGCCGCGATCGCCATCGCCTTGAGGCCCACGATATCCTTTGGGCGGCCCGGCATATGCACTTCACCCGCCGAAATCAACGTCGTCACCCCGCCATTCAGCGTGCTGTCGATCCAGTGCAACTGCTGCTGGCGCGGCGTGTAATCCCCCACAACCGGGTGAATGTGACTGTCGATCAGACCGGGAGCGAGCGTCACGCCATGGGCATCAACCACCGTGGTCGCGCCTTCCGTGTCTAGATCGCGTTCCTTGCCAAAGGCCGCGATCTTGCCATCGACCGCAATCAGACAATCCGCGTCCAAAATCGGCGCCTCGATCTTGCCCGACAGCATCAGGCCAATATTGCGGATCACCAGTTTGGCGGACGGTTCTGACATGGGGCACCTCGTTTTCTTGTTTGCACGCTAACAGATCCGCGCCGTCAATCAAGAAACCCGCATTTACCGTTTGACAGAGCGGGGCTTGGTGATTTCTTATTTGTGTGCATATGAATTTCTTGCGCCACGGGGCCATTTGATGACCTATCACCGACCAACCTGCTTGGATGACGCCGTGGCCCTGCTGCAATGCGCACCGGTTGAGGTGATCGCCGGAGGCACGGATTGGTATCCCGCACGCGGGGACCGCCCGGTGACAAGCGACATTCTGGACATCACCCGGGTGGACGGGTTGCGCGGCATCCGGGCCGCGCCGGATGGCTGGTGGATCGGTGCTGCCACAACCTGGACCGATATCCTGCGCGCGCCCCTGCCCCCGGATTTCGACGCGTTGAAGGCTGCCGCATGCGAGGTCGGATCGATCCAGATCCAGAATGCGGGAACGGTCGCCGGGAACCTGTGCAATGCCTCCCCCGCCGCTGATGGTGTCCCGCCTTTGCTGGTGCTGGAGGCAGAGGTCGAACTGGCATCCGCCACGGGACAGCGGCGATTGCCGTTGGCCGCCTTCCTGACCGGCGTGCGACAGACCGCGCTGCAGCCGGGGGAGATGATGGCGGGGCTATGGATCCGGAAACCGGCCCCCGGACGCGCCGCCTTTGTCAAGTTGGGCGCGCGGCGATATCTCGTGATCTCCATCGCGATGGTCGCGGTCTGGCTGCGCCTGGACGGCAGCCTGATTGCCGAGATACGGATTGCCGTCGGGGCCTGTTCCCCCACATCCGTGCGGCTGACGGCCCTTGAAGCCGCATTGACCGGATGCCGTGTGGCAGACTGCGCCACACGGTTCCATGCGGATCACTTCGTACCACTGGCGCCCATCACCGATATGCGGGCCGACGCACCCTATCGAGCCGATGCGGTGCAGGCCTTGATCGCCCGTGCAATCACGGAGGCCGCACTATGATGGACAAAAACAGCCGCCTGTCGCTGACGGCCTTTACCCTGAACGGCCAAATGGTTGAAGTGGATGCCCCGCCCGGCGAACGGTTGTCCCACAGCCTACGGGAGCGATTGGGCGCCCGGGATGTCAAGATCGGCTGCAACGCCGGGGATTGCGGGGCCTGCACGGTTCTGGTCGATGGCGCACCGCTTTGCGCCTGTCTGATGGCGACGCAACAAGCCATGGGGAAGGTGGTTGAAACGGTATCGGGATTGGCCGCGGATGACCCCGATGCAAAGGCCCTGGCAGACAGCTTTCAGGCCCATCAAGCGGCCCAATGCGGGATTTGTACGCCGGGCATGATGGTGTCGGCCGTGGCCTTGCTGCGGGATAGCCCTCAGCCCGATGCCACCCAGGTTGCCGATGCGCTCAGTGGGGTTCTGTGCCGCTGTACCGGCTACCGCAAGATCATCGATGCGGTCGTCGCGGCCCACATTCCTGGCTTAGAGGCCCCGGCAGATGGATCCGTCGGCAGCCCCATCCCCCGCATCGACGGCGCGGCCAAGATCGCGGGGGCGGAGCGGTTTGGCGATGACATCGCCCCGCCCGATGCGCTGGTCTTGCGGGTCATTCGCGCCCCCCACGACCATGCCGATTTCACCTTTGGCGATCTGTCGGGCTTTGCCAGGAGCCACGGTTTGGCCACTATCTTGACGGCGCAGGACGTGCCCGGGCGCAACCGGTTCGGCGTGATCCCGGGCTTTGAGGATCAGCCCGTCTTTGCCGAAGGCCGCGCCCGGTTCCGGGGGGAGGCTGTCGCGGCGCTGATCGGCCCGGCAGAGGCTGTGACTGCGTTGGATATGACCGTGCTGCCGATCACCTGGGCCGCGCTTCCTGCCGCGATGACCTGCGATGCGGCAATGGCGGCCCTGCCACTCCATCCGGACCGGGGCGAGACAAATGAGATGTGTCGGGGATTCGTCCAATGCGGCCATGCCGAAAGCGCGCTGGCCGAGGCGGATGTTGTCGCAAAAGGCCTGTTCGAGACCGGATTTGTCGAACACGCCTATATCGAACCCGAGGCCGGTTTTGCCGAAGTCCACGACAGGCAAGTCGTGGTCCATGCCTGCACCCAAGCCCCCGGAATGGACCGGGAAGCATTGGCCGCTATTCTAGCCCAGCCTTTGGACCAGATCCGCATAGTGCCTACCGCGGTGGGCGGCGGGTTCGGGTCAAAGTTGGATCTGTCGGTGCAGCCTTTCCTGGCACTTGCCGCGCTTAAAACCAGGCGGGCGGTGCGGATAGCCTATGGCCGGGTCGAATCCATGCAATCCTCGACCAAACGTCATCCGGCGCGGATGCAGGTAAAAATTGGCGCGCGTAAAGATGGGCGGTTGTCGGGGATGGCGTTCGACGGGGATTTCAACACCGGCGCCTATGCCTCCTGGGGACCAACTGTGTCGAACCGGGTGCCGATCCACGCTTCCGGCCCCTACCGCATCAGCGATTACCGGGCCAAGGCACGCGGGATCTACACCAACGGCCCGCCTGCCGGGGCATTTCGGGGCTTTGGCGTGCCCCAGGCCGCCATCGCACAGGAAAGCCTGTTTGACGACCTGGCCGCCCAGCTGGGGATGGACCCCTTGGAATTCCGGATCCTCAATGCGTTGGACAACGACACACCGACCGTCACAGGCCAAGTTTTTGAAGGGGGTGTCGGGATCAAGGTCTGCCTGGAAGCGCTGCGCCCGGCCTGGCAAGCAGCCCATGCGGAAAGCGGCAGGACCGGTGATCCTGCGATCCGCCGGGGCGTCGGTGTTGCAGCGGGCTGGTATGGCTGTGGCAACACCTCCCTCCCCAACCCCTCAACCATCAAGGCGGGCATCCGGCCCGACGGGACAATCGTGCTGCATCAAGGGGCCATGGATATCGGCCAGGGGGCCAATACGGTCATCGCCCAGATCTTTGCCCAGGCGATGGGGGTCACGATGGCAGATCTGACGCTGATCGGCGGCGATACACAGGTGACACCGGATGCGGGCAAAACCTCGGCCTCCCGCCAGACCTTCGTGTCAGGCAACGCGGCGAAACTTTCCGGCGAAACTTTACGCGCGCAACTTTTGGCGCTGGTAAATGCCGGACCGGAGGCGCAGATCGTGGTGAGTGATGGCCAGATCTCGATCACCGATGGCGGACAGATGCACATGCCGGACCTGCGCGCGCTGCCGGTCGATGGGGAGGGCTACAGCCTTGCCGCCAGCGAGACCTACGATCCCCCCACCCTGCCCCTGGACGAAAACGGCCAAGGCAGCCCCTATGCCCAGTTTGGCTATGCTGCGCATCTGGCTGTGGTCGATGTCGATACGCGCCTTGGGACTGTGACGCCGGTGCGACTGGTGGCGGCCCATGATGTGGGTCGGGCCATCAACCCGCTGCTGGTCGAGGGGCAGGTCCATGGCGGTGTGGCCCAGGGTCTGGGCATGGCGCTGATGGAGGAATATATCCCGGGACGGACCGAAAACTTGCATGACTACCTGATCCCCACCATCGGGGATGTGCCGCCTATTGAGACGCTGATCATCGAAGAGCCCGACCCCCATGGCCCGTTTGGCGCGAAGGGGCTGGGGGAACATGCCCTGATCCCGACGGCCCCTGCCATCCTGAATGCGATCAGTCGAGCCACTGGGGTGCGGATCCGGCAGGTCCCGGCTACCCCCGCGCGGGTCCGCGCGGCATTGAAGGAGGCCGGATATGCCTGACGACCAGGCCGCCAAAGCCGAGAAGATCCGCTGCGATGCTTGCCCCGTGATGTGCTACATCGCGGATGGCAAATCCGGCGCCTGTGACCGCTATGCCAACCATGGCGGCGATTTGGTGCGGCTGGACCCGCTGACGGTGATCCAATCGGGCGCGCAGGCCGTTGCGTTTCTGGACCATGACCCGGCGGATTGGGACGGCGATCTGATCCAGGGGAACCGGACGTTTGTGACCGCCGTGGGCGCGGGCACGACCTATCCCGACTACAAACCGGCGCCGTTCATCGTGAGCCAGCAGATCGAAGACGTGGATATGGTCACGGTCGTGACCGAAGGCATCTTTAGCTATTGCGGCGTGAAGGTGAAGATCGACACGGACCGCTTTATCGGCCATGAGCGCGCCGTCGTCCGCGCGGGCGATGAGCCGGTGGGCCATGTGATGACCAGCGAATATGGCTCAAAAATGCTGTCGCTGGGCGGGGTGGAGCATCTGACCGGCGGGACCAAGGCAGAGGGCCGGGTCACCTGCGATGCGCTGCTGCGGCTATGCAATCGGGAGGCCGTGGAGCTGACCATTGATGATGGCGCAACGGTGGTCGTTCAGGCCGGACAGGCGCCCATCATCGACGGACAGCCCGAACGGCTGATGCGAGTTGGGTGCGGCTCTGCCGCCATCGGGATGTTCGCCAAACAGTGGCAGCCCCATGTGGATGAGGTCGTCGTCGTCGACGATCACATCACCGGCGTTTTGACCGAACACGAGGCGGGCAAGGGGCTGGATATGCGCCCCTCTGGCATCCGTGTGAACGGGCGGCGGTCGACGCCGGGCCGCTATTTCCAGGTGGCCGAACCGGGCACCGGCTGGGGCGGCACCGATGTGGAGGATCCGCTGAGCATCCTGAAATCCGCCGATCCCAAGAAGGCCTGGCCGGGTTTGCGGCTGCTGATGATCTCCACCACCGGTGAGCAATGGGCCTATTTCGTGTTGGATGCGGATCTGGTGCCGCAACCGGCAGAGACGCCCCCTGCCCTGCGCGCCACCGCGGACCGCGTGGCCGAAAACTGCGAGCCATCGATGTGTTCGGTCCTGTTCATGGGTGGTGCGGGGGGCAGCCTGCGCGCGGGCGTGACCGAGAACCCGGTACGTCTGACCCGGTCGGTGAAGGAGGCACTGACCTATGTTTCCTGCGGCGGGGCGGAGGCCTATGTCTGGCCCGGCGGCGGAATCACCGTGATGGTCGATGTGATGGACATGCCGACGGATGCCTTTGGCTACGTGCCGACCCCGGCCTTGGTGGCACCCATCGAATTCACCTTGCGGCGGGAAGACTACGCGGCGCTTGGCGGGCATCTGGACCATGTGCAGCCAGTGGACAGCGTCGTCTTACCCGGAACGCGCAGAGTTGCCGCCAAGGCTGGCCAACCCAACCCCCATGCCCGCGAAAACTATCGCTGGCCGGGGCGCACCTGATGGCCGGGCCGGTGGCGGCATTGCTGGAAGGCGGCGCGCGCCTGCACCTGCAGCACGGGCCGATTGACCTGATCATTGGGGCCGACGGCGAACGAGGGCGCGCCTTGCGCGCCGCCGCTGCGCGATTTGGGAGGGTTCTGGACGAATTGGTGCCTGAGCTTTCGCGCCTCCGCTCGGCAGATCCAACGCCTGTACAAGGCGAAATCGCTCGGTTGATGCAGCGGGCGGTGACACCGCACCAGGGTTTTGTCACACCGATGGCCGCCGTTGCCGGGGCCGTGGCCGACACCGTGTTGGCGGCTATGGTCAACGCGGCAGCGCTGAGCCGCGCCTATGTCAATAATGGTGGCGACATCGCGTTGCACCTGACGGGAGAAGCGAGCTTTTCCGTCGCGATGGCGGGACTGGCGGGCCAAGATCTGGGGCGCGTCAGTATCGACGCCACTGATCCCGTGCGCGGGATTGCCACCAGCGGGCGCGGCGGACGCAGCCTATCGATGGGGATCGCCGATAGTGTCACCGTCCTGGCCCCCACCGCCGCCATGGCCGATGTGGCGGCAACGCTGATCGGCAATGCCGTCGATTTGCCGGAGCATCCCGGGATTGCGCGTCAACCTGCCTGCGATCTGCAGCCCGACAGCGATTTGGGCCAACGCCTGGTCGTGACCAGTGTGCCGCAACTGACCACCCCCGCGGCGCTGACCGCATTGAGCCGGGGGGCTGCCCTGGCTGAGGACATGCGTAAAGCCGGTTTGATCACGGGGGCGGCCTTGTTTCTGCAAGGGCAATCGGTAACCCGTGGCGCCGTAGAGACCCAATTGATTACAGCGCGAAAGACCCTGGAAGATGCCTGAGTTGAAGATCCGCAAGATCGCCACCGCCTTGGAAGAGATCCACCACGAAGGCGGGCCACCCGCCGCAGTACCGCTGCGCCGCGCCGCGGCCCTAGCGGTGATCCATAACCCCTATGCCGGCGCTTATGTAGAGGAGATCCAGCCGTTTATGGAAGACCTCAAACCGCTGGGGCTGGACATGGCGAACCGGTTGGTTGCGATGCTGGGCGGTGATCCCACCGTGGTCGAGGGCTATGGCAAAGGGGCCATCGTCGGCACCAGCGGAGAGAATGAGCATGCCGCGCTGTGGCACGCGCCCGGCGGCTATGCCATGCGGGAGGTCCTGGGCGGGGCGAAGGCTATTGTGCCGTCGACCAAAAAGGTCGGTGGCCCGGGCACGCGGCTGGATGTGCCGGTGACCCACATCAACGCCTCCTACGTGCGCAGCCATTTCGACGCCATTGAGGTTGGTCTGAACGACGCACCCAAGGCTGATGAGATGGCAGTGGTGCTGGTCATGACAACCGGAGCGCGAATCCATAACCGGGCCGGTGGGTTGGATGCCGCAAATATTACCGGTGAGGATGGGTTGAGATGAGCGCAAAGATCAGAAAACTCACTGTTTGGGTTGAGGAAACGCATAGCGAAATGGGCTGCGATATCGCCCCGCCGACGCGCAAAGCGGTGGCGGCCGCCGTCATCGAAAACCCCTTTGCCGGACGCTATGCCGACGACCTGTCAGAGCTAATGGAGATCGGCGCCGAATTGGGCGGCCTGCTGGGGGGGAAATGCGTGGACGCGTTGGGCATCGAACCGGTCGCTACTGAGAGCTATGGCAAGGCCGCAATGGTGGGCGAAAACGGGGAGTTAGAGCATGCTGCGGCGATATTGCACCCCAAGCTCGGCGCCCCGCTACGGCAAGCGGTCGAGAAGGGCGCGGCCCTCGTCCCGTCCTCCAAGAAAATGGGGGGGCCTGGGCAGGCGTTGGACGTGCCATTGGGCCATAAGGATGCCGCCTATGTGCGCAGCCATTTCGACGGAATTGAGGTCCGCCTGAACGATGCTCCGCGTGCCAACGAGATCCTGATCGCCGTTGCCGTGACCGATAGCGGAAGACCCTTGCCACGCGTGGGCGGCTTGGCCCACCATGAGGCCGAGGGGAAAGACGGGCTGCGATAAGCAGCGCAGCACCTCCCCCAAATCGCGACCGTTAACAATCTGTTAACTATTTCGCGGGACGGTGATTGGGAGGGTTCGGTAACAATTACATGCACCAGCAACGATGAGCCGCCGGCCGTGGTCGCGCGGATCTAGCACGGGAGTTTTTATGAGTATTCTGCGACGCGCCCTTTCAGGCGCCACCCTTATAGCATTTGGCGGATGGGCGTGCGTTGGCATCACGCAATCCACGGCCTTGGTTACCCTGCAATCCGCGGGCGGCGACATTACTCTGACCGGGCAGCTGGTCTCCGCCATTGACGAAAAATTCACCATTGCCACACCGGACCTTGGCAACATTCGCGTGCAGGCCAAGGATTTCATCTGTCTTGGTCCTGCCTGCCCGTCAGATACCGATCAATTTGCCATCAATGATATGGCCCGGACGGCCCCAAAGTTGTTGACCGGTCTGTTGGAAGGATATGCATCGGCGATTGGCGTCGATTATAATAAAGTGACCACTGACCGTGAGGTGGCGGTTCACCTTGTCAATCCCGATGGCACGGTCCGAACGCGTGTGAACTTGACCTCCGGCGGCAATGGTCTGGACCCAGGGGTTGAAACATCCGCCGCGATCGGTCTGGCCGCTTGGCGCATTCACCCGGCCCCGTCCGCTTGGTGAATGCAATGGTAGAACCGAACCCTAGAGTTTATCCAGCAGCTTGAGCAATCGGTCGACGTCGCGCTGGGTCAGCGATGCCAGGGTCTGGCGCGACACATCTGCGGCGATTTCAATCGCCCGATCCGCAAAGGTTTGCCCCGCCTCAGTCAAGGAAATCTCCAGCCGCCGCAAATCGGTTTCGGACGCCGCGCTGCGGACAAAACCCTTGCGGCGCAGGCGGTCCACCACGCCCTTTGTGGTTGCGGCATCCATGCCGACCAGACGGCCCAAACGGTTCTGCGAAAGCGGGCCCACCTCCACCAGTTTTGCCAGGATCGCAAACTGCGTCGGGGTCACGTCGGGCATCAGCCGGTTAAAGATCTCTAGGTGTTTCTGGTTGGCCAGCCGTAGCTTAAACCCGATCTGATCGGCGAGGCGATAGGGCTGTTCGGGCTCGTCGATCTCGCCGACGCCGCTATCTTCGGGATCTGTCCCAATCATTGTGCACCTTGCTGGCAAACCGGGCTGGTGCGCCACCATCCGGATCATTTTTTGTTTGACAACAAACAATACTCTGTTGCCGTATTAACGTGCAATACAGGCTGACGGCAATGGCCAAGGTCTAGTGTCACAGGGGGAAGACAATGCCTTTTGTCAAAAACGCATGGTATGTCGCCGGATGGTCGACCGCGTTTGGCGAGGCGTTGACGCCGGTCACGATCACCGGCGAGGCTTTGGTGATGTTCCGCGCGTCGGACGGCCGGGTTGTCGCATTGGAGGATCGCTGCCCCCACCGCCTGCTGCCCTTGTCCAAGGGCAAGCGGATCGGCGACACGATCCAATGCGGCTATCACGGCATGACATTTGATGGGTCGGGGAAATGTGTGCGTGTGCCGGGCCAGCAGAACCTGCCTGCCTCTGCCTATGTCACGGCCTTCCCTGTGGAGGAGCGGCATGGCATTGTCTGGATCTGGATGGGCGATCCTGAGGGAGCAAACCCTGACGATGTGTTCGACCTGCCGGAATTCAGCGACCCGGGCTGGCATGCCCATCACGGCGATGCGTTGCACCTGCATGCGCATTACCTGAATGTGGCCGAAAACCTAATGGACCCGGCCCATGTGAGCTTTGTCCACCCGACCACGCTGGGCAATGCCGCCAGTGAGAATGTGCCCGTCCATGTCAGCACCAGCGGCGCGACGATCACGGCCTGGCGCTGGATCCGCGATAGCGCCCCCATCGGTTTTTTTAAAAAGTTCGGCGGTTTCACCGGCAATGTGGACCGCTGGCATTACTACCATCTGCACCTGCCCAGCATCGCGGTGATCGATTTTGGCAGTGCCGATACCACGCTTGCCCTACCCGAAGACGACCGGGATCAAGGTGTGCGCATCTTTGCCCTGCATTTCGTCACTCCGGTGACCGAGGATTACACGATTGACCACTGGATGCACCTGCGGAACCGGGCGCAAGGAGATGACGCCGCTTCGGCCCAGATGGACGCAATGTTCCGCATCGCGTTTGACGAGGACAAGGCGATCCTTGAGGCGATCCACCAGGCCGAACAACGCCCGCAACGGCGCAAGCCGATCCGCATCGCCATCGACAAGGGTCCAAATGTCTACCGCAAGCGGATCCGCGACCTGATCGAGGCGGAAACGACCGAGGATTTGGGCGCGCCCGTCGCGCCAAGTTTCGTGCAGGTTGACTAACCATGGCGCAGCGCGAACCATCGAGAGAAGGGTAACAGGGGGAATAGTGATGAGACGAAGGAATTTTCTACGCGGCCTGATCGCCGCCACCGCGGCTGGCCTGACGGTAACCGGCGCTTTGGCGCAGGACACAATCAAGATCGGTGAGATCAACCATTACAAACGCATGGCTGCTTTTGCAGGCCCCTATAAACAGGGGATCGAATTGGCGCTCGACGAGGTCAACGCGGCCGGTGGCGTGCTGGGCAAGCCGCTTGAATTCATATTCCGCGACGATCAAGGGGACCCGGGCGAAGCCGTAAAAATCGCTGAGGAATTGATGACCCGGGATGGTGCGGTCATGCTGACCGGCACGATCCTGTCGAATGTCGGCCTCGCGATCTCGTCCCTGGCAGCGGAAAAGAAATACGTCTATCTCGCGTCTGAGCCCCTGGCCGATGCCATCGTCTGGGCCAAGGGCAATCCCTACACGTTCCGCCTGCGCGCCTCCACCCATATGCAAGCCAGCATGCTGGCGGAGGAAGCTGCCAAGACAGACGCGAAGACCTTTGCCACCATCGCGCCGAACTACGCCTATGGCAAAGATGCCGTGGCCGCCTTTAAGGCTGCGCTTCTGAAACTGAAACCGGATGCGGAGTTCGTGGCCGAGCAATGGCCCGCACTTTTCAAGATTGATGCCGGTGCGGAGGTTCAGGCCATCGAACGCGCCAAGCCCGACGCCATCTACAACGTAACCTTTGGCACGGATCTGGCCAAATTCGTGCGCGAGGGCACAGATCGCGGCCTGTTCGATGGCCGCGTCGTCATGGGCCTACTGTCTGGGGAGCCGGAATATCTGGACCCCCTGCGCGACGAAGCACCCGAGGGTTGGATCGTCACCGGCTATCCCTGGTATGGTGTCGAGGACGACGCCAACAAAGCCTTTGTGGACGCCTACATGGCCACCTATAAGGACCATCCCCGCATTGGTTCGCTCGTGGGCTACATGACTGTCCAATCCATCGTTGCGGTCCTTGAAAAGGCAGGCTCGACCGAGACAGAGGCAATCCGCGAAGCTTTTGCCGATCTGCACGTCGACACGCCGGTGGGCCAGATTACCTTCCGCGCGGCAGACCACCAGGCCACGATGGGGGCTTTCGTCGGTAAGACAACCTTGCGGGACGGGCGCGGTGTCATGGTCGACTGGACCTACAAGGATGGCGCCGATTACCTGCCCTCCCCTGAGGAGGCCAAGGCCTTGCGCCCTGGCAATTGACCAAACGCGGCCTGCTTTGCGGGCCGCGCCACTGTAACTGGGAGCCTGCATATGGGTTTGGGCACGCGCCTTAACGATACGCTGATCGATTTCATCCGCGGCCAGCACATGTTTTTCGTGGCCACGGCGGGGCGCGACGGCAGGGTCAATGTCAGTCCCAAGGGACTGGACAGTCTTCAGGTTGTCGCCGCTGACCGGATCGTTTGGCTGAATGTCTCGGGCTCCGGCAACGAAACCGCAGCCCATGTGCGCGAAACCGGCCGGATGACCCTCATGTTCTGCGCGTTCGAAGGTGATGCTATGATTTTGCGGGCCTATGGAACCGCAACCGTGCTGCACCCCCATGATGAAGAGTGGGCCGAGGCGGCTGGGGCTTTCCCGAATTATGCGGGGGCGCGCAACGTCTTTGACCTGACGATTGAGGCGGTCCAAACCTCCTGCGGCACTGGCGTGCCCTTGATGGACTTCAAGGCCAGCCGCGCCGAAACAGAACTGCTGCCGTTTTTCGAAGATATGGGCGCGGATGGCGTCGCCGCTTATTGGGCCAAAAAGAACGCGAAATCGCTGGACGGCGCACCCACGGGTCTGATCCCCGATAAAGCCAAAGCGCCATGATCGCTCGCCACCAAGCCGCTAAGCCAAGCCCCCCCTGATGGCGTTTTTCATTGCGCAAATCCTCACGGGCCTCGCCAATGCCTCGGCCCTGTTCATGGTCGCGGCTGGTCTGTCGCTAATCTTTGGCGTGACCCGGATCGTGAATTTCGCCCATGGCTCCTTTTACATGCTGGGCGCCTATATCGGCTATTCATTGATGCAGATCCTGCCCGGCGCGGTCGGTTTTTGGGGCGCCATCCTGCTGGCCGGGGTCGCCGTTGGCCTGATCGGAGTCATCGTGGAGATCTGCGTTTTGCGCCCCGTCTACCGCGCGCCTGAGCTGTTCCAACTGGTGGCCACGTTCGGCGTGATCCTGGTGATCCAGGACCTGACACTGATGGTCTGGGGGCCGGAGGATGTGCTGGGCCCGCGCGCCCCCGGCCTGCGCGGCGTGATCCGCATCATGGGCGAGCCGGTCCCGAAATACGACCTTGCCCTGATCGCCATCACCCCCTTTGTTGCCTTGGCCCTGTGGTATCTGATCGCCCGCACGCGTATGGGCGTTCTGGTGCGCGCCGCCACGCAAGACCGTGAAATGGTTGGCGCCTTGGGCGTCAACCAGGCCTGGCTCTTCACGGGCGTTTTCTTCCTGGGCACCGCTTTGGCGGGCCTGGGTGGCGCGATCCAACTGCCTAAAGGTGGGGCCGATTTGCTGATGGATTTCAACATCTTGACCGCCATCTTTGTGGTGGTCGTGATCGGCGGCATGGGGTCCCTGCCCGGCGCTTATCTAGCCGCTGTCCTGATCTCGGTCCTCAACGTGTTTGGCGTAGCCTACTTGCCGCAAAGCACGCTGGTCCTGATGTTCGTGGTTATGGTCATCGTGCTGATGGTCCGGCCCTACGGCTTGTTTGGCCGCGAAGAAGTCGCCGGAGAACATGGCCAGATCGGCGAGCCCGAACGCCCGATCAAACCTGCGGGCCTGACGACCCGCCTGGTCGTCCTGGCGGGCCTGGCCGTGCTGGCATTCCTGCCGCTCTTTGGATCCAGCTTCGCCCAGGTCCTGGTAACCGATATCCTGATATTCTGCCTCTTTGCCGCGTCGCTACATTTCCTGCTGGGCATGGGCGGCCTCGTCTCCTTCGGTCATGCTGCTTATTTCGGCGGCGGCGCCTATGCCGCGGCGCTCCTGGTCACCTATGCGGGCACGCCAATGGAACTGGTTCTCTTGCTCGCCCCGATCGCGGCCGGGCTGGCGGCTGTCATCATTGGCTGGGTCTGTCTGCGACTGACCGGCGTCTATTTCGCCATGCTCACCCTCGCCTTCGCGCAACTCCTCTGGTCGCTGGTGTTTCAATGGGGGGAGGTCACGGGCGGGGACGATGGCATGGTCGACATCTGGCCATCCGACTGGGCCTCCGACACGACCGCCTTTTTCTACCTGACCCTCCTCCTCAGCGTCGGCGGCATCCTGATGCTGCGCCACACCGCGCATTCCCCTTTCGGCTACGCCTTGCGCGCCGCCCGGGATAGCGCCCGCCAGGCCGAGGCGACGGGCATCGACACCAAACGCATCCAATGGGTTGCCTTCGCCTTTGCCGGAGCCATGGCCGGTCTCGCAGGCGGGCTATTCGTCTTCTCCAAAGGCAGCGTCTTCCCAAACGAGCTTGAGATCGCCAAAAGCTTTGACGCCTTGATCGTTGTCTTCCTGGGCGGCGTCAAAACCCTAGCAGGCGGCGTGGTCGGCGGTGCGGCCTTGAAAGGGGCCGAAGACTACATCACCCGGTTCGAATATTGGCGTCTGGTCCTTGGCATCACCATCATCCTGGTCGTCATCATGGCCCCCGACGGTATCGTCGGATCCCTGCGCCGCGCGGGCGAACGCATCGGCCTGATCCGCGACCCCGAGGCGCGGTCATGAACCTCATGCCAGAGGCCCGGCAATGACGCCCGTTTTGGACGTCCGCAACCTGTCCCGTGCGTTCGGGGCCATCCAAGCCGTCGACAATGTCAGCTTTACCTTGGCCAAGGGCGAGCTTCTGGCCCTGATCGGCCCTAATGGCGCGGGCAAAAGCACCTGTTTCAACATGCTGATGGGGCAGTTGAAACCCAGCAGCGGGGCAGTCTTTTTGAACGGCGCGCCGCTGGCCGGGCTGGGCCCCCGCCGGATCTGGCGCAAGGGTGTGGGCCGCACCTTTCAGATCACCGCGACATATCCATCGATGACCGTGGTCGAGAATGTGCAGATGGCCCTGATCTCCTACCACAATCGCACCTATTCCGTGTTGCCCTATGCCCATCGCCTTTATCGCGATCAGGCGCTGAACCTGCTTGCCCTTGTCGGCATGGCGGACCAAGCCGACCGCCACAGCGCCGTCCTGGCCTACGGTGACCTCAAGCGCCTGGAACTGGCCACGGCTCTCGCCGGTGATCCGGGCGTGCTGCTGATGGACGAACCCACCGCCGGCATGGCCCCGCGCGAACGCATCGCGTTGATGCAACTCACCGCCGATATCGTGTCTGAACGGGGCGTGAGCGTCCTGTTTACCGAGCATGACATGGATGTCGTCTTTGCCCATGCCCATCGGATCATGGTCCTCAACCGCGGCCAGTTGATCGCCGATGGCAGTGTCGAGACGATCCGCAACGACGCAAGGGTGCAAGAGGTTTACCTTGGCGGCGGCACCGTCTTTGCCGATGCTTGACCTAAGCGGCGTTAACGCCTTCTACGGCAAGGCGCAGGTCCTGAACGACCTTAGCTTTTCAGTGGCCGCCGGTCAGGTCACCGCCCTGCTGGGCCGCAACGGCGCGGGCAAGACCACCACGATGAAGTCGATCATGCAGCTTGTGGTCGCGGCCCAGGGTCAGGTCCAGTTCGCGGGTCAGAACCTCGTCGGCAAACCGCCTCACCGCGTCGCAAAGCTGGGGCTGGGATACGTGCCAGAGGAACGCCGCATTTTCACCGATCTTACAGTGTTGGAGAACCTGGAAGTTGGCCGCCAACCGCCTCGCGATGGCGCCGTCACCTGGACCCAAGACATGCTTTTTGAGCTCTTCCCCAACCTGGCTGAGCGGCGCAGCAATCGCGGCCGCGAAATGTCAGGTGGTGAGCAGCAGATGCTCACCATCGCGCGCACACTGATGGGCAATCCGCGCTTCCTATTGCTGGACGAACCGTCCGAAGGCATCGCACCGGTTATCGTCGAACAAATGGTGCGTGTGATCAAACAACTCAAAACCGAAGGGCTGACGGTGCTGTTGTCCGAGCAAAATCTCCACTTCGCCCAAGCCGTCGCCGACACGGTGGTGATCATTGAAGGCGGCACCGAAAAATATGCAGGCACCCTCACCGATCTCGCACAACATCCTGAAATCCGGGACGCCTATCTCGCCGTGTGACAGGCCCCGACACTCCCGATTTCTTGTCAGCAAAAATATATCTGCCGAGGTATAAAACAAAGAAGGCCCCGCTGACCGAATGGATCAGCGGGGCCGATACTTCTTTACGTCAAAGGCTTACAACAGGCTCTGAACGTTAATGCCGAACGTGATTGCACCGATCAACTTGCCCGTGGCTGGGTCGCTGATAGGAAGCGACACCTGACTTTGGAAGAACTGCGTGCTGTCGTCAAACTCGACCTCGCTGATATGCATCTCACCGGAGCCGTTGCCGTAGGTCTGCTTCCACTTGGCTTCGTCGCCCTGCCAATAGTCGGAGGTCTCAACACTTTGCGCAACGTTCAGCCCACGATTGTCCATCACGAAGACCTCGGTAACGAAACCGGCAGTCGCAGTCTGCTGGCCGCGCAACCATTCAGAAGACGGATGTGACAGCAACCGCGTGATCAGCTCACCACCGCCAGACTTTGCCTCGGCCCGCCAATCCTGGTCCAACGCGTCGATCTGGTCCAGCGAAAGTGCCGCATGCTCCGCATTCTGCGCATTGATCGCGGCGATCAGTTCGGGGTTCGACAGCCACTTTGACAATTCGCGCTTTGCGTAATTCTGCAGCGGCACCCGGTAAACGTCTTCCTGACCGGGCGTCGACAGCATGTAAAGCGTCACGGCGTTGTTCATGTCCTTGAACAGCGCGTCACTGTCCTCGACGACAGCTGCGACAACCGTCGCGTCAGGTTGCGAACCATCCGACATGTAAGGGGCCACACGGTCCTTCCGCTCGGTCCATTCGTCATAGGATTGGGACAACTGACCGGCAACGGCATCGCTTGGCGGTGGTGCGATACCAACAGACGGCTCCCCATCACGGAGGGCGATCAGTGACCGATCAAAGCTGGCAACGGTCTCCGACAGGGAGGCTGACGTTCCAAAGCTTTCCTGACCCGAAGCGATACCGCAGACTTCCATCGCCATTTTCTGGCTGAACAGGCGCTGACGACCGGCAATACCGATCGACATGGCATCACCTTGCAGCAATTCGGCCGGGTTGGTGTAGCGGGCCGTCACCTCAGCCGCCAGATTCACTGTGGCCTCCAGCAATGCCTCATCGGTTGTTGCAATATTCGCAGCGGCTTCGGCCACGTTTTCCCCGGCGAGCAATTGGGCGCTGGCCGCCTCAACCGGTTCCCAGGCCGTCTCGACCTTATCAAGAGAATTCAGCACACGGCTGAAATCTTCGGCTGTGGGGATCCCCAAGGCCGGATCGCCATTGCGCAGGGCGTTCATGATATTGCTGAAGTCGCTACGGGCGGCGGTCAAATCGGCCTTGGCGGTTTCAACATCGTAGCCAGCGGCGATCCGGCAACTGCCCGATCCGATCCGCTGCGTGATGCTACCCAAAAGGCCGCTGACATTCACGCGGGCCTTACTTCCGTCAAAGACGGCATCTTGTTGCGCAACGCCCAGAGACGGAGAAACAGCGCCAACCATAAGGGCCAAGGTGGCCGACGCGATACGAGTTTTTAAAGGGAGCTTCGTGGTGATCTGAAACATCCGTGAACCCTTTCAATATGAGTGGGATGCAAAGGAGCAGCGACATTGCGGACGTTCGACCGTATGGCGCGCCGGGACCCCTTGCAATGGAAGAGATGGGATATCCAGGATATGAAACCTCCCGGATATCCATGCTGTTTTCACGGGCCTTAAGCCGGGTTACGCACCCAGATTTCCACGCGCCGGTTGATCGACTTACCCTGGGCCGTGGTGTTGCACGCCGCGGGCGCCAACTCACCAAACCCTTTCGAGACGAAAGACACATTCTCAAGCTCGCCCTGTGCCAGCGCAGAAATCTCCTGTGCAACACTTTCGGCGCGGCCATATGCCAGACGCTCGTTGGACTCGAACTCACCGTCACTATCGGTAAAGCCCACAACGGCGACCTCGGTATTGCCGGGCTGCGATTTGAGGAACGTGATCAAGCGATCCATGTCGCGCTGCGCCTTTGCATCCAAACGGCTGGAGCCAGATGCAAACCGGAACGTGCTCGACAGGCGATCCCATTCATCCAGATCCCCCACAAGGCGGGTCATCAGGCTGCGCTCATAGGGATCCGGGGTCTGTCCGATCTCGGCCGAGAGACGATCGCGCACGACTTCCTGTTGTTGACGCTCGACTGCCAGGTTGATGAAACCGGATTTGGCCACAACACCATCAGCACCTTCAGAGATCGCGAAATCCAGGAAATTGCGGGCGTCTTCGCTCAGATTGTCCTGACGGCTGTAGAGATACAGACGACGGTTCAACGGATATTCCTCGGTCTTGGCCGAGAACGCGTTTGGCAAAGTCTTGATACCGCAGCTATTGGCGACCGACAAAGGCTTGGCGCCCCGCTGGAAAGCATAACCGACATAGCCGATAGCGGTTTCATCGGCATTTACGGCCGCGGCCATTTCGGTATTGCCGGCCACAACGGTCAAACCTGCCGGGCTGTCGATGTTGATACTGCCAAAAACGCCAAGGTTGAACTCGGACCGCGTGCCGGAGCCTTCGCCGCGGGCATAGATCTTGATTGGGGCATCAAGGCCACCCAGTTCAGACCAATTGGTTATGCGACCGGCATAGATGCCAGAAAGCTGTTCCAGCGACACCGTATCAACCGGGTTCGACGGGTGCGTGATGATCACGATGCTGTCAACGGCGACCACACGTTCGCTGTTGATGCTGACCATGCTGCCTGCACCGGCATCGCGCAGGGCGCGAGCCTCTTCCCGAGTGATCCGGCGTGACGACATGCCAATTTCGGCAGATTGATCGGCAAGCGATTCAAAGCTGTTCGCGGCAGAGGTACTTTCGATCATGATCGAACCGATCTCATCGCCAAAGCCACCATCGGCAACCATTTCGGCAATGACCTGGCCATCGCCGTTACCAGTGATCAGCTGGGCTTCACCCCCCTGTTCGGCCGCATATCCGGTCACGATCAGCGGCAACAACTGGTCACCCAGTGTGTCAGAGCCCGCGATACGGAATGTGACGTCTGCATCCACCTCGTCAGCGGGGCAACCGGGGCCCGAACATTGAACGCGGCTTTCAGAGATACGAATGTCACCCAGTACTGTGCGAACGACATAAAGCCCATCCACAAAGTCGATCAGGTCACCTTCCACCTTCAGCGAGCCATCGCTGGACAGCAATGTCACAGCTTTGTCCTGGGCGTAAGTTGGCAGCGAAAAGCACATCAATGCTGCCAGGGAGCATGCGGCGGAATTCAGCAGCGTGCGTTTCATCTTCATTTTCTCATGTTCCTTCTCGGCTTGTCTGGGGGCAGAACAAAAAGATTTGTCACCAGCTACATACGAACACGCAGTTCTTTACCCGCACCTAACACAACTCCGGTCAAGATACTGAGACAATCAGGCGGAATTTTGATCAATTGTGGCGGCAGACGCTCAAATATAGGGTTAATTCTGAAGAACTTAGGCTGACTTTGCGTCAAACCACGCTGGGTTGCGTTGCAGGTTCGGAAACAATTCTAGGGTAAATTGTCAGCAAATATACTTGGTTAACGCGCGTTTTTACCCAATTCGACCCCGATCGGTTTCACGGCTGAAATGAGGCAGGCGGGAATGGTGCTGTCATCTCGTTTCAAGAATCTCGATCCGATTGCCAAACGGGTCCGCGACGTAAATTCGGCGAATGTCCGAAATGTCGACATCCTGACTCCAGGAATGACCCATTGAATCAAGATGCGCCTTGGCCGCATCCAGATTTTCAACCTCGATTCCGGGATGCGCCTTGCGCGCCGGAACAAAGGGCATCTCAACCCCCAGATGCAGGCGCAGGGGCCCTGCCCGAAACCAGACCCCGCCGCGACCTTGCAGGATCTCTGGCTTGGTTTCTTCATCAAATCCCAGAATGTCGGCATAAAAGGCACGCGCCTCATCCTCACGCCTCTCTGGCATAGCAAGCTGGACATGATGCAGGCCAACCACCTTCATCCCGCGACCGAGGCCTGGAGCAATGATTGCGCGTAGGGATGGCGGGCCTCCATCCGGCGCAGGGCCGCGACCTCCATTACCTCTACAATCTCGCCATCCTTCATCACGGCCAGTCGTTCGCACATGTGCCCGACAACCGGCAAATCGTGGGAGACCATCAGATAGGTGAGCCCCCGCTCCGCCCGAAGATCCGTCAGCAGGTTCAGGATCTCGGCCTGGACCGACACGTCCAGCGCTGAGGTGGGCTCATCCAGCAACAGCAGCCGCGGCTCCCCCGCCAACGCCCGCGCGATGGCAACCCGCTGCCGCTGCCCGCCGGACAATTGATGCGGATACCGAAACCGAAACCGCGGCCCCAGCCCCACATCATCCAACAGCTTGGCCACGCGCCGGTCGATCTCGCCCAACCCATGCAGATGTAGCGTCTCACTCAGCACTTGATCGACGGAATGGCGCGGGTGCAGTGACGCATAGGGATCCTGAAACACCATCTGCACCGACTTATAGAATGCTCGGTCGCGCCGCCGCCCGAGATCTGTGCCATCCACGGTGATCCGGCCCGACCAGTCCGGAGCTAAGCCGGTGATCGCCCGCAAGATCGTCGACTTGCCTGACCCGCTCTCCCCGACAAGACCGAAACTCTCCCCCTGCTCGACGGCAAGACTGGCGGCTTTCACAGCATCAACCCGGTCGCGGCCCTGGCCGAACCAGACGTTCAGATCCGTAATATCCAGCATCAGACCCGCCCCGACACGCTCGGCGCCTCAGCCCAAGCCGCATCGCGCTGCAACACTTCAAGGCGCGCGCGGGGCTGATCCAACCGCGGCAGCGAATTCAACAGTCCGCGCGTGTAGGGGTGTTGCGCCGCATGCAGCTTATCGGCATCGCAAACCTCAACGATCCGCCCTGCATACATGATCAATACCCGGTCACAGAATTCTGCCACCAGGTTCAGATCGTGACTGATGAAAATCAGGCCCATCCCACGATCTGTCACCAGCCGGTCCATGATATCCAGCACCTGCCGCTGGACCGACACATCCAGGGCCGAGGTCGGCTCATCCGCGATCAGGATCTGCGGGTTCGGGATCAGCATCATCGCGATCATGATCCGCTGGCCCATGCCCCCCGACATCTCGTGCGGATAGGCGCGCATCACGCGCTCCGGGTCGCGTATTGATACGGCCTCCAGCATCTCCACCGCCTTGGCGCGCGCCTCCGACCGGCTGGCCTTGGCGTGGAGCAAATAGGCCTCCATGATCTGCGCCCCGATGGTCATCACCGGGTTCAGCGAAAACTTTGGGTCCTGCATCACCATCGAGATCTGCTCGCCCCGCACCTGGCGCATCTGAATCTCTGTCAGGCGCATCAAATCGGTGCCCTCCAGCGCGATCCGATCCGCCTCAACAATGCCGGGCTTGCGGATCAACCGCAGAATCGCGCGACCAGTCATTGACTTGCCTGACCCGCTTTCGCCCACAATCCCCAACCGCTCCTTCTTCAGCGAGAACGAGACACCGCGCACCGCCTCAAACATTCCCTGCCGGGTCGGGAACTTCACCCACAGGTTTCCAACGTCCAGCAGGGTCATGTCTCGCTATCCTTAGGGTCCAACACATCGCGCAGCCCATCACCCAGCAGGTTGAATGCCAGCGACACCGTGAAAATCGCGAGCCCCGGCATCGTGGCCACCCACCAGTAGTCCAGGATGAACCGCCGCCCTTCGGAAATCATGGCCCCCCATTCCGGGCTGGGCGGTTGCGCCCCAAGGCCCAGGAACCCCAAACCGGCCGCCGCCAGGATGATCCCCGCCATATCCAGCGTCACCCGCACGATCAGGGACGAGATACAAAGCGGCCAGATATGCTTGGTGATGATTCGGATAGGCCCCGCCCCCTGCAACCGGATCGCGCTGATATAGTCCGACGACCTTATCGTCAGCGTTTCGGCCCGGGCAATCCGGGCATAGGGCGGCCAGGCCGTCAGTGAGATGGCCAGTACCGCATTCTCGATCCCCGCGCCCAAGGCAGCAACAAAGGCGAGGGCCAGGACCAGCCGCGGGAAGGCCAAAAAGATGTCCGTGATCCGCATCAGCACCAGATCGACCCAACCGCCGACATAGCCCGCGACGGTCCCAACCAGCAAGCCCGCTACCGGGGCGATCAGTGCTACGAGCGCCACGATGTATAATGTGATGCGGCTGCCATAGATCAGGCGGCTCAGGATATCGCGGCCCAGACTGTCAGTGCCCAGCAGATGCCCCTCCGTCCCCAAAGGTTGCAACCTGTTGCCCAGGTTCTGCGTCGTCCAATCATAAGGCGCCAGCAGCGGCGCAAAAAGCGCGATCAGCCCCAGTGCCACCAGAATACCCAGCCCGAACATCGCCATCGTGTTGCCGCGCAGCGTCAGCCACCCCTTGTAGAAACTCGCCATCTTCGCGTGGCGGCGCGAGGTTGGCGTATCTGTCAGCAGCCACTGGCGCAGGGTCATCCCGCTCACAACACATACCTCACGCCAAAAGCCCGCCGCGCCATATCCAAAAACAGGCCAAAAGGACGGCTCAACAACACCATAAAAACAATCGCCGCCGACACAGCCGCCCAAACTTGGGGGACCGTGGCCCCGGCGATCAGCAGAATCGCCACATAGACCGGGACCTGAAAGGACAGAAACGCCAGGATATCCAGCACGCCCCGCCACACCCATGTCGGTGCCGGACCGGACAATCTGCGAAACACCCAGTCACGCCACATCCCATAGGGCCGCCCCGTCATGATCATTGCTGGCACCGCAAACAAGCGCGACCACAGGACCTGGCTCCACGACATCTTGGCAATGAACGCCTCTGACAGTGTCGCCGCGATGGTGAAAAAGAACACGGCCGCCAGCGTATCGATCCAAAACACTTTCGACGCCCAACCGGTCATTTCGCCCTCGGGTCGAAGACGCGGTACAAAAGGTCGGACAGGATATTCAGCAGGATGAAGATCAGGCCAACCACCACCGTCCCGCCCAGCACAGCATTCATATCGGCAGACAGAAGCGCGGTGGTAATATAGCTGCCTATGCCGGGCCAGCTAAAGATGATCTCGGTCAGGACCGACCCCTCCAACAGGTTCGCATAGCTCAGCGCGATAACCGTGACCAACTGCACCCGGATATTGCGGAAGGCATGGCGCCAGATCACGGCACGCTCGCTCATCCCCTTGACCCGGGCGGTGGTGATGTATTCCGCGCTCAACTGCTCCAGCATGAACGACCGGGTCATCCGGCTGATATAGGCCAAGCTGTAATATCCCAGCAGCGAGGCGGGCAGGATGATATGGCTGAACGCGTTGCGAAAGACGCTCCAATCCCCGGCAATGGCGCTGTCGATCAGGATCATCCCGGTGCGCGTGGGCACGATATCCTCATAAAAGATGTCCAGCCGCCCCGGTCCGCCGACCCAACCGAGGATCCCGTAAAAGATCAGGAGCCCCATCAGGCCCAGCCAGAAGATCGGCATCGAATAGCCCACCAAGGCCACGACCCGCGCCACCTGATCAATCCACGACCCCCGGCGCACCGCCGCAACGACACCCAGGGGCACCCCCAGCACGATGCCAAAGATCACGCCCAGCGTCGCCAGTTCCAGCGTGGCCGGGAAGACCCGCGCAATATCCTCTGACACGGGCCGGGCGTTGAGCAGCGAGGTGCCAAAATCGCCCCGCACCACATCCCAGATATAATAAAGGAACTGCACGAGCAGCGGCTGATCCAGACCAAGCTCCCGGTAGACCGCATCATAGGTGGCCTGTGACGCGCGTTCGCCCACGATGGCCAGGACCGGATCGATCGGCATCACCCGCCCGATGATGAACGTGATGAACAACAGACCCAGCATCGTCACAGCGATGGAGCCAAGCGTCAGCACCGTGGCCTTCACCCAATTCGGAATGGCGAAGCCCGGGCCAGGATCGGGGGCGGTGGTCACTGCTGCACCTCCGGTATGGCGATGCAACCCAGCTCTCGCATCAGATCCGCCCCGTCTTGTGTGCCCACCAGATCAGCCTCCAACACGCCCGATACAAGACGGGTCAATGTCAAACCGCCGGGGCTAGAAGTCCACACCAAGTAGCCGCATTCGGCCACATCAGCGTCATAAAAGGCCATGTAATCCAGCACAAATTGCGGCGGCACCTCGTCATGCCGCATCGCGCGCAACGGCGTGAACCGCGCCAGCGGGCCGGTTTGCGCGCGGCGCTGCCCTTCGGTTTGACGGTATTTGTCCAGGTCCAGCTGGTCCCGCATCGCCGCCCCGAACATGCCATGGGCTTTTTCCAGATCACCGGATTCCCGCGCACGCAGGTAGTCATCCACGGCGATCATCACCTCTGCCCGTTCGGCATCGGTAACCTCCACCTGCGCATGGGCCATGCCAACCAGAAGGGTAAAGCAAAGGATCATGAAATGTCTCAATCGGGCCTCCGGTTGAAGGGAGGCGCTGGCTGGCAGCGCCCCACCGGTGTTACTTCGTCACCTGCCAGTAAGACGCATTGGTGATCGCCTGCCCGGTTGAGAAATTGGTTACGTTGTCACGCAGCGCCGATTGCTCGATCTGCTGGAACATGATGATAAAGGGCGAGGTCTCCTGAAACTGCGCCTGAATATCAGCATACATCGTGGCCCGCGCCTCGGTATCGGATTCGATCACAGCCGCCTCAACCTTTTCGGTCAGACCGCCTGTATCCCACCCATTGCGCCACGCCAGCAAACCAGTGGCCTGTGCCGCGTCGGAATTGTCAGGGTTATAGGCGAACGTGCCCGCATTGGTCTGTGGATCGGGGTAATCCGGCCCCCAGGCGCCCAGATACATGTCCAGTTCCCGCGCGCGGTAGCGGCCCAAGATCTGCTTGGCCGTACCTACGGTGATGTTCAGGGTGATCCCCGCCTGGGCAAAGGTGTTCTGCAGGGATTGCGCAATCTCGATCCGTTCCTGCGCCTCACGCACACCCACCTCGATCTCCATGCCCTCGACACCGGCTTCAGCCAGCAATGCCTTGGCCTTTTCGACATCCAGGCTGAACGGGTTCTGATCGACCGCCCCCAGATAGGTCTGCGGCAGGAAATTCTGGTGAATTGTATACTGACCATTCAGAAACGCGTTTTGCATCCCCTCATAGTCGACCAGGTACTTCATCGCCTGGCGCACTTCGGGTTTGGAGAGTTCTGGATGCGATTGGTTGAACGAGGCATACATCAACCGCCCCTTCAGCTCCTCCGCGATCACCACGCCCTCGGCCTCGCGCGCACCGGCCACATCCTCGGGGTTCAGGTTGCGGGCAATATCAATATCGCCACGTTCCAAAAGAAGCCTTTGCGACGCACTTTCTAATACGTGCCGGACCACAACCCGCTCCATCGCAGGCGCACCCAAATAGAAATCCGGGTTCGAGGTCAGCGTCACACTCTCGTTCGGCTTCCAACTGGTCAGCTGATAGGCGCCCGACCCAGCCGAGTTGGTCTTCAACCACTCATTGCCCAGATCGCCGTCCTTCTCATTGGCCATTACCAGCTCTTTGTCGACGATCCCACCAATGGTCGCCGTCAGGCAATTCAGCACAAACGACGTGGCATAACGCTTGTCCGTAGTGATCGTCAGCGTGTTGCCATCCGCAACAATCGTTTCCTCCACATTCTCCGGCGTGAACCCGAACTGCGTCAGAATGAATGCGGGTGTCTTGTTCAAGATCACCGCGCGACGCAGGGAGAACTCCGCATCCTCTGCCCGCACCGGATTGCCCGAATGAAAGGTCACGCCTTCGCGCATGGTGAATGTGATGGTCCTGCCATCCTCGCTCACCGTCCAACTTTCGGCGAGATCGGGCTGGTACCCCGCTTCCAGATCCATCGGGTCAAAATTGACCAACTTGCCATAGACATTGCGGCTCACATCCGAACCCGCAAATTCAAACGACTCCGCCGGATCCAGCGTCGTGATGTCATCAATCCGGTTTGCAATCACCAGCATATTGGGCGGTGTCTCGGCCCATGTCGCGGGTGCCGCCATGGCAAGCACCGTCAGCCCAAAGGCCGCGCTGGTCAGCAGTTTATTGAACGCATTCATATCTTACCCTCTCCTGTTGCATGTCAGTCTTTGGCGGGTTCACGCCCCCCATGTTTTCTCCAGCACGCGCATCCAGTTGCCGTGGCAGAGCTTGGTTATCAAGGCCTCGTCATAGCCGTGGCGCACCATCGCCGCCCGCAGGTTCGGCAAATCGCCAATCGTCGTCAGATCGCCGGGCACCACCGCCCCGTCATAGTCCGAGCCAAAACCAACCCGATCTTCACCCACCTGCCCCATCAGATAGTCCAGATGGCGCATCACCTGCTCCAACGGCACATCCGCAATCATCCTGCCATCCTCGCGCAAAAACGCCACGGCAAAGTTCACGCCGACCATCCCATCGCTTTCGCGGATCGCAGCCAGTTGTTTGTCTGTCAGGTTGCGCGAATGCGGGCAAATCGCATGGGCGTTGGAATGGGTCGCAACCAGCGGTTTGGTCGAATGCCGGGCAACATCCCAGAACCCTGCCGCGTTCAGATGCGACAAATCAAGCAGGATGCCCAGATCGTCACAGCGTTTGACCAGCCGCAGCCCGAAATCCGTCAGCCCCTCACCAATATCCGGGTCCGACGGGTAGCGAAACGGCACCCCATGGCCAAAAATCGTACTGCGCGACCATACCGGCCCCAATGACCGCAACCCGGCGCGATAGAATACGTCCAGCGCGTGCAGGTCCGGATCAATCGCCTCCGCCCCCTCCATGTGAAAGATCGCCGCCACCTTGCCCGCGCCCATGGCGGCGCGAATGTCGGCCACTGTCCGGCACACGGTCAAAGCGCCGCGCGCTTCCAGACCGAACAGGATCGCCGCCTGCGACAGCGCCACGGGCATGGCGTCGTCCCACAGGACTGGCTCCGGCAGCGGCAGGTCATAGGCAGGCTTGGTCATCTCTTCGAACTTGAAATCCAGATCAACGGGCGACGGGATGTAGACGGCAAAGAACCCACCGGCAAAGCCGCCCGCCTGCGCCTTGGGCAAGTCAACCGCCCCGTCACGCCCGGTGACAAATCTCTCCGCCGCTGCCAGCCCCCCGGTGCGGTGCAGTTTTGACAGCACATCATTATGCCCGTCAAAGATCAGCGGATATCGACTATCTACCATCATGCCCCCAGCACAATTATTGAGACAGCCTAGCCAAAGCCTTTGTCATATCAGAGCGAAAAAGCTATGCATAAACCTCATACAGCTAGTCAGAGTTTCGCCCGCAAAATGAGCAAACCCAAATCCTGGCATTCCATTCCAGAATATCAGGCCCTGCGCGCGCTGATGCAGGCGGGCACGACCACCGGTGCCGCCCGCCAACTGGGACTGTCGCAATCCGCCGTCAGCCGCTCGGTCGCCAACCTGGAAAATCGGACCGGCTTGATCCTCTTTGAACGCGACAGTGGCCGTCTGCGCCCCACGCAAGAGGCCGTGCGCCTGAACCTCCGCCTCGATCCCTTGTTCGAGGCGCTGGACCGTATCGACGGGCCAACGGAACCGGTGCGCGAAACCCTTCGCCTGATCGCGCCGCCGACCTATGCCCACCGCTTCCTCGTCCCACAGATCGCAAGTTTCCTGAACGCCAACCCCCATTTCTTCGTCAGCCTGGAGGTCAACACGTCAGACGAGGTCGTCCGTGGCATTCTGGATGACCGTTTCGACCTGGGCCTGATCGGGGTGGAATTATCCCGCGCCGGGGTCAAGATGCTGCCTTACCGCACAGCTGACGCGGTCTGCGCCATGGCCCCGGGTCACCCGTTGGCTCAGCACACCACGATCACCCCCGCCGATCTCGATGGCCAGACCATGGTGGCGCTGACCCACCGCCATGCCCGCCGCACCCAGCTTGACCGGCTCCTGCACGAAGCCCGCGCGACCCCCCATGTCGTGGCCGAGGTCTCGACCACCGTCGCCGCCGCCGATCTTGCCGTCCAGGGGCTGGGCCTGGCTCTGATCAACCCCTTTCCGCTGGTCCACCACCACCGCAATGATCTGGCCTTCATCCCGTTCGACGCACCAATCCGATATCAAACCTATTTCGCCGTCTCCGATCAGCGGCCAGAACCCCGCATCGCCCGCGCCTTCATGCGCCACCTGCGTCTGCACACCCCGGCCGATCCCTTCACCGCTGCCGCCTGAAAGCTCCACGTGAGTCGGGCGCGTCTCACGTCACCCTCGGATGGGTGCTTTGACGTTAAACCTGTCCCGCACACGCCTCTCAGCAAAATTTGCCACATAGCATCACGTGATCCACCGGTTCGTCGCGCCGCGCGGCCCCGACCGCGCCCGATCCGGGGGGGCTCGATGCCCCGGCGGATCGGCCATACCACCCAACGAAAATACAGTCCGTTTGTTAACGCACCGACCGGACCGTATGTATGGCGTATGTAGGGAATGTGCATCGGTTCTGCATGGGATGTGCCTCCCCAAAACCGCCCCGGTCAGACCCGCACAACCGCGCCCGGATTCATGATGCCGACAGGGTCAATCGCCCCCTTTACCGCCCGCATCGCTGCCAGCTTTGCCGGATCGCCATACCGCTCCAGATCATCCACCTTCAACCGTCCAATCCCATGCTCCGCACTGACCGAACCGCCAAAAGAATGCGCCAGATCATGGACCGCCCGCTTGATCGCGGACCGCTCATTTTCATGATCCGCCCGGCTCCGTCCCGTTTGGGGAAACACGTTATAATGCAGGTTCCCATCGCCGACATGACCAAAGCAATTTATCCGAAAATCTCCTATCTTTTCAATAACTTTCGGACCTTTTTTGATGAAATCCGGGATCGCCCCCAGCGGGACCGAGATATCGTGCGACGACACGGAACCCACCGCCCGATTGGCCGCCGGAATGCTCTCCCGCACGGCCCAGAACGCGGCCCGATCGGCTTCCGACCGCGCGATCAGCCCATCACTCACCAATCCCTCTTGGGATGCCGCCATAAACAGCTCTTCCAAGGCCGCATCGGCCTGCATACCAGCCCCCAGCCCGACATCGACCAAAACCATCCATTCCGGTTTTGTTTCAAAAGGTTGGCGGACATTCTGTTTGGTCTCCACCAGAAATTCCAACCCCATCCGACCGATCAATTCAAAGGCTGAAATCCCCTGGCCCAACCGGCTTTGCGCCAACGCTAATAACCGCAACGCTGCCTCAGGGTCGGCCACCACCATCAGCGCCACCCCCTCGGATTGCGGCTGCGGATAAAGCCGTAGAGATGCCGCGGTAATTACACCTAACGTCCCCTCTGCCCCGATCAACAAATGACGCAAGTCATAGCCCGTATTATCCTTGCGCAACCTCTTGAGACCATTGAGGATTTTGCCGTTGGGCAATACCGCCTCAATCCCAAGACACAGGTCCCGCGCATTTCCATAGCGCAGCACATTCACCCCACCCGCATTGGTCGCCAGCAAGCCGCCAATCCGCGCAGACCCTTCCGAGGCGAGCGACAATGGAAACAACCGGTCGACATCCGAAGCCGCCTCCTGGACATTGGCCAAGATGGCACCTGCTTCAACAACCATAATATTTTCAAGGGGATAGGTCTCGCGAATGGCCGTCATCCGCTCTAATGAAAGGATGATCGGACGCTGCCCCTCCTCAGCGATCTGCCCCCCAACCAAACCTGTACCACCGCCATAGGGCACGATCGACACCCGCGCTTCACATGCCGCTTTGACGACCGCCGACACCTCTGCGGTCGAACCCGGCGCGATCAATAGCCCGTCACTGCCCGAATACCGCCCGCGCGGCTCTTCCAGATACCGCGGCTCCAGATCCCGGAAGGCCGCCTCCGGTAGGATCGCTCTCAGATTTTCTTCGATTTTCTCAGTGACTGGGTTCAGCATGACGTGCCTCCTCGGCGTCCATGAACCACACAGAACTGCCCGTGTCACGGGTCATCAAGGCGCAGGTATTCCGGTTCCAGGATCATCAGGGTGGGGCGTCCGGGAAGACGCTGCAACGACACTTCAAGAAAGCTTGCACCGACCGGCACGACCTCAAACTCCGCACGCATCTCCTCCACAAACAGGTCAAGGTTACTGCGACCGAACCAGTGCATCGGGATCACGATCGAGGAGCGGAGGCGTTGCAGCATCTTGATCAAAGTCGGTCGTGGCAAAGTCAGCCCACCATCCACCGGCGCCATCACCACATCCAACCGCCCCAAAGCCGCATATTGCTCCGCACTGGGTTCATGGTGCAAATGGCCCAGATGACCAATGCATAACCCCGAGATCTCAAACACAAAAATCGAGTTCCCGTTCTCCTCGACCCCCGTCCCGAAACGGGACCGGATATCGGTGGATACGGAACGGATTAGCATCTCTCCTAGGTCAAGCCGATGATTGGCAGGGCTGCCATCCCCCTCCCCCCAACCTTTCAGCACATTTGGAATGCGAGGATCCGGAAAAGCGGTCCAATGGCTGTCATGGGCGTGGTTCATCGTGACGACGTCCGGCACAAAATCCACCACCCCCAGAAAACCAGTATAATCTGTGGCAACCGATAGCCCCCCGGCCGTCTCAATCAAAAAGGTCGCGTGGTCGACATAGCTAAGCCGCACCGTCTCATCCGGCAGTGGCTGTGCAAAGCGTGCCTGATGGACGTATGACACCCCCGGAACATCCGCCACAGCAATACAATGGGACGGGGTCCGTTCTTGGGCCGGCAGGGCCTGGGCAAAGCAGATCAAAAGGACAGACAGGATCAAACGAGTCATGGCGCGCTCCTTTCGCAACAGCTTAGCGCAGTCGGTGCCTCCGTCATCCCTTCTATCGGTAGTACTCCAGAAATTCACTCAGGATGGGACACTCCTGCCTGTCATCATGTGTCTCTAAATATCCCCGCCGGAGGCACAGAAGTCTTCTGGTGCGCGGCCAGACTTTAGGCCTCCGGCGGGGATATTTAGAGACACATGATGAGACGGTCGGTTCAGCCCAACAGTGCTTTGCCCCGGCGGTCATTGCGCAAATTGGCGTAAAGCACATGATTGCGCCAACGGCCTGCTATTTGCAGGTAGCTTTGCGCGACACCTTCATATTTGAAACCACAGGCTTCCAGCACGCCGCGGGAGGCGGCATTTTCGGGCAGGCAGGCCGCCTCGATCCGGCTGAGGTCAAGCTGGGTGAAAGCGTGGTGGGTCACGCCCTCGATAGCCTCGCGCATGTAACCGTGTCGGGCAAAAGGCGCGCCGATCCAATAGCCAAGCGTGCCAGCCTGGGCAGGACCGCGGCGAATATTGTCCAGCGTGATGGCACCCAGCAGCACGTCATCGTCGCGCCGGATGAGGAAAAGAGGCACAGTGGTCATCTGCGACAGGGCGCGTTGAGCCCAGTAAACGCGGTTAGTGAATGCCTTGCGGGTCAGGTGGTCATCGGCCCAGCTTGGTTCCCACTGGCGCAAGAAGGATTCACTGTCGCGGCGCAGGGCTGTCCAAGGGCGGAAGTCGCCATGTGCCGGGGCCCTCAGGACCATCCGCTCCGTGACAATTCGAACCCGCCGTCGGCCCAGTCGCATCAGGCCGCCAGCCTCTCCCGCAGCTTCTCCAGGGTCGGCGCCCGCTCGGCCGGACCATATAGCGCCAAGGCCGGTTGGGTATGGACCGCCAGGCGCTCTGCAAAGGCTGCCACATCGGCACCGCCCACCGCATCGACCTTGGCGATGGTTTCAGCCAAAGGCGGCACGCGGTCCCAGATGGACACGACCCGGGCCAAACGTTCAGCACGCGAGGAAGGGCTTTCGAGGCCCATCAGAAGTCCGGCCTTCATTTGAGCGCGCGCGCGCGCAACTTCAGCCTCATTCAGATCTTCGGTAGCGCGGCGCAGCTCATCCACGGTCAGATTGACAAGCCCGCCGATATCATCGGCCGAGGTGCCCGCATATATCGTCATCATGCCGGTATCGGCATAGGCCCCGGCCTGGGCAAAGATCGAATAACACAAACCGCGTTTTTCGCGAATTTCCTGGAACAGGCGCGAGGACATGCCGCCCCCCAACAGCGTGGCATAGATCTGGGCCGTGTAGATGTCATCCTCGCAGTAGCCCGGACTCTCGAAGGCAAGTGCAAAATGGACCTGCTCCAGCCCTTTGATCTCGCGCCGTTCACCCCCGGTGAACTGCGCGGCATCGGCGGTGAACGCAGATGTTGGCACAAGGTGACCAAACAGCTCTTCGGCCATCCGCATGATCTGGTCGTGGTCCACCGCACCAGCGGCAGAGATGATCATCTGGCCCGGCCCGTAATGCTCCGCGACAAACCCCGACAGGTCGCCCCGGTTGAACGTACTGACCCGTTCGGACGGGCCAAGGATCGTGCGGCCCATGGGTTGCTCCGGGTAGGCCGCTTCTTGCAGCCAGTCAAAGATAATGTCGTCGGGGGTGTCGAGGGATTGGCCAATTTCCTGCAGGATAACGCCGCGTTCAACTTCGATCTCGTTCTCATCAAAGGCCGGGTTGAGCACGATGTCAGCGATCACATCAAGCGCCAGCGGCACATCGGCCTCCAATACGCGGGCGTAATAAGCGGTGGTTTCGCGGCTGGTATAGGCGTTGATATAGCCGCCCACATCCTCGATCTCTTCGGCGATCTGCAATGCGCTGCGTCGGGCCGTCCCCTTGAAAGCCATATGCTCCAGGAAATGCGCGACACCATTCTGTTCGATCCGCTCGTGGCGACCGCCAGCATCGATCCAAAGCCCGACCGAGGCGGATTGCAGCCCCGGCATATGTTCCGTCACGACCCGCAGCCCGTTTCCGAGCCTGTCCAGTTTTACGCTCAAGCTGCGCGCCTTTCTCTGATCAGATCTTCAAGCGTGGTAAGGTTGTTATCAACCTGTGTCACGCGTTCCGACCGCTCATACAGGTCAGACATGCGAATGGGAAGGGTCGGTCTTTGCCCCGTCGCGGTTTCGACCGCATCCGGGAATTTGGCCGGGTGAGCGGTTGCAAGGGTGACCATGGGTGCGGCGCCAAGGTGCTGTTCGGCGACATGAACACCCACAGCGGAATGGGGGCAGAGCAGCTCTCCGGTGGTGTTCAGAGCATGGGTGATAGCAGCGCTCGTCTCCTTTTCGGAGGCGCGGCCCGAGGCATAGCCCTCCCGCAGGGTTTCCAACGCGCCTTGGCTGATCTTGAAGGCGCCGGTGGATTTCAGATCGTCCATTTGCGCGGCGACCGCGGCGCCATCGCGGCCATAGGCATCGAACAAGGCGCGTTCGAAATTGCTGCTGACCTGGATATCCATCGAGGGGCTGATCGTCGGGCTGACCCCATCGGTTTGGTAAAGTCCCGTCGTCAGCGCGCGGTGCAGGATATCGTTGCGGTTGGTGGCGACGACCAGCTTTTCGATCGGCAGGCCCATGGCGCGAGCGATGTGGCCGGCAAAGATATCGCCAAAATTGCCGGTAGGCACGGTGAAGCTGACGGGACGGTGGGGCGCACCAAGGCTGGTCGCGGCACTGAAGTAATAGACGACCTGCGCGAGAACCCGCGCCCAGTTGATGGAGTTGACACCCGCCAAGGCGACCTCATCGCGGAAGTCGAAATGGTTGAACATGTCCTTCAGCCGCGCTTGGCAATCGTCAAAATGCCCATCCAGCGCCAGCGCGTGGACGTTGTGATCGGGCGGTGTGGTCATCTGGCGGCGCTGCACTTCCGATATGCGGCCATGGGGGTAGAGGATGAACAGATCCACGGCGGCGAGGCCCCGAAACGCCTCCATCGCCGCGGCACCCGTATCACCGCTGGTGGCGCCAACGATGGTGACACGTTTGCCCTGGCGCCCGAGGGAGACCTGGAACATCTGGCCGATCAGCTGCATGGCGAAGTCTTTGAATGCCAGGGTGGGGCCGTGGAACAGTTCCAGCAGGTGGTGGTTCGGGCCAAGCTGCACTAGGGGCGCGCGGGCCGGATGATTGAACGGGGCGTAGGCCTTGGTGATAATCTCTGCAAAGTCATCGTCGCTGAACGTGTCGCCGATGAAGGGGCGCATGATGCGAAAGGCGACCTCTTCGTACGGCAACCCGGACAAGGCCGCGATATCGCCGTGGCTGAGTTGTGGGATCGTTTCTGACACATAAAGACCGCCATCACGGGCCAGGCCGGTCAGCATCGCCTCTTCAAAGGTCAGGACAGGGGCCGCGCCCCTTGTGGAAACGTAACGCATCAGGCGCTCCTTCAGGCGGTTCGACGCCTCATACGCCAGAGCCAGAGCAGTGTCATCCCCGCCCAAACCGCCGCCAGACCAAACCAGGTTACGGCGTAGCCAAAATGATCATTTGGAATGCCGGCACTTGATACGGGCAGTGGCGTGACTGTCTGATCCGCTTCGCCGGTTTCGGCCACAATGATTAGGACCGGATCGGTGTTGAGGTGGCGGGCCAGTTTGGTCACGTCGCGCGCAAACCAGATATTGCCAGTGACATCGTCGTCGGGGGTGAAGCTGTCGCGCTCCTCCGGCCAATGCAGGTTGCCGACAATCGTGGTTTCGATCTTGGGGCGCTGCACGTCCTTGCCCGTGGTCGGGATATACCCGCGATCCACCAACACCCGGCGATTATAGCTGGTAACGAAAGGAGAGATCACACGATAACCCGCGCCCCGCTGTTTGGTCGAGACCAGAACATGGACCTCTTCGGGCAGAACGGTCCCCGTTGCGCGGATGGCCAGAAAGCGATCAGCCTCCGGGTCGGGTTTGGCCGGGATCGCCTGGGGAGGCGCCACAATCCGCTGTTCGATCTCTGCCAGGATGCCTTCTTTCCAGGCGAGCCGGTCCAGTTGCCACTGCCCCAGCCAGCCCAAGACGCCAACACCGGCCAGACCAATCAGAAGGGGGATCACGAACCGCATGATATGTTCTCCAATGGAAAAGGGCGCGTCGCCGCGCCCTTCTTTTCTATGGAACTGCCGGACGGCGGTTACGATCCCCAGATGTAGATCGCACCAAACAGGAACAGCCAAACCACGTCGACAAAGTGCCAATACCAAGCAGCCGCTTCGAACCCCATATGGTTGGTCGGGCTGAAATGACCCTGGCGCAAGCGCAGGTAACATATGAACAGAAAGATGGTGCCAACGATCACATGGAAGCCGTGAAAACCGGTCGCCATGAAAAAGTTCGCGCCATAGATGTTCCCGCCAAAACCGAACGCGGCATGGGTGTATTCATAGGCCTGAAAGAAGGTGAAGATCACGCCCAGAACAACGGCAAGGATCAAACCATTTGCCATATCTTTGCGGTTGTTTTCGTGGACCAGTGCGTGGTGCGCCCATGTGGCGGCGCAGCCAGAACAGAGCAGGATCAACGTGTTGATCAGCGGCAGATGCCAGGGATCGAAAACTTCGATCGAAGGGGGTGGCCACTGCCCTTCGGAGAAAGTGTCCATCGGATAGAGCGCGTGTTTGAAGAAGCTCCAGAACCAGGCCGCAAAGAACATGACCTCGGACATGATGAACAGGATGAAGCCGTAGCGCAGGCCAATCAACACAACCGGTGTATGGTCACCCACCCGGTTTTCAACGACCGTTTCGGCCCACCAGCCGTACATCACGTACAGAACCAGCGCGAGGCCGATCAGGAAAACGAACGGCTGGTTGTTCGACACGTTGGGCGACATCCACAAGACGGCGCCAAACAGCATGATGAACCCGCCGAGCGCGCCCAGAAAGGGCCACAGGGACGGCGGCAGAATATGGTAATCGTGGTTCTTCTCGTGTGCCATCGGCGTCCCTTTCGGCTTATCGTAGCTGCGTGCCATCGCCATCTTCGGCGAGGGCGGCCTGCTCTTCCGGCAGGTCAATCTGGTAGAACGTGTAGGACAGGGTCACTGCCTTTGCGAATTTCGCGTCCGGATCATCGACCAGTTCGGGGTCGATGAAAAAGGTCACCGGCATCTGCACCCGCTCGCCGGGCTGCAAAATCTGCTCCTCAAAGCAGAAGCAGTCAATCTTCACGAAATAGGAACCCGCATCAAAGGGCGCCACATTATAGCTGGCCGATCCGGCGACGGGTTCATCGGTTGGATTGTAGGCTTCGTAAAAGGCCAGGCCGGTTTCGCCGATGCGCAGATCCATCGACCGCTGCATGGGTTTGAAATGCCACGGCATGTCGCGTTCCTTGGATGCATCGAAGCGCACCTTGATCACGCGGTCCAGCACGATGTCGGATCCGGCATCAGCGGTATTGGTCGTGCCGCCATATCCCGTTACCCGACAAAACCAATCGTAAAAGGGGACGGAAGCCCAGGCGAGCCCCCCCATGACCAAGACCAAACTGGCGGCCTGCATCACTGTTTTCGTCTTGGGATCAAGATGTGCCATCATTCCGTCTGCTCCAGCATCGGGCGGCGCACGTGGTCAAACTTTTCCACGTTATGGCCCAAGGTGACCTTCACCACCGACAAGCCAAAGACAATGCCGATCAGCCCGACAAGCAACAGACCCACACCCAAATTGCGACCGCGGCGGCGTTGATGCATTTCATGTTCGACCTGGATCATATCCACCCTCCCCAAAGGCCTAGCGATTTCAACAACGTATCCGTAAACAGAGCTCCGAAATGCAGGAACAGATAGATCAGCGACAGCTTGAACACTTTTTTCTCGATGGCATAGTCATCTGCCAAGGCCATCTCAGTGTCCCGCGCCATGATCCGCCAAGCGCCCTGCAGGAACAGGCCATTCAGCACCAGCGCAGTCAGCAGGTAGATCGGCCCACCGATCGAGGTGAATGCCATACCCACGGCAAAGATCGCCAGAACAACCGAATAGGCAAAGATATGACGGCGTGTCGACGGATGACCGTGGGTGACGGTCAGCATCGGAACGCCTGCATTGGAGAAGTCGTCTTTCATGAACAGGGCCAGGGCCCAGAAATGTGGGGGCGTCCACAGGAAGATAAGCATGAACATGCAGATCGCCTCTACAGAAACGCTGCCAGTAGCCACGACCCAACCGATCATTGGCGGGAATGCTCCCGCGGCACCACCGATCACGATGTTCTGTGGCGTCCAGCGTTTCAGGCCCATCGTGTAAATCACGACATAAAAAAAGATGGTAAAGGCCAGCAGGCCGGCCGCCAACAGGTTGGAGGCCAGCGCCACCATGATGACTGCCAGGCCGCTTAACGCGAGGCCAAAGCCAAGAGCCTCTCCCGGCGTGACTTTACCGGCAGGGATGGGCCGTTTCGCCGTCCGGCGCATAACCGCGTCAATATCGGCGTCCCACCACATGTTCAGCGCGCCTGAGGCTCCGGCGCCGATGGCGATGAACAAAATGGCCGTGAACCCCACCATCGGATGCACGCCCACAGGCGCAACCAGCAACCCGATCAAGGCTGTAAATACGACCAGTGACATCACCCGGGGCTTTAGGAGATTGAAGTAATCCTTCAGCTCTGGATCGTCGGTGCGGACTGTGTAAAGGCTGGCATCGGTCATCTATTCAGGTCCAGCCCGCTTAGTCAGCCGAGGCAACGGTGACGTTCGGCGATGTGCCCGCGTATTCCTCAACCGCGCCTTCCAACCATTTGGCATAGGCCTCTTCGCTGACCACTTTGACCGTGATGGGCATGTAGGCGTGCTGTATGCCGCAGAGCTCAGAGCATTGTCCGAAATAAACGCCTTCTTTCTCGGCCTTGAACCACAATTCGGCAATCCGGCCGGGAATGCCGTCTTGCTTCACGCCAAAGGCCGGGATTGTCCAGCTGTGGATCACGTCACCGCCGGTAACCTGCACGACAACCGTTTTGTTGACAGGCACCACCATGGCCGTGTCAGTCGCCAACAGATAGGTATCGTCGGTATAGCCGTAGTCAGCCAGTTCTTCGCGCTGCAGCATGATGCTGTCAAAGGCAAATTCATGTTCGGGATATTCGTAACCCCAGTACCATTGATACCCCGTCGCCTTGATCACAACGTCGGCTTCGGGAATTTCCTGCTGTTTGAACAGCACCGGCAAAGAGAACGCCCCAATGAAAACAAGGATGAGGATCGGAACGACTGTCCACGTAATCTCTAGCGGGGAATTGTGCGTGAAGGTGGCCGGCTCTTTGTTCTTGGATGAGTTGAACGCCCAGGCAGCATAGGCCAGCAACCCGGTCACGAACAACGAGATGATAGTGATGATCACCAGGACCATGCCATCCAGCCATTGCAGATCGCGCGCCAATTCGGTGACGGCTTCCTGAAATCCGATTCCGGCGGGTGCGGGTTTGCCGATCACCTCAAGGTCGTTGGGGGTTTCCTGCGCAAAAACCATCCCACCCACGCTGATGGTGGTCAGCGCGGCGGCTCCGCGGGCGATCATCCTGGAAAGGTGCATACTCACGTCCTGTTCGATGGGGCCATGTTGGCCCACTCCCATGGATCCGTTCACGCAAGCATGCCGAACCCGTTGTTCCCTGTCGGGCACAAACCATATTAGGATGAATAAGTTCAAGCACACCCTTTGCGGCATTCAGCCGCGACGCCACCAAAGGACCCCAAATGACCCAGTCTTTCCGCCCATTTGAGACCAAAGTCGATGAGGCCACCGCGTTAAAAGTGTTGCGCGATGCCACCGCGGGCGCCGATGACGGGGAGTTATTCCTGGAACGCAGTCGGTCCGAAGTCGTCTCGTTCGACGACGGTCGGGTCAAAACGGCCAGCTATAACGCATCGGAGGGCTTTGGCTTGCGGGCCGTTCGCGGGGAAACCGCAGGCTACGCCCATTCGACCGATATCAGCGAGACGGCCCTGCGCCGCGCTGCTGAAACTGCCCGTCTGGCCGTGGGTGAGGGCGGCGGCACATTGGCCGAAGCGCCGCAAGCCACCAATCGCAAGCTCTACGGCGACGACGATCCGATCGCGGGCGCGACTTTCCCGGTCAAGATCGAGACATTGCGAGAGATCGATGCATTCGCCCGTGAACTGGACAGCCGCGTGGTTCAGGTCTCCGCCACCCTGGCAGCAAGCCTGCAGGAGGTGACGATCCTGCGCCCCGATGGCGTCCGCGTCGCGGATACACGCCCCATGAGCCGTCTGAATGTAAGCGTCATCGTCGAAGAAGATGGCCGCCGCGAACAAGGTGGCACAGGCGGCGGAGGACGGCTGGGCGTCGATGGTCTGATCGCCCGCGACGGCTGGGAAAAGATGACGCGCGAGGCGCTGCGCATCGCATTGGTGAACCTTAAGGCAGAGCCTGCCCCGGCCGGCGTGATGGATGTTGTGCTTGGCCCCGGATGGCCCGGCATCCTGCTGCACGAAGCAATCGGCCATGGGCTGGAAGGTGATTTCAACCGCAAGAGAACCTCTGCCTTTTCCGGGTTGATGGGGGAGCGGATCGCCTCAAAGGGCGTGACGGTGCTAGACGATGGCACCATCCCCGACCGACGTGGCAGCATCACCGTCGATGACGAAGGCACGCCGTCTGGCAAGAACGTTTTGATCGAAGATGGCGTTCTGGTCAATTACATGCAGGATCGGCAAAATGCCCGGCTGATGGGGGTCGCCGCAACGGGCAATGGCCGCCGTCAAAGCTTTGCCCATATCCCGATGCCGCGCATGACGAACACCTACATGTTGAGCGGTGACAGCGCACCTGCCGATATCTTGGCCGATCTCAAGGATGGCATCTACGCAGTGGGCTTTGGTGGCGGGCAAGTCGATATCACGAACGGCAAGTTCGTCTTCAGTTGCACCGAGGCCTACCGCGTTGAAAATGGCAAGGTCGGTGCACCGGTCAAAGGCGCCACCCTGATCGGCGACGGGGCCACGGCGCTCAAGCAGATCCGCGCCATCGGCAACGACATGGCGCTGGATCCCGGCATCGGGAATTGCGGCAAGAACGGTCAATGGGTGCCGGTGGGTGTGGGTCAGCCGACCCTCATGATCGGCGGTCTGACCGTGGGCGGTTCGGCCGCCTGACCCGGTGCGGGGCGCCAGAGTTTTCAAACGCGCACGCCCCGCGCCCCGTAAATTTACCCGCCGTTAACCAGTCCTGCTTAAACACGATTCTTGTAAGCGGACGGAGCGACGACGGCGTGGATTTGTTTTCTTCCCCACCCCCCCTCGCACCACCCACCTCGGAAGAAGATAAGCTGTCGTGGCTCCGTCTCTTACGCTCCCGCCGGGTTGGCCCGGCCACCTTCCACCGATTGATGGCAGAGACGGGGTTTGACCCGCAGGCAGCATTGGATCTGTTACCGGGCATTGCCGCCAATGCTGGTGTCGACCGCTACACGATCTGCCCGCTCCCCGTCGTGGCCAAGGAATTGTCGATGGGACGCAAGGCGGGCGCACAGCCGCTGTTCCACGGATGTGCAGGCTACCCCACCACATTGATGGATTTGCCCGATGCCCCGCCGGTCCTTTGGGCCCTGGGGCGGGTTGAGATGTTGACCCGCCCTGCCCTCGCTCTGGTCGGTGCGCGCAATGCCTCCTCTTCCGGTGGGCGCATGGCACGGCAGATTGCGCGGAATCTGGGCGCGGCGGGCTTCATCACCGTTTCGGGCCTGGCGCGCGGGATCGACCGCGCCGTTCATGAAGCGTCGCTGGACACCGGCACAATCGCTGTCGTCGCAGGTGGCATCGACATCATATACCCTGCCGAAAACGCGGATCTAACGGCCAAGATCGCAGAGACCGGTCTGGTCCTGTCAGAGCAGCCACCGGGCCTGCAACCGATGGCCCGTCATTTCCCGAAACGGAACCGCATTATTTCGGGCCTGTCACAAGCCGTGATCGTGGTGGAGGCGGCGACCAAATCGGGCAGCCTGATCACCGCCCGCAACGCGCTGGATCAAGGGCGGGAGGTCCTGGCCGTGCCCGGCCACCCCTTGGATGCGCGGGCTTCGGGGTGCAACCTGCTGATCCGTGACGGCGCAACCTTGGTTCGGGATGCAAAGGATATCATCGCGTCCCTCGGCCCGATCGCGCAACCGACCGTTCCGTCGCCTATACCTGCGCCTGTCGCCCCAAAAATCACCCAGACAGATGGCCCCATCCGCGACCACATCCTGCAAATGGTCGGCCACGCCCCCGTCGCCGAAGATCAATTGGCCCGTGATCTGAAGTTGCCCCCTCAGGCCTTGGCAAGCGCGCTTTTGGCGCTGGAACTTGACGGCACAATCGGGCGTCAACCAGGCGGGCTGCTGGCCCGGCTGAATTGAAAACCAACCTGCCCATTGCAGCGTCAGCCCAGCCAAAAACGGCCCGCCCCGACCCCGGATCGCATGTCGGCGGTTGACAAGCCGCCATGGGCGCTCACATCTATCGCGGCTTGAGGCCCTTTTGTCCAAGGAAGAAGTTCCATGCCCGTCGTCGTCGTCGAGTCGCCTGCTAAGGCCAAGACAATCAACAAATATCTCGGCAGCGATTTCACCGTTCTGGCGTCATACGGCCATGTCCGCGACTTGCCGCCCAAGGACGGATCAGTCGATACCGACCATGATTTCGCGATGAAATGGGAGATCGCGATCGACAGCCGCAAGCATGTCAAAGCCATCGCCGATGCGCTGAAAGATGATAACGCCCTGATCCTCGCCACCGACCCGGATCGCGAGGGAGAGGCGATCAGTTGGCACCTTGAGGAGGCGCTGCGGAACCGCAAGGCGATCAAGAAGGACACCCCCGTCAGCCGCGTGGTGTTCAACGCGATTACCAAGACCGCCGTGACCGAGGCGATGAAAAATCCCCGCCAGGTCGATATGGAACTGGTGGAAGCTTATCTGGCCCGCCGGGCACTGGACTATCTGGTCGGCTTCAACCTGTCGCCGGTCCTGTGGCGCAAGCTGCCGGGCGCGAAATCGGCGGGTCGGGTACAATCGGTTTGCCTGCGTCTGATCGTCGAGCGGGAGATGGAGATTGAGGCGTTCAAGCCGCGCGAATACTGGCAGGTGCGCGCGATGCTCGACACGCCGCGCGGTCAAAGCGTCGAGGCCCGCCTGACTGTGCTGGGTGGCCAGAAGCTGGACCGCTACGACATCCCGACCCAGGCCGCCGCCGAGTTGGCGGTGCAGGCCATCACCTCGCGCGCGCTCAGCATCAAATCGGTCGAGGCCAAACCCGCCAATCGCAACCCCTCTGCCCCGTTCATGACCTCGACCCTCCAGCAGGAGGCCAGCCGCAAGTTTGGCATGGGCGCGCGCCAGACGATGAGCGTTGCGCAGCGCCTGTATGAAGCCGGTCACATAACCTACATGCGGACCGACGGAATCGATATGGCGCCCGAGGCCGTGACGGATGCCCGCGACGCGATCACCGCGCGATTTGGCGACAAATACGTCCCCGAAAAGCCCCGCATCTACAAAAACAAGGCCAAGAACGCACAAGAGGCCCATGAATGCATCCGCCCCACAGATATGACCAGCGATGCCGATGCGCTCAAACTGACGGATCCCGATCAACGCAAGCTCTATGACCTGATCTGGAAGCGAACCCTGGCCAGCCAGATGTCGGCGGCCCGACTGGAACGCACGACGGTCGATATTGGGTCTGCGGACGGTCAGGTCGAATTGCGCGCCACGGGTCAGGTCGTGATGTTTGATGGGTTCCTCAAGATCTATGAAGAAGGCCGCGACGACGATAGCGCCGATGACGATGACCGCCGCCTGCCCCAGATGGCCCAAGGCGACGCGATGAAACCGGCTGCGGGCGCCTACACTGCCGATTTCGCCAAATCAGAGGGCACGCCCACCGGCGATGACATTCGCAAAACCGGCAGCGCCGTTATGTCTGCCGATGCCACCACCTTGGGCAGTCAGTCCTTCACTCAGCCCCCGCCCCGCTATACCGAGGCAACCTTGGTCAAGCGGATGGAAGAGTTGGGCATCGGTCGCCCCTCCACCTATGCCAGCATCGTCACCACGATCCAGGACCGCGAATATGTTCGCAAGGACAAGAACCGCCTGATCCCAGAGGATAAGGGCCGCTTGGTCACGGCCTTCCTGATGAACTACTTCAGGCAATATGTGGGCTATGACTTCACCGCCGGGCTGGAGGAGGAGCTTGACCATGTCTCGGCTGGCGATGCCGACTATAAGGAAGTGCTGTCCAAGTTCTGGCGCGATTTTTCAGCCGCCATCGCCGAAACCGCCGAACTTCGTATCACCGAGGTGCTGGAAAAGATCAACGAGGTCTTAGAACCGCATCTCTTCCCGCCCAAGGAGAATGGCAGCGACCCGCGCCTCTGCCCCAATTGCGAGGTTGGGCGGCTTTCCATGCGCACGGCACGGTCAGGCGGGGCGTTTATCGGTTGTTCGAACTACCCCGAATGTCGCTACACCCGCGCTTTTGGCCCGCCGGTGGAGGGCGAAGATGCCAAAGGCGGCATCCCCCCCGAAGGCAAGCATTTGGGCGATGATGCAGGCGACAAAATCTATGCCTTCAAGGGCCGGTTCGGGCCTTACGTCCAGCGCGGCGATGTGACGGAGGAAAACAAGAAACCACCCCGTCAGTCGATCCCCAAAGGATGGACGCCGGAAGAGGTTGAGCTGGAAGGTGCGCTGAAACTGCTGGCTCTGCCCCGCGAGATCGGACCCCATCCCGAAGATGGTGTGATGATCTGGTCCAATATCGGGCGCTATGGCCCCTACCTGAAACATGCAGAGACGATCAGCCACAAGGGCGGCACCAATGCCAATCTTGAGGAGGTCGAGGATGTCTTTACCATCGGGATGAACCGCGCGGTGGAGGTTCTGGCCTCCAAACCCAAGCGCGGCAAACCCGCCCCCGCCACGCCGTTGCGCGAATTGGGCGAACATCCAGAGCTCGGCGGGCCGGTCAACGTCATGAAAGGCCGGTATGGTCCTTACGTCAAATGGGACAAAATCAACGCGACCCTGCCGAAAGAAACCGAACCGGACCAGGTGACCATGGCACAGGCGGTGGAGTTAATCGACGCAAAGGCCGCCACCAAGGGCACCCGCAAGAAGGCCGCACCAAAGAAGAAGGCCGCGGCCAAGAAACCTGCCGCGAAAAAGGCGGCCGCCAGGAAAACCTCGAAAAGCCCGCCTGCAGCCGCCGAATAGCGTATCAGGCGGCGGGCACGGCAATCGTGACCTTTGCCTGAACCAACGCGCCATCCGCGATCAATGCCCGGTGATCTTGCCCCCGCAGGATTACCGTGATCCGGTGCCGGCCCGGCGGTAGCCAACCCAGATCGACGATCGGATGATAAGCTGACGCGACCTTGACCCCGTTGCGCACGATGTGGGCATGACCCACGGCCAGCGCCTGCGCGTCGGCCACGCAAAGGGTGGTGAACCGGAAGTCACGCGCGCGGATCTGGAGCTGCCACCGGCCCGAGGGCAGGCGATAGGGCATCAGCATGATCTCGGGCACAGCTTCCCCGGTGGGGAGTTCAAGAAATACAGACCGCGGTGGCCCTGCATCCGCGTTGATCCCAGGCAAGACGCCTGCCACCCCGAGAAGCATGGCGAAGATGATAGCACCCGCGCCACAACGCAGCCCCTCCTGATGCCGAGGGCGCTCATTGGCCCAAAGGTTTTGACCCGCTGATAGGATGCGATAGGCGGCAAAGCTCAGGCCCCGGCTCATGCCACCGCCCCCCGCATGGATCGCAGGCGCCTCCGACTGGGAAAGGGCAAGGCCCGCCCCGACAAAGCCAGAAGGATCATAGCGCCATAAAGGTTAGCGTGGAAAAGCGGAGTCTCTGACAATGCGACGGCAAAGATCGAGAATGCCGCGATGAGCAACACAGCGACGGGTCGGACCAACCGCCCCAGGATCAGCAGGATACCGCACACAATCTCGATCCCCGTCATGATCAGGGCCACAACCGGCAATGGCAGTCCGAATGTGGGCAGGCTGCTATGCTTGACGATGGCAATCAGCAATGTCGGTTGCGTCAGCTTGTGTACCACGGCCAGATAAACGAACCCGGCCCCGATCAGGATCTGAGCCAACCGCCACAGGCCTTGCTCCCGCCCCGGGGACAGATCCACCCAACCGTCGCATCCCAGCATCCGATCACAGGACAGCGCGCCCCCACCGGCAAGTATCAACATCAGCCCGGGTGCCGCGAAATGGGGCGCATAGGACAGAAAAATATAGCCAAAGACGACGATGCCCAGGCCCGACAGGAGGATCAACAGACAGCCCGCCCAGCGCGTGAAGGCCCCTGACAGCAAAAACAGCGCAAGCGCGACCTGCACTACCGCCAGCCAACCCCATCCCGGGACAAGGCCCAGCTGCATGTCTGGTACAAGGAATGTGGGCTCCGTCCACGGCGCGGTTCCATGTCGGGGCAAGCCGCCCAACGCTGCCAGGATCAACATCAAGGCGAGACCAATGCGCAGCACCAATGGCCCCACCGACAAGGCGCAGCGCACCAGGGGCGCCGTCCAACGCGCCTCGGCCGCGGCCAACATGTGCTCAACGCGCAGGGCTGCCCATGTAATGGCGCCGCCAGCCAGGGCGGCGAGGCCCAGCCACAGATGGCTCGCAAACAGATTGGGCATGGGTGCGGCGACCAGCGCCTCAATCTCCGCCGGTGTGAGCAGCCACGCCTCGTGGGCTGGCGCTCGCGCGACAAGGATGGGAATAATGAATACGGATAAAAATCCGGCCCGAACCGTCGGGCCATTGGGTAGAATAGGCATCGGTTCAATCCAAAACGTTAAAAATGAAGAGCCCGAAATGGGCGTGTTCAAACAAGGTCACTCAAAATTCGCGGGCACAGCACCACCGGTCGAAAATTGACCGGCTTTGGTGCGATGACCTGCATACCGCCACATGATACCCCAAAATGCTGCCCTGCAGCGGGAAAAAAGCGCCAGTGAAACGTTAATAAAGGCAAGGCCGGGTCAGAAATCGGCGGTAATCGCGGCCATTGCCAGCCGATTGACCTTTGCATGGGCCTGCGGCACAACGCGGTCGACGCAAGGAAACAACGGGGATGACGCAATGAAAAAGGTCTGTAGCAATGCGGCTGAAGCGCTAAATGGCGTTCTGTTTGACGGCATGTTCATCGCCGCCGGTGGATTTGGCCTGTGCGGCATCCCCGAACTGCTGATCGACGCCATCAAGGAGGCCGGGACAAGGGACCTGACCATCGCCTCGAACAATGCGGGCGTCGATGATTTCGGCCTTGGCGTTTTGCTGAAAACCCGGCAGGTCAAGAAAATGCTCAGTTCCTACGTGGGCGAGAATGACACCTTCATGCAGCAATACCTGTCGGGCGATCTGGAGTTGGAGTTCAATCCCCAAGGCACCCTGGCCGAACGGATGCGCGCAGGCGGCGCGGGCATTCCCGGTTTCTACACTCAAACCGGCGTTGGCACTGTGATCGCCGAAGGAAAAGAGCACAAGGATTTCGACGGCAAGACCTACATCCTGGAACGCGGCCTCATCGCGGATCTGGCCATCGTGAAGGCGTGGAAAGCCGATGAGCAAGGCAATTTGATCTACCGCAAGACCGCGCGCAACTTTAACCCCTCTGCCGCGACCTGCGGTAAGGTCTGCGTGGCCGAGGTCGAAGAGATTGTGCCAACAGGCAGCCTTGACCCCGACCTGATCCACACCCCAGGCATCTATGTGACCCGTCTGATCAAGGGCACTCATGAAAAGCGGATTGAACAGCGCACCGTGCGGGCCGCCTAGGGCAGCTTTAGGGGCGGCAGCGTTGTCAACGTGATGCCAAGGATGCTGACGCGGCCATTGCGGATCGTCACATCCAGGTTGACGTCCTGCCCTAGACCAACGCCGACCAACCCGCTGACAAAATTCCGTGCCGATGTATGGGCACCATCCGGATCCAGCACCGCCAAAGCCCCCTCCAGATCCGGCGTCGTGACGGTCAGGGTGCCATTGGCGCGCCCCAGACTATCGACTTTGGCCCCGCCGGTAACGCCCAATTGCAGGGAACCCCAGTCCAGATCGGCAGCCGTGATGTTGATCTGGCCCGGGATTGCGCCGCTTTGCGAAAGGCCCAGCGGACGATCCATCACCACCGTTGCACTGAATGCCACTGACCCGATCTTGCCAGGCAAACCCAACCCGGCCAGATCAGCCAACATTCCATCGGGCAGGACCAGATCCTGGGTTTCCAGCGCCAGATCATAGGATTTGCCGCCATCATGGGTGACCCGCGCCCCCGCCTCCGTCAAAAGGATGCGTAGGCTGTCATCCTCCACCAGTGCCAGGGCCTGTTCGGTCACCACCGCAGATCGATCCGAACGCATGACGCGGTTGGGTTCGTTCGTCTTGGGCGGCTTCATCCATTTTCCCGCAGTCCGGTCCAATGGTGAAGCACCCCCGGCCACCGGGTCTGCCGCTCCGGATCCACTGGCAAAAACCGCCGCAATAACGACCGCACATCGCAGCAAACGCATCTTTATCCGCCCAAATGGCGCCCCCTCGGCCAAGCTGCAGCTATCGCCAAGCCAAATCAAGCCGATCAGTTCGGGACAATCTCCGCCAACTGAGCCGATTGTCCCCGCGATCTGGTCATACATACACCGACAAACGGCCTGTTGAGCAGGTTTTGGCCCCAACCTGTCCGCGGACACGGGCGTGGTTTCGCCGACCATCTGACCGCCAAGTCAGTGTTATTGATTTGTCAACCAGTGGTGATGACGCTTCCAGCCAACACCCATGCGCAATTACAGCGCAACAAGATCGCCAAACAAAATCCGGGACAGCCGCCATGGACAACACCACCTACGACGTTTCATTCGTCAGCCCGACAACGATCCAGATCCGGTTCGAACTCGGCACCGTCAAGGATGCGGTGCAAACGACCGATATCCCCGACGGTGTCACGCCCAACCCAGATAACGGCATGGTCTGGCAGGATGGCCGCCATCTTGGTCGGGTGGCAGGGCCCAATGGCGAATATTGGATGCCGTTTGATGATTACTTGGCCTCCCCCATAGACGATCTGTTCGACATCACCGAACAGCGTGGGACGCGACAGGCCGAGGTGGACAAGGTTGGCAAATGGACGGTTACAGTTGATGGCACTGAGGTCGGGATCGACGGCATTTCCCGCAAGGCTAACATCCTGGAGACCGCGGAATACGACTGGTACAAATTTAAGTTCGCGACCGCCCAGCACGTCTTCATCGAACTCGATGCGCCGCTGGATACCGGCGACAAGCTGAACATCACCTTTGATGATCCGGATTTTGAGGCGGTAAAGGCCACTTATGCGCGCAACACCATCTCGGAAGCAATCCATGTCAACCTGACCGGGTTTGACCCCGATGATCTGGTCAAGAAAGCCTATCTGAGCAGTTGGAACGGATGGGAGGTCGACGGGACGGTCAAGGAAGGCGGCACAGCCATCGCCGCCGAATTCACGCCGGGCACCAAGTTCCGGGTCGTCGATGCCAACTCAGGCAAGGTCGTCCTGACTGACACGATCAAAATGGCACAAGCGGCGGAAACCAGAACGGATTTCGAACGCAACTACCAAGGCACTGATGTGTGGTCGATGGACTTTTCCCGCCTCGATATGACTGGCGACTATTACGTACGGGTCGATGGTGTGGGCCGGTCGCAGACCTTTTCAGTCGGCGAAAGCCACTGGGACGATCTGTTCGATGTGTCCTTTTCCGGGTTCTACCACCAACGATCCGGCATTGAACTGACCGAGGAGTTTACCGAATGGACGCGCCCCCGGTCGCTCCACCCCGATGACGGGGTCAGGATACAGGCAACCACCGTCGACATCTATGACACGACCGAAGGAAAGGGTGGAACGGACCCCTTCCCCCTCTTTCCAGAAAACACGACCGGCGAGATTCTGGAAAACGCATGGGGCGGCTGGCATGATGCAGGCGACTGGGATCGCCGCACCCAGCACCTGGAAGCTGCGCGTAAACTGGTCGAACTGGTCGAGATCCAGCCGGACTGGGCGGCCAAGACCGATGGCCGGATCCCCGAAACAGGCGGCAGGATTCCCGACCTGCTGGACGAGGCGATATGGGGCGCCGAGGTCTTTCGCCGCCTACAAACCGATGAAGGGGGCGTGCGCGGCGGAATCGAAAGCGCGGGCCATCCGCTTTATGGCGACGGATCCTGGGGCGAAAGTCAGGAGATGTATGCCTATGCCCCTGATATCTGGACCAGTTGGGAATATGCGGCAACCGCGGCCAAGATCGGCCATGCCCTGAACACCTATGATCCGGGTCAGGCCCAGGGTTGGATCGACAGCGCCATCGCCGCCATGACTTGGGCCGATGCCCGCATCCCCGCCGATATGGACTATACCCAAACCGAATCGCGCAATATCGCAGCCCTTGAACTTTACCGCGCCACAGGTGCCGAAACATGGCACGACATCTTTCTTCAGACGACCAGCTATGACAGCGCGTCCGTTGATTGGCGTGAGCATCAATACGAGGCTGCATTCCTTTATGCCCGCATGGACCTGCCCACCGTGGATAAGGCGATCCAGGCCAATGGCGTGGCCGATATGCAAAGGGAAATCGATCTGCTGGACAACATCGGCAGCAAGAGCGGTTTTGACTATCTGACCAACCCTTACGGCAATTACGGATGGGGCAACACGGCGCAGCAGCCCAACTATTCCGCTGATATGGTCTTGCGGATGTACCACCTGACCGGCGACAAGGCCCTGCTGGAAACGGTGCAAAAGGACGTGCAGTACACGCTGGGCGCCAATCCGCAGAACATGGTTTTCATGACGGGCATCGACGGCGTGCGTGGCCCCGAAGAGATCCTGAACGTCGATGCCGAAACCTTGGGTAAGGCCCCGCCCCCCGGCATCACAGTTTACGGCGACTATAACATCTTTGACTATGGCAAGGGGTTTTACCACGACGTCATGTATAACGATGTCTGGCCCAATTTCTGGCAAAGCCCGGTTTCCGAAAGCTTCAATGCCTATTCGATCTTTGTCCCATCGACGGAATATACCGTGCAGCAAGGCATCACTGACATGACCTATGTCACAGGCTACCTTGCCGCGCTGGATGATGATGCGACCCCTCCGCCACCGCCGCCTCCCCCACCCTCTGAGGAAGGGCAGATCTTCAACGGCACGAACGGTAACAATCGGGTCACCGGCACCGATGGTGACGACACGTTCAGGATGCGCAACGGTCGCGATATCGTCGATGCCGGCGCGGGTAATGACGTCATCAAACTGGGCAAGGGCAATGACACGGCCAATGGCGGCGCGGGCAATGACACGATCTATGGCGCCCGAGGCAATGACTACCTGCGCGGCGATGGTGGGGATGACACCCTGATCGGCGGCGTCGGCAACGAGTTTCTGACAGGCGGCGCCGGGCGCGACACCTATGTTTTCCGCCGCGGCGATGATCGGGACGTGATCAATGATTTCGAGGCCGGGCTGGACATCATCGCCCTAACGGGCTTTGGTGCCAATGCCGCAACGCTGATTGACGATTTTGGCCAGCTGAACGCTGCCGGAACCCAGCTTAAGATCGATTTCGGCCAGGGTGACATCCTCATGGTCCGCAATGCCGATGGTCTGACCGCGGCCCAGGTCGAAGCGGCCATCGATATAGCCTAAACACTTGGGCGGTTGCACCTTCCCCCTCCCCGGGGAAGGCGCTAAGACAGGCCCATGTCATTGGGAAATACACTGGCGAATGCGTGCAGCTGCACCGCAGCACCGATACGGGGCCTCGGCCTAGCGGGCTGTGCTTTGCAATGACCAGCACCGCCCAAAGTAAACTTCTGAGCCTCATCCTGCGGCATGAGCCGGCCAAAGCTGGCCTGACGCTCGAACCCGGCGGATGGGTCGTGATCGATGACCTGCTGGATGGCCTGAACAGGCTGCACAAGCCCATGACCCGCGCCGAACTGGATCTGGTCGTGGCCGAAAGCGCCAAGAAACGTTTAACAATCTCCGACGACGGCAGCCGCATTCGCGCAGCGCAGGGCCATTCCGTGCCCATCACGCTCGACCTGCCCGCCGTGGTATCACCGAACCAGCTATATCACGGGACAGCGACCCGCTTTCTGCCTGCCATCCAGAACGACGGCCTAAAGCGCATGTCCCGCCCGCACGTGCATCTCAGCCGTCCCGCTGACACAGCCACCAAGGTGGGCCGGCGGCACGGGACACCGACCATCCTACGCGTCCAATCGGCCCGCATGGCCACGGACGGACACGAATTCTTCCAAGCGGATAATGGCGTCTGGCTCACCGCCCAGGTGCCACCTACCTACCTGATCTTTGAAGGGAGCCCCTAATGCCTTGGGACCGCAATCAGATGGCCGCGCGCGCCGCGGCAGAGCTCGAAGACGGGATGTATGTCAATCTCGGCATCGGCATCCCGACCTTGGTGTCAAATTACATCCCAGATGGCATCGACGTCACCCTGCAATCCGAAAACGGGATGCTGGGCATGGGCCCCTTCCCGACCGAGGATGACATCGACCCCGACCTGATCAATGCAGGCAAGCAGACCATCACCGAACTGGACCGGACCTCCTATTTCAGCTCTGACCAAAGCTTTGCCATGATCCGCGGCGGCAAGATCGCCATGGCGATCCTGGGTGCCATGGAAGTGGCCGAAAACGGCGATCTGGCCAACTGGATGATCCCTGGCAAACTGGTCAAGGGGATGGGCGGCGCCATGGATCTGGTCGCCGGTGTGGGCCGCGTTGTCGTGGTGATGGATCACGCCAACAAGCGCGGCGAAAGCAAGATCCTGAAGGCCTGCACCCTGCCTCTGACCGGCACCGGCGTCGTGGACCGGATTATCACCAATCTGGGCGTCTTTGATGTGGTCGAAGGCGGGCTGAAACTGGTGGAGCTGGCCGATGGCGTGACAGAGGATGAAGTCCGCGCACAAACCGAAGCCACCCTAATATGACCGACGCGCCCCAGATCACCCGGGAACATGGAGAGGCCAAAGGCCGCTACACCCTGGTGATCGACGGGCACGAGGCGGAACTGACCTATTCAATAACCTCACCTACCCTGATCATCGCCGACCATACCGGTGTGCCCGATGCCCTGCGCGGCACCGGCGCCGGTTTGATGCTGGTCAAGCGGCTGGTGGAGGATGCCCGCGCCGAGGGTGTCAAAATCGTCCCCCTCTGCCCCTTCGTCAATGCCCAGCGCCGCCGCCACCCCGACTGGGCCGATGTCTTTCAATAAGATAGTCTGCCATACCATTTCCGCAAAAAGGGGATCGTCCACTTGAAACGATCATGTGTTCATTTGCTCTGCGCGTTCGCGGTATTGGTCAGCCTTGTGCCTGACGCTGTTGCCCGTGACATCAAATGGCGAAACAGCGCGGGCGGCAATCTCTACTTTCCGTATACCCAGAAACTCAGATTATCGAGCCAACTTGGCACCGCCCAAGTTGCCCCGGAAAATGGAACCCTGTCTGGCTGCCCGAGACCGGGAAACGCCCTCCGCGTTGACCTGGCTGTAACCGATCCATTTGGTGTCTGGGGACGTTATCGGGAGTTGGAAAAGCGCGGGGCGTCAACATTCGTGCGGGTTCGGCGCGGTGCTGATGTGAAACAGGAACAGACCGCAACATCCGATCAGGCTCGACATTTCCGACGCGGTGCGGGACGGCCAACCTTTGGCCCCTTGACTCTTTCCGGACAGATTTCGATCTGCGCCACGGGCCTCAAACTCGATGTGATGGGAGGATGGATCCAGGCAACCGGTCAGGTCGGAGCCTACGATTTTGATATAAAAGAAGATCTAACCGACCTTCATGCAGACCATGATGCAGAGATCTGGCTGGCTTTTGATACGCAAGCTCAGTTGCCGGTTACGATGCGGCCTCGCCGTGCGCTTACACCGGAATCGGCGACAAGCTATGGCAACTTGCAGGTTCACATCGACGCATTTCCGGTCGAGCTAACGTCTGATCGCGATGGCATCGAGCAGATTACCGAGAATACGCGTCTCAACATCGCCTTTACCGTGGTGGAGCCGGCCGCTCTGCAATAACCAGCCTGGTTTTGCAGGATCAGGTCATGATCATCATGAACAAGATCTCTGAGAACGCGTCTTCCACCTATGCTGTCATCTTGGCAGATCGGATCAAGCTGGCAATGTCGCCGGCCACATCCTTGCGCATCTCTCCCTCCCTCGGGGTGTCCCGCAACGTCGTGAACCAGTTTTTCGGCGGGATACGGCCCCGGCGGTGATCGGCCCAGGTCAAAGCGCGCAGCACATGCTCGGCTTCACCAGGCAGCCGGTCCGGCAACTCAAAACCGTTGAGCGTGGCCCAAACGCCGGTCCAAAGGCGGCCAACGGACCACGGGTTGTAGCCGCCACCGCCCAACACCAAGTAGCGGGGTGCAATGTATTTCAGCGCTGCGACAATGGCCCAGTGCGCGTTGTTTGACAGGGCGAGGCGTGACAAAGGGTCCTCCTCCACCGCATCGGCGCCGCATTGCAGCACCACGGCCTCGGGCGCGAACCCTTCGACCAGCGGGACGATCAACGCGTCCCGGATCAATGCCATCTCGGTATCGTTCAACCCGCGCGGCACCGGCAGGTTCACGGTCGTTCCTCGCCCTGTCACACCTAACGGGCCCGTCCGGGGCCACCGCCCAACCTCGTGGATCGAGATCATCAAAACGTCTTCATCCTCGGCAAAGGCATGTTCCACCCCATCGGCATGGTGCGCGTCGATGTCGACATAGGCCACGCGCCGCACGCCTTGCCGCCGCAAGCTGAGGATCGCCAACACGGGATCGTTCAGATAGCAAAACCCGTTGGCCCGCCCTGGCATCCCGTGATGGGTCCCGCCTGCCGGGTGATAGACAACGCCCCCTTCTGCCAGCAACTCTCCCGCCAGCAGCGACCCACCGGCAGAGGTTGCAGGCCGACGGTACACCTCGGGGTAAACCGGGTTTGACGGCGTACCGATATTGAACCGCTCCCGCTCGGCCCGGGTGACGACGCCTTGGACCTCGGCCCTCTGGAGCGCTTCCAGATAGTCCGGGTGATGCCAGACCCGTAGCGCCGCCGGTTTCGCCCGCGGGCTGACCCGGTACTGCGTGGCGGGCAACCACCCCAACGCCCGAGACAGATCCATGACGGTCGAAACTCGCGGCACCCGCAACGGATGCCAATCACCGTAACTCGACCCGCGATAAATCTCATGACCCAGAAAAAGCGGTTGTTTCTGCGTCAAATACCTCGCCTCCGGTCACTCAAACCACATTTTACAGAAAATAGCGGACGACTCAGGGTTTCAACGGGACAACCGTCCGTAATCCCGTCATACTTGTGATTTACAAGTGTATTGGGCCTATATAGCCCACTTTGAATGGTCAATCGCACCCTTCGGGAGGTGTGCAACATGTTGGGGAAAAGCGCGGTGAACCTTTACCGGGTCGCACAAACACCAATCACCGTGACAAAGGGCGGAAAGCGGGACATCCGCACCCAGTTTGGCGCGATCTGCTACCGCCTGGTTCAAGGCAAACCGCAGATCCTGCTTGTGACCAGCCGCACCCGCAAAAGATGGATCATTCCCAAGGGTTGGCCCGCGGACGGGTTGACCCCGGCACAAGCGGCATCGCAGGAGGCATGGGAAGAAGGCGGCGTCAAAGGAAAAAGCCACGGCCTGTGCCTGGGCATATATGGCTATGTCAAGGAACTGGGCCCCAGCGACACCCTGCCTTGCATTGTCGCGGTCTATCCGCTGCGGGTCAAAACGATGTCAGATACCTACCCCGAAAGCGGCCAGCGCCGCCGCAAATGGTTCTCCCAGCGCAAGGCGGCGCGCAAGGTCGACAGCCCGGAACTGCGGGAGATCATAGATCATTTCGACCCGCGTTTCCTGCGCTGATCCCGCATCACCGAACGCAGTGTCGTGACAGCAGGGCCATTGATTTTCCGGGCGGCACGCTTAGTGTCCCAGCGATGATTAAGTACCGCCTTAAATGTTCCGCCGACCACGCATTTGACAGCTGGTTCGCCTCCGCCAATGCCTTTGACAAGCTACGCGCGGCGGGTCACCTTTCCTGCACCATCTGTGGAGATACCGATGTCACCAAGGCCATCATGGCCCCCCAGGTTCGGGCCGCCAAAGTCACCGATCTGGCCAAACCCGACACGGATGCAGAACGCGCCTTGCAGGATCTGCGCCGCAAGGTTGAAGAAAACAGCGAATATGTCGGCACCTCCTTTGCGACAGAGGCGCGCGCGATCCATGACGGGGACGCGCCAGAACGCGCGATCTATGGGGAGGCCAAACCGGCTGAGGCCATGAAACTTGTCAAGGAAGGCGTGCCCATAGCCCCCCTGCCCTTCATCCCCGAACGAAAGACCAACTGATGACCGTCCTGATTACCGGCGCCAATCGCGGCATCGGCCATGCCTTAGCAACCCGCTATGCCCAACGCGGCCTGGTCATTGGCACCTATCGCACCGCGCCGCCGGATGACACGCCCGAGACGCTGAGCTGGCACCAGCTTGACGTGGCACAGCCCCAAAGCCAGGCCGCCTTATGCCACAAACTGGACGGCCATCCGATTGAATTGCTGATCTGCAATGCCGGCATCTATCTGGATAAGGGCGAAAACCTGGCCGATGGCTACCCCGTTGATCAGTGGGAGCAATCCTTTGCCAGCAACGTGACCGGTGTCTTTCTGACCGTCCAAAACCTGCTGCCCAATCTGCAGGTTGCAGGAACGGCCAAGATCGCAATCATCTCGTCTCAAATGGCGTCCTCCACGCGTGCGCCGGGGGGCAGTTATATCTACCGCGCCTCCAAGGCCGCGGCCCTCAATCTTGGCCGGAACCTGGCCACCGACCTCAAGGGGCTGGATATCGCCGTGGGGATCTATCACCCCGGCTGGGTCCGCACCGATATGGGCGGCGACAGCGCGGCGATATCAACGGATGAGGCAGCGGATGGTCTGGTGAACCGCTTTGATGCCTTGTCGCTGGGCACAACGGGATGCTTTGAAACCTGGGATGGCCGACCCCACGACTATTGATAGCGGGCAAGACCCGGGTCATCAGCTACCGGTTAGGGATCCAAACCTGCCACCCAGACGCCGCGTTCATACTTTGGTGGCCAGATCCGTCGGCGTGACCTGCCGCCGCTTCACCCTCGCCTCCCGCCAAGTGATGAAGCTGACCGCCCCCAGGATCAGCACCCCACCGGATACGACCCAGGCATCGGGGGGTTCATTGAAAAACAGCATGCCCAGCAGGGTCGCCCACACCAGCTGCAGAAACGTGACCGGTTGGCTGACCGCGACCGGGGCCGCTTGAAAGGCCAGCGTCATGGTGTAGTGCCCCGCCGTCGCAAAGGCCGCGACCAGGAACAGCAACCCCAGATCACCCCATGTGACTGGCACCCAGACCGCCCAGGCAAAGGGGGCCAACCCGATCGTGACCGTAACCGAAAGATAGCCCACCACCACGGCAGGAGAGACGAGGCCCGACATCCGCTTGGCAATCAGATATGACCCGCCCATCGCAACAGCCGCGACGATCATGGCGATATGGCCGGGATCCAATTCCCGGAACCCGGGTCGCAAGATCAACAGCGCCCCGCCCAATGCCACCGCAATCGCGGCGATCCGGCGGACGGCCAACCGCTCTCCCAAAAACAGAGCTGCCCCCACCGTGACATAGACCGGCGCCATGTAGTTTAGCGCCGTGACCTCAGCGATCGTGATCTGCGTCATTGAAAAAAACCACAGCATCACGCCCAGCGTGTGGGCGGCACCGCGCAACCCAAACAGGGCCCAACCCGTTCGCCCGATCTGCGCACGCCACATGGGCCGCAGCATCGGTATCAAAAAGACCAATCCCAAGGCATAGCGCAGGAAAGCGGCCTCCGCCGCCGGGACCCGGTCGCCAAGCGATTTCACAATGGCCGTAACGGCCACGAAATTCAGCCCTGTGACCAGCATCCAGCCGACGGCCACGACCGGACGGTTCGATTTGGGAAGATCCATGGCGCCACAGAACCCCATGCAGCGTCGGGCTGCAAGCCGCGCTCAGCCAATCAAAAGCTTTGCGGCGATGGCCCACATGATCAGCGCCACCACCACATCCAGCACGCGCCAGGCCGACGGGCGTGCAAAAGCAGGCCGCAGCAATCTTGCCCCATAGGCCAGGCTGAAAAAGAAAACGAACGAGGCGGACATGGCCCCAAAGGCAAAGGCCAATCGCGCACCCTCATATTTGCTGGAAATGCTGCCCACCAAGACCACCGTGTCCAGATAGACATGGGGGTTCAGCCAGGTCAGAGCCAGGCAAGTCGCCAGGACCGGGCCCAACCGTTCAGCCCCATCTTCAGCCGCCGTCAAAACACCGCCGCCGCGCCACGCCGATCTTAACGCCAACGCACCATAGGCGATGAGAAAGGCAGCCCCGCCATAGGTCAGTACCGGCACAAGGCCCGGCACCGCCGAAACGATGCTCGCAAATCCCGCCACGCCCACGGCGATCAGCAGCGCATCCGATACCGCACAGGTCAGCGCCACCGCCAGAACATGGCTCCGCCGCAAACCCTGCCGCAAGACAAAGGCGTTCTGCGCTCCGATAGCAAGAATCAGGCTAAATCCAAGCCCAAAACCATGTAGGGCTGCAACGGCCGGATTGGCAAATACCATAGGTTGTTTCCAGGTTTCCGGTTACGAAACGATATTCATGAATGCATTAAATTGAACGCCGAAACCATCGTCTAATTGATTCATTTTGGCCACTAACTTGACTCATTTTCGGCGGCGGCGTTAATTCGCCGACAATAGAATAATTAAGGGGTAACGAAATGCTTAAAAAGTTGGTTTTGACCGCGGCGATAGCCTTGTGTGCAGGCCATGCTGGCGCCGCAACGGTGACGGTTGATGCACAGACAAATATTTTTCTCGCAGGCGATGGCGCTGGCAGTTCCGGCACCGGGTTGGGTATTGCACCAACTGTCGAAAACGGAGCGGTATTTTCCTTCACTCCGGGCGCTGGTCTTATTCTGACCTTCGCATCGGTCACCGGTCAGACGTCAACAAGTGGCACGTCCGGCTTTTTTGGTGCCGATGGCAATGGCGGTGCCATCAATATTGTCAGTGACGGTGGTATAGCAGGCATGCGGAATTTCCGCCGCGGCTTCCTGGCTGGGGTTTTCCTCAACAGCAGCGCGCCCCCGGTTAACGGTGAACAACCGTCGCGCCTGAACTACACGACCGGCGTGATCACCAACCAGGATGCCAGCTTCACGCCAGGTGTGAACCAGACCTTCTTCATCGGGGACGGTGTGAACAACGATGGTACGACGCAAGACTTCTTTGTTCCCGATGGCGCCGACACCCTGGTCTTCGGCTTTCTGGACGGGGCAAACTTTGTCGGTATCCCGCAGAACTTCTTCGACAATCGCGGCAGCTTGACCGCAGAGTTCTCGATCACGTCGCCCGCCGTAGTGCCCCTGCCCGCCTCCCTGCCGCTTATGCTGGCTGGTGGTCTGGGCCTCGTCGCCTTGCGCCGCAAACGCCGATCCTAAATGATGGGGCGGTGCGGCCATGGTCGCACCGCGTCACTGGGGTGAGAAATGCCCCACATCCGGTTCAGCGCTGGTCAATCGCACATATCCCAAAACCCTGTTGTCGCGCTTTGGGTCCAATACCAGAATTTCGCCCTCGAACACTGTGAAATTCGTCAGCTCCTCGATATTGGTGAAATGGCTGATCATCAGCAGCGGCCCAGATCCGTCGCCGCCATCCCAGTTCGTGATCCGCTCTCGCATGCCCACCACATCAGGCGCCCCCTGCAGGGACAATAGCAGGTTCAGATCCGCATCCGTCTCAACCGGCAGCGCCGCCGTGCGCGCATTATCCGCCCGGGCAAAGCCCGCCTTCAGGTTCTCCACCGTCTGCTGGTTCCGGCACCATTCGCTGACGACGATCTGGCCCGGCCACACCCCGTTGCTGCCCAAAAGCAGGCCCAGGTTTTCCATCGCCGCCGCCCCCTCGGGGCCCATCACCCGCTGGTTGTCGCAATCGGTCGAGGCCACACCTTTGTCATCCAGCTTCGACCAATCCGTGGGCCCGTGCCGCATCAGGTAAACCACGTCCGAGCGGGTGAACATCTCGTCGATCATCTGCCACGGCTCAAACCGCACCGTCTCCAGAAATCCCCCGGCCGAGGCACTCTCGTCAGAGATCTCGGCATACATCTCCCCCATATGGGTTGACAGCTGCCGCATCTGCATGCCGTCCGGCACGCTCACCTCTTGCGCCATCGCGGCTCCGGTACCCAGCACCAAGGCCAAAACAAATCCGTATCTCATGGGGCGTCCTCGCATTCGATCCGGGCGCACAGCCCAACATAACTCCCAAGTAACCTGACCGGCCGAAACACCAATACCGCAAGCCGGTCCCGCCCCACACATCCCATCAAACCCCCGTGTCCGGCTCATCCACGGGGTCAGGATACTGCGCCGCCATCAACTCACGCTCCGCCAAATCGAGGCCAAACTCCCGACAAAACCGCTCCGCCTCCGCCCGCTTCCCCGCATCCCGCCGCCCCAAAACCAGCAGCGCCATCAACAGTCCCTTGACAGTGGCCAATATCACCGGGTGCAGGCCAGTTTCGACATAGACGGCTCGCCTGATCGCCAAGCTCTCCTCGAACAATCGTGCAGCCGACCTTGTCTCCCCTAAGTGCAAAGCTGCCCCAGCCGTATTACTCAGGCTGAAACCAATTCGAAAGTCGCCATCGGTCAACGGCAGTGGTCTGATGCATCTCAACGCCCCGACGTCCACTGGAACGTAACAGCGATCGGTCTTCTAATTCCTTGATTGCAACCAAGACTCTGGATTTTGACGCCGCAAGAATTTGATAAGGCTCAGGAATTTCAGGGATGTTTTCGCACCAACGGTCGCCATTTGGCGGGCCAATGATAAGGTCGGCAGTTAGTGCCTCGGGAGCCCACCAGGCGAATAGGTCGGCCACCAGTTTGGCGTCGTCTGAGAGCTTTTCATAACTCAACTGCACCGCGCCAAAGACCGTGTCAGGGTAGCTGCCATCCCTTGGCTTTCGCGTCACAACTCGTTGAATATCCACAGCGATCTCCGCCCAACTCTCCCCACTCCCCTTCGCAATCGCCCCGGCCACAACCAGAGCTAACGGCAAACCACCTAACGCTCTGCCGGGACATCTTCGTCAAACTCGGAGTGGGGGTATGCAGCGCATCGACCAACTCCCCTTGCGTCTCCGCATTTGCCCACAAGATAGCGTGGTAACAGTTCCCGCAGCGGTGGGGCATAGTACAGCGCCAGGGTGGTCTTTCCGACGCCGCCCTGGCCCGTCAACACCCGGCCTGGGCGGCCTACAATCGCCGCCTCACCCCATTCCAAACGTTGCCATGGAGGTTGCGCACCATGATGCCACGCCCCACCACATTGCTCCTTGGCTGAGGTAGAAAGTTCGGCAGCCGTGTCTTGTATTCATGGGGTGGCAGCTCGACCGGCTCGGGTGTGATTTGCGGTTTCTTCTACCGCCCCCGGATCCGGTCATAAAAGCTCAGAGCGAAGGACCCAACGCTCGACAATTGGTCACCGATCCCAAGCCATCCCAGCATGCAACGTCCTCACGCAAGTCAATTCGTTAACGACCAAAGGGGTCTGTTAACCCAATCGTAAGAATACCTCCCAGATAGAAAATCACGTGGTGCGGGTGTTCACAAAGGAAAACGGCGCCTTAAGGTACCGTTCGGATCGTATGCATGGTGTGTGCATAGGATGTGCATGGGTTGTGTATCGCCCATGCGCCGGGTTTTGGGTCAGGCTGAAAGCTGCTCCATCACCTCGTCCGAGACCTCGAAATTGGCCGTCACACGCTGCACGTCATCATCGTCTTCCAGCACGTCGATCAGCTTCATCAGCTTCGTGACACCGTCCAGATCCAGCTCTGTCGTGGTCTGGGGTTTCCAGATCAGCTTGGCCGTTTCGCTCTCTCCCAGTTCGGCTTCCAGCGCGTTCGAGACCTCGTTCAGATCGGTATCGGCGCAATAGATCGTGTGGCCTTCATCAGAATGCTCCACATCCTCTGCTCCGGCCTCAATCGCGGCCATCATGACCGTATCCTCGTCACCGGCATCGGGCTTGTAGATGATCTCGCCCTTACGCTCGAACATGAAACTGACCGAACCGGTTTCGCCTAAGTTCCCGCCATGTTTGCCAAAAGTCGACCGCACGGTGCTGGCCGTGCGGTTGCGATTATCCGTCATCGCCTCCACGATCACGGCCACGCCGCCGGGGCCGTACCCTTCATACCGGATCTCTTCGTAATCGTCGCCTTCGCCGCCCATGGACTTTTTAATGGCCCGGTCGATCACGTCTTTGGGCACAGACTGGCTTTTGGCTTCCTTCACCGCCAGGCGCAGACGCGGGTTCTTGTCAGGGTCAGGGTCGCCCATCTTGGCAGCCACGGTGATCTCCTTGGCCAGCTTGGAAAACAGTTTCGAGCGGGCCGCATCCTGCCGTCCCTTGCGGTGCTGGATGTTTGCCCATTTGGAATGGCCTGCCATGGGACCTCCTGCCATTGAAATACCGGCGGGTTATACGCCAACCCCGGCCCGCCCTGCAAGTCGGCCAGCAGATTTCGAATCGTTTCCACAGCAGCGTTTGATCACGTCCACCGACTGGACAATGGGGGCCAATCTGCCCAATTCCGCCGCTTTGCAGGACCAGTTCGGCAAGTTTTCGCCATATTTGGGGTGGCATCTTACCCGACCGTTTCGAACCCGGGACACTCTCACGTTTTGAGCAGTTTCCCCTCCGCAAGACGGCTAAACCAGCCTCACACCTACTTAGGAGTTACAACGATGCTACGTCTTTTGCTCGCTGTGACGGCGGCCCTCACGATATCTACCGGGGCGTCGCGCGCAGCAACAATGTTCGCAGATGATGGTACGAGTGCAAGTTTTTCGCTTGCCGGTTTGATGATGATCCAGCCACCGGTTCAGGCCGGTAGCCAGCTGTCCTTGGTCGGCGCGCCGATCCTGGCCGGCGGTACACAAGAGTTTGCGGCGCTTCAGCCGGGAACTGTTGGGGTCGACCCAAGCGGCGACGGTATGATCGACCTACTGATTGCCGGTGGTGACAGCAATGCCGGTCAAACCTTCACGATTGCCTATGACCGTACCGGTCTGGGCGGTAGCGAGACCGGCACACTGGAATTCGCCTTGGGTGAAACCGTAGCGGCCGAGGTCACAGCTCTGCCCCAGGGCGGGTTTGACCTGGTTTCGGTCAACGGTCTGCTTGATGTGAGCGATTCAAGCGGCTTCTACGACGACGCGACTGTCAGCTTTTCGTTCAGCGCTGTGACAGCACCGGGCGCGACAATCGGTACCTACACCTTTGCCGTGTCGACCATTGTCGAAGATGGCAATAGCGGTATTTCTCCTATCCCGCTGCCGGCTGGCCTGCCCCTCTTGGGCGCGGCTTTGATCGGTCTGGGCATGTTGGAGCGTCGTCGCAAGACCAGCGTCTGACCACGTAAAACAGGTTTGAGCGCGCCCATGGCGTGACCTGGACTGACACACAGATTAAGAAGGGCCATGACACAAGATCAGGCCCTTCTTTTTTTGTTATTCGGTATCGTCTTCGGTTTGTTGATTTGGGGCCGGTTTCGATACGATCTGGTGGCGTTTTCGGCGCTTTTGTCGGCGGTTGTGCTGGGATTGGTTCCAGCAAGCGACGCCTTTGCCGGTTTTGGACATCCGGCCACCTTGGTCGTCGCACTGGTCTTGATCGTCTCAGCCGGATTGGTGCGATCCGGTGCTGTGTTCCTGATCACCCGAACACTTGTTGACAGTTCCCGAACGCTTGGCCTGCATATTGCGCTCATGGGGGGCATCGGTGGCGTTCTGTCGGCCTTTATGAACAACGTGGCCGCCCTTGCCCTGTTGATGCCCGTGGACATCCAAACCGCGGCCAAGGCGGGGCGCAACCCCGGCCTCAGTCTGATGCCCCTGTCCTTTGCGACCATCCTCGGCGGCATGGCCACACTGATCGGGACACCCCCCAACATCATCATCGCGACCTTCCGGGAAGAGGCATTGGGCACCCCCTTCACCATGTTCGACTTTGCACCCGTGGGCGGGGTAACGGCCCTGGCTGGGCTCGCCTTTGTCGCCTTGATCGGATGGCGGTTGATCCCCGCCCCTGGCGATGCGGCGGGACAGGCCAAATCGACGGTACAGAACAATTACATCGCTGAACTGGCCGTCCCCGCTGACAGCAAGCAGATCGGTCAGACCATGGCACAACTGGATGAACTGGCAGAGAAAAGCGATGTCGCCTTACTGGGCCTGATCCGGGGCGACACCCGCCTGCCCGGCCCGCAACGCGCCACGGCGCTGCAGGTCGATGATGTTGTGGTGCTTGAGGCCCCACCAGACGCGCTGGACGAATTTCGCAGCGCCGCCAGCCTGCAATTTGCCGATGAACAGCGCCAGGAATTGCTGTCGGAAAATACCGAAGGTCTGGCCCTGATCGAGGTTGTGGTGCGGGATACCAGCCGCATCGCGGGCAAGACGGCGCAATCCATTGGCCTGTCATGGCGGCGGCGCACTGTGTTGATGGGTATCGCCCGGCAGGGTCGTCAGATCCGCAAGCAGGTGCGCAAGGCCGTGATCCAACCCGGGGACATTCTGCTGCTCCTCGCACCCGCTGACCAGGTGACAGAGGTCACAGATTGGCTGGGCTGCCTGCCCCTGGCCGATCGGGGGCTCAGCGTGACCAATGACAGCAAGACCTGGCTGGCCATCGGACTGTTCGGCGCGGCGGTCCTGGCGTCGGCCCTGGGGTTGCTCTACCTGCCCATCGCGCTGGGGCTGGTGGTTGTGGCCTATGTGCTGGGGCGGATCCTGCCCATTGCCGAGATCTATGACCATATCGAATGGCCCGTTGTGGTGCTGCTGGGCTCGATGATCCCGCTGGGCGCCGCCTTAGAAAGCTCTGGCGGGACAGAGTTGATTGCCGGGGGTCTGGTCAGCCTTACGGACGGTCTACCGGCCTGGGCCATCCTGACGGTACTGATGGTGGTAACAATGACCCTGTCGGACGTACTGAACAACACGGCCACCACCATCGTGGCAGCCCCCGTGGGGTTGCAGATGGCCAACAGCCTGAACGTCAATCCCGACCCGTTCCTGATGGCGGTTGCCATCGCCGCCTCTGCCGCCTTTCTCACCCCCATCGGGCACAAGAACAACACCCTGATCCTGGGCCCCGGTGGCTACAAATTCGGGGATTACTGGCGGATGGGCCTGCCCTTGGAATTGCTGGTCGTCGCGGTCTCGATCCCGGCCATTCTGGTTGTCTGGCCGCTTTGACCCGATGACCCAATTCTATCCATAGGCTAGACAACCTGCTTTTACCCCATCTCCGCGATAAAAATGTGGCAATCAAATAATTAACAAATGGTTAAAACTGCCAATACCCCAGTTAAGGTAATTCAAGGGGCCAAATGAATGGAATAAGAACGGCGGCTAGTAAACCGACGGAAATATTCAATGGCACGCCGACTTTCAAAAAGTCGGTAAATCGATACCCGCCCGGCCCATAAACCAGCATATTTGTTTGATACCCGATGGGCGTGGCAAAACTGGCCGAAGCTGCAACCATCACCGCCACCACGAACGGGCGCGGATCATACCCCAAAGCGGTGGCCAGCCCGATGGCGATGGGGGTAACCACGACGGCCACGGCGTTGTTGGACACAAGCTCTGTCAGCACGCTAGTCAGCAGGTAGACGGCCCAGATCGCCAGGAAAGGCGGCAGCATCCCCAATCCGGGCGCCACGGCCTGCACGATGATCGCCACCGCGCCCGAGGCATCCAGCGCCGCCCCGATGGCAAGCATCGAAAAGATCAACGCCAGCAGGCGACCATCGATAAAGCCGAACGCTTCTTCCGCGTCGATGCAGCGGGTGAGCAGCACCAGCGCCACGGCCAGGATCGCCAGCAAAAAGATCGGGGCGACGCCCAGCGCGGCCAAACCCACGATCCCGGCCAGTGCCGCCAGGGCCAAAGGGGCCTTGCGGCGCCGATAGGCGCGGGCCGATGGTTTGGCGATATCGACCAGCCCCATATCCGCCGCCAGTCGCTGAATATCCTCGGGCGCGCCTTCCAGCAGCAGCGTATCACCGACCCGCACGACCAGATCATCCAGCTGTCGCCCGATATTCTGGTTCCGCCGGTGCACGGCCAACGGGTATACGCCATACCGCCGCCTGAGCCGTAGCTCACCAAGGCTGCGCCCAACCATACGCGCCCCAGGGGAAATCAGGACCTCCACCGTCTCGGTCGCGACCGAGCTGAGCTTTTCGACCATGCGCACCTGCTTGTTTTCCTGCAGGCTCAGCAGTTCGGCAATCTCGGTCCGCAGCACCACGCGGTCGCCTTCCTGCAAGGTCACGGCCCGGAGGTCACGCCGGAGGGAGGCATCGCCGCGCAGCACGTCGATCAACCGCACGCCGTCCCGCTTGAAAAGATCGACCTCCAGCACATCCTGACCGGCCAGTTCGCTGCCTTCGGGCACCGCCACCTCGGTGAAAAACTTCATGCGGGATTTGTCCGACAGCAGCGTCGCCAAGCTGTCGCGCGCGGGCAGCAGATGCGGCGCAATATAGCGCAGATAGACCATGCCCCAGGCGACCAAGACGATGGCCAGTGGCGTGACCTCGAAAATGGTGAACGGTCGCAGCCCACCTTCGCGCGCCACACCATCGACCAACAGGTTGGTCGATGTCCCGATCAAGGTCAGCGTGCCGCCAAGGATCGCCGCGTAACTCAGCGGGATCAGCAGTTTTGAGGCCGGACACTCCAGCGACCGGCTCAACTGCACAAAGACCGGGATCATCACCACCACAACCGGCGTGTTCGACACAAAGGCAGAGGCGACAACGACAAACGCCATCAATGCCCCAACGGCAACACCGGGCCGCGTGGCCACCTGCCGCTCCGCGCTTTGGGTGAACCAGTCCAACGCGCCCGTGCGGACCAACGCCCCCATCACGATGAACATCGCAGCAATCGTCCAGGGCGCGGGATTCGACAATACGCCCAAGGCCGCGTCATAGGGCAACACGCCCGAGATCAGCAGGACGGCCACCCCACCAATGGCGACAACCTCGGTCGGAAAGACCTCGCGCAGGAACATCACGAACATGGCCAACACGACGCACATGGCCAGGATCGCGTCGGCGGGTGGGCTCAGGGCAAAGGGGTCCATCACGTTTCCCGTCCACGGCACCGGTCAGGCGCCAGATCAGCCCGCATCATGGCGCGTGCGGCCAGGCGGGACAAGCGCATTGGCCACGCGGCGGGGTTGCACCAGGAACAACCCGCCCAACATCAGGACCAGCGCCAACCAAAAGCCCGAGGCAAACCGCTCCCCCAGCAGAAGCATCGACCAGCCGATCCCAAAGATCGTGACAAAGTAGCTGACCTGCACGGCAAAGACCGATCCCGCCCGTCCGACCGGCCAGATATAGCCCGCATAGGCGATGACGCTGACGCAGGCCATGATCAGGATTGCACCCTCCGCCACGCCCCAGGGGACAGCGGTGACACCCAACTGCCTGTCGCCACGGCAAGCGGCACAGTCAGACAAGCACTGATGATAAAGGTGCCACACAGAGCCTGCACCAGATCCAGACCCGCCGTGCCGAACTTGGCCACATAATTGCCTTCAATTCCGTAACGGACCGAGGCCAAGGTGGCGATCGTCACCCAATATGCTGTGTGCCAGATGTCATGAGCCGCCGCTGGCCCGGTCGCGGCGGCATCGGGCCAGATCAACAATAAGATACCTGTCAGACCCGCACCCAGCCCGACCAACCGCAAGGCGGCGAACCGCTCCAACCGCAAGGCCAGCGCAATGGCAAAGGCAAACATCGGCACCAGCACAGACATCACGCCCGCCGGCAAATGCCGCGCCGCCTCGAAATAGGACAGGTTGGGGAGGATCGCGCCGATCAACGAGATCACGACATAGACCCGGATATCGGGCCATCCCAGGGGCAGGCCCACGCCCCGCATGACCAAAATCGCGCCCAGCAAGGCTGCACCGATTACCGCCTGCCAGACCATGATGCCGAAATGCCCGTAACCCGCCTCGACCGCGATCTTGGCCAGGGGCATGGTCAATCCCCAGGCAAGTCCCAGGACCAATAGCACAGCCATCAACCCAAACCGCCCGGGCGTCATCAATAAACCCGCGGCATCGAACGGTATTTTTCCCTCGGCGAAGGACCAATCACAACCCCGCGGCCTGCAACCGCCCCCCCTGCCGCACCATCTCGACCCGAATGGCCTTGCCGGTCTGGGGATCGGTCTCCACGTAAAGGCCTGACAGGGTGGCGGGCCCCGCTGCCGGGCTGAACCGCCCCTTGGCCATGCCAGTGACAAAGCGACGCAGAGGCTCGGCCGGGTCCATTCCGATGACCGAATTATAGTCGCCGCACATCCCCGCATCGGTCTGGAACGCCGTGCCCCCGGGCAGGATCTGCGCATCACCCGTAGGCACATGGGTATGTGTGCCCACCACCACGCTGACCTTGCCATCGCAGAAATGCCCCATCCCCATCTTCTCCGACGTCGCCTCGCAATGCATGTCAACCAATGCGGCTTGAACCGACCCACCCAGCGTCGTCGTCCGCATCACCGCCTCTATGGCGGAAAACGGGTCATCAAAGGGCCGCTTCATAAAGACCTGGCCCAGCACCTGCGCCACCAGGATCCGCGCGCCGCCAGGCACCTCGAACACCCGCGCCCCACGGCCCGGCGCGCCTTTGGCAAAGTTCAGCGGCCGCAGGATGCGCGGCTCGGTCTCGATGAATTGCAACATGTCCTTTTGGTCAAACGCGTGGTCACCCAGGGTGATGCAATCGGCCCCGGCCTCCAGCAGCGCCTTGGCATGGGCGCCCGACAGCCCCGCCCCGCTGGTTGCGTTCTCCCCATTGATCACAACGAAATCAAGGCCCCAATCGGCCTTGAGCCGTGGCAAATGCTCAGCCAGGGCAGACCGCCCGGCCCGGCCCATGACATCACCAAGAAAGAGAAGTTTCATGGCCAACAGCCCTAGGACGCCCCCGCGCGCGGAGCAAGGGAGCGGCGGGAGTTATTTCGTCGCGTATCCATCCGTCCCCCGCCCGATCAGGTGCCCGTCGGTCCCAAAGGGCGTCTCCCTCCCCCCACACTGGGGGAGGGATCAAGGGAGGGGGTCAGGCCGGTGCCACCCCTTGCGTCGCAGTGTAAACAGCGTAGAGCGATTGACTGGCCGCCATGAACAACCGGTTGCGCTTGGGCCCGCCAAAACACAGGTTGCCGCAGATCTCCGGCAGACGGATCCGGCCCAGCAACGCGCCCTCGGGCGACCAGCAGGTCACCCCGCTGTAACCAACATTGCGGCCCGCATTGCTGGACGACCAGACATTGCCGTAGACATCAATCGCCAACCCGTCCGGCCCACATTTCACGTCATCCACCATGCAATCGGTAAAGATGCGGCGGTTCGACAGCGTTCCATCCTCGGCCACGTCAAAGGCGATGATCTCGGCCTGTCCCCCCGGCCCGGTATCGCCGGGCCCCTTGCCGGTGCTGGCCACATAAAGCACCGACTGATCGGGCGAAAAGGCCAGCCCGTTCGGATCCGGCGCATCCGCTTCACTGGCCACGCGCGTCACCACGCCATCGGGGCCAAGGCGATAGGTGGCCGTCTCCATCTCCCGCTGGGCATCGCCAATCTCCGGTGGCTGGCCCAGTCGGTTGTTCACCAAACCATCGGGATTGGTCGGCCCACCCGCCGCATCCGGCGCCCCTTCATACAGCTGGCCGCCATAGGGCGGATCGGTAAACCAGTAGCTGCCATCGGGATGGGCCACGACGTCATTGGGGGAGTTGAACCGCTTCCCCTCAAAATTATCCGCCAGAATAGTGGTCGAGCCATCCAGCTCATACCGGACCACCCGTCGGGTCAGGTGCTCACATGAAAGCTGCCGTCCCTGATAATCAAAACTGTTGCCGTTCGAATTGTTCGATGGTGCCCGGAATGTGCTGACATGGCCATCCTCGCTCAAGTAACGAAGCTGGCGGTTATTGGGAATATCGCTCCAGATCAGATACTTGCCCACATTGTTCCAGGCTGGTCCCTCCGCCCACAGCGCCCCGGTCCAAAGCCGCTGGATCGGCGCATTGGGCTGCGCCAACCCATTAAAGGACGGATCCACCGCAATCACATCCGGGTCCCAGAAATACACGTTTGGGGCGGCATCGGGCGCAAAATTGCGCGGCGGCTGTGTCACCGTACTGGGCGGCGCAACCGGGCCCAGATCGTCCTGCGCGCGCGCAGTGCCCGCAACGGCCAGCCCGGCTGTGCCCGCACCAATGACCCGCAACGCCCTACGGCGCGACAGGCCCGGCGCCGCAAGGGGCCCAGAGTTTTTCTGTGACATGGTTCTCCTCCCAGAGCTTATGAATAAAGCTGACGCTAGGTCATCTCTGGGAGCTTGTCACGCATCCGGCGGTTGCAGGATACCGGCATCCGTCGCGATCGCATCCAGGGGTTGATCCGTGGGCTCCAACGGCAATGTCTCGACCAGCTGTGCGGCATAGGCAAAACCATAAGCCCGCACCGTATCCCGGGCACGCAAACCTTCAAGCGTCCGGTCATAGAAGCCTCCGCCATAGCCCAACCGGTAACAGCGCGCCTCGAACGCGACCAGCGGGACGATCAGCAGATCGGGCACCAACGGCCGGCCATCTTGCGGGATCTGCGCACCAAACGGACCCGCAATCATCTCGGCCCCCGGCATCCATTCGTGAAACACAAGCGCCTGGCCTGCCCCCTGGATCACCGGCACGGCAATCCTGTTTGTCAGCGACAGGGCCGCCATGGCAGGCAGCGGATCAATCTCTGTCCGGATGGGCATATAACCCGCGATCACCTTGCCCTGGACCGCACCGATCAGTTCCCGCAAATGCCCCGTGTGATCACCAAGCCGGTGCGCCGCCTTGCGCCTGATGAAGGCCGCCTTGCGGGCCGCGGACTTTTGCTCTGCCGTGGTCACAAAAGCAGCATCGCAGCCAGACCCAAAAAGGCGAAAAACCCGACGATATCTGTGACTGTCGTCACAAAAGCGCCAGAGGCCAGCGCGGGGTCGATCCCCAACTTGTCCAAGGCCACCGGGACGAGCAGCCCGGCCAATCCGGCCACCACAAGGTTCACGACCATGGCAGCGGCAATAATGACCCCCAACATCGGTGAGCTAAACCAGATCACGCCCACAACCCCCATCACGACGGCAAAGATCACACCATTAACCAGGCCCACCGCCAGTTCCCGCCACATCACGCGAAACAGGTTGGATCCGGTCAGGTCTTTGGTGGCCAGGGCGCGCACAGCCACAGTCAGGGTCTGCGTGCCAGCATTGCCACCCATCGAAGCCACGATGGGCATCAGCACAGCCAGTGCCACGACCTGCGCGATCACCGCCTCAAACTGCGCAATCACGAGGGAGGCGAGGATCGACGTGATCAGGTTGACCGCCAGCCAAGGGAACCTGCGGCGGGTCGTGTCGATGATCCTGTCACTGGGCCGCCCTTCACTGACACCGGCAAGGCGCAGGATGTCCTCCTCATGCTCTTCGTCCAGCACAGCCATCGCATCATCGATGGTGACAACACCGACCAGCCGGTCATCCTCATCAACCACTGGGACCGAAATCAGGTGATACTGGTTAAAAGCATAAGCCACCTCGCCCTCATCCTGGGTTACGGGGATGGTTCGAAAACTGTCCTCCGTGATGGATTTCAGTGGAGCATCGCGGGCGGTCGACAGCATCTTGCCCAGGGTCACATATCCAGTCGGATGCATGCCCGGATCAACCAGAACAACATGGTAGAATTGCTCGGGCAGATCATCGCCGTTGCGCCGCAGAAAATCGATGGTCTCGCCCACGGTCGCATGGTCAGGCATCCGCACCACTTCGCGCTGCATCAGGCGTCCGGCCGAGAATTCCGGATAAGACAGTGCCTGCTCAACTGCCGCCCGGTCAGCCGCAGGCAGGGCCTCAAGTATCAATTCCTGCTGCGGTTCTTCCAGATCTTCCAGCAAATCGACGACGTCGTCACTTTCCAGATCGCGAATAGCGTCTGATAGAACCTCTGCCGGAAGCGCGGTAATGACCTCTTCGCGCAACCCTTCATCCAGTTCCGACAGCACATCGCCATCGATCTCACACCCCCAAAGAAGGACAAGATCGCGCCGGGGTCGCTCGCCAAGCTGTTCCATCACATCGGCGATATCGGCGGGATGAAGGGGGTCTAGCAGAGCCGCCAAAGCCGCGCGATCCTCAGCTTCAATCGCGGCGCGGACCGAATGCATCAGGCTGTTTTCCAACGAATATCCGGGATCGTCGCTTAGGTCGCCATCTGCCATGCCCTAACCCCCAAATCTGCGGTCAATCTTGGCGCAACATAGGCCCAAAGACCCGCAACGCAACGCGATTGTCTGCCCGTAGCGCTCCCGCCCCTTTGGCCCGGCAAAGCCGGTCAAAAGCGTTGGGGGTAGCGCGCACGCCAGGTCACGCCGGTTGGACCCGTCCACTTGCGCGCGCCGTCAACCGGATCTCCCCCCAGCGACCGTCTACCCGAAGACAGAGTATTGACGCCAAGCGCATGAGCGCAGCGCAATCCCGTTCCATTATGTGTTCAAAAATATCCCCGCCGGAGGCACACAAACCTCAATACAACACAGCCCTTTACCGGGTTTTCTCCTCCCAAAACACGTCGTAAAATGTCCTGATGCAAACCGAAACACTCCTGCTGGGTCAAACCCTCCGGTTCACCCAAGATCCCTTCATTGACACTCCAACCAACGCCATTCGGCATGAGGCACAGGGGGCTGTCCTAATCCGCGGGGATACCATTGCCGAGGTTGGGAAAGCCTGCGACCTCATCCCCCGCGCGCGCCATGCCAACATGATCCGATACCCGGACGGTCTGATCCTACCGGGCTTTGTTGACGCCCATGCCCACTATCCCCAGACCGCCATCATCGCGAGTTGGGGCAAACGCCTCATCGACTGGCTGAATGACTACACCTTTCCGGAAGAAACACGTTTCAATGACCCCGCCTATGCCGGAACAATCGCCGATCGCTACCTCGACCTTGTCACAGCCCACGGCACCACCTCGGTTGCCAGTTTCTGCACCAGCCACCCCGCCAGTGTCGAAGCTCTCTTTCAGGCCGCTGCCAGCCGCGATATGGCCCTCGTCGCAGGCAAAACCTGCATGGATCGCAACGCCCCGTATGCCCTGCTTGATACCGCCCAATCCGCCTATGACGACAGCAAATCCCTCCTGACCCGCTGGCACGGAAACGGCCGCGCCCGTTACGCCATCACGCCCCGCTTCTCACCCACATCAACGCCAGATCAACTCCAGGCCCTCGGCGCGCTTTGGGGCGAACACCCAGACTGTCTGATGCAAACCCATATCAGCGAACAACAAGAGGAATGCGCCTGGATCGCCGACCTGTTCCCCAAGGCCCGCGACTACCTCGACACATACGAGGCTGCAGGTCTCATCGGTCCCAACGCGCTCTGGGGTCACGCGATCTGGCTGACCGACCGCGAACGCGCCCGCATCCGGGAAACCGGCGGCACCCTGGTCCATTGCCCCACCTCCAACACCTTCATCGGCTCGGGCCTTTTCAACGTGGCGGCCCGCCGTGCCGAAGGCCTGCCGCTTGCCCTTGCCACCGATACCGGCGGCGGCTCTAGCTTCTCCATGCTGCGCACCATGGCGGCGGCCTATGAGATCGGACAACTCACCGGCACCGCCCTCCACCCCGCGCAGCTCCTCTGGCTCGCGACCGAGGCTGGCGCCCACGCTCTCAATCTCCATCCCGAAATCGGCACACTCGAACCGGGGACCAAGGCGGACCTCACCATCCTCGACCTCGCCTCGACCCCCGTCATCGCCCAGCGCGCGAACCAGGCAGAGGATATCTGGCAAGCCCTCTTTCCCACCATCATGATGGGCGATGACCGCGCCATCGCAGCCACCTGGATCGCAGGCCAACAACAGCCCTGACCGCCGGGGACGGTGGGCGGGGCGCCTTGGCGCAGCCAACAGCGCCGCGCCCGTCCCGTGAAAACTCCGCAAAACACGGTTCCTGGCTCGGCAAAAGCCGCAAGGCCCATCAGAACACATCATGTAGCAGAAGAGTGACGCCGATGACCGACAAAGACTTCCCCCATATCGAAGACGGCCAGGTCCAAACCATCAGCGGCGCCACTGCAGCGATTGTCACCTTCATCGCAGCGGGCACCGCCTGGACCTCTGCCTACGTGATTTTCATCTCTGGCCCGGGCCGCGCCTGGATCTACGACCTGCTCCGCCGCCCCTGGGGTGCCCGCATCTATCGCCGCTATGCCTAGGCCGCCCATTGCTGGCTCTGGACCCGCCACTGTGACCCAATCGGCCAAACCACCAAGCCAGGCCCAACCTTTCGGGCCGCCCTCACCTGGCGCCTCTATGATCGCGCCATCGCCGTCTCCTACCCTCTGCTGCTGATCCTGGGCGGGTGGCTCCTTTTCAGCATCGGTCAGGCCGACCCCCTAACTGTGGTCACCCAGGCGCCTTTTTGGCCCGACGGCGTAATCGTGCTGACAGCCCTACTGTGCATGACCTTAAGCTTGCAGTCGCAGGCGCAGTCATATTCGGGATGATTTGGTTAGACAAACCCGGTCGCCGCAGACTGACACGGTGGATCGTGACGCTGTATGTCGGCATCACCGCATCAGTCCTCGCGAGATATATTGACTGGGATGCAATACCCGATGCTAAGAAGGGCTACTTCATCTTCCTCGGCGTCCTTCCACTGATCAACGCGCTCTTCAACACAGTCTCCTTTGCCGCGACCCTCACCTTTCTCCGCCTTGGTCTGCGCCAAGGGAACGCCATAGCCTGGGCCCTGGCCGATCTCGCAACAGCCCTGGCCCTGCACGTCGCGCTTTGCATCACCTTGGTGGTCGCCGTGGCAGGGCTGGATACGCTCAGTGGTCACCATTTGTTTGACCTGACCGGGATGTTCGCTGGGCTCCGCGACCCTGCGCCTGAACCCGGCCAAAACACCTGGCTCTACCTCATGCTCTTTTCAACGCTGCTGCCCACGGGCCTCCACCTGCTCCTCAGCCTGGCCGCCCTGCAAAACTGGGCCCCTCCGTCCCTGGCGCCACGCCCTGGCCGACTACCTGCAAAACGCCCACGCCAATCCCGCCCACCGGATCTGCGCGCCCGCCCTTCGGACAGCCCCTGCCCTGCTGCTCCCGATCCTGCTAACGGGTGGCCTCTGGTTCGGCAGCGACGCCGCACTCTGGATCGGCGCCCGCTACCTCGACGAGGTCGAGGCCGTCGCCAGATGGTCCGGTCTCCTCACGCCATAGCTCAAATGACGCCGCATCGCCCCCTTTCGTACTGGTTCAAATATCCCCGCCCGAAATTTAAAATTTTAAATCGCGAAACGGAACGACCATGCACCACGCCAGACTTGCGGCGGTTTCCACCCACCGCGCCTGCAATCCACATCATCGTATGCATGCTTTGTGCATAAGATGTGCATGGTTTGTGTATCGCGATTTGGCAGCTGTATCAGAAGCTTGAGGGGCTATTCCGCCGCCGGGGCCTCGGCGGTGTTGCGCGGATCACGGTCCGCGCGTTCGGCGGATTGGTAATGCCACAGATCGGCGTAACGTCCGCCTTGGGCCAGCAGGTCGGCGTGAGCCCCCTCCTCCACGACCGCGCCTGCCTCCAGCACGATGATCCGGTCGGCATCGGCAATGGTCGACAGGCGATGCGCGATGGTGATCACCGTGCGCCCCTGCCCCATCCGCGCCAGGGCGGCCTGAATATCGCGTTCGGTCTCCGTATCCAGGGCACTTGTCGCCTCGTCCAGCAGCAGGATCGGTGGGTCCTTCAGCATGGTGCGCGCAATGCCCACGCGCTGCTTCTCTCCACCCGAAAGTTTCAGTCCGCGTTCGCCCACTTGCGTGTCGTAACCCTTTGGCAAGCTCCCAATAAAATCGTGGATTTCGGCATCCCTGGCGGCCTGTTCCACCGCCTCGCGCGTGGCATCGGGCCGCCCATAGGCGATGTTGTAATAGATGCTGTCATTGAACAGAACCGTGTCCTGCGGCACGACGCCAATCGCGTGATGCAGGCTTTCTTGCGTCACCTCCCGGACATCCTGCCCATCGATCTTCAGGGCGCCACCGGCCACATCATAAAACCGAAACAGCAGCCGCCCGATGGTCGATTTGCCCGATCCCGTGGGGCCGACAATGGCTAGGGTCTCTCCCGCCGCCACATGCAGGCTCACACCCTTCAGGATCGGCCGGTCGGGATCATAGGCAAAGCGAACATCCTGAAACGTTACCTCTCCGCGTGACACAGCCAAGGGCGCAGCTCCTGATTTATCAACAACTTCAGAGGGTTGCTCAAGCAGTTGAAACATCTCACCCATATCGACCAGGGCCTGCCGGATCTCCCGATAGACGGTGCCCAGGAAGTTCAGCGGCAAGATGATCTGGATCATGTAGGCGTTGACCATGACGAAATCGCCGACCGTCAGATCACCCGACATCACGCCACGGGCCGCCATAACCATCACCACGACAAGGCCGCCATTGATGATCGTCGCTTGCCCCAGATTGATGAGGCCAAGCGAATATGCCGTCTTCAACGCGGCCACTTCATAGCCCGCCATGGCGGTGTCATACCGACCCGCCTCGCGCCGTTCCGCGCCGAAATACTTGACGGTTTCAAAGTTCAGCAGGCTGTCGATGGCGCGTTGGTTGGCCTCGTTATCCTGCTCGTTCATCTCGCGCCGGATCCGCACCCGCCATTCGGTGATCGCGAACGTGAACCAGATGTAAACGGCCATCGTCACCACCAGGACGGCCAGGTAACGCCAATCGAACAGGGTCACCAGCACGACACCGATCAGCACAAGTTCCAGCAGTAAAGGCCCGATAGAAAACAACAAAAACCGCAAAAGGAAGGCGACGCCCTTGACTCCACGCTCCATGATCCGGCTCAGCGCACCTGTCTTTCGGCTGATATGGTAACGCAGCGACAGGGCGTGAATATGCCGGAACGTGCGCAACGCCATCTGCCGCAAAGCGGTCTGGCCAACCTTGGCAAAGATCACATCGCGCAATTGCTGGAACAGAATGTTCAACAAGCGCACGCCGCCATAGGCGATGGTCAAACCGATGGCGCCCAAGGCCAAAAGACCGGCCCCCTCGCCGAACTCGCCCGCCAGATCGTCAACCGCCCCTTTGTAAAAAAACGGGGTCGCGACCGCCACAAGTTTGGCCAGAACCAAGGCGACCAACGCCGCAACGACACGCACCCTTAACCCGAACTGGCCCTCCGGCCATAGATACGGCACCACTTCGCGCAGAACGCGCCGTCCGCGCGCCCGCTCCTCCACCGTGATCTGGTCTTGCGCCATCATCTGCCTTAACTGTTCATCGACGCGCAAACTAGGCGGGCGCCCGGGGAAAGGCCACCCGAGCCGCACATTCAGGCGCCGATCACCTTCTTAAACCGGGGGCCGGGCGGGTTGGCTGTGTCAAAGCCCATGGCCGTGTAAGCCGCCTGAGCATCGGTATTACCAGGATCAGTGCCGACCGTCATGTAATGGCCACCCTGCCGCGCGCTTTCGGCCAAGGCAGCATCGACCAGGGCTCGTCCGATCCCCAGCCCACGATGCGGTTGCGCGACATAGAGGTGATGCAAATCCATGCCGCGTTGGCCAAAATGCAGCTTGACCAGGGGGCAGAGGGCCGCAAACCCCACTGGACTTTCCGCCAATGTAGCGACCAGAACGGTGATCCACGGATTGCTGCCGCCGGTCAGATCCGACAGTTGCTCAAGCGTCAGCGTCGCCGTGTCATCGTGATGGGCCGCCAAGGCATGGACCATGCCGTAGACGGCAACCCGGTCATCCAGGCGCATCTTTCGCACCACAGGTGCTTGTTTTATCACGGTTTCTATCATTTTCGATCTCCGGGATCAGGGCCACAGAGCCGAAACAAAAAGACCGCCTCTGCGGCGGTCAGATGTCAGAATAACTCCAGACCGCACCTATGAAGGAACGGTAAAATACCAAGGGCAGGTCAGGATCGGGCATGTCATAGATGTGGTGTGCCAAGGCCACGGCCCAAGGTCAAGCCGGACGATGCCCGCTCTCTCAATCAGGCAGATCGAAGACTTGCCCCGGATAGATCAGATCGGGGTTGCGGATCTGGTTTTTATTGGCCTCGAACACCTTCAGGTACGAAAAGCCGTCGCCGTAGCGCTGGGATGCGATGCTCCACAGCGTCACGCCGGGCTGCACCGTCACGACCGTGGCTGCCAACCGCTCCGGTCCTTCCAGCGCTTCGATCGTATCGGTGAACCGCGCGAGCGTTTCGGGATCTTCCCGCTTGAACGGTGTCTCAAACCGGGAGGTCACCTGCCCATCGCTGTCCAACCGATCCAAGCGAAGAGTGTAGACGCCAATCTCAACATCCGGCAATTCGATCTTGAAACTGCCATCATCGCCCACCGGGGCATCCAAAATCTGACGATTGTTGAGATAGATGCGCAAGATCTCTTCGGCGTCACCCTCTTGGGGACCCCGCCCCGTCAGCAAAACAGCCCCACTGTCGCTATAGGCGATGCTGTCCAAAACGACAGAGGCCACGCTAGGCGGGATCTCCGTCGGGTCACCTGCAGGCTGCAGAACACGGACACCATCATTGCCCGCCAGCAGAATTGCCGGGGCCTGTTCCGGGCGTTCAACCTGTGCGGGTGGCTGTATATCACCGTCTGATCTCGCAGTTTGCAGCGGCTGATCCGCTGTATCGTTCGCCAGATCCCCCTGGCTGTCTGCTACTATATCGGCAGGTAGGTCGCCCGTGATTTCCGAGGGCCCATCCCTGGGAGCATCGCGCGGCGCATCAGCCCCTGCTTCCTCTGCCGTTTCTGCCGGAACATCATCGGCATTCGAGCTATTATCGGGCGGGCTAGTCGGAATTTGCGGCGCGTCTGCCGACGGCGAAACCACAGCCACATCCTGATTCGGGATAGGTTCTACCGCTGTGGATGGCGTGTCGGGATCGGTCACTACGCTGGCATCCGGCAGTACAGGGACCGGGGCCGAATCCGGCATATCGGTCGCCAAATTACCGGCACCCGCGACGCCGGCGGGCTCCAATTGCGGAGCGAGGATCACACTGTCATCTGATCGAACCTCCTGACCCGGCGCACCATAGGCCACCAGAACCACGACCTGCGCCACATCCCGCGGGGCCACGTCAAACACCGCAGCAAAGGATCCATTACCGTCGGAAGAGGTCCGCGTCACCTCTGCCCCGTCGATTTCAATCGCAACGTCAAAGCGTGGCGGGGCGGTGCCAGCAATCAGCGCGCTGCCCCCCGCATCCACCCGGACGACATCAAATGTCGGCGCTGGCAGGTCCGGTTCAGCCTCAATCACATCCGGTGTTCCGGTATCGTCAACAACGGCGGGGTCCGCAGGTATCTCCGCCCGATCCGCGACCGCCGCAAGATCCTGCGTATCGTCCTTTATGGTCACGGCGGCCTCAAACAGATCGGGGCGCATGTTATACAGCACACCCCCACCCGCAGCAGCAAACACGGCCACCAAGGACACAGCTGGGACCAGCCATTTCCGATCTGTCTTCTTCTCTGCCATCACGTCTCCAACACCCCAGCATGCCTGATTGGGCGGCCTAGGCGGGTTGAGCGACAGTATCAACCCCGCTATCACCGGTCAAAGCGCGATCAGGTGAAAGCATAGTCATGTCGCATCAAAGGTTCAGCCTCTGTGTCTATTGCGGCTCGCGTGACGGTCTGAACCCGGCTTATCGTGCGGCTGCGGCCAATCTGGGCCAGGCGATTGCCAAGAATGACTGGCGGCTGGTTTTCGGCGCAGGTGATGTGGGTCTGATGGGAGCGGTTGCAACCGCAGCACAGGCCGGTGGCGCTGAAACACTCGGCGTGATCCCCACTCACCTGATGAGCCGCGAGATCAAGCAGACCGCACGGACCACCAGCATCATCACCGAAACCATGCATGAGCGTAAGAAGGTGATGTTCATGAATGCCGATGCGGTCGTTGTTCTACCGGGCGGCGCGGGCAGTCTGGACGAATTCTTTGAGGTACTGACCTGGCGCCAGCTTGGTCTGCATGCAAAGCCGCTGTTTTTATTGGATATCGCCGGATACTGGGCGCCATTGATCCATCTTTTGGACCATGTCGTGGCGCAGGGCTTTGCCGAGGCCACGATCCTCGACTATGCGCGGGTCGTCCCCACGGTCGCTGCATTGGAGGAAGCCTTGCGCCCCGACCAGATCGCCTGTCCCGAATAGATCGCCAGAGCGATCCAGATCATGGCAAAGGCCAGCGCATGCCACCGCGTAAACGGTTCCTGAAATACGACAACCGCACAGCCAAATTGCAGGGTCGGATTGAGGTATTGCACCAATCCGATCGTGGCCATTTGTACCCGCCGCGTCGCATAGGAAAACAGGATCAGGGGCCCCGCCGTCAACACGCCCGATAGCATCAAGACTCCGGTATCCTGGACCGAACGCCCGAATACCCCGCCGCCTTGACCGTGCAACACCGCCAGCCAAGCCATTGCTAACGGCAACAGCACTGCCACTTCGGCTGTAACCGATACGACCGGACCTGCCGATAACCGTTTCTTCAGTAGCCCGTAGATACCAAAGGTGATGGCCAGCGCGAGGGAGATCACGGGCACGACGGCGAGGCCCAGGATCAAAGTCAGAACGGCCGCGGCTGCCAGCCCAACCGCGATCCATTGCACGCGGCCCAATCGCTCCCCAAAGGCGCCGGCCCCCAGCACCACGGCAACCAACGGAAAGATATAGTAGCCCAAGCTGGCCTCGATCGTGCGTCCGACCTGAACAGACCAGATAAAGAGGAACCAGTTCACCGAGATCATGACCGCCGCCAGCACGATCAACCCCGCACCGTGGCGCAGCAGATTGGGAACCTCGCGCAACCGGCGCTGGATCAGCAGCACCGCGGCAAAGAATACCCCAGACCACAGGGTACGATGGGCCAGAACCTCGGTCGCGGGAACATGGTCGAGCAATTTGTAGTAAAGTGGGGATAAACCCCAGATCAGGCAGGCCCCAACCATGGCCAGCAAACCCTGCACGGCGGGGCGTGTCATCGGTATGGTCTACCGGTTTGGCATGTCAGGGCTGGTCTCATCCAGCCGACCAAACATCAGTCGGCGTCAGTCCGCAAGCACCGCCTCAAACTCGCGCCACTCTCCCTTGGACATGCCACTGGTTTCCTGGGTGACGGCTTCGCCTTTTAGCATCCGGCGCAGGCATTCTACCCCTTTGGCCGACAGGACTGCGCCGCCCAGCCGGTAATCCTCGAACGCGCTGTAGGCGGCGGGCACCCAGTTGGCGACCAGATTGCAAATAGTTTCGGCATAGACCCGGATCTCGTATTGCGCATGGGCATCGGCGCGCAGTCGCAGGAAGTGGAACAGATTATGCAGATCCACCTTCCAGTACCACTGTGTGTAGACATTGGCGGGCAGGTTCATGCGCGCCAATTCGCGTGCCAGGCCCTGTTGCCCTTCGGTGTTCAGCATCGCCTCGTAATGATCATAGGATCGGGTCGCATCGCCTTTCAGCATGTCCAGCACGCGCGCCGCTTCATCTCCGGTTAAGACCTCACCCCGGCCCTGATTGTTGACCGTCGATTGGGCCGCCAGTTGATCCGGCGCGGGAATGTAGAATTCCCGGTCCAGGATCGAATACCGCGCTGAATATTCATTCACATTGGCCGTCCGGTGCCGGATCCACTGCCGGGCGACAAAGACCGGCAACTTCACATGCAACTTGACCTCGCACATCTCGAACGGTGTCGAATGCCAATGACGCATTAGATACCGGATCAGACCCTGGTCGTTGCTCACATGTTTGGTGCCAGCGCCGTAGCTGACACGCGCGGCCTGAACGATGGCACTGTCATCGCCCATATAGTCGACGACGCGGACAAAACCGTGATCCAACACGGGATGCGCGGTGTACAGATGCGCCTCCATCCCCGGGCTGACGGCACGCAGGGTCGGCTGCGGCGCGGCGCGGGCGGTCTCTATCTCAGCAAACTGATCTGGGGATAGTGGCATCGGCGCTCCTTCCTGTGTCAAATGGCGAGTCGCCCACGCAATATATGGCTAATTGCAGGTCATTTTCCACTACATAACGGAGGTTCGTGGCAATTTTCATGGGGAACAGGGCTTTTGTTACGATCTCACCGGTTTCGCGGCGATGCCTGCTGCTGGAGAGGTGTCGGTGGGCGACGACGAACCCAAACGACACCCGGCGAAACCACAGACCATCGGCTTTTCATCTGCAGGGCGTTACGGCACAGTACCGCCATATCGCGCGCCGCGTCACCGCAAAAGGAGATGACCAGATGAAACTGAAATACCTGCACACGATGGTTCGGGTGAAGGACCTTGAGGCCTCCATCGCCTTTTACAAACTGCTTGGCATGGAAGAAACGCGGCGGATGGACAGCGAACAAGGCCGCTTCAGCCTTGTCTTCATGGCACCGCCCGGACAGTCGGACTGCCCGGTTGAACTGACCTATAACTGGGACGGGGATGAAGGGCTGCCATCGGATAGCCGCCATTTCGGTCACCTCGCCTACGGGGTCGAGAATATCTATGACATGTGCGCGCATCTGCAGGAGAACGGCGTGACCATAAACCGGCCGCCGCGGGATGGGCATATGGCCTTTGTCCGGTCGCCCGACAATATCTCGGTCGAGTTGTTGCAGATCGGTGACCGGCTGGATCCGGCTGAACCCTGGGCGAGCATGGAAAATACCGGGCATTGGTAAGCCCCACCCTGCCCCGACACGGCACCTTGCGCAGCTACATGTCACGGCATGGCAGCGCAGGGCCAGTTCGCAGGGCGACATGTCGGCGGCGGGTTTTCGGGGCACTGTGGATTGGCGTATTTCTGTCAGGAAGCATGGCACAAGCCGGGTGTCGTCAGGCGCTCGCCCTGGCGCTGGATGTCTCGTTCCGTCGATGGGCATGAATACCGGTTGCAACTTGATGGCGTTGCCAGGGCTTTACAGGCCGGCGCCGTGCAAGGCGCGCTCCTCACCTTTCCCGACCGTCCCGTTTCCATCGCCGTTTATGAATGGAGCGGTATCGACCACCAAGTCATCATTCAGGATTGGTGGGTGATCCGCAATTCGGTCGATATCGCGGCCATCGCTAGGCGCCTTCGATCTCATCGTCGGCAAACCGCGCCTGCAGAAACGGCGTTAGGGGCGGCACTGCTGTTCGGCCAAGCCCTCGTTGACACCGCACCGGGTTGCGCCCGCCGCACAATAGACATTTCCGGGGATGGCCAGAATAACATTGGCTTGCCACCCCAAAGCGATGCGGTGCACACTGCACTGGACGACCGTCAATGCTCTGGTCATCGGCAGCGACCATGCCGGGCAAGAAGATCTGCGCCAGGTCGATATCGCCGAGCTGACAGCTTATTTTCGTACCACGGTCATTCGTGGCCCCGGTACATTTCTGCAGGTGGCCATCGGGTACACGGACTATGAGGGAGCCATGGCTCGCAAGCCTTTGCGAGAGGTCGGGCTGGTTATTGTGGGACAGATCCAGCCTGTTGCGCGCGCCCTAACCCGATCAATTCCGCTGGCATCACCAGGTATTTCGGCTGTGCAAGGGGCAAGCACCGCACGTTGGACAGACCCTGGATGAACTGATGCTATTGGCCATCAGGGGTCAAAAGACACCAGCAATAGGATACCAATGGGAAGGCCGCTTGACGCGACCTCCTTTTGAATCAATAGATATAGCGGATTTGATCGCTCCAGTATCTTTCTACCCGACGCAACGAGATGGTGATATCCTCCAGACCGGCATGGCTCAGAATATCTTTGTCCTGAAGACCCTGGGCATGCCTCTCGAACAGTTCCGAGACGATGGTCCGGATGTTGCGACCCTTTTCAGTCAGGCGAACACGCACCGAGCGGCGGTCGATCTCGCAGCGCTGGTGATGCATGTAACCCAGTTCAACCAGCTTCTTCAGGTTATAGGACACGTTCGACCCCTGATAATATCCACGGGATTTCAACTCGCCCGCAGTTACTTCGTTGTCGCCAATATTGAACAACAACAAAGCCTGAACGGCATTGATCTCCAGGATGCCTACGCGCTCAAACTCGTCTTTGATGACATCAAGCAACAGCCGGTGAAGTCGTTCCACCAGTGCCAGACTCTCAAGATACGAGGTCACATAGGCGCCGCCGCCTGTAGGGATATTTTGATCATGAACACTCATTGTCGGCCTCCGCCCTAACTGCTCGCCAACAGCTTTAGGCAAAAACTCCGAACAAGAGGTTAAACCGTGAACAAAAGTAGTTTCTTATTTTAATTACAGAGCATTAGCATGATGCGCGATTAATGAGACCATATGTGCGAATCGATCAGGCGGCGTCTCTTGACCGGTCACCCAAGCGTAAAGCTCCTGGTCATTCTCGCTCAACAACGCGTCATACAAGATAATCTCGGTATCCGACAGGTCAGCCAATTGACGGTCCGCGAAACTACCAAGGATCAGGTCCATCTCCTTTATGCCCCGCCGCCAAGATCGCATACGCAACCGCCGCAACCGGTTTTCCGGGGTTTCGCTCATCCCTCGATCTCCGCCAGGACCCCGCGCAACCGCTTCTCAGTCCGGGCAAGTTTGTCTGTGGCGCGGTCCATCTCGGCCCGAATCTCGCGCAGTTCTCCCAACAAGGATTTCACATCAGCCCCTAACACCGCCTGGGTATCGGGCGCGTCCACGCCCTCCCCTTCACCGTTCAAAAGCCACATCAGCGACACGCCCAGCAAACCCGATAACATCTGCAGCTTGTTGGCACGCGGCTCGCTCAGGTCATCCTCCCAGCCGCGCACCGTCTTGACCTTGACGCCCAACTTGCGCGCAAGTTCGGTCTGGGTCAGGCCAACAGCTTCGCGCGCTCCGGCCACCCGGTCTCCAAAGGTCGCACGTTCTTCGCTGTACCAATCGGCGTGATCTTCCATGGGCTGCTCCTTGCGGCTGTCGCGGATCTGCCCTTGTCCTACCGTGCTTGGTGCCGGATCAACAACCCCGCCCCTGGGTGCCGCGCTCGGTTCCGCTTGAACCACAGCGAACCGCGCCATAGACAAGGTTAAATCCACAGCCTTGGAGGCCCCCATGTCCTTCCTTTCCGCCACGCTCGACCGTGTGAAGCCATCGCCAACGATTGCCGTCACGAACATGGCGCGCGAGTTGAAGGCGCAGGGCAAGGATGTCATCGGCCTCGGCGCAGGTGAGCCCGATTTCGACACGCCCCAGAACATCAAGGATGCGGCTGCGCAGGCCATCGCCGACGGTAAGACCAAATACACCGCCCCCGACGGCATTGCAGAATTGAAAGAGGCGATCTGCGCCAAGTTCAAACGCGATAACGGGTTGGACTATTCATCGGCCCAGGTTTCCGTCGGGACGGGCGGCAAGCAGATCCTGTATAATGCTCTGATGGCCACGCTGAACCCCGGTGATGAGGTCGTGATCCCGGCACCCTACTGGGTCAGTTACCCTGATATGGTGTTGCTGGCCGGCGGAGAGCCGGTGATTGCCGAAGCCTCCAGCCAGACTGGCTATAAACTGACACCCGACCAGCTTGAAGCTGCGATCACGCCCAAAACCAAGTGGTTCATCTTTAACTCTCCCTCCAACCCGACCGGCGCGGGCTACACGGCAGAGGAATTGAAGACGCTGACCGATGTTCTGATGCAACATCCCCATGTCTGGGTGATGACGGACGATATGTATGAACATCTGACCTATGGCGATTTCGAATTTGCCACCCCGGCCCAGGTTGAACCCGCACTCTATGATCGCACGCTCACCTGCAATGGCGTCAGCAAGGCCTATGCCATGACCGGCTGGCGCATCGGATACGCGGCAGGTCCGGAGAAACTGATTGCAGCCATGCGCAAGATCCAGAGCCAAAGCACGTCAAACCCCTGCTCCATCTCCCAATGGGCCGCGGTTGAGGCGCTGAACGGCCCGCAGGACTATATCGCCACCAACAATGCCACCTTCAAACGCCGTCGCGACCTGGTGGTCGAAATGCTAAATGCGGCCGAGGGTATCACCTGCCCCACGCCTGAAGGCGCCTTTTACGTCTACCCCCACATCGGCGGCTGCTTGGGCAAGACCAGCGCAAGCGGAACGCAGATTGCGGATGACGAGACATTCTCCAAGGCGCTGCTGGAAGAGAAAGGCGTCGCCGTCGTCTTTGGCGCAGCCTTTGGTCTATCACCATGTTTCCGGGTCAGCTACGCCACCTCCGATGAGGCGCTGAAAGAGGCATGCACCCGCATACAGGATTTCTGTGCCGAGTTGACCTGATCCGCCTCACTATAGGGTCGCGGTGGCTGCGGACGAGAATCTTCGCATTTGCCAACGATTTTGCGAATGGCACCGGTTAAATGAGACCCCAGGCGAGGTTAAATTGGCCGGTGTCACGCTTCGATCAAACGATATGTCGCATACCTGCCACCCAGGTCTGTTCCGGAATGTGTGCCTAACTGTTCCAGAAAGGTCAGGACATTGCCGAGCTTCATCTGTTTAAGTTCCGCAAATGGCAGTTCCCACCAAAGCGAAGCCAGCAGCGATTGCACGATGTGATCCGCAAACCTCGTCCGAACCTCCCGCGCAGGGCTTCCTACCACAATTGTATAGGGCGCAACGTCCCGCGTAACGACCGTATTGGCGCCGATCACCGCGCCATTCCCGATCCGCACCCCCGGCAAAACGATAGCCCCGTCGCCGATCCAGACGTCAGAGCCGATCTCCACCTGCACCGGCACCTCTGACATGTTGTGAAACGCCATCTCTGCCAATTGATCCGGTGTGTAGGCTTCCATCGCGATGCCACCGAATAGGCTGGGACTGGTCGAGACCCCCGTCAGGCTGTGATGTTCGGCACCGATGGTCACGCGCCGTCCGATGCTGACATATCGCCCGACAAAGACCCGACCTTTCACATAGCCACCGCCGTTCATGTAGCTGCGCGCGCCCCAGAATACGTCCCGCTGATTGGGAATCGTTGGGCAGTTCACATTCACCCGCTCCTCAAACAGCAGCCCCGGGAGATGCTTTCCGGAAGGGATGCCGATTGCCTCCAACTCCGCCCCTTTCACGTCTTCATCGGCGCTCAGCGTGCCGACCAAGAACGCCTGGCGCTTATCCTCCAGCAGCATCGGCCTCTCTCCTCGCTAATTTCGGCGGGAATAGGACCTTTATAAGCTTAACCGGCGGTTACCGGGCACTGATCGCTGAAAACTCCGCTCCTGAGATGACGGTCGCGCCCAAAACTGTCGTGTCAGCGGCCGAACACACCGAAAAATTGCCGTAGGGCTAAGGCACCCTAAGCAATATCACGCCAATTGACGACAGGAGGAACTGAGCCCAATCGAGGCTCGGCCAATCTCTGCCAATGTATACTTTTTGCAGACAACCTTGGCCCAGAGTTCTACGAAATCGTTTCAAATCAATTGGTTGATGTGAACCCCCAACTATTCATACCTGCACGCGCCCTGCGCGTGTGATGTGGATCAGCGACACAACCAGACCGGGTTGGTCGAATTCCGCCGAGTCTTCTTTACCCGCTATTAACTCACCCTGATTTTAGTGCGATGTAATTGAGGCTGAATAACTAACCAGAGGCGCTGACGTGGAGCTAGCCAACAAATTCAAAAATTGGGTTAGCAACACCCCGTCCGGTGATGCAAACGCGACGTCAAGCAAGAAAAGTATAGACCGAACGCGAAACAATTGTATTAACCCATATTTACCACAGTTTTTATTCAGGTTTTAACGATCAATTCATTAGTCAAGCGAATAATAACGGTAGTCGCTCTTGGTCTAGTATTGGCGTGTTCTGCCAACCCACTCATGACGCACACTCACGGATCACTTGGTGATCAGGAAGATACGACGATGAACAAAAACCTGGGGACTTCTTCTACCAAAGTGTTTGCTCCGTATTTGGAGTGGTCACTGGAAAACAAAAGCATCAGCGGCAATCCATATGATTTGGATGCCAGTGTTACATTCACCCACAAACAGACTGGTCAAACCATTGAAACCGGTATGTTTTACGATGGGTCAGATTATAATTTCCGCTTTACTGGAACCAAGTCTGGGCAGTGGACCTTCAAAACTAAGTCGAAAGATGGCGATCTGAACGGCTTTACCGGAACGGTCAATGTTGGGGCAGATTCCGATAATCGTGGCTTTGTTGTGGCGAAAAATGGAAAATTCGCACAGCAAATCAGTGATGGATCATTGGAAGCCATATTGCCGAATATGGCAATGATGAGCACCGATATCGAAGACTATTACAACAACCCTCGCGCAATTAAATCATTTGTCGACAACTTCATCGGCAAACATGGATTTACCGGGGTTCACATTCCCAACCTGGCGGCGCAGCTGTTTAATATAAATAGCAAGTCCGACACATACGGAACGGAAATAGATGGGCGCCAGGGCAACAATCCCGACCCACGTGCTTTTAAGGCGCTGGAGGATATTATCACAGCCGTCCACAAGGCCGGCGGTGTTGTTCATATCTGGCCGTGGGGGGATAGCGCCCGAGGTCAAACGCCCGATCAGTTGCCCGGCGGTGAAAATGGCGCAGTCCATGATCGCATCATCGAATACATGGCTGACCGCCTGGGCCCCTTGCCCGGTTGGACGCTGGGCTATGGCTTTGACAACTTTGAATGGACCACACCGCAACAGGCAGCCCAGGCTGCGCGCTATTTCGACCAGCAATCGGGCTATGAGCACCTGAGCGGTATCCGCGGCGGTGCATCTGTCCGGCGCGACACGGATCACTCCAAGGAAACCAAGTGGCACAAGGCCGGTCAGGACTTTGCCGATTACGAGCACCACGAGCCCGGCTATCAGGCCTATGTAAAGGCATTCCAGGCTTCAAACGGCCTGCCCGTCCAAAGCGGTGACCGGTTCCGGATCCGGGGCGAGGACGGCCCCGGCAAGGATTTCACCGCCGAGCAAACGATCGATACGCTCTGGATCTCAACGATGGCCGGGGGTGCTTCTGGCATCTACGGCAACCTCACCCGCTCCAACGGGAAGGAAATCAACAGCAATGAAGGCAGTCTGAGCTATTCGTCTGCCATTCAAGCACAGATCAAGACCTGGAATAAGTTCTTTATCGAGAATGATCGCTTCGAGCTGGATTCGACCCGTGCCAACCATCTCACAGGTGGCCCATCCAAGAAACAATATGCGCTTGAGTCGAAATCCAAGGACCATGTGGTCGTCTATGCCGAAGACACGAATGTCGTGACTTTGAACCTGGGCAAACTATCCGGTGACAAAGATTGGAAAGGCGGCGCCAAGGTTATCGCCGTCAATACCGAGGCAGGGTATCGAGAGATTGACCTGGGCAATGTCTCGCTCACGAACCAGACCGTGAAACTACCCAAGAAAGGCGATTGGGCTGTGTTCGTCGAAGCGCGCGATGGCGGTGGAAACAGCAGTGGCGGCAATGGCGGTGGTAACAATGGTGGAAACAACGGTGGCGGCCAGCAAGGCAACCGCGCGCCCGATGCCAACTACGATCGTGTCAACACGTTCGAGGGCAAGCGCTTCAAGATCGATGTGCTCAAGAATGACACGGATCCCGATGGAAATGTGCTCAAGGTCATATCAGTCGGGTCTCCGTCAAAGGGCAATGTCTGGATCAATGATACAGGCGATGTCGTCTATCGCGCTCCGAACGATTTCACAGGTCGCGATACCTTCACCTACACCATCAGCGATGGCAAAGGTGGCCGGGATACGGCTCGCGTCGATGTTCAGGTCAAGGAAAGCAGCAATTCCGGCGGCGGTGGCACCGGTGGCGGCAGCCAGCCCGGCAATCGCGCACCCGATGCGAGATATGACCGTGTCAGCATCGAGGAAGGCAAACGCTTCAAGGTTGATGTGCTCAAGAACGATCGTGACGCGGATGGCAACCCGCTGAAGATCACCGCGGTCAGTTCCGCAGCCGAAGGCAACGTCTACATCAACAACACCGGTGATATTGTCTATCGCGCACCGACCAAGTTCACCGGGCGTGACAGTTTCACCTACACCATCAGCGATGGCAAAGGCGGCAAGGATACCGCCCGTGTCGATGTCGACGTCAACAAGGCCAAAGGTGGCAGCAATAGCGGTGGCAACAACAACGGCGGCGGCTCCAACACCCCGCCCGCTCAATCGGAAGGGCCGGTTTATACCATGTCCCGCGCCTCCTTCGATGGCAAAAGCCGTGACATCAAGGACATCACCCTGTCAGACGATTTCACGATCATGGGCAGCGTCTGGTTCAAGAATGGCAAGCCGATCAACCAGCGCGATGCGCTGGCAGGTGATGGCTCCTACCGGGATGGCAATGACCTGAACTTCTATAACGGTAAGTTCCGGCTCTATTCCTCCGATGCGTCGCCCCGCGATGTTGTGGTGGCCGAAACCAAAGCGCGACCGGGGCAGGAAGCGCATTATGCCATCACCCGCAAGGACGGCATTACCAAGCTTTACGTGAATGGAGAGCTTGAAGATGTCTCGAACAAGAAGTGGACTGGTGATTTCGTCGTTGGCGAAATTGGCGGTGGCGTGCAGAGCACGGGCCTTGGCGGCAGAATCAGCGATTTCGCTGTCTATGAGCGCGCGCTGAGCTCCAAAGACGTATCCAAGGCGGCGGCCTTTTCCACCTCCACCTCCAAGGAAATCAAGGGCACCTCTTCCAACGCCCAGGCCAAGATCGCAGAGCCACAAGAGCAGCCCGCGAAGGAGGACAAAGTCGATAACGCACCAGCGCCATCAAAGGCTGGTGCGATCAATGCTGATGCGGCTTACACCCTGTCGGGTGAGACCGAGGTTAGTGTAAAATCTTCGGTCGTGTCCGTTGCGCCGAATGCGGATCTGACGCTGGATGAAGCCACGATCTCCCTCTTCTTTGAGGCGGACACGGTGTCTGGCGTTCGCGGGATCCTGTCAAAGGATGCCAATGGTCTTGACGGCGGCGATCACCTGCGCGCCCGGATCGAGAATGGCGATCTCGTCGTTCGCTTCCAGAACGAACAAGGAGACGATGTCGACCTGGTCGTCGATGATATCGAAGCCGACCAACTCTACCATCTCGCGTTGAGCTTTGGGGATGACGGGGCGCAGGTCTACCTTGATGGTGAACTGGTTGCATCCGATGCCGGGATGGACATGGATTGGATCGACAACGCCCAATACCTGCATCTGGGCGGCGATGGTTCGGCGCAGTCCTCTGGCAGCAAAGCAGTCAGCAATGTCTTTGACGGAACACTTTCGGATATCGCGATTTATGACCAGCAATTGAACGCCAATCAGATCGCGCAGATCATGGAAGGCGCCTGATCCGCAAAACCGACCCGTGCTCCAGCCGCACCGCGCTGTGGCCGGACCAACAGGCTGACAAAGACTTGACGAAAGGCGGGATAGTTCCTGCCTTTCGTCATTGATCGGTTCTGTCACGGATCCGTCAATTCACATCAGTTGCAGCGAAGAAGCATGTTTCGTCGGCTTCGTGCTAACAACCTTTTAGCCCGCTCGATATCGTTCTATGTGGGGTTACTTCTCGCCGTGCCGTTCGGCGAAACCCAATTCTTGCCAGGCCCGAAACAGCCGTTCGGATGGGCTGACGCTGAAGTCACGCAACTCCCGCAAGACGCCCGAATATTTCGGCTGCAGTTCGAACCGTGCCCCATAGCGCAGATCCAGCTTGACGAAATCCCAGACCTGCGCCTGCGTCGCACAACCATAATGCTCGGCCCGGTCGACGGCATCAACGATGCGGGCGTCATTCTCATCGCGCGGGCCAGACATCTCGGCCGAGAATTCCAAACAGGCGCGTCGCCGCATCGCCGCACCATAGGCCGCCGACAGACGCCCATATTGTGGACGCGACAACCGCAACCGACCAAAGGGAACCGGGGCATCCGGCTTGGGATTGGCGGCATGCATGATCTGATCATGGCTTGGCGGTTCCGCCACCACGGCCAAGGCGCCACCAAAGAAGCGTGCGCGCTGCACGGGGGCAAGGATCTGCAACAAGGCTGCCACCACCTCTGCATCGGCATGGCGGAACAGAACGGGCTCGGACCCGCCGATCCCCTGGCCATCGGTTTGGCGGGCAGAGACACCGGCCACCTCTGTATTCACGTCCCACGGCACGTCGATCAGGTTCAACCGACGCAAATGGCGGTAGATCCGCGCCTCGGAATCGGCCCCGGTATCTGGCCAGGCCCACCAAACCACAGTTGGCGCACCGGCCGCGACATCGCGCACCTGCTCCACCGACCAGCCACTGCGACATACGACCAGGTGCGGCCCGGAGGACAGCTGCGGCGCATCAATCTCGTCGACGTAAAGCGGGAAATACTCCAGACCCACGGCACGCAGGCGGCCAGGCAGATCATCGAACTGCGCCCCGTCCATCACCGCAAACAAGCGGCCGGGCAAACGGCGAAGGATATGTCCAAGTTCGTCTTGAGGACCGGGTAGGGTCATCGGTACTTTTATCTCTTTTGGGGCGCATGGCGACACACCACGCCTAATATCGGGGACCTTATCACCGGTTTTTAGGCTTTGTCAGGGCAAAAGCGGACAAGTCAGGAATTCCGTCTGTTCAGGCCGGTGCCACCCGTGACCAGGACGGTCGCATCCAGAAGCGCCACATCAACAGTGCAGCCGCCAGGGCCAACCCGATGACCAGGCCCAACCAGACCCCGACCCCGCCCCAACCCAAGGTGAACCCCAGATAATAGCTGGCGGGCATGCCACAGCCCCAATAGCTGACCCCGGCCATGATCATGGGCGCGCGCGTGTCTTGCACCCCGCGCAACAGGCCCAACGCCAAGACCTGCAAACCGTCAGCCAGTTGAAACAGGGCCGCCATGGCCAAAAGCGAAACACCGATGGCAAGAAGCTGGGGGCGCGCCTCGGCATCTGGGCTCAAAAACAGGCCAATCCACAATTCCGGCCAGGTCAGGAACGCAAATATCGTGAGGGCGGAAAACACCATCGACATCGCGATCACCACCACCCCACCGCGGCGTAGGTGGTCGGGGTCCATCCGGCCATGGGCCCGCCCCGCCCGCACGGTTGCGGCATTGGCCAATCCAAGGTGGATCATGAACGTGAGCGACGCGATCTGCAGGGCAATGCCATGGGCCGCCAGGGGCAGCGTGCCCAGCCAACCCATCATGATTGCCGTCGCGATGAACAACCCGCTTTCGGCAAGACTGGTCAGCCCGATAGGCCATCCCAGTTGAAACACCGATCTGAACGCCTCCCAATCCGGGCGCCACAACCGCACAAACAGCGCGTGTTCAGGAAACACCGCCCGGGCATAGACGATTATCACGATAACCGACAGGCCATGCATGGCGAGCGAGGCAATGGCGGCCCCGCGCACACCAAGTTCCGGCGCGCCGAAATTGCCAAAGATCAGCACGTAGTTCAGCGCCGCATTCAGAATGGCCGCCGCGAGGGTCATCCACAGCACAATCCGGGTTCGCTCCAATGCGGCAAGGTAGCTTTTCAAGACCATCACGCCGATTGCCGGGATCATCCCCCAGCCCAGGATCGACAGGTAGGATTGCGCGTCAGCCGCCAAGGCTGGCTCCTGACCCAGAAACACCAAAACGGGGCCGGAAAAAAGCATCAGCGGAATGGCCGCCATCGCAAACAGAAGCGACAGCCACAAACCCATGCGTGTTATGCGGCGGATTTGCACCGTGTCATCAGCCTCAGCTGCCGCGGCGACCATGGGCATGACTGCCCACGCAAAACCCGCGCCGACGATGAACAGGATGAAGAAATAGGAACTGGCCAGCACGACAGCCGCCAAAGCCTCAACCCCATACCATCCCAGCATCACGGTGTCGGTGATCTGGATAGCGACCTGGCCCAGATGACCCCCGATCAACGGCAGACCAAGTGTCAAAACCGCCTTGCCATGGGCAGCATATGTCATGTGTTGGGCCATGGAATGCCCTTACGGCAGGGATGCCAACGCGACAAGACTTGACCTCGCCCTATCCTCTATTTGCAACAAACAACGAGGTGCTGAATGTCTGACACGTTCGATCAGTTGGTCCCCGATGCGACCGCGTTCTTCACCGATCTGAAGGCAAACAACAGCCGCGACTGGTTTCAGGAAAACAAGGCACGCTATGACGGTCTGATCAAGAAACCAGCCACCTTGCTGACAGAAGTCATCGGATCCGATCTGGCCAAGATCACTGGTGTGCCGATGTCTTCCAAGCTCTTTCGGGTCAATCGAGATGTGCGGTTCTCCAAGGATAAGAGCCCCTACAACAACCATCTGCATATGATCTGGGTGCCCGAGGGTCACAAGCAGGGCGAGGTCAGTGGCTACTTCCTTGGCATCGCCCCGGATTATGTCATCACCGGTGCCGGGCGGATGGGCTTTGAAAAAGCGGCGCTCGACACCTACCGCACGGCTGTTGCCGGTCCAGATGGTGCCGGACTGGCAAGCGCTTTGGCAAAGGTCACGGCACAGGGCGCGCGCCTGGATGATCCACACCTCAAGCGCGTGCCAGCCGCGTTCGACAAGGATCACCCGCGCGGTGACTTGCTGCGTCGCAGGGGGCTGGTGATCTGGTTTGATGCCGCGGCAGAGGCCCGTACCACCGGCCTCGTCACCGCGGCGCTCAACAGTTTCGAGATTGCACAGCCTGTGGCCCGCTGGCTTGATTCGATTTAACGACCCCTCGGGCCTGCTGCCCCCGCCCCGGGATCACACCGGTGCAGAGATCGCCGCAAGACCAACCACCAATAGCATCGACACGGCCATGGCGATATTGATGGCACGCTGCGCGCCCGACGTCAGGTTCAAACGGCGCAAGCTGATCCCAGCCCAAAGCCAAAGCAGATGGATCGGCACCCAAATCGCATTCACGATCAGTAGCTTCACAAACATTTCAATCCCCGGCGCTTCGGGCAGGAAGGCAAAGCCGGAAAATAGGGTTGCATTCACGACATAGGCCTTTGGATTGATCGGTTGCAGGGCCACCCCACCGATCACCCCGGGCGATGTGTCCCGCCCGATAAAGGCGAGCTTCGTACCGGCAAATGCGATGCGGGCCGCCAAATACAACAGATAGGTGACCGATGCGCCATACAAAACCAGTCGGATCCGAGGGTCGGCCAGGACCAAGGCCGCCATGCCTGTGACGACGGCAACGATCACCAGGTTATTCCCAAGAAACAGCCCCAACACATATCGCGCACCGTCCCGCCCTCCAAAGGCCGCGCCGACGCCTGCGGTCGATAATACGCCAGGGCCTGGCGTGATGATCAGGAAAAAGACGGCCAAGGCAAAAACAACCATGGTTCGGGCCTAGGCCAAGTCATCGATACCCGCAATCCCGCCGGCAGGTTTCGCCAAGGTCGCAAACCTGATCTGATACCACCGGGAGGATCAGCCATGAAAACCGAAACACGCATGCTGAACGGGCAGAAATTTTTCATCCGGTCTTGGGGGGATCCCGGTTTGCCATCGCTTTTGATGCTCCACGGATTTCCTGAATATGGTGGCGCCTGGGCGGATCTTGCGCCGCTCTTGGCGCAAGACTTCCACTGCATCGCCCCCGATCAGCGCGGCTATGGTCAAAGCTGGTCGCCGCCCGAGGTTGGTGATTATGCAGCCTCTGCACTTGTTGACGATATGGCTGCGCTCATCGGCCAGATCGGTGGGCCGTTGACGGTGCTTGGCCATGATTGGGGCGCATCCATTGCATATGGTCTTGCGATCTTCCGGCCTGACCTCGTGACCCGCCTAATCATCATGAACGGCGTCCATCCCATCCCCTTCCAACGGGAGATTGCAGCGGGCGGCGCCCAGTCCGAAGCATCACAATACATCCATGCCTTGCGGACCGAAGGATCCGAAGATCGACTTGCGGCGAACAATTTCACCGGTCTCCTGGCGGCCTTCTCCGCCAAAATGGACATGTCCTGGCTGACCGCGGACAAACAGGCGGAATACCTCGCCGAATGGGCCCGGCCGGGACGGCTCAAATCCATGATCCATTGGTATCGGGCCTCGCCTTTGCAAGTCGCCACCCCCGGGAAACCACTGACCAACCCACCCACATTCCCGCTTGAACAAATGCAGGTCCGATGTCCCCATCTGCTGATCTGGGGCAACGGTGATACGGCACTCCTCCCGGCCTCGACCAAGAACCTCGAAGATGTCGCGCCCGACCTCACCCGCATCACAATCGCCGATGCCGATCACTGGCTCCACCACCAAAAACCTGCACAGGTCGCCCAGGCCATCCTCAATTGGCAGCCCTGATGACGCTTGTCACCCGGCAAGAACATCCCAGAGCGCACGGACGCGCCTGGCATCCTGCGTGGTAACGCAAAAGCTTCAAATGCGCCGCAGGCGCTCCGTGTCACAGACCCCAAAACCTTGTCCCATCCCGATCACGCTGCCATAACAGGTCAAACAACGAAAAGAGCAGCGCCATGGCCGACGACCTCCTGTCCGGAGATGATCCAGCTCCGTCAACCTATAATGCCGCCTCCATTCAGATGTTGGAGGATGTGGAACATGTGCGTCTCCGCCCCGGCATGTATATCGGCGGCACCGATGACCGTGCGCTCCACCACATGGTGGCTGAGATCATCGACAATGCCATGGATGAAGCCGTCGCGGGCCATGCCAACTGGATCGAAGTTGAACTCCACGAGACAGGACATGTCACGATCCGCGATAATGGCCGCGGTATCCCCGTCGATCCTCACCCAAAGGACCCATCAAAATCCGCCTTGGAGATCATTTTCTGTACCCTCAATGCGGGCGGCAAATTTTCTGGCGACAGTTACGAGACATCTGGCGGCCTCCACGGCGTCGGTTCCTCGGTCGTCAATTTTCTCTCCGACCACCTGCGCGTAGAGGTCGCCCGAAACCGGGAACTTTACGCCATGGAGTTTGCCCAGGGCTTGCCCCAGGGTACACTGGCCAAGATCGGAGCGGCCCCCAATCGGCGTGGCACTGCTGTTACCTTCCACCCCGATCCCGAAATCTTTGGTGCCCTCAAGTTCAAACCCGCCCGCCTTTTTCGGATGGCCCGCTCCAAGGCGTACCTGTTCTCGGGCGTCGAGATACGCTGGAAATCCGCGCTCCCGGATGGGGACATGCCGCTTGAGGCAACGTTCAAATTCCCTGGTGGCCTGGCCGATTACCTTAGTGAAACGCTCGAAGGTGCCACCACCTACGCAGACAAACCCTTTGCCGGTAAGGTCAGCTTCGCCGACAAGTTCCAGGTTCCCGGCTCCGTGGAATGGGCCATCAACTGGACCCCCAGTCGCGATGGATTTATCCAGTCCTATTGCAACACCGTTCCAACCACCGAAGGCGGCACGCATGAAACCGGCTTCTGGGCCGCCATCCTCAAGGGCATCCGCGCCTATGGGGAACGGGTCAGCAACCGCAAGGCTGCCCAGATCACGCGTGAAGATCTCACCACTGGCGGCGCGGCCCTTGTCAGTTGTTTCATCCGAGAGCCCAAATTCGTCGGCCAGACCAAGGACCGCCTGGCCACTGAAGAAGCCGCGCGTATGGTCGAAAACTCCGTCCGCGATCATTTCGATACCTGGCTCGCAGGCGATACGAAATCGGCTGGCGCAATCCTTGATTTCCTGATCCTGCGCGCCGAGGAGCGCTTGCGCCGCAAACAGGAAAAGGAGACCGCCCGCAAGACCGCCACCAAGAAGCTGCGCCTGCCCGGCAAGCTGACCGACTGCACCCGCCAAAGCCGCGACGGGACCGAGATTTTCATCGTCGAAGGCGACAGCGCCGGCGGCTCGGGCAAAGGCGCAAGGGACCGCGAAACCCAAGCGCTCCTCCCGCTCAAGGGTAAGATCCTGAACGTGCTGGGGGCCGCCTCCTCCAAGCTGACGACGAATGCGGAGATCAGCGATCTATGTCAGGCGCTCGGCACCGGCATGGGCACGCGATTCAACCTCGACGACCTGCGCTATGACAAGGTCATCATCATGACCGACGCCGATGTCGACGGCGCCCATATCGCCGCGCTCCTGATGACATTTTTCTTCGCCCAGATGCGGCCCATGATCGATGCAGGCCATTTGTACCTCGCCTGCCCGCCGCTCTACCGCCTGACCCAGGGCGCGCGCCGCAAATACGTGGCCAGCGACGCCGAGAAAGAGGACTGGCTCGCCCGAGGCCTCGGCGGCAACGGCAAAATCGACGTCCAACGCTTCAAAGGCCTGGGCGAAATGGATGCCAAGGACCTGAAAGAAACGACCATGAACCCGGCCACCAGAACGCTCATCCGCGTCAGCATCGACGAAGATCAACCCGGCGAAACCGGAGACCTCGTCGAGCGCCTCATGGGCAAAAAACCCGAACTCCGCTTCCAATACATCCAAGAAAACGCGCGCTTCGTGGAGGAGTTGGATGTGTGATCAAGAAAATCGATAAATTGTGGCTCGCAAACCCTTGAACACTGGATATGGCGTCACCAATTATAGGATACCCGAATAAGTTCGGGAGAAATGCAGCCTTACTTTGAAGGCTGTTTTCTTTCTCCCTGACTTGAAGCGATAGGATCGCAGTCTTATCGAAGCGCCCATCGGGTTTACGGGTAAGGAGTAAAAGATGCCTCTGAGCTGCGACTTGGAAGTCCAGAATAGGTGTAGTTGCCCTGAGGGATCTGGCTCAAACCCAGAAAACTTGGAGTGGCGACTTGGATTCACCTTCCCTTGGATAAGCTCTGAGGCGTCTCGTCTGGGCGTTTGTGGTTGTTAAAGTGCATCAGGAGATGCACGAGTGATGGGTCCGGCAGTGCCGGGCAGCCCTGATCGCTTCCACCGGAAAGAGATGAGACGCCAGGCCCACTAGAGTTTGCTATGCGCCGGTGGATTATAGTACTTTAAACAATAAAACGAACTTCCCGAATAATGCGAGCGGCGCTTACGATTCCTGTCGCGTTCGAGCGGCGCGACCCGCATCAAGGCCGACGAGAAACGACTGAGCGATTGCGCCTTGTATCTCCGATTGCGAGGTGCTGCTCGGTTCCGGTTTCGATTTGGTTTGCAATGACGCACATCCCAAAAGGACCAGGCCAAGACCTAGATAAGCTGCCGCGATAATCAGAGCCACTTGGTAGACCAGCAATACAGCGCTCAAACCAAACCAGGCCGCGACCGTTAAAAAGGCCGCCCCGACAGTCAAGCACACCAAGGCGCCCGTGGATAAGACGACGGCACGAGCGGTGCGCCGTGCCGTCTGTTTGGCCGATTGAAACATATCAGCGGCGGCTCGATAAAAGACCGATCAGAAAGCCGACCCCCGCGGCAATTCCCACAGCCATCGCCGGTTTTTGGCGAATGACGTCATTGGTCTGGGCAGCAAGGCGTTCGGCTTCATTCGCCACCATCTCGGCCGTGTCCTTCCCGCGGCGGGCCATCGCATCAATCTCGGCTGAGGCACGCCCCTTCGCCGCCTCACCCTGGGTTTGGATCAGGTTGCTCAAGGCCGCAGTCAGGCTGGCCATATCGTCCTTCAGGGCAGAAATTTGCTTGGCCACATCATCCGTAGATCCCGTGCGCGATGTCATGTCTTTCACAGTTGCCATTATGATCTCCTTTTCCAGATCACTAACGTGATGCAGCCACAGTTGTTCCGAGGATTGCCGAGAATTTATTTGACCCACTTTTGGAACCGCTCGGCACCCTGCCCCGTTGGTTCGATGTAACAACGCAGGAGGACTACCATGCTTGGTTGGGCATTGACCTTTCTTATTGTCGCGCTGATCGCGGGCGCTTTGGGTTTTGGCGGCATCGCTGGCGCCTCTGCCGGGATCGCACAGATCCTGTTCGTGCTGTTCCTCGTTCTGTTCGTCGTCGCGATGATTGCACGGGCAGTGCGCGGGCGCGCGCCGTACTGATCATCACATCACTCAGGGGGCGGTCATCAGACCGCCTCTTGTGATCATGGCTTTATAATCCGCATCGATTTGAACCGCCGGCCCCACGTGATGGCCGGCTTTTTCATATGATTTTCCGGCATGCCCGGTACCGGGCATCGCGGATAGATTTACATCGCCACCATACCCGCGACGATCCCCCAAAGGATCATCAAGGATACGAAACCGGCAACAGTCGGTAGAATAACTTGGGCCATGTCAGGCGCTCCTTTCCTGGCGCCCGATCCGGGGCGCGGTGTATGCCGCGGAAGATCCGCGACTGACCCTAAGGTAAGGATGGAGCGGGAATGCCGTGAGACATGGGGCAGTCACATTCCGTCACACTTGCAATCAAAAGCCGTGAATCGGCGTTATTCCTGGATGCTTTCGAGCCAGACCAGCAGATCCGCCAAGGGTTGGCTGACCATCATGGGCTGACCTGTGGGAACCTTTATCGGAACGTCGGTGCCTTCGAAAAAACTACCGAATATTGGCATCGGCAACCCATGGGATGGGATCAGGTCGCGCCCATCGATCCGGCGGGCCACCCACAGAACCGGAAATTCGCCATCGTGCATCGCCGCAAGCTGCGTCAGGTCGGGCGGATTAATGACCATCATTTCCGCAGTGGGGCCGTCCCCCCGGGCTTGGTTGCCATGGCAGGTGGCACAGTAGGTTTGAAACAGGGCCTGGCCCTCGGCAACGTCCCCCGACTGCGCGGTGGCTGGACCGGCGAAGAAAAGCGCCAGTGACAGCAAAACCAATTGGATCGAATGGTGCATGAATCCTCCAATATCGATGTCATCTGGATGTGCCACGGACCGCTGCAGGACGCTTTGATATCGATCAAGGGGATGCCGCCGTTCCCCTCTGGACAGCGCCTTTCATCCTGTGTCAACGTCGATCGGCATAAGTCCTTTGTCAAAACAGGACATGCACCAACATTTGTCTGGGAGGACACCATGCCCACCACATTCCTGCGCGCGCTTTCCGCGGGCGTCCTGTTGACCGCCACGGCCAATGCCAGCTTTGCCGCCGAATGCATTGCCCCCGCCAATCCGGGTGGCGGATGGGATTTCACCTGCCGTCAGATCGGCAAAATAATGTACGATATCGGCGCGGTCGAAAAACCTGTGCAAGTCACAAACATGGCCGGCGGCGGTGGCGGTTTGGCCTATGCCCATGTTGTCAATGAACGCAGCAGCGATGAAGAACTGATCATCGCCGCGTCCTCTGCAACCTCGACCCGTCTGGCACAGAATGCCTATGCCGGGCTGACGGCGGATCAGGTTCGGTTTGTGGGTGCCATCGGTGCCGATCCCGGTGTGATCGTGGTTGGTAAGGACAGCCCGTTCCAATCCCTGGGAGATATGGTTGAGGCGATTAAAGCCGATCCCGGCTCGGTCGCATTTGCCGGTGGGTCGGCCACGGGCGGTTTCGACCATCTGAAAGTGCTGATGATCCTGCAGCGGGCCGGTTTCACCGATATCACTAAGGTTAAGTATATCGGCGTTGATGGCGGGGCGGATGCCATCACCCAGACCGTTGGCGGGTTTACCCAAGGGATGACCGGCGACATGTCGGAGGTCGTGGGCTTTGTAAAAGCCGGTGATGTCCGCATCCTGGCCACGCTAACCGAAGAACGGGTGCCGGGATTTGACGACATCCCAACCGCCAAGGAGCAAGGTTTTGACGTCGTCGCGGTAAACTGGCGTGGGCTTTACGTGCCCAAGGATGTCAGCGACGACACCTTCAACCTGTGGGCTGATAAACTGCAGCAAGTCGCCGATTCCGACGAATGGAAAGCCGCGATGGAGGCCAATGGCCTGGCGCCTTTCACCAAGGTTGGTGGTGATTTCCAGTCATATGTCGATGGTGTCGTGGCTGAAATCCGCGACCTGTCCAAGGAGATCGGGGTCATCCAGTGACCCGAATAAGCGACCGGATCTTTGGTCTGGTCGTCCTGATCTCGGCGCTCGCGTATGTTGCGAGCGCCACCCAGATCCAATCTAGCTTTCTGTCAGATCCGGTCGGCCCTCGCGCCTTTCCCATGGGTATCGGTGTGGTTGCGGCCATCTGCGGCGCGGTGATGATGTGGAAGCCCGACGCAGACCCGACATGGCCGACCCTTGGCACGTTGGGCGCGCTGGCGTTTAGCGTGGTGGTGTTGGTCGTCTATGCGCTTACCTTGAAACCGCTCGGCTTCCTGTTGCCCACCGCACTTGCCGCAGGTGTGCTGAGTTATCAGATCTCGCCCCGCCCCATCTTTGCGGTGGTGACCGGCATTGGCCTATCTATCGGCCTGTTCCTCATCTTCAAATACGCGCTGGATCTGGGCCTTGTTCCCTTTCCCAAAGGATTGCTTGGCTGACATGGAACTTCTTTCCAACCTCGCCATCGGATTTTCCGTCGCCTTATCGCCGTTCACTCTGATGCTCGCCGTGATCGGCTGTTTTCTGGGGACGATCATTGGCGCATTGCCGGGTCTTGGTCCGTCGAATGGCGTGGCGATCCTGATCCCACTGACCTTTTCAATCGGATTGGACGCAACCTCGGCCCTGGTTCTGATGACGTCCGTTTACTATGGCGCGATGTATGGCGGACGGATCAGTTCGATCCTGCTGAACATCCCCGGCGATGAGCCTGCGTTGATGACCACGCTCGACGGTTATCCGATGGCCAAGGCAGGCCGCGCCGGCGACGCATTGGTTCTGTCCGGCGTCGCCTCCTTCATCGGCGCGTTCCTCGCCACCATAGGCCTGATGTTGCTCGCCCCATGGTTGACGCAAGTCGCCTATCTTTTTGGCCCCGCCGAGTATTTCGCGCTCTACCTTCTGGCCTTCTGCACCCTCGGTGGCATCGCGTCGAACAATCAGGCCAAGGCAGCGGTGGCCTCTTGCATCGGCCTCGCCATCGCCATGATCGGTGTCGACAACACATCCGGCATGCCGCGCTTGACAGGGGGCAACCTGCACCTGGCCGATGGGGTGGATTTCCTTGTGGCCATCGTCGGCCTGTTCGCTGTGGCCGAGGTGTTTTTCTTCATCGAAAGCCACGGCAAGAACACTTCAATCGGGGTGAAGCTGGAAAAGGTCACGATCCCGGTCAAAGATATCGTCAATACCACCGGAACCGCGTTGCGCAGTTCTGTCATCGGGTTTTTCGCAGGTGTCCTGCCCGGCGCGGGCGCATCCTTGGGCAGTTTCATGGCCTACATGGCAGAGAAATCCTATGCCGGTGAAAAAGGTGGATTGGGCACCGGTGTCGCCCGGGGTGTCGTGGCCCCGGAGGCTGGCAACAACGCCGCGGCAGGTGGTGCTCTGGTCCCGATGCTGACCCTAGGTGTGCCCGGATCCGGCACCACGGCCGTTTTGCTGGCCCTGCTGATGACGCTCAACATCACGCCTGGCCCAACGCTGTTCACCGACCGGCCAGAGGTCGTCTGGGGCCTCATCGCGTCGCTCCTGATTGCCAATATCGTTTTGCTGTTGATGAACGTGCCCATGGTCAAAGTCTTTGTGCGCATCCTGCAAGTGCCGCCGCAGATCCTGTTGCCGGGGGTCACAATGATCTCATTCGTCGGCATATTCTCGTTGTCGGGCAGCTATTTCGACCTGCTCTTGATGATCGGCTTCGGCGTGCTGGGCTATGTGCTGCGCAAACTTGATGTGCCAACAGTGCCAATCATACTCGGTATCCTGCTGGGCGGTCACATGGAGGATGCTTTGCGCCGCGCCATGGTCCTGTCGTCCGGTGACTGGACGTTCCTTTTCTCCTCCGGCATCGCCAGCGGTCTGTGGATCGCTGCCATCGGCGGGTTCATCGCGCCGATGTTCCTGCGCAAGGCTTTGACCAAACCGCAACGCGTGTCTGACTGATGGTTCGGGTGCTGGTTCCCTCTGGCGCCCTGGGTCTGGACTATGACAAGGGCGCCTTGGCCCGCGGCGTTACCATGCAGCCAGACCTGATCGCCATCGACGGCGGCTCTACCGATAGCGGACCATCCTATCTGGGACGCGGGGTGTCAAAGTATTCGCGCGCCTCGACCAAGATCGAATGGCAGGGCTTGATCGCGGCGCGCGCCACTGCCGGATGCCCCCTGGTTATCGGGACCGCTGGCACTTGCGGGGCGGACCAAGCGGTCGATTGGCTGGTGGACCTCACGAAAGAGATCTTGGCGGAACTCGGCCAAACCGCCAAAATCGCCATTCTGAAAAGCGGCCAACCGCCAGAGGGTATCGTACAGGCCCTCTCAAACGGACGGGTGACCCCACTCGCTGGCGCGCCTGTCGTGGACGCTGAAACCATTGCCGCCTGCACCAATATCGTGGCCCTGGCCGGAGCGGAGCAGATCCAAGCCGCATTGAACACCGGCGCCGATATCATCATTGCCGGGCGCTGTACCGATACCGCCTTGATCGCAGCACTGCCCTTGATGCGTGGCTGCCATCCCGGCGCCGCCTGGCATGGTGCCAAAATTGGCGAATGCGGTGCGCTTTGTGCAACCAGGCCCCAGACCGGCGTCATCCTACTGGATTTCGATGATACCGGCTTCACCGTCCAACCCCTGGCAGAGGGCGCCAAAGCCACGCCGCACACCGTATCTGCCCATATGCTCTATGAAAACAGCGACCCGTTCATCCTTCACGAACCCGGCGGTCATCTTGACGTGCATGGCGCAGAATACGTCCAACTCCGCGATGGCGCGGTTCGCGTGACAGGGGCCAGATGGGTCCCCAGTCAAACCTATACCGTCAAGCTAGAAGGCGCGCGTCTGTCGGGCTACCAAACCGTCGCACTTACCCTCATTCGCGATGCGCAATACGTGACCCAAGCCGATCAATGGTGCGCCGATATCATTGCCCGCTGCACCGCCAAGGCGCTGGACCGGCTCGATATCGCAGCGGATGATTTTACAATTGAGCTGCGCCAAATTGGTCGCAACGCCACCCTGGGCCCACTGGAACATCGCGACCACCTCCCGATCGAACTGGGGGTCCTTGCCATGGTCACGGCGCCAACAGCCGCCTTGGCAGAGGAGATCGCCAAAATGCTCAACCCCTATCTGCTACACCACCCGCTAACCGAAGAGGAAGAAGTGCCCACCTTCGCCTTCCCCTTCTCCCCGGCCGAGATCTCGCGCGGCGCCGTCTACGAATTCTGCCTGCACCACGTAATGACACTGGATGACCCTATGTCCGCCTTCCGGTTGAACGTTCTGGAGATGGCCGATGCCGAAGCTGGGTGAGGTCGCCGAAAAGGTCCGCTCAAAGAATGCGGGCCCCTTTTGGGTGACCATCGATATCTTCTGCGGCACATCAGAAGCGTACGATCAGGTGACCACGCAACTGACCGATGCCCATGTCGCCCAGATCTTGCAGACCGAACGCCAACTCTTGAAACGCTTCGAGATCCCGAGCCTGAATGTCGTCAAATTCAGTCTCCCCCGGCCACAGATCCAGGGCCATATTGCTGACAGAGATATGCACGGTGCTGCCCTCGGGGCGCTCATGGCCGAGATCGCGCTTTCTTAGATTAGTGCCTCCGGCGGGGATATTTTCAAACACATAAATGAGGGGCGATTTACCCGTCTCGTCTCATCATGTGTCTTCGACCATCCCCGCCGGAGGCCGGAAGATCCTGTCGAAACTGGCCCGCCAGATCACGCCGCTTGAGCTATCAGCGCCCCGTCTTCACAGGTGAACTTCATCGTCGCACCGGTTTTGGGATGTGGTGCCCAATAGCTTTCGATCAGATCGAACCAGGGGTTCAACTCAGCTCCGCTGGAAGATGTGATGAACGGCACCCAAACCCGCGGATCATAAAACCGGAACAGAGCCACCTGACTATCGGGCAGACGGGCCTGCATGTTCTTGCGCAACTCCCTGCGAACATTCACCATCTTGGCCGGCGCATAGCAGGTGATCCCCCAATGGTTCACCCAGCCATATTCTTCGAGCGCGCGCCGAAACGGGGAGGCCGGATCGAGCCGCAGAATGTAAGGCACAACATCCTGCATATGCGGGTCGATCCGCCCGCCGAACAGGCTCTGAACCTGCTTTTCGCCCTGCAGCATCGGATAGATCTTAGGATCGCGGGCGGCATCGATCAGCGCAAAGTGGGGCATCGCCTCAATCGTCCGAGGCCTGGTCAGCCTCGGCAAGCGCTTCTTCCCATGCGGCATCGGCAGCCGCCATCGCAGCCGCCGCCTGGGCACAGGCCTCGCAATAGGGTGTGCCGTCCTTGGCCGCGTTGATCAAGGCGTCGCGCTGCGCCTGGGCTTCGGGTGCAGTGGCTTCGCCTGTGGAAATCGCGCCTGAATGGTTTTTCATCGGTCCGCCCGGTTCGCCACGTGTATCCGACAGCTTCGTCGCGCCATCCGCCGACCCGCTCCCGCCAACGCCCATCCCCGCCCGAACTGAGCCTGGTCCACCGCCTGCACCGCCGCCACCTGCCCCGAACATGCCAATCAGTACCGTCGGCAAACCAGTCGTAATCGTGCCGCCATGGGCCGTCATATCGCCAATCCGCGCAGCAGGCATGCCGCAAACCAAGACCGTTGGCGATCCCATCACGATGACATCGGGCACGGGAGACGCACATACACATGTATCGGTCACGCGGGCCTGCGGTATCATACCGGTCAACACGGTCGGCGCACCGGTCACAACTGGCCCACCCACATGCGGTGTCGGAATAGGCGATGGCGGGATCGGTAGAACCAGCGGGCAGATGTGCATATCCGTAATACGGGCCGCAGGCATCGACATGACAAACCTTTCTATGCGCATAATGAGACGCATCCAAAATCAATGCCCGGATCGTAGCCGTCCTGCGTCGATCCGGCAAGCGCGGCCGTTCAGATAAACTGGCTGACCACGTTCTCCAACTTCTCTTGCCGGCCTGATCGGGGCTGCGGATTGATATCGTCACGCAGCACACATTCGGCGATGGTCTCCAACGTTCCTTCCTGCAACAGCGCTGGAGCATCACCCCTAGACCACCCGACATATCGCGCAGCCCGCGCCTGTTCCAACGCTCCGTCCTCCCACATTGCAGCGGCAGCCTTGAACCCCCGCGCGCAGACATCCATCGCGCCGATATGGGCCGCGACCAGGTCCTCGGCATCCAGGCTCTGGCGGCGCAGTTTGGCATCGAAGTTGGTGCCGCCGGTCGTGAACCCACCCGCCCGGATCACCTCATAATATGCCAGCGCCACCTCCCGCGGATTGTCGGGAAACTGATCCGTATCCCAACCCGATTGGTAGTCATTGCGGTTCATATCGATCGAACCAAAAATCGCCATGGATGCCGCCATCGCCAATTCATGCTCAAAACTATGCCCGGCCAAAATAGCATGGCCTTGTTCAATATTGACCTTGACCTCGCCCTCCAGCCCAAACTCCTTGAGGAACCCGTAAACCGTGGCAACATCATAGTCATATTGATGCTTAGAGGGTTCCTGTGGTTTGGGCTCAATCAGGATCGTGCCGTTAAACCCGATCTTCTTGGCATAGTCCACGACCATGGTCAGGAACCGCCCAGCCTGCTGCCGCTCCTTGCCCAGATCGGTGTTCAAAAGGGTCTCATAGCCCTCGCGCCCACCCCATAGCACGTAGTTCTCGCCACCCAGTTTCAGCGTCGCATCCAAGCAGGTCTTCACCGTTGCCGCGGCAAAGGCAAAGACATCCGGGTCGGGGTTCGTCGCCGCCCCCGACATGTAACGGCGGTGGGAAAACAGGTTGGCCGTGCCCCAAAGCAGCTTTGGCCCGCCCGTCTCCATCTTGGCCGCGATATAGTCGACGATCTCTTCCAGATTGCGGGTATTCTCAGCGAAATTCGCCCCTTCAGGCCGGATATCGGCATCATGGAAGCAGAAATAGGGCTGGCCCAGGATGGCGAACAGATCGAATGCCGCATCCGCTTTGGCCCGCGCCAGATCCATCGTGTCACCAAACCAGGGCCGTTCAAATGTCTGCCCCCCGAACGGATCGGTGCCGGGCCAGGCAAAACTGTGCCACCAGGCCACGGCGAAGCGCAGATGCTCTTCCATGGTTTTGCCCATCACAACCTCCGCCGGGTCATAATGGCGATAGGCCAGCGGGTCGGTGCTGTCCGGCCCTTGGAATGTGGCGGGGGCGATGCCGTCGAAATAGCTCATGAAAGATCCTTTAAGGCTGTATATGCAGAATCGTAGCGGGCATGGGCATCGGCAAAAGCGGCCCCCAGATTAGGGTCAGGGTCAAAACTGCGGGCAATCTCAGGGGCGGTCGCGATCTCGGCCCCCGCACCAGTGGCAGCCATCTGACCCAGCCGGGCAGCGCCGAACGCGGCTCCGAAATCGCCTCCGACGGGGCGGTCGATTGGCAAATCCAAGGTCGTGGCCAAGGCGCCCAACCAGTAATCCGACATGCTGCCACCGCCGACCGCCAATAGTCGCGGCACCTCCGTCCCGGTCGCCGTCAATGCATCAAGGCTGTCCTTCAAGGCAAAGCATACCCCTTCCAAGACCGCCCGTGTCCCTGCCAACCGGTCAGTCGCATGGTCCAACCCGATCATGGCCGCCCGGACCCTCGCATCATTATGCGGTGTCCGCTCTCCCCCTAGATACGGCAGCACCATGGCCCGCCCCGGTGCTCTCGCCCGGTCGCCCAGTTCCGCTGTCAGATCCGTTGCCTTGGCACCCACCAACCCGGCATACCAGTTCAGCATGTCCGTGGCTGACAGGATCACCCCCATTTGGTGCCAGACACCCGGCAAGGCATGGCAAAAGCTGTGCACTGCTGTGGCCGGAGCCGGGCGAAATGCCTCGGTCGCCGCAAAAACCACTCCGGACGTTCCCAGGGAGACAAAGCCTTGCCCCAGTGACACGGCTCCAACACCGATGGCGGATGCCGCGTTGTCGCCGGCCCCGCCTGCCACAGCCACAGGCCCCATGCCCCACCGGCCCGCCAAATCACGGCGCAAATCACCAGATCGCGCCGATCCCTCCACCAGCCCGGGCATCACGTCCCGCGACAAACCGGTCGCAGCCAACAGATCCTCTGACCAATCGCGCATGCTGACATCCAGCCAACTGGTGCCCGCCGCGTCTGACATCTCTGACACAGCCTCACCGGTCAACCAGAGCCGCAGGTAATCCTTCGGCAACAAAACCCGCGCCAACCGGTCAAAGAGATCCGCTTCGTGGGCCTTCATCCAAGCCAGCTTTGGCGCGGTAAAGCCCGGGAACACGATATTGCCCGAAACCTTACGCCAGATCGGATCGGAATCCATGGCCGCTGCTTCCGCATGGGCCCGGGTGTCATTCCACAGGATTGCCGGCCGCAACACGGCATCTGCGGCATCCAACACCACCGCCCCATGCATCTGACCCGAAAGGCCAATCCCGGCAACGCCGCTCAGATCCGCCTGCGCTGCCAAACCATCGAACACAGCTTCGGTCGCGGCAATCCAATCCGCTGGATCCTGCTCCGACCAACCAGGCTTGGGCCGCGCCATGTCCAACGGCGCCACAACCCCCGCCACCACATGTTGAGCGTCATCCACCAACAGCGCTTTGACCCCGGTCGTGCCAAGGTCGATCCCAATATACATTGCTGTCCTCCCGGAAATACACAGTACCAACCAACTCCCGGCGCACAAGTCCTGCAACCGCCGCAACCATATCCTTTCTTATTGGCAAAAATATCTCCGGGGGAGCAGCCAAAGGCTGTGGGGGCAGCGCCCCCCAAAGCATGTCGTGCCGGGCCATGCGCCCCGGGGCCGCTGGATCACCGCCAAAGCACCTGTGGTTGAGCCGCCCGCAACCTTCCCCTACACCCGAACGCAACAAACCAAGGGAGGCAACCCATGCCAGACGATCAGCATTCCGGCCCCAGCTACGGCTTTGACACGCTCCAGATCCATGCCGGCGCCCGGCCGGATCCGGCCACGGGGGCGCGCCAAACTCCGATCTACCAGACAACGGCCTATGTCTTTCGCGATGCGGACCATGCCGCCGCCCTCTTCAACCTGCAGGAAGTGGGTTACATCTATTCGCGCTTGACCAACCCCACCGTTGCCGTCCTGCAGGAACGCGTCGCCACACTCGAAGGCGGCGTGGGGGCTGTCTGCTGCTCTTCAGGCCATGCCGCGCAAATCATGGCGCTCTTCCCGCTGATGGAGCCTGGGCGCAACATCGTCGTCTCCACCCGTCTTTACGGCGGTACGGTCACCCAATTCAGCCAAACAATTAAACGCTTCGGCTGGTCCGCAACATTCGTGGATTTTGATGATCTGGATGCCGTCAAGGCCGCGATTAATGACGATACAAGGGCGGTCTTCTGCGAGGCCATCGCCAATCCCGGTGGCTATATCACCGATCTCGATGCCATCGCAGCCATTGCCGACGCCGCCCAGCTGCCGCTCATCGTCGACAATACCTCGGCCACACCCTATTTGTGCCGCCCAATCGAACATGGCGCCACGCTCGTCGTCCATTCCACCACAAAATACCTGACAGGTAACGGCACGGTCACCGGCGGCGTCGTTGTCGACAGCGGCGCGTTCGACTGGTCGGCCAGCGGAAAATTCCCATCGCTCAGCGAACCGGAACAGGCCTATCACGGCCTGAAATTCCACGAGACCTTTGGGCCCCTGGCCTTCACCTTCCACGGCATCGCCATCGGCTTGCGCGACCTCGGCATGACCATGAACCCCCAAGCGGCGCATTACACGCTCATGGGGATTGAGACGCTCAGCCTCCGGATGGAGCGCCATGTCCACAACGCCAAGCGGCTCGCCGAATGGCTGGAAAAGGATCCCCGCATCGACGCCGTCACCTATGCCGGCCTGCCCTCCTCGCCCTACTATGAGCGTGTTGAAAAGATCTGCCCGCGCGGCGCTGGCGCCCTTTTCACGGTCGCAGTCAAAGGCGGCTACGAGGCTTGCGTGAAACTGGTCGATAGCCTTGAGATCTTCAGCCATGTCGCCAATCTAGGCGACGCCCGATCACTGATCATCCACTCCGCCTCCACCACCCACCGCCAGCTCTCTGCCGAACAGCAGGAAGCCGCGGGTGCGGGCCCCGGCGTCGTGCGCCTTTCTATCGGGATCGAAGATGCCGACGACCTGATCGCCGATCTGGACCAGGGCCTGTCCAAGTCCGCGCATTAACGCACGGAGCCAAACCTAACCGTCGCTTTCGACCGAAGGCGGCGGCAATGGCTGACCCGTCTCAAAGATAATCCGCGCCTGCCTGCGCCATTCTGCACGCTGGGCGATCATCGGATCGATGGTAGCCTCCGCCAAATCGGAGGCAGCCTGCGCTCCATCGGCTTTCAGCTCTTGCCCCGGAACGAGGGAGGTCAAAGCCGCCGATGCCAACGCCGCCAATGATGGCGTCGACGCCTGCTCCACCGGCTCACCGCGCGCCGCGGCGATGCTGATCTCATAGGGCGTCAGGGTGCGATCATAATCGGCGGTGGCATTCAACTGCGCCGCAGTTTCATCCCGCTCCGCCTTGATCTGCGCCGCCGAATTGCGCGCGGTTTGCCGGGCCGACACGGGCTGTGATCGCGCGCCATTGGGCGCAAAGGCCCCACCACGGAACGATGGCCGCGATCCATCGGCAGCAGATCGTCCACCGGTTGCCACTTGCTGCGATGATGCCGCCACAGGCTCGACCGAAGAGAGCCAGGACAGGGTAAATTGCCCGTCCAGCATATCGCTGCGTGGTGAACTGCTGACGGTTTTGATGGCGCAATTGCCGAATTGGGCGCGGATCTCGTTGCAGGCCGTCAAGGCCCCGCTGTAAAGCAACGCCTGGGCAGCATCCTGGGCGGCCTGATCCTGGCTGTTTGTGAGGTCGCTGTCAAAATCAAACCGTCGTTCGGTCAGGATCAACTGATCCGACTCAGGAACAGGCCCGACCGGCACGCGGCTGATGAACCGCATATCAACACTGACACGGTAGATATTGCCTTCGATCGCGCGCGAGCGAAAGCTGTTGGCCGTGCAGGTAGAGGCTATTTTCTCTCGCAGGATCGCGCATTCACGTTCGGCCAGCCGGGCCAGGCGCGCTTCCACGAACAGGTCTAGGAAGTCGGGTTCGGGCAATGTCTCCCCGTCGCCCAGCAATTCCCTGATATCGATGAGACGGGTCGCGGACACTTCTCGGCGATCAGAGAATTCGCCAGGTGCCATATGGGCGCCGATATCCCAAGACTGCGCGGGTTTGCCATTTGGTGACAACACGGTAATCGACCGATTATCGGCAGTCTGAAAGCCGCCGGTCGGGTTGGTCTGCTCCTCGACCATGGCCATCGCCTCCATGATCGGATTGACCCGGTTGGAGATCGTTCCCATCACCAGCAGCGTGGGGCCGAAATTGATCGCGGCCCAAAAGAGCCCGCCCAGAATGACCCCGACAATCAAAAGCCCGTTGGCGCCCCGTCCCATACCTAATTCCCTCCAACCCTGATCGAATCCAGATTGCCGCCCGCGATCTGTTCCGCCAACGCACGAACCTTGCCCCGCAGGTTATCCCGAAAGTCCGATGCCGATCCGGTCAAGACGTTCTGGGTCGTCGCCATGCGCACCGTTTTCTGATCCAGCGCAGTATAGGGCACTAGTTCGGTCTCGTCCGTAGGCAGTGGACCCACCAGAATGACATTGCCGTTCTCATATCCTATCCGCGTGGTGGTTGACGGGATCCCGAACTGACCCTTGAACCAGCGATCATAGCCCTGCTCGATATCGCGCCACTGGGCGATCTTCACCTCGGCCTCGGCCTTGCTGATGACACCGATCTCGACCGAGCTGAGAAAGACCGGGTTCACCAGCGGCTGCGTGACGGGACTGATGCCGCATTTCGCCAGCTGCGGGTTCAGCAACGCCTCTACCGGTGTGCCGCTGGGCAAACCTGCAATTGCGGCGGCGTCGCCACCGATGATCGTCACTCCGGTGATTTGCGTATCCGACTGGTGATGCACATGCCACAGGGTTGCCCGCCCGGTATGCAAAACCAGATGCACTGGAAATTCCGTTTCAGACACCGCCACGTCCAGGCCCGACATTTCGAACTTGCTGGGATAAACCGCGATCTGGGCGCTGCCTTTCTCTCGATAATTTTTCAAGAAACCTTCGGTCCGACTGCGCACCATCTCATCGGAATAAAGGTAGGTGTGGGTGTCAAGATTGCTGGACCGGGCCACCAGATTGACGACGCGACTGCCCGCGGCGGGCCGGGTAAAACTGCAGCGATCCTGCGGCTCAAATGGAATTACGGCGACGGGTGGCGCACTGGCACCGCCACGGCGATGCCCGTCCAGCACTTTGCCAATGAACTGCGCCGTCAGATGCTCTGTGGCTGCGACAGGTCCATTAGCCCGCATCGTTCCGGCCTTTTCGGTGACATAGGAATTTGGGTCTGACCGATCCCCCTGAACCTGACCGGACAATCCGCCCATGGGAACCATTTGGCCCCCTGTGGCCAACGGAATATCGGGCAGGATAACGGATCGCCCGCCCAAAAACAGAACGGCACCGACAAGACCGGCAAACGCCACAAGCAGCACGCGTCCATCCATGCAACAGCCTCTACACGCCATGATTGTTCACCGGTCCGCAATGATCGCGAAAGGTGGCAAGGATTAGGCGACGATTGGGTAATGTCGCGCCCGGCATGCAGGTCTTGCGACGTCAAAAGGTGACTAATTTGTTAAGGGCGGCAATTTCGTGCTATAGATGAGCCTTACACGACAAGGGGGCTCTGCCCCGGGGCTAGGAATCGGTAAACCATAGAAATGATTGTTCGTTTTGCCCTGAACCTCACCCATGAGGCGATTGCACTGTTGCACGATAACGGCAACGGCTGGTGGAGCCTTGGCAAGGCCCGTTTTGATGATCCTGATTTTGCACAGGCCCTTGCGGGTTTGCGTGATCTGGGTCACCGGATTGCCGGGCCTGATTTCGCGACCAAGCTGGTCCTGCCGAACTCCCAGATCTTTTACACCACGGCGACAGCCACCGCCAATGATTCAACCGATGCCGACCGGGTCAATGCCGCCTTGGAGGGCGCGACGCCCTATCCCGTCGCGGATCTGATCAAGGATTGGGTCGCGCAAGACGACCAGCTTCAAATCGCTGTCGTGGCGCGCCAAACACTTGACGAGGCAGAGAGTTTTGCAGCGCAACACGGGTTTAATCCCGTTGCCTTCGTCGGCATCCCCGAAGCACCGGATCATCCGGTCGAACCGTTCTTTGGCGCAACCAACCAGGCGGCCGGGTTGGGGGATCTACCAAACCGGGCTGACGCGCCGATTGCAATTGCCGGTATTCTGTCTGACGCCGATATCGACGCGCTCGTATCGGATCGCCCGGAAACGGCAACCGCCGATGCGCAAGTCGCAACTAACAATGACGATACAGATGTCGCGGCTTCAGACATAGCTGAAGACGACCTTACCGACGCCGAACCAGATTTCGAAATGCCCGAGAAGGCAGCAACCGAACAGCCCAGCGCCGATGAGGAATCGACCCACGAGGTCGCTGACCCAGAGCCGGAGGATATGCCGGTTGAAATTGCATCACCGCCAGATACCGACCAGAAAGAAGAAGCTGGCCCTCCCGCCCAAACGGAAGCGGATGCAGAACCAGAGACCGATGAGCCAAACCTCGACACGCTGATCGCATTCTCCTCCATGCGCCGCAAGGCTCTCGCAGATGAGGACAGTGCGACCCCTGCCCTTGAGGATCCCGCACCCGCGACATCGGATGTGCCGCCAACCGCCCGGCTCGGCGGGGCCACCCGCGAGGTTCCACCAGCGGACCTCACGGCAGACCTGGATCCACCGGCGCAACCCGCCCGCATTCCTGTTCCAGCATCCCTGAAACAGGCCTTGGCCGACCGCGCGGCCCGCACGGATAATGCACCCGCCGCGGTCGAAGAACTTGCACCAATTGATGCCGATCCACGTCCCTCTTTCGCGGCTCAACTGGCGCAGCGGGTCGGCAGCCGTCGCGCACCCACGCCCAAAATGGACGAGCCGGATCTGGGCGTGTTTTCCGCACGGGCCGATAACGGGTCATTCAGTGGCCCGCGTATCGGGCTGATGCTCACCCTCGGCCTTTTGGGCATCATGGCGGGCGTTGGTGTCTGGTCCAGTCTGTTCTTGGTGGGGGATGACGATATTGCGGGCAGAGCCTCCACGCCACCTGCTGCCGAAACGACCCTGGTAGACCAGGCGCCCGATGTGGCCACCGCCATACAGGGCCCCCTGGCAGATCAAGATGAGGCAAACGAGAATCTGGGTCTGCAGGTCGCCAGTCTGGCCGATGAACCACAATCCGCCGTCCCGGATGCTCCCAAAGACCTGACCGAGCCCCTGTTGACCGACGATGGCCAAACGGCCGATGGCGCAGAACCTCCCGAAGATACCGCGCTGATCACGCCGGAACCCGACGCATCCATCACCGATGACGTGGCCCTGAGCGATGAAGAACCCGTCATTCCGAACCAAGACGAGGTTCGCAAGGCCCATGCCGCCACCGGGATCTGGCAACAAATTTCGCCGCGCCGCTACATGCCCGGCGAAGGCGACCTTGATCAACTTTACATCGCCTCAATCGATCCGACCATCCGCAGCCAGGATGCCATCGCGCTGCCAAACGGGGGGGAACAGGATACGGACCGACCGGTCGCACGTGTGCCGAACCCCGCACCCACGGACGCCCCTGTTGCACAAGGTGCCGATGGGTTGGTCACCCCAACCCCCGGCGGCACGCTGGCACCCGAAGGATACACCGTGTTTGCGGGCAGACCGTGGATCGTGCCGCCATCCCGCCCCGACGGAACCGGAGCACCGGTGACCGAACCAGAGGCCGAAGCTGGTACCGGCCTTGCCGGGTTCAAGCCGCGTCCCCGTCCCGCCAACCTGCTGCAGGAGGCGGAGCGGTCGCAATTGGGCGGTCGGACACGGCTTGAACTTGCGGCATTGACACCCAGAAGTCGCCCTCAGAACGTGGTGGAGGAGGCGTTGGCAGTTCGCGCCGCTTTGGCGGCTGCCGAGCGCGAGGCAGAGGCCCGCGCCCAGCAGGAAGCCGAGGAGCTTGCCGCCAAACTTGCCGCAGAGGCCGCCGCCGCAAACCGGCCACCAAGCGCTTTGGCCGTTACCGCATCCATAGCACCCAAGAACAGGCCCCGTGCACCGGCTCGCAGCGCCCAGCCGAGTGCCGAGGATAACAATCGTGCCGTGCGCGCTAGTGCCTCGACAGCGACGACGCGGTCAGGACCTGCCGTATCGCGCAATCAACGGCTAAGGCCAACAACGCCCACCCGGGCTTCGGTCGCGCGCCAGGCAACTGTAAAAGATGCGATTCGGTTGGGCCGTGTGAACCTTATCGGCGTGTTCGGCCCTCCCAACCAGCGCCGGGCCCTGGTACGCCTGCCATCCGGCAAGCTGATGCGAGTCAAAATCGGGGACCGGGTTGATGGCGGTCGCGTGGCGGCCATCGGCAATGAGGAACTGCGCTACGTGAAAGGTGGCCGCAACCTCGTGTTAAAGATGCCCCAAGGATAATCGGGCCGTTCGGTCCGTCAGATCGAAACCAATCGAATCGTAGACCGGAATAGATAACCTAATCCCATGCCAGTGCTGCCACCATGGTGGAACTGTGCATAAAACCCAACGGCTTCGTCAATCATCCCGCGGGCGAATGGCTCGCACATCCTCAAAAACCCGGCCAGGTCGCCCGATAGACTGCAGATCCCCGGTTGGCCCCAAACGAAACTGACCTCCTTCCGGGACAGATGAAATGGACACATTCTCAACTCTCATCGCCTCGCCACATTTCGCAGATACCATGTATTCCATCTCCGTGGTCTGCCTGGTGTTCGCAGTCGGGCTTTCTGTCATAGCTTTCGCATATTACGGGCATGGACGGGAAACGGACACGGGTGATCCCCAAGCAGATCGTTGGGTCCTGTTATTTGCAACCTGGCGCGACAGCCTGATCATCACGTTGCTGTTTGTGGCCCAGGGGATGTCCTACCGCTATGGCGCGTTCAACGGATTGGCCAACCTGTCGAACCAGGGCTACGCGCTGACCGCTTCACTGGTCGTGCCCACCCTGGCACTGGTGATTGATATTCTGATCTTCATGGTCGCTGCGATGCGGATCATCGTGTTGACGCGGTGGCTGCATCGGAAGGGCCAAGACGACACAGCTGCACCTTGACCACGGCCCTTGTCATGGCCGGTCCGCATCTTATTTGCCACGCTAGGGTTGCGTCGCACGTCCATAGGGCGGGGATAATGCGCCCTTGGCCCAATCTGCCATCAGGTCATAAAAACCCGCTGTGATCCTGGTAAAATCGCGCGACCCGTCGGGCTGATCCTCATATTCCCACATGCCGTGATCCGTCGTCGGAAAGGTATGGATCGCGATATTCAGCCCGGCATCCCGCAGCTTAATCAATCGCTCCAGCGTCAGATCCACCGGGGCTTGGCGATCCGCCGCGGCAAGCACCCACAACTGCGGCACCTCCACCGCGCGCACCACCTCCACAGGATCGAGTGACCAATCGATGTTATACTGCACGAACCGGGGCAGGATCTTGATCCGGATCTCATCCACGGGAACGCTCAACAGCAGGCCCGTGTAGTCCCCCTGAACCAGCCCAAACCATGGCGCATACTCAAATCTGCGGCGGACCTGCGCAAAAGCAGCGATGGCCTCATCCGATCCGGTGGTCGCAATGCGGGCCGTCGCATCCGTGATCAGCCGCGCATCCGCGAGCGTCTGCGCCCCGTATCCGGCGGCCTGCAAATCCTGTGCGACCTGGGCGGCATCCTCCTCCCGGATATCGATGACCAGCCCATACCCGACCCCGATGAATTCAGCACCCGCCCGCCGTGCCGCCAAGGGCGCGACCCAACCGCCTTGGCTTAGACCAAAAAGGCCGAAACGACCAAAGCGCCCCTGGGCCAGCCGCTTTGCCTCGCGCGAGGCCGCAACAAGGTCATCGGCCAATTGTGGAAAATTCTGGGTATAGACACCGCCGGACCGGCCAGTGCCCCGTTTGTCATAGACAAAGACGGAAATCCCACGACCGACCATCTGATAGGGATCCCGGGCGTGGTCCAGCCAACCCGTCTCCTCCGACCCATGGGCATATACCACCAGCGGTGTATGGGGCCCCGCACCGGGTGGTTCGATCAAACGTCCAGCCAGATAAATGTCACCCGCCCGGACCACCGTATCGGTCTCCCGCAAGGCCACCCTGTCCCCATGCACGCCATCGACCTGTTGAAGGCGGCCCCCGTTGCACAGGATCCCATCCTGATCCAGCGCGCCGGTCCGGCCATCACTGAAGGTGTAGCGCAGACCGGCCTGCGACCGGGTAACCGCGACAAAGCCTGGCGCCAGCCCGCGATAGATCCCGACCGCACAGGGCTCTGGCTCAGCCATGGCAGGCATGGTGGAAGTCAGAACGGTACTCAACGCGGCTGCCCCGACCCCGCCCCACCGCAGGATCAGCCAAACACGAAAAAGCACAGCTTGTGACCATCCGGATCCCGCACATAGGCGCCATAAAAGCGATCAGGCACGCGCTGGCCAGGCGCCCCATCGCATGTCGCACCCAGAGTGATCGCCTTGTGATACATGGCATCCGCTGCCTCTTTCGACGGGGCGGGAAAGGCCACCATCACGCCATTGCCCACCGTGGCGGGTTCTTCATCATAGGGCGTACAGACGGCAATCATCGGCTTGCCCATCTCGGGCCCGATCATTGCAATCCGCCCGGCATCGATAAGCACCTTGGCCCCCTGATCCGCAAAGAGGTCGCAATAGAACGCCTTGGACTTGTCCAAATCCGCCACGCCGAGTGTTGTATATCCGATCATGTGCCTGTTCCTTTGGTTCCGGCTATGGGCCACAGCTGTAAGGGATGACACCCGCAAGCGGTATTCACGACTGCGACAGATCCCATCCCTGGTAGATCGGATCCTGTTTCGCAATCTCGGTGCTGGCCGCTGCTCCGCTGCGCGCGGCCTTGTAGATGGCGCTGACCAGCGCGACGGAGGCGCGCCCCGCCGTCAGGGTCACCGCATTGTTGGGCCTGCCGGACAACGCCGCAGCGATATCCAGAAAATACCCCTGATACCCCGACGGTTCGGGGTTGACCCGCTTCAGTACCGTATCGATCCGCGCCTGCATCTCGGCACCCCGCCCGGCAAAGCGCCACTTGCCCTGCATCGGCGCATAGGGCGGGCTGTCGCTTTCGGCTGTCAGATGTTCAAACAGCAACCGCATGCGCGACCTGTCATCGACCCCGCCCAGCGAGACCGAACTGGTGACCAACGCCCCGGCTGCGCTCCGCCAGGACAGGGCCGCACAATCCTCGGTCTCGATCGGGTTGACGCGGGTCGCCACGACACCGCTGACCTGCTCAGCCGGGCCCATGATCGCGCTGATCAAATCATGAATATGGATCGCATGGCCCAGAACCGCGCCGCCTTGCTCCCCGGCCCAGGTGCCCCGCCAGGGCACAGCGTAATAGGCAGCGTCGCGGTTCCAATGGGTCTCTAATGTGGCCACAAAGGGCCGCCCCGTCAGCTCCGCGGCCATCAACGCCCGCAACTGCGCCATGGCCGGACCGTAGCGATACTGAAAGACCGGAAAGACCTGCTTGCCCGCCCGGGCGGCCGCAGCCTCTAGCCTGTCCACATCGCAGAGCGAACAGGCAATCGGCTTTTCACAAACCACATGCTTGCCCGCCCCAAGGGCCTGCACCGCGATCGGCACATGCATCAGCGGCGGCAGACAGATATCAACGATATCGGCATCGCTGGCCAGAACGTCTTCAATCTTTCCCGTTACCGCAATGTTGCCCGCCAGATCACCAGCGCGGTCCAGATCACGGTCGCAGATCAGGCTGACGGTGAAATCATCCGGCAAGGCCAGCAGCGCCTCCAGATGTTGCGCGCCAATGCCCGCCCCAATGATGGCAATGCGCAGGGTCATGCCTCTGCCAAGGCCTGCGCCTGCACGGCCAGCTCCATCACGGTAAAGGCATGGGCCTGGGGCATCGCCGTCTCGGTCCGGTCGCGAATATCGGCGATCAGCCGGGCAAAATAGGGCAACCCTGCGCCACCCCCACTGATCCGCTCACACCGCGTGCCATTGACCAGAAACAGATGATCGGTGCCCCCGGCCCCACCAACATCCACGTATTTGCGCAGCTCCAACTGGCCTTCGGTGCCCAGGATCATCAGCCGCCCGTCCCCCCACGTCGGCAACGCATCGGGCGTATACCAATCCACCCGGATATACCCATGGCCCCGGTCGCTTTCCAACGCGATCTGCCCGAAATCCTGCAGGCCCGGATCGTTGGGATTGGCAAAGTTACCGACGCTGGCCATGGTCACACGCGCCGTATCCGAACCCGTGAAATACAAGAACTGATCGATCTGGTGCGACGCGATATCAACCAGGATCCCGCCATACCGCGCCCGGTCGAAAAACCAATCGGGCCGGGTCGCGCGGTTCAGCCGGTGCGGCCCAATCCCCACGGTCTGTACAACGCGGCCCACCGCACCCTCGGCCACCAGCTCGGCGGCGCGGGTCACGCATTCGACCTCGAACCGTTCCGAGAAATCGACAGACCAGATCCGCCCGGTCCGCGCCACGACCTCCCGCAACCGCTTGAGCTGGTCCAACGTCGTGCAGCCGGGCTTGTCGGTCATCACATCCTTGCCTGCCTCCATCGCCGCAACGGCCATGTCGGCCCGGTCCGCGGGGATGCCCGCCAACAAGATCAGGTTAATCGTCGGATCCTCTAGCAGACGCCGATGGTCGTAGGCCCGGGGCAAATCCGGGAACCGCTTCACAAAGCCCTCCAATGTCTCCGGTGTCCCGTCGGTCCACCACCCCGCCAGCTCCGCGCCCGCATCCACCATGTTCTGCGCCATGGTATAGATATGCCGGTGATCAATCCCGATGATCCCAATCCGCACCGCATCAGCCATCGCCCACCTCCACAAATCGTTTCTCGCGCGAGGCCACTTGGATTGCGTCGATCAGCCGATGCACATGCAGCGCCTCCACCCCCGTCACGCACGGATCGCGCCCCGTCTCCAGACAGGCCGCGAAATCCTCAATGATCCCCCGGTGCCAATCGGCGGTAAACGCCATCGGGTCAGCGCCGCCGCCTGTGTCTGCCGCCTGACCGACAATCTCGCTCCGCCCGTCCTGCCAATGCAGGCTGAGGCTGGCGGCATCCAGGATGGCAGAGCCCTGGGCTCCGTGCAGCGCAATCCGCTCTGCCCCGCCGGGGAAGCTTGCTGTGCTCGCCGTCAGCGACCCAACGGCGCCACTGGCAAATTCCAAACCGGCAACCACGAAATCCTCCGCCTCCATGGTGTGAAGGGCCGTGGTCCGCGCCATCGCCTGCACCCGCGCCACCGGCCCGGTCAACCGCAAAGCCAGCTCCATCGTGTGGATCGCCTGGGTGAGCAGAACACCGCCCCCATCGCGGGCATAGGTCCCCCGCCCCGGCACGTCGTAATAGGATTGCGGCCGCCACCAGGGCACCGCGATCTCAATCGCGGCCAACGCTCCCAACGCGCCTCGATCGACCAGATCCATGAGCTGCATCGCGGCGGGCCGCTTGCGATGCTGGAACACAATCCCAAGGGGCATGTCCCGGCACAGGCCAACGATCTGCGCCGCCGCCTCTGCCGTCCGCTCAATGGGTTTTTCCAACAAGATCGGTTTGCCCGTCGCCACCAGCGCCTGCACGATCTCAAGCCGCGCATCGGGCGGGGTGGCAACGATGACAAAATCCAGCGCCGGATCCCCGGCCAACGCTGCCAGATCCCCATAAACCCGCGCCGCGACATCCTGCTGCTCCAGAAAGGCCCGCGCCCGATCCGCATCGCGCGATAGCACCCCGCGCAAGGTGACCGCGCCACTGGCCTGGATCGCCTGCACATGGGTTGCGGCCACCATGCCCAACCCGATCAACGCCACCTGTTTCATGCTGCCCCCCAACTTACCATGAGTTATGGCGGGGGAGCGCCACGACATCAACCGATGCCACCCCATTGCGGTGCCCGCTCGTCAGGCTTGCTCTTTTCGGTGATAGCTAATTCCGGTCAGCCCTGCTTCTTGTAGCCGGGCAGCAAAGGTATCGGACATGAAAGTCGGCCCGGCAAACTTATCCACCCACATATGGTGATCGCCGATGGCCTCCATCGAATAGACAAGGGAGGCCGGCTCGCCTTCCACAGATTTCCAGAAACCGCGTTCATTGCGGGGATAGGTCAGCTCAGGATGATACGTATCCAGTCGGTTGCAGACATTTAGCCAGTAGTAGTCAGCAATTTTCTTCTTCCTCTCGAAGATCTCCATGGGGAAGAATTGATGCGTCTCCGGCTCCATCAAGCCACTCAAAATAAACACTATGGACAGGTTCTTGATCCTCGAGCCTAATCCCAGGATTGACGAAATACACCATCTCCACACCTCACCGCTGCGCCCCGACACCCCTCTGCCGCTCCCGCATCCAGATGATCAGGCCGGACACAACGATGATACCTGCGCCCAGCAAGGTCCAGCCATCCGGCAGGTCTGCAAACACCAGATAGCCCGCCACGGTCAAATAAATCATGAAGGAATAGGTGAAGGGCATCAGCGTGTTGGCGGGCGCAAAGGCGTGGGCGCGGGTTAGCAGCTCATGCCCGCCCCAGCCCCAGATCCCCAGCGCCACCATCAGCCCCCAGTCCAGCCCGGTCGCAGGCGCCGTCCAGACCCAAACCGCGAACGGCAACAGCGTCAGCGTGCCAAGGCCACCCATGTAGATCTGCATCGTCTCGGTCGCGACCACCCCTGCCAGCCGCCGGGTCAGGATCGAATAGAGCGCCAGTGCAGACGCGTTATAGACGCACAGCAACGCGGCCCAATGGAACGTCTCGCCAAAAGGGCGGATCACGACCATCACGCCGACAAACCCCAACAGGATCGCCGCCCAACGCCACGGTCCGACGCGCTCTCCCAATAACGGCATCGACAGGGCACACAGAATGATCGGCGCCGAAAACATGATGGCCGACGTCACCGTCAGCGTCAGGTATTTCAGTGCAATGAAATTCAGTACCGTTGCGCTGATCAATAGCGCGCCGCGCACCAGAACCAGCCCCAGATGATCCGTCGCGAACCGCTCCCACCGGGCCCCGCCCCAAACGATTTGAACGGCCGAGATCGCAAAGGCCCCGGCATAGCGCATGAAGGCCAGCTGCACCGCAGGAAGCCCGGCCAGGACAAGCCATTTGACTGACGTGTCGATGAACGCAAAGACCAGATAAGCCACCAGCATCATCGCCATGCCCAGTTCGGCCCGATCCTCCAGGGCGCGGGCCGCGATGCCGGTCATGGATCAGCCGCCATAGGTCTTGACATAGAAATCAACCATCTGGGGTACCAGGGCCTCTCCCATATCTGCCGCAACAGCGGCGCCCAGCCCAGCCTTGGCCGAGCGTGACATGATGCTATCGACGCCCAGATCCTCCGCCATCTGGGCATAATATCCAACGTCTTTCGAGGCATTCTTGACCGCAAAGGCAAGCTTGTTCGGATCGCCCTCCAACGCATAGGCCGCCACGAAATCCATCATCCCGGAATGGACGGGCCCGGCCGACATCACGTCATAGACACTTTTGCGGTCAATCCCCGCCTTGTCGGCCATGGCAAAGGCTTCGGCCATGGCGTTCGCGGTGGTCATGGCGAAAAAGTTGTTGATCAGCTTGATCGTGTGGCCGGTGCCCAGATCACCCAGGTGAAAGACGTTTTCCCCCAGATCATCCAGGACAGGGCGCACCGTGGCAAAGGCCTCCGCGTCGCCAGAGCACATGATGTTCAATTGTCCCTCCAGCGCATGGGACGGTGTGCGCCCCAGCGGCGCGTCCAGATAGGTCCCTCCCGCCGCGGCCACCTTGGCGCCCAGCGTCTTGGTCGATCCCGGCAAGGATGTGCCAAAATCGATAACCACAGCGCCCGGACGCAATCCCGCAATCACGCCATCCGGCCCCAGCATCCGCCCCTCGACCGAGGCGGAGGTGTCCATGCACAGCATCACGATGTCGCTGGCCGCCGCGACCTTTTGCGCCGCGCCAACCTCAACCGCACCGCGCGCGACCGCCGCATCGACCCGCGGACGGGACCGGTTGGCCATGACCGTCACGCCATATCCCTGCGCCTGCAACCGCTCCACCATGGCGCTGCCCATCAGGCCCAAGCCAATAAATCCGATTGCCGGTTTCGTCATTATATCATCCTCTTTTGTATCCCGTTGCGGGGGCCTGGCCCTAAACCGGCTGCAAACGCAGCAGGTGGGGCATAATCTCGTCTGGGTGCAAATCGACACCGGTATAGGTCTGGAACGACCTCAGGGCCATGTGCCGAAACAGGTCAAAGCCCGTCAAAATGCGCAGACCAGCGGCGTTGGCATCTTGCAAAAAGGCCGTGTCCACCGGCGTGTAGACGGCATCAAATGCCCAGCTTTGCCCGCCCAGATCGGCCGAGTCGAAAGCACTGCCAGGATGCTCCGCCATGCCGATGGGGGTCGCGTTGACCACACCGTCGGCGGTCCGCACGGCCTGGCTAATCTCATCATGCTTTAGCGCTGTGGCGGGCCCGCTCAATCGCGCTGTCAGATCCTGGGCGCGTGCGAGACTCACGTCCCAACAGACCACATGAAGGGCGCCGAGGGTCTGCAAAGCCGGGCCAAGGGCGCGCGCAACACCGCCCGCCCCTGCCATCGCGACCCGGCCCGGCACATCCTGGCCCAGTTGCGCCCGCCAGGCCGACAGAAAACCACTGTAATCGGTATTAAACCCGGCGACCGTGTCACCGAAAACCAGCAAGTTCGCGGCCCCCAGATGCGCCACATCCTCGGCCATACCGGGCCCGGCATACTGTGCCGCTGCGCGTTTCCACGGATGGGTCACGGTGACCCCGGACCAGCCCCGTTGGCGCAGGTCATCGACACAGGCGGCAAGGTCGAACTCCACCCGATCCGCCGTATCAATCAGTTCAAATTCCAGGTGCAAACCTGCCCGATTGCACATGATCTGCAAGGCCGCAGGCAACCGCGTCCGGCTGATATTCTCCCCAATCAGACCGGCGCGCAGGGTGGTCACATCACCGCCCCGATCTGCCAGGGCACGAATTCGTAATCGCCCAGACCCTGCGCTTCAGATTTGCTCATCTCGCCAGAGGCCACGCGCAGGATCAGGTCATAGATCTCGCGCCCCTTCTCCTGCAGCGACACGCCGTCGCTCAACATCGCGCCCGCATTCACGTCCATATCCTCGGTCATGCGGGCATACATCTCTGAATTCGTGGCGACCTTGATGGTGGGCGCAGGTTTTGACCCAAAGGCCGAACCGCGCCCGGTCGTGAACACCACCATGTTGCAGCCCGACGCGATCTGCCCCGTCACACTGGCCGGGTCATAGCCAGGACTGTCCATAAAGGTGAAGCCGCGCGCGGTCACCGGTTCCGCATATTTATAGACGCCGGTCAGGGGGGTCGTGCCGCCCTTGGCCGCAGCCCCTAGTGATTTCTCCAGGATGGTCGTCAGCCCGCCCTTCTTGTTGCCGGGGCTCGGATTGTTATCCATCGAACCCTTGTTGCGCGCCGTATAATCCTCCCACCAGCCGATCAGACCGACCAGCTTGTCGCCCACGGCGCGGTCCACGGCCCGGCGGGTTAGCAGATGTTCGGCGCCATAGATTTCGGGCGTCTCGGCCAGCACACCGGTACCGCCTTGCGCCACCAGCAGGTCGCAGGCATGGCCAAGCGCGGGATTGGCCGTGATGCCGGACCACGCATCCGATCCGCCACATTGCAGCGCCACCATCAACTCGGCGGCCGGGCACGGCTCCCGCACCGCCGCATTGGCCAAGGGCAGCATGGCGCGCACCTTCTCGATACCCATCTCGACCGTGCGGCGCAGCCCGGCCACGCCCTGAATGTTCATCGTCTGGAACAGCGGCCCCTGCTTCAGGCCGTAAGCCTCCAGCAACCAATCGATCTGGTTCATCTCGCAACCCAACCCCACCATCAGCACACCGGCATGGTTGGGATGGCGGGCATAGCCCCACATGACCCGCTGCAGCGCCTCAAACCCGTCGCCGCTATCCGCCATCCCGCAGCCCGTGCCATGGACGAACGCCACGACGCCATCAACATTGGGATAGGCGGCCAACTCCGCGGGCCCAAACGCATCGGCAATCCGGCGTGCCGCCGTCGCCGAACAGTTCACCGACGTCACGATGGCAATGTAATTGCGCGTCCCCACCCGCCCGCTGTCACGCCGATATCCCAGGAACGTATCGCCGCTGGCCGGGGTCACGGGCCGCAGATCTGTGCCAAATTCATAATCCGCTTCGGTCGCGCGGAAATCCACGTTCTGGGTATGCACATGGTCCCCCGCCTGGATCGCGGCGGACGCGTATCCGATGACTTGCGCATATTTTCGGATCGGATCCCCGATTGCGATGTCACGAACGGCGATCTTGTGACCCGATGGGATGAGGGTTGTGGTCTGCGTCCCCTCGACCGCGGTGCCCGCCTCCAGGCTACGCGTCGCCGTCACCACGTCATCGGCCGGATCCAGGCAGATGACATCCTTCATCTCAGGTCACCGCGCCGTTGCCATCCCCAGCCATGCAACCCGCGGTCCATGCATACGCGATATGCATGGTTTGTGCATGGAATGTGCATCACATCTGCCCCCGGTTATTTGAGCAAAACTTCGACGATGGGCGGCCAGATCAGCAGCACGCTCAGCGCGCAAATCTGGATGCAGATGAATGGCAGGAACCCCCGAAAGATGTCCGTCAGGGAAATATGGGGCGGTGCCACAGATTTCAGGTAGAACGCCGCCGGGCCAAAGGGCGGGCTAAGGAAACTGACCTGCATATTCATACAGAACAGGACCCCGAACCATACCGCCAGATAACGGGGGTTCAGCTCTCCAAAAAGGCCGATTTCTTCGATAGGCAGGCGTTGAACGATGGGCAGAAACACCGGGATGATCAGCAGAACGATCCCGACCCAATCCATAAAAGCGCCCATAAACAACAGGATAAGCATCATCATCAACAGGATGCCCATGGTCGGCAGGTCCGATCCCACGATCAGGTCAGCCACGTATTGGGGCCCGCCCGCAATGGTATAGGCCCCGGCCAATGTGGCTGCTCCAATGGTCACCCAGATGATGGTGCCGGTAGACTTCAGCGTCCGCATCAGGCTGTCCCAGACCAGTTCAAACGAGGCTTCACCGCGGAACAGCGCCAACAGGAACACGGCAAAGGCGCCCATGCCAGCAGCCTCCGTAATGCCCGTGATGCCCCCATATATGGACCCCATGACGACACCGATCACCACAATTGGGGGAACCAGCCCCTTGCCCATGGCCCAACCCTTGGCCGTGCGCTCCTTGCCCAGAACGAAAAAGATCAGCGCGATCGACAGGATCACGGCCCCACCGAACCATGGCAGATAATCCGCCGTGCCCAGGGTGATGGCCTCCCCGGTATTGGAGGCATTCTGCCCCGACAGCTCAAAAAATAGCGCCCGCAGGAACAAGGCAGTCGAAAAGCCCGCAACCAGAACCGCCAGGAAGGCACCGAAAAGGGCCCATTTTTCAAGGCCTTCCGGCTCTCCCGGCACGGGGTCGGGCAGCGGCGCATCTTCCGGCACCAGCCGGGTGCGCACGATGATGTAGATGATGATGAACGAGGCCAGCATGAACCCCGGCAGGAATGCCGCGGTAAACAGGGCCTTGATCGACGTCTCTGTGATCAAACCGTAGATGATCAGCACGATAGAAGGGGGGATCATCGTCCCCAACGACCCACTCGCACAAATCGTACCGATGGCAAGGTTCTGGTTATAGCCCAGTCGCAGCATTTGCGGCAGTGCGATCAGGCCCAGCAACACCACTTCACCGCCAATGATCCCCGACATCGCCGCCATGATCACCGCCATGATGGAGGTCACAACCGCGATTCCACCCCGTGTCCGGTTCAGCCAGATACTGAGGGAGGAATACATGTCCTTGGCGATGCCGGAGCGCTCCAGCAAAGCCGCCATGAAGATGAATAACGGAATGGATATAAGGACATAGTCGGTTAAGAGCCCGTATATCTTCTGCGCCAAAATGTTCAACGGCCCCGATCCCGGCCTGCCCGTCAGGATCCCGTCACCAAAGGCGAATGGGTTCATCAGCAGGCCCGGTTCAAACTTCATGACCAGCACCAGCACGGCCAAAATGGCGGAGGCAAGGCCCAGGGGCATCCCGATTGCCAGCAATGCCAGAAGCCCCAGCATCAGCACCAGCGAGATTGTTCCAATGTCCACTTATTCAGTCCCCACGGCCTTTTTGAGCCGCCTTAGCTCGTCTTCATCGATGTCATCGGCGGCGGTATGAATCACCGGTTCGGCGTTCCAGTCCGAGATCAGGTTGATCACCGCCTGCACGGCCACCATCGCCACGATGAACAACACCGTCGGCTTTACCGTGGCCGGGATTGGCGGGTTAAAGGCCGAGCCATAAAGCTCCCACCGCCCGAATTTCTGGAACGCCTCGCCGTAGCCGCCATAGAACAGGAAGAACGCAAAAAGCACGATCAACAGGGTTGAGATCGTATCACAAACCTTCTGTAGCCAGCGTGGCAACACATCATAAAGCAGGAAGATGCGGATATGGCTGCGCTGCTGCATGGCGTAAAGTCCAGAGCACAAAAAGATAAATCCAGCCAGCCATAGCGACATCTCGTTGGCCCACAGCGTACCTGCATTCAGTACGTAGCGGTTAAACACCTCGTAAAGCATCACGCTGACCAAAACGACGACCAGCATCATGGTGACCCGCCCGATAAAGACCGACAGACGGTCCAGCGGGCCCCATGCCTCAAACTCCATGGGAGCACGGCGGACGGTCATAACACCAAGGACGGCAAGGACAGGGATCATGATCAGCGAAAGCAGATCAAGGATATCGATATGGCTGCCCAGAACCACGGGCAGGCCGGGTGCAACATCCACGCGGGCGAAATGCGCGGCCAGCTGATCCCCATGACCTCCCCAATCCAGGATAAAGGCGGGCATGTGCCAGATCAGCCATCCGGCGCAAAAGATAAAGGCCAAGGGGACCAGCCACTCGACAGGCCGACCGGTATTGGGCTGCATGGTCTTCCTCCTGGGCAGGCCGCTTGTATGTATTTGTTTACGGGGCCAAAACCGGCGGCCCGGATGGGCCACCGGGATCATTCAAACGCTTACTCGGCGACGAGGCCAAGCTGGGTCAGGTAGGCCATGTGCGATTCGACGAGGGCCTTCGCCTCCGGCGTATCCGCAAATTCGGGCCATGTGGCCTGGGCTGCGGCACGGAACTTCGCCAACTCTTCAGTCGACCATTCGGACAGCGTCACGCCCTGTTCACGCAACGTGGCGGCGGCTTCGGCATTTGCCTTTTCAAAGGTCAACGCAGTCCGCAGGGCCAGGGCCTCCATCGCGACCTTCATGATGCGCTGATGCGCTTCGGGCATCGCATCAAAGACCGCCTTATTGCAGGCGAGGTGGTCAGACGGCATGGAGTGGAAGCCGGGGAAGTTGGCATATTTCGCAATATCATACAAACCCAGACCCACATTGTTGGCCAGGCCAGACGCATCCGCGCCGTCGATGATGCCGGTTTCCAGCGCCGTGAAGATCTCGGTAAAGTCCATCACGATGGGCGAGGCGCCCAGCTTTTCAAAGATCTTGGTTTCCATGCCCGGGGGCGAGCGGAATTTCCAATCCTTGAAATCCTCCGTCGAGGCGATGGGCTTGGTCGAGGCAAAGCTCTCCTGCCCATAGACCCACCAGCCGATCAACTCCATGTCGTACTTGTTGTAAAGCGGCGCGGCAGCCTCGCGACCGCCACCGTAATACAGCCAGCTGAGCTGCTGATACGGCGTGGAATATCCGCCCATGATGTCGCCCACGAACTGGAAGGCAGAGTTCTTGCCGGTCTGATAGCCACCGCCGGTCATGTCGCAATCCAGGATGCCCGTGGCGGCCGCATCAAAGGTTTCGACCGATTTGACGACCGAGGAGGAGTAGAACATCTCAACCTCAATATTGCCGCCGGACATTGCCTGAATGTCCTCGACATATTGCGCGGCCAGCTTGCCCGATACCGTTTCGGGCGCGTAATGCGTCTGGATCCGGAGTGTGGTTTTGGTGTCATGGCCATCGGCCACGGCAGCACCCGTCGCAAGGGCCGCCACCGCGACGGAGGTCGCGGCGAAATTCAACAGTTTCATGATGTCCTCCCAGACATTGTTGGCTTAGGTTTCACGCGGCTTGGCACCGTCTTTCCCCTCGGTAGACAAAGCCTAGCAAGGGTCTTTGTTAGCGGCAACAAAAATTCCTGATAATGCATACATTCATGAAATCGTCCAAAATTCAGGCGGTTGCCAGGTCGTCATCCATGTAGACCTGAATGATGCGGCGAAACGACGGCTCGGCCCGAAAACCAAGCGAGATGGCGCGTTCCGGGGCGAAATTGCGCGGCCAGGCTTTGACAATGGCTTCAATTGCTGGATCCGGTTCACGGCGGATCAGTTTGGCGATGTCATTTCCAGCCACAGCTTTCAGTGCCTCGATCTGTTCAGCGATGGTGCAACTCACACCCGGAAGGCTAAGCGCGCGTCGCCCTTCCAGTCGATCGGTGTCCAATGCGGCAGCATGGGTCAGAAAGCCGATGGCCGCGCGCGGGCTGGCATGCCAGTGGCGCACCGTATCGGGAACGGGCAGGATCGCCTCCACCCCATTCAGCGGCTCGCGGATGATACCGCTGAAAAACCCGGACGCGGCCTTGTTCGGCTTACCGGGCCGCACGCAGATCGTGGGCAACCGCAGGGATAGCCCATCGATGAAACCCTTGCGGCTGAAATCTGTGACCATCAGTTCGCAACAGGCCTTTTGGGCGCCATAGGAGGTTTGTGGCGCGCTGAGGAACGTATCGTCGATATGATCGGGGAATGGCGCGCCAAAGACGGCGATGGATGAGGTAAAGACCAGCCGGGGCCGATAGGCGCCTGCGCTGTCAATATGTTCCGCCCGCAACGCTTCAAGCAGGGCCCAGGTACCCATCATGTTGACCTGCCAGCCCAGGTCAAAATTCTCTTCCGCCTCGCCCGAGACAACCGCCGCAAGGTGATAGATCACGTCAGGGCGCAGCTCGGCCAAGCGTTTGGCCTGGCCGTCATCGGCAAGGTTGCCGGTCAGTCGGGTGCCAGCCGGGGCGCCATCGGGCGGATAGGCAACATCATACAGGATGACGTCATCCCTGGCATCGGCCAGCTTACGCGCCAGCTTTTGACCGATCATACCACCGCCGCCAATGATCAGGGTCTTCATGGTTTCAGCCCGTTCTGGTCAAGCAATTCCAGGAACAGGCCGGAATGATCCAGGTCACCGCCCTCCATATCCGCGACGAAGCGTTGGAACCTGTCTCGGACATGCTGGGCCACCGGCAGGTGGATGTCGAGGCCGCCGGCCTCCGCCAGCAGGTTGTCCAGATCCTTGACCTGGAATTTCGACAGCCCGCCCGGCACCCAGTTGCGGTCAGACATCCGCGCGCCGTGCTGCTGCAGGATCACGCTATCCGCAAATCCGCCTTTCAAGGCAGCGCGCACGGCCGTGGGATCCGCCCCCCCTTTTTCCAAAAGCAGCGTGGCTTCGGCGACGGCACCGATTGTGACCGCGACGATGGCCTGATTGGCAAGCTTGGACAATTGGCCAGAGCCAGACGGGCCAACGTGAACCGGGCGCCCCATGGCGTCAAAGACCGGTTCGGCCTTGGCAAAGGTCGCAGCATCACCCCCCACCATGATGGCCAGCGACGCACCTTCGGCACCCTTCGTGCCGCCAGAGACCGGCGCGTCGAGATGACCAAAACCCAGCGAGGCCAGATGGGCGGCCTGGCGCCGCGCCTCCTCGGGTTTGGCCGATGACATGTCGAGCCATGTGGCACCGTTCGCCATCGCATCCGTCACGGCGGTATCAAAGATGTAGCCATCCACCGCCGGGCCATCGCTCAGCATCGTAAGCACGAAATCCGCACCCGCCACGGCCTCCGGCACAGTGTCACAGACCGTGGCATCGTCGATGGCTTCCGCCTTAGCGCGGGTCCGGTTCCACGCATGGACGGTATAACCGCCCGCCAAAAGGTTGCGGGCCATCGGCGCACCCATCAACCCGGTGCCAATCACAGCTATCGTCTTGCTCATCTGATCTTCGTCCCCTTTGGCCGATTTCGACACGGCCCCTTGCGCTTACCCTGACGGCAGGCTAGCGCTAACACAAGAGCCGAAAACGGGGGTGAGATGGGGCGACTGACAGGCAAACGCGCATTGGTAACAGCAGCCGGTCAGGGGATCGGCCGCGCCTCAGCCCTCACCATGGCGGCAGAGGGCGCACAAGTGTTTGCCACCGATATCAACGCTCAGGCGCTGGATGGCCTGGACGGGTGCGAGACATACCTGCTGGACGTGCGAGACGATGCCGCGGTCACTGAGGGCGTCGCCCGGGCCAACCCTGATATCCTGTTCAACTGCGCTGGCTTCGTCCATCACGGCACGATCCAGGCTGCAACGGATGACGATTTGAACTTTGCCTTCGATCTGAATGTCAAATCCATGTACCGCACAATCCGCGCGGCCTTGCCCGGAATGCTGGACCGCGGAACAGGGTCCATCATCAACATGTCTTCGGCCCTGGGCAGTGTGATCGGCGCGCCCAACCGCTTTATCTATGGCACGACCAAGGCCGCGGTGATCGGGCTGACCAAATCGGTGGCCGTCGACTGTATCAAAACCGGCATCCGCTGTAATTGCATCTGCCCTGGCACGGTCGAAAGCCCCAGCTGGCATGACAGGGTGCGCGCCCTGGGCGAAGAGCTGGGCAGCTACGATAAGGCGATGGAACAGTTCGTCTCCCGCCAGCCCATGGGCCGGGTCGCCACACCGGAAGAGATCGCAGCCCTTGTGGTGTACCTCGCCAGCGACGAAAGCGCGTTCACGACCGGGCACCCCCATATCATCGACGGAGGCTGGAGCGGCCAATGACACAACTGCGCTCACAACGGTGGTTCAACAACCCCGACAATCCTGAGATGACCGCGCTCTACCTCGAACGCTACCTGAATTACGGCCTGACCCGCGAGGAGCTGCAATCGGGCAAACCGATCATCGCGATCGCCCAAACCGGCAGTGACCTGAGCCCCTGCAATCGCCACCATATGGAGCTGGCCAAGCGGGTGCGCGACGGGATCATCGCGGCCGGCGGCACGGCCATCGAGGTGCCCGTCCATCCGATCCAGGAGACGGGCAAACGCCCCACCGCGATGTTGGATCGGAACCTCGCCTACCTGTCGCTGGTGGAGACGCTCTTTGGCTATCCCCTCGATGGCGTCGTCCTGACCATCGGTTGTGACAAGACCACCCCTGCCCTTTTGATGGCCGCTGCCACGGTCAACATCCCCGCCATCGCCCTGTCGGTCGGCCCGATGCTGAACGGCTGGTTCAATGGCGAACGCACGGGATCAGGCACCATCGTCTGGAAAGCCCGCGAAATGCTGGCCGCAGGCGAGATCGACGATGATGGATTTATGGAGATGGTCGCCTCCTCCACCCCGTCCGTCGGCTACTGCAATACGATGGGCACGGCGACGACCATGAATTCCCTGGCAGAGGGGTTGGGCATGCAATTGCCCGGTGCCGCAGCGATCCCTGCCCCCTACCGCGAACGCGGCGCCATCAGCTACGAGACCGGCAAGCGTATCGTGCAGATGGTCCATGACGACCTGAAACCGTCCGACATCATGACCCGCGCGGCGTTTGAAAATGCCGTCGTGATCAACTCAGCCATCGGCGGGTCGACGAACGCGCCCATTCACCTCAACGGCGTCGCGCGGCATCTGAACGTCAAGCTGGACAATGACGACTGGCAGACCCTTGGCCACAAGGTCCCCCTGCTGGTGAACCTGCAACCGGCGGGCAAATATCTGGGGGAGGATTATCATCGCGCCGGTGGTGTCCCTGCCGTGATCGGTGAATTGCTGAAAGCGGGCCTGCTGCCCCACCCGGATGCGCTGACCGCAAACGGCAAGACCATGGTCGAAAATTGCGGCGATGTGCTGACCGGCAACCCGGATGTGATCTATTCCACCGATGCGCCAATGCTGAAGGATGCCGGGTTCATCAACCTCAAAGGCAATCTGTTCGACAGCGCGATCATGAAAACCAGCGTGATCTCTGCTGAGTTCCGCGACCGCTATCTGTCGAACCCCGATGACCCCGATGCGTTCGAAGGCCGCGCGATTGTCTTTGACGGGCCGGAGGATTTTCACCACCGCATTGATGATGAAAGCCTGGGCGTGGATGAACACTGCATCCTGATCATGCGGGGCGCAGGCCCCATCGGCTACCCCGGTGGGGCAGAAGTCGTGAATATGCGCCCGCCCGCCTACCTGCTGAAAAAGGGTATCCATGCTCTGCCTTGCGTCGGGGATGGGCGGCAATCGGGCACGTCCGGGTCGCCGTCGATCCTGAATGCCTCCCCCGAGGCGGCGGATGGCGGCGGGCTGGCCCTGGTGCAAACCGGGGACCGCGTGCGCATTGATCTGGCGAAATGCACCGCGGATATGCTGGTCGATGAGGCGGAATTGGCCGGTCGCCGCGCCACGCTCGACTTCAAAACACCCGTCAGCCAATCGCCCTGGCAAGAGATCTTCCGCGACAAGGTCCGACCCTTCGCCGAAGGCATGACCCTGGAGGGGGCCACCAAATACCAAGACATCGCCCACGGCCCCATGCCGCGCGACAACCACTGAGGGGACAGTATGAAACTCGTTCGTTACGGCGCGCCCGGCGCTGAAAAACCCGGCTTGATCGATGGGGATGGCAAATTGCGCGACATCTCTGGCCATGTCGCCGATATCGCCGGGCCCATGCTGGGCGATGACAGCCTGGCGGCACTGCGCAGCGTCGATCCCACGACTTTGCCAGAGGTTGCAGGCGAACAGCGGCTGGGCCCTTGCGTGGGCGATATCGGCAAATTCTTGTGCATCGGCCTGAACTATTCCGACCATGCCGCCGAAACCGGTGCCGCCATCCCCGACCATCCGATCCTGTTTTTCAAGGCGAATTCCGCGATTATCGGACCGAACGATACGGTGTCCATCCCCCGGGGATCGACCCATACCGATTGGGAGGTTGAACTGGGCGTCGTGATCGGCACAGCCGCCAAATATGTGTCCGAGGCCGACGCCCTGAACCATGTCGCGGGCTACTGCATCGTCAACGACGTGTCCGAACGGCATTTCCAGAAAGAACTGTCCGGCCAATGGACCAAGGGCAAAAGCTGCGACACGTTCGGCCCGACCGGCCCCTGGCTGGTCACCCGCGATGAGGTGCCCGACCCCCAGGCACTGGATATGTGGCTGGATGTGAACGGCACGCGGATGCAGACAGGCAACACCGCCACCATGATCTTTTCCGTGGCCCAGATCATCTCTCACCTGTCGCAGATGATGACCCTGCATCCGGGCGATGTGATCTCAACCGGCACACCTCCAGGTGTCGGCATGGGCATCAAACCCACGCCAGTCTACCTGAAAAAGGGCGATAGGATGGAGTTGCATATCCAAGGCCTGGGCCAGCAAAAACAATCCGTTACCGAAGACAGCTAATCAAAGGACCCCGCCATGACCAAAGAGATGCTTTTGATCGGCGGGGCCACCCCGCGGATGATGGACCGGTTCGCCGCTGATTTCGACAAGGTCCATGAACTCAGCAAGGTCGATAACCGCACCACCTTCCTGGCCGAACAGGGTGAAGGCATCACGGCCGTCGCCACCAATGGCCATGACGGTGTGGCCCCCGATATCATGAAGGCCCTGCCCAACCTCAAGATCATCAGCGGCTACGGCGTCGGCTATGATGCCATCGATACCGACACTGCCGTCGCCCGTGGCATTGTCGTCACCCACACGCCGAATGTGTTGAATGACGAGGTCGCCAACACCGCCGTCATGATGATGCTGACACTCTACCGCGAGTTTCTGCGGGACGAAGCCTATGTCCGCGCCGGGCGCTGGCATGTCGAAGGCAACGCACCAATCAGCCGGTCGCCGTCGAACCGCACGGTTGGCATCCTGGGGCTCGGTCGAATCGGGGAGACGATTGCGAACAAGCTGAAAGCCTTTGATGCGACAATCGTTTATCACTCCCGTAATCCCAAAGAGGTCGATTACACCTATTACGGCGATCTGACCAAGATGGCCGCGGATGTCGATGTGTTGATCGTCATCACGCCGGGCGGGTCGGCCACAAACAAGCTGGTGAACCGCGAGGTTTTGAATGCTCTGGGCCCCGATGGCACGTTGATCAATGTCTCGCGCGGCTCGGTCGTGGATGAGGCCGAACTGGTCCTCGCCCTCCAGGAAGGTCGCCTGGGCTATGCCGGGCTCGATGTGTTCGAAGCCGAACCAAAGGTGCCCGAAGCGCTGTTGACCATGCCCAATGTCGTGCTGCTGCCCCATGTCGGCAGCGCCACGGTTGAGACGCGGCAGGCCATGGGAGATCTGGTTTGTGACAACCTCACCCAGTTCCTGAAGGATGGCACGACGATCAGTCCCGTACCCGAATGCGCCCACCTGTGAACGGTTGCCGGAGGATCTGACATGCAAACCATCGGGATGATCGGCATCGGCGATATGGGGTCTGGCATCGCGCAGAACTTGCTCAATGCCGGCTTCACGGTACGCGGGTTCGATCTGTCGCCAACCGCATGGCCGCGTTCGAGGCGATGGGCGGGACGCCCTGCGCCTCCGCCGCCGATGTCGGTACAGGCGCTGAACTGGTCTTTCTGATGGTGATGAACGGCGATCAAGCGCGCGCTGCAACATTGGCTGCGGGCGGCCTGACCGAAACCCTCGCCCCGGGCGCGATCCTGGTACTGACAGCGACAATCAAACCACGCGAAGCCCGTGATCTGGCCAAAGCCTGGGCGGGCACCGGCTGGCGCCTGATCGACAGCCCGGTCAGCGGCGGTCGTCCGGGTGCCGAAGGGGGCACGCTTACCCTGATGGTCGCGGCAACCGACGACACCTTCACAGATGCGGACCCGGCTTTGCAGTCCATCGCCGGGAACATCCACCGGGTAGGCGCAGAATTCGGTGATGGCCAAACGGTCAAAGCCTGTCTGCAATCCCTGATCGGCTCCATCTTCACCGGCGCGTTCGAGGCTACAGCACTGGCGGCCAAGGCAGGCGTGCCCGGTCAGGTCCTATACGATGTCTTCTCCACCTCGGCCGCGGGCTGCGGCATCACAAAGGCCGCCATTGGGACCGTCATCGACCGCACATTCGATGGCACGGGCAGCCATATCAACACCATGCACAAAGACCTGACCATCGCACTGGATCTCGCGATGGAGCTTGGCGTTCCGCTTTTCACCGCGGGCACCGCGATGCAGCTTTTCCAGGCCGGGCGCACAAAACACCCGGACGGAGACAACCAATCCGTCGCCCGCATCACCGAAGACATCATCGGAACCGGCCTACATCGATAATTGCCGGTAGATCTCACGGTCTCGGGGAAGCGTGGGTGCGGATGGCCCACGCGGGTCTGAACCTGGCGATATCGTTCAATGGGTTAGATCATTTCTGATAACCATGTTTGCCTTAGCGCAGGCGACCAAGGCGGCGTTAGGTCCGCAAATCTTCAAGCCTATGGAATATCCCACCGGCGGGGGCGATCTACACATCTCTGTGTGACCACAGGACGTATTAGCGACGACACCGAGGGCTGGGCGTTGCTGGGCAGACTACCGATTGCAGGTTGGTCGCCCGGAGATCGCAGTTCTGTTCGCCCATCCCGATGTCAGCCTGTCCGGGCCTCCGGATCTTGCATGGTCATCCAAGGACAATCGGCGGTTTGAGCGCCTGCATATGATGGGCCACGGATTGCGAGATTGTGTCGGACAACCGCTCGAACAGCGCCGGATTTGCACCTGCCCGCCAGACCAGACCCACGGCGCGCTGGATCGCGTTCTTGCGAAACGGCAGCACGACCACGTTACTGCGCCGTGCGTCAATCTCGGACCGGATATAGAGCCGCGGCAGGAAGGCCACGCCCATCCCCATACCCACCATCTGGCGCAACGCATCCAGGCTCGTCCCCTCATAATCCCGGGCCAGAACCGCACCGTAATCACTGCAAAGCGCTGCAATTTGACTGTGCAATTTATAGGCTGGCCCCAGGGACAATACGTTCAGATTGGTCAGGTCCTGACCCGCAATCTCCGATTTGACAGCCAAGGGATGGTCGGCGGGCACGGCAAGCAATAGTGGCTCACGAAAAAGCCGCCGGGCGGCCAAATCTGCCCCGGCCTCTGGCAGTTGTGTCAGGATCACATCAAGGTTGCCGCCCAGCAACTCCTCGCGCAGATCACGGGGGGCATTCTCCCGGATATACAGCCGCAGATCAGGGTATTGCGCATGGAGCCGCTCGACCACAAAGGGCAACAGATATGGCCCGATCGTCGGCGTGGTACCCAACCGGATCGTGCCAGCCATCCCGGTTTTCAACGCACTGGCCAGATCGACGATGGCGCGAACTTCCTCGGTCGCACGGCGGGCCCGGATCAGGACCTCGCGCCCCTCCGGTGTCAGGGTGACCGGTCCGCGCCCCCGCTCAAATAGGCGCAGCCCCAACAGATCCTCCAGATTGCCGATCTGAAGGCTCAGCGATGGCTGGCTGATCCCCATATTCTGGGCCGCTTTGCGAAAGTGGCGCGCCTCAGACAGGGCGATCAGGTAGCGCAGTTGACGCAGGCTCGGGGAGGTTGACATGACAATCCGGCGGCGATGAATGACGATAGGTTTTTCCTATCAAACTTAATCATTCAATTGCCTTTCATGCAATGCAACGGCTTCCCAAATCCATCTGGTCACGATCAAGCCAACAGGGAGACCGCAGATGCTCGACACACTCCAGGATGTCTTACCCGAACAGGATATTGCCCAGGACATGCGCGTCCCTGTCGTTCTGATCCGCGGAGATGGGATTGGCCCGGAAGTGGCAGATGCCACCTGCCGTGTTCTGGAAGAGGTCCACAAGGGCTTTGACTGGTTGGAGGCCGAAGCGGGCGCGGCGGTGATGGAAAAAGGCATCAAAAGCGGCCTGCCACCCGAGACGCTGGACAAGATTGACAAGGTGGGTCTTGTCCTTAAAGGGCCGCTCGCGACACCTATCGGCCATGGCGGCAAAAGCAGCAATGTCACCCTGCGAAAACTCTATGAACTTTACGGCAATGTCCGGCCGATCCAGCCCCTGCCGGGCCTTGCCGGACCGTTTGCCGACCGCGACATCAACTTCACCGTAATCCGGGAGAATGTCGAAGACCTCTATGCCGGGGTCGAGCATATGCAGACCCCGGATGTGGCCCAGTGCCTCAAGCTGATCACGCGCAAGGGTTCTGAAAAAATCGGACGGCTGGCCTTTGCCCTGGCAGAAGCCGAACACCGCAGTTCGGTCCATGTCGTGACCAAGGCCAACATCATGAAACTGACCGAAGGACTCTTTAAGTCCTCGGTCGAGGATGTGGCGCGCGACCACCTGAACATCGATCTGGATCACATGCTGGTGGACAACTGCGCCCAACAGATGGTGCTGCGCCCGGAACAGTTCGAGGTGATCGTCACCACCAACATGAACGGCGATATCCTGAGCGATCTGGGCGCTGGTTTGATCGGCGGGCTGGGCTTGGCGCCCAGTGCCAATTTCGGTGACAACGTCGCCATGTTCGAGGCCGTGCACGGATCTGCCCCCGACATTGCAGGGCGTGACTTGGCCAATCCGACGGCGTTGATCCGTTCCGGCATCATGCTTTTGCGCCATATCGGCCAGACCGGGGCAGCAGCGCGCCTGTCGGATGCGCTGATGCAGGTCTATCGGGAGGGCACCCACCTGACGCCGGATGTGGCCCGGGCCGGCACGGGCGTGTCGACCATGGCTTTTTGTGACGCAGTCCTTGCGGCATTGACCGACATACCGGAACGCCCTGTCCCCGCGGGGACACCCCTTTCGCTAAAGCGTCCCCATACGGCCCGCCGCAATCCGTTATCCACAACCCGGAATTTTGACGGCGCGGATGTTTTCGTCGAATGGCAGGGCGATGCGCCGAAATTGGCCCTGGCGCTGGAAACGGTCCTGGCAGGGACGGGGTTTGATCTCACCATGATTTCAAACCGGGGCACGATGGTCTGGCCCCAAGCCCAGGGTCGGCCGGATACGGTCAATCACTGGCGGTGTCGCCTGATGGCCAAAGCCGGATCCGGCGCGGATGAAGCCGATCTGCCCGACCTTTTGCAGAAACTCTCCCAGGCGGTGCGGTGGATGCATGTGGAAAAGCTGGAAACGGTCAATGGCGCGCCCGGCTATTCGCTTGCCCAGGGGCAGTCCTGACCGGAACGAGATCACCCGACCACCCACAGCCACCAAGAAAGGAAGAGACACGCATGCCACATCGGAAAAGCAAGAACATGTTCGGCCTGATGGCCCGCCGTGAGACCCTGTTGGGGATGCGCGACCGGCTGGAACACAGCATTGCCGATGAACATCGCCGACCGCTTCCCGATCTGTCACGCCTCAGCAAGTTAAAGCGGCTGAAACTGCGCGCCAAGGATGAGGCGGCCTCGATCGAGGCTGTGTTGCGCACGCTTGGCCATGGCCATCAGCAAAGGGCCAGTTAACACACGAAAGCACACACCACTCACTCACACGTTCAGAAGACACGACCTGAGGCGCTGCGGTTCATCCGCAGCGCCAAAACCACGATCAACACCACCCCAGGCGGAGGCCGATTGCGCATGAAACGATTTAAAAACATCCTCGTGGTTTGCGAGGAGGCCAGCAACATCCAGCCTGCTTTGCAGCGCGCGTTGTTGCTGGCGCAGGCCAATGGGGCGCAGGTGACGCTGATGGATGTGCTGGATGCCGCGCCCGGCGACTTTGCCCGGATCTTTGCCGCCTTGCCCGGGGCGCGCGCGGCGGAAGTTGAGAATAAGGTATTAGAATACCACCAAAACCGATTGGAGCAATTGGCAGAACCGTTTCGTGCGGCAGGCATTCCCGTGCAAAAGACATTGCAACAAGGCACGGCATTCCTGAAGATCATCCAACAGGTGCTGCGCGAGGACCATGACCTGTTGATCAAGGGCGTCCACGCCCGTGGCTCCGGCGCGGCCATCCTGTTTCGCGGTTTCGACCTTCATCTTTTGCGCAAATGCCCCTGCCCCGTCTGGATCATCAAAGATGAATCTGGCGCCACGTCATCGCATATCATGGCAGCCGTCGATCCCGATCCCGAGGATGAGACACGCAACGCCCTTGGCCAGACGGTGATGCAACTTTCCACCACATTGGCCGAGATCGATGATGCCAATCTGCATGTCGTCAACGCCTGGCGCCTACAGGAAGAAAGCACCCTGCGCCATGGTCGGATCGCCATGCCCCCCGATGAACTCGACAAGATCCTTGATCGCGAATGCCGCAACAGCGAATGGCGCCTCAACACGCTGCTCAAGGAGTTTCCGGACGCGACGGGGCGACGGGTCGTCCATCACCTCAAAGGGATGGCCGGAGAAATCATTCCGAACTATGCCGAGGAAAACGGTATCGACACGATCGTCACCGGCACGGTGGGCCGAACCGGCATCAGCGGCTTTTTCATTGGAAACACGGCAGAGACGATTCTCAGCCGAGTGGACTGTTCTGTCATTGCTTTAAAGCCGCCCGGCTTTATTTCTCCAGTTACCCTGGAAAATGAAACTGCGGCCTAACGACGCCGCGCTTTTTGATCGCATCGGATTACGAATTTGACGTCATCGTTCTCAAGAAGTTGGCTCTCGCTGGCTGGCCTTTTACCTGTTGCCATAGCAACTACCCTGTTCATTCTGTTCCTCCAGGCGGTTCCGGTTATCGCAGCAGGGCGGACCCTGCGCCAAGTCTGGCAATGGGTGCCTGGCCTTGGGGTGGATCTGAGCTTTGTCATTGACGGGCTCAGTCTGACCTTTGCGCTGTTGATCAGCGGCATCGGCGCGCTGGTGATGCTGTATTCGGCGCGTTACTTGGCGGGGCATGTCCACCAGGCCCGGTTTTCCTTGCTGCTGACCAGTTTCATGCTGGCCATGCTTGGGCTCGTTTTATCGGATAACCTGCTGACGTTGTTCGTCTTTTGGGAGTTGACGACGATCACCTCCTATCTGTTGATCGGGTTTGACCACAGCGCGAAAAAGGCCCGGCGCTCTGCCTTGCAAGCCCTTTTGGTGACCGGCGTGGGCGGTCTGGCACTATTGGCGGCCATCATCCTAATCGGCACGACGGCCGGCACGTTCGAGCTGTCTGAATTGCGCGCCATGCCGGCGATCTTGACCGGCAGCACGCTTTATCTGCCGATCCTGGTGCTGGTTCTTTTGGCGGCCTTCACCAAATCGGCACAGATGCCGTTTCACTTTTGGCTGCCCAACGCCATGGCGGCCCCGACACCGGTCAGCGCCTACCTGCATTCGGCGACCATGGTCAAAGCGGGCATCTACCTGCTGGCGCGTATGCATCCCTCGCTGAGCGGTACGGATGTCTGGTTGTGGACCCTGACCATCGCCGGGGCGGTGACGACTGTGTTCGCCTCTATCATGGCCGTGCGGCAAACTGACCTGAAACTGGCGTTGGCCTATACCACGTTGATGGCATTGGGCGCGCTGACATTGCTGCTGGGCAATTCAACGGGCTACGCCATCACCGCCGCCGTGACCTTCTTGATTGTGCATTCCCTTTACAAGGCGGCGTTGTTCCTGGTGATCGGGATTGTCGACCATGGTACCGGTACGCGGGAGGTTGATCGGCTGTCGGGCCTTGTTCGTGCGATGCCTGTGACGGCGGCTGCGGCTGCCGTGGCGGCGTTGTCGATGGCGGGCTTTCCCCCGTTCCTTGGCTTCATCGGCAAGGAGTTGAAATATGCAGGCGCCCTGGCCGTCGCGTCTGAGCCCGTGCTGGTTGCAGGTGCGGTATTGCTGTCCAGCGCGTTGATGTTCGCCGTCGCCGGGATCGTGGCGTTGCGGCCGTTCTGGGGCAAAGCGGGCGATCCCCCGAAACCCCCAAAGGAAGGGCCCTGGGCGATGCTGCTGGGCCCGGTGGTTCTGGCGGGGCTGGGCGCCTTTTTCGGCATCATGCCGTCGGTCATCGCCACGACGCTGGTGAACCCGACCGTCACGGCGATTCTGGCGGAACCCGGGGAGGCCAAACCGCTGCTCCTGTGGGCCGGGATCAACCTGCCTTTGTTGTTGAGCATCGCGACATTCGTTCTGGGGGCATTCCTTTATGCGCTGCACCGGCCCTTGCGCCGCGGCCTGATCTGGATCACCCAACGCACACCCAGCCTGGACGGCGGATGGGACGGTTTTCTGGCCGGCGTCATGGCGGTCTGTCGCTGGCAGACGCAGCTCTTGCAAACCGGCATCTTGCGCCGCTACCTGTTTTTGACCTTTGCCACAGCCTTTGTCGCCATGGCCGGAACGTTGGTCGCAAAGGACGCCATCGACCTGCCCAATCTGGTGCCGGATGTGCTGCCGAAACATGGAATGCTGTTCGTTCTGATCTTTCTGGGCCTTGCCCTGACAGTCATCACGCAATCCCGGATCGCGGCCATTGCCGGGCTAGGGGTCGTGGGCATCGGCATTGCGATGCTGTTCATCCTCTTTAGCGCGCCCGATGTCGCCATCACGCAGCTTTTGGTCGAAACGCTGATCGTCGTGCTGTTTGCCGCCGCGGCCTTGCGATTGCCGCATCTGCCGCGCGGCGGGTCGGGTTGGCGGTTCTGGGATGCCATGCTGGCCCTTGGCCTTGGCGTAACCACGACTGCAATCCTGCTTATGGTGACGGCGAGCCCCGTCGACCGGGAACTGACCGGGTTCTTTGAGGGGGCGAGCTGGCCCGAAGCCTTTGGTCGCAACATCGTCAACGTGATCCTCGTGGATTTCCGCGCCCTCGACACATTCGGTGAAATCGCCGTTGTCCTGGTCGCCGCAATTGGTGCCTATGCCCTGTTGAAAGGCACCCCGGAAAGGCAGAAAAAATGAACTCCATTATCCTGATTGCAGGGGCGCGGCTGCTGGTCGTGCTCATGCTGGTATTTTCGCTTTTCATGCTGATCCGGGGCCATAATGAGCCCGGCGGCGGCTTTATCGGGGGGCTGCTGGCGGCCATCGGTTTCGTGGTCTACGCCATTGCCTGCGGCACCCGCGATGCCCGGCGCGCCTTGCGGTTTCGCCCGTCCAGCATTGCAGGCACGGGTCTGGGCCTGGCTCTGTTGGCCGGTGTCATGGCAGCGATCTGGGGGGATACCCTTTTTACCGGTCAATGGCTGTTTCTGGGCGCGACCGAGACCGACAAGGGCTGGCCGCTTTCGACGGTTCTGCTGTTCGATATCGGCGTCTATCTGGTGGTGCTTGGCGCGATCCTGTCCATCGTGTTCTCGCTGGAAGAGGCCGTCTGATGGAACAACTCCTGTCTGTTCTGATCGGCGCGCTGGTGGCCGGGTCCGTCTTTCTGATGCTGGCCGGTCATCTATTGCGGTTCCTGTTCGGGCTGATCCTGTTGTCGAATGCGGCAAACCTGACGATATTTCTGGCAGGTGGGCTGACACCGGGTGCCCCACCTTTGATCAGCGAAGGGGCGGAGGGCCCAACCGGCACCGTGGCCAATGCTTTGCCCCAGGCCTTGGTGCTGACCGCGATCGTGATCGGCTTTGGCCTGTTCGCCTTTGCCCTTATCCTGGCCTTTCGCGCTTATCAAACCCTTGGCACGCTCGACACGGATGCCATGCGCGTTGCTGAGCCGGAGGAGGCGCAATGAGTTGGCTGCTCTCCCTTCCGTTGATCATACCCTTCGCGACCGCTATCGCGGCCTTTCTGGTCCGGGGCCATGCCTCGGGGCGCTGGATCTCCCTGACGGGATCCGCGATTGCCCTGGCCGCCGCCATCGCGCTGCTGATGGTCGTGTTGGACGACGGGGTCATTGCTGGGCAGATGGGCGGCTGGCCCGCCCCGTTCGGCATTACTTTGGTCGCCGATCTTTTGTCGGCCGTGATGGTGCTGATCACTGCGATCACCGCTTTTGCCGTTGCGATCTATGCATTTGGCGATATCGACCGGCGGCGGGAGGAGTTGGGGTATCACGCGTTGTTCCAAACCCTGATCGCCGGGGTGACGGGCGCCTTCCTGACCGGCGATCTGTTCAACCTGTATGTCTGGTTCGAGGTGATGCTGATCGCCTCCTTCGGGATGCTGATCCTGGGAGGAGAGAAGGAGCAAATCGACGGCGGCGTGAAATACGTGGCCCTCAACCTTGTCTCGACCCTGCTGTTTTTGAGCGGGATCGGCCTGCTTTACGGGATGACCGGAACGCTGAACTTGGCCGACCTCGCGCAAAAGGTCGAGACGATCCCGAACCAGGGCCTGCTGACGGCGGTCGCCATGATGTTCATGGTGGGGTTCGGGATCAAGGCGGCGGTCTTTCCGCTGTTCTTCTGGTTGCCCGCCTCCTACCATACGCCCAGTTTTGCGGTCTCTGCCGTCTTTGCCGGGCTTCTGACCAAGGTCGGCGTCTATGCCATGATCCGCATGTTCACGATGATCTTTGACCACGATATCGGCTTTACCCACACCATCCTGCTGTGGATCGCAGGCTTTACCATGGTCACGGGCGTTCTGGGCGCAGCCTCGCAAGGGGATTTCCGCAAGATCCTGTCCTTCCACATCATCAGCCAGATCGGCTACATGATCCTGGGGCTGGCGCTGATGACCCCGCTGGCCCTGCTGGGCGCGGTCTTTTACCTGGTGCACCACATCATCGTGAAAGCCAACTTGTTCCTGATCGCAGGCATTGCCAGTCGGGCCACAGGCAGCACGGATCTGTACCGGATCGGCGGGCTTTATGCCTCTAGCCCCCTTCTGGCAGTGCTATTCCTGATCCCCGCCTTTTCGCTGGCAGGCTTCCCGCCCCTGTCGGGCTTTTGGGCGAAATACGTGTTGGTCAAGGCCAGCCTGGATGCCGAGTTCTGGTTCATGGCCTTCATCGCCCTGGCCGTGGGTCTGATGACGATCTTTTCCATGACCAAGATCTGGGCGGAGGCGTTCTGGAAACCCCACCCCACCAATCCTGATCCAGCACTGGATCAGGTCCCGCACCGGGGCGCTTTGCTGTTGCCGGTGGCTGGCCTGGCCGTGCTGACCATGGTGATCGGCCTTTACCCCGAACCTTTCGTGGTCTTTGCCGAACGGGCCGCCGCCCAATTGCTGGACCCGACCGCCTATATCACTGCCGTTTTGGGGGCCGCGCCATGAACCTGTTCCTGTCCAACCTGATCCTGGCCATCGTGTGGGCGGCACTATGGGGCGGCCTGAATCCCACCAACCTGTCCATCGGCTTTGGCGTCGGCTTCATCGTGTTGTGGATCGCGCGGCCGCTTTTTGGCGCAACGGATGGCTACTTCCTGCGCGCCTGGCGGATCCTGCGGTTGATCGCCTTTTTTCTGTACGAGCTTCTGGTCTCCAGCATTCGGGTCGCGCTGGATGTGCTGACGCCCCAGAACATCGCCACCCCGGCCATTCTTGAGATGCCGTTGGACGTCAAATCGGATATCGAGATCTTGCTGGTCACCAACCTGATCTCGCTCACACCCGGCACGCTCAGCCTGGATGTGACGCCTGACCGTAGCACGCTGATCGTGCATGCAATGTTTGCCGATGATCCCGACGCGGTGATTGCCGAGCTGAAAACCGGCATGGAACGCCTTGTAAAGGAGGTATTCGAGGAATGACCCCAGCTGAATTTTTAAGCCTTTCCATCAATCTGGGCCTCGGCATGGTCCTGATTTCTATCGCCTTGGGCTTTATCCGTCTGGCTGCAGGGCCTGGTTTGGCGAACCGGGTCGTCGCCCTTGATATGATGACCGTATCGATCATCGCGGTCTGCGGGGTCTATGCCATCCTGACGGGCGAAGCGGCCTTGCTGGATGTGGCGTTGGTCCTGGCGCTGGTCGGTTTTCTGGCCACAGTTGCGCTGGCCCGTTTTGCCGAACGCCGACTGGCACCGACCGACGGGGAGAATGACGATGATTGAGGTGATTGCCGGGGTTTTGATCCTGCTTGGGGCGGGCTTTGCCTTGATCGCGGCCCTGGGCGTGTTGCGCCTGCCAGATGTGCTGACCCGGATGCATGCCTCGACCAAGGCAGGCACCCTGGGCAGTAGCCTTATCCTGGTGGCGGCGGCGGTCGTTTTTGCGGAAACCGAGATCACTGTGCGGGTGATTGCCACCATCCTGTTCCTGATGCTGACGGCCCCCATCGGTGCCCATATGATCGGCCGCGCCGCAGTGCGCAAAAGGCAGCCCGAAGAGATCCCGGAGCAGCCACAGGTCACAAACGGCTAGGGCCGGATCACACTGACCGCAAACGACTGCGGTCAAATCCCTTGATATCGGCCTGCAGCCCCCGATCCATGACCAGCACGGACCGGATGGAATCCGGCCCGGCATTCTGATGCGCCGTCATGAGACGGTGATATTCCCGGATATTCGATTTTATCGCCTTGTCCTTGTCGACGCAGACCAGTTTGACCTTGTTGTTCTTTTCTTCCAGCTCATAACCGAAATGCAAAAGGCCCAGGATCTCCCGCGCGGTCACGATGTGATAACCACCTGCGAAATTCCAAAGGTTGTCCAGCGTCCGCACCGAGACGAGTTCGAAATCCGCACGCCGATGCACCCCGCCCAGAACCCAGCAATCGTTGACCGTGGGCGCCCACTTGTCCAAAACCTGGATGTTCCCGCGGGTATGCGGATCCCACAGCGTTTCTTTCTCGGTCGAGGTGAAGCCGGCCCGCGCCAGATGTTCCGCCACCCACAGGTCACCGAACCGGCCCATCATCATCGGCCCCCCGGCGCGAAGTGACTTGGAATAAGCCAACCAGCAATATTCCAGCATGTCGTTCAGGTAGTTCTTACGGCGTCCATGCTTGAACTGACCGGCCAGGATGGGGTGAACACCGCCTTTGTCCTTTTCCCACAGAAATGGGTTAATTCCTTTTGAAACACCAAGTGTTTTCAAATCCTGGCGCATGGTCGTCATTGAATAGGTCATGTAATTTCATCCTTTAAATGAAGTGCTTAGGGACGCTTCAGCGAAATTCCTCAACAAAATATCCCCAATTGTCCGCATTGGTTTTTGCAACCGGGGACAAAAATTGAGCCAGCAATTTGCAGGTGTCGACACCCTCAGATGACGGCTGATCCTTCGTGCACAAAAAAATATGTGAGATCTCGTGCATGAGGGTCTGAAAGCGGCTGTCGGGATTGTTTGGGGTTCGGAAAACCGGCGCCTTGAACCACTTTTTGTGGAGTTCGATCTCAAAATGCTTGCCCTTTGCAATGGTCAGCGGATTGTTCTTCCGTGCATATTCCTGATCCTCCTTGCGTTTGATGAGCGAACAGGCATACGCATCCACGCGTTCTGACAGGGGCGCAGCGTGGATCTTGATCGGCATGACATTGATCAGGGAGGCCGACTTACTCAGATCCTTCGCCAGGGCCCTCAGCCAATTGGGGCTGACATCACCGAACCAAGTCTGGCTAAAGCCCGTGCTTTGGGTCGTTTGTCCGTTTGCGGCCAGCTTCATTTCGTTGGACGCTTTTCGCAGGGCCGCAATCAAATTCTGATGCAAGGTTTGCAAAATTGTGACTTCGGTCGAGGGTAAGCCGGAAAGGATAAGAGACATGGCGCATTCCTGACAGTGGTGAGACGATGCAGGATCTACGCCTGTGCCGGGATCCTATTCGCCAGTTTTGCGGAAAGATCGCGGCAGGTTGGCAAAAACCAATCGAGACACCCGCCTAATGCCAGATTGCCAGCACTGATACGTCCAGTTAAGACAGGTCATGGCACGTATCACCGAAGACATGTTTTTCCTCGACACCCGATTCCAGGGCACCTTGCAGAACCAGATCCAGCAGATGGTGGCCGAGGGGATCTTGTCGGGCCGCTTTCGCCCAGGCGAAAAACTGCCCTCGACCCGCGGGCTTGCGCGGCATCTGGGCGTCAGCCGGATCACCGTGACGCTGGCCTATACCGAATTGCAGGCGAATGACTACATCACGTCGTCGGGGCGGTCGGGCTATTTCATCTCGGCCGGTGCGCCGCAACCGCCCCGCTTTCAGCCCGCCCCCGCCGCCACGTCCAGCGTGGACTGGGACACGGCCCTGACGCAGCATTTCGACAGTACCGCCGCGCTGAAAAAACCGGCCGACTGGCGCAGCTATAAATACCCGTTCATCTATGGTCAGGCCGACCCGACCCTGTTTGATTACAAGACTTGGCGGTTGTGCGCCCTGCAATCCCTGGGTCAGCGGGAGTTCGACAGCCTGACCGGCGACCATGCCGACCGCGATGATGACACGCTGGTGTCGTTCATCACGCGCCATATTTTACCACGCCGCGGGATCATCGCCGCCCCGGACGAGGTGTTGATCACCCTTGGCGCACAAAACGGGCTGTGGTTGGCCGCACAGCTTTTGCTGAACCGTGACCGGCGCGTGGTGATCGAACAGCCCTGCTATCCGGGCCTGCGCGATATCCTGGCCCATGCCGGTGCCCATGTCGTGCCCGTGACCGTAGACCGTGACGGCCTGCCGCCCGATGCCCTGCCCGGTGGGACGGATGTGGTTTTTGTCACACCGTCGCACCAATGCCCGACCAATGCGACCATGCCGCAGCTGCGCCGCGCCGCCTTGTTGGAAAGAGCCACGAGGGACAATTTCCTGATCATCGAGGATGATTACGAGTTTGAGCTATCCTTCCTGCGTGCGCCTCACCCTGCGTTGAAATCCCTGGATCGCGACGGGCGGGTTATTTATGCGGGCAGCTTTTCAAAATCGCTCTTTCCCGGTCTGCGCCTCGGCTATCTGGTCGGCCCGCAACCTTTTATTCAGCAAGCCCGCGCCCTGCGCGCAGCCGTCCTGCGCCACCCGCCGGGGCATATCCAGCGCACTGCGGCGCAATTCCTGTCCTTGGGCCATTACGACGCGCTGGTCCGCCGCATGGGTCGCGCGTTCGAGGACAGGCGCACACAGATGGGCAGCGCGATCGATGCCTGCGAGCTGACCCTTGCCGGGGCCGGAGTTTTCGGCGGATCCAGCTTTTGGATGCGCGCGCCCGACCATGTCGACACCGCCCAATTGGCCCATTCTCTACGGCCCAAAGGCGTCTTGATCGAACCCGGCGCGCCCTTTTTCAGCGATACGAACCGAGCCAGTCGCTACTACCGCCTTGCTTACTCTTCAATCCCGGCCAATCGGATCGCTGCGGGCATCGGCCTGATCGCGGATACGCTGAAGACAGGGTAATCCAAGAAGCGGCTAAGGTATCAAGATATATCCTGCGCGCATGGCCGCGGCTTTAATATCGATCTTCAGCACGCCCTGCCCCGTCCCGGTCCCGCTCGTACTGGGTTGCAGGTGGTATCGGTGGCAACCAAGCCTCGCGACGAATGACCCAGCTTTCGTATGTTGGTTTTAACTGGTCGGGGGCATAAAGAGACCCCAGATGGATCTCCACTTCGTCACCGCTGCGCGCAAAAACACTGGAACCGCATCGCGGACAGAAAAACCGCCCCGAATGGTCGCGTGTTTGACCGTCAATTTCGACAGCCTCCTCAGGGAACACCGCTGCAGCATAGAAAAGGGCACCGTGATGCTTGCGGCAATCAAGGCAGTGGCAAAGACCAACCCGGTATGGAAGACCTGACGCCACAAATCCAACACTGCCACAAACGCAGCCACCGGAGAACCGGTCCATGACACACCTCTTTGGAAATCAGCTCGCTAAAAATCTACAAGGTAACGGGTTATAGGTCCATGTTTGCGCGGCCGGGAAACGGACCTCCAGGCATAGTGAGAGGCGGCCAAGTTGGGGTTCGATGCAATCGTCGACCCGCCCTGCGGTTTGGTCACCCACAGCGCGCTACGCTCTAAATCTGCAAAGAGGGATGACGGACAACACGTTGCAGTTGACGTTATATTGGGAATGACGGTGTAAAGCGTCAAAGGACTGTTCGCCCAACCTCGATGCTCAAAATAACAAAGTGCGTAGTAATTGAGACCAGAAGCCTCAATATTGGCCTTACCGCACGCTTCAACTGGTCCTAACGATGCGTCGTTCCATCTAGTATCGTACGATAAACGACCAGAACGCTCAAATTTTCAACAGGATTGCCGGGGATACTGACACATGAAAATGACCACCGAAGAAGCCTTCGTCAAAACACTCCAGCGCCATGGGATCAAGCACGCCTTCGGGATCATCGGCTCGGCCATGATGCCAATCTCTGATATCTTTCCTGTCGCGGGCATCACCTTTTGGGATTGCGCCCATGAAGGCTCCGCCGGTTTCATGTCGGACGGCTACACCCGCGCCACTGGCGAGATGTCGATGATGATCGCGCAGAACGGCCCTGGCATCACCAACTTTGTGACCGCGGTGAAAACCGCCTACTGGAACCACACGCCGCTTTTGCTGGTCACGCCCCAGGCCGCGAACAAAACCATCGGCCAGGGTGGTTTTCAGGAAGTCGAGCAGATGAAACTGTTCGAAGACATGGTCGCCTACCAGGAAGAGGTTCGCGATCCGTCCCGCGTGGCCGAAGTGCTGGCTCGCGTGATCTCAAAGGCCAAGCGCCTGTCCGGCCCGGCGCAGCTGAACATTCCGCGCGATTTCTGGACCCAGGTGGTTGATATCGACATCCCCGATCCGATCGAGTTTGAAGTGTCGCCGGGTGGCGAAAACTCCGTGGCAGAGGCTGCCAAGTTACTGTCAACGGCCAAGTTCCCCGTCATCCTGAACGGCGCCGGAGTGGTGCTGGCCGAAGGTGGGATCGAAGCGTCCCGCGTGCTGGCCGAGAAACTCGATGCACCTGTCTGCGTCGGCTACCAGCACAATGATGCGTTCCCGGGCTCGCACCCGCTGTTTGCCGGCCCACTGGGTTATAACGGATCCAAGGCGGGGATGGAGCTGATCTCCAAGGCTGACGTCGTCCTATGCCTCGGCACGCGCCTTAACCCGTTCTCCACTCTGCCCGGCTATGGCATCAACTATTGGCCCGAAAACGCCAAGATTATCCAGGTCGACATCAACCCCGACCGGATCGGCCTGACCAAGAAGGTCACTGTGGGCATCGTCGGTGACGCGGCCAAAGTCGCCAAGGGCATCACCGCCCAACTGGCCGACGGCGCCGGTGACGCTGGCCGCGCCGATCGCAAGAACCTGATCGCCACCACCAAATCGACCTGGGCGCAGCAGCTCAGTTCCATGGATCACGAACAGGACGATCCGGGCACCACCTGGAACGAGCGGGCCCGCGCGGCCAAGCCCGACTGGATGAGCCCCCGCATGGCGTGGCGCGCGATCCAGGCCGCCTTGCCGCGGGAAGCGATCATATCGTCCGACATCGGCAATAACTGCGCCATCGGCAACGCCTATCCCAGCTTTGAAGAAGGCCGCAAATACCTGGCGCCCGGCCTGTTCGGCCCCTGTGGTTACGGTCTGCCTGCCATTGTCGGCGCCAAGATCGGCCAGCCCAATGTGCCGGTCGTTGGTTTCGCCGGTGACGGTGCCTTTGGCATCGCCGTGAACGAGTTGACGGCCATTGGTCGGTCTGAATGGCCGCCGATCACCATGATCGTCTTCCGCAACTACCAGTGGGGCGCGGAAAAGCGGAACTCGACCCTATGGTTCGACGATAACTTCGTCGGCACCGAGCTGGACGACAAGGTCAGCTATGCTGGCATCGCCAAGGCGTGTGGCCTTGAAGGCGTCGCAGCCCGCACGATGGACGACCTGACCGATATACTGAACCAGGCCATCAAGGATCAGATGGAAAACAACAAGACCACCCTGATCGAAGTCATGCTGAACCAGGAACTGGGCGACCCGTTCCGCCGCGACGCCATGAAAAAGCCCGTCCGCGTGGCAGGCGTCGACAAAACCGACATGGTCATCGAACCCGCTGAATGAGCGGGGATCACAAACTGAAACGGGCGGGGAATTCCTCGCCCTTTTTCCGTGCAGCGATGCGACTTGCGGACAACATCGCCAAACGCGCCCCGTCTTTGCGATGCCGCGACGCTCTGCCATGTCGAGTGTCGAGATACCGCCAACAGGATATATTGGGCACATCTGCATGGTGCAATCCCGAGGCCCATCGCCATGACAACATCCAAAATGGACAAGCTCCTCGCGGCACTCAAATCCCATGGCTGGATTGCGGTCTCCGCAATCGAACTTCGCAGGGGCGATCAGGTGATCATCTTTGACACCAGCCGATGGATGGAGCTTTACACGCTGGGATCCAAACGCATCTTTGATGTTCCCGATACGGACTTAACGGTCTGGACCGCGAACCTCATCGACGTATTGTTTGATCTCAGCGAAAAGGCCCAAACCCCAGGCGGGCAGACGACAAGGTAACGGTTCGGGCTGTCCGTGGGTCTGCGATCTTTTTGGCCTCCCCCCTCTCCTTCGAACGTCCATCGCCCGATCCCCGGGGATAATGTCATTAGGCGCCCAAGCGCGCCGCCACAACAGGATCCATGGGGAATGGCCGCTCATCCCGCGCGGGCGTCGCAATCGCCGCCTGCTGATGTGGGTCAGAGGCGGCCAATTTCTGCGACAGATCCGTCAGATCCTCCGCCCCGACGATCCAGTTCTGAACATGGCGGGTCACCGCCACGCCACTCAGCCCGATTTGGATGGACCGTATCCCGTCCAGCCGCTGCGCATGGATGCCCCGCTCAGGGTCCCATTGCATCCGCACCGGTGCCGCGGACAGCCCCGCCTTCCAGGCCGCGCCATCCGGGGGGCACAGATGGCGTAAAAGACGACAGGGCGGCATGTTCCGACGCTCAGAAAAACCCGCTGCGTCGGATATCGATGCCCAAAACCATCTCCTGACCGGGCTTCCGGCCATAGCCACAGCGATGCATCATCCGGCAGAACGATGGTTTGATCCACGTCATCCGTTCCATCTTGAACGGGGGAACAAAGGTCCCGGCCGACAGCGCGGCCCGGGCGATCTGAGGCGGATAGGCCTGGTAGACCCGGACGGTGTGACGGTCAAAGATCGTGCGGATCTGGCGGCCATCCATGTCGCAACAGATCTTCGTCGGGATCCCGATCTTCTTGCTGCACGTAATAGTCGCGCGCCATGGACAGGGTGATAGGGGCCCGGCATTCGCCGTCGCAATGGGGCTGTCAAACAGGATGAACTCCCGCGCGCCCGGCATCTCGTACTTTGACAGGGCAATCCCGATCTTTTCGAAGTAAAGGGAGCCGCCTTGCGCCTGCCCCAGCCCGCCACAGCGTGCGGCCAACCGGGCCACCCCCACTTACTGCAATGCGGCTTGGGCGATGCTTTCGAAGATATCATCAAGCTCTTGCGCGACGGTTGCCAGATCGGGATCTGCAGCCGCCATGTAAGGTGTGAAGACGAGCGTCGGTGTTTTATAGGACAGCGTCGCGGTGCCATCTGCGTTTTCGGTCACATACATTCGGATCGGGGCTTCGATCATGGCGGCCGTGCTAAGCTGAAGGATGCGCACCGCATAGATATTGTTGAACACCCCGATCACCCGGTTGCCGGGGATTGTGATGCCCCGCGCCTTGGCAGCTTCCGTGGGTCCGGCCTGGGTGACAACACCCATTTTGTTGGCGGTAACCGCGGCCTTCACGTCATCAACCAATTGGTCAAACGGCTTAGGGGTCGGCATCACCACCCAACCCTCCCGCTGGGTTAGATCCTCTGCACTGGCCATACTGGCCAGCAGGGCGCTGACCCATAGAATGATCACGAACCGCATGGCATCTCTCCCCTTCGCATCCTAAGCCAGCGATCCTAAGGGATGCATGAGCAACCACAACAGTCTGGCCCCCAAATAAAGGTGATCCGCACCATGGCGATCTGGCGTCCATACGATACGATCCGGGTCTTGGCGCTTGGCCTGAACTGGCGCGAAGGTCGCCTTTTGGCCAGTGAAGTTCGTGACGATGCAGGCCGGCTGACAGGGGTGCGCCCGCCCGGTGGTGGCGTCGAATTTGGGGAGCGCTGGCAAGACGCGTTGACACGGGAATTTCAGGAAGAGCTGGAGGTGACCGTCAGCATCATCGGCGCACCTTTGGTGATGGAAAACATCTTTACCCATGAAGGGGTCACGGGGCATGAGATCGTTTTCGCCACCGAAATCGCATTCCCGCCAGGTTGGAGTGACGACACCGAAACCCTTACCCTCGTCGAAGACAACGGCAGCGAACACAAGGCGCGCTGGTTCGACCTTGGCCAGCTTGATACCGGTGCTGCCGCGTTGTTTCCCAGCGGCCTCAAGTCACGACTAATCAACCGATAGGCGCGGCCCGGCAACGATTACAGCGTCCAGATACGGTTCGGCCTACTCTGCCGGAACGGCCTCTTTCCCCGTGAGGGCGTAGGTGGCAGGCAGATCACTAGCAGTGCTCGCGTTGCGCTCCATCGCCGCTGTGAGACTGGCGCCCAAGGCAGCGGCGGCTTGTTGTGCGGCGACTGTCAGCTTGCTCATCCAAGGTCCTTTCGACCGGAATGCGACGGATGCTCGGCCCCATGCCGTGCGTCGCAGATCCAATTTTACCGCCCAATCCGCCCCTTTTCAGGCAACAGACGTCACGGGATCGGGCAGTTTCGCGGCAATCCCTGGGCATAGCTCAAAATCTTGCCCATAAAAGCACAGTGACCGTGAAAAATTCTTTGACAATTTCACGCAACCGTCGTTGAAATATGACAGCGTTTTTTCACGGGGGTTCGATGTCGAACGAGGCGTTTCACGCAGCAAGTATCGGTGGCGACCTGCGGGCCCTGCGCAAGGTGCGCGGGCTGACACTGCAACAGGCGGCGCAGCACATGTCGCGCTCCACCGGGTGGATGAGCCAAGTGGAACGTGGCCTCTCTGCGCCATCGGCGGGTGAGGTTCAGCGCCTTGCCGCCCTTTACGATGTGCCGGTGTCGATGGTGCTGGGTGAAACCGGTGCGCCCGAGCCGGAACAGGGTCGCGTCGTGCGGGCCGATGCCCGCCGCCCGATCGGGCAACGCGTGCCCGGCATGGTGGAGGAACTGCTTTCCCCCGATCTGACCGACAGTTTTGAGGTGATCCACACCACTTTTCACCCCCATACAGGCATCGATACACCGCGCCAGCGCCCCACTGAGGAGATCGGGTATATCTTGTCGGGTCGTCTCAACGTGACGATTGGCGGCCACCCATTCCAAGTGAAACGCGGTGACAGCTTTCGCATCCGGGCGGAACCGTATCTTTGGGAAAACCCCTACGCCACCGCCGCCCAGGCCCTTTGGGTCATCGCGCCCCCGCTTTACTGAGAAGGACCAGCATTATGGCTGAATTGCCCACCCAAGCCCGCGTTGTCATCATCGGTGGCGGTGCCGTTGGCGTCTCGTCGCTTTACCACCTCGCCATGGAAGGTTGGACCGATTGCGTCCTGCTGGAAAAGAACGAGCTGACCGCAGGCTCCACCTGGCACGCCGCGGGCAATTGCCCCAACTTCTCCGCCTCCTGGGCAGTGATGAACATGCAGCGCTATTCGTTGGAAATGTACCGGGGCCTGGCCGAAAAGGTCGACTACCCGATGAACTACCACGTGACGGGCGCCCTGCGGCTCGGCCACACCAAGGAACGCATGCAGGAATTCGAACGTGTCGCCGGCATGGCCCGCTACCAGGGCCTTGAGATGGAGATGCTCACGCCGAAAGAGATGCAGGACCACTACCCGTTCATGGAAACCCATGACCTGGCGGGGGGCCTTTGGGACCGGCTCGATGGCGATATCGACCCGGCCCAGCTGACCCAGGCCATGGCCAAGGGGGCGCGCGACCTGGGTGCCAATATCCAACGCTTCTGCCCCGCCACTGGGGTCAGCCGCGATGGTCATGACTGGATCGTGCACACCGAAAAAGGCGACATTCGGTGCGAATACGTGGTCAACGCCGCGGGCTACTATGCGGGCCGCGTCGCCGAATGGTTCAAACCCCATGGCGGCCGCGACGCCCCCGTCACCGTCATGTCGCATCAGTATTTCCTGACCGAGAAAATCCCCGAGATTGAGGCCTGGACCAAGGAACATGGCCGCAAACTTCCCATGATCCGCGACGTCGATAGCAGCTATTACCTGCGCCAGGACAAACACGGACTGAACCTGGGCCCCTATGAGCGCAACTGTAAGGCCCATTGGGTCACGCCCGAAGATCCCATGCCCGAGGATTTCAGCTTCCAGCTTTACCCCGACGATCTGGAACGGCTGGAATGGTACATCGAAGACGCCATGGGCCGGGTGCCGCTTTTGGGCACCAGCGGCGTGGGTCGGGTCATCAACGGCCCGATACCCTACGCCCCCGACGGTCTGCCGCTCATCGGTCCAATGCCGGGCGTGCGGAACGCGTTCGAGGCGCACGCATTTACCTTTGGCATCGTCCAGGGCGGCGGCGCGGGCAAGGTTTTGGCCGAATGGATCATCCATGGCGAAACCGAATGGGATATGTGGGCCGTCGATCCCCGCCGCTTCACCGGCCATGCCGATGCCGATTATAGCGAGAAAAAAGCGCTAGAAACCTATGGCCACGAATATGCCATGCACTTCCCGCACCACGAATGGCCTGCGGCCCGCAACAAAAAGCTGTCGCCCAACCACGCCAAAATCGTCGAACAAGGCGCGGTCTTGGGCTGCTACAATGGGTGGGAGCGCGCCAACTGGTTCGCCAAGCCCGGCGATGACACGACCGAGGAAAGCACCCTGACCTGGGCCCGTTCCGGCCCGTGGGAAGAACGCATCCGCGAAGAATGTGAAGCCGTGCGCGATGCCGCTGGTCTGCTCGATCTGCCCGGCTTCTCTCGCTACCGCCTGCAGGGGGACGGTGCCGCCGAATTCCTGCGCGGGCTGACCGCCGGTCCCCTGCCCAAGGTCGGGCGCATCGGCCTCCTCTACTTCGCTGACACCCGCGGCCGCATCGTGACAGAGATGTCGGGGATGCGCCTGGGCGATGACTTTTTCTTCCTCATCACCGCCGCCCCGGCCCAGTGGCACGACTTTGAATTTCTAAAAAAGCACCGCCCGGATGATGCGGCTTTCACCATCACCGATGTCACCGATGATTTCACCTGCGCCGTCCTCACCGGCCCGAAATCGCGCGACATCCTCAGCAGCGTGACCAAGGCCGACCTGACGCAGCCGTGGCTCACCCATCAATCCGCCCAATTGGGTGACATCTGGGTGCAGCTTGTCCGGGTTTCCTTTGCCGGTGAACTGGGATGGGAGGTCCACAGCAAGATCGAGGACTCCGCGGCCATCTACGACATGCTGCAGCAGGCTGGTCAGCCCCACGGGCTGAAACCCTTCGGGATGTATGCCCTCAACAGCCTGCGCCTCGAAAAGGGTTACCGCGCCTGGAAGGGCGACCTTTCGACCGATTACACCCTGCTCGAAGGCGGGCTGGACCGGTTCGTCCGCCTGAACAAGCCCCAGGATTTCCCAGGAAAGACAGCCCTCCTCAACCAAAAGCAGCAGGGCGTCAAAAAGCGCTTCGTCACACTCACGGTTCAGGCCAATGGCCACGATGCGCCTTACATGTCCAACATCTGGTCGGGGGATACAGTTGTTGGCGAAACCACGTCCGGCGGTTGGGGCTACCGGGTCGGAAAGTCGATTGCGCTGGGGATGTTGCGCACTGACTTGACCGAGCCCGGCACCCAGGTCGAGGTTGAGATCTTTGGCGAGCGTATGCCCGCCACGGTCGAACCTGACGCGCCCCTGTGGGACCCTGAAAATGCCCGTCTCCGGGCATGACCAGGCTGGCTGATTGGCGCCAGGCGGGGATCATCCCGCCTGCCCCTCAAACCATAACCCGCGCTGCAATTGCTGGAGTGATTGCTTTGACCGCAACGCTCAGCCCCGCCTCTGCAAACGGATCATTCCAATTTCAGATGGATGACGTCTCCCAGGCCACGTTGGACATCGCCTCGACGGAGATGGTGCTCTACCGCACGCTCGATTCCTGGCCCGAAGAGATGATCAGCCTGTCCATCGAGGTTACCGCCGCACCCAAGGAGGCGGGCGACGAAGACTTCGCTTACACGCTAGAGCCTCGGTTCTACACCGAATGGCTCGACATCTCGCTCGACAAACTGGTCAGCCGTGACGCAGGTGCCCTTGATGGCTACCGGCTCAGCTACCCGGAGGAGAAAATGCCGGGCGCGCCCACGCAAATGCCCGCAGCGATCTACCAATTCTTCCATGGCGGGATCGAAACCCTGTCCCTCGCGCTCGATCACTTGGGCGGCGGTGTCTACGACCTCTCCGCCACTGGCACGGCAGAGTTCGACATGGTGTTCGACATCCAGACGCAGGTGCGCCTGTCAGAGTTTATCGTCACCCGCGATGACAATGAAAACGCGAATGACCCCGAGGTCGAGGCCGAGATGAACCGCCTGCTCGACACCAGTCAGGTACAGACCGAATGGCGCAATACCGGCGGCGACAGCCGGGCCCGCTACCGCTACGTCGCGACCTTTCCTGAAAATCCAACGCAGTAACCATGCGCATGGTTTGTGCATCCCATGTGCATAGAATGTGTATCCGCATTTGCGCACCATCCTTCGGAGAACGCCCATGACTTTGCCTACTCACGCACGTGTCGTCATCATCGGTGGCGGCGTGATTGGTTGTTCCGTTGCCTACCATCTGACCAAGAAGGGTTGGACCGATGTTGTCCTGCTGGAACGTAAACAGCTGACCTCTGGCACGACCTGGCATGCGGCGGGTCTGATCGCGCAGTTGCGCGCGACCAAGAACATGACAAAACTCTCCAAGTATTCCCAAGAGTTATACGGCGATCTCGAAGCGGAAACCGGGGTTGCCACGGGCTTTAAGCGCAACGGCTCCATCACCGTCGCGCTGACCGAGGACCGCCTGGAAGAGATCTCGCGCCAAGCCTCCATGGCCCGTGCCTTTGGTGTCGATGTGGAACGCATCACCCCTGACGAGGTCAAAAAGATGTACCCGCATCTTAATTGCGACGATATACAAGGTGCTGTTTTCCTTGAGAAAGATGGCCAAGGCGACCCGGCCAACATCGCCCTCGCCCTCGCCCGCGGCGCCCGCCAGCGCCAGGCCCGGGTGTTCGAGAAGACCGCCGTCACCGGCATCAACCGCACCGGCACCCGCGTCACCTCTGTCGATTGGGAGGCCGAGGATGGCTCCACCGGTCAAATCGCGTGCGATCATGTTGTCAATTGCGGTGGTATGTGGGCCCATGAGGTGGGCAAGATGGCAGGAGTCAACGTGCCGCTCCATGCGTGTGAACACTTCTACATCGTCACGGAAAGCATTGAAGGGCTTAAACAATTGCCCGTTCTGCGCGTTCCCGATGAATGTGCCTATTACAAGGAAGACGCCGGCAAAATGCTGCTGGGCGCGTTCGAACCCGAAGCCAAACCCTGGGGCATGGACGGCATCCCCAAGACCTTTGAATTCGACCAACTGCCCGAAGATTTCGACCATTTCGAACCAATTCTAGAGGCCGCGGTCAACCGCATGCCCATGCTGGCCGAAGCTGGCATCCATACCTTCTTTAACGGGCCGGAAAGCTTCACCCCCGACGACGCCTATCACCTTGGTTTGGCACCAGAAATGGACAACGTCTGGGTCGCCGCGGGCTTCAATTCCATCGGTATCCAATCGGCCGGTGGCGCTGGGATGGCCCTCGCCGAGTGGATGGATACCGGCGACAAACCCTTTGATCTAGGCGATGTCGATATCTCGCGTATGCAGCCTTTCCAGGGCAATAAAACGTATCTCTTTGAAAGGTCTAAGGAAACCCTGGGCCTGCTTTATGCCGACCACTACCCGTTCCGCCAGAAAACCACCGCCCGCGGCATTTGTCGCACCCCGTTTCACGAACATCTGCTGGAACGCGGGGCTGTCATGGGTGAATTCGCGGGCTGGGAGCGCGCAAACTGGTTTGCCCGCGAAGCCCAGGACGCCGTCTATGAATACAGCTGGCAACGCCAGAACTTCTTCGACAACGTCCGCGAAGAACACATGGCCGTCCGCCAGAATGTCGGCATGTATGACATGTCGTCATTCGGCAAAATCCGGGTGGAAGGGCGCGACGCCGAAGCGTTCATGAACTATGTCGGCGGCGGCGATTATTCGGTACCGATTGGCAAAATCATCTATACCCAATTCTTGAATAATCACGGGGGCATAGAGGCCGATGTTACAGTAACCCGACTGTCGGAAACCGCCTATCTGGTCGTCACGCCCGCCGCCACGCGCCTGGCCGATCAGACCTGGATGCGCCGCCATGTGGGCGACTTCAACGTGGTCATCACCGATGTCACGCCCGCCGAGGGCGTTCTGGCGATCATGGGGCCGCGGTCGCGCGAATTGCTGCAGCGCGTTTCTCCCGCCGATTTCTCGACCGAAGCGAACCCCTTTGGCACGGCCCAACGGATCGAGATTGGCATGGGCCTCGCCCGGATCCACCGCGTCACTTATGTCGGCGAGTTGGGTTGGGAACTTTACATCAAAACCGACATGTGCGGCCATGTCTTTGAAACCCTTGCCGAAGCTGGGTTCGACATGGGCCTGCGCCTGTGCGGGATGCACATGATGGATACCTGCCGGATCGAGAAAGGCTTCCGCCATTTCGGCCATGACATCACATGCGAAGATCATGTTTTGGAAGCAGGCCTTGGCTTTGCCGTCAAAACGACCAAGCCCAGTTTCATCGGGCGCGACGCCGTTCTGCGCAAGAAAGAAGGCGGGCTGGGGCAACGCCTGATCCAGTTCCGTCTGAAAGATCCCGAGCCACTTCTGTACCACCACGAACCAATCCTGCGAGATGGCGAAACGGTGGGCTACCTGACCTCGGGCGCCTATGGACATGCCTTGGGTGGCGCGATGGGCATGGGTTATGTCCCTTGTCCGGGCGAAAAGCCTGCCGACATCCTCGCCTCCACGTTCGAGATCGACGTGGCGGGCACCCGGGTCATGGCGGAAGCGTCCCTCAAGCCGATGTACGACCCCAAATCGGAGCGCGTGAAGGTTTGATCGGCCCGGCCCATCGATTTGCGACGGTAAAAAAGAGTTACCTGGCAGGCTGTTTGTAGCCTGTCACATGGCTGTCATGTTACTGGTGTCCCTCGGTCATAGCTGTACGGGGGACATCATGACGTATTTTGGCGCAAGCGCAGTGGCACTGCTGCTCACATCCACCGCCGCCTTGGCGACCTGCCCGGCGATCACTGTCGCGGATATGGGCAACATATCGGCAGGCGACTATCCGCAACAGTTTGAATTGGCTGAATTTCAGGAGGCTGCCGGGTGCGAGATGACGTTCTCGGAAAACCCCGACATCGCAGTGCTAAACGGGGAGATCCAGGGCAACCCTGACTTGCCGCCCCTGGCCGAGCGATTGCCAGCGGAGCCTCTGGTCATCATCCCCTACACCGAAGTTGGCCGCTATGGCGGCACGCTCGACGCGCTGTCAAACGCCACCGAGGCCGGGACATCCGACTTTCTGTCGGTACGCCATGTGAACCTGGTCCGCTACAGCGACGACCTGGAAACGATCGTCCCGAATATCGCCAAGAATTGGTCCTGGAACGACGATTTCACAGAGCTGACCATCACCTTGCGGGCGGGTCACAAATGGTCTGACGGGGCGCCTTTTACGTCTGAGGATGTGCGGTTCTGGCTGGAAAACCTGGCACTGGACCCCGAGGTCATTGAAAAGCCCAAGGATTACGTGCTGGCCGGTGGGGAGCCGATCCAGATCGAGGTCGTCGACGAGACGACCTTTAAATTCATCCTCGCAACCCCCAAGCCGGGCTTGCTGGTACATTTCGCAACCAGCTATGCCCAGCCGTTTCAGCCTGCGCATTTCCTTGGGCAGTTCCACCCGGCCCTCGCCGAGGATGCCGACGAAAAGGCGGCAGCGTTCGGCTTTGACAGCGGTTACGCATTGATCAGCTTCTACTACGGTAATTCGGACTGGACCGACACGCCGAGCCCGATGCTGCGCGACCCGGCCAAGGCGGCGGAGTTGCCCTATGGGACGCAGCCAACGCTGGAAAGCCACATCTACGTCGCCGACACGACCGAGGGGCGCCGGTTGGTCGCCAATCCGTACTTCCACCAAATCGACCCGACCGGTCAGCAACTGCCCTATATCTCTCGCCAGGACGAAGTCTACATTAACGACAATGAGGTACGGATCCTCAAGCTGGTCAATGCTGAGGTCGATTACAAATCGCAGTCGGTTCAGTTGCCATCCGCCCCGCTGCTGCTGGAAAACCAGGAAAGTGGTGATTACACGATCCAGCTGAAACCGCAGATCGCGATGCCACTTTTCAGCTTTAACGTCACCTCCGATGATGAGGCCAAGCGCGCTGTCTTTGGCGATGTCAGCTTTCGCCGGGCCATGTCTAACGCCATCGACCGGGATGAGTTAAACGAGGTCGCATTCTTTGGCCAAGGCACTCCGATGGCCTATACCGGTTTCTCGCCGAACCCGGATTACGCGGCCGCGTTTACAACCACCGGCATCGCCCACGACCCCGACAGCGCGAAGGCCGCTTTGGATGCCCTTGGCATGGCCGACACAGATGGTGACGGGTTTCGCGAATTGCCTAATGGTGACAAGTTGACGCTCAACATGCAGTTCGCAACCCAAGGCGTGGCCGGTGAAGTGGTTGAATTCGTGGCGCAAAACTGGGCCGATATTGGCATCCAGACCACCGTCAAGGAGGTCACGCCGGACGAATACCGCGCAGCGCAATCCGCCAATGAACTGGATGTGGGTATCTGGGCCCAGGGTACGCCGGTCGCCATCGCACTTGGGTCGAGCGAGCGGTTCGTTCCGCCCTATGGCTCCTACTTCGATCACCGGGTTGGCATGAAATGGGCCGAATGGATGGACAGCGACGGCAGTGCCGGCCTTGAGCCGCCGCAATTTGCCAAGGACATGGCCAGCGATATCGAGGCGTTTCAACAGGCTGTCCCCGGCTCACCCGAACAGGCAGAGATCGGGACACGCATCGCCGAAAACTTTGCCGAAAACATGCTGTTCATTGGCACCGTCCTGGCACCTGCGCCGATCTATCACCGCAACGCGCTGGTGAATGTGCCGGAGTTCCAGACCTGGAGCTATGAATACTATCGTACCTACCCCTACCGCGCGACCCAATGGTTCCTGTCTGACGAAAGTTAACTCCATGGGCCGTGGCGGTTCCCTGTCTCGGCCCTTGCCATGGGCCGGACCAACGCCGATTGTTTGGTGATGGGGGTCGATCAATGGCGGCGTTTCTGAGATTTGTGGTGATCCGGGCGGCCATGGCCGCCACCACCCTGCTCTTGGTATCGCTGATCGTGTTTTCCCTGATGGAACTGGTGCCCGGCAATTGTGCCGAGCGTTACCTGGCCTACAAAAACACCCAAGGACAAAACCTGACGCGGGAGGACATCGCAGCGGAAGAGGCTCGGCTGGGCCTGGATCAACCATTCATGACGCGCTGGACCGGCTGGGTCAGCAACGTGGTGTTGCGTGGAGATTTCGGGGAAAGCTGCATCTTACGGGTCGGCATCAACCAGTTGCTGGGTGACAAATTCCTGATATCCGCCGCGATCTGCCTGACCGCCCTTTTGTTGGCCTATCTCATCGCTATCCCGGTGGGCATCATCGCCGCCAGTTCCAACAGCGTATGGCTGAACGGATCGTTGCGATTTGTATCCTATCTCGGGCTCGCCTTGCCGAACTTCTTGTTGGCACTGCTGATCATGCTGGCCTCGACCGTTTATTTCGGGGACAGCCTGACCGGGCTTTTCAGCAAGGAGTTTCGCGATGCGCCCTGGTCGATGGCCAAGGTGCAGGACTTCCTCAGCCGCGTCTGGCTGCCGATCTTTATCCTGGGTTGGTCAGCCACCGCTTTTGCCTTGCAGACGGTGCGGGCCTTGATGCTGGACGAAAACGGCAAGCTTTATGTGACGGCGGCCCGGGCGCGCGGACTGTACGGGCGGCGGCTGCGCTGGCGCTATCCGGCGCGCCACGCCTTGGGGCCAATCATCAATTCGCTGGGGTTTGACCTGAACCGGATTTTCAACGAATTGCCCATCGTCGCCCTGATCCTGACCCTGACCGAGGCCGGCGCGCTGCTGATCGAGGCACTTGCCCGGTCCAATGACCAACAGCTTGCCGGTGCGATCATCTTTCTGCTGACCGCCACCATCGTCGGCCTCAACTTCCTGACCGATATCGCCTTGGCCCTGATCGATCCGCGCATGCGCAAATCGGTGATCGGAACATAGGATGGCGATAATCACCGGTCGAAAACGTCGTGACGCGGGGCCAAAGGCAAACAAGGTCACGCGCAAACAGATCCGGCAGGAGAACCGGAAAGAAGCCTATTTCACGGCCTCCCAACGGCAATTGATCTGGGCGCGGTTCCGGCGCAACGGAACCGCATTGACGGCCGGTTTCATCTTGTTGACCCTCGTTTTGATGGGCCTTTTTGCACCGTTTCTGTCGCCCTACGATCCGACCATCGCAGGCCGTGACAAGGGCTACACCAACGGCGCGCCGCAGATCCCCCGGTTTTGCGACGCGGCGGGTTGTTCGGCCCGGCCGTTCATCTACGGGACCAAGCGCGAAAGGTCGATCGAGACCAACTTTCGATGGGTAACAAGCATCGACACGGCAGACCGCCGCTACGTCCAGTGGTTCGTTCAAGGCGACCGGTATCGCCTCTTCGGACTGACAATGACGACACATCTGTTTGGCGTGGATAGTGGTAAGATCCACCTCTTTGGCACGGATGATACGGGCAAGGACATCTTCAGCCGGACGCTGCATGCGATCAAAACCTCGCTGGCCGTGGGCACGCTGGGTGTGCTGATCAGCTTTAGCCTCGCCCTGATTATCGGCGGGGTCGCGGGCTATTTCGGCGGCATCATCGACGGGGTGATCCAGATGGTGACCGATGCGATCCGCACCGTGCCATCGATCCCGCTCTTCATGGCGGTGGCCGCGTTTCTGCCAGACACTGTTTCGGCAGAGGCGCGGTTTTTTTACATTTCCCTGATCCTTGGATTGATCGGCTGGCCCACCCTCGCCCGCCGGATCCGCACCCATATCCTGGTGGAGCGCAATCAGGAATACGTGCTGGCCGCTCAACTGTCTGGCGCAGGGCCAGGCCATATCATCCGGCGACATCTGCTGCCCTCGTTCACGAGCTATATCATCGTCGATCTGGTGATCTCGTTCCCTTATATGGTGCTGTCGGAAACCGCCCTGTCTTTCATCGGGTTGGGGTTGAAGGACCCGGTCACATCGCTTGGCGTATTGCTGTCGAACACATGCCAGGCGGATGTTTTGCTGAATTATCAGTGGTACTTCATCCCGGTGATTTTCTTCATCACGCTTGTCATGGCCTTCGTGTTCGTGGGTGACGGGTTGCGTGACGCGGCTGATCCCTATGGGAGCCAGCGGAAATGACCCTGCTCTCGGTCCGTGACCTGACCGTTCAGTTCCAAACCGACGAGGGGGTCGTGACGGCGGTTGACGGCGTGTCCTTTGACCTGGCCGCCGGAGAGATCCTGGGGCTGGTCGGCGAAAGCGGATCCGGCAAGTCGGTGACGGCCAAGTCGCTGATGCAGTTGAATGGCGGCAATGCAATCTATGGGGGTCCCGGCAAGATCACCCTGTCCCCGCGGGGACAGGATCCGGTTGACGTTCTGGGCCTGCGCCGCGAGCGGCATATGGGCGTGATCCGAGGCGGCGCCATCTCGATGATCTTTCAGGAACCGATGGCCAGTTTCGCCCCCGCCCTCACCGTGGGCCAGCAGATGGTCGAGCAGTTGCGCATCCATACCGACCTCAGCCGCCGCGCCGCCCGCGACCTATCGGTCGAGATGCTGACACGGGTCGGCATTTCCGACGCAGTCAAACGGTTCGATCAGTATGTGTTCGAATTCTCGGGCGGGATGCGGCAACGCGCGATGATTGCCATGGCGCTGTCGACCAAGCCTGCCTTGTTGATCGCCGATGAGCCCACCACCGCGCTGGATGTCACGATCCAGGCCCAGGTGATTGACCTGATGAAAAATCTGGTGGCCGAGTTCGGCATGGGCATCCTGTTCATTACCCATGACCTGGGTGTGATCGCCCAGACGGCCGACCGGGTGGCGGTGATGTATCTGGGCAAGCTGGTGGAAACCGGCGCGGTGCGCGATGTCCTGCGCCATCCTGCCCATCCCTATACCAGGGGGCTGCTGGCCGCCCTGCCCCAGCTGGATGATCTGACCGCGCCCCTCATCCCGATCCCGGGAGATATTCCGGGCCCGCTGGATCGCCCGGCGGGCTGCGTCTTTCACACCCGCTGTGCCCAGGCGGTCAAAGGCATCTGCGGTATGACCGTGCCTTCGGTCACCCAGGTCACCGCGACCCACCACGCATCGTGTTTCGCCCTGGAAGTGCCGGCATGACCGCACCGCTGGTTCAGGTACGCGCGCTTGGCGTGCATTACCCCCTGGGTCGCACCGTGCTGGGCCGCGGAGCTGTGTTAAAGGCGCTGGACAACGTGTCGCTTGATATCCCGAAAGGCAGCTTTTTCGGTCTGGTCGGCGAAAGCGGATCCGGCAAGACGACGCTGGGCCGGGCGATCCTGAAGGCCGCGCCGATCTCAACCGGGGAAATCCGGTTCGATGACGAAGAGGTCAGCCATGACGTGGCCCGCCTGCGGGGTCGCGCCTTGAAAGACTACCGCAAGCGCGCGCAATTGATCTTTCAAGATCCCTATGCCGCCCTCAGCCCCCGCATGACCGTGCGCGATATCATCGCCGAACCATTGGAGGTGATGGGCCTGACATCATCGCGCATGGAAACGGATGCCCGTGTCCGCGACATCGCCCGGAAATGCCGCCTGAATCTGGAACACCTGCGCCGCTATCCGCATGCCTTTTCCGGCGGGCAGCGGCAGCGGATCAGCATCGCCCGTGCGCTGGTCAGCACACCCAGCTTTGTGGTGGCGGATGAAAGTGTTGCGGCGCTCGATGTCTCGATCCAGGCAGATATCCTGAACCTGCTCAAATCCCTGCAACGCGATCTGGATCTGACATTTCTGTTCATCAGCCATGATTTGAGTGTGGTGGCGCATACCTGTGACCAGGTCGCGGTCATGTATCTGGGGCAAATCGTCGAACAGGCGCCAGTTGCCGATCTGTTCGCCCGGCCCCGCCATCCCTATACCCGCGCGCTGCTCTCGGCGATCCCGTCGTTGGACCCGGATGCGGCCAGGACGGCACAGCGTTTGACCGGTGATATCCCGTCTCCGGCCGATCCTCCGTCAGGATGCAGGTTCCATACCAGGTGCCCGGTCGCACGGGATCGCTGCAAAACGGAAGAACCCAAGATGGAGGATGTGTCCGGCGGAGGCACCGTGGCCTGCCATTTCTGGAAGGAGACGCTGCCCGCATGACCGACCGTAACCTCGACCGCGCCTACGGATTGAGCAACAGCACGGAAACGCGCGCCCTTCATCGCGATTGGGCCGAAACCTGTGACGGCAGTTTTGGCACCGCCAAAGGCTATGTCGTGCGGCGCGACATTGCGCGATTGAAGATCAATGCTGAATATAGCCCGACCCAGGGGGATCGATCGCGATCTGATCGAAGGTGATCTGACTAAACCGCTGACAATGGACGATGCGGCCTATGGCGCCGTGATCTCCGGCGGGACGTTTACCCATGGCCATGCCGGGCCGGATTGCTTGTCGGAGCTTGTGCACCTTACCCGGCCGGGTGCCATGTCCTGTTGTGGCACCCTTCCGGCGGTTCATGACGCAACTGGGTTTGGCTCCGCACTGGCGTTGCTCGTGATCCATAGCCAGATCTCCCCCGTCCAGTTCCATGATATCGCAATTTACGAAGATGTGGATCACGACGATGCGAATGATCGCGGTCTGGTGATACTCTTCGCTCGGCTTTGAGGGCCATCACCTTGGACAGGTCGCAATGCCTGATCCCGGCAACCTGATTCTCCAAAAGGTTGAAATACGTTTTCAGAAGTCGCGTTTTACCCCAAAACCCCACAGGTTCCCTGGCTTTCCTACACAGCCATTGATTTTTACCAAGAGCTATCCACAGAAAAACATACGATTACCCCCAATTCAGTGAATAAAAGCGACCCTATGACCGTATTTATTCCAACGGTGTTGAGCTAGATTTAGTAGATATTGAGTTGGGGGTTACGCCATGTGGCAAATTCATTGGGCAAAAAACGCCATTGCGGCGGTGCTGCCATTTCAGAATACGATGCGACGCCTGAAACGGCGGGTGACGGGCAAGACCCATCGCATCCATGAGGCTTCCGTCTATTCCGGCGGGTTCGATCAGATCCAGTTTCTGCAGAAATCCGGACTGGATCTGGCAGATGCCGACATCCTTGAGGTTGGAACCGGATGGTATCCGGTCATACCTCTGATGCTGCGGCTGGCCGGGGCCCGCCATGTGCATCTGTCTGACACGCACCGCCTGATGGATCTGGACACGCTGGAGGCCGCCCGATCATTTCTAAGGGCGCGCAGCGAGGATCTGGCCCGGCGGCTGGACTGCCCCGAAAGCCAGATTGCCACTCTTCTGGACAGGGGAACCACCGGCACATTTGAACAGCGGTTGGCAGATCTGGGCCTGTCCTATCACACACCGCTGGATTACCGACGGGCCACGTTCAAGGTCGACGCGATTGTCAGCCACACAGTGATGGAGCATATCACCCCGCGCGAGATTCGCCGCATCCTGATGCACAGCCGCGCCGTGTTGAACCCGGGCGGCCTGATCTCCCACGGGATCGACCATTCCGATCACCGCGCCCATCGCGACACTGCGCTGAGCCGGCTGGATTTCCTGCGCTATTCCGACCGGGCCTGGTCATGGCTGTGTCTGAACCCGCAGGACTACACCAATCGCCTGCGCCACGCCGATTACATGGCGATGATCCGGGATGCGGGCTATGAGGTCTTGTTTGAACGCGCATTGGTTGACCATAAGGCCGCGGCAGAGGTGAAGCACCTGAAACTGGATGCCCGCTTTGCCTTTCACGGACCCGAAGATCTGGCGCGGCTCTGGTCACATATCATCGCCCGCCCGGGTCACCCCAAGCAAAACAGCGTACTGGCCCAGGTCACACATTCCCGGTCACAGGCCAGGATCACGCGGCCTGCCGGGCTTTTGGCACGGATCGGTTGGACACGCAGCCCCGGTTGAGGGCGTATACCCTCCCCGTGGCGCATGGCGCGCCGGGCGGCCTTTATGTCAAGCACACTCTTTTCCAAAAAGCACTGCCTGAGTGTGAAGATCTCAAGTGCGGAATTGAAACCAAGTATCCTGCGCCGTCTCACCCGCAAATGACAAGTCCCGGTGACCGTCGTCTCATCCACGGCTCAGGGCCCATCGGGCGCGGGATGGAAAGCATGCATTAAATCTAATCGTTCAGGCCGACCCGGCAATGTCAGGCGCGCATGGGCCGGAGGGGTTTGACTGATGATCTGGCCCCGACGGATCACGGCCCGACGGGGCGCGCGCAGGCGGATCGCCTCTGCCGGATCTCGCGCCTCCAGAACAACCAGATCGGCACTTTTGCCGACGGCGAGGCCCAGATGATCCAACTCCATGATCTGCGCTGGAACATCCGTGACCGCCTCGAAACAGGCCCATAAACCGGCTGGCTCAATCAGATGGCAGGCATGGGCACCCAGATAGGCAATGTCCAGCAGGCATCCCCGGCCCAGCGGGTACCACGGATCCATCACGCAATCCTGGGCAAAAGCCACGGCACAGCCCGCCTGCATCAGTTCCGGCACACGGGCCAGGCCACGCCGCTTTGGATAGGTGTCATACCGCCCCTGCAGGTGCAGATTAACGGCCGGGTTCACGATCACATTCATCTCGGCCTGGGCCATCTGTGTGATCAGCCGCGCCGCATAGAAATTGTCCATGGAGTGCATCGATGTCAGGTGAGAGCCCGTCACCCGCCCTTCCAATCCCAACCTGCGCGTCTCATGAACCAGCGTCTCGATGTGGCGGGAGGCGGGATCGTCATTCTCGTCACAATGCATATCGACCATTGCGTCATGCTCTGCCGCAATCTCGCACAACGCGGTGATCGAGGCGCGCCCCAACGCCGCCGTCTGTTCCAGATGCGGCGCGCCGCCCACCACGTCAAACCCCAGATCCAACACCGTGCGAATGCTGTCATCCATGTCCGGGCGGCAGAAAAACCCCATCTGGGGAAAGGCCACCAATTGCAGATCGATGTAATCCGCAACCTCGCGCTTGACCTCGGCCAGGGCCTGGGCCGCCACAAGATTGGCATCGGTCACATCCACATGGGTCCGCACTGCCAGCAAACCCTGGCTCACCGCGATGTCGAAATATCGCAATGCCCGGTCGCGATAATCATCGGCGGTCATGGCCGCCGACATCTCCTCCCACAGGGCAATGCCATCCGCCAAGGTGCCCGTCTCATTCACCTCATCCGCGCCCGCGATGCTCAGCGTGGCATCCAGATGGAAATGGGCGTCAACGAAAGGCGGCGTGACCAGATGCCCCGTGACATCCATAACCTCGGCACCGTCCCGTGGCAGATCCGCGGCAATCTGGGCAATCTTGCCCTCGACAATACCGATATCCTGCCCCAGTCGTCCGTCCGGCAAAACCGCGCCGGTCAAGATCAGGTCAAACGCCATACTATCCCCTTCAACGTCCTGGCGCTGACCTGCCCGCCACCGCTGTCACGACAGCTTATTCATCCCAAATATTTTGGCAACGTATCGGAACCAAAGGCAGTCTTGGACCGTATCAATATCAGTCACATGCTGCATATCGGCGTCGTTACGTCAAATATCGGCGGCCCCTTGAAAGGATACCCCATGCGCGCGCTTTTCTTTGGATCCATTGGAACACTCGCTGAGACGTCCGAAATCCAGCGAGCTGCGTTCAACAAAGCCTTTGCTGCCCATGGTCTGACATGGATCTGGGGGCGCGACACGTATCGGACCATGTTATCGACATCCGGCGGCCAGAACCGCATCGACGCCTTCGCCAAAAAGCGGGGAGAGCACGTAGATACAGCTGCAATCCACGCCACCAAATCCAAATTCTTCCAAGAAGAGCTGGCCGCCAGCACCCTGCAGCCCCGCATGGGCGTTCTGGCCGGCATCACCGACGCGCGCGCCCAAGGCATACCGGTCGCGTTGGTGACAACGACGTCACCCCAGAACGTGTCCCAGATCCTGGATGCACTGGCCGATGGGATTGGCAAAGACCTGTTTGACCTGGTCGTCACGGCCAAGGATGTGAACAAGGGCAAACCTGACCCGGCCTGTTTCACGTTTGCCGCCAAAACGTTGGACGTCTCACCGGAACACTGTTTGATCATCGAAGACAATGTCGATGGGATCCAGGCCGGTCGGCAGTTCGGCGCCAAGGTCATGGCATTTCCAGGCGCCAACACGATGGACCATGATTACACGAGTGCCGATCATGTATGCACGTCCGATTTGCGCCAGTCCATCAAGCCGTTTCTGACCAATACCTTGCGCGGCGCGGCCTAAAAGGCGTCCAGATATCGGTCTCGCTCCATCGGTGTGACCTGATCTGCGAAAAAAGCCAATTCGCGCCGCGCCTGCTGCAAAACGAGGGTATGCAGCGTGTCGCCCAGAACCGCGCGCAACCAGTCTGAGGTCGCTGCCTGGCGGATTGCATCGCCCAGATCCGTGGGAATGGGGCCCGCGCTGGCGCTTTTATACGCGCTGTCGGGGGTCGGATCCGTCGGCTCCATCCGCTGTTCAATCCCGTCAAGCGCGGCGGCAATATCGCTGGCGAGCAACAGATACGGATTGCAATCCGCGCCTGCATCGCGTTTTTCCACCCGCACGGCCTTGTCCTGCCCTTCGATCACGCGCAGCCCAGCCGTCCGATTATCGATCCCCCATGCCGTGTTGACCGGACAAAACGAATAAGGCACCCGGCGGCGGTACCCGTTCACCGTGGCGCTGCCACAGATCGCGGCCTCGGCCATACGGCGCTGCAAGCCCCCGATCACATGGCGCCCGATCTCCGACAGCGCACCGCCATCCGCCAACAGATTTCGCCCATCCCGCCACAGCGAATAATGACAATGAAAACCGTTCCCGGATTGATCGTGGAATGGCTTGGCCATGAACGTGGCCTTGTAGCCGTGACACCCCGCCAGTTGCTTGACCAGGGACCGAAACATGACCACCCGATCCGCGGCAAGCAGGGCTGTATCATATCGGATATTCACTTCGACCTGACCCGCCGCATATTCCGGGTTCGATTGTTCGATGGGAATGCCAAATTCATTGATCTGGCGACGGATCGGACCCAGCACATGTTCCAATTCCGCAGCCCGGTCCAGGCCGTAGACACTAATCCCCCTATCGCGCGGCAGATGGGTGGCTGGGTCCAGCAGGTAAAATTCCAGCTCCGTCCCGACCTGAACATCGATATCCATCCGGGCGGCGCGCTCTACCTGCCGCACCAGCGCCTGGCGCGGGTCAAGCGGCAAGGCATCATGGCCCACATCCACGGCCCGACCAAAAGACAGCGCCACGCCCGGCTCCCATGGCAATGCGGCGGGTTGTGACAGGGGCCACATGTGAAAGTCGGGAAAGCCATTGTCGAAATTGGCAAAGGGGGTGTCCCACACATCGCAGGTCATATCCATCGCGAACAGGACCGACGAAAAGGCATTGCCATCAGCACAGACCGTGGGCCACTGGCGCGCCGGAATGCGTTTGCCCCGCATGATCCCGTTCAGATCGCCCAATCCCAGAACGACCGTATGGGTGCCCTCCGGCAGCTCCCGCAGCGCGATACTCATCTGCAAACCCCTTTCGCAACTCCACCCGATCATCGGCATCGGCGCGGGACTGGCAAGGGGTCATGGCGGCGGTGGATGTGCCCGGCGCAAAACCATCCCGTGCTTTTCACCAGCAGTGTAACCCAACCGCTCGTAAAACCCCTTGGCGACATTGTACCGCCCGGTCAAAAGCATGATCTTATAGCAGTTCTGTTCCCAGGCGGTCGCGGCAACCGCCTCCATCACCTGGCGGCCCAAGCCTTGCCGGTGATGGCTCTTCAAGGTGACCACATTCTCGACCAGGGCATAGGGCCTGCCGCCATAGGTCATGTTGGGCAGCACATGCAACGTGGCCATCGAAACGACGCGCCCGCCGATGTCGGCCCCCAGGACCGATGTGCCGGGATGGTCGATGAGCGCACCGAACATCTCTGCCCCCAGGGCCCCGTCCGCCACGGGCACGTCAACCGACAAATCGCGATAAAGTGCGATGGCATCGGAATAATCCTCGCGACCCAATGTCCGGCATACCGCCACAGCTGCCCCCATCATGTGTCTGAAAATATCCTCGCCGAAGGCACAAAATCCTCAGTCCCCCGGATCCCCTCAGCCCAGCGCATAACCCGCTCCACGGACCGTGCGCACGGGGTCTTCGCCGCCATGCTGGCACAGCGCCTTGCGCAGCCGCCCGATATGCACATCAACGGTGCGGGTATCAACATAGATGTCGCGTCCCCAGACCCGGTCCAGCAATTGCTCCCGGCTCCAGACGCGTCCAGGTTTTTCCATGAACGTGCTCAGCAGGCGAAATTCGGTCGGTCCCAGCTTCAGCGCTTCGCCTGCGCGGAACACCCGGTGGGTTTCCGCATCCAGCAGGATGTCGTCAAATTCCAAACGACTGCCCACGCTGGCCGGGCGGGTCCGTCGAAGCTGTGCCCGCACGCGAGCCATCAATTCAATGACGGAATAGGGTTTTACGACATAGTCATCGGCGCCGGTTTCCAGCCCGCGCACCCGGTCAACCTCTTCACTGCGCGCGCTCAACATGATGATCGGCACGCTGCGCGTATCGCTGCGCATCTTCAACCGGCGGCAAACCTCAATACCTGACACGCGGGGCAACATCCAATCAAGCACGATGATATCAGGCGCATCCTCATCGACCAGGATCAACGCTTCCTCGCCATTCTCGGCCCGGCTCACACGGAAACCCTCGGCCTCCAGATTATAGGCCAGAACCTCCCTTTGGGCTGGCTCATCTTCGACGACCAGGACCGTCGGCTGCTCAGCAGGCGGTGCCATTACTGTATCTCAAGCTTTTCATAGGCCGTGCTATCGCCTTTGGGTCGTTCATCATCGGGCGCTTCACCGGTCACCAGGTAAATCACCTGTTCCGAGACCGAGGTGACGTGGTCCCCCATCCGTTCGATATTTTTGGCGATGAAATGCAAATGCATGCACGACGTGATGTTGCGCGGATCTTCCATCATGTGGGTCAGAAACTCCCGGAAAAGCGCATTATACATCTGATCTACCTCGACGTCGCGGTTGCGCACATCCTCGGCCAGATCAGCATCGCGCTGGATATAGGCATCAAGAGCATCTTTCAGCATTGCCTCAACCGCACGCGCCATGCGGCGGATGGCAGAGGTCGCGCCATCAACCTGCGGCAAATCGATCAGCACCGCTGTACGCTTGGCGATATTCTTGGCGTAATCTCCGACCCGTTCCAAATTGCCCGAAATCTTCATGACCGACAGGACAGTGCGCAGATCGCTGGCGACGGGGGAGCGCAGGGCCAAAAGACGGGCGACTTCCTCATTCACCTGCTCTTCCAACTCATCGATGGCCTTGTCGTTCAGACGGACCCGACCGGCCATCTCCATATCGCGGCGTTCAAGGCTGTCGGCGGCCTCGACGATGGCGGCTTCCACCATGCCCCCCATTTTCATGATCATGGCTTGGATCGCTTCAAGGTCCCGGTCAAATGCCGCGGAGATGTGTGGATCTTGCATGTGGACTGAACTCCAGTGTTAGCCGATCCGGCCTGTGATATAGGACTCAGTACGCGGGTCCTTTGGATTGTTAAAAATCTGCCCCGTTTCCCCATATTCAACCAGATTACCCAAGTGAAAGAACGCCGTCTTCTGGCTGACCCGCGCCGCCTGCTGCATCGAATGGGTCACGATCACCACCGAATAGTTCTGACGCAGTTCATCGATCAGGTTTTCCACCTGCTCTGTCGCGATCGGATCAAGGGCAGAGCAGGGCTCATCCATCAACAGCACTTCGGGCTCGGTTGCCACGGCGCGGGCAATGCACAAACGCTGCTGCTGACCGCCCGAGAGACCCGTGCCTGGCGCCGTGAGGCGATCCTTGACCTCGTCCCAGATCGCGCCGCGGCGCAGGGACCGTTCGACAATCTCATCAAGCTCCGCCTTGTCTTTGGCCAAACCATGGATCCGCGGGCCATAGGCCACATTGTCGTAAATCGACTTCGGGAACGGGTTCGGCTTTTGAAAGACCATGCCGACCTTGGCACGCAACTGAACCGGATCCACCTTGCGGTCATATATATCCTCGTCATCGATCCGGATGTCGCCTTCGACGCGGCACACATCGATGGTATCATTCATCCGGTTCAAGCAGCGCAGAAAGGTGGATTTTCCACAGCCTGACGGGCCGATGAACGCGGTGACCGCCTTGTCCTCGATATCGACGTCGACATCCTTAATCGCGTGGTTCTCGCCATAATACACCTGGCAGCCGCGGGCCGCGATCTTGGGTTTGTCGGTATCCACAATTCTCTCCACAGGTCGCATATCATTCATCGTAAGATCTCCCTTACCAACGGCGTTCAAAGCGGCGACGCAGGAAAATGGCCAGCGCATTCATGAAAAGAAGGAAAATAAGCAAGATAATGATCGCTCCCGAGGCGCGTTCGAAAAACGCAGGGTCGGAACGTTGGGTCCAGTTATAGACCTGCACCGGCAAGGCCGACGCGGGATCAAACAGCCCTTCAGGCGGACCTGCCGGATATTCCCGGACAAAGGCCACCATGCCGATCAACAGCAATGGCGCGGTTTCGCCCAGGGCCTGGGCCAATCCGATAATCGTCCCAGTTAGAATGCCGGGGGCGGCCAGTGGCAGCACATGGTGAAAGACCGATTGCATCTTTGAAGCGCCCAGCCCCAATGCAGCCGACCGAATGGATGGCGGCACCGATTTCAGCGATGCCCGGGTCGCGATGATGATCGTCGGCAGGGTCATCAGGGTCAACACCAGCCCACCGACAATCGGCGCAGATTGCGGCAAACCTGCAAAATTGATGAAAATGGCCAGCCCCAGGATGCCGAACACGATGGACGGCACGGCGGCAAGATTCGAGATATTGACCTCGATAATATCCGTCAGCCAGTTCTTGGGCGCGAATTCCTCCAGGTAGATCGACGCGGCAACCCCGATAGGCAGGGCCAGACACAACACTACGAGCATCATGTAAAGGGATCCCAGGATGGCGACCCCCAGACCAGCCGCCTCGGGGCGCTGGCCAGAGGCATCGGGCATGGTCATGAAGCCCCAGTTGAACCGCTTTTCGATCAAGCCCGCCTCGCGCAGCTGGTCGGCCAGCTGCAACTGCTCGGGCGAGATATTGCTATCCCGCGCCGCGGTTTCCATCGTGACCCGGCCTTTGTAATAACCATCAATCCGACCATTGGTGAGGAAGGTGAAGGACCGGCTTACATCCTCGTCATCGCCCATCCGTGCGGTGGCAACATTGCGCAACTGCGCCGCCGCCTCCTTGGAAATCAATCCCATCGCGTCATCAACCGACACTTGATCAGCCAGACCTTGGGCGGCGAGGGCAGTCTGGAAATTATCCTTGATGATTGCGGAATATTTCGACGTCTTGACCACCGATGCCTCGGCATCCGCGATCTGCTCCTGCGTCAAAGTCACCTCAAAGGTTACGAAGGACTGACTAAAGGCCGACAACCCGTTCGACAGGATCGAAATCAGCAGCATTGCCAGCGCAAGCACCCCAACCGTGATCGCCGTCAGCCCGTAAAACTGGAACCGTTTCTCGGCGGCATTGCGGCGCTTTGTGCGGTCATCCTGCTCCAGCAGGGACATCTTCTTGACGCGCACACCGGCAGGGCCGGTGGCGGGTGCGGTTGCGTCGCTCATTCGTACTGCTCCCGGTATTTGCGCACGATGTACAGCGCCAGAACATTCAGACCCAGGGTGATGACGAACAGCGTCAAACCCAGTGCAAAGGCCACGAGTGTTTCGGGGCTGGCGAAATCCGTGTCACCGGTCAGCTGGCTGACGATTTTCACCGTAACCGTAGTCATGGCTTCCAGCGGGTTGAGGAACTGCCCCCCCTGGAATTGCGCAGCCGCAGCCCCCGCCCCCATCACGACGATCATCGTCTCGCCAATCGCGCGCGATGCGGCCAGCAACACGGCTCCGACAATGCCGGGCAATGCGGCGGGAACAACAACCTGGCGGATCGTCTCTGACTTGGTCGCGCCCAAACCAAACGAACCGTCACGCATCGTCTGCGGCACCGCGTTGATGATGTCATCGGACAATGAACTGACAAACGGGATCAGCATGATGCCCATCACCAACCCCGCCGTGATCACGCTTGAGGAGCTTTCGCCCCAGCCCGTGGGCTGCGCCAACCAATCGCGGATCAACGGCCCCACCGTGATCAGGGCGAACAGACCGTAGACGATTGTCGGGATACCGGCCAGCAACTCCAACAGTGGCTTGGCCACCGAACGCAGCCGCGGCCCCGCATATTCCGACATGTAGATGGCAGCGAACAATCCGATCGGGACCGCCACGATCAATGCCACAAGGCTGATGTAAAGCGTGCCCCATAGCAACGGCAGGATGCCCAGATCGCTATTGCCGCGGAAATCCGGCGACCACCGCGCGCCCAGGAAAAACTCCTGCCATGAATAGGCCCGGAAGAAGTTGGTCGTTTCGAACAGCATCGACAGCACGATCCCCAGCGTGGTCAGGATCGCTATGGTCGAAGCGAGCATGAGCAGCGCCAGAATGCCCCGTTCCACCGTATTGCGTGCCCGGAATTCCGCCTTGGTCAGCGAATATGCTAAGCCGAAACCGCCTGCGCTCAGGGACAGCACGACAACGGTCATCCAGATGCCAGAAGCGGCCGATAGACCCCGATAGCGTTGCGCGGCATTCACCACGGCCTGGCTCGGCTCTGACCCCAGGGCCACGCCAACCTCGCCCAATCGCGCGCGCACATTGGTGAAATCGGTCCGAATGTTGGCGGCCTCGTCTTCGGTCAAAGCCCCGCGAGAGATCGCCGCGTCAATGCCAGAGGCAAGGCGGCGCACGTCCTCCATAACAAGCCCACGCGTCGACACTTGCGGGATCGTCTCGTTAGGCAGCAAGGCCGAGACACGCCCATCAATGACCAACGGCGCCACCAGCAGCCACGCCGCCAATGCCAAAAGGCTCGGCACAGCCGCGAACATGACCACGTTCCAACCGTAGTATGAAGGAAGGGAGTGCAGGCCCCGCGCGCCATCGTCGGTCATGGATAAGGCGCGTTTACGGCCAATCAAGTAACCAACAACCGAAATCGCAAAGATGATAACGACAATCCAGAGAACCGGCATGGCCCGGTATTCCTTTAGACTAGCGCGCGCAGTCTAGCGGCGACTTGGACCGAACCCCACTGATACGGTCAAAAAGGCGGCAAAGCCGCCTGCAAAAATGCAGGCGGCTTTACCGATATCGTCTTAGGAACCAGACGCCATGGTCTGTTCTTCGGCAACGGAGCTTTGGGTGGCTGACAGCTCGGGATCGGCAACCAGACCATAGGCCGACAGCGGGCCATCGGGGCCGGCAATTTCATCAGAGACGAAGAACTGCGCGTACTCTTTCAGGCCGGGGATCACACCGATATGGGCTTTCTTGATGTAAAAGTACAGCGGACGCGACACCGGGTATTCACCCGAGGAGATCGTCTCAGTCGAGGGGGCGATGCCGCCCATGGTGGCGACCTTCAGCTTGTCGGTGTTGTTCTCGTAGAATGCCAAACCGAACACGCCAAGACCGTTATTGTTGGCGTCGATGCGGGCCAGGGTCTCTGTGTAGTCACCGTCGATGTCGACAGACCGTCCGTCCGAACGGATGGCCATGCACTTGCTCTCTGCCGTGTCTTCATCAACACCGGAATCGAGCATTGCCTGGTAGAAACCGCCTTCTTCGCAGCCAGCCAGGATCACTTTTTCCTCGAACACTTCGCGCGTGCCGTGCTTGGTGCCAGGGATGAAAGCCTGGATGTCAACGGCGGGCAGCGATGCATCGACCTGGTCCCAGGTCGTGAATGCGTTGGCAACAAGCTCACCATCGATGAAGTGCTCAGCAGCCAGCGCCTTGTACCACTGCTCGGCCGTAAACTCTGTGAATTCAGGGCCATTTGTCTGGCTGGCAAAGACGATGCCATCATACCCGATGCGCACTTCGATGATGTCGGTCACGCCGGCATCGGCACAGGCCTTCACTTCCTTTTCGCGGATCTTGCGCGACGCATTTGCCACATCGATGGTGGTGGCGCCAACGCCTTCGCAGAACCGCTTCAGGCCAGCTGAGGATCCACCGGATTCAACGACGGGTGTGGGGAAGTCGGTGTTTTCGCCGAACGCTTCGGCGACGATCGAAGCATAGGGCAGAACGGTCGACGAACCGGCAACCTGCACCTGGTCACGGGCGGTAGCAACGGTCGCGGAAAGCGTGGTGATCGCCAGGGCGGAGGCGGTCATTTTCACGAGGGACATAAATAGCTCCTGTCAGATGGTGAGACCTCTCAATGGAGATCTTAATGACGCCACATATGCGCGCCGTGTTGGGCTTTTGTGACGAGAGCGTAACAGATTTATGAATGCACAAATTTGTCTACTTGTCTATGTGTGGCCTCGCAGGGATATACCAACAAAATAAGGTTTCAGCGCTGCATTATCACGCTGCGCAATCGTTTTGGATCTTTGACAAGCTTACGGGTGGTTCGTGCAACCAAGCAGTAAACCCCGCAATATTTCGAATCGATGGCGCGTCAGATCTGCGCCGCCTGCTGCCAATCTGGCTCAACTGCCATCTGTTTCAGCAGGCCGGGCACCTTGCCGACGATGGCATCCACGACAGATCGGACGGCAGGTTGATCGATCGTCTGGGGATTGGCCAGCATCCAGATATCGCGGGTCAGCGTGAAATCCCGGGCAAGAATGCGGCGCAGCCCCGACCGCCCCGCGGCCAGGTAACGTGGCAGCGCCACGATACCAAAGCCCGATGTCACCGCGACAAGCTGGTTTTGCAGGGTGTTGCTGGCATAGGCGATCTGCGCCCCGCCAGCGGCATCACGCAGGGCTTCAACCTGAACAAGCTTGGCAATCTCGCCTTTGCTCTCGATGACCGCATGGTGCTCCAGATCGGCCAGGGTCGCGGGAGTGCCGCGGATGGTAAGATACTCTTCGTGGGCGTAAAGGCAGAATTGCACCTGCCCCAACCGGCGCCCGATCAGGCTGTCATCCATCGGATCCCCGATCCGCACGGCGACATCGGCCACGCGGCGCCGAAGGTCCGCGATCTTGTTGGTGATTGACAGATCTAGGGTGATATCCGCATGGGTCAGCCGCAGACCCGCCAAAACTGGCGTGAGCAAGGCCTGCGTCACACCTTCGGATGCGGTCAGCCGCACAGGCGTGGCCACGGCCCTTTCAACCGCGCGGGCCTGCATCTCGATCTCGGCTACCTGGCATTCCAGCAGACGCGCCTCATCGCAGATCCGCCGCCCAGCCTCGGACAGGCGCGCGCCATCCATGCCTCGTTCCAGCAAACACAGATCAAGGGCCCGCTCCAAGGCCGTGATCCGGCGGCTGACCGTCGGTTGGCTGACGCCCAGTCGCTGTGCAGCGGCAGCAAGGCTACCGAACGTGTCTGTCGCCAACAAAAACCGATAATCATTCCAGTTGGTCATGGTCCCACCCAAACTTTGATGACGTCGATTTTGCCTTGAAGATACCGTTACGGGCGTTGTGTTTTCACAAACCGAACCCCGCCTGTGGTCAACAAGCGCCAACACTTTCGTGAGCTTTCCAACAAAATCGTGGATCCCGCCGGATCGCATGGGCCGCTAGGCTAAGGGCCAGGAGTTTTCAAACACCGCCCCGTTTTCAAGGCGGACCCACCGAAAGACCACCGCGATGACATTGTATGATACGCTTGAAGGCGTGATGCTGGGATGCTTTTCCATCGGCTGGTACTGGTCGATCTTCACCATGGTCCGGACCGGTCGGCCCAGCGGGAAAAGCGCCGTTTTTGTGTGCTTCACGGTCGCTGGGTATGGTTGCGGTCTGACGGCGCATATCATCGCCCTGCGCCACGGCGCGCCGTTCACCTATCTGGTGGTGCTTTATGCCTGGAACCTTGCCGTTACGCTAATCGATCTTAGCCTGGTCGTGCTTCTGACCCGGCGCACGCTCAGCTTCCCAACGGCAACAGGACTGAAAAGCGTGCCCCCCGCCCCGGTGCGCTTTCGATCCGAAACCGTCCGCGGTGACGGTTGAGGATGTGTTTGGCAATGGCAAGACCCAGACCCGTCCCCCCCAGTTCGCGCGAACGGTGGCTGTCGACCCGGTAAAAGCGTTCGGTCAGGCGCGGTATATGAACCGGGTCAAACCCGTCGCCTTGGTCGATGACGTCGACCTGCACGAACCCGTCCTTGAATCCCGGCGCGCGGTCCTGGCGGCTCAACGCGACGGTCACAACACCGCCGCCGCCGCCATATTTGATAGCGTTTTCCATCAGATTGGTGAAGACCTGCACCAGTTGATCGGCATCGCCCGGCACGGTCAGGTCATGATCCATGTCGCCCATGATCGCAATCTCCACCCCGGCATCCTCGGCCATCGGCCGGATCGCCGTCGCGGTGGACTGGATCAGGTTGCGCAGATCCACCCGCTCGGTCGGGCGCACCCGCTCGTCGGTTTCCACCCGGCTCAGGGACAAAAGATCGGCAACCAGGCGGTTCATCCGCTCAGCCTCCCGCTCCATTATGCCCAGAAACCGCTCGCGCGCGATCTCGTCATCCCGCGCAGCCCCTTTCAAGGTCTCGATGAAACTCAGCAGCGCGGTCAGCGGCGTTTTCAACTCATGGCTCACATTGGCCACGAAATCGCGGCGCATCTGTTCGGCCCGCTGCAAGTCCGTCACATCCTCGAACGAGACCAGAACCCCCGATCCGCTCTCCGAATTGACCGGTGCCGCATAGACACGGTAGCTTTCCGCGCTTTCCTGATCCGGACGCGTGAACCGGGTCCGCGCCTCAAGCCGTTGCTTCAGTGCCTTCTCGATACAGTCGATCATCAGGGGTTGGCGCAACACGGTGATGTAATGCCGCCCCTCAGTTGCCGATCCAAACAGCGCAACAGCGGGGGCATTGATCGCCTCGATCCGCTCCTGCTGGTCGATCAGGATCAACGGCAAGGGCACCGCGGCTAGAAAGGATTTCGATATCGTGTCGCCCACGTCCAGCCCCCTCACCCAAGTCTCAGCGCGGCGACCTAGACCCTCTTGGTGGTAAAGCGCAACTCGCAATTTTACCCAACGTCATGGGCTGCCGCGATACCAGCCGCGAATTCCTCTTTCAAAACAGCGATATCTTCGACCCCGACCGAGACCCTAAAAAATCCCTCGGTGATCCCCATGGCCGCGCGCCCTGCCGGGCTCAACCCGCGATGGGAGGACGTGGCCGGATGCGATAGCGTCGTGCCGATATCCCCCAGGGTCGGCGCGAAGGGCACATTGGGCATAGCCCTGACCAGGGCATTGGCAGCATCGCGCCCGCCCCTCACCTCAAAGCTCACCATATTGCCGTAACGCCCCGCCAGCAGATCGCGCGCGCGGATACTTTCCGGGTGATCCGCGCGCCCAGGGTACAGCACCCGCAAGATACCGGGCAGATCGGCGATATGGTCGGCCAAGGCGGCGGCATTATCCTCGGCCCGATCATAGCGCAGGTCAAAGCTGAACAAGCCACGCTCTGCCAGCCAGCAATCAAAGGGGCTCGGCGTCAGCCCCCAGGTCGCGCTCGCCATGGCAATCGCCGCCCGATCGGCGGGGTCGCGGGCCACGGCATAGCCCAGCGTCGCGTCGGAATGGCCCGCCAGCAGCTTGGTCACCGAATGCACGATCACATCCGCACCATGGGTATAGGCCTGAAAGGCGCGCGGCGTGGTAAAGGTGTTGTCGATCACCAGCTTGACCCCACGGGCCCGGGCCAGCGCCGCAACCCCGGCAATGTCGGCAATGCGGATCGTCGGGTTCGACACGACCTCGAGCAATATCAACTTGGTCTCGGGTCGCAATGCACCCTCCACCATGGCCGCGTCCGTCGCGTCCACCAGGGTGGTGCCGATCGCCAACCGGGGCAGATCATCGCGCAGCATCTTGAGCGATTTGCCATAAAGCTGATCGCTGCCAATCACATGATCCCCGGCCTGGCAAAGGCCCAGCATCACCGCGGTGATCGCTGCCATGCCCGACCCCATGACATGACCGCCCTCAGCCCCTTCCAGCGCATTGATCCGTGCGGCCAGGGTTGCGGCGTTGGGATGACCTTCGCGCGCATAGGTCCAGCCTTCGGCGCGCCCTTCATAAAGATCATCCAACCCATCCGGGCTCTCTGCGCCATAAACCACTGACGGTTGGAGTGGTGCTCCGATCGGCAGACTTTCGCCAGCCGGCCATGCCATACGACGGATTGTGATGCTGCGTGTGTTGTGACCTTGCGCCATGGATCCCTCCCGATTCCCCCGTCTGCGCACCCTCAAACAAGCCTGTGCCGGATACAAGATCAGCCCGCCCCACACTCTCAAACACAACCCCTGGCTGTGCCCGGCACAAGGTCCAGCATCACTTGACTGTTGCTGAAATACATCGCCCATCATGTGCAAAAATACGTAGAAATCAACGAATTTGGCGAGTTTCGCGCGTTAAGAAAGGTTAATGGGGTATTAACGTGTGCGATAGCGCTCTGTTTCGAAAGAAATTAACGGCCGCTGTTTCGATCCATTCAGGGATCTACCGATTGTGATCGCAGCGGCCCTAAACGAATCCATCGTGGCAAAGGCCAACCCGACAACAACGTGAGGTTGCGTCGGTAATTATCATTAACCTATATGTCGACCATTAACCCGAATTTGTCGAAAATTAGGCAATATCTGGGCAAAACAACGTCGATAGAAATTAGTCCAAATCACAGTCGAATATGAGGATCCAAGCGATGTTTGCTTTACGGTTAAAAGGTACAGCAGCCGCGATTATTTCTTCGCTGCTCATCTCAGCCTCCTCCGCCCTTGCGATACCCGTAGGTTACGAATTCACCGATACTCTCGGCCGCACCGGTATGTTCGAGTTTGAGCATGATGCACAAAGCCAGGGCCGGGGCCTGCATGGCGGCCGGGCCTACCCGCTCGCGACCTTCATCATCGATGGCCAGTCCTTCGCCGATCCCGAGATCTCGATTTTCACGAATTTCCATGGGAACCAGTTCGCCGTCGCCGCAGCCCCGGAACGCAATTTCGTGCAACTTGGTCATTTCGGGAAAGGCCTATTTAGTTCGACCGATTTGTCAGAGCTTTTTGACCTCAAGCTCAGCGATTTTAACATGAGCGGCTTTAACTTTGTAAATATGGATGATGGCGCGCTGTCGGTCGTCGCATCCTTGCGCAAAATATCAAACAATAGCGCACCGATTGAGCCTGAACCCCCTGTCAGCAGTGAACCTGAGCCGCCGGTTAGCCCGGTCCCGTTGCCGGCCTCCCTTCCCCTCTTGATTGCAGGTATCGGCGGCATGCTTTTGTTGCTCCGACGCCAACGGATGCGCTAACCGAAACGCCAACGTTCCAGACCAAATCAAAACCGGTACGCGACGCGCCGGTTTTTCTTGCGCCGTTGCGCTCAGGCCGGGACAGGCGCGCGCTGCGTATGTATAGGATGTGTACGATTGGTGCATAGCTTCTGCATGCCATATGGGCACGCGGATCAGACCGCGACCAGACCCTCCCGGAACCGTCGCTGATTGGCTTGATAGACGAGTGCCGTCTTGCGAAGCGCCGCCTGCGCCGCGTCGTCCAACTGCCGCACGATCTTGCCGGGCGCGCCCATGACAAGGCTCCCATCGGGGATATCCTTGCCCTCGGTAATCAACGCACATGCCCCGATCAGGCAGCCCCGTCCGATCCGTGCGCCGTTCAAAATCGTGGCACCCATCCCGATCAAGGATCCCTCCCCGATCATACATCCGTGCAGCATCGCCCTATGCCCCACCGTCACATCACGGCCGATCTGCATCGGGAAACCGGGGTCCGTGTGCAAAACACAGTTCTCCTGAATGTTGCTGCCGTCACCAAGCGCGATCAACTCGTTATCGCCCCGAAGTGTTGCGCCAAACCAGATGGATGCAGCAGATCCGATCACGACCCTCCCGATCACATTGGCATCAGGTGCTACCCAGTAATCACCGCTCTCCGGCACGGTGGGATGCACACCGTCCAATGCGTAAAGGGTCATACCCGTTCCTCAAATTCCCGGTTCAACTGGCGGACCGTATCAACCAGCGCGGGCTGTTGCGACCGGCGCATCCGCTCTGCCGTGATGATGGTTTTCAGTTTTGCTTCCGTCTCGTCCAGGTCGTCATTGACCAGCACATATTCGTATTCGGGCCAGTGGCTGATCTCATCCCGGCTTTTCCGCATCCGCCCTGCGATCACATCATCACTGTCCTGGCCGCGGGTCCGCAGGCGCCGGTCAAGCTCGGCGATGGAAGGCGGCAAAATGAACAACGATAACGTGTACTTACCCAGTGTGCTTTCGCGGATTTGCTGACCACCCTGCCAATCCACATCGAACAGAATGTCCCGCCCTTTGGTAATCGCGGCCTCGACCGGGGCGCGCGGGCTGCCATAGCAATGGCCGAACACCTCAGCATGTTCCAGCATATCGCCGTCGCTCACCATGCCGTCAAATTCGGGGCGCGTGGTAAAGTAGTAATCCTGACCATCGACCTCACCCGACCTGGCCGCCCGCGTCGTGGCGGATACCGAAAAGGCCAGACTGTCATCCCAGACCATCAGCCGCCGGGCCAGCGTTGACTTTCCCGCCCCCGATGGAGACGATAAAATGATCAGTAGCCCGCGCCGTGTCTCCGCCATGCCCTGCCCCCGTTCAACCGTTTGGTCTTATTCGATGTTCTGAACCTGCTCGCGCATCTGGTCGATCACGGTTTTCAGGTCAAGCCCGATCCGGGTCAAGGCCACGGATTGAGATTTGGAACACAGGGTATTGGCCTCGCGGTTGAACTCCTGGCACAGAAAATCCAGTTTGCGCCCGATCCCGCCGGATTGCGTCAGCAGGTCCTGGGCAGCGGAAACATGGGCCGTCAGCCGGTCCAGTTCTTCGGTGATGTCCGCCTTTACAGCGATCAGGGCAACCTCCTGCTCCAACCGTCCGGCATCCAACGCGTCGGTGGTGTTCAGCAGCCGATCGACGGCCAGGCGCAACTTGTCGGCGATGCCATCCTGGGTGGCGTCAGCTGTGCTGCGGGCTTGGTCTATCAGACCACTGATCGTCTGCAATTGCCCGACCACCAGGGCCTGCAATGCCGCACCTTCTGATGCGCGCATGGCCTGAAAACGCTCCACCAGAACATCAAGATCAGCCAGTAACGCCTTGCGCAACGCCGTCAGGTTTTCGGGTGCCGCACCCGCCTCCTGCACACCGCGGAGGTTGAGAATGTCGACTGCGCTGGGTGCGGCGAGGCTGACACCCCGTTCGGTCGCCGCCGCATTGACCTGCGCCAAGCCGGTCAATGCGCGGGCCAGGGCATCCTTGTTCAACCGCAGGTCGCTATCGGCCTGATCCACCGTCACACGCAGCGATAACGTGACACTGCCCCGCGCCAGAGTGCCCGACAAAACCTTGCGCGCCTGGGGTTCCAACCCGTCGACCCAGTCCGGCAATCGCAGTCGGAGATCCAGCCCCTTGCCGTTTACGGCGCGCAGATCCCACGCCCAGCTATGCCCGGCCCCTGCCGCGCTGTGGGCCGAAAACCCAGTCATCGAGTTAACCATTTGTGATTTTTAGCCCCCAAAAGACGTGTTTTTGTGTCATATTAACGGAAGGGTAACCATTGTGAGCCATGCCGGTTAATAGTTCGTAACCGCCGGAAGCTCAATGTATGGCTTTCGAGTGGTGTGTTATGAACGTAGAGGGTGGATGAGTGAGCAATGAGGTCAATAACGGGCACAACGTGGTGTCAATCATGGGTATGATAGACGATATCAGATTTCCGGTTGTGGGCCAGCTTGAGGCTTACTGGGAGGAACTGCGGCGTGACCGCGTCGTCCCACCGCGGTCCGAAGTGGATCCCCGCCGGATCGAGAATTGCTTGGAATATGCCTTCATCCTGGAACGCATCGCGCCCGGACTCGCGCGGTTTCGGTTGGCGGGCACTCATCTGAATGATCTGATCGGGATGGAGGTGCGGGGGATGCCGCTGACCTCTCTGTTCACGCCCGATGCGCGCAAGGACGTGACCGAGGTTTTGGAGGACGTGTTCTCAAACCCCGCCACCGCCCTGTTGGATCTGTCGGCCGAGCGTGGCTTTGGCAAGCCAGCCATTGACGGCAAGCTGTTGTTGCTACCCATGAAGAGCGATTTTGGCGATGTGACCCGCGCCCTTGGCTGCCTAGTGACCCAAGGTCAGATCGGTCGCACGCCGCGCCGGTTCGAGATCGGGCAAAAGCGCGTCACGCAACTGAGCGATACTGGCGTAATGACAACCCATGTGGTCAAGACGGAAACACCGCGCCCGGTAGCAAGCGGCTTTGCTGAGGAGCCCGGGAATTTCGTGGCCGCCACACCGCGCCCACAACAGCCGTCAGAACCAGAGCGCCCCGAGCGCCCGAAAGGCGGCCGCCCGCACCTTTACGTGGTTAAATCAGACGATTGATCCCGCGTTCAAACTAAAAAACCCTCTGCCCCGCTGGGCAAAGGGGTTATTTTAGCCATATATCGTCAGGTGTTTCAGCCCGTCGCGCGGGCCGCTTCGCGCCCTGCGGACAGTTCCTCCGCCACAAGAAACGCAAGTTCCAGCGATTGGCTGGCATTCAGGCGCGGGTCACAGGCCGTATGATACCGTGCGCTCAGATCCTCATCTGTCACGGCGCGGACACCGCCTGTACATTCGGTGACATCCTGGCCCGTCATCTCGAAATGCACACCGCCGGGAATGGTGCCGTGGTCCCGGTGGACGGCGAAGAACTCCCGCACCTCGGACAGCACCTTGTCAAATGGCCGGGTCTTGTAGCCGCTGGCGGATTTGATCGTGTTGCCATGCATCGGGTCGCACACCCAGACAACGTTGGCCCCTTCGGATTTCACCGTCTCGACCAGCTTGGGCAGATGCTCCACCACCTTGCCAGCCCCGAAACGCGCGATCAGGGTCAGACGACCGGCCTCGTTCTCGGGGTTGAGGGTGGCCATCAATTGCTTGAGGTCATCCACCTCCATTGAGGGGCCGCATTTCAGACCGATCGGGTTTTGCACGCCCCGGCAAAACTCGACATGGGCGCCATCCGGCTGACGCGTGCGGTCGCCGATCCAGATCAGGTGGCCGGATCCCGCGATGGGCGTTCCGGTGGTGCTGTCGATGCGGGCCAGCGCCTCTTCATATTCCAAAAGCAGCGCTTCATGGCTGGTATAGAAATCGACGGATTGCAGCGCGTCGATGCTGTCGGCATTCACGCCCGCGGCGGCCATGAAATCCAATGCATCGGCGATCCGGTTGGACAAGTCGCGATAGCGCTCTGACTTGTCTTCCTCGACAAAACCGGTCGTCCAGCTGTGGACGCGGTGGATATCAGCAAACCCACCGGTGGAGAATGCGCGCAACAGGTTCAACGTCGCCGCCGCTTGGGTGTAGGCCTGCAACATCTTTTCGGGGTTCGGGATCCGCGCCTCAGGTGTGAAATCCAGATCATTTATGATGTCCCCGCGGTAGCTGGGCAATTCCAGCCCATCCTTGACCTCGGTTGGGGCCGAGCGGGGCTTGGCGAACTGCCCGGCCATGCGGCCAAGTTTGACCACAGGCACCTTGGCACCATAGGTCAGAACGATTGCCATCTGCAACATCACCTTGAATGTGTCGCGAATTGTGTCGGCGCTGAATTGAGCAAAGCTTTCGGCGCAATCGCCGCCTTGCAGCACGAACGCCTCTCCGCGGGACGCCTTGGCCAGTTCGGATTTCAAGCGACGGGCTTCCCCGGCGAAAACCAGCGGCGGAAATTGCGACAAGCGCGCCTCGACATCCTGCAATGTCACTAGATCCGGATAATCGGGCATCTGGATCCGCGGCTTGGCCCGCCAGGCCGATTTGCTCCAATTCTGGGTCATGGGACATCCTCCGCACTGCGTTTACCGGTTATGGCTCCGGCGAGCCAGCACCATAGGGGGCGCTTGACGCGGTGCCAACGCGAAACCTTGCACCATGGTGCGGTTATTTGCCTTGCGGCGTTAGGGATTTCCTGTTTCCGTCTGCAAATCATTTTTGCGGAATGCCCATGGACGCTCATCTCTCAGATCCGGAAATGCTGGTGCAGGTCGATCAGCCCGTGGTCAAGCCGCGCCGGTTCGTGTTCGTATTGCTGGATCAATTCACTATGCTCTGCTTTGCCTGCGCGGTGGAGGCATTGCGGATCGCCAACCGGATGGCGGGGCAAACCCTGTATGATTGGCGGATCGCAGGCGAAGGGGGCGATCCTGTTACCTGTTCCAACGGTGTGTCCTTTCCGGTCGGAATGGACCTGCAGGAGGTTGGCCGCGATGATACGGTCCTTATATGCGGCGGGGTCGACATCCAGGCCGCCACGACACGGCGCTTGCTGAACTGGACCCGGCGGGAGGCGCGCCGCGGCGTGACCATGGGCGGATTATGTACTGCGAGCTTTACCCTGGCCAAGGCGGGGCTGCTGGATGGCAAGCGCGCCACAATCCACTGGGAGAACCATGACAGCTTTGCCGAGGCGTTCGAGGATGTGGAGCTGACCAAATCCGTCTTCGTGATCGACGGCAACCGGATGAGCACAGCAGGGGGCACCGCATCCATCGATCTGATGCTGACCTTGATCGCCGATGACCATGGGGAGACGCTTGCCAATGCCGTGGCGGATCAGCTGATCTATTCGACCATCCGCACCGATCAAGACACCCAACGGTTGAGCGTGCCCACCCGGATCGGGGTGCGGCATCCCAAATTGTCGGCCGTGATCCAGATGATGGAGCAAAACCTTGAAGAGCCGATCAGCCCCTCGATCCTGGCCAAAGAGGTTGGATTGTCCACGCGCCAGTTGGAGCGGTTGTTTCGCCGTTATCTCAACCGCTCCCCTAAGCGCTATTACATGGAGTTACGCCTGCAAAAGGCGCGCAACTTGCTGATGCAGACCGATATGAGCGTAATCAATGTGGCGCTTGCCTGCGGCTTCGCCTCACCTTCGCATTTCTCCAAATGCTACCGTGCCCATTATGATACGACCCCCTACCGGGAACGCGGGGCCAAGACGACGCGGTTGCCGCTGTCCTGAGCCACGCTCGGGTCATCCCTCCAAATCCCTTTTGCACATCGCGCGCAGACCCGCGTTAACGTACCGAAGGTGCTGAGATTTTGAGCGCAGGCAACGTGTCAGCCGCGCTGGACATTGCCGCCACCAGAAAAGGTTGGGAGGGTGATGCAACAAACCAGGGAGTATCCACCATGCCGCGACTGTTAGACCGTATTCTGCTGGGTGCCATTCTGACCATGGCAGCGCCAGTTGTCGCGCAGCCGCTGGATCAGACACCGCGACTGGCCGTTATTTCCGCCTTTCCCCCAGAATGGCTGGCCTTGCAGGAGGGGTTGGACGCGCCTGTTGAACACGTGGTGAACGGCAACCGCTTTTTGACCGGGCGTCTTGCCGACCAGGATGTTGTCTTGTTTTTGAGCGGGATCTCGATGGTCAACGCGGCCATGACAACGCAATTGGCCCTTGATCGGTTCGAGATTGAAGGGATCGTGTTCTCCGGCATCGCAGGCGGGGTGGACCCGGATCTGGCCATTGGCGACGTCGTAGTGGCCGATAATTGGGGACAATATCTTGAGACGGTTTTTGCCCGCGAAACGGACGGCGATTTTGCGATCCCACCTTGGATGTCATCGGATTTTTCCAATTACGGGATGATATTCACCCGCAGCGTTGGTGTCGTGTCAGAAGCTGCCCCGGATGGCGAAGACAAGTTTTGGTTCGCCAGCGATGCCGGATATCTGGAGGTCGCGCGGCAAATAGCGCAAACGGTCAGCCTGGACAATTGCAACACGGATAATGCGTGCCTGGGCCAGGAACCCAAGATCGTCGTGGGCGGCAACGGCGTATCGGGATCTAGCTTTGTCGATAATGCGGATTTCCGGGATTACGTCTTTGAAACGTTCGAAGCGCGGGTACTGGACATGGAAAGCGCCGCAGTCGCCCATGTCGCCCATGCTAATGCGCTGCCGTTCATCGCGTTTCGCAGCTTGTCGGACCTGGCTGGCGGCGGGGATGCCGAGAATGAGTTGCCGACCTTCTTCAGTCTCGCTGCCACCAACTCCGCCGCGGTGGTGACGGCATTTCTGGAGGCCCTGCCCGCGCCAGAGTAACGGAGGCCATCAGGCATTTGCTCATACGCACCACGTAAATCCGTCGCAAGTTGCGCACGGGGCCAGTGACCACGCAGGGAGATGGCATGATACATGCGCTAACCAAATTGTTGGTGACGGTGCAGCCGCGCGCCCAAAGTGCGTGATCGACCGCGGCCAGGGGCTCATCGCGATAAATCAGGTATGGCATTGAAAAATTGGGGCATCTCATTCAAACGAAAATAGCGGGGCGCTTCGTCAAGATCACGTTCCCGGATACGGTTGATCTGGTCCTGCGGCAGGGCCTTCCACACCGTCCACCAGCACGATTTAACCGGTCAGGCCAGGACGCGCTGTACCTGAGCTGCGATGAAACCAGCGCCAAAGCCGCGTTGCGCAAGTATATTCGCAAGGATGATCCGCCAAGGGTGTTGGTGACCTATGCTGTCGAGCGGTGTTGGGTGGTTGATCTACGGCACCCAGAGACGGCTGATCTATATGAACAAGCGCGACAGCCTTGGAAGGCTGTCTTGGATGCTGGGGAAACACCCGCGTCCTGGGAGGCCGCCGACAGAATCCGCGCAGAAGACCATTCCGGGCTTATCGACCCATCACGCCAAAGCCCGGGTCTGTGGCATCTGACATTATTTCGTTGGAATGCGAGCGGAGGTCCGAGCGTGCGACAAATTCATGTGTCCGAGCCGATGCTGATCCGGTGAGGGCCAGCGCCTTAAGAAACCGCTATATACCCTTGATGGTAAATACTTAAAGGAAGGCAGCCCGCACATCCGTGACACAGCGCTGTCGCGAGACATGGGGCCGTTCATGGGGTGCAAAATCGGCCTCTACGCTGTCCAGCATGGCCACTACATCGCCCAGGAGCGCAGTCTGTGATGATGACAGGGAACCGGGGCCGTCCAAAATCAGATCCTCAATGAACATCACTCCGGCCTGCTTCAAAAATATGGTCTCAGGCTGACCGTCCTTTGTGCAGACGCCATAGACGCCGTTCAGGAAATGGCTCCAGGTCGCAGCGACGTGTTCTGTGTCGAACTGTTCGGGAATGTGAGGGGCGCGGGCGACGAGTTGGCACCCGAGAGATCCGGACAGGAACAACCGTTTGGCCGTGTCATATCGACGTTCGAAATATTCCCGGGCGCGATCTTCGGTATGGAGGTCGAATTGCCTGACGGACTGAAACCAATAGGCGTGGTCCTTGAGGTGAAAGCGGTAGCCGTAGGTGTCTTTGATATCGCTGACAAAGGACAGGGACTGACCGGCACCCTGATAGATATAGGATGCTTTCGGAACAGTTCGGTTCTCGATGAGTTCGGCCATGCGATCAGGCGTCAGGTCACAGCGTTGCGCCATGGCCGGTTCATCGAGGAAATGGGAGAAAAGATAGTTGAGAAGCATCGGACCACCCTCATTGTGATCACATCAATCTACCATCGAACGGGTCGTGAATGGTTCGATTGTGACCGAACTATGAGTGTGGGATTTGGCCACAGGCGGCTTGGTTGACATTCACGTGACTTTTGCACCGCAACGGCGAGGCTCTGTTGGAGATGGTCTTTGATCTCGATGGTCCGATTTACGATCCACGGGGTCTGACAAACTGAAAGAGGCGCCGCCGGGCGCCTCTGATCCGTTTGCTTGAGGCCCCGCGTCAGTGGGCGTGGGGTTGGGTGCTTTCGGGGCGAGCTGCAGCGGCTGCGGCAGCAGCGGCCTCCTCTGCGGCTTCGTCCCATTCGATCCCTTCTGGCGTGGAGGTCAGGGCATGTTTGAGCACCTCAGAGACGTGTTTGACGGGGATGATATCCAGCCCGTCCTTCACGTTGTCCGGGATCTCTGACAGATCCTTTGCGTTCTCTTCCGGGATCAAAACCGTCGTGACACCACCGCGCAAAGCGGCCAGCAGCTTTTCCTTGAGCCCGCCAATGGGCATCGCGTTGCCACGTAGGTTGACCTCACCCGTCATGGCGATGTCGCGGCGCACTGGAATACCTGTCAAGACCGACACGATCGAGGTGACCATGGCCAGACCCGCACTTGGCCCATCCTTGGGCGTCGCACCTTCGGGAACGTGGACATGGATGTCCATTTTCTCGAATTGCGGCGGTTTCACCCCGATTTCTGGGCTGATCGAGCGGACATAGGATGACGCGGCCTCGATGCTCTCCTTCATGACATCGCCCAGCTTGCCGGTCGTCTTCATGCGCCCTTTGCCGGGCAGTTTCAGCGCCTCGATGCTGAGCAGATCACCCCCGACCGAGGTATAGGCCAAACCGGTAACGACACCGATCTGATCCTCCATCTCGGCCAGACCATAGCGGTACTTTTTAACGCCCAGATATTCCTCAAGGCTGTCCCGCGTGATCTCAACCGTTTCGGTCGCCTTGCGCACAATCTTCGTCACGGCCTTGCGGGCCAGTTTCGCGATCTCACGCTCCAGGTTCCGCACACCGGCCTCGCGGGTATAGACGCGGATCATTTCCTGCAACGCATCGTCACTGACCGAGAATTCGCCCTTTTTCAGGCCGTGGTTCTTGATCTGCTTGTCGATCAGATGCTGGCGCGCAATTTCGCGTTTCTCATCCTCGGTGTACCCCGCAAGGCTGATGATCTCCATGCGGTCCAGCAGCGGGCCCGGCATGTTGTAAGAGTTCGCGGTGGTCAGAAACATCACATTCGACAGGTCATATTCAACCTCCAGATAGTGATCGACGAAGGTCGAGTTCTGTTCCGGATCCAGCACTTCCAACATGGCCGAGGCAGGGTCGCCACGGAAATCCTGACCCATCTTGTCGATTTCATCCAACAAGATCAGGGGGTTGGTGGTTTTGGCCTTTTTCAATGCCTGGATGATCTTGCCAGGCATGGAGCCAATATAGGTGCGCCGATGGCCCCGGATCTCGGATTCATCACGTACACCGCCAAGGGAGATGCGGATAAACTCGCGCCCCGTCGCCTTGGCCACGGATTTACCGAGCGATGTTTTACCGACGCCGGGAGGACCGACAAGACACAGGATCGGGCCTTTCAACTTTTTAGAACGTTGCTGCACGGCAAGGTATTCGACGATGCGTTCCTTGACCTTTTCCAGCCCGTAATGGTCGTTATCAAGGACCTTTTCGGCGCGGCCCAGATCCTTTTTGACCCGGCTTTTGGTGCCCCACGGAATGCTGAGCATCCAGTCAAGGTAGTTGCGCACGACAGTCGCCTCAGCGCTCATCGGGCTCATGTTCTTCAACTTTTTCAGCTCAGCATCAGCCTTTTCGCGGGCCTCTTTGCTCAAGTCTGTCTCGGAGATGCGGGCCTCCAGTTCGGCCACTTCGTTCTGGCCTTCTTCGCCGTCGCCCAACTCCTTCTGAATGGCCTTCATCTGCTCATTCAGATAATATTCACGCTGGGTTCGCTCCATCTGGGATTTCACGCGGGTTTTGATCTTTTTCTCGACCTGCAGGACGCTCATTTCGCCCTGCATAAGGCCGTAGACCTTCTCCAAACGCTCCGCGACGATCAATGTCTCAAGCAATTCCTGCTTTTGTTCGACCTCGACCCCCAGATGACCCGATACCAGATCGGCCAACTTGGCGCTTTCACGGGTTTCGGCCACCGCGGCGAGTGTTTCGTCGGGAACGTTCTTTTTAACCTTGGCGTAGCGTTCGAACTCTTCTGCGACAGAGCGTACGAGCGCCGCCAGCGTCTCTTCATCGCCCGGTAGTTCGTCCAGATATTCGGCGCTGGCTTCAAAGAAATTCGGATTGTCTACATATTCCTGGATGCGCACCCGGCGACGCCCCTCCACCAACACCTTAACGGTACCGTCGGGCAATTTCAGCAGTTGCAGAACATTGGCCAGGACGCCGACTGTGTAGATGCCGTCGCTGGACGGATCGTCATCGCCCGGGTCGATCTGACTGGACAGCAGGATTTGCTTATCATCGGCCATCACTTCTTCGAGGGCGCGAACCGACTTTTCCCGGCCAACGAACAGCGGCACCGTCATATGTGGGAACACAACGATGTCGCGCAGCGGCAAAACGGGATAGGTGGCGCTCATTTGCTCTTGCATGGGAAATCCCTTGTTATTGGCAAGATGGCTCTGGTCCCGCTTGGCGGCAACCTGTGGCCATCTCCGGTCATGGACCTAGAAGGTGGGGCACTGGAGGCAGGCTTTCAAGCACGCCTCTAAAATCGTGCGAACATTGCCTGAACTGAACCCGCGGCACAAGCAAAGTGATGCGCCGCGGCAGGCGACGTCGGGGCGCCTGGTACTTTTCGCCATTGTCGGGGCATGCTACGTGCGGCCGATGCTGGCGCAATTGAACCCATTGATCCTGCCAGAAAGCGGCGATCTGGCCCGTGATCCCATCCGGGTCGCGCATCTGGACGTGCCCGGTTTTACTGAAGCCTATGACCGCCACACACTGGCCTATGATGTGATCCATAGACCGGCGGATCAAGCGATTGTGCTGGTTTGCCCCAAACTGTTTAACTTTGCCCAGCCATTGCGCGCAGCCAAGATCCAGGTGGACGGGACAAACCGTAAGATCGCAAAAATTGCCCGCTTTCGCCGATATGACGAGGTTTGGATCTCCTGTGGCCCTGCCCCCGAACGGATCGAGATTCATTTGGGCGCAGACACGCTATCGGCAGCCATATCGATCCCGGATGCCACTTTGGCAGGGCGGGATGTCGTCATCGCCAAATCAAAAGACAATGCCCTGGATTGGATCGCGGATTGGGCCCATCACTATGCCACACTGCAACGGGCCACGGGTTTCGTTTTTTTCGACAATGGATCCACCGACTATGGACCGGCAGATATCGAAGCCACACTGACCAAAGCCGCGCCAAACGCAGTGCATCTGGTCGTTCCCGCCAATTTCCGATTTGGGCCAACCCTGCCGAAGGTTCCCAAACATCTGAGCAAGTTCTTTCAGGCTGGCATCCTGAATGTCGCGCGGCATCGGTTTGTGGGGCAATCCGCCGGGGTCGTTTCGGTCGATATCGATGAAATGATCGTGAGCGAGCAGCGCACGATCTTCGATGAAGCGCGCGCCGCCCGCCTCGGCTACGTCACTGTGCCGGGATTCTGGCGCTATGCCCGTCCCGCGGCAGGACAGATGCCACGCCATTCCGACCATGTCTGGCGCTTTCCGGTCGACAGAGGATGTCAGGAAAAGTGGGCTGTTACCCCCAACAGTTTTCTGGGCCGCGGCGGATGGGATGTGCATGGGGTTCGCGGATACCATGCCAACAAATGGGTCACCTCGGCCACGTCGATCATGCTGCATTGCGAACGGGTCACGACTGGCTGGAAACGCAAACGGCAAAATGACGGTCCCGACCTTGTTCCCTGCCCCATCGCGTCACGGGTTTTGACCGGCCAGAAGGTGGAGTGACGCCGGGCCTGATCCGCCCGGCGCCTTGATCAGGTTTTAGGCGAAATCATCGGTCACAGAACAGAAATTCACGCTGAGACCGGCCATCATATCATCGAACTCGGCGAGGCTGTCGGTGGTCCGGGTGCCTTCGCCTGTCGTGACGCTCCCGCTGAAAGTGTTGGTGGCCATATCGTCATCAACTCCGGCCACAAACCAGTCCATGTCACCGAAATCGAACCGGTCAAAAATACGTGCAAAGAACGCCTCGCAATCGGATGCCGTATCCGTCGGCGTCGGGGTTTGCGGCGCCGTGGGACCATCCGTCGGCGTTGGCGTTTCCTCGTCTGGCATTTGTGGCTCGGGCGGGGCTGGGTTCACGGGCGTGGTCGGCCCGTTGGTTGGGGTAGGCGTTTCGTCGTCGGGCGTTTCGGGCTGAGACGGCGTTTGGTCTTCGGGCTCCGTGGGTTCGGGGGCAGTTGGTTCCGGCGTCGTGGGCGGCGCCAGCGGTGTTTCCGTTTCCCCGCTATCACCCCGATCCGCAACCTCGTCAGTTTCCGGCGGGGTAGATGTTTCCGCATCGGTGCGGCCGAAATTCTGGGTCACCATCACACCATCAAACGTGCCGCTATCGGCCGTGAAATCACCCCGTTCAATGCCGATGCCAATATCCTCCATGTTTGGGTTCAGGATATTGGCGCGGTGACCTGGACTGTTCATCAAGCTGTCATGGATGTTACGGACATCATCAGCCAGTCCGGTTGCACCGCGTTCGCTTTGCCAACCGATATTCTCGGCTGTGGACCAGCTCCCATCCAGCTCATATCCAGATGCCTCGATCCGGTCTGTCGCGGTCGAACCGCCCGCCCCGCGATGGTCAAACTGGTTTGTGCGCAGCATCCATGCGCTGTGATCCTCTGCTGCCTCGTTTAGGTCATTGTTAATTTCAAGGGTGGTTAAACCGCGGGAGGTGCGTTCTTCGTTGATCAGGTCCAGCATCAAAAGTTCAAGTTCGCTTGCCTGGCTCATCTTGTATCCTCGCTTCGTCGGGCTTTGCCCGTTGGGTCGTGTTCCCGGGAACACGACAAATGCCCCGGCTCATTCTGACGGGGAGACTGCGTGGTCGAGGCATGTTCAGTCACGACCACGGCGCAAGTTAGAAGGGGTGGACGATCACCTCAACAACCGCTCCACCTCCGCACCACCGGCAAGCATAGCCCTGCCGGGATTTACACAACGTCGGCAGATGTCCTCCGATGGGGTATAAACAGCAGCAACTGCCAAAGGTGACTGTTTCGAAACTGGAAATCGAATGCGAAATCGGCGGGGCATGGCTGACGATTTGGGACAAGGCACGATCCACAACTTGCGTCGCTTCCGTTGCCTGCCAATGATCAAGCCCCTAGAAAGACGAGGCGGAATTGGTTGGGAGGCTGGGATGAGCCACAGAACACGTACGATCCAATGATTGTCAGCATGCCAGCGATCAGTCTTGCGGCAATTTTTTTTGGCATCAATTGCGGTGGCCGATCAACCCCTACCTACGCCGTCTGATTATGAAATTGCCTCCCCCTCTGGCAGTTGGACAGCGACCCTGCAAGCCGAGCCGTCGAAACGGATCCGAGTTCAGGGTCCAAACGTGATCTGGACCCTCAATGAGTGGTTCTACAGCGCATATCTGACCGATACGGGATTGATGATTGTCGGACCATCCGGGGCGCAACTCGTCCCCCAGGGAAGCGGCTCCGATCAGGTGATGTTTCGCGTATTCCGCAATGGCGCAAAGATCGCATCTTACACCCTGGGTGATCTGATCCGGGACCCCGACAGCCTCACCCGAACCGTATCGCACCGCATCTGGGGGCAGACGCGCGGCTTCACCCGCCGTGGCCATCTGCGCATCCGAACAGCCGAAGGCCGCAATTTCATCATCCACCGCAAGACCGGTTCATTGCGCCGCCGTTAACCCCGAGCGTTTTGATCTGAGGTTGCGGACAGTGCTATCCTATCATCCTGAGGAATGCAGGATGGCACGGTCCAATCTGGCGCGCCTCTTACAGTGGCTCGATATCACCATCGGCGCGCGCGGCGTGGAAATCAGCCTCCCATGCGGCAAAGCGGTGTTCGGCGATGGCCGCGCGCATACCCGCCATCAACTTTTGATAATAGTGCAGGTTATGCCAGGTCAGCAGCATGCCTGAGATCATCTCCTGCGCGCGAAAGACATGGTGCAGGTAAGCGCGGGAGTAATTCTGACAGGCCGGGCAACTGCAGCCCTCGTCCAGAGGGCGCGGGTCATCCTGGTGGCGGGCATTCTTGATGTTGACAACGCCGCGGCGGGTAAAGGCCTGGCCCGTCCGCCCAGACCGGGATGGCAGCACACAATCCATCATGTCAATGCCGCGCTTGACAGCGCCCACGATATCATCAGGTTTGCCGACGCCCATTAGATAGCGCGGTTTGTCCACGGGCAGTTGCGCGGGCGCATAGTCCAGAACGCCGAACATGGCCTCCTGCCCCTCCCCCACGGCCAGACCACCAACCGCGTAGCCATCGAATCCGATCTGGGTCAGGGCCTCGGCACTTTCGGCGCGCAGATGTTCAGTCACGCCGCCTTGCTGGATGCCGAACAGCGCGTGGCCAGGACGGTCGCCAAACGCATCCCTCGACCGCGCCGCCCACCGCATGGATAGGCGCATCGCCTCTGCCACGCGCGCGTCATCGGCCGGCAAGGCGGGGCATTCATCGAAGCACATCACGATGTCGCTGCCAAGCAGGCGCTGGATCTCCATCGAGCGTTCTGGTGTCAGCTCGTGCTTTGACCCGTCGATATGGGATTTGAAGGTCACGCCATGCTCGGTCATCTTGCGCAAACCGGCCAGGCTCATGACCTGGAAACCACCGCTATCGGTCAGGATCGGGCGCTCCCAATTCATAAACCGGTGAAGCCCCCCCAGCCGGTCGATCCGCTCTGCCGTGGGGCGCAGCATCAGATGATAGGTATTGCCCAGCAGCACGTCCGCCCCGGTCGCGCGCACGCTTTCGGGCAGCATCGCCTTGACGGTCGCCGCCGTGCCAACAGGCATGAAGGCGGGCGTGCGGATCTCCCCGCGGGGGCTGGAAATGGCACCTGTGCGGGCGGCGCCGTCCGTGGTGGCGAGAGCAAAGGAAAATCGGTCAGTCATTTCGATGGGATAGGCTGCGCTGTCGGTGGTGAAAAGGGCCGATTGGGGTGTGGCGCTTCAAGCAGCCGCAGCGTAGCGTTGTTTCAGGTCACAAGGTCAGTCTCATGTTGCGCAGACTTCGAAATCTGTTCCGGAAACGCCCCACCATCCAGCAGCCCAAGGTCGAGGACCCGAACCGACCGCCACTGGACCGGCTGCGCGATATCCGGGCGATGCTGTGGGACACGGATGCGCGGTTCAGCATCTCGGGCACATTCCATATCCTGAACGTGATCAAGATCGACATGGCGGATGCGGGCATCACCGATTCCGAAACGTTGGGGGAGCTTGCCTATTGCCGTGGCTACCTGCTTTCGCGCAACCAGCAGCATGGCGAATGTATCGAGGCGTATCAGATGGCGCTGCACCATGACGACGCGACGCCGTTTCTGCCCGAAAAGCAGCGGCTGAGCGCCCGCGCGGGTATCGCCCTTCATCAGTCCAATATGGAGCGTTGGGACCAAGCCGTGGCGAGCTATCGTGCACTGTTGCCAGATCTTGAAGCCTCAGACGCGTATGATGAAAATGCCTGTGCCGGAACACAGCAACAGCTGGCCTATTGCCTGCATGAGGCCGAAAAATACGCCGATGCGCTAGAGCTGAATGAAATCGTTCTGGCGCGGGGTGAGCGGCTGTTTGGCGCGGACGCGCCAGAATTGACAACCTGCCTCACAAACATGGCGCAAAACCTGTATGAGTTGAAACGTCTGGCGGAGGCCGCACCGATCCTCGACCGGGTGCTGGCCATTGCCGAGGCGGATGGCAATATCGCATGCGTCACGGATATGCTGTTTCAAAAGGGTGTGCTCGCCCATGAAACGGGTGATAACGCCGCCGCACGCACCTTCATGCAGGCGGCCATCGACCGGGCAGAAGCCGAACAGGACGAGGATTTGGCCGCCCTAACCCGTGCCCAATTGGCCGAATTGGAAACGCGGATGCGACCCAAATCGGTTTGACCCCTTACCTTCCGGCGTCCGATGATGCTTGCTTGGCCAAGGACTTATCAAGGGGGCCACACCATGGATGACGTCTTTAAGGTCGGTTGGGAGGAATGGGTGGCGCTGCCGGATCTGGGCCTGCCCGCGCTAAAGGCCAAGGTGGATACCGGGGCGCGGACCTCGGCGCTGCATGCCTTTGATATCGAACCCTTTGGCCCCGCGAACCGACCCAAGGTGCGCTTTGCCATCCATCCCATTCCGGGCAACGACAATATCACCATCGCCTGCTCGGCCGAGATTATGGACCGGCGCGAGGTTACCTCCTCTAACGGCGAAACGGAACTGCGCTATGTGATCAGCACGCCGCTGAAGATGGGCGAGGCCGAGTGGCCGATCGAGGTGACGTTATCCGACCGTGGCACCATGGCCTACCGGATGCTGCTGGGCCGCAAGGCCCTGGGTGATGAGGTTCTGGTGGCCCCCAGTGACAGCTTTTGCCAGCCCGTACTAAGCTATGATGTGTATAAATCTGCCCGAATGCGCGCCGGTGCGCCCACCCGGGCCCTGCGTATTGCCGTCCTATCGCGCGAGCCGAACAATTACTCCACGGCCCGCCTTGTCGTCGAAGGGGAGCGGCGCGGCCACGTGGTGGAGGTCATCGACACGGCCCGCTGCTATATGGCGATCAACGCAACCTCACCCGAGGTCTATTATGATGGCGCCCGCCTGCCCCGGTTTGATGCGATCATCCCGCGTGTTGGCGCCTCGATCACCTCCTATGGCACAGCGATCATCCGCCAATTCGAGACCATCGGGACCCATTGCGTCAACGGCTCCGAAGGGATCACAGCCAGTCGCGACAAGCTGCATGCCCATCAGGTGCTGGCCCGCCACCGGATCGGGATGCCCACCACAGCCTTTGCCAGCAGCCCAAAGGACACCGATAATCTGATCGGCCTTGTGGGCACCGCGCCTCTGATCGTGAAACTGCTGGAAAGCACGCAAGGCAAAGGCGTGGTACTGGCCGAAACCAAGAAGGCGGCGCAATCGGTGATCTCGGCTTTTCGGGGGCTGCGCGCCAATTTTCTGGTTCAGGATTTCGTGAAGGAAGCGGCAGGTGAGGATATTCGCTGCCTTGTCATTGGATCAAAGGTCGTCGCCGCGATGCGGCGCACCGCCGCCGCGGGCGAGTTCCGGTCGAACCTCCACCAAGGTGGGACCGCAAGCGTCGCGCGCATCACCAAGGACGAGCGGGAGGCGGCGGTCAAGGCCGCCAAAGCGTTCAAACTCGGGCTGGCCGGTGTTGACCTGCTGCGGTCGGAAACCGGGCCCAAGGTGCTGGAGGTCAATTCCAGCCCCGGTCTGGAAGGCATTGAAAAGGCCACCGACAAGAACATCGCCGGATTGCTTTATGATGAGATCGAAAAGCGTGTTCGCCCCACCACCCCTCGCAAGCCAGCCGCGAAAGCTGTAACGTAGCCTACGCTCAATCGCGCTGCGACCACAGGTGGTGATTATGGGCAAAAAGCTGGCAACCTGAGCCGTAGATCTCAAACCGGTGTCGTATCCCATGCGCTGTTAAGGCGTCAGACAGCCGTTTGGCGAACTTTGCCAGCAGATCGACCCGGTCATGGTCGGCGGTGATACAAGGCTGCCCGATATCCGAGCCATATTCTCGAAAGACGAAATGGTCGATCCCAGCCAGACGAGTGGAATAGCGGCCAATGGTAAGCTCAAACCCGACTGCACGCAGCAAGTCGGCCATTCGGTCTTTGGGTGGTCAGCCATCAAGCTCAGCGACAAGAGATCCCGAACCGGGCCTCAGCGCAGGTCGACGGTCTGGCCAGTTTCGGCCGCCTCCTTGATGGCCTCGATTACCCTGAGCGTGGCCAGCCCCTCCGCCCCACTGACCAACGGCGCCTCCGTCCCACGGATCACTGCACAGAAATGATCGTGCTGGCGGTGCAGCGGATCTTCGGCACTATGGGAGACCTGTTTCGCCGCAATCGGCGCCCACCAACTGCGGGTTTCGGGATGCTGCCAAAGACCCAGATCGGGGACCGACAGGGATCCATGGGTGCCGCCAATGGTGTAGCAGGTCGCCTTGGTCGCCGGATAGGCGGGGTTTTCGGCGGCCGTCATCTCCCAACTCCACGGTGCCACGATGCTGTCAGAGACATTGACCGTACCAAGCGCCCCCTTCGCAAATTCCAGCAAGATCACAGCGGTATCCTCCACCGCATGTCTCCGGGTCACGCTGGACTGTCGCGCCTGGACCGATGTGATATCGCCGCATAGATGGCGCAGCAGGTCGATATCGTGGATGAGATTGATGAAAACCGGCCCCGCGCCGATTTGCGTGCGCCAGTCGACATCAAAGTATTCATCGGGCTTATACAGCCAAAACTGCGCATGGACCGATACAATCTGCCCCAGATCTCCGTTTTGGATTGTGGCACGGGCCGCGGCAATGATCGGATTGTGGCGGCGGTGATGGCCGACCAGAACCGGCACCCCTTCCGCCTCTGCCGCTTGGGTCAGATCGCGGGCCGCGGCGCTGGTATCGGCAAGCGGCTTTTCGATCAGCACCGGCACACCAGCCGCGATGCATGCCAATCCATGGTCGCGATGCAATTGGTTGGGCGTGGCGATGATCGCGCCATCCGGGCGATGTGTTTTCAGGTATTCAGAAAGATCAGGAAACCACGGCACGTCCCAATCCCGGGCTAAGGTCCGCGCGGCATCTGACGGATCCACAAGTGCGGCAAGGTTCGATCGCTGTCGTACGATGGCTGCATGGCGCTGTCCGATCAGCCCGGCGCCGATGACTGCAATCTGCGGTTGGCTCACTTCGGCTCACGGGGTTGCGGACGGAGGGGTATCTCTTTCAGCAAGCCGCCCACCCCCATGCTCGCGATGTCGTCATCGGTGATCTCGACCCCACAAGCGATCCGTTCCAACACCCAATCCGCGCCGTTCAGCGCTGGCGAACGGGCACATCCCGGCAGGCCGATCACCGGTTGCCCACGCAGGTTGCCAAGGACCAGCAGATTACCCGGATCGACCGGCATCCCGAACCGCATCACCTCCCCGCCCGCTGCACGAATGGCCGCCGGGGCCGTGTCGTTCATGTCGGAGGTGGCCGAGCCAGTGAGGATCAGCCCGATATCGCTGTCTTGCTGGCCAAGCGCCGCCGCCACTGCCGTGATCTGGTGTGGGACGGTTTCGCAATGGGCCAGGTCAATGCCCAAGGCCTTAAGCCGCCCCTCCACCGCCTTGCGCCCCTTGTCGTTCAGGCTGGGCTTCTGGCCAGGCACCGATGTTAAGATCAGGTGGGCGGTCGCTCGTTTGACTGGCAGAACCCGCAACGCTGTGCGGGCCGCCTCGCAGGCTTTCGAAACCGCCGTCTTTTCAACGCCATACGAGATGATCTTTACCGTGCCAACCAATGTGCCAGCAGCCACGCGAGTATATTGTGGCAACGTCGCCAGGGTGATGGAGGGATGCACCCGGTTCAGGCGATGGATGGCAGCTTGGTCCTGTGCCACGATACCCGGACCGATGGCGTTCAGGTTAACACGCCCGGTGAAGGCCTGGCCGATCTTTAAACACGCCGCCGTGGCATCGGGGACGATTGCAGCGGCCAGTTGGGCGGCGGCTGTGTTTTCATCCACATCGTCGGGGGATAGGCGCGCAACCGTGACGTGCGTCAAACCCGCCTGGAGAAGAGCCTTCGCCATCGCAGGATCAACGACTTGTCCCTTGCGGAAATGGGTCCCGCCGGCCTTTTGCGAATGCGCCAGCATCGCCCCGATCGCTTCGGTCACCGGGACCGGACCAAACTCCATCAACCTTGCCTGAGAACCTGGGTGATCTGTGCCATGACAGCAATCGCGATCTCGGCCGGGGTTTTTGACCCAATATCCAGCCCCACCGGTCCATGGATACGCGAGATCTGGTGTTCGCTCAGGCCTGCCTCTGTCAACCGCGCGACCCTCTTGCCATGGGTGCGGGGAGAGCCGAGGCAGCCTAGGTAGAAACAATCGGAGGCCAACGCCGTCTGGATCGCGGGGTCATCGATTTTGGGATCATGGGTCAGGGTGACAACGGCCGTCCGTGCATCAAGGCCCCACACCGTCAGTGCCTCATCCGGCCAGTCATGGCTGATGGTCTCATCGGGAAATCTTTCAGCAGAACCAAAGGCTTCACGCGGATCGACCAGAAATGGATCATAGCCCGCCAGCCGCGCCATCGCGATCAGAGGTTGGGCGATGTGGACCGCACCGACCACCGCCATTCGCAGCGGTGGATTGTGGATGGCGACGAAGGTTTGATCCTCCTCAAAACCAGACTTGTCGGAGCGAAAACGAGCCTGGAACCCATCGTCGGGTGACATGAGGTTACGCTGCCAAGTCTTTGTATTCACAGTATAAGCTGCGGCTTTCCGACTGTGGCGCGCTTGTGTCAGATCGGCCAGCATCTGTTCGGGGATCGCGGCACCGATGGGTTCAACCAGCACCTTGATCTCCCCACCGCAGGCGAGGCCGACGGCGAAGGCCTCGTCATCACTGACACCATAATCGAGGAGGACGGGCTTGCCGGTCTCCAACGCTTCCATCGCCTCCACCACGACGGCACCTTCGACGCAACCGCCTGAAACCGAACCGGAAATCTCACCCTTACCGCTGATCGCAAGCTGGCTGCCCACACCGCGCGGGGCCGAACCCCAGGTCTGCACAACAGTGGCCAAAGCAGCACCGCGCCCGTCCCGGTGCCAGGCCAAAGCCGTTTCGGGGATGTCATCAAAACCAAGTGTCATCTGGATAGCCTAGGCCGCATTTTTCCGATGCACAATCCATGCACATTCCATGCACATAGCATACATACGCTCCGCACGGTGCCGCAGGACTTTAGCAAGATCTGTCCATCTGCCCGTGATACCGTGCTTGCAGCAAAAAGGCCGGTTCTGTGACGCATGTGGTCCAAAAAGCGCAAACCAAAGCTCCGGCTGTTGATCGCGAGGTTGCAGGCGTGTTGGCAGGCTATCCCCCACTGGTTGCGCAGCGATTGATGGACATCCGCGAACTGATCTTTGCCGTAGCCGCAGCGGATCCAAGGATCAAGACGCTGACGGAAACCCTGAAATGGGGACAGCCCGCCTATGTGACCGAGGCGTCAAAGACCGGGACGACGATCCGGTTGTCGGATGATGCAACGCGCCCGTCCCATTGCAAGATGCTGGTCCATTGCCAGACCGATCTGGTTGGGCGATATCACGCCCGGTTTCCCGATGCATTTGCCTATGAAAAGAACAGGGCCGTTCTGATTTCAGTGAAGACCCCATTGGCGGAAGCTGAACTGGCAGCCTGTATCAATATGGCGCTGATCTATCATCTGTGACCGCCGGACATGAAAAGGCCCGGGTCGCTCTGCGCGTTCCGGGCCAATGTGATCGCGTAGCGGCAATCAGATTTGGTGCCGCAACCCGTGTAGGCTTAGCGGCGGGCCTTGCCGACAAGCGCCCAGAGAGCCGGGATCAGCAGCGCTGCCAAAGCGAGCTTGAGCAGATCGCCGATCAGGAACGGGGTCAAGCCCCAGGCCAGTGTCTGATCCCAGATTGACGAGAATTCAGCCGCATTGAAACGGTCGCCCACGACGATCCACTGGTTCAGCCACAGCAAGCCTGGCACATAGATCGCGAGGCTGGCGACCAGCATTGCGCCCCCCATCCCCTCGATCGAGCGGTCCAGACCGCGACGGGAGGACCAGCCCAGATAGGCCACAGCCAGAATATAGCCCAAAAGGTAGCCACCCGAGCCGCCCAGCATATACCCGATGCCGTAATTCTCAGCGCTGGAACTGGCAAAGATATTCAGCCCCGCCGCGCCCAAAGCAAGATAGCCCACGATCGTCGCCAGACCCAAACGCGGCCCATAGCTGGCGCCGATGGTCAGGACGGCGAATGTGCCCATGGTGACCGGAACGGGCGATGGCCATAGCGGCACCTGGATCTTGGCTGCGATGGCCAAAAGTGCGATCCCGGCAAGGACCAGCACGGCCTGCTTGACGCGCAGGCCAAGGCCGCTTTCGGGGCCAAGCACCTCTGCCAGGGACAGATCGGATGTTGTTGCGGTTTGGGCCATCGGAACCTCCAAGTCGTGGTTTCACAACGGCTTGCCCTATGCGGGGGGGAGGTGCAAGGGGGTTGCGCTAACGGCACGGGCTTCTGCGGAATTGGCCCTGCGATGTCAGAGGTTTTGTCGAATGCGGCGCCGCTGCTCCGAAGACAGCTTCATGAGGAGTTCGGCCTTGTGAAACATCGTTTCCACCTTGGTCCTGTTGGGTCCGCGAAAGCCCAGCGCAAGCGTAGCATTGGGTCTGTCTTCCAAACCGTTCCGGCCCAGCTGCGCGGGCAGCGTGACCAACCCGTCCTTAAAGGAGAGTTTGATCAACTGATGCTCAAGAGACTGATGGGTCACAAGGTCGACGACTTTGATATCAATGGCGATGCGGTGCCAAAAATTTTCCTGCACGGCATAGGGCAAGCTGGTCGCGTGGCGCGTGATTTGCAGTGTTAGATCTTCCAGGCGCAGAAGATCCAGTTGAGACAGCGGAACAAGCAGAAGCCTGCATTGGTATGTGCCAGCAAAATCGGCGTGGGGGATGATTTCCTGAAGGCGCAGGAACATGGCAGCCAATAGCCTGTTCCGCATGCGCCCGTTACTCCATGTGTATAGCGACCGACAGGGCCGCAGCCGGATAACGAGCGCTTGCGTGTAGGAGCCATCGGCCAGGGCACTGGACCGGATCGCGCATTCCTGCGCAAATGCCTGGGGGGTCATCAAGCCATTGTCGGGATCAAGGCTGACGGAGGCCTTGAGTCGGCACTCCTCCTGAAATTTGCGCCTCTCCCCCTCCAACAGGATGCTGATGATCGGGATGATGGCCACATTCACCGCAAAAATTGGCAAGGCGGCCTGCGCAAAGAACCACAGGCGCGCGTCATCCGGCAGGACCAGCCCCGCCAGCAGATGGGTCGATGCCAGCACAGCCAGGGCGATCATTTGAGGATACTGCCGGGTCGGCATGTTCTTGGTGAATTTGGCCCAAATCACACCCATACTGGCCGCAACAGTCAACCCGGCGATGCCGGCCCACATCCCCATGCCACCGATCTGCAGCCGAACCGTCACCGCCACGGCCACACAGATCAAGACAGCCCGCCCGCTGAGGAAAGCACCGGCCAGCGCTATGGGAATATTGCGCAAATCGATGATCAGGCCGTCTGTCGGCTCAAACGGACGATACATCTGGACGACCGCGGCGAGCCCGAAAATCAGGCCCAAGATGGCCTGACTGCCATGGGGGAAATCCAGCCAGCGGTGCAACCTGCCATAGGCCAGCCCAAGGAGGACGATCAGACCCAGCGAGGCGGCCAGATCAATCAGACTTTCAATATCCACGCCGTGCAGCCCCTTTGGTGATGCCAGCGCAACCTAGCCCCTAGGACCTAATCAATTGCTATCGGTCAAGCATTTGTCGGAATGGATGCACCGCTATTACATCGAACTTTCAGTAATACCCTGCGCCGGATCTTAACGTTGGCGGGTGTATTCGGACCGCAGACGGTAGGATTTGCGCGGCCCCTGGACGCGCCATTCGACCGACCAGATGGGCCATCGGCTGAAGTCATAGGTGACATGGTACATGTCAGGCGGGCACATATGCGTGGCTTCGGGCATTGTGCGATTCAGGGAAAAACTGTGAAAAGGCGCGCCGTCTTCGAAATCGACGGCGACCTGGCCCCCATTCTTGCGGCTCCACTGGTATTTGCGGGAGGCGGTCAGCGGCGGCTGATCAGGCACCTTCAACTCACCCTCCTCCGCATAATCCAATGCGCCGTCCTTGCCACGGCTGAGTTTGGCGGTGCCGGTCAGGGTGCTGTCCGTTCCGGTAAGACGGTCCTGGATCATCCGCTCCAGGGTCCAGGTGCCTTCGAAATCAAGCAAATCGCGTATCTTGGTCGTCATGGCCGCAGGGTTCCTTGGCTGCCGTGTTCAACGTTGCACAAAGACTGTCCGCCGGGCACCACGACCCGACAACACACTGTTGCGCATTCCGGGGCAATACCGCCGTAACGTTGAGCAATGTTTCCAGAATTGAGCGATAGGGACTGCGTGACAAAACAGGGCTCTGCCAAGGCTGAACCGGTGACATCAATCGCAAGCCTGGGCGTGACCTGTGTCACACGTGCCCCCATCGCCTTGCCGTACCCCTCGGTTAACATTATGGCATGTGGGCGAAATTCTCTAGCAAAAAGGTTAACGCGCCGCATGATCCCTCGGTATGCCCGTCCTGATATGGTTGCCATCTGGTCCCCCGACACCAAGTTCCGCATCTGGTTTGAGATCGAGGCGCATGCCTGCGATGCCCAGGCCAAGCTGGGCGTGATCCCAGCGGAGAATGCAGCGGCCGTCTGGAAAGCCAGCGATGTGGCCTTTGACGTGGCGCGGATCGACGAGATCGAGGCCGTGACAAAGCATGATGTCATCGCCTTTCTGACCCATCTGGCAGAAATCGTAGGCGAAGAAGAGGCGCGGTTCGTCCACCAGGGCATGACCAGTTCGGACGTGCTGGACACAACGCTGAATGTACAACTGGTGCGCGCCTGCGACCTGCTGCTGGCCGATATGGATGGGTTGCTGGCGGCGCTGAAGCGGCGCGCCCATGAGCACAAGCACGACGTGCGGATCGGGCGGAGCCACGGGATCCATGCCGAGCCCACGACGATGGGCCTGACCTTTGCCCGCTTTTACGCGGAGATGGCCCGCAACAAGACCCGACTGCAGGCCGCCCGGGCCGAAGTGGCGACCGGTGCGATCTCTGGAGCGGTGGGCACATTTGCCAACATCGACCCGGCGGTGGAGGCCCACGTCTGCGCCCAGATGGGTCTGGAACCCGAACCGATCAGCACGCAGGTGATCCCGCGCGACCGCCATGCAGCATTTTTTGCGGCCCTGGGCGTGGTGGCCAGCTCCATCGAGAATATCGCCATCGAGATCCGCCATATGCAGCGGACCGAGGTGTTGGAAGCCGAAGAGTTCTTTAGCAAAGGGCAAAAGGGCAGCTCTGCCATGCCCCACAAGCGCAATCCGGTGCTGACCGAGAACCTGACGGGACTGGCCCGCCTGGTGCGGATGGCCGTGGTGCCTGCGATGGAAAATGTGGCCCTGTGGCACGAGCGCGATATCTCGCATTCCTCGGTCGAGCGGATGATCGGGCCCGATGCAACCGTGACGCTGGATTTTGCATTGTCACGCCTGACGGGGGTGATCGATAAACTGGTGGTCTATCCCGACACGATGATGGCCAACCTGAATAAATTCCGCGGTTTGGTCCATTCCCAACGGGTTCTGCTGGCGCTGACTCAGAAAGGTTTGAGCCGAGAAGCGAGCTATGCAGTGGTGCAGCGCAACGCCATGAAAGTGTGGGAAGAAAGTGCGGATTTCCTGGAAGAATTGAAGGCCGACCCAGACGTCACCGCGGTGATGTCGAAGGCGGAACTGGAAGATGCCTTTGACCTTGCCTACCACACCAAGCATGTCGACACGATCTTTGCCCGGGTATTTGGCGTAGAGGCATAAGAGCGGCCTATACAGGCGAACTAAATCGGGAGTAAGCTAGGTCTTTGCCGTAGCTGTAGGTTGGCGAAAGCCCTGTTGGTGGTTCGCTCCCAAGAGGCCTAGGCGGATTCCGGTATCTCTCCACGCACCATGCCGCGATAGAGCGTGCGGTTGCCGACCACTGCGGAATGGTCCGCAGCATGCAGGGTGCAGCGATTGTCCCAGATCACCACATCTCCGGCCCGCCAGCGATGGGCGCGGGGTGGCTGCAAATTGAGCGAGTGGTCATAGAGCGTCTGGATCAGATCGCTGCGATCTGATCCATCCGCCAGGCGCAACTCGGAGCAACGCGCGGTCGTCGTCAGATAAAGGGCGGTGCGCCCCGTTCCGGGATGGCGCCGCAGGACGGGGTGACGACAGTCGCGCTCTGCCCCATCGCTCAGATCGACCTCGGTCACAGAGTGGAGCATCGTGGCGCCCATCAGCAATGTCTGCAACGCATCGGGCAGCGCCTCAAATGCGGCATACTGATCGGTAAAGAGGGTGGCCCCGCCCTGCTCCGGCACGTCTGCCGCGATCAAGCCCGAGAAGGACGGCGGTCTGCGGACATATGTTGTGTCGGAGTGAAACACGCTTCGGGGCGGTTTCGTCCGACCGACATTGGTGACAATGTTCAAGTCTGGTAACGCCTTGAGCGGGATCTCACCTTCGGTGAACATCAATGGACCGAGGGTTGAGAGGAAATCCACGAACCCATGGGCCGTCATGCCATTGGACGACAATTTGACAACGCCGTCCGCCTCGACCTGTTGGCGGACGGCAGCGGTGTTCAACGGCGCCACGGCGATCTCCGGATTGGGGCTGATCTGGGTGGTCAGGTTCATTCAACAGGCTCCATAGCGAAGTCGACGGCGTTGCATAGGGCTGCGACCAGATCGTCGGAGGCGATGTGATCGGCCTGAGAGACATCGTGGGCCATCGTATTTTCGCCGGGGAAGGCGATGGTAACGAGGCCCGCGGCCTTGGCGGCGCGGATGCCGTCGGCATTATCTTCGATCGCGACGGCCTTGGCCGGGGCGATGCCAAGCTCAGCCAGGGCATACCTGTAGACTGCCGGATCAGGCTTGTCGGCCAAACCATTATGGCGGCTGGTAAAAACATCGAATGTTGTGCCGGGGCCAACCTTGATCCCAGCGCGGATGCGGTTGACGGTCTGCAGCTCTGTCGAGGTGATGAAACCCGTCTTGCAGCCCATGCTCTTGGCAAAGGCCAGCAGGCTCAGGACGCCGCGTCGCAATTCGATCCCGCTTTCGTCCAGCAGATCATTGAAAATCCGGGTCTTGGTCGCGTGGATCGCGATCGGGTCCACGGTTTGCCCACATCCCGCAGCATAGGTCGCGATGCGCCCGGACCCGCCCGATATCCGCAACATGTTCTGATAAAAGTCGCGTTGCCACGTCCAGTTCAGGCCGTGTTCCCGAAAGGCCATGTTAAAGGCGGTGCGCTGCATTTCTGAGGTCTCGACGACGGATCCGATGGAGCCAAGGAGAATTGCGTACATGCTGCGGTCCTTTCCTTGTTTATAATGATAAGTCTTTAACGCGCCGCGGCGACTATTCCGCCGCAAGCGGTTTGATTTGTTTCGGCCCATGCTGGATCGGGCCCCGTTGTGGCGTGGGTGTTTGAGGCGCGTTTTTCGCTGCCTTCTCGGCCCGGCGCTCCTTGCGTAGGTAGGTGTGGTAAAGGGCGGGAATGCCAATCAGGGTCAGCAGAGAGGCAAAGCCCAGACCAGCCATGATCGTCACCGCCATGGAGGCGAAGAACACATCAAAGAGTAACGGCACCATGCCCAGGATCGTCGTCGTCGCGGCCAGAATGACAGGACGCAAACGGCTGATAGAGGCCTGCACAACCGCTTCTGATTGGGGCAGGCCCTCTTCTTCCTTCTGGGCGTCGATCTCTTCGACCAGGACGATTGCGTTTTTGATCAGCATTCCCGACAGGCTCAAAAGGCCCAGCATTGCGGTGAAGCTGAACGGCAACCCGGTAAAGAGCAGGCCAAGGGCCACACCGTTGACAGCCATGGGCACGATTGTCCAGATCACCGCAGTCTGGCGGAGCTTACCAAACAGCAAAACGGTGATCAGGAGCATGACGCCAAAGCTGAGCGGCATCTGCTTGCCCAAGCTGGCCATGGCGTCGCCTGCGCTTTCGAACTCACCGCCCCATTCCATGCGGTATCCGGGCGGTATGGCGATGCCTTCGACGGCCGCGCGCACCTCGCCAAAGGCGACAGGGGGCAAAACGCCCGGCACCGTAAAGCCCTGCACGCTGATCGTCGGGACACGGTCCCGGCGCTGGATCAGCGTGTCGCGGACGACCACATCGAACCCGTCAATCGTTTGCGACAGGTTGGTATAGCCGCCGGTGGCCGGGGCATAGACCAGTTGATCCAAAAGGGCGGTATCCTGGCCCAGTTCGTCACGTGGCGTGCGAATGACGATGGGGATCAGACGTTCCCGCTCCCGCAAGGTACCAGCGCGGATGCCGTCGGTGGCAAGTGCGATGGCCTGGGAGACATCGCTGCGCCCGATGCCCAGGGTCTGGGACCGGTCGGTGGCATAGATCGGCCGAGTGCCCAGTTCACGCTCCCGCCAATCCGAACGTTCGGTGACCAGCAGGTCGGTCTGCTCTTCGAAAATCTGCTGCGCTTCATCGGCGAGTGCGCGCAGCACATCCGGGTCGGGCCCACTCAGGCGCACCTCGACATCCGCGCCGACAGGGGGACCATAGATGATCTGTTCGACGCGGGTTTCGGCCCAGGGCAACCTATCTTTGGCAAAGTCGGCCAGGTCATCGCGCAGGACCGGGATGTCTTCTGATGACGTTGCGCGGATGACCAATTGCCCAAGAGAGGGATCGGGGTCCTGCGGTGTGTAGGTCAGGACAAACCGGGTCAGGCTGCGCCCGACGCTTGTGGTATAGGCAACGACATCCGGCCGCTCATCCAGCCACGCTTCGACGATTTCAAGATCGTTCGCAACATCCTGGATCTTGGTCCCCTGGGCCGCCTTATAGTTGAGGTAGAAAAGCGGGGTGTTGGCTGGCGGGAAAAACTGCTGCGTGACCATGCCAAAGGCCCAGAAACACGCGACCGTCCCACCGATCAGCGCCATGATCACAAGCCAGCGCACACGCAAGGCCCCCCGAACGATCCACCCATAGGAGCGGAAAAACCAGGTATCATAGGGATCACCACCCTGCCCCGCCGCACTGACGCGGAAAAAGTAGCTGGCCAACAGTGGTGTCACCGTGACGGCCAGCAGCCAGGACAGCATCAGCGAGATCGAGATCACGGCGAAGAGCGAGAACAAAAACTCGCCCGAACTGTCGGGGCTAAGGCCGATTCCGGCGAAAGCCATGACCCCGATCACCGTCGCACCAAGCAGCGGGATCTGGGTGCGGCGGGCAACCTCTGCCGCGGCATCGGCCGCCTTGCGCCCGCGGCGCATCTGGATCTGCATCCCTTCGGCCACGACGATCGCGTTGTCGACCAGCATCCCCATGGCGATGATAAGCGCACCCAGGCTGATCCGCTCCACCTTGATATCGAACAGCGCCATGAAGAAGAACGTGAATGTCACCGTCAAAAGCAGAGAGCCACCAACGACCACAGCCGCACGCCACCCCATGAAGAGTGCCAGCACACCGATCACCACGCCGACCGATAACGCGAGGCTGACCAGAAAGTCCTTGTTGGCCGTGTCCACGACGCGGTGTTGTTCATAGATCGGCTCCAGCGCGACGCCGACAGGCAAAAGCGGTGTCAGTTCGGCCACCCGATCTTCGACGCGTTTGCCGACCGCCACGATGTTTTCGGATGTCAGACCAGCGACGCCAATGGTGAACGCCTCCACCCCGTTATGGCGGACGATATGGCGAGGGGCGTCAACGCGTCCCCGCTCGACCCCGGCCACGTCAATAAGATTGATGATCTCTCCTTGAAACCCAAAGGTCAGGGCGCTGATCTTGGCCACGCTATCCTCGGCCGCAGGGGCATCGACGCGCAGGTCCTGGCGTCCATTATCAGCGGTACCAGTTGGCGTGACGGCATCAGCGGAAGACACAGCACCCAGAATCGCGTCGGGCGGAACACCAAGCGCGTTGAGCGTCGCACTTTCCGGCTCCACAAAGATCGCTTCTTCCGGCAGGCCAAGCACCTCGGCATCCGCAACGCCGCGGACCGATAGCAATTCGCGGCGCAGGAACGTGGCCAATTCCCAAATATCACTGTCGGAATAGCCCGGCGCACTGACGGCGTAGTAAAGGCCATAGACATCGCCAAAACTGTCATTCACCTGGGGCGGAAATGCGCCGCTGGGCAAATTGGGTTGGGCATCGGCAATCCGGTCGCGCAGGTCATCCCAGACCTGGGGCAATTCGGTGCCATCGTAAATATCCTTGATCTCAACCTCGATGACCGACAGGCCCGGCGTGTTTGAAGACGTGATCGTATCGACCTCATCCATCTTCTGGATTTCGCTTTCGAGCACCTCGGACACTTCTGTCGCGACCTCCGCCGCCGTAGCGCCGGGATATGAGGTAAACACAAGCGCAGATTTCAGGGTAAAGACCGGGTCTTCCAGCTTGCCGACGCTGAGATATCCCCCTGCCCCACCGAAAAGGCAAAACAGGATCAGGATCCAGGTATAAAGGGGCTTTTCGATGGATTGGCGAGCGATTTGCATGGGATCAATCCTCTTCGACGATCAGACCAGTATAGCGTTTGATCGGCTGACCATCTTTCAGAAGATGCGCGCCGACTGTCACAATCTCCGCACCGTCTTCCAGGCCGGTGACAGCCAGGGTGGTGCCCCCTTGGGACACGACATCAACCGGTTGCCTGCGGGCGATCAACTGGCCGTTATCCCCTTCACCCACGACCATCACGGCGGTTGCACGATCCGGATCCATGATGATCGCGGTCGCTGGTGCGGCGATCCCTGTCGCGGTCATATCAAGGCTGGCTCGGACCGTTACGGTGGCGCCCGGAACCAGGAATAGGTCCGATGCGTCGGGCACAGCCAATGAGATCGTATAGCTTTGGCCGATGGCGCTTGCTTCAGCCCGAAACTCGCGGAATTCCAGGTCTACAGGATCGCTCGTGCCCGGCAACACGGTCTCAAAATCGACCCGGGTGGGATCGCCGATCTGTTTGAGCAGACGCTCGGGCAGATCAAATTCCACGCGGACCTCTGACAGATCATGCATCCGCACAATCGGCTCTCCCGGGGAGATTGTGGTGTAGGGGCTCGCGATACGGTCGGCGATGAGGCCGTTGAATGGCGCTTCGATCCGCGCATCGTCCAGCGCCTCTTCCGCGTCCCGCAATGCAACCTGGGCCAGATCGCGGGCGGTTTCGGCATCGCGGGCCCGCACGGCGGATCCCGTATTCGACTGGGCAAGCGAGGTCGCCCGGTTGTATTCTCGCTCCGCCTGGGCCAAGGCCAACTGCGCCCGCTGAACGGCACGTTCAAACGGACCGACATCCAGCTGGGCAACCAATTGGCCTTCGCTGATCCGCACCCCTTCCGGCGCATCCAGACGCTGGAGATAGCCGGGTTGTTCGAATGACAGATCGATGGTTTCCACAGCGGCAATACGCCCGAAAAATTGCCGCGAGACGACACCATCGCCCTGCATCAGCACCTGGGTTTTGACAAAGGTCGGATCAGGCGGGATTTGCGTCTGCGCCATCGTTTGACCCGGCGCCAGTGCCAAAATCGCACCAACCCCTAGCACAAGAACATGTGTTCTGATCTCTTGTTTCATAATCATGCGCCCCTATGTGCAGATCAACCGACCGTTCGGTTGGGAAGTTAGGGTAAGGAAAATTGTCGTCAATGGCCGAGGTCAAAGAAAATCACGTCTCTTCCCGTCGTCAGGAAATCCTGGCGGCTGCTACACAAGCCTTCCTGGACAAGGGGTTCTCGGGAACATCGATGACCCATCTCGCCAAGGTCTGCGGCATCCAAAAAGCCAGTCTTTACCATCACTTCCCGGGCAAAGAGGATCTGTTCATCGCGTGTGTGACCGATGGATATGCGCAGGCCGTTGACCAGTTGGATGACCTGCACGGCGACGATACGCTGAATGATGTCGAAAAAATCACGGCGGCTTTTGATTGCCTGTACCGGATCACGATCAGCTCGCCCGTCGGTCGGCTGTCGCCAGTGATTGCCGAAGTGTCACGCACCATGCCCAACGTCGCCAAGATGTTTCATGCGAATTACATCGCGCGCCAGCAGGCGGTGTTGGAAAAGATCATCTCGGCCGGGGTTGAACGGGGGTCGTACAGGCCGCAGAACTACAAGGTGCTGCATCATCTCGTCTTTGGGCCCATCGTGACGCTCTCCCTGTCGCGGGAGATGTTCGCGTCCTTCGACGACCTCGACAGCCACTTTCCGGTCGATGAATTAAAGGCCGGTCACCTGTCCGCCATCCTCACGGAACTGGGTGTGGCCGATACAATGCAACCTCTTTCCCAACCGGCATAGCGAAGCGCGAGGACGCCTCCGGATCACGGGTTTGTACAGACCCAATTGCCACCGCGACACCCGCCTCTGTGGCTTAAGCAGACGAAATCGTGCTGTTGGCGTCGGTGATTGTCCGCAGATCTGACCTCACAAGAACCCGCAGTCATGCGGATTCTGCAGGCGCGCTGGTTCCATTGTCGCGCAATGGGCTGTCAGATCAAAATTTTCGCTAGAGCGTCATGCGAAAAACCTGAATCACGTAACACTGCCTGAAATTTTAGATTTCAACGCGTTACGTAATTCAGGTATTTCGTCAGACGCTCTAAACAGTTCGCGCCCGCGGTTACCCCACAGCATGCGCGTCGCACGCCGCAACCACAAGAATTGGTGCGCTGGCTCGTGGGCGTCTGCTGCCGGTTCGCAAGGATACTTTTCTGCGTAGTTTTCGGTCCGGGGCCGCAAAGACAATGGTGGACCTCATAGTTGTTGGTGTCGATGACTGGGCCTGGCGCAACGGGCAAAGCGACGGCACGCTGATCTGCGACCTCGAACGGCGGCGCGTCTATCAATCTCTTGCCCGACCCTCTAAAGGCGTCGCTTAGCGCGCTTCCAAGTATCAGGGTCGTCGCCCCAGATCGCAACGGTGGCTCTGGCAGCGCTGCGACAGGCGCGCGCAATCGTCAGGTCATCTTTGGTGGGCGCGAAGACATGTTTCGCGCACGGGAACAGCCTGACCCTTTGTTTGCCGAGGCTGGAGCAAGAATGGCATGACGGTTACCGGAATGGCACACAACTCTAGCGCCGACTAAGGTCAGATGAATTCAAGGGCAGTTTACGGGGCGCTGCTGAGTGGGCGACACGACAGCGCCGCGCCGCGCCGCGCAAATGATACCGCCCGGAACAGACAAGGATCCAACAGCCAGAAGGATCGCACGGCTCCTGAAAATGGGACAGTACCAATTATGCAGGCCCAATACGCTCAAGGTCGCGCAGATCGAAGCTGCGTTGCCAAACCTCGCAGCTACTCGCGTCCCGCTGGACCGCTGGACCGCTGGACCGCTGGACCGCTTTACGAACATGGTCCGAAACGAGCGTGAAGACATAATAGACAGTTGGCTTGAGGCAACCGGGGACAGTCTGATCGCATCTTTCGTTCGCGGTCTGCGGAGAGATCAGGCTGCTGTGGCAGCAGCGATACGGGAACCATGCTCGAACCGCCAAACCGAAGGGCTGATCAATCGACGAAAGATGATGAAACGCCAGATGTACCGTCGTACAAACATCGATCAACGGCAGTCCTTTCGTAGTTGATCGGCGACTTGTAACCCAAAGCTGAGTGTCGGCGCGAGGGATTGTACCACCCTTCGATGCACTCGAAGCAGGCCACTCGGGCTTCGGCCTTTGCCTTGAACTGGCGGTTCAGCTTGTCCAGCGGACAGGGTTGAGACTTGTCCGGGAGCGTCGTCCTGTGTTTCTTGCCATGAATGACGCCTTCGATGCCGATGCTCTTCATCAGCCGAGCAACGGTACAGCGGGCCACATCAAAGCCTTCCCGACGCATCTGGTGACAGACCTTGCGCACCCCGTAGACCTTGTAGGTCTGTTCCCAGACCCGCTCGATCTCAGGCCGCAAAGCCTTGTCCTGCTTTGCCCGATCCGACATCAGATCGGGGTTCGCCCGCTTGGCCATGTGATTAATGGGATGGATGTCTCTCCCTCCAACCGCCACGCTGTGAGGGCAATCTCCGCTTTCTTGCCCCACGCGTTCAGCGTCTGAGATGCGCAACCGATCTTCGAGGAAATCGACAGGATCGCCGACCAGCGGCTCCCATGCTGCCCGGCGTGGTCCAGAACCATGCGAACCGCTCGGGCGCGCAGTTCGGGGGAATACTTATTCGTCGTCCGGCTCATGATGCTCCATCCTACTCAGGAGTTGGAGCCTCCAGAAAACACGCCGCGGCTCAATACCGCCTTTCTCAGCCGTTCGTTCTCTTTCTGAAGCCGCTTCAGTTCCTTCAATTGCTCTGTGCCCATTCCGCCGTACTTCTTCTTCCAGCGGTAGAATGTCTGTTCAGTCACACCAATCTGCCGGATTGCGTCCAGACGCGGCACAAAGCAATGAACGAAGGCACATTGCCGCAGCTAGCCAATCCAGAATGGATAACGCGGCCACCTCCCCATTTGCCGCCATCCACAAAACCGCCAAAACACCGAAGGACTCGTCACGGGCCGACTTGCGTTAAGCGACCGTCTGCGCTAACCATCAATATCAACGAACAGAACGGCGAGTTGGCGGAGTGGTTACGCAGCGGATTGCAAATCCGTGTACACCGGTTCGATTCCGGTACTCGCCTCCATTTAAAATCAATCACTTAGCTCTCTCCTCGCTTTGCCCCATCGGGGGCGTTTACAATAGCGTTTACAGTTTTGCCCTCGCGGCGCTGCTTTTCGCGCTCCAGTAAGTCGAGGACTTCCGCGCTCTCAGCAGGTGAAACGGCGGCGTAATGCTCGATCACAGCGGCGGCGTAACGCAGCGACCACCCCATGTGATTTGCGATTTGGTTGAGACCGAGGCCAGCGCGGAGCAGCCTCGTTGCTGCCGTTCCACGCGTATCCTGGAGCCGCAGAGAGGGATCGCTGAGCTTGTCTTTGATCCGATCACGATAGCGGGCTATGCCCCTGCTGGCAGAGTTGGCATTCAGGGGCTTTGCTCGGTCATTGACTAAGAGCACCAACTGATCCGGCGGTGTCTCGTCAATCAAACGCCTTAGCTCAGGGTTGACTGGGATGTGTGCAACGCGCCCTCGCTTCTGCGTTCGAACCCGAAAGCGGTCCATTCCATCGAAACTTTCAAGATTTCCACGTGTAAGGCGAACAAGATCGGCAGGCCGAAGGCCTGTTTCACAAGCCAGGGTCAGCACGCGCTGCACCCAAAGCGGTGCGCTGTCCTTGAGAGCTCGTTGGTCAGCATCCGTCCATACGATTTCGGCTCGATCAACGGTGTAGATGCGATGCAGGCGGTCGCAGTAGTGGGCTGCGATCTTGCCTTCATCCCGCGCCCAGTTGAGAATCCGAACGGCGACTGTGCCTGCATAGTCATGTTGCTTGGGCGAGGCTTTCCATTTCGCGCGCCACTCGTTGAGCTCACCGCGCGACTTTGGGTTCCAGAAGGTGCTCGTGTCAGGCATCCTGCAAGGCTCGCCCCTGGAACTTGCCGCTGTCGTTCCAAACCATGACCGGCTGACCGTCCTTTCCAAGAACGGGTATCATTTTGCCAGTCTTGGGATCGCGCTTTCGCTTCTCACGCTGGCCATACCGTTGGCGCGCATTCTCCTTGCTGAACTTTGAAAGGCTGATCCATTGAGTTGTGCCCTTCTGCTTGCGCTTTTCGTATCGCGGAGCGAAGAAAATATCGACGCCGTGGCGTCCAGCTTCGTCGCGATCAAGACGAGCATGGAAGACCGCATTTCCGCCGTATGTCAGGTTGATGAACTCTACGGCCTGACGCAGCATCATGCGTTCGCGGTCGCTGTTGAGTTCCAGATCGGTCGGATATTGGAGGAACGCGTGCAAGAAGTCCTTCTTCGCCGCCTTGCTCTTTCGCGCACCAGCGATGTGTGCCTGAAGCGCATCCCAGATTGAGAAGTTGCTCTCATCCGGCTTTGGGTGGATGAAACGCTCAATGCGCATGATGCGATCGTTGCGAACTCGCGTGGTTCGAGTCTCCGCATCAGGGTCAGATGCTTCTAAGGCAGCGTAAGGCGAATATACCAAGGGCGGCACATCGCGCACGCGCCGACGCGCGCCCAAATAATCGACCCGATCCTCATGCCCTTGCATCGCTGTCGCATATCCTTCGATTTGGGGCCTCTGATGAGCCGCCGTGCACCCTGGTCGGCTTGATCCCGTGTGAGACGGCCAACCCTGCCAGCCTGGTTGGCGATGGTCCGCGTCGGGGCCATGGTGCCGACGACATTCTGTTCAAGGTTCAGCGTATTGGCCCGTTCGGTGAGCATACCGACCAGTGAAAGGGCACGGTCACCAAGTTCAGTGATCAAGCTGGACGCCATGATGACAAGGTACAGCGTCACAAGGACGTACATGCACACCAGACCAACCAGAATGATAACAGTGAACCAGGAATCGCCCGCAGTCATGGATCCGAGAAACCCAGAGAAAAGCAGGAAAAGGAAGTCCATGCCGCTCCGCATGATGATCAAGCTGGCGACGAAACCAACGATGATGAACAGCGGGCGCAGGGCTGCGCCCAGGCGATCATCACATTCGCCTTCATCAGCACCAGCCTGTTTGACCCAATCGTGGATCGTGGCAGCGCACGGTTCATACTCCCGTGCAAGACTTTCAACGCTGCGACCAGCTCGCGCCTGCGCAACCAATTGTTCCCTAAATTCCGTGGGGTAAGGGTTCCTCGTTCTCGGCATGGAAAACGCTCTCCTTCATCAGCGAAAAAGTGTCCACGAAACCGGGGGAACTCCATACTGCAACACACATATAATGAGACCAGTATTTATTATTCGCGGTCTATCCACCATTTAAAATATCTCGATGTCATTCATTGGCGGGGAGAGGGAAATAGCATCATTGACCTGATCTGCGGAAACGAGCATCTGACGGGCCTTCCCCGTCGTGGGAACGAAGCGGATCTTCCGTGCCGAGAAACCACCCAGACTGTGACTAAGGCATTCGATCCCCTCACCGTTAAGAAAGTCGACAGCAAACCGTGCGTTGCGTTCACCGACATCGCTTAACCCCGCCACCATGCGAGCCCCACCAAACAACTTGCCCTTCAACCGCTGCTTTTGACCACCTAACTTAATGATCTCATTTATCAAAAGCTCCATGGCATGAACACCATGATAGGCCGCCCGAACGGTGTTATCAGTCGCATTTGGCAGAACGATATGATTTAGGCCACCCACCTTGGCAAGAGGATCCCACAAACAGGCTGAAACGCAGGAGCCTAACAAGGTGGCAAAGACAATATCGACATCGCCCGAGGCCGCGTATTCTCCTTGAACGATGCGATGGGTCCGCTTGAGCGGAGATAGGTCAGTCGGCATGACCGGACGTTTCTCCCGAGTCAAATATTGCTAGCGAGTTCACGTCGACCTGCGCAACCGTCCGGGATCGAGTTACAAAAACTGGCGCATGCCAGTCAAAGGCGACATCCATCAGGGTTGAAACGGGTGAATAGACATTTGGGCCATCAAAAATCTTCCCATCCTCCGCTATCGCCAATGGGCCCATTGGCCGTTTTACGAGAGAGAGGAGTTTGCGCAGATCGAGGCAAGGCCATCTGACCCGCGCTAGCAAGATGGGCGGTCCGGTTAGAAACTTTTGGTCGCGCCAGAACCACCGCCTGTGACAGAGCTTCAGGTGCGGACAAGAGCTGATGTGGGTCGCAAGACTGCTGGTTCAGACTAACCGAGTTTGCAGCGACATCGGGGACTGTCATTGGCAAGCCGCGAACCGCAACATCTGCAAAAGTCGCAATCAATTTTTCAACGCTTTCCACCAATCCTTCGAACTCGCGGCCGTGTTCGCGATTTGCGGCAGTTTCGCTGGCCAAGATGTCACCGACATCGCCGACCACATGTTGGAGTTCCTTGACCCGAGCATATTGGCTATCCGACGCTTCCATCACGTCTTTGACGTGATCAGAGATTTCCTCAAAGTGTTCGGTGAAATTCGTCAAGGCAGCGCCGGTTTTTCCAACCAGCGCGACACCGTCTTTGACGAAGATATTGCTGTCTGCAATCAAGGTGCCAATTTCCTTTGCCGCGTTCGAGGAGCGCTGCGCAAGCGCACGCACTTCCGATGCCACAACTGCAAAACCACGGCCTGCTTCGCCTGCGCGAGCGGCTTCCACTCCGGCGTTCAGCGCCAATAGGTTGGTCTGAAACGCGATCTCGTCGATGACATTCGTGATCTTGCTGATCTGCGCCGACGAGGCCTCGATCTCCCCCATCGTCTTCACGGCCTGGGTGACCACATCCCGCGCCGTCCCTGATGACGAGACCATGGCTGTCACCACCCCTTCCGCCTGAGAAATTCCCTTGAAAGTAAGCTCAAGGCTATCGGACAAGCCGCAAGACAGGTCTACCGTCCTGGTCAACAGATCTGACCGACGCTTCAGACAGCCCTCACCTTGTTGCGTGCTGGATGCTAGGCCACGCGTTCTGACCGCGATATCGCCGCCAATTTCCACTGCATTTGCAACGATCTGTTCGATACGTGCATTTGCCTCTGAAAGCGCAAAATGGACCGGATGCCCGCTATCGCCTGATGCTTGGTCAAAGTCGCCAAATCTTGCATTCGCCATGGCGGACAGTGCTTTATGGAGATGCGCCATGGACGCCTCTAGATCCTCAAGACGCGCCTGATCCTCGGCCAGTGCCTTTGCCAGTACAGTCGCTTGATCGGTGGTATCAACGGCGGTGAAAATGAGCGTTCCGTCCGATGCTTTGTCCAAAAATCCCTGCAGACACGATAAGCCATCAACACCACGCACCTTGATCTCCCGCTGCTGGGGCAAACGATCTGCCTCCAAAATGGCGCCATGTATCCAGCCAGTAAGCGGTTCAATGCCGTTGCCGAACACCTTTGATGCCGGACTGCTTTGATCCAAGACGGAACCATCCTCGCGGAACCGCACCCAAATCAGATGCGTGTTCAACACGTCGAGTTGCGCCTTGCATGCGTCATCCTCCGTGCGGTCTTTCAGAACCAAATGACGATACGTCTGGGCCTCGTTCCGCCCCGGGATGTCAGCTGTGATTTGGCGGAGTTGCCAATGATAGGATAGACCGCTCAGCTGCAGCGAGCCCTCAACCTCTCCTTCGATGGCCGGGTCGGGCAGCAGCGACAAGGGTTCATCCGCCGGTAAGTCCTGCCACGCCGCATTTGCCGCGACTGTCTCCCCATGTTGATCAATGATGGCGATAGGATCCGCCAGATGATCGAGCCCGCTAGACGCCGCAGTGCAGGTCAAGATAAGCTCATCAGCCGCATCCAAACGATCCCGCAGGTCACAGACGGCGCCAACGGGAATGGACATGCCCGAACCCATGGCCGTTTCCTGCTCAAGAACACCACTTAAGACATTAAGATCAAAATGTAATATCCAGATCGACCAACCCGCCGATGCGATGCCCAGCCCCGCCGCGCCCATTGTCAGCCATAGCGGCACCGACATCGTCGCCAGATCAATGATCAAGACCGAAAACATAACCATGCACAGGATAATGCCCCAAACCGGCGATCTTGCGGCGGACGGAAGTGTCAGATTTATCAACGCAGGGACTCCGGCTGAAACGTTTTCAGGACCATGGCCCGACCATCTGAACATTTCGTTAGGCGCGCCTCGAACCGACGTCGCCCAAAGACAAAAACCGACGCACAAATGTCGGGTTAGTGCCTTCGCGGGTGCGAAACCCGCCGTAGCCTGATGATATGCTGACCTGCCAAACAGATCTTTACCAGCTCGACCAACGGATACAGGCCGCCCATGACTGTGCGGATCACCGCACCTTGGTGACACTTTACGGCCAGGCCGCGGATCTGGCGCAGGACATTGATGTTGAATGCTTTTTCCTGACGCAGGCCCATGTCTTTGCGCTGGAAATCGGGGATGACAGTGCCGCATCACTTCGAACCAGGCTCTACCGGCACGGACGCGAAACGGCGCGTTGAAAGGATAAACCCATGAAATCACATGCAAAAGTTGTTGTGATCGGAGGCGGTGTCGTGGGCTGCTCGGTCGCGTATCACCTGACCCGGTTTGGCTGGACAGATATCGTATTGCTGGAACGTTCTGAGCTGACCAGCGGCTCCACGTGGCACGCGGCCGGCGGGATGCACACGATCAACGGCGATCCGAATGTGGCCAAGCTGCAAAAATATACGGTCGATTTGTATAAAGAGATCCAGGAATATTCCGGGCAGGACATCGGTATGCACATGACCGGCGGGGTCATGCTGGCCGCGACGCCGGAGCGGTTCGACTGGTTAAAATCCATCCGCGCCAAGGGGCGCTACATGGGACTTGATGCTGACATCATCACTCCAACGGAAGCCGCAGCACTCTTTCCCCTCATGGATCCTGATCAGTTCGTGGGCGCGCTTTATGATGAGGTCGAGGGCCATCTGGACCCCTACGGCACCACCCATGCCTATGCCAAATCCGCCAAGAAAAACGGCGCGCAGATCGAATTGCACACCAAGGTCGAGGATCTGGTACAGCAACCCGACGGCCAATGGCGCGTGATCACCGATAAGGGAGAGATTGTTGCCGAACATATCGTCAATGCAGGCGGTCTGTGGGCGCGCGAGGTCGGACGGATGGTTGGCCTGGAACTGCCCGTTCTGGCGATGGAACATATGTATCTGATCACTGAAGACATGGCAGAGGTGGCGGATTTCAATGCGGAAACCGGTAGGGAAATGCTGCATGCCGTGGATTTCGATGGTGAGCTTTACCTGCGGCAAGAGCGCAAAGGCATGTTGATGGGCACCTATGAGCAGGAGTGCCGCCCCTGGTCCCCGCAGACCACGCCGTGGGAGTTCGGGCACGAACTGCTGGAGCCGGACATTGACCGGATTGCCCCCAGCTTGGAGGTCGGCTTTCGCCACTTTCCCGCCTTTGAAAATGCCGGGATCAAGCAGATTATCAATGGCCCCTTCACCTTTGCCCCGGATGGCAATCCGCTGGTCGGGCCGGTGCGGGGCCTGCGCGGTTACTGGTCTGCCTGCGCGGTGATGGCAGGCTTCAGCCAAGGCGGCGGGGTCGGCCTTTCGCTGGCCAACTGGATGATCGTGGGCGACCCTGGCTTTGACGTTTTTGCCATGGATATCAGTCGCTACGGCGATTTCGCGACGATGGCCTACACCAATGCCAAGGTGCAGGAGAACTATGCCCGCCGCTTCTCGATCCGCTTTCCCAATGAGGAACTGCCCGCTGCCCGACCCCTGAAGACAACACCGATCTACAGCACACTCAAGGCCGCGGGCGCACAGTTCGGCGAATCCCACGGTTTGGAAACGCCGCTCTGGTTTGCGCCGGACGGCGTGGAGGATGCGTTCAGCTGGCGCCGCTCAACTGATTTCGACCATGTCGGGGCCGAGGCGCGCGCCGTCCGCGAGGGCGTGGGCCTGATCGAGACGACGGGCTTTGCCAAATACACCGTCAAGGGCGCCGATGCCGAAGGCTGGCTGGACCATATCCTGGCGGCACGCATCCCTGCCCCGGGTCGCATGGTGCTGGCCCCGATGCTCAAGCATGACGGCAAGCTGATCGGTGATTTCAGCCTTGCCAATCTGGGCGAGGGTGAGTTTTTCATCGCCGGATCGGGCATTGCCGAAGACTATCACATGCGCTGGTTCGACCAGCATCTTAGTGGCGATGTTACTGTCGCGCCTCACGGTGCGGGCCTGTGCGGCCTGTCCATTGCGGGGCCAAAGGCGCGCGATGTACTGGCCGCCGTGACCCGGGCCGATGTCAGTGCAGCGGCGTTTCGCTTCATGGATATCCGCCGCATGGATATTGGTATGGCCCCTGCCCTTGTGGGGCGTGTCAGCTTTACCGGCGATCTGGGCTACGAGATCTGGATGGAGCCGGAATACCAATTGCACATCTATACTGCCTTGATGCGCGCCGGGGCGGACCATGGCATTCGCAACTTCGGACTTCGCGCCCTCAATGCCTTGCGTCTGGAAAAGAACTTTGGCGGCTGGGCCCGCGAATATCGCCCGATCTACACGCCGTTCGAGGCAGGTCTGGGCAGGTTCACAGCGCTCAAGAAGGACGCGGACTTCATCGGAAAGGCCGCATCAGTTGAGGCCAAGACCAATGGGGGCGGACCGATGCGACTGAACACCTTCGTCGTTGAGGCGACGGATGCCGATGTCATCGGGGATGAACCGATCTATCACAGTGGTGCCGTGCAAGGCTGGGTGACCTCTGGGGGATATGCTCACACATCGGGCGTGTCTGTGGCGATGGGATATGTTCCACGCGAAATAGCGGACCATGATGACGGTTGGGAAATCGAGATTCTGGGTCATCTGGTGCCCGCCCGCTTACAGCGGCAGCCCCTGTTTGATGCCAATGGTCAGGCCATGCGCGGTTAGATCAACCTGACATGGGACAAGGCCAGGACCATCCTCCTGCGCGATTGGTCACCGAAGCTGGGCATCGTTACGGTGCTTGAATCGGGCATCCAGAGAACACCGGGCAAAGCCTGACCAAAACGCCCACCAGGCACCGAACCCGGCCAGCTTGAAGAAATCCTCCAGCATCGCGCTGGCCGGACCAAAGAGCCGGACGACATCCAAAAGAACCGAAAGACTCAAAAAGACAACGGCAACGACAAGGCCGCGAATGTCCTGTCGGCCAGTGACCTTCCAAACTCGCGTCGCGATCAACAAAACTGCCAGACCGTATAGCGCAAATAACAGGACCTCACCCTTCTTGGGCAGGCTTTCGTGGATCATGAAAATATCGTCGAAGGCCAGCAATCCCGACAGAACGCTGACGCGAAACATCAACAGGCCACTATCCCCGTTCCAGTCATGGGCCAGCATGGCCGTGAAACCGGTAATGGCACAAGTCGCCACCAACAGGACGATCCCGATATGGGAGAGCAGCCCAGCATAGGATGGAAACCCAAACTGAGCGGCAGGATCCCGCATCAAAACGGCCGCCGGTACTTCGTTCTGCGCGCCGATAAATGCAGCCCCCGCGGCGAACAGGAACAAACCAATCCCGACCCAAACGGCGGGCACGTCTATAAATGTCCAAGCCGCCCAATTCGATTTCGCAGAACGTGCGGGGATCGTGTTGTGCATATTAAGGTCTTTCCAAATCAACTTTTGGCCAGGCGGGACCGGCCAGCATCAATGTAACAAATATGTAAAGGGTAGTTTTGTTCCACAAGGCAGACTGGCCAATGCGGCGGCAGCCTGCCGATAGGAAGGCGGATATGCCGTTGTTGCTGTGATAGGATGTAACAATAAACACCCATGCGGGGTCCGCCGGAACCGCGTTCACATGGGTCCAATCCGTTTCGTGCGGCCCGATGCTAGCCTTGAAGGACTTTCAAACGCTCCAACCGGATGTCGGCGCTGCGGGCATGGGCTTCCATCCCTTCGAGCCGGGACAGGCGCGCCGTCGCTTCGGCGACCGGGCGCATACCTTCCGCCGTGGCGCGCTGCCACGTGACCGTCTTGAGGAATTTGTGGACCGAAAGCCCGCCCGTGTAGCGCGCCGAGCCAGAGGTGGGCAGCACATGGTTTGGTCCAGATGCCTTATCCCCCATGGCAACGGTCGTTTCCTCGCCAAGAAACAAGGATCCATAGGAACGCAGCCGCCCCAGCCACCAGTCCAGATCGCGGGCCATGACTTGCAGATGCTCCGGCCCGACCTCGTCCGCCTTGGCGGCAACCTCCTCGCGCGTGTCGCACAGGATGACCTCGCCGTAATCCCGCCAGGCCGCGCGACCCGCATCACGATTGACCGCAGGCAGATCCTCAATCAGTTCCGGCACCCGGTCCAGCACCGCCTCGGCCAGTGCCTTGTCGGTCGTCACCAGCCAGACCGGCGAGTTGGGGCCATGCTCCGCCTGGCTCACCAGATCGGTCGCCGCCACCTCGGCATCACAGCTGTCATCGGCCAAAACCATTGAATCCGTGGGGCCTGCAATCATGTCGATCCCGACGCGGCCAAAAAGCTGGCGCTTGGCCTCAGCCACATAGGCATTTCCGGGCCCGACCAGAATGTCGGCAGGCACACCACCAAATTGGCCAAAGGCCATGGCCGCCAATCCCTGCACACCGCCCAGGTTGAGGATGGTATCTGCCCCGGCCAGATCCATGGCATAAAGAATTGCGGGCGGAATACCCTGCCCCGCCGTTGGCGGAGAGCAGGCCATGATGTGCCGGGCACCCGCCACCCGCGCCGTCGTGATGGTCATCAAGGCTGACGCGATATGCGCATATCGCCCACCCGGCACATAGGCCCCGACAGAGCCGACGGGGATCTGGCGTTGTCCTGCTGTCAGGCCTGGCACAACATCGATCTGCGTGTCGCCCACGGTGGCCAGCTGGGCTTCGGCAAAGCGGCGGATATTGTCATGGGCAAAGCCGATATCGGCGCGATCCTGTTCGCTCAGTTGGCCTGCCGCTGCCGCGATATGGTCAGGTGCAACGATGATCTCCCCGTCCCATTGATCGAACTGCTGGGCATAGCGGCGGGTCGCCTCGTCCCCCTCCGCCTCAAGAACGGTCAACATGTCCGAAACGACCGCCGCCACATCCCCGTGATCGGTCCGCGCCGTGTGGGTTGCGCGTTTCAGATAGGTGACAGCCATGCGGATCCTCCAACCAGATGCCGCAGACCTTGCCCGCGCGACGCGACCTGCGGCAATCGGTTTCCGAATGGCCAATGTTTGATTTTCAAAACCCTGAAACGGGTCTTCAGAAAAGCCTCAAGGCCGAAATGCACCATCGTGTTCGTGCACGGAAGACTAGACAATGCATACATGAACAGACCAACGCTGGCATCCTGCGCTGTCCGCACCGGCGCGACATCCAGTTCGGCACTCCATGCCATCCGCCCCAGTGGGACAATCCGCCGAGTGGTGAAGGATCCGTTCGGCATCATCGGTATCCGTTTCGTCGTGGTCATCACGCGGCAGACACAACAATGAAATCAGGTGAAAACTTGGACCATAGCCAAGCAAATGGCGGCAAACACGCCTGTCTGCCGCCACCCAAATTAGCCGGTCGGGCGCTTGGTCAGGCGCGACCCTTCCAAGGCACCAGAAAGTTCTCGGCCTGGCGCATCAGAATATCGATACCATAGCCAATCACCCCGATCAGGATGATGCCGGTGATCACGATATCGGTCAGCTGGAACCGGGACGCGACCATGATCATCATACCCGCACCCTTCTCTGCCGCCACAAGCTCAGCAGCCACGACCGTCCCCCAACAGACCCCCATGGCGACCCGGGCACCGGTAAAGATCTCGGGCAGTGAGTTCGGAATGATCACATGGCGCATCACCTGCCACTTGCTGGCCCCCAGGGAATAGGCCGCATGCACCTTGGTGATTTTGACGCCTGACACACCGGCACGCGCCGCAATGGTCATGATCCACAATGCTGCCAGGAACAGCAGGATGATTTTGCCCGGCTCTCCGATCCCAGCCCAGATGATGACCAATGGGATCAAGGCCAAAGGCGGCACTGGCCGCATGAACTCAACGATCGGGTCAAACCAGCCACGGAACCAGTCGCTCAGCCCCATCGCATAGCCCAGCGGAATGCCCACCAGCGCGCCCAGGATAAATCCGGCGACGACCCGCAAAAGGGACCATCCCAAATGCTCCAGCAGCCGGAAGTTTTGGTAGCCGTCCCGGCTCAATTCAACCAGCCGCCAAAAGACGGTCTCCGGCGATGGCAACCAGACCGGCTCCATCTGCCAGCCGCGATAGGGTGTGAAATTGAGCGTGCCGCGACGGGTCATGTTGACCACACCATTATCGACCTGTACCCGTCCGTCCGGTTCAATCGCCGTACCATTCACAGCCGTGACAACTGCGCCCGCGTCGCGGCCCAATTCGTCATTCTGGTCCACCCGGATAAGACCCGACCGCCACGCCCCGATCAGGGCGATGTCATCCTTGGCAAATCCGTCGCCTGGCGCCATTTCAGGCGCTTCAGGCTTGTCGGCCACGGGATGGACGATCACCCTCACCGTCCCCTCATCGCTTTGCCCATCCGCCGTCGCAGTGTAGGTAAATGTCGTGTCACCGATGAACGGTCCAGGCGCATGGATCGGCACCAGACTTGACCCGGTAAAGGCCCCCCAGATCAGGAAAATCGCCACAATCGACATGACGGAGGCGGCCCGGTTGGCCCGTACCGCACTTTCATCCCCGAATGTCACGGTTTTCAACGAGGTGAAGTCTGACTTGGCCGTCAGAAAATTCCCCACCGCTTTCACGGCAAAGAATGACCCCACAAAAAGGGCGATGTAAATCAGCAGAATGGTCATACGCTCGTCTCCGAAATCCCAATCATGCACTCGTCTCCGACGCTCATGATGCGCTCGTCTCCGGCCCCGCTCATGCGCTCGTCTCCGAGCGACCCATGATCTCTTCTTCCATATTCCAGATCATGCTCAGGATTTCCTCGCGTGTCGGGTTGTAATCTTCATGTTTCTTGACCTCGCGCAGATCGGCATTCACGCCCATATCGGCAAAGGGCAGACGATACTCCTTGTGGATGCGCCCGGGCCGCGGCGCCATGACCAGCAGCCGCTCGCCCAGCAACAAAGCCTCTTCGACCGAATGCGTGATCAGAATGATCGTCTTGCCCGTTTCGCGCCAAAGTTTCAGCACAAGCCCTTGCATCTTTTCGCGGGTCAGCGCGTCGAGCGCGCCCAGCGGTTCGTCCATCAGGATCACGTCGGGATCGTTAGCCAGACACCGCGCCAGGGCCACCCGCTGCTGCATGCCGCCCGACAATTCATAGATCGCTTTTTCCTTAAAATCGCCCAAGCCCGTGACATCCAGCAGATGGTCCACAATTTCGCGTTTTTCGCCTGGAGCCATGCCCTTCATCTTGGGGCCAAAGCCCACATTATCCCGGACGCTCATCCACTCAAACAGGGCGCCCTGCTGAAAGACCATGCCACGCTCGGCTGCCGGGCCAACCACCGTCTCACCGTTCAGCACCACCTTGCCTTCTGTCGGCGCCAGAAAGCCGGCAACGATGTTCAAAAGCGTCGTCTTTCCGCAACCAGACGGGCCCAGCACACTCATCAATTCGCCTGGTTTCAGATCAAGTGATACATTTTTGAGCGCTTGGACCGATCCGCCTTTCGGCAGTTCGAACCGCATGGAAATGTCATCGATCGCCAATCCGGTCATCGTGCCCCCCCCGCGACGGCACTCAAAGGCCGCTGGGAAAGACAACTCTGTCCCCGCGGGGACACATATTGGCCATGGGTGGTCAACATCCCTACATCCATGATCGACCTCGCAAAATCATTGTTATTTTTCAGGGGCATACAGCACTCCATGTTGAGGCCGCGCGCGGCCAATTTTCCACGGATGGTCATTAATCGCCCCCGTTTTAGCACCCAATGTGGGTCGACTCGCCCGCCCCGCACCAGCACAAATCGACCGTTCTGCACCGATCCCGTGCTGTCAATGCCTGGATGCCGCTTTCTGATCGGCATGCCCTGCTGGTCAAATGTGGCCTTAAATTCGATCAACTTTTGGCCCTATTCGCCCAAGCCAAGCTCAGGCACCGTTTTTGAGACCTTTAGCCCAGCAGGAGTGTGCGCCATGGATGGCTCGAACCCCAACGATCTTTCCCACATCGTCTCCGCCGACAAGGCGCATGTATGGCACCACCTGATCCAGCATAAACCGTTTGAAACGGCGGATCCCAAGATCATCGTCGAAGGTAAGGGCATGCGCGTCTGGGACCAGGACGGCAAGGAACATCTGGATGCCGTCTCGGGTGGGGTCTGGACCGTGAATGTGGGCTATGGTCGTGAACGCATCGCCAATGCCGTCCGTGATCAGTTGGTCAAGTTGAACTACTTCGCCGGTGCGGCAGGATCGATTCCCGCCGCGATCTTTGCCGAAGCGCTGATCGACAAGATGCCGGGGATGAGCCGCGTCTATTTCTCGAATTCGGGATCCGAAGCGAACGAGAAGGGATTCAAGATGATCCGCCAGATCGCGCACAAGCGCTATGGCGGCAAGAAAAACAAGATCCTGTTCCGCGAGCGGGATTACCACGGCACCACCATCGGCACGATGGCGGCCGGCGGCCACCACCAGCGCAATGCGCAATATGGCCCCTTTCCTGCCGGGTTTGTCTCGGTCCCGCACTGCCTGGAATACCGCAAGCAATGGGATGTTGAGGAATATGGCCAGCGCGCCGCCGACGCTATCGAAGAAGTTATCCTGCGCGAAGGTGCCGATACGGTTGGCGGCTTGATCCTGGAGCCTGTTACGGCAGGCGGCGGCGTCATCGTCCCGCCCCAAGGGTATTGGGAGCGGGTGCAGGAGATCTGTGCGAAATACGATATCCTGCTGATGATCGACGAGGTTGTTTGCGGCATCGGACGGACCGGCAAATGGTTCGGCTACCAGCAATTCGGCGTGAAACCCGACATCGTGACCATGGCCAAGGGTGTTGCCTCGGGCTATGCGGCGATCTCTTGCACGGTCACCACCGAAGCGGTCTTTGACATGTTTAAGGACGATCATGCCGACCCGATGAACTATTTCCGCGACATCTCGACCTTTGGCGGGTGCACGGCCGGCCCGGCGGCGGCAATGGAGAATATGAATATCATCATCGAAGAGAACCTGTTGGATAATTGCACCCAGATGGGCGCCTATCTGATGGAGAACCTGTACGGGCTGGCTGAAAAGCACGCTTGTGTCGGCGATGTTCGTGGGATGGGCCTGTTCAACGGGATGGAATTGGTCGCGGATCGCGGCACCAAGGACCCCGCCCCCGAGGCGATGGTGCAAGCGGTGGTCAAGGATTGCATGGGCCAGGGGACGATCATCGGCGCCACGAACCGTAGCTTTGACGGCTATAACAACACGCTGTGCCTGTCGCCGGCGCTGATCTGCACCAAGGACGATCTGGACGCCGTCACATCCTCAATCGACGAAGCGCTGACCCGCGTCTTCGCCTGACTTGATTAGGCTGGGCTGAATTCAAGGAATTTGGCCCTGACCGCCTATTGAACCGCGTTTGTTCATATGGGCGCAGGCTTGATGGAGAGAGACCGACATCGACAACTAAACTACTTTGCTGCAGGCATCAGCTCACGCTGGCATCTTTATCCAAGATCGCCTCAAGATCATCACGGCACACGCCCAGATCAGACAATTCGGCATCGGAGAGCTTGAGCATCTTGCGTGCCTCGAACCCTCGCTTATCCGCCACGACGTGTAATCCAAGCGTATCAAGCACCCTTAAAAGGCCCGAACGCTTTCGCGGAGCGTGGTGTTGCTGCATCGACATAAGCATGTTCTCACCTAAACTTGACTACAGGTAATTCAGCGCTTTTTACCGTTGAACAAGGCAAATGTGGCCAAAAGTGGCCTGATGCCAGAAAGCCGCCAGTGTCGGCAAAAAACCGCCATTGTCGACACCACGACAACAGCCCGCCCCCGATTTTTCAGGTGATTTCACATTTTTCGAACGCCAGGATTTGATGAAAGCGCGGTATTCTGCGCCTATTACATCGCTATTTCGGATTTGAACCATGCATTTAATCGAAGCCGCTTTGGCATTCGCTGTTTTGATGATCATCTTTTCGACGGCCGTCAGTGGATTAACGGAAAGCTATCTTAGGATTACCGCTGTGCGCCCTTCTGCGTTGATGCAGATGTTGCAGCAATTCGTGCGCGAAGATCCGTGGATGGCCGATCAACTGAAACAGGCTGGCGCAAAGATCGATGAAGAAACAAAGAAATTTGATCAGGCCACGCAGGAAATGTTCAACACGATCATCACGAAATTGACGGAGAACCCGGCGCGCGCTGACCATGGGTCTTGGTCAAACCTTGCCACCCTGCTGACCCGGGATGGCGCGCGCCATATCGATCGGCTCAGCACCTACGGATTTTTCCAACGCCTCGCGCGCACCAAAATCGGTGACGTTATCCGAAACAACGCCCAGGACAAAAGTGCTGAAATTCTGCGCAGCATCATCATGGGATACGAACGCTATGTTGCGACGTCGAACGAGATATTTCGCAAAAGGTCACAAGCCATCACCATGGGATTGTCCATCGTGGTAGCCTTTGCGCTGAATGTCGATGCTGGGCGGATTTTCCAGCATCTGGTCGACACCCCCGAGACGCGGGCGCAGCTGATTGCCGAAGCCTCTGACCTGGCGGCAGAAAATGATGCGGCCCTCGCACGCGTGGCAGACTTGTTGGATATGCTGGAACAAGAGGGGCAGTTGGCACCGGACAATCCGTTGGCGCTCGGCGAAGGGAACACAGTTGAGGAGAACGAAGTCATTGCGGCGGCGGATCGTCTGCACACAACGCTTGAACGTTTGGACCGCGACGGCACCCTGCCCCTGGGATATGGCAACATGCCGCCCCTTTGTTTCTTGAACACCACAGATGAAAGAGTGGTGGATGGATCTGGCACGCCACCGTCGGGCAGTGCAGCCGACCGATCCGGCGAATGTACGACGGGGGGCGGCCTTGTCCTTTGGTTTGTCAGCGTTCTTTTGACGGGACTGTTGATCGGCCTCGGCGGCCCGTTCTGGTATCAGTTCTATTCCGGCCTTGCCGCCCTGGTCCAATTGCCCCGTGGCAGCAAGGCGCGCAGCGAACTGATCAAGGACGATGAGACGGCCAATCAGCGCGGCTCCCGTCCGCTGGTAGACTCCTTGAACGACCGCGCCAACGGCAATGCAAAACTGGTTGAACTGTTCAGGCGGGCGGCGGGGCCCGCGACTGGCATGCCATAAGCCCTAGCAATTTCATCGGCCTGCCTTGATCCTACCCCATTGCTGCGCTTATTCAGCCGCATCTTGTTGAGTGAGCCGTTCCTATGTCGTTGCCGACCTTTGTCACGTCACGCCTTTTGTACACTCGGCTGACGCGTGTCGATTTGCCAGAGCTTTGCGCGGTGCTGAACGACATCTTCAGCCCGGCAGGCTATGCCTTTGATATCATAGATCATATTCGCGGCAACCGGCTGGTCTTGGCCCATGACATGGTGCAGGTGCATATCCTATTGGAGCCGGAGACGCTGGATCACGACCCGCTTCTGGCATTGGCCGATGAACCCTTTCACCAGACGGAGCGGATCGACTGGCCCGGGCTGATCACATCGCATCAATGTCATGCGGAGATCACGGTCCAGATGACTGGATCGGCCAAGGCTCCGGATCGCGCCCTGTTCGAGGTGATGTTGAGCCTGTGCCAGATGACGACAACGGCCCTGGCCGCGATGATGCCACCGATCATGATCCACTGGATACAATCGGAGCAGCTTTTCCTGCCGTCAAAATTTCAGTTGATGGACGATATGCTGTTTCCCTTGCCGCTTTTCATCAAGCCGCGGCTCTTTTCGTCGGGCCGGATGCAAGAAGACATGCAGGTGCTCGGCATGTGGGCCGAGGGGGCAGAGCTGTTCCTGGATCGTCCCCTGGTTTTTGAAGAGGCGCCCGTCACCCTGCAATGGCTGCAGCAACGGGTGTTTGCCTTTGTGGAGCATTACCGCCATGCCGAGAGCCTGCCCGCCGATGGAGACACATTCGGGATCGAACCCGAGGAGATCATTCGTGTCCAGACCAAGGGCCGCGGCCCCATTGCGCTGACCCTGCGTGAGCGGGGCGGGGTGCTGATGCTGCAACCCGATCCAAAGATCCCGCGCGCAGATGGTATGGAAGTGGCTCGAAAATCCGGGACACCGCTGGAACGGAGGCATGCCGACAGCCCGCAGACAGCAACGCCTCTGCCCCTGAGCGCCGCGTCAGAACTGAGCGGAGAGGACAAGCTGCGCCTTGCCTCGGAACATAGGCTTGCGGCGGCCCGGTCTGCATCGCGCGATGCGCAGTTCCGCCACAACACTGTGGCCATGCTTCTGGGTGCGCGGGGGCCATTGGATGTGCAACTGCGCCATCGCGGCAAGGTAACCTGGATCCTGACTGGTCTGAGCCTGTTCCTGATGCCATTGATCGGCCTGCCCCTTGCGATCTGGAACTGGATGCGCGGCCCGCATTATTACGCAACAAGCTATGCCACCGCTGGTGCCGTTATCGCCCTGGCGATTTTCACTCCGGTTTTACGGTACAGTCCTGCTGGCGCGCTGATCCTCGTCACGGGGCTGGACGCCCATCCGGCGTTTGCCGCCTTGAACGCCCCAGCCGACACGACATTCTGACTTGGGCTGCATCGCCTATGCTTCCCCCAAAATGCTCTCTAACATCGGGCGGCTCAAAACGCTGTTCGTGCCCCGGTTTCAGACCATTGGGCAGTAAATGGGTAGGGAAAAGCCCACTTTCGGGCCATCACCGCCCAACGGCGCCATTCACGCGCTTGCGCAAGGGGGGACCATAGGTAAACTCTGCCGTAAATTGATTTTGCCGGAGTATCTACCAATGCGCGCCCTTCCTCTGATTGCTTTTGTTGCGGCCTTCGCCGTCCCCACGGCTGGTCTGGCCGCAAAATGCGGCAATAATTCCGGGGGCTACGGCACCTGGAAAGCTGCTTTCGCGGACGAAGCGAAACGTGCCGGCGTGAAATCCCGCGGCCTGCAGGCCCTGGCTGGAACGCAATATGCCAAACGCACCATCGCCGCAGATCGCAACCAGAAAAGCTTTAAATACAGTCTTGAAAAGTTCATGCAGGTCCGGGGCGCAAACACGATCGTGGCCCAGGGTCGCAAGCGCAAGGCGCAGAATGCAGGCTTCTATCAGGGGCTTGAAAAGCGGTACGGTGTCCCTGCCGGGGTGATCATCGCCATTCACGGGATGGAGACGGGCTTTGGCCGCTTCAAAGGGGACAGCAACGTGATGTCCGCCATTGCAACGCTGGCCTATGATTGCCGCCGGTCTGAGTTTTTCACCGGTCACCTTGTGGCCGCCCTGAAACTGGTGGATCGGGGCATCATCTCACCCGGCAGCATCGGGGCTAAACACGGTGAATTGGGTCACACCCAATTTCTGCCCGGCAACGTGCTGAAATACGGCGTTGACGGCAATGGGGACGGACGGCTTGACCTGAACAATCAGGCAGATGCTCTTGCCTCTACCGCGAACTTCCTGCGCAAGAAAGGCTGGAAGCCTGGTGGCGGCTACCAGAAGGGCCAGACCAATTTTCGCGTGATCCAGGCGTGGAATGCCGCAGGTGTCTACCAGCAGGCGATCGCGATCATGGCCGCGAAGATTGACGGCTGATGCGCGCCGCATCTGGCCTGGCGGCCGCTTGGCCAGACGCGAACCGAACCAGCAAACCGCGGTGATCTGATCCCGCGAGGGGGCGCAATTCCGTGGCACCCCCCAGCCCATCGGGAATCAAGACATGGTCGATGGGCAACGCAAATTCGGGAAAGGTGGGGCGCGACCGCCCCGCCCGCTTTGTTCCAGTCCGCCGCTGAAACTCCCGCAAGGTGTAGGACCAGGGCACCATGTTGAAATCCCCACCGATCACACGCAGCCCAGCCAATTCGGCCACATCCGACATGATCCGCGCCGCCTGATCGCGCTGACCGTAGGGCCAAGGCCAGTGCAGATGAACCGATGCCAGCCACAGCGGACCATCCGGCGCATCGACCTGCATCGCAGCGAGGCCTTTGGCACAGGTCTTCGATCCCGGAGTGACCGGCCAGCGGGACGCTACAGCCACACCGCCAACCCGCGCGCCTGAGCAATAGTGCTGATAAGGTAACATATCGATGAGAGCAGCCAACAGCGCGCGATTGCCATCCGTAACCTCCTGCAGGGTCAGCATATCGGGAGCATTGGCACGAATATCCGCCTCCAGCTGGTCCAGCCCGTCGATTTTGTACAGCATGTTCTTTTGATAGACGGTGACGGGCGATGATCCTGTATTCTCTGGCCGGACGGAGGCCCAGCCCACGGGGATTAACGCCGCCAGCACGGCCAGGATCGGCATCGCGCCCACCCATCTGGCACATCGCCCAATTGCAAGCCAGCCCAAAGTTACCAAGGCGACCGGCCCGCGGATGACGGCGAAACTGTCTCCGGCCTCAAGCCAGGCTCCGGTGAACCCTAGCCCCAGAAGCGCCAACAGCACCGCCGCCACACACCAATAGATCGCCCGTATCATCTGCCTCACTCATCTTGCCTTGGGCCCGTGATGGCCGTGCGGAAATGTCCGCGCAACATGATTTTTTGTGCAGGATTTACTGGGTTTTTGAGGCTGCTCCCACATTATGATCCCGCGGATTGGCTTTGAAACCTGCGTCACCATGGCGTGACAGCGCTGACATATGCTTGGCAGCCCGCAGGACGCCGCCTTATCTGCCCGCCAACGCTGTAACGAGGATAGCGCCATGACCACAGAACGTATCACCTTTGACGGCGCCCAGGGCCAGTTGGCCGCGCGCCTTGATCTGCCAAGGGGCCCGGTTCTGGGCACTGCGCTTTTTGCCCACTGCTTCACCTGTTCCAAGGATATCCCAGCCGCACGCCGGATCGCCGGGCGGCTCGCTGCGATGGGCCTCGCTGTTTTGCGGTTCGATTTTACCGGCCTTGGCCATTCCGAAGGTGAGTTCGAGAACACGACATTCACCAGCAATGTCGATGATCTGGTCGCCGCCGCGCGCTACCTGGCCAGCCGCGACATGGCGCCAGGCGTATTGATCGGTCATTCCCTGGGGGGCGCCGCTGTCCTGCGCGCGGCCGGCCAAATCGAAAGCGCCCGCGCCATCGTGACGATCGGGGCACCGTTCGACCCCGAACATGTCACCCATAACTTTGCCGATGCCTTACCGCAGATTGCCACCGATGGCGTAGCCAAGGTGGATCTGGGCGGTCGCCCGTTCCGCATCCGCAAGGCTTTTGTCGAAGATGTCGCCGCCGAACACCTGGCCCCTGCCATTGCCGGTCTCAAACGGGCGCTGCTGGTCCTGCATGCCCCGCGCGACATGACCGTCGGGGTCGAGAATGCTACCCAGATCTTCACCGCCGCCAAACATCCCAAAAGCTTTGTGACGCTTGATGATGCGGATCATCTTATCTCCCGACCTGCCGATGCCGAATACGCCGCCGATGTCATCGCGGCCTGGGCCAAACGCTACATGAAGATTGCGCAGCCTGCCCCGCCACCTGCAGCGCCTGAAGGTGTGGTGCGCACGATCGAAGCGGATCCAAATGGCTTTTTGCAGGATATCCATGCGGGCGCCAACCACCACATATTGGCCGATGAACCGGCCAGCTATGGCGGTACGGATCGCGGCATGTCGCCTTATGGGTTTCTGTCGGCCGGTCTCGGTGCCTGCACCTCAATGACGATCCGCATGTATGCCCGGCACAAGGGCTGGCCCCTGACCAATATCTCGGTCGATGTGACCCATGACAAACTTCATGCCAGCGACGCCCGGGATGGCACCAACCGCATCGACAGTTTCACCCGGGTGATCCGGCTGGACGGCGATCTGGACGCTAACCAACGCGCCCGGCTGTTGGAGATCGCCGACAAATGCCCGGTCCATCGCACACTCGAAGCCAGCGCACCGGTCCTCACCGAACTGGCCTGATGGCCTGTTTCCGATGCCGGGATATCGGCGCCAAGAAGGTATGATCGACATCAGGCCTGCGCAGCAGGCCTGCCCGGCCCAACGCTTTCGCCACAAAGGCGAAAGGGGCGGGAGCCCGCCCGCCTCCGAACCGGTCTGGACAAGCGCATGCCGCCGCGCCAAGGTCCGCCCCATAGCGGAGGCCCCATGCGCAAGATCATTATCGACACAGATCCAGGCCAGGATGACGCCGTGGCGATCCTTCTGGCATTGGCCAGCCCCGATGCGCTTGACGTGCTGGCCATCACCTGCGTGGCAGGAAATGTGCCACTGGATTTGACCACTCGAAATGCACGCATGATCTGTGAGTTAGCAGGTAAAGTTGATGTGCCGATCCATGCGGGATGCGACCGCCCGCTGGCCCGCATGCTGGTCACGGCAGAGCATGTGCATGGCAAGACCGGGCTCGACGGGATCACCCTGCCCGACCCGAAAATGCCCCTCGCCGACGGCCATGCCGTCGATGCGATCATCTCTCTCGCAAAGGCCAATCCGGGCGTCACGCTTTGCCCCCTTGGCCCCCTGACAAACGTGGCCACGGCGCTCAATCAAGCGCCCGAAATCGCAGACAACATCGTTGAAATCGTTCTGATGGGTGGCGCATATTTCGAGGTTGGGAACATCACCCCAGCCGCAGAATTTAACATCTACGTCGATCCGGAAGCCGCCGAGGTCGTGTTCAAATCTGGTATCAAGCTTACCGTTCTGCCGCTTGACGTCACCCACAAGGCGCTCACCACCCGCCCCCGGGTTGAACAGTTCCGCGCCCTGGGCTCCGTCGGACAGGCCGTCGCCAGTTGGACCGATTTCTTTGAGCGCTTTGACAAACAAAAATATGGCAGTGAGGGCGCCCCTCTGCATGATCCTTGCGTGATTGCCTATCTGCTACGGCCAGAGCTCTTCTCGGGGCGCTACATCAATGTCGAGATCGAAGTACAAAGCCCCCTTACGCGCGGCATGACCGTCGCCGATTGGTGGGGGGTCACCGGTCGCGCGCCCAATGCGACCTTCATTGGCGATGTGGATGCGGACGGGTTCTTCAACCTGTTGACTGAGCGGATCAGCCGACTGCCCGTGTCATGAGCACACGCCTTCACCTCGCCGGACCGGATGACGCGCCAAAGCTGTTGGCCCAGATCGCGGCCTTTCACGCCGACCATGGCATCGACCAGACCGATGCGTTCCGCCAGGCAGCCCTTGCCCCCCTCCTGGGCGGCAGTCCCCATGGCGCAGCCTATCTGATCGGCCCGCGTCGCGCCCCTGTTGGATATTTGGTGATCTCCTTTGGATACTCGCTTGAAATGGGGGGGATCGACGGTTTCCTTGATGAAATCTATATCCGCCCGGCTGTCCGTGGTCGCGGCATGGCGACAGAGGCTTTGGCTGCGCTGCTGCCCAGCCTGGCGGAAGCCGGCGTCAAAGCCCTGCATCTTGAGGTCAAACGCGACAGGCCAGAGGCGCAGGGCCTCTACAAGCGCCTCCGGTTCGAACCCCGCGCAGACTATCACCTCATGACACGGCGGCTGACCCAATGAGCATCGCCTTCACACACAGCTATGCGGATCTGCCGCCGCACTTTTACACCGAACAGCCTCCCAGCCCGGTGGTTGATCCCAAGCTTCTGTTTCTCAACAACGCCTTGGCGCAGGAACTTCAGCTAGATCAAGCCGCCTTGCGTAGCGCCGACGGTATCGCCATGCTCGCCGGGAACCATGTTCCCGACAGTGCGCGCCCCCTGGCTCAGGTCTATGCCGGTCACCAGTTCGGCGGCTGGTCCCCGCAATTGGGCGATGGCCGCGCGGTGTTGCTGGGGGAGGTCATTGATCGCCACGGCACCCGCCAGGACATTCAGCTCAAGGGCTCCGGCCCCACTCCCTATTCCCGCATGGGAGACGGGCGCGCCTGGCTCGGACCCGTCTTACGCGAATACATCGTTTCAGAAGCGATGGCGTCTTTGGGCGTCCCCACGACACGCGCCTTGGCCGCTGTATCCACAGGCGAAACAGTGCTGCGTGAGGCCCCCTTCCCAGGCGCCATCCTCACCCGGGTCGCCATCAGCCATATCCGCGTTGGTACCTTTCAGTATTTTGCCAGCCGCAACGACAGCGCCGCTCTCAAAGCTCTCACCGAACATGTCATCGCGCGCCATTATCCCGATGCGACCGGCCCGATGGACCTGCTCAGGCAAGTCTGCACAGCCCAGGCGCACCTCATTGCCCAATGGATGAGCTTGGGCTTCATCCACGGCGTCATGAATACCGATAATTGTCATGTCGCGGGGATCACCATCGATTACGGCCCCTGCGCCTTCATGGACACCTATATCCCCGACAAGGTTTTCAGCTCCATCGATCAATTTGGCCGCTATGCCTATAACAACCAGCCCGAAATCGTCGTCTGGAACCTGGCGCAATTCGCCACCAGCCTTTTGCCCATCATGGGCGACCGCGACGCCGCCATCGAAGAAGCGACCGAGGTTATACATACCATACCCGACACATTCCAGGCGGCCTGGTTGGCGCTTTTTCGGGCAAAGATCGGCCTCACCACCAGTCAGTCCGGTGATATGCAACTGTTAGCAGATTTGATGACGGCGATGGCCCAGAACCAGGCCGATTTCACCAATACGTTTCGCGCCCTCTCGGGTGACAAAGCCCGCGATGCGTTCACCGATCCCGCCGCCTTTGATACTTGGGAAACCAATTGGCGCGCCCGCCTGGCCAGCGAACCGGACGGGCTGGCCGAACGCCTTACCAAGGCGAACCCGGCCTTCATTCCCCGCAACCACAGGATCGAACAAGCAATCCAGGCTGCCCTGACGGGCGATCTTGCCCCGGCCCAACGCCTTATCGACACATTGACCCGGCCGTTCGAAGATCAACCCGACGCCGCTGACCTGCGCCGACCGCCGACCGATGAAGAGGCCGTGCGCCAAACCTTTTGCGGCACCTGATCCACACCGGTTCTTTTTCTGATCAGTAGCGTACCCTGGGCGAACACCAAAGGCGGTGGGGGCAGCGCCCCCAATCGGTCGGATTGTACAGGCGATCCGCCACCCTAACCCCGAATCGGCCGATTGATTAGCCAAAGCCCGGCTGACACCAACACGAGGGCCACCAGAATTTCACTCCCAACATCCTCATTCAGGATCACCCATCCAAAGGCCACGCCAAAGATTGGCGACAAAAACCCAAACGCCGCAACAGACGCGGCGGGGTAGATCTTCAAGAGCCAGAACCAGAACATGAAACCCAGCGTCGCCACGACCACGGTCTGAAAGGCCAACCCGATCCAATGGATCGCCTCTGGCTCCCGCAGCAACGGGCCAAACAGCGGCGACAGGGCCAATAACAGCACCGCGGAAACGCTAACCTGCCACATCAACTGCATCTCGGCCGCAATCTCACGGATGCGGGTGGCGCGGACACATAGGGCAATTCCCGTCCACCCCAATGCCGCACCCAATGCAAGCAGATCGCCCAGCAGTGAAGCCTCCCCGCCGCCATCGCGCGTGACGATTGCCCAGACCACACCCAAAAAGGCCAGGGCAAGCCCAGCCAGCTTTGGTTTGGTCAACCGTTCCGCCTCCAAAAGAAAGTGACCGGCCAATGCCAGCCACAATGGCATCGAATAAAAGATCACGCTGGTCCGGGTCACCGTCGTCAGATCCAGGGCCAGAAACAGGCACACGAATTCGAATGTGAAAAACAAACCGATCAGGACGCCCGGTCCCAGCATATTGCGCGCAAAGACGACCCGCTTGCCACACAACACCATGAACAGCCAGATGCAACCAACGGCGCCAAGGGATCTCAACCCGGCCGAAAAGATCGGCTGTAACCCGTCATTAACGATTTTAATGGCAACCTGATTGAAACCCAAAAGTGCAGAAAACAGGATCAGCGAAAGTGCTCCAAACGCATCAATCCTGTGCTTACGATCCATGCCGCCTCCTGCTGCGTTATTCCGACACCTTCTCGGCCCCCGCAGGGCTGGCCAACCCTGGCTATGCCCTATGACGCAGGACGGCAACGCTCACCTAAATGTTTGGCTCGAAAGGCTCCTATCGGATTCACTTGGCCCCAGAACACGTTTAGCGTGAACCAGACCCAGACCGGAGCCACCATGTCCGCCAGCCTGACCATCCGCCCTGTGACCGCCGGCGACAAACCGAACTGGCATGACCTTTGGCAGGCATATCTGGCCTTTTACAACACGGAATTGCCGGCCGAGATCTATCACAGTTCGTTCGCGCGGCTGCTCGACCCGGCCTGCCCGGATCTGAACGGTTTGATCGCGATGCAGGATGATCAGCCCATAGGCCTTGCCCATTACATCTTTCACCGGCACATGTGGCGACAGAACGATGTCTGCTATCTGCAGGACCTGTTCGTTGCGCCCGACATTCGCGGCTGCGGCGTGGGGCACGCCCTGATCCAGGCTGTTTACGATAAGGCCGATACTGCCGGGGCATCAGGTGTGTATTGGCTGACACAATCGGATAATACGAAAGCGCGCCGCCTTTACGACCAGATGGCCGACCTGACCCCGTTCATCAAATACCAGCGGAAGGCCGCGTGATGATCCGCCAACTCATCGCCTTTGGCACCTTGGCCGTGCTGACAGCCTGTGCCGCCGTCCAGCCGCCTGACGTGGCAGAGCGGCGCGCGCCCCTTGCCGCCTCCACTCTGCCCCCGATGAAGACCTTCGGCACATCCCGCGCCACCCGCCCTAGCAGGTCGAACGCAGCCCTGGCGCAGGACTTCATGGAACTCTCCTTCATGATGGAAAGCGGCCGAAAACTTGACCGCTTCACCCGGTTCGAAGGGCCTATCACCATCAAGGTTACCGGACCGGCGCCGCCCACATTGCAACCCGATCTGACCCGGCTTTTGGGCCGGTTCCGGCGCGAGGCCGGCCTGAATATCCGGCAGGTTCCGGCGGATCAGGAGGCCAGCATCGCCATAAGCGTCCTGTCGCGCCGCGAATTGCAACGGGTTGTACCGCAAGCTGCCTGTTTCGTAGTACCAAATGTGCAAAACTGGCAGGATTTCAAGCGCATACGCCGAACCCGCGCCGTTGACTGGACGTTGCTTGAGGCGCGCACGCGGGCCGCAGTTTTCCTTCCCGGCGATGTCAGCCCGCAGGAAATTCGCGACTGTTTGCACGAGGAAGTCGCTCAGGCCCTTGGTCCCTTGAACGACATCTACCGCCTGCCTGACAGCGTCTTTAACGACGACAATTTCCACACGGTGCTGACCGGCTTCGACATGCTGATGCTGCGCACATATTATTCCCCACAATTGCGCAACGGAATGGCGGAGGCAGAGGTCGCAAACCGGTTGCCCACCATTCTGGCCCAACTGAACCCGCGCGGACAACGGGGCCTGGCCAGCGGATCATCGTTCACGCCGCGCTCTTGGATCGACACGATCGAAACCGCCGTAGGCCCTAAAACCTCCTTTGCCGGACGCCGATCCGCGGCCAAGCGGGCCGTGAGCATCGCACAATCGCGGGGCTGGACGGGATCGCGCAATGCGTTCTCCCTATATGTGTTGGGCCGGTTGAGCCTGATCCGCGAGCCCGAATTGGCGCTGACCTCTTTTCGTCAAGCAGGCGCCATCTACCGCGCCCGTCCGGAAACACGGGTGCAGGCGGCCCATGTGGCCATGCAATTGGCGGCCTTCTCGCTGTCCGCCGGTCAAGCCGACACGACGCTGGCACTCGTGAATGAAAGCTTACCCGCGGTGGCCGCGGCAGAAAACGCGGCCCTGCTCTCAACCCTACTGATGATCAAGGCGGAAGCCCTTGAATTACAAGACAGATCTTCGGAGGCACGCACAGTCCGGCAAGACGCTTTGGGGTGGGCACGCTACGGATTTGGCCCAGAACAAGTGGTCCGGGCGAGACTTCAGGAGATCTCGGCCCTTGCACCTTCGATCAAACCCACGCAAACCGCGCTGAACAATCGGTAACAACGGCGGGCTGGCATGATTGTCATTGCAGGACTGGTGGGCGGCGGCATTTTGGGTGCCATGACTGCGCGCAAACGTGGCGGCAAAGGGCTGGACATGGCGCAATATGCCGCTGGATACGGGATCGCCCTTGGCTTGGTCGGCCTGTTCCTGACGATCGTGATCGAACGGATGCTGTAGCTGCACCCCATTCCCCTCCACCGCAATTCGCCCTATCGTTATCACATGTTTTTGCCATTTTTCTTTACTCTGCGGAAGGCCCGCGTACCGGTTACCGTGCGCGAACACCTGACCTTTTTGGAGGCCATAGGCCGTAACCTGACGACCTATGACATCGAAGGGTTCTATTATCTGGCACGCGCTGCCTTGGTGAAGGATGAACGCCACATTGACCGGTTTGATCAGGCTTTTTCCCATAGCTTCAAGGGGTTGGAGGAAGTCTCCGCCGAAGCAGTGATGGAAGCTGTGGACATCCCGCAAGACTGGCTGACCAAGCTAGCCGAAAAGCACCTGACCGAGGAAGAGCGGGCGGAGATCGAGGCCATGGGCGGTTTTCACAAGCTGATGGAGACTCTCAGGGAACGTCTTAAAGAGCAGGAAGGTCGCCATCAGGGCGGTAATAAATGGATCGGAACCGGAGGAACATCGCCGTTTGGCGCCTATGGCTACAACCCCGAAGGCGTACGGATCGGACAACAGGAAAGCCGACATCAGCAGGCGGTAAAGGTCTGGGACAAAAGGGAATTCCGCAATCTGGATGATGGCGTGGAACTGGGCACGCGCAACATCAAGGTGGCGTTGAAACGGTTGCGCCGCTGGGCCCGTGACGGGGCCAATGAGGAACTGGATCTGGACGGCACCATTCGCGCCACTGCGGAGCATGGTTATCTGGATGTGCAGACCCGACCTGAGCGGCGCAACGCGGTGAAAGTCCTTTTATTTCTGGATGTTGGCGGCTCTATGGACCCCTATATTCGCGTCGTCGAAGAGCTGTTTTCTGCCGCCCGGGCTGAGTTCAAGCACCTGGAATACTTCTACTTTCACAATTGCCTGTATGAAGGTGTCTGGCGCGACAATCGCCGGCGCTGGCAGGCCCAAACCCCAACAGCCGAGGTGCTGCGCACCTATGGCGCTGATTACAAATGCATTTTCGTAGGAGATGCGAGCATGAGCCCCTATGAAATCCTGTATCCGGGTGGCGCCAATGAGCACTGGAATGCCGAACCCGGCCAGCTTTGGCTGGCCCGGGCGCGCGAGCAGTGGCCAAATCATTTGTGGATCAACCCCCTGCCCGAGCGGCATTGGCAATATACCCAGTCGATCAGCATGATCCGCCAAATCTTTGAAGATCGCATGGTGCCCATGACGCTGGACGGCATCTCCCGCGGTATGAGGGAACTGAACGGCTAACGCCGGTCACATGGCATGCACAACTTATGCATATACCGTATGTATCCCAGACATATGCTCCGCGCGGTCGGATCATGATCCGTTGACGCTCCGGACCGGCCGGTCCCGTTCGAAATCACGGTGATCCGCCCTTGCCGATACGCTATCTGCGCCCGATATTGCAGATATGTTCAAAATTCTACCAATCCTATTGGCTGTGATCTATGGCATTGCGATGTACCGCTTCTCGGTTTGGCGGACGGCAAGGATGCTCGACAAGGAATCGACCGAGCTTTCGGATCCGATGCTGAACATCCTGACAGACCGCATGGCCGGTGCGTTGGAGATCGACCGGATCCCGGTCCATATCTACGAGGTTGATGTGGTCAATGGCCTGGCGGTCGAGGATGGCCGGATCTTCATCACCCGCGGCTTCTTCAACAAGTATCGCCAAGGCGACGTTTCTGCCGATGAGATGGCCAGTGTCATCGCCCATGAGCTTGGCCATGTCGCCTTGGGCCATGCCCGACGGCGGATGATCGACTTTTCCGGCCAGAATGCCCTGCGCGTTGTTCTGATCACCATCGTCAACCGGTTTATTCCAGGGTTGGGCGTCTGGATCGCCAACATGTTGATGTCACTGATCTCAGCCCGGCTCAGCCGGTCGGATGAGTACGAGGCCGACGCTTATGCGGCTGCCCTGCTGGTCAAATCCGGCATCGGAACGGGCCCGCAAAAAACCCTGTTCGGGAAGCTGGCACAGATCACCGGCAATATGGGGGCTGGTCCACCAGCTTGGCTACTAAGCCATCCAAAGACCGAGGATCGGGTCAAGGCCATCGAAGAACTGGAAGCCCGGTGGGATACTCCAAGACTGGAAAGCTGATCTCGCCGCTGCCGTGCGACACTTACACAACCGTTACATCATCATGTGTTCAAAAATATCCCCGCCGGAGGCACTAAATCTAGTGGCGCGATAATTGAGTTTGTGCGTCCGGTGGGGATATTTTTGAACACATAATGAGAAAGATTTAACGATCTAGCGCACGGGCAAGGCGTGGAAGGCGAGCCTTTTTTAGAAGAGCGCGGCGGGTTTTGGGGACATTTTCGAGGTTCCGGGATTGGGCATAGATGCGATCCGCGGCCTCGGTCACGATATTGGTTCGATCAAGCCACAGCTTCATAAGGAAACTATCTGGATCATTCCGGTCTATCCCTTCTTCGTGGAGGGTATGGCGCGGGAAGTCCTTGGCGTTCCAGGTCAGGATCAGGTCGGCTGATCCGGCGATGGCAGCGGCCAGGACATGGATATCGTTTTCATCGGGAAGCCAGAGGCGGGCCATATCGCCCTCTTTCGGAGTGACGATGGCATTTGGCCAGGCGGCCGTAGCCAGGGCAATCTCGGCCTGGGCCTGCACCTGTCCGGCTGGGCCGATCTTGCGGGCGGCGTGAGCCCATTCCTCAAGAATACGTGGGGACCAGAGCGGTTGGAACAGGCCTGCCTTGGCCACTTGAAGCAGCACCTCGCGGGCGACGGTCGGGTAAAGAACGCAGGTGTCGATGAGGACCTTCTTCATCACAAACGGCAGATCACGGATTTGAGGTAGCTCGTTTCTGCCAGATGCGGGAGCACCGGATGATCGGGCCCGGCGAACCCCGTATGGAGGATCACACCGCGGCGACCGGCACGGCCAATCCCGCGGGATGACGCATTGCGAAACCGGGTCAGATCAGCGGCGTGGGAGCAAGAACACAGGCCCAGGATCCCACCCGGTGCCACCAGCTTGGCCGCGAGCCGCGCCGTGCGTTCATAGGCGCGCAGACCGGCCTCCAATGCGGGCTTGGCTGGCGCAAAGGCTGGCGGATCGCAGATGATCAGATCGAAGGTTGCGCCCTCTTTCGCCAGTTCCTCCATCACCGCGAAGGCATCGCCTTTGCGTGTTGCAAAGCGATCGGCGCAGCCCATGCGGGTGGCACCTTCTTGCGCCAGGGCAAGGGCTGGGGCCGAGCCGTCGATGGCTGTGACATGGCTGGCCCCGGCAGCGAGGGCGGCCAGTCCGAAACCGCCGACATGGGAGAATACGTCCAGCATGCGCGCGCCTTGGGCGAATTGGGCCGCAAAAGCATGGTTGGGGCGTTGATCGAAGAACAGGCCAGTCTTCTGGCCGCCGATCACGTCGGCCATGTAGATCGCACCGTTCATGGGGACGGGGATCGGGCCTGAGATGGCGCCGGTCAGAACAGTCGTTTCTTCATCCAGCCCTTCCAGCGTGCGGGAGCGGCCCGTCGCGTTTTTGACGATTGTCGTCACACCGGCGACCTGTTGCAGCGCGGCAGCGAGCGGTGTGAGCAAGCGGTCGGACCAGGCGGCATTGGGCTGGATGACGGCGACGTCGCCGAACCGGTCGATGACGACACCTGGCAGGCCGTCGGCCTCTGCATGGATAAGGCGGTAATAGGGGGCATCAAACAGCTTTTGGCGCAGGTCAAGCGCGCGGCTGAGATGGGCAGCGAACCAGTTTTGGTCAATGATTGCACGGGGATCGCGGTCCAGCATCCGGCAGATGATCTTTGAGTGCGAATTGACGGCGACCAGGCCAAGCTCTTGCCGGTCAGCATCGGTCAGTAAGGCAATGGTGCCGGCATCCAGCGCCTTGGACCGGCGATCCAGCACCAGTTCATCGGCATAGACCCAGGGGAAGCCATGGCGGATGGCTTTGGCATCGGCCTTGGGCCGCAGGCGAACGGTGGGGTGGTCTGTTTCGGTCATCCCCCCCAGCTACGCCGGATCGCGTCGGGCGAAAAGAGCTTAGCGCACCATACCCACGGACCACATGTAGTTTGAGTTCAGTTGCGGGACGTTGCGCGATACATCCGGGGCGCTGCACGCACAGATGAACAACAACCCCAACAGGGCGATGAAGAGTTTTGACGGCATTGTCCTGCATTCCTTTCGGGCGAGCGGCCCTGACTGCTTGGGGAGGCGGGCGCTTTGGCCCGGCAATCTCCGGCATCTTCGGCCAGTTCATTAAGGAATTACGCGAGTTCGGTTTACCGTTGATTACGTGCCAGGCGCGCGGCCTCATGAATTGCAGCATTTGGTTAACGGATCCGCCACGGAGGACACTGATCGCCGGGTTGCGGCAAATGCACGGGCTGGGCAATGTTCACTTGCCCGGTTAGCGCTAACAAGCTACCTCATGGTCAACGCAACCCAGCGCGGAGACGTTGCTATGCCCCTGCACCCGACCCTGCACGCCGTCACAGATCGTATCAAGGACCGGAGTGCTGCAAGCCGCAGCGCTTATCTGGAGCGGATGGCGAAGGCGGCCGGTGACGGGCCGCGCCGGGCACATCTGAGTTGCGGTAACCAGGCCCATGCCTATGCCGCGATGGGGGAGGATAAGGGCGAGTTGGTGGCCGAACGCACTGCCAATCTGGGCATCATCACCGCCTACAATGACATGCTGAGCGCGCATCAGCCGTTTGAAAGCTTTCCCGCCGTGATCAAGGCGGCCGCCCGGGCTGCGGGCGGCACAGCGCAGGTGGCAGGTGGGGTGCCCGCCATGTGCGACGGGGTCACACAAGGCCAGACCGGGATGGAGTTGAGCCTGTTTTCGCGCGATGTGATTGCGCTGGCGACCGGTGTTTCACTAAGCCACAACACCTTTGATGCGGCACTTTACCTGGGTGTGTGCGACAAGATCGTACCAGGCTTGGTGATTGCCGCAGCTACCTTTGGCTATCTGCCGGGGATCTTTCTGCCCGCGGGGCCGATGGTCAGCGGGTTGCCCAATGATGAAAAGGCCAAGGTGCGCCAACAGTTTGCCGCCGGAGAGATTGGACGGGACAAACTGATGGAGGCGGAGATGGCCAGCTATCACGGCCCGGGAACCTGCACCTTTTACGGCACGGCGAATTCGAACCAGATGCTGATGGAGGTGATGGGCCTGCACCTGCCCGGGGCCAGCTTTGTCAATCCGGGCACGCCGTTGCGGGAGGCATTGACCGTAGCGGGAACCGAGCGCGCGATGCAGATCACCGCCCTTGGCAATGATTATCGCCCTGTCGCGCAGGTTTTAGACGAGAAGGCGTTTGTGAACGGGATCATCGGGTTGATGGCGACCGGCGGCTCCACCAACCTGGTGTTGCACCTGCCTGCCATGGCGCGGGCGGCGGGGGTAATCCTGGATTTGCAGGACTTCTCGGATCTGTCGGAGATCACGCCGCTGATGGCCAAGGTTTATCCCAATGGGCTGGCCGACGTGAACCATTTCCATGCGGCTGGCGGCCTGGGCTATATGATCGGGCAGTTGCTCGAGGCCGGATTGCTGCACGAGGATGTGACGACCGTGGCGGGGGATGGTCTGTCACTTTACACGCAGGAACCCAAGCTGAGGGACGGCGCGGTGGTCTACGGCCCCGGCCCCGTGGACAGCCAGAATGACAAGATCCTGCGCCCTGCCACCGACCCGTTCCAAAAGACCGGCGGCCTGAGAGAGCTGAAAGGCAATCTGGGTCGCGGGATCATGAAGGTCTCGGCCGTGGCACCAGAGCGCCATGTGATCGAGGCCAAGGCGCGGATCTTCAGCACCCAGGATGCCGTGAAAGCCGCATTCAAGGCCGGTGAGTTTACCGAGGATACGGTGATCGTGGTGCGGTTTCAGGGGCCATCGGCCAATGGGATGCCGGAACTGCACGCGCTGACGCCGTGTCTGGCCGTCCTGCAGGATCGCGGGCTAAGGGTCGCGTTGGTGACCGATGGGCGGATGTCGGGCGCGTCGGGCAAGGTGCCATCGGCGATCCATGTCACACCAGAGGCGGCCAAGGGTGGCCCACTGGCGCGGCTGCGTGATGGCGATGTGGTGCGGGTGGATGCCGTAACCGGCGCGCTGACCGTGCTGGCCGCGGATTTCGATCAACGCCAGCCCGTGCAACCTGACCTGTCTGCCAATGACCATGGGACGGGGCGCGAATTGTTCACGATGTTCCGCCATACTGTGGGCCTGTCGACCGATGGGGCCGGTGTAGTCGTTTGACCTTTGCCACGGCGCGGGGCACATGACCGGTATCCCATTCCGCCAGACAAGGACATTTCGATGACCCCCGATACCCTGAGCCGTCGTCCACGCGAAATCTGCATGTTGGCGCCGGTTGTCCCCGTTCTTGTCGTGCATGACGCCGCCATCGCCAAGGATCTGGCCAAAGCGTTGGTGGCGGGCGGCTTGCCCGCGCTGGAGGTTACCCTGCGCACCCCTGCAGCACTGGATGTGATCCGCGAGATGGCAGATGTCGAGGGCGGCGTGGTTGGGGCAGGCACGTTGCTGACACCTGACGATGTTTCGGCGGCGGTTTCGGCGGGCGCGCAATTCGGCGTCTCACCCGGGTCGACGGATCGGTTGTTAGAGGCCTGCGTGGCCGCAGATTTGCCATTACTGCCGGGTGCTGCCACTGCGACCGAGGCTATGGAGCTGTTGGAAAAGGGCTACACGGTCCAAAAGTTCTTTCCAGCGGAGGCGTCCGGCGGGGCTGTGGCGCTCAAATCCCTGTCCTCCCCCCTGCCCCAGATCAGCTTTTGCCCGACAGGCGGGGTCAGCCTGAAGAATGCTCCCGATTATCTGGGCCTGCCAAACACACTCTGCGTCGGCGGAAGCTGGGTGGCGCCGACCGGATTGATCGAGGCTGGCGATTGGGACGGTATCACCGCCCTGGCCCGGGAAGCTGCCAGGTTGCCGCGGGCGGCCTGATTCTGTGGGTGCCGGGTCAATGACGGCCAACGCGTTTGCGCGGTTGTGGGAAGACGGTTGGAACAGTCACGATCTGGATAAGATCCCGGACCATTACCAGATCGACATCGTCCTTCGATCCTGAAAGGTCGTGCCATTGGTTGGCTCTGGCGAAATCATCGGAATGGAAAGGCTGCGTGCTCACTGGTCTGCCGCATTGGCCCGTCAACCGGGCCTTCGTTTCCGGGTTCAAGACGTGTTCGAAGGCCATGAAATGATGGTGATCACATCTCTGAACCATCACGGCGTTCTGGCCGCCGAGACGCTATATTTCGATGATACCGGAAAGATCTATCAGGCGGCGACGTGCCATCGGGCGAACTAACGCCTGGCCCGGTCAGGAGGCAACGCGCCCCTTTCGGCCACCACGGCGTTTGCCTGCGCCAGGATCCGTGGCAAGCCCTTCTTTCAGGACAGCCGTCATAGGATGGTCGGGGGCCTCGGCCCCATAGCGCTCCAACAGGGCCATGATGGCCGCGCGGTCCTGAATGCCCGCACCCGTGGACAGCGCCCAATCGACGAAGATCGACCGGCATTCCGGGGATGAAATACCATCGATCCGATAACTGTCCTGGATCAGGCCCTTCGGGTCCAGTGCGTCGCCTTTCATGGCATCTCCTTTACTTTGGCGAAGTTAGCGGATGCTCAGGGCGCGGCAAGGGCATCCGTTATGATCCGATCACATTCGGAGGCCAGCTGGGTCAGATGCGCATTCAGCTTGGCAAGGTCCGGTTGTCCTGTCTCCCGCAGGAGGACCTGTGCGCCGCCTTGCCCCAATGTGGTGTCAGAGACCGCGCCATCGGCCACCAAACGGCCCGCGCTTTGAACAGATCGGCATAGGTTATGCATCCGAGTGAGCGTGGCGATGCTATCATCCGGGATCCATCCAGCAGCCTGGAGCAACTGTTCAGGGATGGTGCCCGCGGCCTGCCCCGACAGAACTGCCGCCGTTTGGGCCAACAAGGCGATGTCCTGGGCGCGACCGGCGCCCAGCTTTGCTTCATAGGCCGAGAGCTGACCAGCCTGGCTGGCCAGCCGGGCCCGCATATCCACCAGATCGGATAGGACCTGTGCCCGGTCATGGGGCGCGCCAAGAATGGCGCGCCGAGCTGCGGCCACATCAACTTGCACCTGTTCTGGACCGGCCACGGGGCGCGCAAGGGTCAACGCGAGGTGTTCCCAGGTCCATGCTTCTTCTGCGTGGTAGCGTTGAAACGCAGCCAGGGATGTGGCCACCGGTCCCTGCTTGCCCGAGGGCCGCAGGCGCATATCGACGTCATAGAGCTTTCCTTGCGCCGTTGGGGCTGAAAGCGCTGTGATCAGAGATTGCGTCAGTCGAGCATAATAGGGGCGTGCGGCCAGGGGGCGGGGACCATCGGAGGTGTCGTTTCCGTCCGCATCGTAGATGACGATAAGATCGAGGTCGGAATGGGCATTGAGCCACCCGCCGCCCAACGACCCCATGGCCAAAATGACCGCCCCGCGCCCCGGGGGCGCTCCATGCCGCCGCGCCAGATGCCCCAAGACGGCCGGGTACAGCGCCGCAAGGACAGATTGGGCCAGGTCGGCATACTGCGCGCCAGCCTGGGTCGCATCCGTCAGACCGCGCAAGTGATGCACGCCGATGCGAAAATGCCACTCCTTGGCCCAGAGGCGGGCCGCATCAAGCTGCGCCTCGTAGTCCGGCGCGGCCTGCAACGCGGCACCCAATCCGGCCTGCAGACTGAGTTGATCCGGCCAGGGCGCAAAGAAATCACCGCCGATCACCGCATCCAAGACCCGGGAATGGCGTGACAGATAGCGGGCCAGCGGTGGCGCGGTCGCCGCGATATCCACGATCATCGCGCGCAATTTCGGGTTGGCCTCGAACAGGGAAAAGATCTGAACGCCGGCAGGCAGGCCCGACAGAAAACCATCGAAGGCTGCGAACGCCTCCTCCGGTTTGGTGGCTTCTCCTAGTCGCTTTAGAAGGTCGGGTTTAAGCCGCTCAAAGATCTCAACAGCGCGGGCGGAGCGCATGGCGGGATAGCGCGCCCATCCCTTTACGATGGGGGGATCATCCCCCCGCGGGGCCGCCGCGCCATTATCAGGGCGAAAGAACGCCTCTGTCAGGCCCGCCACACGGTCGAGCCGCGTGCGCAACTCTGCCCGGAAGGCGCCCGTATCCCCCTGCCCCATCATCCGCGCGATGCGGTCAAAACCCTGCTCGGATTTGGGAAGAAGGTGGGTCTGGGCGTCGGCCACCATCTGAAGGCGATGTTCAACCTCCCGGTGGGACCGGTAATCCGCAATCAGCGCATCCGCTGTTTGGTGATCGATCCAGTCGCCCTCTGCAAGGCACCGCAGCGCATCGACCGTGCGCGCACTGCGCAGCGTGGCGTCACGCCCCCCCGCGATCAACTGGCGGGTCTGGGTGAAAAATTCGATCTCACGGATCCCGCCGCGCCCCAGTTTCAGATCGCGACCATCAAGCCGATCCCCGTGCAGGCCCTTATGGTCGCGGATCGCCTTGCGCATGTCATAGGCATCCTGAATGGCGGCGAAATCCAGGTGCCGCCGCCAGACAAAAGGGCGGAGCCGATCAATGAATGCCGCACCAACGGCGATGTTACCGGCACAGGCGCGCGCCTTGATAAAGGCGGCCCGCTCCCAGGTGCGGCCCACGCTTTCATAATACTGTTCCGCCGCGTCGATGGCGACGCAGACCGGCGTCACGGCAGCATCGGGGCGCAGGCGCAGGTCGGTGCGAAAGACATAGCCATCGGCGGTGATGTCACTGAGCATTGCACAGGTCTTGCGGGTGGCCCGGATGAATGCAGCGCGCGCCTCCCCCACATCGGGCCCGGTGAAACGGGTATTGTCGAACAGGAAGATCAGGTCGATATCGGAGGAATAGTTCAATTCCCCCGCCCCCATCTTTCCCATGGCCAGTACTGTGACACCTGCTGCATCGGTCAGATCATCGGGGCCGTCGCCCGGCACTTTGCCCCGGTTCAGTTCAACCAGCAGCGCGGATTTAAGGGCCGTATCCACTGCATGATCCGCTAGGTTGGTTAATGCCGCGGTCACATCCTGCAGGGTCCAGACACCGCCAAGATCCATGAGTGCGACCCACAGCGCCATCCGCCGCTTGGCCCGACGCAAGGCGGGGCGCAACTCGGCCTCGGGCCTTGGGGAGAGATCGGCCAGAATGTCATCTGCCACCGTGACGGGATCTTGGGTCAGTGCGTGCGCCAGCCAAGTCCGCTCCTTTTCCAACAGACCCCGGAGGAAGAGGCTGCACCCCGCAGTCCCCATTAGCAGATCGGCCACGGCCTTCACCTGGTCGGGATAGAGGTCTGCAATATCCGCGGCCGCCTCGGCGTCGAATGGTAGGGGTGTGCGGATGATCCGGGAGGCGAGGTTTGGCGACATGGTCAGAGCCTTGCCGCGGGAATACCCGCGGGTCAATGATGTGTTTTCCAGGGCTTCGGCTGGAACAACCGGCGCCCTGCTTGAACGGTCCCTGAGGCCTATACCATTGCGAAACGTCAATAAATTCGACTTTATCGAAGGTGATAGCTCGGGATGTGAAATAGTTTTACATACCGGCTTGACGGATGCGTGACCGGTCCCCATCTCATGTCATGTGAAAAGCATTCACATACAATCGCAACAACGGAGACCTACATGACACCTGCTGTATCCGCTTCTTCTGGCCAGTCCTGGTTTGGCCGGACCGAGGCTTGGCTCGATGACCGGGGCAAAGGCGCCTGGATCGCAGCCATGGTTCTGGGATTTGTCTTCTTCTGGCCCATCGGCCTGGCCTTTCTCGCATATATGATCTGGAGTAAGCGCATGTTTTCAGGAAGTTGCGCCAAACGGCGCGATCACAACCACATCCGTGGCATGAAGTTCAAATCGTCAGGCAACATCGCGTTTGACGCCTATAAATCGGAAACGATCCGCCGGTTGCAGGATGAACAGGAGGCGTTCGAAGCCTTTTTGGAACGTCTGCGCGCCGCCAAGGACAAATCCGAATTCGACCAATTCATGGATGACCGCGCCAAAAGCGCCAGGTCCGACGACAGCGCCGCTGAGCCTGCCTAATCCGACACTGCAAAAGGCCGATCCCGTTGGGGCCCGGCCTTTTGACCTGTCCGGCGCCAATCCGCCAAGAAGGGGCGCTACCCCCATTTAAATCACGAAAAGGATCTGCCACATGAGGGCCATGCCGTATACAAATGACCGGCTTCCCGATCCGGAGCTTCACGCTGAATTTTATGCCGATGTCCCGATGAAACGGGCCATTGCCTGGATCGTGGATGGCGTTCTCATTGCAATCCTGACCATTGTCGCGATCCCGTTCACGGCATTTACCGCCCTATTTTTTCTGCCGTTGCTGTGGCTGGTTCTGGGATTTCTGTACCGGGTGATGACGTTGGCAGGCGGATCCGCGACATGGGGCATGCGGTTGATGGCCATTTCGTTTCGCACCCATAACGGCGGCCCAATGACCCTGCCAGAGGCATTTTTACACACGCTGATCTATTCGCTGTCGATGTCGTTTGTGGTGCCGCAGTTGATCTCCATCGGGACAATGCTGTTTACCGAGCGCGGGCAAAGTCTGGGTGATTTGTTTCTGGGAACGGTTGCGATCAATCGCAGCGCCCGGGCGTAAAAACCAAAGGTCGGGCAAGAACGGCGCGGCAATTGATGATAGTCAATCGCAGGGCTTGGCGAGACCGATCAGCCCTGCTACCGTCCGTTCAACTTGCAAGTGAACATCCATGCGCCACACCCTTCCTATTGCGCCGCAGTTTTATGTGACGGCCCCTCAGCCCTGCCCTTACCTTGAGGGTCGGATGGAGCGGAAGTTGTTTACAGCGTTGCAAGGCGATTATGCCGAGCGATTGAACGATACCCTATCGAAACAGGGGTTCAGGCGGTCGCAGAACGTGCTGTATCGTCCGTCTTGTGCCGACTGCAATGCGTGCCTGTCGGCCAGGATCAAGGTGGCGGATTTCAAACCATCGCGCAGCCAGCGTCGCACCATAAAGCGGAATGAGGCGTTGCGGCGAGACGCGACATCCCCATGGGCCACCGAAGAGCAATACCACCTGTTCCGTCGATACCTGGATAGTCGCCACGCGGATGGCGGAATGGCGGATATGGATATATTCGAATTTGCCGCGATGATCGAGGAAACGCCCGTCCGTTCCCGCGTGATCGAATATAAACAAGCGCCGGGCGCGCCTGTCAGCTTGGACCATGGCGACAGTTCGGCGCTTGCCGCGGTTTGCCTGACAGACGTTCTGGAAGACGGCTTGTCGATGGTATATTCGTTCTATGAACCCGATCTGGCGTCGCGGTCAGTCGGAACCTACGTCATCCTGGACCATATTGAGATCGCCCGCCTGGCCAAGCTGCCGTATGTTTATCTAGGCTATTGGGTGCCTGGAAGCCCAAAAATGGGATATAAGGCGGGGTTTGATGCGCTTGAAATCTATAAAGGGGGCCAATGGATCCCCATCGGTAATGCCGAGGATCATTCGAGCGAAACACATCCCCTTTCCGTTGACCCGATTGCCGAACAGGTGGCCCGGATCTCTCTACCGGACAGTCAACCGGCCAACCGGTAATCCGTGACGGCTGACCATATCAGCCTGGTTGCAATCGTCGTGCCGGATTATGAAGCGGGGCTGGCGTTTTACGTGGCGAAACTTGGTTGGGACCTGCGTGAAGACATTGAGCTTGGCGCTGAAAAACGCTGGGTCGTCGTCGCCCCGCCGGACAGTCAATGTGCGGTCCTTCTCGCGCGGGCCAGCGGCCCGGATCAAACAGCTGCGATTGGTAATCAGACCGGCGGGCGCGTGGGCTTCTTTCTGCGCGTTGGGCAATTTGACAAGGCATATCAGGCCATGGTGGCCGCCGGCGTGGTGTTCGAAGGGGCTCCGCGCCATGAAAGCTATGGATCAGTCGCCGTCTGGCAAGATCCATTTGGTAATCGGTGGGATTTGCTTGGCCCCCCGCCTGTCTGAGCAGGCGGAGCGACCTATCGAAGTCTTAGGCTGCAGCGCGTGCGCGACGCAAAACCATCAGGCCGCCCAAACCACCGATTAGCAACAGGCCAGCGGCAGGGACGGGCACAGGCGAAACCGTACCGGTCACAACATCCTGGCTACCCGGCGCCGCGTAAAAGGTGAGGTTGGTGCGATTATCGGTCGGATCAGACAGGCCCGACAAAAACCCCAGGGCTGTTGTGCGCACATCGCCACCACTGTTCAGCACAAAGATCCCGTCATCCAGATCCAGCGACCCGTCCTGATCGGTCACAATTTCCCACAGGCTGACCTGGAAAGCGGCGGCGCTGGTGTCATCCGTCACCTGCTCGTAAGCGGTGCCAAACAACTGTGCGACCCGCTGTGTGGTAGCGGCATCGAACAACGCCTTGGTCTTGGTGAATTCGAAGGGCAGTTTCAGCCCCTCCGCCAATTCGACACAGAACGCGATGAAGCTTTTGCCTTGTGCTTCGGAAATGCGGAACGCACCTGCGTAAGCGTTAATGGTTTCGGTGCCGTAATTGACGCTCACGGACTCGCGCAAGCGCTGCTCATCGGTGTCGCCGAACAGGTTCGCGTACGTTTTTTCAAGCGTTACGGTGCTGGCTGCTGCAGCTCCTGCAGACAAACCCAGAACCAGGGCCGTCGCCGCGATATTGCGCAGAAATGTCATTTCCGTCCTCATACTCAGTCTTGGTACACACCCTAGATGGGTTTGCCCGGGTCACTAAAAAAGCGGGAATGGAAGCCGGGTTTTCCCCCTAGGTGCTGACCAATCGGCCTGCCGCTGCGCGACATCCTTCGATATTCCTGCAGATGAGATAGGTGAGAAATCTGTCGCGACTTGGGCAGCCGAATGACCACTTGACGCCATTGTTCGCAAAGTGCGTGCTAATGATCGCCTCAGCGGTGCGAGGCGACCAAATAGGCACAAACGGTGGCCGACTTAGTTCGGGATTAGGCTGGGCACGATCGTCACGATGGACGGCACCAGCCATAGCAGCGCCAGACCGGCGACCTGGATTAGGACGAACGGTATGATCCCACGATAGATATGGCCCGTCGTGACCTCGGGCGGGGCAACCCCGCGCAGGTAAAACAATGCAAACCCAAAAGGCGGCGTCAGGAAGCTGGTTTGTAGGTTCACCGCGATCATGATCGTCACCCATTTCGGGTCCATCGTGCCGCCATAGATGACCGGACCCACGATGGGGATGACGATGTAAATGATCTCAAGGAAGTCCAGCACAAAGCCCAGGATGAACAGCACCAGCATGACGATCAGGAAAACCGTGAACTCATTATCAAAGCTGCGCAGGAAATCCTGGATATAGTGCTCTCCACCGAACGAGATCACGACAAGGTTCAACAATTGTGACCCGATCAGGATGGTAAACACCATCGAGGTGACCTTGGCCGTTTCCCGCACCACCGGCGGCAACACCCCTGACCGCAGCAGGACCCAGCAGGCGTAGAACAGGCCGAACATCGCATAAAGGTATGCGGCTTGCGCAACAAAGAAGGCCGCCCAGTTCTGGAACCCGGCGCCCGATTGCGTCACCCGCAGATCAAAGTTGACGCCGACAAGGATCATGATGATCAAGGCAAAGGTCGAAAACAGGATGACCTTGCCCGTGCCCCCTTCGTCCTGCAGCTTTCGGAAGGCCGCCAACATGATCGCACCACCGGCGCCCAAAGCGGCGGCAGGGGTGGGGTTGGTGATGCCACCCAGGATTGAGCCCAGGACAGCAACGATCAGCACCAAGGGTGGGAAGACGACGCGAAGCAGCTCATTCTGGCTGAGATATTTCGCACCATGGGCACAGCCATAAAGCGCCATGGCCAGCGGGATTGCCAAGACAAGCAACCGGAAACCCGGCGTGGCCAGCGGTCCCAAAAGGAAGGCATCGGCCAACAGCGCCAAAGCCACACCTCCTCCCCCGATCACCAGGTTGCGCGGGTTTGCAAGCGGAGCGCAGCCACGGGCCGTGGTCATCCACAGTGACAGCAACAGCAGACCGATGGCCAGACCCGACCCGATTGGGGCGGCATTGGCGACCTTCACCGCCAGGGCTTCCGCCCGTTCTTCCTCGGTCAAGGCGCGGCTTTGCTGGGCACCACCGGACGCGTCAATTGCCTTTTGTTCGGCAACAGCGAAATCCCAAGCCGTTTGACCGTGCAACTCGATCATGGCGGCCTGACAATCCGCCCCCACATTGGTGCGCAGGCTGGCGGCCGCCCCCGTGTCAGAGAAGCTTTGCACCCTTGTATCCTGCGAGCCGACAATTCCGAATGTGCTGGCAAAGATCAAAAGCCCGACCAAGGCCGCGGGCACGCCCAGATACCAGGTCAGCGCCTCGTCCCGGGTCACGATATTGCCGGTGCTGTCGCCCATCGCCACAGGCGGCGCCTTGGTTGGATTGAAGATGGCAAAGACCAGCGCATAGCCCGCATAAAGACCGGCCAGCAGGATACCGGGGAGCAATGCAGCCTGGAACAAGGTGCCCACGGAGACGACAGCCGGCTCCCCCAGATAGGTCAGCGCATCGGTACAGCCTGCCGTGGTCGCGCGTTTCTCTTGCGCGGCGGAGTAAAGGTCCCCGGCCAGAGTGCCCAACAGCACGATCACAATGGAGGGCGGGATGATCTGCCCCAACGTACCCGAAGCCGCAATAACCCCGGTCGATAGCTCGGGCGAGTAATTGTTGCGCAGCATGGTAGGCAAGGCCAATAGGCCCATCGTCACCACGGTCGCCCCCACAATCCCGGTCGAGGCGGCAAGGAATGCGCCCACCACCACAATCGACACGGCGAGGCCACCGGGAAGCGGACCAAAGACGCGGGCCATCGTGGTCAGCAAGTCATTGGCAATCTTGGAGCGTTCCAGCGTGATGCCCATCAGAACGAACATCAGGACAGCCAACAGAGTCTCAATGGACTGACCCGCCAGCACCCGTTCGTTGATACGGTTGACGATAAAGCTGACATTGCGGTCAAGCGCCTGTTCCCAGCCTTGGGGAAAGACCGGCACCTCGGTTCGTGCCAAATCCGGGTATCGGAATATCGATATCGTCTCGGGCCTGACCCCCTCGGCGAGAAGAGCCCTATATCCCTCGCTCCCCCGGTCAATCGCCTGGTGGATCAACAGGCCCGATGTATCGAGTGCCGCGATGATCCCAAAGGAAATAACCGCGGATCCCGCGATCGCAAAGGCGACCGGAAAGCCCGACAAAATCCCGCCAAACAGGCAGAGGAATACGATGATCAGGCCAACTTCGACCCCGTCCAAACCGAAAAGCATCGTCCCCGCCCCCTAGTGAATGCTGGCGACAAGCTCGGCTTCTTCATCGCCGAGTTTATCCTTGTCGTGGTATTTGCCCGCGCTCTCTTCACCCTCGACCCATTCGAGGTAGGACCGGTAAAAGAACGCGATAGCCTGCAAGAAAACCATGGCTGTAAACACAACCAGCAGGATCTTGAACAGGAAGTAGCCGTTAAAGCCGTTGGGGCTGAAGCCGATGGTTTCGACATTCCATTTGAAAGCGCGGCTCTTGCCCTCGACCAACCGTTGCAGCGTGTCCGAGGCACTGACCTTGGGCGTCACCAGATGGCGCCACATGAAATACCACGAATACATCCAAATCATCACGGCGGCAGGGATCATGAAGAACAGCGATCCGAACATATCGATCACCCGCTTGGTGCGGTGACCGACGGCGGAATAGACCAGATCGACCCGCACATGGCCCCCTTGAACAAAGGTATAGGCACAGCACAACGTGACGATGATCGCGTTATATAGTTTCAGCTCCTCGGCCCACCAGCTGATGTCAAATTCCAGCGGCACGCCGAAACCGATGCTGATCGTTGCCTTGGCAAAAATGCGCTGGATCATCACGATGATGATTTGTTGCAGCACCATCAGCAGCCCGGCCCAGGCGGCGATGCGGCCGATATTGTTGGCAAACCATTCCAGCCCGCGCACGATGCCCCACAGGATGGGTCGGTAAAACATGCCCGAAATGGTGACGACCAGAAAGACCAGCAAAACGACGAAAAAGAACTCAACCGAGCCGCCATAATAGATCACGCGCATCACGGCCTGCGGATCTGTCCAGTTCAACCATTGCATCGGGTGCAGCAGCGCATAGCCCAGATTGTAGGCCGCCAGCCCCAGGTTTTGAAAAAACCAGGCCATCCATTCCATGATCTGTACCCCCCTGTCGCACCGATTTGCCGGCGTCGTTGATTATCCCCGCGCTTTGCAGCACGGGGACATGTCGATTTTGGCTTAGCCTGCCAGAACGCGGTTGCGCTGCGCCACGAATTCGCCGTCCGACTTCAGGATCCAGTCGGAAGATTTCGCGAGGCTTGCATCAAAACTGTTGCGGATCTTAGCATACAGCTCATCCCCCATATTCTCGTCGAGCACCTCTTTCGAGGCCGCACCGAATGCATCCCAGATATCGTCCGAGAATTGCAGGGTTTTCACGCCTTGCTGCTGCAAACGGGCCAAGGCGGCACCGTTATTGGCAAGGGTCTGGCTGAGCTGGTAATGGGTCGTGGCCTTGGCCGCATTGTCGATCACCGCCCGCTGCGTGTCATCCAGGCTTTCCCAGACATCCAGGTTCATGGCAGCCGACAGACCCGATCCAGGCTCGTGGAAACCAGCCGTGTAGTAGACCTTGGCAACTTCCTGGAAACCGGCGCGTTCATCGGCGAAGGGACCAACCCATTCCAGGCCATCCAGGGCCCCTGAAGACAATGCCTGATACAGTTCGCCACCGGGGATGTTCTGAACCGATGCGCCCAGCTTGCCCAAAACCTGACCGCCCAGGCCCGGCATACGGAACCGCAGACCCTGCAAGTCACTGGCGGAACCCAGTTCGTTGCGGAACCAACCGCCCGACTGCGACCCCGAATTGCCGCACTGCATGGAATGCAGGCCAAAGATCTGGCCCAGCTCGTTATGCAGATCCTGACCACCATCATGGTAGTACCAGTTGGTCAGTTCCTGCGCTGTGGCGCCGAACGGCACAGCGGTGAAAAAGGCATAACCCGGGTGCTGACCAATGAAATAGTAGTCAGCGGAGTGGTACATATCGGCCTGGCCGGATGTCACGGCGTCGAACACCTCGAACGCGCCAACCAGTTCCCCGGGCGCTTTCTTTTCGATGGTCAGGCTGCCGCCCGACATGGCATTGACGGCTTCGTTGAAGTATGTGGCAGCATCATCCAGCACCGCAAATCCGCGAGGCCATGATGTGACCATGGTCAGCGTGCGGGCGCCTTGGGCGATGGCGGGTGCAGCAAGCGTCGTGGCAGCCGCCCCAACAGCGCCCGTACGTAGAAATGAACGACGATCCATAAGGTTGTTCCTCCCGGTAAGATTGCCCACCCGTTCAGATGGGCGGATCGTTGCAAGTGTGGCGCACCATAAGCTGCGTCTCAAAAATGTAAAATACCAAGGACTGCGTAGCGCGACGTGGCAATGTTTGACCGTCCGGCGCTTTTCAAGGAAGGATGGAGGGCAAATGAAACGGAACGCGCATTCCATGCCCCGCATCAGCCTAAACTATGCTCAAAAGCTGTTTTTGTTGGCAACCGTCCCTCTGGTGCTGGCGGCAGCGGCGATTTCCCTTGTCGTGGCGGTACAATCCTCGCAACTGGCAAAACGAGAAATCCGCGAGCTTGAGGTGCAGTTGATCGAGGCCAAGAAACGCGAGCTGAAGAATTACCTGACGCTGGCGCGCAATGCGTTTTTCTCGATCTACGGTCGCGCTACTCCGGATGATGAAGAGGCCAAAACCAGGGTGATGCAGATCCTGGCCGCGATGACCTACGGGCAGGACGGCTCTTTCTTCGTCTACGATTACGACGGCATCAATCTGGTCAGCCCACGCCAGACCGAATTCATCAACCAGAACTGGGCGGGGCTAAGCGACCCCGAAGGTGTGCCCGTGGTTGATGAATTGATCCGCATCGCCCGGTCCGGCGCGGGCTACCACACGTATCTTTGGGAAAAGCCCTCAACCGGTGAGCAAGCGCAGATGGTCACCTATGTGATCGGCCTGCAGAACTGGCGATGGGCCGTCGGCACTGGCATCTTCATCGACGACGTCCGCGCCACTGTGGCCAATGCCCAGGCCGAGACGGAGGCCCGCATCGCGCGCACCTTCATCTGGATCGGAGTGATCACCGTGGGTGCGCTGCTCATGGTGTTTTGCTCGGGTCTGCTTTTGAACATCCGGGAACGCCGTCTTGCAGATGCCAAGCTGAAGGCGCTGACTACCCGGATCATCGACACCCAGGAAGAGGAACGCGGCCGGGTCGCCCGCGAACTGCATGACAGCGTCAGCCAAATGCTGATCGGGGTGCGCTACACGCTTGAGCTGGCCAAACGTCGGATGACGGCGGGCGATGCCCGGGCCAGCGCCAACCTGGAACGCGGGATCGACGGCCTGTCCGGCAGCATCCAGGAGGTGCGCCGCATCAGCCGTGACCTGCGCCCCGGCGTGCTGGATGACCTGGGCCTTGGCCCTGCCCTGCAGACCCTTACCGAAGCATTTGGCAAACGCACTGGCATCACCTCACAATTCGATACGGTCGTCTTCCGCAACCGCTTGGATCCAGACGCCAAGATCGCGCTTTACCGCATCGCACAGGAGGCACTGACCAATATCGAACGCCATTCCGAGGCGACGGATGTCTTCCTCAAGGTCTGGGGCCATGCCCGCGGCGCCACCCTTTTGATCCGTGACAATGGCAAGGGGATCGATGGTGCAAACGGGCGCATTGGCCTTGGTCTGCGGAATATGCAAGAACGCATAGAACAACTGGACGGACGGCTGGATATCAAGTCAGGCCGGGACGGAACAATCATTCAGGCCCATGTTCCGCTCAGTCACCTGTTGCCGCCCGAAGAAGCGGCCCGCCCATCCAAAGCGCGACCTGCCTCGGCGGGAGGAGAAGACTCGAATGAAAGATACGCAAGCTAACGCTGGCCAAACCCGCGTCCTGATCGTTGACGATCACCCCATGGTCGCCGAAGGGATCGAGGCGATCCTGGAAAGCTATGACGATATTCTGGTGGTCGGTACACTCGCCAACGGGCAGGACGCCATTGACCGGATCGAGGCACTGAGCCCCGACGTGATCCTGATGGATCTCAACATGCCCGGCATGAACGGCCTGAGCGCCACAGAGATTATCCTGGAAAAGGCGCCTGATACCCGGATCATGATCCTGTCGATGCATGACAGCCCCGAATACATCAACACCGCCCTCAATCACGGGGCGCGTGGTTATGTTTTGAAAGACGTGCCGACCGACGCGATCAAGAACGCCATTGACCATGTCATGGCCGGGGAGCGGTATTTGTGTACGGGTGCCGAAGCCTCCCTCGCCCCAGACGGATCAGATCAACGCGAGGCCCTGACCAGCCGCGAACAGACGATCCTGCTGCAACTCGCGCAAGGTCAGTCGAACAAGGAGGTCGCCAATACCCTCGGGATCAGCGTCCGCACGGTGGAGACCCATCGCAAGAACATCAAACGCAAGCTCGGCATCAGTTCCACCGCCGGCCTTACCCGCTATGCCATGGAACACGGCGTGTTGCAGGGCACCGGGGTCGGGTTTTGACCAGCACCTCGCGCATTTTGGACCGACCCACCACCCTTTGCTTGCGGGCTGCGGGCAACGGGCGCTGCAGGCCACATTGGGAAAACTGCTAGCCACGGGATGAGATGGGCGTGTCGGCCTTGTCAGGCGAAGCGTTAAAGTCAGCCGAAGTTGGTGTGCATTATATCAAACGGTTGTGCATTGGGTTCAAGGGAATGGCACGTCACAAGGGAAAGTCACCGACAATATCTTGATGTGGTGGATCTCCATGAGTTGGTCAGTAAGCCAGTCCAGCAGGAGGTCGAAGGCTACCTTCTGTGCCAACACGCGCGCGACACATTCGCGCTGCCGAAGCCAGGCCGACGATGGCCTTTCGTCTTGTCCCATCAAGACGTGTTTGACCATGGTAAAACCCGGGGACGCCCCGGCTCAATAGCGGCTTACCTTGGCAAAATGGTCGTTTCCATAGTCCGGCATAACATCTCACGCGCACTTTAAGTGCATGTGATCAGGCAAAGCCGCACCATTCTGCACAAGTAGAATGGAGGTCCCGTATGATATGGTCGCGTCGGCAATTTGCCGGATTAACCCTTGGCTTTGCCGCATGGCCCGGCCTGGTCTCTGCCCAGGATAGTGGGCTTGAGGACGCGCTTCTCGCACAACTCTTTGGGACGACTTCCGAACACGAGGCGGGCCTGCGACTGATCGCGGATCGCGGCAAACCGGACATGGCGGCCGGGCTGATCCTGGCCCTGCGTTTCGCCATCAACCGGCAGGACGCGATCGGCCGGACGTTGGAGCGGCTCACCGGGCAATCCCACGGCACCCAATGGTTTGACTGGATGCTCTGGCAGGAACGCAACCCGCAGATCGTCCCCCACCCGTCCTATGCTGCGTTCATGCGTGACGCCCATCTTCGCATCGATCCGAATTTCCGCGACTTTCTGCGACCAGAGCATCTGACGCGCGACGCGGCCAAAATCCGGATCGAGGAAATTGCCTGGGGCGGAGTCCTGAAAGACGGCATTCCATCCCTGGACACCCCCACCATGATCACGGCCAGCTCCGCCGAATACCTCCGCGACGATGATCTGGTCTTTGGCATTTCCATCAACGGCGATGCCCGCGCCTATCCGCTGCGCATCATGGGCTGGCACGAGATGTTCAATGACGTAGTCGGCGGCGTCCCCGTGGCGCTGGCCTATTGCACGCTGTGCGGCTCGGGCATCCTATTCGAGACACAAACCAGAAACGCTAAAAAACCGCTGATCTTTGGCTCATCCGGGTTCCTCTATCGCTCAAACAAGCTGATGTTTGACCGCAAGACCAACTCGCTGTGGAACCAGTATACCGGCCAGCCCGTCATTGGCCCCCTTGCCGGCCGCGGCATCAAGTTGACACAACGCCCTGTGGTGATCACAACCTGGGCCAATTGGAAAGCCACCCATCCGACAACCCGGGTTCTGTCGCTCAAGACCGGGTACCGGCGCGACTATGGCTCAGGCGTGGTTTACTCCGCCTATTTCGGCTCACCCGATCTGATGTTCCCGGCCTTGGTTGATGAACAGGCGCATAACCAAAAGGATTATGTCTTTACCATCCGCCAGTTCGGTGTGGCGCGGGCCTGGCCGCTTAACGCCTTTGACAAAAAGCGCGTGATCAATGACGCCATCGCCAACACGCCCCTGGTTCTGATCGGCAATGCACAGACCCGCAGTGTTCGCGCCTATGAACGTGGCGATCTGACATTTGCCTCAACCGGCGACCGTCTGACAGCCAGTGACGGCACCGGCTGGACAGCCACGGAAGCGGCACTGGTCGGCCCCGATGGCGTCAGTCTATCCAGGGTGGCGGGCCACATATCCTACTGGTTTGCATGGGATAATTATATTGGCGATGCCGGCACGGTGTACCCAGGCTAGACGACAAACGTCACCGGTGCCCAACACCAAGGTCAGGCATCTTACCGCGGAATATGATCCGCGTTCAATCCAGCGGAGCCGACGTCACCAGCGGGCGCATGATGATGCCCGTCGTCGTCTCGAACCCGCCGGACTGGTCGGGCAGCAGGTGGCCACAGGTTTCTCCGATCCGCGGGCCGCTGGCGAAATAAACGCACATCAGGTTGTCAGCCATGGCCCAACTGCCTTCGAACTGACCGATGGGGCCATTGATCTCCACCCGGCCATCACCGCCCATCACGACAGTTATCTTGTGATCGTCCACCAGCGCCTCATAAACCTGGTCTGCATACATCGTGCGGAACTCATCCGACGACAGGGGCGTTGCGTTGCTTGGCAGCGAACTGGCCCATAGACCAACCGTAATAAGCATCCCCAGGAAGGTGGCGTGGCCTGCGGTAAAATGTGAAACTCGGCGAGACAAGGACATTTGAACTCTCCTGTTCAGCTTCCATGATTACCTAATGACCTAACGTCGGACTCCAATCAACAGCGAACCATCACCGGTTGTGCGCATTGGTGCACAGTCAATGTGAACCGAAGGGTTCACTTAAGCTCTTAGAAAGATAATTCCGAAAACACGGGCTTTGGCGACATTTTCTCATGTATTTCGATTGACGCCACCAAACGCGCCTCGTATTGTCCCGCCACGTAGTAAGGGACCTTTGGAATGATCAGCATTCTACTTCTCGTAGTCGAAAGGTGCATGGGCCGGTAACACGGACGCCAGACGATAACCCCATGCACCCCCGCCGAAAGACCGGGGGTTTTTTATTGCCCAGATGCCAGCCAAACGGAGAACATGAAATGGCACGCCAAATGACCGGAGCAAAGATGGTGGTTCAAGCCCTGAAGGATCAGGGTGTGGACGTCGTATTCGGCTATCCCGGCGGGGCCGTGCTACCGATTTACGACGAGATCTTTCAGCAAGAAGGCATCCGCCACATCCTGGTCCGCCACGAACAGGGTGCCGCCCATGCCGCCGAAGGGTATGCGCGCTCGACCGGGAAACCCGGCGTTGTTCTGGTGACCTCGGGTCCCGGGGCCACCAACGTCGTGACTGGGATCACCGATGCGCTGATGGATTCGATCCCGATGGTCGTTCTGACTGGCCAGGTGCCCACTTTCATGATCGGCTCGGACGCATTCCAGGAGGCTGACACGGTCGGGATCACCCGCCCCTGCACCAAGCATAACTGGCTGGTTAAAGACACCGACCGGCTGGCCGCGACCATTCATGAAGCGTTCCATGTCGCAACCTCGGGGCGCCCGGGTCCCGTTCTGATCGACATTCCAAAAGACGTGCAATTTGCCAGCGGCACCTATGTCGCCCCCGCCGATGCACCGACCGGCCATTACAAACCACGCATAGAAGGCGATGCCGAGGTGATCGAGGGCTTGGTCGAGGCGATGGAAACCGCCGAACGCCCCGTTTTTTACACAGGCGGCGGCGTGATCAATTCCGGAGACCGGGCCACCGCTCTGTTGCGCGAATTTGCCGAAGCCACGGGTTTCCCAGTCACTTCGACCTTGATGGGTTTGGGTGCCTATCCCGCCTCGGGCAGGGCGTGGCTGGGCATGCTCGGCATGCACGGGCTTTATGAAGCCAACCTTGCGATGCATGGCTGCGATCTGATGATCAATGTGGGTGCCCGGTTTGATGACCGGATCACGGGACGGATCGCTGACTTCAGCCCAAACTCGATGAAGGCCCATATCGATATTGACCCGTCCTCGATCAACAAGGTCGTCCATACCGATTTCCCGATCATCGGCGACGTGGCCCATGTGCTGGACGCCGCCTTGGCGCTGTGGAAAGAGCGCGGGTCAAAGGTCAACGCAGAGGGTTTGGCCAAGTGGTGGAAGCAGATCGACGATTGGCGCGCGATCCGGTGTCTGGATTTCAAGACCTCGGAAAAGACGATCAAGCCCCAGCATGCCTTGGTCCGCCTCGAAGAGCTGACTAAAACGTATGACCGTTATATCTGTACCGAGGTTGGTCAGCACCAGATGTGGGCCGCCCAATATCTGGGGTTCGAGGATCCGAACCGCTGGATGACATCCGGGGGCCTGGGCACGATGGGCTATGGTTTTCCTGCATCGATAGGTGTGCAAATTGCGCATCCCGACGCGCTGGTGATCAACGTGGCGGGCGAGGCCTCCTGGTTGATGAACATGCAGGAAATGGGCACTGCCGCGCAGTACCGCTTGCCGGTCAAGCAATTCATCCTGAACAATGAACGGCTGGGCATGGTGCGCCAGTGGCAGGAATTGCTGCACGGCGAACGCTATTCCCACAGTTGGTCCGAGGCTCTGCCCGATTTCGTGAAACTGGCCGAAGCCTTTGGTGCCAAGGGCATCCTGTGCAAGGACCCCGGCGATCTTGATGACGCGATCATGGAGATGTTGGCTTACGATGGCCCGGTTCTCTTTGATTGCCTGGTCGAGAAGCATGAAAACTGCTTCCCCATGATCCCCTCAGGCGAGCCGCACAATAAGATGCTGTTGGGCGAAGCCTCCACCCAAGATGCCATCGGCAGCAAGGGTGCCGTGCTCGTATGACCGGCGATGGACTCATCGAGTTTTCCTCCAAACGCTTTCCACCCACGGCGGGCGAATTGGAGGAAACATCCGATGAGTTCATCAATCCCGGCCTTTTTGGCAAAGAGCTCGCTGAATTCCTGAAGGCCGAACTGCCAAAGCTTGGTTACCCGATTGGGTTCTCGTCCATGGAAGATTGGGGCTATTGGATCGAAGTTGAACACGACGGCGATTTCACACTCGCGGTCTGCTGCGGAAGCCAAGGCGACTATGATGCGAAAACCGGCGCAGACCACCTTGTTTTCGTCAAGGCAGAGCAAAATTTGCTGAAGCGGCTTTTCCGAAAGATCGACACGTCGACAGCCATGGCAGAGTTGGTGGAAAGTCTGACGGGGCTTCTTCAGGCGACTGACGGGGTTAGTGATGTCCAGCTTGTCGACGCAGACCCAACCTGATCCGTCTGTCGACGCACTGTTTGAACACGCAGAGTGGTCCCGGCCATGCTGGTGGGCCCCGTGACACATGATGGGCCCGGCAACACGCAGATGAAAGGATGGCCAGACCTGAGATGCGTTCGAAAACCCAACGCACGATGGCCGTAACATCAGCGGATCAAGCCGGCGATCATCGTCTGCGCGGACTGCAGACAAGGCGGTCCTTCCCGATCGCGATGATTGCCGCAAGCGTGACTCTTTTCATGCTTGCCCGTCAGATCACGGGCGAAATTTCTGACATGTTGGACCCGGGCTGCATCGATGTCTCGGTGGATTTCGCGGTCTTTTGGGGTGCGGGGCATCTGGCCGCCATGGGAGAGCCGCTCGCCGCCTTCTCGGTCAACCGCATATATGAGGCCAATGACGCCACCTGCCCACCCGACTGGTTTCCATTCCTGCATCCGCCTGCTTTTCTGGCCCTGATGACGCCGTTGGGTGTACTTCCATTTCCGGTCGCATGGATCATCTTTAGCGGGGTTTCATTTGCGGTTTATGCGGCCGCGCTCGGCCCCTTTTGCAAAGCATCGCCTTCAGCCTGGGTGGCGCTGGCCTGCGCACCGGCTGTCATTCCGGTTTTGGCCGTTGGACAATTCACACTCCTTTGGGCCGGAGTTTTTCTGGCCGCCTTTGCAGCATTGCGCGCGGACAGGCCTTGGTCGGCAGGGATCCTGATCGGTGTTTTGACCCTGAAGCCAACGCTTGGGCTGATGATCCCCGCCGCCTTGATCGCCATTGGGGCATGGCGTGCGACTGCGGGGGCGGCCATGACCAGCGTGATCCTGAATGTCGCCGCGACCCTCATCTATGGCCCGGCATATTGGACCAACCTGGTAGACATTTACACACAGCACGCAGCGCGGCTGGAGGAGACGCTACCCCTGCTTGACTTGATGACCAGCATCCCCGCCCTGCTCACACGTCTCGGGATATCTTACGAGACGGCCGTGACGCTCCAGTGGGGGCTATCAGCGCTGCTGGCCGGGGCGGTCTTTGTGATTTGGCGCAGCAAGGAGATTGGTTTCGACGCCAAGATGGCGGCTCTTGCAGCGGCGACCTGTCTCGCGACCCCTTATTTCTGGCACTACGATGCGGGGTTGCTGGCTGTGGTGGCACTGTTTCTTCTTCGCTCGGACAAAGTCTTGGGCACGCCTCTCACTATGGTTGCCGCGGTATTGCTTTGGATGGGCCCGGCCCTGCCGATCTTTGTCCCGGTCGCCCCCGCGGCAGTGATGATACCGCCTTTAATCGGTATGGCCGTAATCCTCAGCTTCGCCAGCGCCGTTCAACGGGTGAAGACCGCATGAGATGGGATCAAAACATGCATACGGCCCCGCGACACCGCGGGGCCTTGGCAAGATTTGTGCATTTACGCGTTACGGCGCAGGTGGGCGACCATGGCCGTGATCAGGGCAAACAGGACATGACCGACCAAGGCAACCCAGGTGATCGTGCCCCAGCCGAGGAAAGGCGGGTTACCGGCAACCAGATGCGCCATGAAGAAGAGCGCCCAGACCCACAGCGCCACGCCATAGACCGTGGCGGCGATCAGCCAGTGCACCTGTGGGGCGAACCGGCGGCGCAGGGGTTCGGCAATCAGAACCCAACCAGCGGGATAGGCGATCATTCCGGCAAAGTAATGCAGCGCATGGGCACCCGGCGTATAGCCTGTGCCAAAGAGCGTCTTGATCACGCCATTGGCGAGCGGCACCGGCGCCAGACCGCCGAAACCAAGCATCGGGCTCAAGGATTTGCCAAAGAAGTCAAAAGCAACGGTCGAGAAGGCGCCGGCGATCAGCACCGTCGTGACCAGCGTCACGATGTTCTGCGGCAAGCTGACTGAGGGGCTGGGGGCGTTGGCGGTCATGGTCATGGCATCGGGTCCTTTTGTGGAGCGCATTTGGAATACAACGGTATGCGGGATATCTACGCGGCACCCCGTGCCCCCGGCAATCAGCACCACAAACCCGTGATCCTGCGCGATCATGCCCCCAGGTTACCGTGAACAAGTTACCGCAAACTGAAACAATTCCGGCCCCGCGCTGGACAAGCCTCGGGCAATTGTTGCAAGTGGCGCCCCAACAAGAGGACAGGGAAAACAGATGGCAGCGCTGAAAATTCGCAAAGGCTCGTCGAAACATTCGGCCTATGACCTGCGCGACCCCAATGCGGAGGTGATCGAGACACACACCTTGGCCGTGGTCGTCGATAACGAGGCCGGTGTGTTGGCCAGGGTGATCGGGCTCTTTTCCGGGCGCGGCTATAATATCGAAAGCCTCACCGTGGCGGAGATCGACCAGACCGGCCACCGCTCTCGGATCACCGTCGTGACCACTGGCACACCACAAGTGATTGAGCAGATCAAAGCGCAATTGGGTCGGATGGTACCCGTTTACGAGGTCCATGACCTGACAGTCGACGGGCCGTCGGTCGAGCGCGAGCTGGCCCTGTTCAAGGTTGCAGGCGCCGGTGATAAACGGATCGAAGCCCTGCGCCTGGCCGAGATCTTTCGCGCCAATGTCGTCGACAGCACGCTGGGCAGTTTCGTGTTCGAGATCACCGGCACGCCCGAAAAGATCGAAGCCTTTGCGGAACTGATGCGCCCCCTTGGCCTACAGGAAGTAGCGCGCACCGGCGTCGCGGCCCTGTCCCGTGGCAGCGCCGATCCGACCTGATCGCACTTAGGCTCATCTGTGGTGCTCCCGTCCCCTTGGGCGAAGCGGCAAAGCCGCTGGCCCAAGGCGTTGGGCCCGGCAGGCGCGCTCACGCGCACCTGCTACCGGCTTTAACGCACCGTGCAAGAGCCCCAAAACACAGCTGATGACCCATCGCCCCAAGATCATTGGGTGCAGGCAGGACGAGGGGCTTGAGGTTTTCAGACCGGGATCCGGCCACCTCAGGCTTTCGACATTCGGAGAAAACGGCCCATTACTCTGATGGGCCTTCCCCCATCATGTGTCCTCAAATATCCCTGCCCGAAGGCACAAATCTAACGGGCATACCATGGCCGCTAAACTCCTGAGGTCGGAACAAGCCGCAGACGTAAAATATGGATATTTATGAACACATAATGACAGCAGTGGTGCGATCCGACAGACCGCTTTGCTATCCTCAACATTACTGTGACGCTGATTTCAAAGCCGGGTGAATCGTATTGGTCAGAACCGCCTCAGTGATTGGCCCGGCAAATCGCAAGATCACCTGGCCGTCCCCATCGATGACAAAGGTTTCGGGCACACCGTAAACGCCCCAGTCAAGGGCGGTGCGACCCTGTTGATCGGCGCCGATCGCCGCGTAGGGGTCGCCGAGTTCGGCCAGGAAGCCCAATGCCTTGGCGGGCTCGTCCTTGTAATTGATGCCGTAAACCGGGATCCCTTTTGCCGACAGATCGACCAATTGCGGATGTTCGGCCCGGCAAGGAGCGCACCAACTGGCCCATATATTCACGATCTTGGGGCCTTCGGCCTGCAACATCTCCGCCGTGAACTCGGCCTTGGGTGGTAGTGCCGCCAGGGTCAGGTCGGGAGCAGGGCCGCCCTGTCGAGCAGAGGAAAGGCCATCTTCGGGAGCAAAAAGACCAAAGGCCGCCAACACACCGAACCCTCCGAACACGACGACCGGAAGGATGTAAAGGATCTTCATCTCACCTCCTTTTCAGCGCGTGCCAATGCAGCCCGCACCCGCACGGCCCGCCACCAGGACAGGCCGACCAGGCCCAGGATCAGCACCAGCGAACCCGCATAGGCCAAGGCGACCTCAACCACATAAGCACCCAGATCCGGCATCACGCCATCCGCGACCGGGCTTCCAGCGCCCGGATCCGCCGCACCCGAATCTCGGTCCGGGTGCGCAGCAGGACCAGCGCCAGAAACAAGCAGACGAAACCTGCGATGCAGACAAGGAGCGGGATGTAGAAGACATCTGCCACATTCTCCTCCTTGTCCAGCGACAGCGATGCGCCTTGATGCAGCCCCTGGTTCCAGAAGTTCACCGCGTAGCGGCTCAGGATCGCAAACACAGATCCCACAATGCAAAGCACGCTGGTTAGATCGGCTGCGGTATCGGGATCCTCGATCGCAGACCACAGCGCAATGTAGCCCAGGTAAAACAGGAACAGGATCAGGAACGAGGTCAACCGGGGGTCCCACGCCCACCACGTGCCCCACATGGGCTGCCCCCAAACCGCTCCGGTGAACAAGGCGATCAGCGTCATGACGATCCCGACTGGTGCTGCCGCCCGCGCTGCCAGGGCAGAGACATGGTGCCGCCGGATCAACCAGATCAGAGCACAGACCAGCATCATGAACCATGTGTTGATCGCCATCAGGGCCGAGGGGACGTGTAGATAAATGATCTTGACCGTGGATCCCTGCCGGAAATCATCGGGTGTGAAGAAGAACCCCCAGACCAACCCAACTCCCAGACAAAGGGCGGCCAGCCCACCGACCCACGGTAACACCTGCCCCGATAGGGCCATGAACTTCACCGGATTGGCATATTCCCAAAGCGACATCGGCTCCCCCTCGTGTCAGCGTAGATTGATACGGATTGCGGCGGCCGAGGCAAAGGGCAGAAGTGCCGCACTCGCCAATGTGATCACCGCCAGCAGGATCAGTGGCGCGGTCGGGTCCAGCCCATCCGTGGCCCGGCGTACGATATCGGCGCCAAAGATCAGGGTCGGGACATAAAGCGGCAAGACGATCAGGGACATCAGCAAGCCGCCGCGTTTGATCCCCACAGTCAGGCCCGCACCGAAGGTTCCAATGACCGACAGGGCGGGCGTGCCAATGGCCAAGGACAGCGTTAACCAACCATAGGCACCCGCGGGCAAACTCAACAAAACGCCCAAGACAGGCGCCGCCAATGTCAGCGGCAAACCGGTGGTCAACCAATGGGCCAAGGCCTTGACCGCCGCCACACCTTCCAGCGGGATGGGGGCTGTGGCAAGCAACTCCAACGCGCCATCCTCGAAATCCAGGGCAAAGATCCGGTCAAGCGATAACAGGCAGGCCAATAACGCACCCAGCCACAGAACGCCCGCAGCAACGGCGGCCAAGGTTTCGCGATCCGGGCCAAGGGCAAACGGCACCAAGGTGACCACGATCAGAAAGAAAGCCAGCGCGAGGCCAAAGCCGCCCCCCGCCCGCATCGCCAGTTGCAGGTCACGGCGGAACAGGGCGATCACAAAAATGCCTCGTCAAAGCCAGCGGGATCAGCAGCGGCGGCCTGCGCCTTGTACGGGGTCAGGTCCAGCACCTCCGCCTTTAATTCCAGATCGATATGCGTGGCGATCACGGCAAACCCGCCCGTCGCCAGATGCCGCTGGATGAACGCCGCAAACAACGCGACAGAGGCCGCATCCAGCGACACGGTCGGCTCATCCAGCAGCAAACCGAGCCGCCCTGTCACCGCCAACCGCGCCAAACCTAAGCGCCGCTGCTGCCCCGCCGAAAGCTGCGCCGCGGTACGATCCTTCAGATGCGCCAGGTCAAAGGCGTCAAACACGTCGGCCCTGACCGGGTGACCATGAACCCGCGCCCAAAAGGTCAAATTCTCGACAACGGTCAGTGTGCCCTTCACCCCATCCGCGTGCGCGCCATAGGCCATACTGTCGGGTGCCACATCAACCCGCCCCCCCAGCACAGGCTGCAGCCCCGCCAGGGATCGCAAGAGCGACGTCTTGCCAATCCCGTTCGGCCCCCGCAGAACCAACACATCACCAGCACAAACATCAAATGAAACACCATCCAGCAAAGCGATTCCCGCGCGCCCAACCTTCAAATCTTGGACATTAAGCGTCATTTCCGAAAAACCGCCCTCACTTTTTCTTATCGGTAAAAATACTCCGGGGGAGACGCCCGACAGGCGGCGGGGGCGGCGCCCCCAATCGGTCGGATCGCGCCAGCGATCCGAAACGCCTCAATCCACTGGCAACAACGCCACCGCGATCCGTCGCCCCTCAGAGAGCAACACGTTATAAGTACGCGCCGCGGTGGGTGACGCCATGATCTCCACCCCCAGATCCACCTCCTCAAGCACCCAGCGCAGAGGTGAAGGTAACGGGGCAATCTCAGCGCCCGTTCCGATAAACAGCACATCAATCTGCCCGGCCAACGCCACCAAAGGCGCCGTATCCTCATATCCCGCCCAGTCCTGCGGCCCCGCCGCGCTGGTCAAAAGCGGGCCCTGCCGCGCCGCGCCGCCGATGCGGAAAAACCCAGGCCCATAGCCCTCGATCGGCTGGGCATCGTCATAGCTCACCTCATTCAGGCGCATCCGCACATCTCCTCAGCTCCAAACAGGCAAACCCGCCACGATCGCCGCGGCAATCACCACATAAGCCACCATTCGGTATAACCCATCTCGGGCCGGATCGAAAAGCGCCTGCCCCACCAACGTACCCGCCCCGTATGGCGCCAACAGCAACGCGCCCAACCACAAGGCCGTCGATGGCAGCGCGCCACTCATCCACATGACCGGCAGCAACAGCATCGTGCCAAAGGTCAGGAACAAGATGGCATTGGCCCGGCTGCGCCCTGCCCCATCTGGCGACGATAACTGAAACAGCACCATGATCGGCCCCAACAGCCCAGTCGCCGCGCCCACGATGCCTGTCGAAAAGCCAACCCCAACCCGGGCAGTCAACGTCCCTCGGGTGGTCCGGCGCCACCCGGCGACCAACGCCAATAGGGTCCCGGCTGTTACCGCCAGAATGATCCAGCGCACCAACTCGCCATGATCCGCGGTCAGGACCTGCAGCCCGATGGGCATGCCCGCCAAGGCCGCAGCCACCAGCGTCAGGGCCGCCGGTCGGTCCGCCTCCGCCCAGGCCCGTGGCACAATTGTAAAAAGCGAGATTATGGCGACCACACTAAATGCCGCCACAGCCAGCGGCGGATCCAGCCAGATCACCGCGACAGGCATGAAAACCAGCCCCGCTCCGAACCCGGCAAAGCCATAAACCACGCCCGCCAGAACACAGGCAGCCAGCACCCAGACAAGGCCCGGAGTGGCCAGGGCCACTCCAAGCCCGTCAGGCATCGATATCTGCAAATTGCGTGCCGGCCCCACCATCGGTCTTGGACGTATCGCGCGTCACACCGAGGTAAAGCAAAATCGCCGACGCCACAAAGACCGAGGAATAGGTGCCCACGATCACACCCCAGATCATGGCAAACACAAATCCGCGGATCACATCGCCCCCCAAAACGTAAAGAGAGATTAGCGCGAGCAACGTTGTGACAGAGGTCATGACCGTCCGCGACAAGGTCTCATTGATCGACAGGTTCAATACCTCAACCAAAGGTCGCTGCTTGAACTTGCGCAGGTTCTCCCGAACCCGGTCGAACACAACCACCGTATCGTTCAGCGAATAGCCCACGATCGTTAACAAAGCCGCGATGATCGCCAGATCAAACTGGATCTGAAGCAGTGCAAAAACCCCAATCGTCAGCGTGATGTCATGGACCAGAGCGGCCACCGCTCCCAACGAGAACTGCCACTCAAACCGCAACCAGATGTAGACCAGCACCGCCATGATCGCGAGCACCACGGCAATCGCCGCTGTCTGGATCAACTCCCCCGAAACTTCCGGCCCAACAGACTCGACCGACGGGAAGGTGATATTGCTATCATAGGCGCGCAAAGCCCCCTGGATCTCATCCAGCACCGCGTTCGACACGGCCTCCTCGCCTTCCTGCGCCTGGATCTTGACCGAAGCCACATTTTGCTCCGGCCCGAAATTGGTATCGAAAACCTCGGTAATCACCACATCGCCCAAGCCCAGCGGATCCAGCGCGTCGCGGTAGGCCCCCACATCCACGGGTTGGCTGCTTTCTGTACGGATCGTCGTGCCGCCCAAGAAGTCGATGCCAAAATTCAGACCAACCAAAAGAAACAACACGACCGAAGCGACCATCGCTAGGACCGAGGCACCGAAAGTGGTCTTCCAAAAGCGAAAGAAGTCGAGCGATGTTTCCTTGGGAACCAGACGCAGCCGCATATCACACCTCGATTGTCTTGGGACGTCGGGCCTCGAACCAGATCACCACCATCACGCGTGTGACATAGATCGCCGTAAAGACCGAGGTCGCGATACCGATCATCAACGTCACCGAGAACCCTTTGACCGGGCCAGAGCCCAAGGCAAACAGGATTACCGCCGTGATGAAGGTCGTGATGTTGGCGTCGATGATCGCACTCAGCGCCTTTTCATAGCCCAGCTCAATCGCCCGGCTGGGTCCCTTGGCCGATTTCAGCTCTTCCCGGATGCGCTCAAATACCAGCACATTGGCATCCACCGCCATCCCGATGGTCAGCACGATGCCCGCAATACCAGGCAAGGTCAGGGTTGCCCCAAAAACACTCAACAGGCCAAAGATCATGCCCACATTCACAATCAACGCGATGTTGGCAAAGATCCCGAACGTGCCATAGCTCAGCAGCATAAAGATCAGAACGGCGGCAAAGGCGACCATGCAGGCCATGATCCCGGCATCAATGCTGTCTTTTCCCAAATCCGCGCCGATCGTGTTCTCCTGCAAAAACTCCATGGCCGCAGGCAGCGAGCCGGCGCGCAACTGGATCGAAAGGTTGGTGGATTCCTCGACCGAGAAATTGCCCGTGATGATCCCCGCACCGCCGCAAATCGGTTCATTGATCCGCGGGGCAGAGATCACTTCATCATCCAAAACGATGGCAAAGGGAGCCCCCGCATTCTCGGTCGTATAACCGCAAAAAATCCGCGCTCCTCCCGGATTAAAGCGAAAGCCGACGGCGGGGCGCCCATTCTGATCAAATTCCGGCTGGCTGTCGGTCAGGTCCTCGCCGCTGATGACGGGCAACCGTTCCAGAACAAAGTATTCCCCGGCCTGCTCCGCACTTGGGTGCAGGATGTTGCCCGGCCCCGGACTGGCATTGGGATCGTCGGTCACCGAAACGACAGAATGGAAAGTCAGCTTGGCGGTCGTCCCGATCAACTCCTTCAACTCCTGGGCCGATCCCAACCCCGGCACCTGCACCAGAACCCGGTCGGAACCCTGCCGCTGGATCGACGGCTCCCGCGTACCAGCCGCATCGACCCGCCGGCGAATGATCTCCAATGCCTGTTGCAGGGTCAGATCGGCAATGATCTGGCGCTCGGCCTCCGACAGGTTGATCGTCAGGATGGCACCACTGGCATCCACTTCAATATCCGTCGTGCCCACCCCAGTCAGACTTTGCACAGGTCTGGCCAGCGCCCGAATGGCCGTCAGGACGCGCCCCATTTCGGCCGGATTTTCGATGCGCACCCGCAGCTCATCGGCAGGCCCCTGCTGGATCCGGCGAATACCGCCAATCGCCGCCCGCTCGGCCCGTAACACATCGCGCACCTCGGGCCATAGCGCATCCATCCGGCTGGCATAAACCTCTTCGACCTGTACCTCGGCCAACAGCGACGCACCACCCCGCAGATCCAATCCCAGATTGACCAGCGTCCCAGGCATCCAGTCGGGCCAAACCCCGGCAGCGGCCTCCAATTCCGGCGTGCTGCCCGTCGCCTCAATCGCCTTGACCGCGTCATTATGCGTCTCAACCCGGCCGTAAAACGCATTGGGCAGCGCAAAAAACAGCCCCACCGCCACGACCAGCCAGATCAGCACGCGGTTCACCAGGGAAATATTCAGCATAAAAGCAGCACCTTTCGGACAGGCTGTCGGATCAATCGCTGGCCGGTTCGGTCTTGTTCAACACTTGCGCAATGGTCGCCCGCACAACGCGCACCTTCACACCATCGGCCACCTCGACCTCAACCTCGTTGTCGTCCTTGACCTTGCTGACCTTCCCGATCAATCCGCCCTGGGTCACAACTTGGTCACCCCGCCGCAGCGCCGTCACCATCGCCTGATGCTCTTTCACCTTCTTCTGCTGCGGCCGGATCAAAAGAAAATACATGATCGCAAAGATCAGGATCAGGGGAATGAAACTCCCCAGCCCAGCACCGTCCATCGCAGCTACCTCATCCGTTGGTCCGGCCCGGGCGCTCCCCGGGCGTTGAATTGGCGCGCACCCTATGCGGCAAGGGTATCAAGCACAAGGTGCCCCTTTTGTGCGCAACACTGATGGGCCATATGGGCAGGCAGGCAGGGAGTTCAATTTCAAATGCGAAAATGCGTGATGTTTTTTGTGATCCTGTGCCTGGGCAGCGCCGCCTTGGCCGATCCCGCCCCGCGCCCCATCACCGAGGGCGAGCGCGCAGACTGGCAGGCCGTCGGCCGCGTCAATGCCGCAGGCTACAAGCGCCGCCAGCATTGCACCGGTACCCTCATCGCCCCCGATCTGGTGCTGACGGCGGCCCATTGCGTCCAGCATCGCCGGACCGGAGCCGTCTTTGCCGCCGATGAACTCACCTTCGTCGCGGGCTGGCATCGTGGCGACTACGCGGCCGCTGCCCAAGGTATCGCCCTCGCCGTCCACCCCGATTACCAGACGTTGCAGCCCACCTCCGCCGCCCAGGCCCATGCCGATGTCGCCGTCATCCGGTTGGAGGTGCCGCTGACCGACATCACCCCCCTCCCCGTGGGTGATCTGGCTACGGGTCCGGCCCGGGTCGCAGGCTATCGTGGCGACCGCCCCCATATCCTCAGCGTGAATGACGACTGCCCCCGCGCCGGTCTCGACGGCCTGATCACCTTGGCTTGCGAAGTCGTGCCCGGAAATTCCGGCGGTCCCGTCCTGCAAGGCACGGGTAAGGCCCGCCGCGTCGTCGGCACCATGTCCCTGCGCAACGGCCCCCTCGCCGTCGCAGCCACCGTCACACCAGCCCTCATCAAAACCCTCGCCCCGAATTGAAGGCCAATGGATCCGCTCCATCTGCAAACGTTGGGCGTCTTGCCCCGTTCCAGCTTAGAACAGCTTCAAATTCATTAACCTTAATCCATTGGACGGGAACGAAAATCTGCCTTAGCGTGTGTCAAAATTCGTTTTCTCACACGCGACTTACCAAACCTTTGAATTGACGACATGAGCGACAAAAACCCTGATCTGTTAGACTGGCTTGGCGTCCCCAGGAGCGTCGATTTCAAAAAAGCCAAGTGGCTCGGTATCGGATTGACCGTCTGCGGAGCCATCCTAACGGTTTGGGTCGCGGCCCTCATAATTGGCGCCCTCGTCCAACTCTCTGGTGCTATCCTATCGACCGATACGACGACCGATGCAGCCAGTCTTAGATCGCTGGGCCTAATCGTGTTGGCCCTCGCGGGAGCGCCCTTCGTCATCTGGCGTGCCATCGTAGCACAAAAGCAAGCCGAAACCGCCGCCGCCTCCCTCGCCAATGACAAGCTGAATGACGCCTTCAACGCTCTTGCCGCCCGGCACAAGGTGCTGCGCGCGGTCCGTCACGTGTACTACCGCGCTGGTCAATCTGATGATGAGGCTCCCCGCAGCATGCTGCAGATCGAAGGCCAGCGCCTCAACCTCCCCGAAAACGCGCGCGTTCTGAAAGCCAGCGACTGGGAAACCCGAGAGATCGAGATCCCCGACATCGTCACCCGCGCCGCCGCCATCGACCGCCTCGAAGGCTTGGCCTGGGACCAACCCGAAAACCGAGACCGCATCGCCTCCATCCTCTGCCTCTACGTCCGCGAAACCTCGGCAACTGAAGACGCCCCAATGACTGTGCCTGAAGATTTGCCCTATTGGTCTCTTCATGACTGGGCCGCAGAGTTAAGGAAAAACATCCGTACAGATCGAGAATTAGCAGTTAAAGTCCTATCCCAGCTGAATAAAAATTCTCGGATCGAGTTAAACCTTGAGGGCGCAAACCTTCAGGGCTTTCAACTATCCGAACTTGATTTGCGGGGAGCAGTCCTGTCTCGGGCCTCAATTCAAGGTGTCCGTTTCTTTAGGACAAAACTGGGTGGGGCGAAGTTTCACGGTAGCAAAGCTCAAGGTACAGAGTTCGTAAGGGCAATCCTTCTAGGAGCGAAGTTTGCTTTAACCGAGGCTCAAGGCTCCAGATTCAACTTAGCCGTACTCCAGCACGCCGAGTTCCATGATGCAGATCTGAGATGCGCTGACTTAAACGGAGCAGATCTACAAGGAACTCGGTTCATCGGAACGGACTTACGCGGAGCCGATCTGAGCGGTCTTACCGTATCGCAAAAAACCCGTTTCATGAGACGTGTCGACACACTCGGGGCGGCAATCGATCACGGTGACGAGAAACTTGTCGTTAAGCTCAAAAAACATCTGAACCAAATCTTCGCGGATGGCTGCCTTCGGGATACTATCGAAGAAGAGGCGGCGCACATGCGCGACCACATTCCTAGTCATTGGGAGTACGGGGAACTTCAGCCTCGCGACTTCAGGCGCGCTTGGCGGGAGTGGCAGGACACGTTGCCGGACTTCCCGGACGAGTGGAAAGTACGTCTGGGTCGCTGACCTTCGTATGCATGGTTTGTGCATAGGATGCGCATCGATTGTGCCCCGTGCGTTTCGGGCCTATAGGGGCGGCACTTAGCTCAAACCAAGGAACCGGAGCCATGCACGATATCCGCGCGATCCGCGACAACCCCGATGCTTTTGAAGCGGCCCTTCTGCGCCGCTCGTCGGAGTTTGCGGGCATCTCGTCCCGGATATTGGAGTTGGACGCCGCCCGCCGCGCCAAGATCCTGGAGGCCGAAAATGCCCAGGCCGCGGCCAACAAAGCCGCCAAGGAGGTGGGTGCCGCCAAGGCCCGGGGCGACGAGGCCGAATTCCAACGCCTCCGCGCCTTAGTGTCTGAGAACAAAGCGAAAATCGCTACTCTCAACGAACAGGCCAAGGCTGAGGATGCCGCCCTGACCGACCTTCTGATGGGTCTGCCGAACGTTGTCCATGACGATGTGCCCGACGGCACGGACGACACCGAAAACGTGGAAGTCCATCGCTGGGGCAGCCCCCGCAACTTTGCCTTCACGCCGCTGGAACACTACGACATCCCCGCCGCCAAAGCGGGCCTCGATTTTGAGACGGCGGCCAAGCTCTCCGGCTCCCGCTTCGTCGTGCTGAAGGGCGAAATCGCCAGACTTCACAGAGCCTTAGCCCAGTTCATGCTCGATACCCACATCACCGATCACAGCCTTCTAGAGGTGAACGCCCCGGTCCTTGTGCGCGAGGAGATGATGTACGGCACGGGCCAACTCCCGAAGTTTGGCGAGGACAGTTACCAGACCACCAATGGCTGGTGGCTGATCCCCACGTCAGAGGTGACGCTGACCAATATAGTCAACGGCGACATCCTGGAAGAAAGCCAATTGCCACAACGCTTTACAGCCCATTCCTTATGTTTCCGATCCGAGGCCGGCAGCGCAGGTCGCGACACCGCAGGCATGCTCCGCCAGCACCAATTCGAAAAGGTCGAGATGGTCTCGATCACCCATCCCGATCAGTCGATGGCCGAGCATCAGCGGATGACGGATTGCGCGCAGAACATCCTGCAAACCCTTGAACTACCTTATAGAACTGTCGTTCTATGCACTGGCGATCTGGGCTTTGGCATGGTCAAGACTCATGACCTTGAGGTCTGGCTGCCCGGCCAGAACACCTATCGCGAGATCAGTTCCTGTTCCGTCGCCGGTGATTTCCAGGCGCGCCGGATGAATGCCCGGTTCAAACCTAAGTCAGGCGGAAAACCCGAATTCGTTCATACACTTAACGGATCAGGCCTCGCCATCGGTCGGACCCTGATCGCGGTGCTGGAAAACGGCCAGCAGGAGGACGGCTCAGTCACGCTGCCTGCCGTTCTGCACCCCTACCTCGGCGGCAAGGGCCAGATCACTGCTCAGGGTCAGTTGGCCTAGGAAAGCGCGGCACCGGGGGGCGCGGTACAGGATATCGCGGCTCCCGGTACGGCAACCCCAACAGATGGGCCAAGGCGCGACGTAAGGGGCGCAGTGTCTTTGGATTGTATCGTATCCCCAGGGCATCGCCGTCCCGCAAGCGGTCGAGCCCCGGGCCGCTGATCCGGGTGACCAGCCGGGGGCCCGTCCGCGCTTTGCGCAGCACCCGCCCCCAGACGGAAGGCTGCACATTGCTGAGGGGGCCGCGGTGGTCCGGCTCCCCAGCCGCCGCGATCTGGTCTGGATCAAAGATCAGGCCCGCCTCCTCCGCCCCTTTGGCAATCCAGCGCAAGGTGTGGTTGGTGATCCCACGCTCCGGACCACTGCCACCGATCATGCTGTGATCGCCGGGATACCAGCGCTGGCGGTAGGGTTCATGGCCCAACCCGCCATTCAATTCCGTCAAGTTGCTCCACAAGGTCGGCGGATACAGGACCCGCTGTTCATCAATGGCCACGGCGTGGCGGCCCGACAGGATCATCCGGGCCAGTTCATCATCGTGAAACCGGTAGGGCGTATTGATCACCTGGGCAACGGGACCAAGGATCCCGGGCACACCCAGCGCGCCCACCGTGTCCCAGATACCCATATAGGCGACGCTGAGCCGTTTTAGGGGGGGCCGACCGACCCGAGCACGCCATTCATCCTCGCTTTGCCCCGTAGAAACGATAGAGCCATTGCGGGCGCGATAGGCCGCGCTACGCTCGCTGCCAGGCCGGGTCCACCGACCGCGATTGCGATACCAGTCAAAGGCGCGGTCGATACGTTTCGGCAAATCGCCATTGCCGCGCGGGATCCCGGCAGACCGCAGCAGCCCCCCGAGCGAGCGAGCCGTATACGCTCCACGGGAAAAGCCAAAGATATAGATCTGGTCGCCGGGTTCGTAATTCTCGATCAACCAGGTGAAGCCGGTGCGGATATTGGCATTCAGACCAGCCCCGAAAACACCACCCAGAAACTTGTCGGCAAAACCATTGAGCCCACTTCCACCATTCGTTCCGACGCCACTGACATATTTCACTTTCTGAACAATACCGTCGCGGTCCATGGGGGCCACGGCCTCTCCCAGAAGGGCGACATTGGTTTTCAGCTTGTCAGGATTATCCTTGTCGTTCCACGTGCCATCGCAGAATACGGCCAAACGCTTCATGAAATGCTCCATCAAATAATGGAAACAGTTCAGCCGATGCCTCTTGTTTGGTCAAGATCTGTTAACACGCTGGCTACTTGCCCAACGGTTTTTTCCCCAGATGTTTGCGCAGGCGGGAGGGCGTCGATTTCTTGCGATCCTTGAACGGGTTCTGGTCGGATTGGGAACGGAACCAAAGCCGGATCGGTGTACCGGGCATGTCAAAGTCCTCCCGCAAGCCATTGACCAGATAGCGTTTATAGCTGTCCGACAGCTTGTCCGGGTGGCTGCACATGGCGACGAAACCGGGGGGTCGGGTCTTGGCCTGCGTCATGTAGCGCAGCTTGATGCGGCGGCCGCCGGGGGCGGGGGGCGGATGCGCCTCCAGCATCTCCACCAGCCATTCATTCAGGCGGGCCGTAGTGACGCGGCGGTTCCAAATGTCGTGGGCGCGCAGGATGGCCTCGTGCAGGCGGTCCAAGCCGCGGCCTGTCTTGGCAGACACAGTGATCAGGGGGGCGCCGCGCAGTTGCGGCAACAGGCGTTCGAACGCCTCCTTCAGGCCTTTCAGCTTGGCCTGTTTCTCATCCTCGAGGTCCCACTTATTGGCGGCAATAACCACCGCCCTGCCCTCCCGCTCGGCCAGATCCGCAATGCGCAAATCCTGTTGCTCAAAGGGGATATCACAATCAAGCAGCACCACGACGACTTCTGCAAACTTCACCGCCCGCAGCCCGTCCGAGACACTGAGCTTTTCCAGCTTGTCCTGCACCTTGGCCTTCTTGCGCATCCCCGCCGTATCAAAGACGCGGACCGGCGTGCCGTTCCAGTCGAGCGTCAGGGAGATTGCGTCGCGGGTGATCCCGGCCTCAGGCCCGGTCAGCAGGCGGTCTTCGCCCAGGATCTTGTTGATGAGGGTGGACTTTCCGGCATTGGGGCGACCCACCACGGCGATCTGGAGCGGGCGTTTGACGGTGGGGGCATGGGCGTCGGCATCCTCGATATCAACGTCAACCTCGGGTGCGTCCGCCTCTGCCCGGTCGGCAAAGCCGTCGGCAAGGGGCATTAGCATGGCCAGAAGATCGCCCATCCCCTCGCCATGTTCCGCCGACAGCCGAAGGGGTTCGCCAAGGCCCAGACTATAGGCTTCGATGACACCGGCCTCGGCCGCGTTGCCTTCTGCCTTGTTGGCGGCAAGGATGACGTTGGCGGATTTACGGCGCAGAATCTCTGCAAAGACCTGATCGGTGGGGGTGATCCCGGTGCGGGCGTCGATCATGAAAAGGCAGATATCGGCCATCTCGACCGCGCGTTCGGTCAGACGGCGCATCCGGCCTTGCAGGCTGTCATCGGTGACCTCTTCGAGCCCCGCCGTATCGATCACGGTAAAGCGCAGATCGCCCAGGCGTGCCTCGCCCTCGCGCAGGTCACGGGTAACGCCAGGCTGGTCATCGACCAAAGCCAGCCGTTTGCCCACAAGGCGGTTGAACAGGGTGGATTTCCCCACATTGGGGCGGCCCACCAGGGCGAGGGTAAAGCTCATCTGCGTGTCCTTGGGCCGGTGATGGCCCAGTGTTTAACGGAACGCGTGCAATTGCCCGTTGCCGGACAGAATGTAAAGGGTGCCCCCCACAACCGCAGGCAGGCTCGCAGCGCCACCCGGGATACCAACTGATGAGATCAACTGCCCCGTGCGCGGATCAAATGACCGGATCTGCCCATCGTCGGACCCAACGATCAGGCGACCCCCTGCCAAAACAGGGCCGTAATGGGCAAAGACGCCTTTGCGGCGGCGCACCCGTTCCCGTTTGAAATATGGCAGGTCGACGGCCCAGATGACCTCTCCGGTGCTGTCATCCAGGCGGACAAGCTGGGCCTGGTCGGACACGATGAAGACGGACCCACCCACGGGCCAACCCGGGCTGTAGGACCCTTCGGTGGCGGTCCAACGGCGTTCCCCGCTGGTCGCATCGAGGGCGGCGAAGCGGCCCGACTGGCTGCCCACATAGACGGTGTTGCCCACCACGACCGGATCACCGGTAATATCTGTGATGCCCGCATAGGCACGCCCGCGTCGTTGCCCGGCAATCGATCCGCCCCAGACGCGAATACCACCTTTGCGCAAGGCGGCATTCACCTCGGATTGGCCATTGGGGAAGATCGCCAGGCGTTCGGTCACAGCAGGGCCTGCGCCGGTGATCAGATCCGAATTGGACGGCGCGCCGGGCAATTGCCACTGGATGCGGCCAGTGTCGGTGCGGATCCCGAAGGAGCGATTGTCGCGCGACACGACATAAACCAGATCACCACGGACAGTCGGCGTGCCGGTGACCGGGGCATCGAATTCCTGCCGCCAGACGGTGGCACCGCTGGCGGGATCAAGGGCGATAAGCTCACCAAAGCCGGTCGTGACAAAAAGCCGACCTCCCCCATAGGCCAGTCCACCACCGGTCGCATCTTTGTTCCGGTCAGAGGCCGGGGTCAGATCCCGTGACCAGATCTGGCCGCCCGCTGTGGAAAACGCAGAAACCCGCGCGCGGCTGTCCTGGGCAAAAACCCGGCCCTCGGCAATGATCGGGTCGCCAGAGATCCGGTAGCGGCGGCTATTGCCAGAGCCGATATTGGCTGACCAAACCTTGGTCAGGGTGGCGTTCAATGAGGGGTGGGTCACCTTGTGGTTCGCGCTGCCCCCCCGATGAGTCCAAGATGTATGGTTGACCTGACGTGGCAGAGAGATCGGGGCGCTGTTGCGCACTTCATCGCGTGGATCGATATCGAGTGGTTCGACCACGTTGGACGGCGCTGTTTGGGCAGCATCCTCGGCCCCAAGCCGCAATGCGTCGCGTACATCAATGCGCTTACCCGGTAAACGTTCTTCACCGCGTGTGCACGACATCAAGGCGACAGACGCAATCAGGGCCAGATATGGAAATGACTTCACCAGATTGCCTCGCCTCATAATCCGTTCCACCTGCACAACCCGGCTATTTGTCAAAGATTTTCCGGGGGTTCGCCCAAGGCGAAGATCAACTGTACGAGGCGCTGTTGCAACCCTTGTGTCACACCCGCCTCCTGAAGAAGTGCATCGGCTGACTGGACAGCAACATCGGTCTCCCCCAGTTCAACCTGCAAAAGCACCTTTTGCTCCAGGCCCAGCAAGCGGTAGGGGCGTCCGGGCTGCGTGATCTGAGTGATCAGATCTTCGCGCAACTGACGCGGCACATCCTCCCCCAAAAGGACAAGTTTGAGGGCGGCGAGATCGCGGTAAACCGGGTCCAGTGCTGCATCGGCGGCCAAGGGTTCGAGCGCGGCAATCACCTTTTCAGGATTATCGGCCAGCACCGCTGTCGCCCCGGACATCAAGCCGATGACAGGCTGCGCCAACGGCCCGCCTTCTATCGCGTCAAAATCCTGTAGGCGCGCCTGCAAATCCTCCTGGTTGAACGCGGTGACAATCGCATCGCCCAACCCTTCGGCCTGCTGCCGCTCCTGTGCTTTGCGATATTCGTTCCAAGAGGCCGCACCCACAATGGCAACGATGGCAACAACACCGATCCAGCCATACCGGCGGATCATCAGCCAAAGCCGATCTTTGCGCACCTCTTCGGTGACTTCATCAATAAAGCTGTCAGTCTGGCTCATGCGTGTGTCATGTCCTGCGCAGAGTTTGCGCCGTTGTTTTGCCCTGTAGATCGGCGTCAAAAACGCCTGTTTTCTCAGCGCCCCTCTTACAGCTATTTACACTTTGATGCCAAGCCCTGCCATGACGGCGAATTTTCGCCAATGGCATCCTGCATTTAGGCATAGGGCCCGCCTTGCACAAAGTTGCCACAATGACTAATCTGAACTGGACGGTTCAGCGTATTAGGCGTATGGCGATTTGGGATTGGCCCCAGATCAACCGTGATTGACCAAACTGAGAGGTTCGCTCCATGCGCCCGCTTTCCATACTCACGGCCTGTCTTGTCATGTTGGCCCTTTACGGTGTGATTTTTGAACGGGATCGCTTGCTGGAATTCGCACAGGGCGGCGCAGTCGCTGCCGCGGAACGCCCCGAGGGAACCGAAGACGAAGAAGAGCCCGTCGCGGTGGTGTTGGAGGAAGACACGGCGCAGCGTGTGTCCGTTGTCGCCGCCCGGGTCGAACGGCAGAACGTGGCCGATGGCGTGATATTGCGGGGCCGGACGGAGGCCGACCGCGAGGTTGACGTAAAAGCCGAAACATCGGGATTGGTAATGTCGCCCCCCCTGCGCAAGGGATCATTCATTGAGGCAGGTCAATTGATGTGCGAGCTGGATCCCGGTATCCGCCCCGCCCAGTTGATCGAGGCGGAAGCCCGGCTGGCCGAAGCCCAGGCCCGCGTCCCCGAAGCCCAGGCGCGCGTGGTAGAGGCAGAGGCACGCCTGACCGAAGCCACGATCAACGATCGCGCGGCGTCGCGGTTGAGCCAGGATGGATTTGCATCTGAAACCCGCGTGGCGGAAACGCAGGCCGCCGTATCGACCGCCAGAGCCGCCATCGAGGCAGCCCGGTCCGGGGTCGAAGGCGCGCAAGCTGGTATCCAATCGGCCGAGGCTACGGTCGCAACCGTCAAAAAGGATATCGAACGCCTGAAAATCACGGCCCCTTTTGCCGGTTTGTTGGAAACCGATACGGCCGAATTGGGCACCTTGCTGCAACCCGGCGCCCTATGTGCCACTGTCATACAATTGAACCCGATCAAGCTGGTTGGATTTGTTCCCGAGACCGAAGTGGACAAGATCGAGGTTGGGGCCTCTGCAGGGGCACGCCTGCTGTCGGGTCGGGAAATCAGCGGGGACGTGACCTTTCTGAGCCGGTCCGCGGATGTGAACACCCGGACCTTCCGGGTCGAGATCGAGGTCGATAACGATAATCTGACCATTCGAGACGGTCAAACGGCAGAGATCGTCATCTCGGCCGCCGGGGCCGATGCGCATCTGATCCCAGCTTCGGCCCTGACGCTGGACGATGCCGGCACAATCGGCGTGCGCTACGTGACAGAAGACCAGAAAGCTGCATTTGCGCCAATCACGGTGCTGCGCGACACGGTCAAGGGCGTTTGGGTCGGCGGTTTGCCTGATCCGGTAGACGTGATCGTGGTGGGTCAAGAGTTTGTGGGCGATGGTGTGCCCCTGTCTGTGACATATCGGGAGCCTTCGGAATGACCGGTATTGTTGATTGGGCCGCCTCGCGCGCCCGGATGGTGATTGCGTTCATCATCCTTTCCCTTCTGGCGGGCACATTTGCTTATATCGGCCTGCCCAAGGAGGGTGAGCCGGATATCGAGATCCCGGCCGCTTTTATTAGCGTGCCCTTCCCCGGCATTTCCGCCGAGGATTCGGAGAAGATGTTGGTCAAGGTCATGGAGACCGAGATGGCCGATCTGGACGGCCTGAAGGAGATGTCCGGTACGGCGTCGGAAGGATATGCTTTCCTGAGCCTTGAGTTTGAATTTGGCTGGGACAAAGAGGCCGTCCTAGCAGAGATCCGGGCGGCCATGGACAAGGCGGAGGCCAAGTTTCCGGACGGCGCTGATGCCTACACGGTGGGTGAGTTCAATTTTTCCGAATTCCCGATCATCATCATCAATCTGAGTGGCAACCTGCCCGAACGGACGCTTTTGCAAGTCGCAAATGACCTGCAGGACCGCCTGGAAAGCCAGGAGGCGGTTCTGGATGCTGCGCTGGCAGGCCATCGGGATGAGATGCTGGAGGTGATCATCGACCCACTGAAGCTGGAATCCTACAACGTCACCGCCGCGGAGTTAGTCAATGTGGTGGTCAACAACAACCAGTTGATCGCCGCCGGCGAGGTGGAGACGGAACAGGGCGCGTTTTCGGTCAAGATCCCATCCTCGTTTGATGAGCCGCGCGATGTCTATAATCTGCCGGTCAAGACCAATGGCGACATGGTCATCACGCTGGGCGATCTGGCCGAGATCAACCTGACATTCGAGGATCGCGAAGGGACCGCCCGCTTTAATGGCGACAACACTGTTGCCCTGCAGGTGTCAAAGCGCAAGGGCTATAACCTGATCGACACGGCCACCATGGTGCGCCAGATCGTGGCCGAGGAAAAAGAGAAATGGCCCGATGAGTTGCAAGAGGCCGTCATCGTGGGCGCCTCCAATGATCAATCCTACACGGTGTCATCCATGGTCAGCCAGCTTGAAGGCTCGGTCCTGACGGCGATTGCGTTGGTCATGGTGGTGGTTCTGGCCTCTCTCGGGCTGCGTCCCGCCCTCCTGGTGGGGTTTGCGATCCCGACCTCGTTCCTGCTGTGTTTTGCCTTCCTCGCTGTGATGGGCATCTCGGTCTCCAACATCGTCATGTTCGGGCTGATCCTGGCCGTCGGCATGCTGGTTGATGGCGCCATCGTGGTTGTGGAATACGCTGACAAACGCATGGCCGAAGGTGAAGGACCAATGCGCGCCTATGTCGAGGCGGCAAAGCGGATGTTCTGGCCCATTGTCAGCTCAACCGCGACAACGCTGTGTGCCTTCCTTCCAATGCTGTTCTGGCCCGGTGTGCCGGGTGAATTCATGGGAATGCTGCCGGTCACGTTGATTTTCGTACTGTCAGCCTCCCTAGTGGTGGCGCTGGTCTACCTGCCTGTTATGGGTGGTGTCAGCGGTCGCATCGCGCGCGTTTTCGAAGGCTTCACCCAATTCCTTAAGGCGCTGCCTTGGCTGGTGCGGGCTGTTCTGATCGTCGTCGGCCTTTACGGCGTTTATCACGGCGCACTGCAATGCCTGAACCCCGGCTATTTGTTCGGTGGCACATCGCCCTTGCCAGCCGCGTTGCAATGGCTGCCAGGTGTGGTGCTGTTCTTTGGAGCGGCGATCCTTGCCTCATCCGCGATCGCGGCCATCAAACAGCCCCGCCGGGCGAAACGGATCCAGGCCGGCTATCGCCGCACCGGATTTGGCTGGTTCATCCACCTGATCGCGGGCAACCCGATTATGCCGATTGTCGCGATCGCTGCCGTTGGTGCGTTCGTGGTCGCCACCTTCGGGTATTTTGGGCAGAACAATAACGGTGTTGAGTTCTTCGTCACGACAGAGCCCGAGCAGGCCATCGTCTACGTCAAGGCACGGGGCAACATGTCGTTGGAGGAAAAGGACGTCTTGGTCCAGCAAGTCGAAGAGATTATCCTGGACACGCAAGGGATCGACAATGCCTTTGCCTTTGCCGGTGCAGGCGGGCTGAACGCCAATACCGGGGGGGCATCCGGCCCACTTGATGCCATCGGCCAGGTGCAGATCGAGCTTGTCCCCTGGAATGTTCGCCCCCGCGAACAGGGGGAGCTGTGGGGGTTTTTCCAGACCGAACAGGTTGACGGAAACTTCGATGGCGACACGGTGCTGGAAAACCTGGAGAACCGCCTTGCCACGATCCCGGGCATCCAGACCGAGGTTCTGAACCTTGCCCAAGGTCCCGCATCCGGCAAAGCGCTGCATCTGCGCCTTGCCGGTGACAATCTTGAGACCCTGGAGGAGGCCGTGCAGATCGTGCGCGCCAAGTATCAGTCAACGCCCGCCCTGATCGATCTGGAAGACACGCTGCCCCTGCCCGGCATTGATTGGGAGATCAACGTAGATGTGGAAAAGGCCGGTCGCTACGGCGCCGACGTTGCCACGGTTGGTGCGATGGTTCAGTTGGTCACCCGCGGTATCATGCTCGACACGATGCGGGTCGATACCTCGGATGAGGAGATCGACATCCGCGTTCGCCTGCCCGATCAGGACCGCGTGCTCTCAACCCTCGATACCCTGAAAGTGCGCACACCGGATGGGCTGGTGCCCCTGTCGAATTTTATCACGCGTAAACCGGTGGCCAAGCTGGGCCGGATCGACCGTGTTGGCCAAAGTCGTATCTATGACATGAAGGCGGATGTGGCTGTCGGTTTCACGTCGCTTGAGCGGGAGATCGACAACCCCAACGATCCCGGCGGTCCCAAGATCAAGGACCGTCTGGCAGTGGTCAGTGAAGTCCCAGAACAGGCCGTAACCGACGGGATCCGCGGTGATCTGGTCAAGCGGACGGAACCTGGTGCAATCGGCAGCCTGTTCGGCGCCACCGTGAGCGAGACGCATTACACCGTACTTTGGACCAGCCCCGACCTTTCAATCTCGGACCTTCAGGCATTGCTGAATGACGACGCACCGATCCAGACCACGCCGATCAATGGCAATGAACGGATTGGCCTGATGACAGAATGGCTGGAGACAGAAACCCCCCTGCCCGCTGGCATCAGTTGGGAATGGACCGGCGACCAGGAGGATCAAGAGGAAAGCGGAGCCTTCCTGCAATCGGCCTTTGCCGGTGCGCTTGGTCTGATGTTCATCATTCTGCTGGCCCAGTTCAACAGCTTTTACAACGCGACGCTCGTGTTGCTGGCGGTGGTCCTGTCGACCACCGGTGTGTTGATCGGGATGTTGGTGATGGATCAGTCCTTTTCGATCATCATGACCGGAACCGGGATCGTCGCCTTGGCGGGGATCGTGGTGAACAACAACATTGTTCTGATTGATACCTATCAAGAGTACAGCCGTTACATGCCGCGGATCGAGGCGATCACCCGCACGGCAGAGGCGCGTATCCGCCCTGTTCTGTTGACGACGATTACCACAATGGCGGGCCTTGCCCCGATGATGTTCGGGCTGAGTCTCGATTTCTTTGGTGGCGGGTACACGATCGACAGTCCCACCGCATTGTGGTGGAAGCAGTTGGCCACGGCAGTCGTCTTTGGCCTTGGCATCGCGACCGTGCTGACCTTGATCTTCACGCCATCGATGCTCGCGATCCGGGTTTGGGTCAGCACCTATGTGCTTTGGATCGCCCATGGTCTGGCCGCCCTGTCCCTTGGGCGTCAGAGCGAAGCCGCCAGAGACTGGGTGCTCCAGCGGCAGGCCCGCCAGGTGCGCCATCCCGAACTGATCTGGGACGACATGCTTGGCGACGCGCCACCACGCCAACAGCCCACCGACACATCTTATGCGGCCCAGACAGTTGCAGAGCGTTACGAGCCCCAAGCGACGGAGCCAGAGTCCCCACCACCCGCGCCGGAACCGGTCGTGGCCAAGGATACAGATCCAGTACCCGATCCGAATGCGCCAGCCTCTGCCACGCCATTGCGCGCCGCCGAATAAGTTACACGACCCTTCAGCAGCCCGGGTCGGCCCACAACTGGGCCGATCCGTTTTTTAGCGCATCTCACTAGGTAGATTGGTTTCGGGCTTCACTCTCAGTGGATGGATGAGCGTCGTGTCGGGCGGCACAACGCCGTAACGAGCATCACACGCCGCTGAGGATCTTTAACGCGCGCATATGCACCTGCCTGTTGGCCGCGGCCAGGACGCGGCCACCTCCATGAGCGGGGCCGCCGGTCCAATCGGTCACGATACCGCCTGCGGCCTCGACCACCGCAATCGGCGCGCAGATGTCATAGGGATTCAGTCCAGCCTCGACCACCAGGTCGATATGCCCAAGCGCCAAAAGCCCATAGGCGTAGCAATCGGTGCCGTAACGCGTCAGCCGCACTTGCCCCGCCAGACTGTCGAACACGGTGCGCTCCGCAAAGGATCCGATCTCCGGAAAGGTCGAAAACAGGATCGCCTGGTCGAGGGTCGCGGTGTCCCGAACGCGCAGTGATCGCGCGCCTTGCGGACCGGAGAACGCCGCCTTGCCCAGCCCGCCTTCCCACCGTTCGCCGGTATAGGGTTGGTCAATCAAGCCGTAGATCGGTTTTTCAGCGTCGGATACGGCGATCAGTACCCCCCATGTGGGTGTGCCTGCCAGAAACCCGCGAGTGCCATCGATGGGATCGATCACCCAGGTCAGCCCCGTGGTGCCCGCCTTCTGGGCGAACTCTTCTCCCAGAATGGCATCATCCGGGCGTTCTTTAGTCAGAACCGCTCGAATGGCCTGCTCTGCGTCCCGATCCGCCAGGGTGACCGGGTCAAACCCCGACGCCGCCTTGTTTTCGCTCTCCAATCCCAGCGACCGGAAATATGGCAAAATAGCAAACCGGGCCGCATCGGCAGCCCGGTTTGCAATGTCCAGAAGTTCCGCCGCAGAAGCGGCAGTCATCGTCGTTTCCGTCATGGAAACGCGGGTTAGGCCGCGTCGCTCAGCACCCGGGCCAGCTCAAACAGACGACGACGCTGATTTTCCGGGATGGCATAATAGGATCGCACCAGCTGAAGCGCTTCTTTATCAGCCAAGATGTCGCTTGCTGCCAAACTTTCATCGGTTTCCGTTGCGCTGTCTCCCAGCCCCTCGAAAAAGAAACTGACAGAAACACCCAGCGCCTCTGAGATGTCCCACAGGCGCGACGCGCTGATGCGATTCATCCCGGTTTCATATTTCTGGATCTGCTGAAATTTGATCCCGACTTTATCTGCCAACTGCTGTTGGGTCATTGCGACCATCCAACGGCGATGGCGAACGCGTTTACCGACATGGCTATCAACTGGATGGGTCATTGTGTGCCTCCCACACCAAAAAAATGTATTCTGCTTTTCTGCAATGTGGTCACAGGACTACCTAGAATGTGGGGCATAGCCGCCTTTCTGTTCTCGTTACCACGATTACCCAAGGTATACACTGACACCGATGTTTTGCCTATCTGCGTTGTGGTTTTTTTGGGAACGGGATTATCCTATGAATGGCTGTGAAATTAGTTTCATAAGGTTTCGGTGGCGTCAGATTGGCCATGCCAAAACCCGGTAGACCGTCGGATTCTTTCAATAACCATGGGCCTTCCTTCACCATGCGCGCCTTCCAGCTCGAAGATGTCACACGTCCGCCTATGCTCCATGACATAGGCGATATCTCGCCGAATGCCGGAGAGGTAAAGGTAAAAATTGAGGCATGTGGTCTCAACTTTGCTGATCTTTTGACCATGCGCGGAAAGTATCAGGAGCGGCCTGCCCTCCCCTTCACCATGGGAATGGAGGTTGCGGGCACGGTGATTGCCCAGGGCGCTGATGTGACCGCCCCGCATATCGGTGATCGGGTCGCAATTTATTCGGGCCAGGGCGGCCTGGCGGAACAGGGATGCTTTGCCGCCGACCAATGTCTCACCCTGCCGGAGAGTATGCCATTCACCGATGCCGCCGCTTTTCAGATCGCGTACGGGACGTCCCATCTGGCACTGGCGGACCGGGCCGCGCTACAGGCGGGCGAACGGCTGGTTGTCACAGGTGCTGCCGGTGGGGTCGGGCTGACGGCGGTGGAAATCGGGGCGTTGATGGGCGCAGAGGTCATTGCCGTCGCGCGGGGAGAAGAGAAATTGCAGATCGCCCGCGCAGCCGGGGCCCATCACCTGATCGATGCGCAATCGACGGATATCCGGGGACAGATCAAGGCACTGGGCGGGGCAGATGTCGTCTATGAAGCAGTCGGCGACCCCTTGTTTACGGAGTGTTTTCGCGCGACCAATCCGCTGGGCCGCATCCTTGCCATCGGTTTTGCAGGCGGTACAGTGCCCCCGATTGCTGCCAATCACATGCTGGTCAAGAATATCAGTGTCATTGGCTTTTACTGGGGTGGCTATAACAAATTTGCACCCGCCCTTTTGACCGGGTCGCTAAAAACCCTGCTCGGTTGGTACGCTGACGGTAAGCTGCGCCCGCATATCAGCCACATTCTGCCGCTGGAACGGGTTGAAGAGGGATTGGAGCTTTTGAGATCGCGACAGGCGACGGGTAAGGTTGTTGTGACCCCCCAGCCCCAGACTTGATGGTCCCATAGACCTGCCGCACCAGATCCGCGAGGGCCAGATGTGCGGGGCCCGTCGCTTTTGGCGCCACGTAAAGATTAATGTTAAAACTGCGCAAGTCCGGCAGACCGCCACCATGTTCGACCTCACGAATGTAGGGAGGCTCCATCCCTTCCAACACAACATGGATGGCCAGGTCGGCGCTGACACCCGCCTCAATCGCGCGGGTTGAATCCGACTCGATGGCCATTTGCCATCCGATCCCGGCTGCATCCAGCGCCCGTTGGGCCGGGCCGCGGAACACGCAATCGCCCTCAAACGCCAATGGCAAGGGCCGCTGACGCCAGGCGGCACCATCAGGCGCCCCAGCCCAGACCAACGGCAGCGAACATAAGGTTTCGCCATCCCGGCCAATGCTATCTTCTGTCGTCAGGATCATATCGCATTCCCCGGCTTCAAGCTGTCGTAGCAACTTGCGGGTATAGGAGGCGAAGAGCTGGATCCGCATCCGCGGGAATTGTGCATTGAACCGTTTGAGCACCATGGGGATATAGCGTGTCGCGATGTCATGCGGCACACCCAGCGTGATCTCACCTTCGTAATCGTCAGCGGTCAGGCGCAGGATGGCCTCGTCATTCAACTCAAGCATACGGCGGGCATAACTCAGCAGCTGCTCCCCCGAAGGCGACAACGCCACGGAACGGGCCGAACGGTCGATCAAGGGCACATCCAAAGCTTCTTCCAACCGCTTCAGCTGCATTGAAACGGCGGATTGCGTCAGGTTCACCTGCGCCGCGGCGCGGGTTACGCCGCCAGTATCGGCCACAGCCACAAAGGAGCGCAACGCCGTAAGATCAAGATTTCGCATCGCATCACCTTTGCTGATGGGTCAGATCAAAAACATTCGCTTTAGAAATGAAACATATTTGTCCATATTCATCAACGTAAATGATGCGAACGATAGTTGGCCCCACAAAATCTGAAAGGACCTGACATGGCTCATCTCCAGATCATTCGCCCCCGGCGCCACCGCGGCTTTTCATTGATTTCGATCTTTCGCACGATCTACGGCGCCTATCAGACTCAGCGCGAACGCCACAGATTGAAGGATCTCGATCCTCACATGCTCAACGATATTGGCCTGACCTCCGAGGATGTTCGGAGCGAACTCAATCGCCCGATTTGGGACGTACCGGCCCACTGGATGCGCTGATTTCTTTCGCAAGATAAAACGGCACCGCGACAATCTCGCCCGAACCCAACTGTTTCGGGCGGGAAATCCTTGAAACACTCCGTGATCTCACCAATATTGAGGTGGAGTTCCGCGTGCCCTACGCCGCGGTTTCAATTGGGTTGAACTTGGAGGCCGAAATGGCAGACTACCAGACAATGCAGACAGGCGTTGCAGGCGCCCGGTCCGCACAAATCGATGAGGGGCTCCGCGCCCACATGAACAAGGTCTATGGCACGATGTCCGTGGGCATGGTGATCACTGCCTTGGCGGCATGGGCGATTTCGGGCTTGGCAACGACGACTGACCCGGCCCTCGCTGCGGCGCAACTGAACGCAAACACATACCTGACATCGCTGGGTGTGACGCTGTACGGCTCCCCGCTGAAATGGGTCATCATGTTTGCGCCTTTGGCATTTGTGTTTGGCTTTTCGGCCATGATCAACCGGATGTCTGCTGCAACAGCTCAATTGGTGTTCTACGCGTTTGCCGCTGTGATGGGTCTGTCTATCAGCTCGATCTTCCTGATCTACACCTCAACCTCAATCGTGCAGGTGTTTTTGATCACTGCGATCGCATTTGCCGGTCTGTCCCTGTGGGGCTACACGACTAAGAAAGACATCTCTGGTTGGGGCAGCTTCCTGATCATGGGCGTGATTGGCCTGATCGTTGCATCGATCGTCAACATTTTCCTGGCCTCGCCTGCGATGATGTTTGCGATCTCGATCCTGGGTGTTTTGATTTTTGCCGGTCTGACCGCTTATGACACGCAGAATATCAAGAACACCTATCTTGAGCACGCAATGCATGGCGATCAGGAATGGTTGGGCAAAGCCGCTATCATGGGCGCGCTGAACCTCTACCTGGACTTCATCAACATGTTCATGTTCCTGCTGCAGTTGTTCGGCAGCCGCGAATAAAAGCGTCAGATATAATGCAAAAGGCCGGGCCAATGCCCGGCCTTTTTTGTTTGGGTCAGGGTCCGCAGCATCGGCAAGAAATCGCATGTGAAATCAGCGATTTACCGTTCAAACCAAGGTGACCACCCTATCGCCCGGCCGTCTGTCATCTTACGTTTGGTAAATGCCATAGGCGTGCCACCATGTGGCGCGATAGATCAACCTGACACAACAGGAGACCAGCGGCATGTCCCAGGCCGAAATTGATCGTATCATCGCTGTCGGATTGGAAAACAACAGCGCGATCCCGAACCGCGGTATCTTTTACAGCTGGGGCGGCGACAATCATCTGGCCCATACGCTTAGCGGCCGAAACGAGGCGATTTTTCACCAGCGTTACAACCAGCCCGTCGGGGGTGGATCCAATGCCGGACCAGGCCTCTACATCTCCACATCGCTTTATGACAGTGCGGATTATTGCCCCACCGATGGGTCTGGTATCCTGCTGCAGGTCGACATGCCCGCCCTACCGACGATGCCCTATATCAGGACCACCCATATCGCCACGATGAACGCCCTGCGCCGCGGCAGCCCAAGGATCACGACCCCCATGCTGTTTCGCAATGGGCCGGAAACCCCGCCGATCCTTTTGCAATATGCCAAGACATGGCATTGCCTGAAGACGACCAAAGGGGTGGGCTTGCGCAAATTCGACGGTCGCGCCCATAGCGCCCCAGATATCGCCCATGCGGTGCGTACGATGCGCAACGCGGGTAACACGGCGGCGGCGTCCGTTCTGCTGTCTCAGTTGCGCGATGAGATGCGCGGGCCGGTCGAGGCTGCCCTCTAAAGGGTAAATTGCATCTGGACAGCGGGAAACCGGATGCCGCCCGATAGTGGCACCTCGATGGGGCCCAACGTCACAAATCCCAAGGATTGATACAACGGCACCGCTGTCCGGGTGGCCCAGCAATCCACGCGCCGGATCCGTGCCACCTCGGCCTCTGCCAGAACATGGGTCATTAATTTCCGACCGATCCCCTGCCGCACCCTGCGATGATCGGTCACCAAGTGACGAATGTCAGCCGCCGCACGGATACGGCGCTTCGCCGTCCAGCCCCCTGCCCCGACGATCTCTTCTTGCTCCGTCTCGGCCACGTAATAGGTTCCGCTGGTGATCAGGGCGGGTTGCGCCCGGCTTAGAAGGGGAACAGCCGTAACCATGATCGAAGGGGGGTAATCGGCCTTCAACAGCGTTGGATACGATCGCGCTAACAAGGCATCAACCGCAGCCAGATCGCGCGGTTCAGAGGGGCGTATGGTGAGGGCAAGGCGCGTTGATGTCATGGCTGTGCCTCCTTTTGGTTGCGATCACATGGCCTGCGCAAGACCAAGTTCGATGTGGCGCGCGGTCGCGTCCATCTGCGCCCGCGTGATGAACAACGCCGCACTGCCATCGGCGTACCGGGCGGATGTGACATCGCTTGCAGCATGCAGCGGAATCACATGGGCATGGCAATGGGCCACGTCATGCCCCGTGAAGGCGAACCCGACCCGAGCCACTGTGTACAATCGCTTTTGCAACCGGGCAATCCGCTGACCAAGAACTGCAATCTCGGCCAGCAGTTCGGGGGGTACATCCTCAAAAACAGCATAGTGCTCCCGCGGGATGATCTGAACATGGCCAGGCCGGATCGGGCGATGGTCGGCAAACACCATAAGGCGATCGTCGCGATACGCGACAGAAGCCGCCGTTCGGCCGGCCACAATGTCACAAAAAATGCAGTCCATAACCCATCCCCCAACGAAAAAGGCCGCACCCAAACGGCGCGGCCCTGAAACATCGGATTTGGCTGATCTTACTTGATCTTGCCTTCCTTGTATTCCACGTGCTTCCGCTCCACGGGGTCGTATTTACGCACGACCATCTTCTCGGTCATGGTGCGGGCATTCTTCTTGGTCACATAGAAATGACCGGTTCCGGCGGACGAATTCAACCGGATCTTGATTGTGGTTGGTTTGGCCATGGCCACGCTCCTTTTTCCGGGCATCGGGCTGCCGCGGTCGTAAATCAGATGGTCGGTTTATCGTCTGCCATCCGCGTGTCAACGCTTTTCTAGGGAAAACCGCCACATCACGGCGTCAGATCAGTCGTAAAGGCCAGTAACATCACGGGATATGGCCAGGATGGAATCGACCCGCCCGTATTCATTGCGTACCGGACAGGTCGTAACCTCCCAGGTGCGCGCATTTCCGGCCATTGTTGGGCAATCCGCGGTAAAGGTCATCATATCGCCGATACCAGCCCGTTTCAGCGCGTCGACCAGTTTCGAGCGGGCAATATCAGGCCACAGATCGGGCCAATACATCCCTTCGACCTGCTCGAAATCCGGAATCTCCATGGCGCATAGGCCGTTTTCATTCATGAAAGCAAGCCGCCCGTTGCGATCCAACAATTTCACGCAGTCCGGCAATGCCTCCATCATCGACGTCACCAACCCTTCGGTCGGAACGTTGCGCAGCCCGGCATACAGGCTGGGTTTTTCATCGTTCATATCAGTTATCGTAGCCCCTTATCCCACATCTAGGATATGACAGGTCATGATTTTAAAAAAGATAAATCGCGCGGATAGCCTGTAAGCCGGATTCTGTCCCGGGGTGTCCCCCGTGGATGACCATTCCTCTGGGCGTGCCGTTGCCGACACACTCTAGCTGCCAACCCGAACCTGCTGGGGTTGAAGCGACCCCGACGCCGGGGCGCCACGCGGTTCCTATTTGGCATTGCTCCCGGTGGGGCTTGCCATGCCGGTGCTGTTGCCAGCCCCGCGGTGGGCTCTTACTCCACCGTTTCATCCTTACCCCCGTTTGCCGCACGCGGCTGGCGAAGGCGGTTTGTTTTCTGTGGCGCTTTCCGTCGGGTTGCCCCGCCCGGGCGTTACCCGGCACCGTTGCTTCAGGGAGTCCGGACTTTCCTCTCAGGTGGGGCAAGCCCCGCCGAAAGCGGTCATCCAGCCATCCGCGCGATGGTTGGCTTACGGCAGCGCCGCGGTCCGGTCAACGGGATAGTCACGCGCCAGGGCCTGCATCATCGCCCGGTCCCGATGGGTTTGCGGGCCCCGCGCTGCCGGACAGAACCGCTGGCGAAATGCATCAAGGATCAGGGTGCTGGCATCTTTGCCCCCCGATGGGGTCACATATCCGAACGCGGCAGCACTGGATAGAAAATCTGTCTCACCGTCACCATCTCCCGCAGGCCAGACCGCAAGCCCCCCACGCGCCAAACGCTGCCAATCAAAGCTGCGCCCGGGGTCCTGCTTTCGGTCAGGGGCCAGGTCGGAATGGGCGATGACGCGTTCAGGACAAATGTCATGATCCGCCATGATCCGACGCATCACCCCTTCAAGACAGGTCATTTGTGGCTCGGGAAAGGGGTGCTGGCCCGTATTTGCCAATTCGATCCCAATGGAGCGAGAATTGACGTCGCTCACCTCTCCCCATGCGCCCTTTCCTGCATGCCAAGCGCGGGCGGCCTCTTCCACAAGGTGCCAGCATTGGCCATCTTCGGCGATCAGGTAATGCGCTGAAACTTCGTGATCTGGGTCACACAGACGGTGCAGCGCCGCTTTGGCACTGCGCATACCTGTGTAATGCAAAACGATCAGATCCGGGGCCGCCCCACCCCGCCGCGCCCCAAAATTAGGAGACGGGTACCAGATCAGGGCGTTTTATCCCTGACGCGCCAACCGGAATGGGCTGGGATCCCATCCGCAGGCGAAACCATCGCCATCCGGGTCCATGCCACGCCGATCGCGCTGGGGGCCACCATTGGCCAGGAAGGCTTCCTGGGCCAGATCCGGAGAGGCGTAACGCCCGCAGGCCCGCGATGCACGCGAACCGGAGGCAAAGGACCGGCGATATACCGGCTGCCCCACCGCATGGTTCGTTTGCAACGCAAAGGCCACGATATTGGGACCGTTGGTGTTGGACCGCTGCGGTACGGGTGCCACGGCGACCGTCTCGTAGTTAGCTTTCTGCTGTCGCAACCGTTCTGCGTTGCTTTCGATACTGTCTTGCGCCGACGCGGCGGCAAAATCCTGACTGTTCGAGATCGCAGCGGAGTTTCCTGCCGGTGTGATCACCGTCGATGCGGGTGCCGTCGCCACGTCAACAGGTTGGGTGCGCAAAGCCGAGATGGGGGCACCCACCTGTTCTGGTGTCGTCGCCTGGGCTGAGATCACCGGATCGCGCAATGCCTGCTGCGGCGTTGGTGCGCCAGTGGTCTCGGGCCGCGTCTTGCGCACATTCTGACGCAATTGCTGCTCGCGTTCGGACCGGCGGCGGGTCTGTTCCGCCGTGTAGGCATTGTAATCACCGAATCCCACACCACGATCCGATGTGGTGTAAGGGGCCTGCGGATCGGCACAGGCCGCCACTGTCAATACCGCACAAATAGGAAGGAAAGCCCGCATCATCGCCATACCCCGCTCATTATTTTTTCAATCAACTACCACCATTTTGTGGGCTTGGAAATAAATCCGGCAGCGTTTTCCAAAACGTGTGCTGTATTCAACAAATCGGCTTCTTCCCAGGGACGGCCAATCAATTGCAATCCCAATGGCAAACCCTGCTTATCCAGACCAGCAGGCACCGAAATACCGGGCAATCCGGCCAAGTTTACCGTCACCGTAAAGACATCGTTCAAATACATCTGAACCGGATCGGCATCGGCCATTTCCCCCAATCCAAATGCAGCCGACGGCGTGGCCGGGGTCAGGATCGCATCAATGCCCTGGCCAAAGACATCCTCGAAGTCTTTCTTGATCAGCGTACGAACCTTGCGCGCACGGTTGTAATACGCGTCATAAAATCCCGCGCTCAAAACATATGTGCCTATCATAACGCGGCGTTGCACTTCGGGGCCAAACCCCTCGGCTCGGGTCTTCTCGTACATCTCTGTGATGCCGTCGCCTTGCGCCAACGAAGCGCGATGTCCAAACCGCACGCCATCATACCGCGCGAGGTTGCTGGAGGCCTCGGCCGGTGCAATCACGTAGTAGGCGGGCAGCGCGTATTTCGTGTGTGGCAGGCTGATATCGCGGATCTCGGCTCCGGTATCTTTCAGCATCGCCGTGCCATTGGCCCACAATTTTTCAATCTCGTCCGGCATCCCATCCATGCGGTACTCTTTGGGAATGCCGATCACCTTGCCTTTGATATCGTCGGTCAAGGCCGCCTCGAAATTCGGAACGGCCAGATCGGCGCTTGTGCTGTCCTTCGGGTCATGGCCGCACATCGCCTCCAGCATGATCGCCGCGTCGCGCACTGTTTTGGCCATGGGCCCAGCTTGATCGAGCGAGCTTGCAAACGCCACGATCCCCCAGCGCGAGCAGCGCCCATAGGTCGGTTTGACCCCCACAATTCCGGCAAAGGCCGCAGGTTGGCGGATCGATCCGCCAGTATCCGTCCCGGTTGCGGCGAGGCACAAATCGGCTGCAACAGCGGTGGCCGATCCACCGGAGGACCCGCCGGGCGTCAGATCGGTTTCGTCATTGCCACGGCGCCAAGGGTTGACGGCATTGCCATAGGTGCTCGTCTGGTTCGACGACCCCATGGCAAACTCGTCCATGTTCAGCTTGCCCAGCATCACCGCACCCGCGGATTTCAAACGACCGCTCACGGTGCTTTCGTATTCCGGCAAAAATCCCTCCAGAATACGGCTCGCCGCCTGGCTCGGCACGCCTTCGGTGCAAAACAGATCCTTGATGCCCACCGGAATGCCACACATATCCGGCGCGTCTCCGGTCTTGATCCGGTCGTCGGCCGCCTTGGCACGGTCGCGCGCGATGTCCGGTGTGCGGTGAACGAAAGCCCCCAACGCCCCGGCACCGTCGATGGCGGTTAGACAGGCCTCGGTCAATTCGACCGCTGTAACATCGCCGCCGCGCAGTCTGTCGCGCGCCTCGGCAATGGTCCATGTGTTCGGATCGCTCATTCCACCACCTTCGGCACCGCGAAAAATCCCTCTCGCGCGTCAGGGGCGTTGGCCAGCACCTTGTCGGGCATGCTGCCATCCGTCACGACATCTTCGCGGCGCTTGAGTTGCATTGGCGTGACAGAGACCATGGGCTCCACCCCCTCGACATCAACCTCGTTCAACTGTTCGATAAAGCCCAGAATGGCATTGAATTCCTGTGCCAGCGCCGGCAGCGCCTCCTCTTCCACCCGGATCCGGGCCAGCTTGGCGACCTTGCGCGCGGTCTCGGTGTCGATGGACATGGGGCCTCCTGTCGTTGATCGCCGCTGATTAGCCCGCGGCCCGGGCCGGTGCAACCGCTCGCCGGTGCTGGCGATAGACCTCAATCATCCAGCCCAGCATCACGCCATTCAAGCAGTGCCACAGAAAATGCGTGCCCAGAGGGAATTGCGGACAGACTGTCATGTCCACCGATCTTATGGAAATCGACACGCACAAAATTCCGGCGCCAATCACCATCCCTCTCGCGGTTTGCGGCATCCGGCGCCACAGCACAGCCGCATAGATCACCAGCAGCATAGGCACGGACCAATAAAAATCGGAGATCCGGAAAAATGGCAGGCTGTCGAATAAAATTGTCGCCCCCGCCGCATAGGGCAAAAAACCGGCGGTTCCGATTAGAGCAGCCCAAAGCGGCCAACCGACGAAATGCCAGTTCACGGCGAAAAGATAGACGAGGATGAAAATACCGATGGGGATCACATCGGTGAGCGCGGCCCATTGCGTGGCGAATGTGTGAAACAGGAAGCTGCCCAAGCCAATCGCACCAAGGATGGCGCAAAGCAGCTGGGCCAGGGGCAGGCCTCGGCTCCGCTGCCACATGATCACCGCGGCAATCAGAAAAGCGGCATTGGTGATCGCGTTTACCGGCTCCGCCCAAAAGGTGAAATCCGTGCGCTCACAATACCCGTCGATCTGTGCAGCCAAACCGCCCATGTCATTCTCCCCGACATCAGCAACAAGTCATCCCATCCAGTCGATGATTGCAATCACTTCAGCCCGGTCAATTGCACCGGTCTGGCGCAGTTGCTGGATCGCGGTGCCCCGCGATTTGACGAGAGGTGGCCCGTATCATGTTGGGCGTCGGTTTGCAGAAACAGTCTGGCCTGGTTCAAGCCGCCGATGCGTCAGTGCCTCGACCACGACCCGGCCATGCGACGCTTTCAGGAAGGGTACCGTTAGAGGTCTCAAAACTCGCCATCATTTCAGAGAGTTGATCCGAAATCTGCTGCAGGGACATCACGGAGGAACTGGTCTCCTCATACATCATCGCGTTTTGCTGGGTGGCGCGATCCAATTCGATTGCCGCTGCATTCACCTCGCTCACACCAGCGGCCTGATCGGCGGAGGATGAGGTGATATCGCTCATCTGGACGGCGATCTCATCGATGTACTTGATCATTTTCCGGATGGCCGCCCCGGTTCCCGCGACCAGATCCACCCCGCGTTTCACCTGGTCCGAACTGCGATTGATCAGGTTCTCGATCTCGTTGGAGGCTTCGGAGGCACGCTGTGACAATGCCCGCACTTCTGATGCCACGACCGAAAAGCCGCGCCCCGCCTCTCCGGCCCGCGCAGCCTCGACCCCGGCATTCAGCGCCAAAAGATTTGTCTGGAAGGCGATTTCGTTGATCACGCCCGTGGTTCTTGAAATCTGGTTCGAGAAATCCTGGATCTCCGTCATGGCTTCCACCGTGGACGTCATGACCTGGTTGCTCACCTCGGCCTCTGCCTTGGCCGACTGGATCGAGGTATTGGCCCGTTCCGCGTTCTGGGCCGTGGCCCGGATCAGCGCCGTCAATTCGTTCAAGGCCGCAACGGTCTCTTCCAGGGTCACTGCATTGCGTTCGGTCCGTCTGGACATCCCCTCGGCCGAGGAGGCAATTTCAGCCGAGATCTGACTGATCGCCAGCGAGCGCTCGATGATTCGGGAAATCGTGTTATCCAACGTCTTTGCCGTGGAATTGGCATCTCTTTGCAATTCCGCAAATGCACCTTCGAATTCACCCTCAAATCGGGCATCAAGGCGCCCCTGGGACAGCATCGATAAAAAGCCCATCGTTCCCATCAGGGAATCATACGCCATCTGCAACACAGCGTTGACGGAATGCTTCATCTCGATCAGCGACGGATCGGAAAAATCGGACATAATCCGATCTCCGAAATCTCCCTTTCGAGCTTTGCCAATGACGGCCTGCAATTCCCGTTCCAGTCGTTCGGACTGCTCCGCCCTGTCGCGCCGTTCGGCGGCCAATGCCCGCTCCTCCCGCAAGCGCTGACGATCCACCTCTGCCGCTTGCGCTGCATGCCTGGCTTCCAATTGGGCCTGCTCCTCGCGCGCGTTGGCCTCCGCCCGGGCCAATTGTTCGCGTTCCTCAATCGAGCGTGACAGGGTCTGCAACATGGTATCGGCCGCACGCTGCAATTCCCCGATTTCGCCAAAACCGCCAGATCCGGGCGTCGCATCCAGATCGCCCTGGGCCACACGCTCAATCACCCGCGTTACCCGCCCCAAAGGCCGCAACGCGCTGGCATTAATCACCAAAAATACCAGGCTGATGAAGATACTCGCTGCGATCAGCAGCACGATATTACGTTTGAAAGCAATTGTTTCCGCATCGACCTTCGCGCCAACGGACTTGTTTGAGGCTTCCTGCACATCGATAAATTGATTTATCGCAGTGAGCCATTCGATAAAGTACGGTCGGGCCTGTTTCAGCAACAGATCTTCCGCTGTTCTGCGCCGCCCTGCTTCCATGTTTGTGACGATGTCAGTTATAACGGGCAGTGTTTTGGCTTCGATTGCCCTGATCCGGGACAAAAGCGCCACCTCCTCCGGCAAATCGGCAATATCATCTGAAAACAGGACCTGCATCTGCGTTTCCGACGCCGCATAGAATGCCTGCAACCGTGATATCCGCAGCAAGGACGCCTGGCGATCCACCGGATCACGCGCCAGCACGACATCACGGATCAAAACAGATCGATCATGCACACTGCCACGGTAATTGATGGCATAGCGTTGTTTGACGCTATTGACCTCGTTGATGACGTAGAGCTTTCCCGCCAAATCCCGCATAGTGACAAGGCTATAAAAGCCGACCCCGGACAGAAACAGGATCAAGATGGCAAAGGCAATGATCGAGCGGCTTGTAAGGGTCTTCACCAAAGTCTCCACACCAGTACCACCGAGGCGACAGACGAGGCCCGGTCGACAGAACAACGGCGTTGATCTAATCATCTGCCAGTTAAAATCTGGATAATCGGGCCAAGGTCATCAGATCCGTTGGCCACCTTGCGACGGAGACCGATATCATGCGTATCATCTGGTTGGGCCATTCCAGCTTTCGTATTGAAATTGCCGGGCAAATTCTGCTGATCGATCCTTGGCTGACGGGCAATCCGATGCTGCCCTCCGATGACCATGCAAGCGCCGTGGCAGGCGCAACTCACCTCATCTTGACCCATGGCCATGACGACCATGCCGGGGACGCTCGCGTCATCGCGTCAGACAAAGACCTGCCGCTTTACGGCCCCTATGAATTGGTCAAGGCCGTCAAAGGCGACACGGAAATCCGGATCGTGGATTTCAACAAAGGCGGCACCATTGATCTGAACGGGATCGCCCTGACCATAGTAAACGCGGTCCATAGTTCATCCTATGGGGGTGATGCGTTTTGCGGCACCGAATGCGGCTACATGATCGCAGCCGAAAGCCACACGATCTACCTGTCAGGCGACACCGATATCATGGCTGACATGGAATGGATGGCGGATCTGCATAAACCCGATATCGGTCTGTTATGCGCTGGCGGCATCTACACGATGGACATGGCCCGCGCCGCTTATGCCGCAAAACGTTACTTCAACTTCAAGACCGTCATCCCCAGTCATTACCGCACCTCGCCCCGGTTCGAGCAAAACGCCGATACCCTGAAAGCCGCTCTGCCCGATGTCGATGTGATCGAGCCACAGGTGCTGGAACCCATCACGCTGTGATCTCTCCAAACCAAACGGCCGGTCGTTAATCCTTTGCCTTCGCGCGGCGGCAAGTTATCAGCCGCACGGGCATCCGCCGAATTTGAAAGTGTGCATTATGTCATCTTCGACCGGGCCCAAGGCGGCCAAGGGGTTTTTCGTCAATATCGGCTCGTTGGTCTCGGCCCGGGCCTTCCTGGCCCTCTCCCAGATCATCGTCCTGCCCATTGTCGCGCGCCAACTGACGATCGAGGAATTCGCGTTGATGGCCATGGCCATGACGGTCGTGATCTTTACCCAGGTCCTCAGCGATGCCGGTTTGGGGCGCTCGCTCATCCGGGCGATGGATTACGATCTTGAGGAATGGTCGACGGTTTTCTGGCTGCTCGTGGCAGTTGGTGTGGGCCTGGCCGCGGTTATTCTGGCCGTTGCCCCCCTTTGGGCGGCCTTCTTCGACCAACCCAAATTGGCCGGCATCCTCATGGCGCTGGCAATCGTACCGCTCTGCCAGGCCCTCTCCGCCGCCCCCAATGCAGAGATCGAGCGGCGAGAGAACTATACCGGCATCGCCAAGGTGCAGATGATCACGACCGTGATCAGCCTCGGCCTCGCTGTGCTTCTGGCCCTGGCGGGGGCCGGGGTTTGGGCGCTGGTGGCCCAGCAACTGGCCCTGGCGGTGATCCGTCTGGCGGGCATCCTCTGGCTCAGTGAATTTCGCCCGTTATTCACATTCAACCCCGCACGGATCGGGCGGCACCTGGTCTTTGCCCGCGATGCCATCATCGTCTCCCTGATCGGCGCGGCGCGGGGCCAGGCCGCAGTGGTCGCCATCGGCAAGATCCTGGGGGAAGGCGCGCTTGGTCTATTCTCCATGAGCGAGCGGTTTTCCCGCATGCCGCAATACGGCCTGGCCGGTCCGGCCTCCACGGTGGTCTATGTCCGCATGGCCAAGGCGCAGGACAACCCTGAACGGTTGGTCCAGATCTATCTCGCCTCCCTGCGCCTGCTGGCCGCGATCCTGTTCCCGATCCTCGCCATGATCGCCGTGGCGGGCGGGGCCATCTTCACCGTCTTCCTGTCCGATACCTGGGCCGAGGTTGCCCCCGTCTTCGCCCTCTCCATCACCGGCCTCGCGATAGAGGCTGTCAGCCTGGTCTGCATCGCCAGCCTCTTTCGCGCCGTGGGTCGTACCGAGCTTCAGGTCCGCCTCGCCTTTGAAGGCGCCTTGCTCCGCGTCATCCTCGTCGTTGGCGCCGCCTTCATCAGCCTTGAGGCCGTCGCCACCGCCCTCACCGTCTGGGGCGTGCTTCTCGTGCCACGCGGCTGGATGCTGGCCCAACGGGTCGTCCCCCTCGACATGCGGGCCTGCTGCCGGGCGCTGACCGTCCCCATCGCCGTCTCCGCCGTGTTCGTCACGCTGCACGTCATCTTGCGCAGCCTCTACGCCCCGGGCCACTGGACCGAAAGCGCCATGGCCATCGCCCTCTCCCTCGCCGCCCTCGCCCTCACCGCCCTGATCGACCGCAAAAACCTCCGCGCCGCCATCCAATTCTTCAAATCCTAGCTGCGTTTCGCAAGTCGCACGTCGCTCAAGCGGGCAATGGCAATTCAACTGCATTCTGATCGCCTTGTACCCACCAAGCAAAGCTTTCACGCGCGCACGATGCCCCGCCTGACATGACCGCTCTTGGATATACGATCAATCAGCTGAACCGCCCCTTGTTTGCCGGAGACCCGGAAGTAAGGATACTGGGTCATGAGAAAGAGGAAGACCGGACAGTCGCGCACATTCACCTATATCAACAGCATTTTGCAGCACGAGTTGGTCTCTGATCGACCGTATCGGTTGCGATCCGATCACTTCTAGTTCGTTAACCAATCCCTCCACCAGCGCGCGGAGCGTATGTATGGGATATGTACGGGTTGTGCATCGATTGTGCATGCCCTGTGCCTCAGCGCTTCGCGGCGAAAAAGTCCCTGAGTAGGGCTTCCGCTTCCTGTGCTCCGATCCCGTCATAAATCTCGGGACGGTGATGCGATTGCGGATGGTCGAAGACACGGGCACCATGAGCCACACCGCCAGATTTCGGATCACCGGCCGCATAGTAAAGCCGCGCAATCCGGGCCGCAGCAATGGCTCCTGCACACATGGCACATGGCTCCAATGTTACATATAATGAATAACTTATCAGGCGTTCTGAATGTATCGTCTCACATGCTTTGCGCAGGACCAGCATCTCTGCATGGGCGGTCGGGTCGCTCAGTTCGCGGCAGCGATTACCAGCCTGCGCCACGACCTCGCCCGCCGCAGAAACAACCACCGCGCCCACCGGAACCTCCCCGCGAGCCCCGGCCAACCGCGCCTCCTCTAGCGCCAGATGCATATAACTGGTAAACCCTGCCATTCACTTTCTGATACGCACCTTAACTCAGCGCGGCAAGCCTTTCATATGTCTGACAAAACACCCAAAGGCGACCGCATCGCAAAGGTGCTGGCCCGCGCCGGTATCGCCTCCCGCCGCGAAGCCGAACGGATGATCGCCGAGGGCCGTGTTGCCATCAACAGCGTGCGCATCGACAGTCCGGCGCGCAACGTCACCGACAGCGATGTTATATCCGTCGACGGAAAGCCCATTGCCGCCGCCGAACCGCCGCGCCTTTGGCTTTACCACAAGCCCACCGGGCTGGTCACGACGGAGCGCGATGAAAAGGGTCGTCCGACGGTGTTTCAGGCACTGCCGGACGACCTGCCCCGGGTGGTCTCGGTCGGGCGGCTGGATATCAATTCCGAGGGGCTGTTGCTTTTAACGAATGACGGCGCGATCAAGCGTCGCCTGGAATTGCCTGCCACCGGTTGGGTCCGCAAATACCGCGTCCGCCTGAAAGGCACGCCCGAAGAGGCCACGTTCGAGCCCCTGCGCAAAGGGGTGACCGCCCAGGGCGAACGGTTTCAGCCCATGACCATCACGCTCGACCGCCAGCAAGGCGCCAATGCCTGGATCACGGTCAGCCTGCGCGAGGGTAAAAATCGCGAAATCCGCCGCGCCATGGAGGAAATCGGCTTGACCGTTAACCGCCTGATCCGCGTCAGCTACGGCCCGTTCCGGCTGGGCGATCTGAAACCCGGCGCGGTTGAAGAGATCAAGGCCCGCGTCCTGCGTGACCAACTTGGCCTCGATACAGTTGGCAACCCCGTACCGCCCAAAAAGAAACCCGTGCGCCGCCGCCGTCAGCATCCGCGTTAGCACTGGTGAGCCCCCGGCCATTGCGATATACACGTTGAGGAATGTGACGGGGCGATTGCGAACATGTCTGGGACCGGCCTGCAAAAATTGGCCTTTTTCGTACTTTTGGCGCTGATGCTTTACGTCAGCGCCAGTGGCGGAGCCTGACCCGTGGCGCAACGGTTTGGCGGCAAACACAGCCCCGGTGGCCCGTCTGGCAATGCGGCCAAACCCAATGCCTTTGCGGGCAAACGGCGCAGCAAAGCAGGCAGTCGCGTCAATTTCCTGTTCCTGGCCCCACTGCCACTGATCATCACCGCCTTTTGGTCGGAACCTGTGGGCATGGCGCTGGATCTGGTTGCCCTCGCTACACTCCTGCTCGCCGCCTGGCTGACACGGGAAGGGCTGGAGGCGGAGGATGCTTATCTGGGCCGCCGGGTCGCCCGCCGCCCCGCTTTTCCGCGCAAGATCTTTGGCTCGGCACTGACCGGCATCGGAATGGCGCTGGCGGGCTTCACCATCGGCGAAGGCTTTGTAAACCCCCTGATTTTTGGCTTGTTAGGGGCTGGGCTCCACGCCTTTTCCTTTGGCCTTGATCCAATGTCGGACAAGGGAATGGAAGGGATCGATACGTTCCAGCAGGATCGCGTCGCACGCGCCATCGATGAGGCCGAGAGCCAGCTAAAAGCCATGTCCGACGCCATGCTGCGTGTCGCCGATCGCCCACTGACCGACCGTGTGAACGGTTTTCAGGCCACTGCGCGCGAGATGTTTCGCACGATCGAAGACGATCCCCGCGACCTGACGGCCGCCCGCAAATTTCTGAGCGTCTATTTGGTCGGGGCCAAGGACGCGACGGTCAAGTTTGTCGACCTCTACACTCGAAATGGCGATCAGCAGGCCCGCGCCGATTATGAGGCGCTGCTGGACGATCTTGAGCAAAACTTTGCCGCCCGGACCGAGAAACTGTTGCTTGATGACCGCAGTGATCTGGACATCGAAATTGAAGTGCTGCGCGACCGCTTGCAGCGCGAAGGCGTTCGCGCCGAATAGAAAGAGTGTGAAGGGAGCCATTCATGTCTGAAACCGTCCGCCAACAGGCCGAAGCCGATCTGGTGCAGGTCAAGGAAATCACCGAAGTGTTGCTGCCCGAACCCAAAGCGGCGGATGCCATCGTACCACTGGCGCAGGCGGATGCTCCGGTCAGCGAAGCGATCCGCAAGCGGATGGGCGAGATCGACATGACGGATACCAATTCCATCGTATCCTTCGGCTCGGCCGCCCAGGCCGAATTGCAGCAGATCAGCCAGGCGATGCTGGCCGATGTGAAGAACAAGGATGTGGGCCCCGCAGGCGATAGCCTGCGCAGCATGGTGACCACGATCCGCGGCTTTTCCGTCAGCGAATTGGATGTGCGCCGCAAGGCAAGCTGGTGGGAACGCTTAACCGGCAAAGCCGCACCTTTTGCCAATTTTCTGGCTCGGTTCGAAAACGTGCAAGGCCAGATCGACAAGATCACCGACACCCTATTGAAGCATGAACATACGCTTCTGAAAGACATCAAATCGCTGGATCTGCTCTACGAAAAGACCCTCGATTTCTATGACGAATTGGCGCTTTATATCGCCGCCGGTGAGGAAAAGCTGCTTGAGCTGGACAACACCCTGATCCCCGCCAAGGAGGCCGAGGTCGCCGCCGCGCCCGAAGATGACCAGGTGATCAAGGCACAAGAACTGCGGGACCTGCGCGCCGCGCGCGACGATCTGGAGCGCCGGGTTCATGACCTGAAGCTGACCCGCCAGGTGACGATGCAATCCCTCCCCTCGATCAGGCTGGTCCAGGAAAACGACAAGAGCCTGGTGACCAAGATCAACTCGACCCTGGTGAACACGGTGCCTCTGTGGGAGACGCAACTGGCCCAGGCCGTCACGATCCAACGCAGCCGTGAGGCAGCAGAGGCCGTACGCGATGCTAATGACCTGACCAATGAACTGCTGACCTCGAACGCGAGAAACCTGCGCGAAACCAACAAGGTGGTCCGCGAAGAGATGGAGCGGGGTGTCTTTGATATCGAGGCCGTCAAGACCGCCAATGCCGAATTGGTCGCCACGATCGAGGAAAGCCTTGAGATCGCCGATGCAGGCAAGCGCAAGCGGGCCGAGGCCGAGACTGAGTTGCAAAAGATGGAAACCGAACTGCGCGACACGCTTGTCGCCGCCAAGGCCCGCAAGACCGGCACCGGCGATGTTGCAGCCACGGCTGTGCCGGGCGCCTGATGACACCATGCCATGGGGACAGGTCTTTTTACCCGGCATTGCCCTGACGGTCCTGTTGGCGGGATGCGATCCAGCGATCGGCCCCGCTACCAAACCGGCGGCCCCGCCACAATCTGACAGCGCCAAAGGCACGGCAACCGCGCCCAGGTCCGCAGCCAGCCGTGCCTTGACCATGCATTATACACGGGTGGAAAACGATCTGGTGGGCCAAGGCCTGTTGCGTCGCGATGGGGGCGGCCCCGACGTGCCTTTCACCGACCGGATGCTGGCGGAAAATTTCGTGCGCATCGCGCTGTTTGACGAATATGTCAGCCAAGGCGGCACACTTGTGGCCCAGCAGCGTCAAAGCAGCCTGCGCCGGTGGGAGCAGCCCGTGCGCGTGAAACTGCGCTTTGGCGACAGCGTGCCCGAGGCGCAGCGCAGCGGTGACCGCAGCGACGTCGCCAAATATGTCAGTCGCCTAAACCGCGTGACGGGCCATCCGATCACCCTGACCGAGGGTGCCGCCAACTTCCATGTCCTGGTCCTGAACGAGGATGAGCGCCGCGCCGCCGGTCCGCAAATCCGCAGCCTGATGCAGGGTATTTCCCCCGCCGATATCCGCCTGATCGAGGATCTGCCAAAGGACATCTTTTGTGTCGTCCTGGCCAACAGCGCCGCGGGCAAGCGGGGCTATTCGCGCGCAGTTGCCGTGATCCGGGGGGAGCATCCCGACTTGCTACGCCTGTCTTGCCTGCATGAAGAGATCGCCCAGGGTCTGGGTCTGGCCAATGACAGCCCCGCGGCCCGCCCCTCGATCTTCAATGATGATGAGGAGTTTGGCCTGCTCACGACCCACGATGAGCTGCTGTTGCAAATCCTCTATGACCGGCGCCTCAAAGTCGGCATGACCGAAGCCGAGGCCCGCCCGATCATCCGTACCATCGCGACCGAACTGACCGACGGCACCAGTTGATCGCAGCGGGCGAGGCGCCGTGGTCATTCACTCTGGCCGCCTGACCGGAGCACCGATATAAATCCCCCAACGCATGCGCGAATGAAAGGCAGGGTCATGGGTATTTTCGACTTTCTCTCGGGTCAGTTCATCGATGTCATCCACTGGACTGACGATACCCGTGACACGATGGTCTGGCGGTTTGAGCGTGAGGGCCACGAGATCAAATATGGTGCCAAGCTGACCGTGCGTGAAGGCCAGGCCGCCGTTTTCGTCCATGAAGGGCAGTTGGCGGATGTTTTCACGCCCGGCCTCTACATGCTTGAAACCAACAACATGCCCATCATGACCACGCTGCAGCATTGGGATCATGGGTTCAAAAGCCCGTTCAAATCCGAGATCTATTTCATCTCCACCACCCGCTTTAACGATCTGAAATGGGGCACCAAGAACCCGGTCATGCTGCGGGACCCGGAATTTGGGCCGACCCGCATTCGCGCCTTTGGCTCCTACTCCATCCGCGTGACCGAAGCCGCCCGCTTCATGACTGAAATCGTGGGCACGGATGGCGAGTTCACAATGGACGAGATCAGCTACCAGATCCGCAACATCATCGTCCAGGAAGCAAGCCGGGTCATTGCCGGATCAGGCATCCCCGTACTGGATATGGCCGCAAATACCGGCGATATGGGCAAACTGGTTGCGGCCGAGGTTAGCAAGACACTGACGGAATACGGCCTGACCATGCCCGAACTTTACATCGAGAACATCTCCCTGCCACCGGCGGTCGAGGCCGCCCTGGACAAGCGAACCTCCATGGGTCTGGCAGGCGATCTGGGTAAATTCACCCAGTATTCCGCAGCCGAAGCCATGACCTCTGCCGCCCAAAACCCTGGCGGCGGGGGCACGATGGGCGCCGGCCTCGGCGCCGGTATGGGGATGGCCATGGGCAACATGATGATGGGCAATCAAGGCGCCCAGCAAGGGCCCTGGGGGGCCGCCCCGCAGCCCGCGCCCACTGCGGCACCCGCCCCGCCACCTCCTCCGCCTGTCGAACATGTCTGGCACATCGCGAAGAACGGCCTGACGACCGGCCCCTTCTCAAAAGCGCGGCTGGGTCAGATGGCCACCGAGGGCGCGTTTGACCGTGATACCCATGTCTGGACGGCGGGTCAGGACGGTTGGAAAAAGGCCGAAGATGTCCAGGAACTGGCGCAGCTTTTCACGATCCTGCCTCCACCCCCACCGCCGGGCGTGTAATCCCCCGTACCCGCCAGGGAGGCGGCCCACATGTCCCGGTTGCAACGGCTCTTTAGCAAACGAAAGCCCCGGGATACCGGCGTGACTGCGCGGACCGGATCTGTGCAAAGACGGACAGCAAGCTGGAGGTCACCGTGGCGGGCCTACTTCCGACGCCGGATGCCAAAGCCTGCATCATCGACCCCCTTGCCTTTTGGCAGACGCCCGCCTGAGCTGATATTCCCATATCCGGCGGCACCGTGTCCGGTGGTGCCGATATCGGCACCTGGGCCGTCGATGCCGGAATGACCTGCATCTGTATGCCAACAACCCATGCCGCGATGGAGGTCTTCTTGACCTCCAAGCCCGACATGGACCCCCATGACGACTATTTCGCGGATTACGATGATTCTGAAGGGGCGGAACGCAAGATCTTCGCCTTGCCCGATGGCACACCAGTGCCCTACATCCAGTCCGGCTGGGGCGATGTTGGCTAACCCCGTTTTCACGTTAACCGACGCCGCAGGACAGGTCGTGGCGCGTTACACAGATTTCATGGGCAGGGAAGAAACCGGCCACTGGCCCACCCCACCCGGCATCACGCTGACCTCATCCAAATAGCGCCAAATCATCGCTTCCATTATGTGTTCAAGATATCCCGGGAGGGCCTGGGGGCTGGCCCCCCAGCCAGCCGAGGCAATGCACACAGCCCCTATCAACCAGTACGTTTACGCAACGCATGGAACATGGGGTCAGGCACAGATATCACTAGGGCGGATTGCTCCCGGGATTCGGGGGCACAAGGACAAGACACGCCATGGCCGACCTCACCGCCCCACCGCCGCCGCCTTCGGATGTGATCGAAGAACACCGCTTTCCCTGTAGCGCCTGCGGGTCGGATCTGCGCTTTGCGCCGGGTGGCGGCAAACTGGTCTGCGACCATTGCGGATATCAAGAACAGATCGAAGAAACCGGGCGCGCCGATGCCATAAAGGAGCTGGACTTTGCCCGCGCGATTGAGGCCAAGCTGCCAGAGGCGGAGATCGAAGAGACCCGCGTCCTGAGTTGTGACAGTTGCGGGGCGCAAGTCGAATTCGACGCGGTCACCCATGCCAAGGAATGCCCTTTCTGCGCGTCACCCGTCGTGGCCGATAGCGGCACCCACCGCCATATCAAACCCAGGGGTCTGCTGCCCTTCGCCCAGACCGAACAGACCGCCCATGACGCCATGGCCGATTGGCTGGGCAGCCTCTGGTTTGCCCCGAATGGGCTACAGGACTATGCCCGCAAGGGCCGCAAGATGCAGGGCATCTATGTGCCCTACTGGACCTTTGATGCAGATACCAAGTCGGAGTATCGCGGCGAGCGCGGCACCGTCTATTACGAGACCAGAACCCGCCGAAACTCCGACGGCGAGACCGAGACATACCGCGTGCAGAAAGTCCGCTGGCGACCGGCCCGCGGGCGCGTTGCGCGCTGGTTCGACGATGTCCTGGTCCTGGCCTCCCGCAGCCTCCCCCAAAAATATACCGACGCGCTGGAACCGTGGGATCTGGCCGCAATGGAACCTTACCGGCCGGAATACATCGCCGGGTTCCGTGCCGAGGGCTATGCCGTGCAACTCCAAGACGGCTTTGCCGAGGCCCGGGACAAGATGGATCAGGTGATCCGGCGCGACGTGAAATTCGATATCGGCGGGGACCGCCAGCGGATCCACGACATCCAGACCCAGGTCGCTGACGTCACGTTCAAACATATCTTGCTGCCCGTCTGGTTGGCCGCCTACAAATATCGCGGCAAGACCTACCGCTTTGTCGTCAATGGCCGCACAGGCCGGGTGCAAGGCGAACGGCCTTGGTCCACCTGGAAAATCGCCTTTGCCGTCATCCTGGGTGCCATAGTTGCCGCAGGTTTGGGGTATTTCATTGCGATGCAGCAGTCGTCTTGAGCCTTGGGCCTCCAGTTGGTATCGGCGCGTTAGCGATATCAGGGAGAGTGCGATGATCCTATGTGCCGGTGAGGCCTTGATCGACATGTTGCCGCGCAAAACCGAGGCAGGTGAGGCCACGCTGATGCCAGCTGCAGGCGGGGCCGTGTTCAATACCGCAATTGCCCTGGGGCGATTGGGGGTCAAGACCGGTTTCTTCTCCGGCATCTCCAACGACATGTTCGGACGGCAATTGATTGAAACGCTCGATACCAGCAATGTCTGCACCGGCCTGGCCCATCGCAGCGACCGCCCGACCACGATGGCCTTTGTCGAACTGGTCGATGGCCAGGCCAGCTATCTCTTTTATGACGAGGCCACGGCAGGCCGAATGCTGTCGGCTGACGATCTTCCGCCTGATTTTGCCGGCATTGATGCGCTGTTTCTGGGCGGTATCTCCCTGATGGCAGAGCCTTGCGGGGCGGCCTATGAAACGCTCCAGGCCTGGGAGGCCGAGACCAAGGTCACGATGCTGGACCCAAATATCCGACCCTCTTTCATAGTTGACGAGGACGCCTACCGCGCCCGCATCTTCCGCATGATCGCCTTGGCGGATATCGTGAAACTGTCGGATGAAGACATGCATTGGCTAATGGGACCAGGCGATGTCGATGATCTGGCCCGCCATATCCTGAAGGCCGGACCAAGGGTGTTCTGCTACACGCAAGGGGCCCAGGGTGTGATCGCCTTTACCGATACCAAGCGCTACCAGGCCCCTGCCCCCAAAACCACGGTGACCGATACGGTGGGCGCAGGCGATACGTTCAATGCGGGTTTTCTGGCGGGGCTCGCCCGTCAGGGCGCGTTGACCAAGGACATCGTCGGAACAACCGATCTGTCATCCGCGCTGGATCTGGGCGTGCGTGCCGCGGCTGTCACCGTCTCTCGCGCCGGGGCGAACCCGCCCTGGGCACACGAGATGTAGCCCATGCGCGCCCTTGTTCAGCGGGTCACGACGGCGTCTGTCACCATCGCGGGGAAGCAAATCAGCCAGATCGATGCGGGCCTTCTGGTTCTGGTCTGCGCCATGCAAGGCGACAGCCAGGCCAATGCTGATAAGCTCGTCGCGAAACTAACCAAGCTGCGCATCTTTGCGGATGAGGCAGGCAAGATGAACCGCTCGCTTCTGGACACCGGCGGTGCAGCCTTGGTCGTGAGCCAGTTCACCCTGGCAGCCGATACATCGCGCGGCAACCGCCCCGGATTTTCCCAAGCCGCTCGGCCCGATGACGGAAAACTGCTTTACCTATATTTCTGCAAGACCCTACAGAAGGCCGGTATACCGGTCAAAACAGGCCAGTTTGGTGCCGATATGGCGGTCTCGCTGACGAATGACGGCCCAGTGACCTTCTGGCTTGAGGTTTAACCGCAGCTGTTTGCCTGAAAAACAGGCAAATGCCCGTGACTTAAGCCGGAATTTCCGGGATCTCGTCAGTAGCCTTGCAGTGCCATGCACTGTCGCTACGCTGACCCCATGGGAGACACACCGCAGTTTTTCGATGAACTTACCCGGCCCGACGGCCAACCCCGCAGCCCTTATGATGACTACGCCCATTGGTTTGGTCAGGAAGATATCGGCAGGCTCCGGCGCAAATCGCTGGAGGCTGAAACCTTCTTCAGACGCACGGGCATCACCTTCAACGTTTATGGCCAGCAAGAGGCCGATGAACGTCTCATCCCATTCGATGTTGTCCCGCGCGTCCTGTCTGCCCGTGAGTGGGGTCGCCTAACGAAAGGTATTGAACAGCGTGTCCGAGCGATAAATGCGTTTCTTTACGATTTGTATCATAGACAGGAAATACTCCGGGCCGGTCGTGTTCCCCGTGAATTGATTGCGCAGAACGACGCCTTTCTGCCCCAAATGATCGGCGTGACCCCGCCGGGTAACGTTTATACCCATATCGTGGGCGTCGATCTGGTGCGCACCGGGGAAGACCAGTTTTACGTGTTGGAGGACAATGCCCGCACACCGTCCGGTGTTTCCTACATGCTGGAAAACCGGGAAACGATGCTGCAGATGTTTCCAGAGCTGTTTAGCCGGATCAAGGTCAAGCCGGTGCAGGATTATCCCCTGCGCCTGTCCCGATCCCTGTGCGCCTGTGGCCCGCCTGTTACGTCGGGCCGACCGGTCATTGCAGTGCTGACGCCCGGGATCCACAACGCCGCCTATTTCGAACATTCCTTCCTGGCGGACCATATGGGCGCTGAACTTGTGGAGGGGCATGACCTGCGCGTTGTGGACGGTCGCATCGCGATGCGCACGACTCGGGGATACAAGGCGATCGATGTCCTGTACCGCCGAGTCGATGACGACTATCTGGACCCGCTGAACTTCAATGCCGACAGCGTTCTGGGTGTGCCGGGTATCATGGATGTCTACCGCGCGGGCGGCATCACCATCGCCAACGCGCCCGGCACGGGCATCGCCGATGACAAGGCGATCTATAGCTATATGCCTGATATAGTTGAATTTTATACGGGCGAAAAGGCGCTGCTGGAAAACGTACCGACCCATCGCTGCGCCGAGGTGGAGAGCCTGTCCTACGTTTTGGACAACCTGGCCGATCTGGTGGTGAAAGAGGTCCATGGCTCTGGCGGCTACGGCATGTTGGTCGGACCGGCCGCCAGCAAGAAGGAGCTGTCGGATTTCCGGGCCAAGCTGACGGCAAAGCCCGACAAATATATCGCGCAGCCCACATTGGCGCTCAGCACGGTTCCGATCCTGACAAAGGCCGGACTCGCGCCACGCCACGTGGATTTGCGCCCCTTCGTTCTGGTCTCGCCCAACAAGATCGACATCACACCGGGCGGCCTGACCCGGGTCGCGCTGAAAAAGGGATCCTTGGTGGTCAATTCCAGCCAAGGCGGAGGCACCAAGGATACTTGGGTGTTGGAAGACTGATGCTGGGCAAGACGGCAGGCGGTCTTTACTGGATGTTCCGACATCTGGAGCGGTGCGAAAACACCGCCCGCCTTTTGGAAGCCGGATTCCGCATCGCCTTGACCCGACCGGACGGCTCGAACGATGACTGGGGCAGCGTGATCGATACGGTTGGAGCGCGCGCCGCTTACATGGAGCACCATGACCAGTTCGACCAAGCCGAAGTCGTCAATTTTCTGCTGCGCGATCCCGCCAATCCATCCAACGTCATGTCGGCCATCGACAGCGCCCGCAACAATGCCCGCCTTGTGCGCACCGCACTCAGCCGCGAAGTGTGGGAGGCCACGAATGAATGCTGGATGCAGCTGAAAACGGCGCTTGCCAAACCCGTGCCCGACCGCGACCTACCAGAGGTTTTGGGCCTGATCCGGCAGCTTTCTGGGCAGGTGCGCGGTGCGTTGCACGGTACGATGTTGCGCAACGATATCTTCAACTTCGCGCGCATCGGGACATTCCTGGAACGCGCCGACAACACTGCCCGCATTCTCGACGTGAAATACTATGTACTGTTGCCGTCGATCAGCCAGATCGGTTCAAGCCTCGACAATGTCCAGTGGGAGAACATCTTGCGCTCCGTCGGTGGGCAACGCTCGTTTCGCTGGATCAACGGGACCGAGGTCAGCTCCCACGGGATTGCCAACTTTCTGATCCTGGACAGTCGGATGCCGCGATCCCTGGCGTTTTGCGTCAACAAGCTACAGTCCAACCTCAGCTATCTGGAACGGGAATATGACCTGCGCCATCCCTGCCATGACATGGTTCAATCCATGCTGGGGCGGCTCTCGGCCCATAGTATCGATCAGATTTTCGAGAACGGTCTGCACGAATTCATCCTGGCGTTCCTGTCCGAATCGGCCGCCGTGGGAAATGAGATCGAGCGGAACTACCGCTTCCAGGAATAGGCGTTCATGCGACTAAGCATCCATCACCAAACCACCTACAGCTACAACACCCCCGTCTCATACGGGCTGCAACAATTGCGGTTGGTCCCCAAAAGCCGGATCGGACAAAGCGTTCTGACATGGCAAACCCAGATCGTCGGGGGCCGCAAGGAGCTGGAATTCGACGACCATCACATGAACCGTGTCATGCTGGTCAGCTTTGCGCCCGGTAGCGAGCAGATCGTGATCACGTGCGAAGGTGACGTAGAAACCGCCGACACCCATGGCGTGATCGGCAAACATGCGGGTTTTGCACCGCTGTGGATCTTTGAACGCACAACACCATTGACCAGGCCCGGTGCAAAGATCCGCTCCCTGATCAAGGGGTTGAGCGGAGAGGACGCCGATGCCGCGCGTCTGCACACCCTGTCGGCCCGCGTGCTGGAGGCGCTGCCGTACAAGGTGGGCGGTACGGATACCGCAACCGCCGCCGAAGAGGCGATGGGGCTTGGCAGCGGTGTCTGCCAGGACCATGCCCATATCTTTATCGCCGCCGCGCGTCTGCTGGGCCACCCGGCCCGCTATGTCTCGGGCTATCTGATGATGGATGACCGTGTTCAGCAGGATGCCAGCCATGCCTGGGCCGAGGTGCATGTTGACCCGCTGGGTTGGGTGGGTTTCGACGTCTCGAACGGCATTTCGCCGGATGAACGCTATGTCCGCGTCGCCACCGGCCTCGACTATGCCGAAGCGGCACCGATCCATGGCATACGGTTCGGGACAAGCACGGAGGAGTCACTAAATGTTGACATCCAGGTGCAACAATAGCCCATATGAGGCAAACCAGCGGATCTTTACCCATGACCTATTGCGTCGGGCTGCGCCTGAATAGGGGCCTTGTCTTCATGTCGGATACCCGGACCAATGCGGGCATCGACAATATATCCAGCTTTCGCAAGATGATCACCTGGGACACGCCCGGTGAACGGGTCGTGACCTTGATGAGCGCAGGCAACCTCGCCACTACCCAAGCCGTGATCAGCCTGTTGGAGGAACGGTCAAAGGCTGCGAGCGACCGCCATCCGACCGTGCTGGAACAGCCGTCGATGTTCCAGATCGCCCGCCTGGTGGGTGACACTCTGCGCGAGGTCATCGCGGGCCATGATGCCGGGGGTCAGCAAGCCGATAGCGCCTTTCATGCCACACTGATCCTGGGCGGCCAGATCGCCCCGGGCCCACCAACGATGTTCCTAATCTACCCCGAAGGCAACTTCATCGAAGCCTCAGATGACACACCCTTTTTCCAGATCGGTGAAACCAAGTACGGTCGCCCCATCCTGGTCCGCGCCTATGACCCCGATATGAGCTTTGAGGACGCGATCAAATTGCTGCTCGTCAGCTTTGATAGCACGGTCAAGGCCAACCTGTCCGTGGGCATGCCGTTCGACTATCAGACTTACACGGCTGACAGTTTGCAGGTGGGCCAGACCGGTCGGATCGATGCGGATGATACATATTTCGCCACGCTTTCCGATGGTTGGGGAGAGGCGTTGCGGACCGCATTCGACAGCCTGCCCGGGTTTGAATTGACGGGGGATAAGCGCGCGTAATCGCATTACCGCCAGGATCGGCCCACCCGTGACGTTTCGGCCGCGTTTATTGGTCGACCCGGCACAAAAGGCAAAGATGCCCCACCGCGCATTCGACCGGGACCGACGGCCTTGATCCAATCCTGCACAGCTTGAGCAACGAACACCGGGCCATAGCACGTCGGGAAGAAGTGCTGCGATCCGACGATAGCCATAGCGGCCATATTGCCGGGCCAGTTCGATCACTGAACCGCGCCGAGTTTTCCGGAGGCTGATTGGTCTTGGTTACGCGGCGATGTCTGATCTTTCCAGAGCCGCGTAGAAGTTTACTTCGGCCTCTGCTGGCGGAATGTTTCCGATGGGTTCCAGCAATCGGCGGTTGTTGAACCAGTCGACCCCTTCGAGTGTAGCGTATTCCACCGCATCGAGACTGCGCCATGGACCACGCCTGTGGATAACCTCGGCCTTGAACAGTCCATCGATCGTCTCGGCCAGGGCATTGTCGTAACTGTCGCCGACGCTGCCGACGGAAGGTTCGATCCCCGCCTCTGCCAGGCGCTCGGTGTAGCGAATGGACAGGTATTGCGATCCGCGATCGGACTGATGTGTCAGGCCGGACCCAGGCTGGCGTTGATGCACAGTCTGTTCCAGCGCGTCCAGGACGACCCCGGCATGCGCTGTCCGGCTGACGCACCACCCGACGATACGACGGGCGAAAACATCAATGACACAGGCCACGTATACGAAACCCTGCCATGTCGCGACGTAGGTGAAATCGTCGTCCATTGGTCGCTCAGACCAATGGCGCAACCAGGGACGACCCCATGGGACATTCGGCGCAGGTGCTTGCAGATCGGTTCGACCCCGATGGCTTCCCGGTGTTCCTCGATGAAGGCGATCCTGTCCTGGACCGGCGGTCGCGCTCCGTCCCGCTGCCCGGCAGGCGATTGGTACAATCGCCGAGAGGGGGGCAAAATATGCCGACGCCTTCCGCAGGATCTCATTGGCCTGCTTCAGCTCGCGGTTCTCGCGGTCCAGGGCTTTCATCCTCTCGGCCATCTCCGTCGTGACACCGGCGCGGTCGCCCCGATCAATCTTCGCCTTCTTGCCCCACGCGTTCAGCGTCTGAGATGCGCAACCGATCTTCGAGGAAATCGACAGGATCGCCGACCAGCGGCTCCCATGCTGCCCGGCGTGGTCCAGAACCATGCGAACCGCTCGGGCGCGCAGTTCGGGGGAATACTTGTTCGTCGTCTTGCTCATGATGCTCCATCCTACTCAGGAGTTGGAGCCTCCAGAAAACACGGCCCGGTTCAATACCACCGCAACCGTTCCATGGGTGACGACAACCCCGTCCCCGGGCCCCTCTGCCATCTCCGCATGGCGTGCGCGAGTGAATCGTGCCAATGTCTGAGCGGCGATTTCGCTTCCATAGACGCAGTCACCAGACTGATCGAAAAGACGTTTCAAGACAGCCCTGAACGCCCCCCATCCTCAATGACAGGCATGCCGTGTCGGTGATGCTCTTCCAATCCGGCCCTGACCTCGACCGCGGCCCCGAAATGCCGGGCAAGGATTTGGGCCGTCTGCACAGCCTTGTCCTGTGGGCTGGACATGATCCGGCGGGGCGGTGCCGCGATATGCTGGTCCGCCAATTGGTAAATCTTGGTCGGAACGCCGCTCGCCAACTGCCACTTCGCGGCCGGACGGGCTGGATCGACCAAAACCGGCGCATGTCGACCAGATAGAGCTGCCGCATCAACGCCTCCACCGGTCGCGGGCAAGACCATACAGGTGGTCGGGATAATCGTAGCCATCGAATGCGATGTCGTGCGATCCGAGCCATTCATGATCGGCCTTCACCATAGCGCGGTCTAGCCATGCGGCTACATCGGCAGTGTCCAATGGCCCGTGATCGCTGTATTTCATGACCTCGGAATCCGACAGAATGCCAGTCAAAGAGCACAAGTCGGTGGGCTGCCACCGCCTAGAACCAGTCGCGAGGTCTCGATGATCCTGCCTCAGGCGGGCCACGCTTGTACCTTCGCTTCCCTTCGATTACCAAACAACATCTCAGTAAAGTAAGTTTGACGAGCAACCGATGGCAGGAGGCCACGAAAAAGGGCGCCCCAAAGGCGCCCTTTGCGTTCCTGTGATGACCGGATTACTCCAGCGACAAAGCCACAAAGCGCGGCTCGCCAGCGCGGCGGACCAACAGCAGCAATGACTTGCGACCCGCATCCTTGGCCTCACTGATCCGGGTATCCAGATCCTCCAACGTGCTGACCTTCTGCTGGCCCGCTTCGGTGATCAGGTCGCCCGCGCGCAGGCCCTTCTCATAGGCCTCTGACGTCTCGTCGACATCCTTGACGACCAGCCCCTCGGCATCGGCGTCCAGGCTCAACTGCTCACGCAATTCCGGGGTGATGGTTCCCACCGACATCCCCATCATGTCCTTTTCCGCAGGAGCTTCGGGTGTGTTGGGTGCTGCAGCGGGCACAGCCCCCTCCGCCGTTTCACGACGGCCCAACGTGATGCGCAGTGTCTGGGTGGATCCTTCACGGAAGACGATCACCCGAACGGCTTTTCCAACGTCGGTATTGCCTACCCGGCGGACCAAGGCGCGGGTATCGGCGACATCCGCTCCGTCAAAGGACATGATGACGTCACCGGCCTCCATCCCGGCTTCCCTGGCGGGCCCCTCGGGCACATCTGTCACCAATGCACCGGCGGCTTCCTCAAGGCCAATGGCCTCGGCCACATCCGGTGTCACATCCTGAATGCGCACGCCCAGCCAGCCGCGGCGGGTTTCCCCAAACTCCTGTAGCTGATCAACGACTTTGGTCACAACGGCAGAGGACATGGCAAAACCAATCCCGATCGAGCCGCCATTGGGCGACAGGATCGCGGTGTTCACACCGATCACCTCACCCTGCATGTTGAACAGCGGACCGCCGGAATTGCCGCGGTTAATCGCAGCATCCGTCTGGATATAGTCATCATAGGTGCCGCTCAGCGCGCGGTTACGGGCTGATACGATCCCGGCTGACACGGAAAAGCCCTGCCCCAGCGGGTTGCCCATGGCCATGACCCAATCGCCCACACGCATCACGTCACTATTGCCAAAGGGCACGAAGGGCAGCGGCGTGTCGCTTTCCACCTTTAGCAGCGCGATATCGGTGTTTGGGTCGGTGCCCACAACGGTGGCGTCCAATTCACGGCCCGAAAAGAATTCGATCTGGATCTCATCAGCCCCTTCGATCACGTGATTGTTGGTGACGATGAAACCGTCTTCGGAGATCACGAAACCCGATCCCAAAGCCGACGACCGGCGCGGCCGCTGCGGGCTGCCATCTTCCTGACGGTCAAGGAAATCCCGGAAGAAATCCTCAAACGGAGAGCCCTCGGGCACCTGCGGCATCGGCTGCTGCGTATTGCGGGCCACATTGGTCGATGTGGTGATATTCACAACCGAAGGGCTGATCTGATCAGCCAGATCGGCGAAACTTTCCGGGGCGCTGCGTGCGGATGCCGTCAGGGTCTGGCCCAACAGGAATGCGATGCCCAGCAGAACCGCCAAACCGGTCCGCCATAGCATAAAGCCGCGATCGGGGGCCTGCGCCTCAACTCTGACCAGAGGATGTGCCTGGTAACTCACTGCAATCTCCTTTTACCTCGATATCTTATTGATGGTGGTCCGGGAGCATGGGGGTCATGTGCACCGGAAACAGTCAACTGGCCGTTAAGATAGGCGATCTGACCCATATCTCAAAGGTGCTGATGGTGTCGTGACCGATCCGCGGGGAATATTTGCCCCTTTTCACGGATGTGTGACGTGTCATGCAATTGAAGGCGCCCCATGGATTGAGCGGTTGGGGCACTTGCGGTAGGATTTTCGCAATCAGAGGCAGAGCAGGCCCGCCCATGACAGCGCTACAGGAGTATGCCCGGTTGGAATGCCCCGGGTTCTGGCAAGCCAGCCCGGATGCGCCGCGCATGAACGTCACCGTCATGTTCGGTGAGGCATCGGTGGTGATCCTCGACCCATCGGGCACGGCCGTCAGCCACTGGTCCCTGGCTGCGGTCGAGCGGATCAATCCCGGCAAGGAGCCTGCGCTCTACTGTCCGTCGGCCGAGGCGAGCGAGGTGCTGGAGCTTCACGACACGACCATGGTCGAGGCCATTGAAAAGGTGCGCAACGCCGTGGTCAGTGCCCGCCCCAAGAGCGGTCGATTGCGGAGCTTTGTCCTGACCGGATGCGTCGCGGTAATTGTCGGATTGCTGGCGCTTTGGCTGCCGGGAGCCCTGGTCCGTCACACTGTGAGCGTGGTGCCCGAACCGACGCGGGCCGCAGTGGGCACGGCCTTGTTCGCGCAGATCGGGCTGGTATCGGGCAGCCCCTGCCGGACGCCCCTGGGCAATGCCGCATTGGCGCGGTTGCACACGCGGTTGGTGGCCCCGGCAAAGGGCGGTTTTCTGGTACTGCCGGGCGGTGTCTCGGGGGCGGTGTCGCTGCCTGGGGGACTGATCTTGCTCAACAAAACGTTGGTCGAGGACCATGACACACCCGATGTTGTGGCCGGATATGTGCTGGCCGAGGTGATGCGGCGCGAGGAGGCGGACCCATTGCAACGGCTTTTGGAGGCTGCAGGGCTGCGGGCCACGTTGCGGTTGCTGACCACCGGAGAGCTGAAAGAGACAACATTGAAAGCTTATGCCGAACGCTTGGTCACCGATCCGGCAGCCCCGGTGGCCAACGGCGCGCTGCTGGAACGGTTCGCCGCGGCCAAAGTCGCTGCCACGCCCTATGCTTACGGCGTTGATGTGACGGGAGAGAGCACCCTGCCCCTGATCGAGGCTGACCCGATGCGCGGCGGTGGGGCCCAACCGGTGCTACGCGACGCCGACTGGATCGCCCTGCAACAGATCTGCGGAGAGTAGAGCGCCCGTTGCGCCGGATGATCCGTTAAGCCACCGTGCGGAGCTAAGAGCACCCTGCCCCGCGACTCACCTCCGTCTGACTGGTAAACGCCCGGAAAAGCGCCTGTTTCGGCCACGCACAACCTATGCACAAAATATGCACATTCCATGCATACGGACTGCGGTTCCGGGCGTAGTTAACAGGGCGCACGGCATGTTGTGGTTAACTTTGGTTAAGCGGAGGCGACGAGGGCGACCCGAGCCGGTGCGGCGACCGTAAGGGGGTGGTCGCTGCGACGGTTGGCCCACACACTTTTATGGTGCCGCATACATCTTCCCGAGCCGCGAAGCACTTGCCCAACCAGGGCGACCGCCCATGGGGCGGACGGTTGCCGGACTGGCGCCAGCGGCTTCATTCCGGTCCTATGGAAGCGGCTGCTTACTGTCGCGCTTCGATCCAGATAGTAAAAGTGCCAGGTCACGAAGAGACCGTTCACCTTGGGGTCAGACTAGATCTGACCTAGGGTGCTGGGATGACACCTGATGCAGACCATAAGAAGCTCTTTAGCTTTTTGATTGATCCAGATGATCCAACACAGACGTCGATCTTTGGACGCCTGCGTCACCTGATTTTATGTTCTATGTTGATATTATTTTTGCTTGGTCTGATTTATGTCGGCGGCGTTATCTCAATGCTCTTCTTTCAACTGAGCCTGTCATATCTGATCATTTTCCTTACAGACATGATCGGTACTGACCAACAGGTCGGTCCTTTAATCTGGGTGCCGGCCTCGGTTTTGCTGGGCATTGTTTGGTATTTCCTTGTGGCCGCGCCAGTTGTTTGGGCGGCACTCAACATCCTTGGTGCCAAAATCGGAATTTGCAGTGTGCTCCATAAGCCGCTGGCAAGATCTCCAGGAGTTGTTTTGATGGCCGACCGCTTAGCCAAATGGGCCATGTGGAGCTTCTTCCAGTTTCGTCTTCCGTAGAGGTGAACCTACATGTCTGGTTTAAAGACCAACGCAAGAGTTGCCCAAAAGCAGTATATAGGCGAGCCATAAGTGGCCTCTGATCAATCCGCAACCCCCGCCTCGGGTCATGCTGAAGGCGCCGGGTATTGCCAGACCATCTGACGGGCCAGCGATACCCAGCTTAGGTTACGCCAGGTGGTTTCGGCGGTTTGGTGGGCAGATTGCCCACCCTACGGCCGGTTTTCATGGCGAGGTGAACCCAGCGCTACCGTGGGTTGTTAGATGTCTTCGACGGTGATGACGCCGGGGAGGCTTTTGAGGGCGCTTTTGATTTGGGGGTTGAGAGGGAAGTCTTGGCCCAGATCCATGGTGACTTCGTTCTGACTGTCTTCGGGCATCAGGCAAAGGGAGACGGTGGCGCGGCTGCGGATGGTGGCCTCCTTGCTGGCGCGGGCCAGGAGGGAATGGACGAGGTCGACGGACGCGGCAGTTTGGACATAGACCTTAAGAGCCAGGGCATCCCCGGCGGCGGCCACAGTGTCGATCGGGGCCACGGCGCGGGCAAGGAGCTTGAGCTGGTCCGCCTCCATCGTGGCCTCGGCGGTGACGACGACATTTGCGCCGGATTCCAGGTGATCGCGGGCTTTTTCCAGCACGTCAGAGAAGACCGTGATCTCGTATAATCCGGTCGGATCAGAGAGTTGTGCGAAGGCAAAGCGGTTGCCGCGGGCGGATTTACGCTCTTGCCGACCAGCGACGGAGCCTGCGAGTTTGACGACCGCCGGTGTCCGCTCGACCTGGGCCGCGACCTCGGCCAGTGTCAGGACGCCTTTTCGTTTCAGCGGGCCCATATAGTCGTCGAGCGGGTGGCCGGAAAGGTAGAAGCCGACCGCCTTATGCTCCTCCGCCAAGCGTTCATTGGGAAGCCAGTCATCGGCGGGCGACAGGCGGGGTTCGGGCAGGTCATCGCCCGCCTCGCCAAAGAGTGAGACCTGTGCCGAGCCGCGTTGGTCATGGATGGCCGCGGAATAGGCGACCAGCGCATCGAGACTGTCAAAGACGCGGCGGCGGTTCGGGTCAAGCACATCGAACGCGCCGGAGCGGGCGAGCATTTCGAGGGGACGCTTGCCGACGCGTTTCAGGTCGACCCGGCGGGCGAGGTCGAAAAGCGTGGCGAAGGGCTGGTCGCCGCGTGCCTCGACCACCAGGCGCATGGCATCACCGCCCACGTTTTTCAAAGCGCCGAGGGCATAGACCACCCGCCCTTCCGACACGCTGAACGTGGCGAGTGAGCGGTTGACGCAAGGCGGCACGATCTCGATCTCCAGGCCCCGGCGCACCTCTTCGGCATAGACGGCGAGCTTGTCGGTCAGGTGGATATCGCAGTTCATGACGGCGGCCATGAACTCCACCGGGTGGTTCGCCTTCAGCCAGGCGGTTTGGTAGCTGACCACGGCATAGGCGGCGGCGTGGGATTTGTTGAAGCCGTAATTGGCGAATTTATCGAGGAGGTTCCAAACCTCCATCGCCTTATCCTTGTCGACATTGTTCTTGGCCGCACCCGCCAAGAATTTGGGGCGTTCGGCATCCATCGCTTCCTGGATCTTTTTGCCCATGGCGCGGCGGAGCATGTCGGCGCCGCCCAAGCTGTAGCCCGCCATTTCCTGAGCAATCTGCATCACCTGTTCCTGGTAGACGATGATGCCCTGGGTCTCGTCCAGGATGTGATCGACAGACGGATGGAGCAGTTCGCGGTCGGAGAGGTTGTTCTTGACCTCGCAAAACTTCGGGATGTTCTCCATCGGGCCGGGGCGATAGAGGGCGACGAGGGCGATGATATCCTCGATACAATCCGGCTTCATGCGGCGGAGCGCGTCCATCATGCCGCTGGATTCCACCTGGAACACGGCGACAGTTTTGGCGGAAGCATAAAGCGCATAGGATTTTTCGTCATCCAGCGGGATGGCGTTGATGTCGTTCATCGTGCCGGGAGCCGGGGTGTAGAGTTGCGTGCCGTCTGGCGCGACATGCAGGTCACGGCCCGAGGCATGGATCAGTTCGACGGCGTTTTGGATGACAGTCAGGGTTTTCAGGCCCAGGAAGTCGAACTTCACAAGGCCCGCCTGTTCGACCCATTTCATGTTGAACTGGGTGGCGGGCATGTCGGAGCGCGGATCCTGGTAGAGCGGCACCAGGTGATCTAGGGGGCGGTCGCCGATCACGACACCGGCGGCATGGGTGGAGGCGTTCCGCAGGAGCCCCTCGACCTGCTGGCCGTAATTCAGCAGGCGGGCGACGACCTCTTCGGATTTCGCCTCTTCGCGCAGGCGTTCTTCGGTGGCCAGGGCCTTTTCGATGCTGACGGGTTTGACCCCTTCCACCGGGATCATCTTGGACAGGCGGTCGACCTGGCCATAGGGCATCTGCAGGACGCGGCCCACATCGCGGACGGCGGCCTTGGACAGCAGTGCGCCGAAGGTGATGATCTGGCCCACACGGTCGCGGCCGTATTTTTCCTGAACGTAACGGATGACTTCCTCTCGCCGATCCATGCAGAAATCGATGTCGAAATCCGGCATGCTGACGCGTTCGGGGTTCAGGAACCGTTCAAACAGCAGCGAATAGCGCAAAGGATCAAGGTCGGTGATGGTCAGGGCATAGGCCACAAGGCTGCCCGCACCGGAGCCGCGCCCGGGGCCTACGGGGATGTCCTGATCCTTGGCCCATTTGATGAAGTCGGCCACGATCAGGAAATAGCCGGGAAAGCCCATCCCTTCGATAATGCCCAACTCGAAATCCAGCCGTGCCTCATAATCCTCAACCGAAGCGGCATGGGGGATCACGGCAAGCCGCTCTTTCAAACCCGCATGGGATTGGCGGCGCAGCTCTTCGACCTCGTCATCGGCGAATTTGGGCAGGATCGGATCACGGCGATAGGTGGCAAAAGCGCAGCGGCGGGCGATCTCGACTGTGTTTTCCAAAGCCTCGGGCAGGTCGGCAAAGAGCGTTGCCATCTCTTGTGGCGTCTTTAGGTAATGCTGGGGTGTCAGGCGGCGGCGCGGATCCTGTTGGTCGACATAGGCACCCTCGGCGATGCAAATCAGAGCGTCATGGGCCTCATAAATATCCGATTTGGGGAAATAGACATCATTGGTCGCCACCAAGGGCAGATCCATCCCATAGGCGATCTCGACATGGCCCTGTTCGACCATCGTTTCAGCCCCGGATGCGCCACCTTCCCCGGGATGACGTTGCAATTCGATATAGAGCCGGTCACCAAAGATCCGGTGCAAGGTCTGAACCAGGGCGTCCGCCTTGCTCCGCTGCTGGTCCCGCAAAAGCCGCCCCAGCGGCCCATCAGGGCCACCCGTCAGGCAGATGACATCTGCCGAGTGCCGGGCCAGTTCCTCAAGCGTGACATGGGGCAGGCTGCCGTCGCCGCGCAGATACAGACAGGAGTTCAGCTGCATCAGCGCGCCATATCCGGCCTCGGACTGGGACAGAAGCACCACCGGGGCGGGCGGCAACGGCTTTGCCCCGGGTTCCGGTACCTCATATTGCAGATCGACCTGACAGCCCATGATCGGCTGGATGCCAGCCCCCGCCGCCCCGACCGCAAATTCCAAGGCGGCGAACATGTTGTTGGTGTCGGTGACCGCAACGGCCGGCATACCCATCGCCGCACATGCGCCCGGCAATTTCTTGAGCCGCAAGGCGCCTTCCAGCAGGGAATATTCGGTATGGGTGCGCAAATGAATGAATCGTGGATCGGCCATGGCACCACCATATGTGGGGCGCTGCGCTGCGGCTAGGGGCATTGGGTCGAAAACACTTACCCGAATGACTAACTGCCTTGACGGCGCTGGCGACATCGATTTAGTTAGCATTATGGCTAACCAATTGGATGCGATATTTTCCGCCCTCGGCGATCCGACCCGCCGCGCGGTCTTGGAACGCCTAACCGATGAACCCGCCGCGGTTAGTGATCTGCACGGCCCCCACAATATGGCGCTGCCCACCTTCTTGCGGCACCTGAAGGTGCTGGAACAAGCGGGCCTGGTGCGGACGCACAAGACCGGCCGGGTTCGCATGGTGCATATCGAGGCTGACCCTCTGGCCCAGGCCGAAACCTGGCTTCAGCAGCAACGCAGCCTCTGGAATGGCCGCCTCGACCGGCTGGATGCGCTGGTTCAACAAGAAAAGGACGTCAAGACATGAGCCCGGAATTTGGAACGATCACCCTGACCAGACAGTTGAATTGTGAGCCCGACCAGTTGTTCGGTTTGCTTTCCAGTCCGGAGGCCCGTTCCGTCTGGGGCACACCGAGCGAAACGGCCGTCTTCGACATCCTTGAAAGCGACATCCGCCCCGGAGGCCATGAGCTGGCACGCTGTGGCCCGTCCGAACATCCCGAATTTCTGGCGCGCACAGATTTCCACATTGTCGAGGCACCTAGCCGGATGATCTGTACCGAAACCGTCTTTGTGGAAGAAGCGGCAATCAGTGTCAGCCTCGTGACACTTGACGTCATAGGACGAGACACAGCATGCGATCTCACCATGACGGCGCAGATTGCCAGCCTGCGCGGCTCAGACATGGTAACAGGATACAACGACGGCTGGGGGGCCGCTTTGAACAAGCTGGTGGAACTTTCAAGGCAAACGACAGCTGCGCAATAATCGGGCGCGTGTGGCTGGTGGGTGGGCCGCTGCAACCGCAGGTCTGCAGTCGGGGCACGCTCCGGCCCGCGCCCCCTTGCAAAGCGCGCGCGTCTTCGATTTGCTAATGCGGTCGGATTGGCTTTGACCGCGTTCTACGCCGCATCGAACGCAACAGAGGCCTGGCTTTGGTATGGCGGCGGAAGTCACATATGCGCGTGACGTTTCTGTTGAACGGAGAGTGGGTGACCGCGAATGGTCCACCGACGACCACCTTGCTTGACTGGCTGCGCGAACGCGCATCGCTGACAGGCACCAAGGAAGGCTGCAATGAAGGCGATTGCGGTGCCTGCTCGGTCATGGTGAGCGATCACGACGGTGCCCGGGCGTTGAATGCCTGCATCCTGTTTCTACCGCAACTGATGAACAAGGCCGTCCGGACCATCGAAGGCATAAACGGGCCGGACGGTGCGTTCCATCCCGTGCAACAGGCCATGGTGGCGCAGCATGGCAGCCAATGCGGGTTCTGCACGCCGGGTTTTGTAGTGACCATGGCCGTGGCACATCTGAACGGTCGCACGGATCATGAAGATCAACTGGCAGGAAATCTGTGTCGGTGCACCGGTTATGCGCCAATCCTGCGCGCCGCACAGGAGGCAGAGGCGGCTGCCGTTCCAACCTGGATGCAAACCGACAGCGCCGCCCTTGATGCGGAGGGGGCGGGCGCGTCGGCGGGGGACATGCCCCAACACTCCTTGCCCGCGTCGGGACTGACGCCCTCCATCGCCTCGACCCAACCCAACGACCAAACGGGACCGGAGGGCCCCAGTCCCGACGCAAGCGAAGAGGTGGACCCGGGCTTGCCCGGGTGCGCCGATGAGCTTGCCCATTGGTATGCCGACCATCCGGATGGCACTCTGATCGCCGGAGCAACCGATGTCGGGCTCTGGGTCACCAAGGATTTTCGCAACCTGCACCCAATAGCCTTCCTGCATCAGTGTCACGATTTGCAGCAGATCGAGGTGACCGACAGCGACATCCATATCGGAGCCGGCGTCACCCTCACCGATCTCGGCGCCTTCATCGCCAACCATCATCCCGCCTTCGCCGAACTCATCCGCCGCTACGGCTCTGTCCAGGTGCGCAACGCCGCCACCATCGGGGGCAACATCGCCGGTGGTTCCCCCATCGGAGACAGCATGCCAGCCCTCATCGCCCTTGGCGCACATGTCCACCTCCGGCACCGTGACGCACGGCGCATTCTGCTGCTGGAGGACCTTTACCTCGACTACCGCAAGCAGGACCGCGCACCAGGAGAATTCGTCGAAGCCGTCTCGATCCCCAGGCAACCCGACCACCTGAAAACCTACAAATTGTCCAAACGCTTCGACCAGGATATCTCCGCTGTCTGTGGCGCCTTCAACATCACCACAAAGGACAAAACTGTGCAGACCGCCCGGATCGCGTTTGGCGGCATGGCTGGCATCCCGAAACGCGCCACCCATGTCGAGGCCGCATTGATTGGCCAACCCTGGACAGCTGAGACGGCGATGGCGCTCGCCCCGATCTTCGCCCAGGATTTCACGCCGCTCAGCGACATGCGCGCCTCAGCCAGCTACCGGTTGCGCACGGCCCAGAACATGCTGCTCCGGGCGGTGCTGGAGGATCATGGCACACAGACCTCGGTTCTGGAGGTCAACCCGTGACCGTTGCCAAACCCCTGCCCCATGATGCCGCCACGCTCCACGTCACCGGCGCTGCGCGGTATGTCGACGATATCCCCACCCCGGCAGACACGCTGCACCTCGCGTTTGGCCAAAGCACTATTGCCCATGGCACGGTCACGGCCATGGATCTGTCGGCCATTCGCGCAGCACCGGATGTCGTGGCCGTGCTGATTGCGGAGGATCTGCCGGGCGCCAACGACGTCTCCCCCTCCGCTCATGATGAGCCCCTTTTGGCAACCGGCGAGGTCCACTATGTCGGTCAGCCGCTTTTTATCGTTATCGCTCGCTCACATCTCGCCGCCCGCCGGGCCGCGCGGATGGGCAAGATCGTCTATGACGAACGCGCCGCAATCCTAAGCCTGGATGACGCTCTCGCAGCCAATAACCGGTTTGAAGACGGCCCCCGGATCTACCGGCGCGGTGACCCCGACCATGCCATGGGCCTCGCAGCTCAAACCCTTGGCGGTGCAATAGAGATTGGCGGGCAGGAACATTTCTACCTCGAAGGTCAATCAGCCCTGGCCCTGCCGCAGGAAGGGGGCGACATGGTCGTTCACTCCTCCTCCCAGCATCCGACGGAAATCCAGCACAAAGTGGCCGAAGCCCTGAACATCCCGATGCATGCCGTGCGGGTCGAGGTTCGCAGGATGGGCGGCGGGTTTGGCGGAAAAGAGAGCCAGGGCAATGCGCTCGCCGTGGCCTGCGCCGTCGCAGCCCAGAAAACCGGGCGCCCGTGCAAGATGCGCTATGACCGCGATGACGACTTCATGATCACCGGCAAACGCCACGATTTCCGCATCACCTACCGGGCGGGCTTGGACGATCAGGGCCGGATCATCGCCCTGGATCTGACCCAGCTCTGTCGCTGCGGTTGGGCCCAGGATCTAAGCCTGCCCGTGGCCGACCGCGCGATGCTGCATGCCGACAATGCCTACTGGCTGCCGAATGTGCGCATCACCTCCCACCGGCTGAAGACAAACACCCAATCGGCCACGGCCTTTCGCGGCTTTGGCGGACCCCAGGGCATGGTCGGGATCGAACGCGTGCTGGACCATATCGCCCACCAGCTTGGCCAGGATCCGCTGGAAACACGGCGGCAGAACTTCTATGGCGCAACGGGCAACGGCCTGACAACGCCATACGGCATGGAGGTGCGCGATTTCATCTTGCCCGATCTGATCGACCGGTTGGTCGAAACCTCAGACTACACCGCACGCCGCGCCCAGATCGCTGATTGGAACGCGGATCATCCAGTGCTGAAAAAGGGCATCGCCCTCACGCCGGTCAAGTTCGGCATCAGTTTCACGCTCACCCACCTGAACCAGGCGGGGGCATTGGTCCATATCTATCAGGACGGCTCCGTCCACCTGAACCATGGCGGCACCGAAATGGGCCAGGGCCTGTTCCAGAAGGTGGCGCAAGTGGCCGCAGACCGGTTCGGGCTGGAAACCAGCGCCATCAAGATCACTGCGACGGACACGGGCAAGGTGCCCAATACCTCCGCCACCGCAGCATCCTCGGGGTCCGACTTGAACGGGATGGCCGTGAAAGTGGCATGCGACACGATCCGGGACCGGATCGCCGCGCATCTGGCCGAATTGCATCAGACCACCCCAGACCAGGTACAGTTCGCCGACGCACAGGTCATCATAGGGGATCATGCGATCCCCTGGGCAGAGGCCGTCCAGACCGCCTACATGGCCCGGATCAGCCTGTCTGCGACCGGGTTCTACAAGACGCCCGACATTGTCTGGGACCGGATCAAGGGCCAGGGCCGCCCGTTTTATTACTTCGCCTATGGTGCTGCGGTGACAGAGGTCGTGATCGACACGCTGACCGGCGAAAACCGCATACTGCGCACGGATATCCTGCATGATGCCGGTGCCTCCCTGAACCCGGCCCTGGATATCGGCCAGGTCGAAGGCGGCTACGTCCAAGGGGCCGGATGGCTCACCATGGAAGAACTCGTCTGGGATGATAAAGGCGCGCTGAAAACCCACGCGCCGTCAACCTACAAAATCCCCGCCTGCTCGGACCAGCCCGAGATCTTTAATGTGGCGCTCTGGGATCAGGCCAACCGGGAGGAGACGATCTATCGCTCCAAAGCCGTGGGCGAACCGCCCCTGATGCTGGGTATCTCCGCCTTCCTCGCCCTGTCCGATGCCATCGCCGCTTGCGGCCCCGGCTATCCCGCGCTCGACGCGCCCGCCACGCCGGAACGCATTCTGGACGCCGTCAATCGGGTACGCCTATGAGTTTTAACTTGAATGACCTTCAGGCCGCTGTCGTCGCCCATGGCACCGTGGCCCGGGTCCTGATGGCAGAGGTCAAGGGCTCAACCCCCCGCGAAGCCGGGGCGGCCATGCTGGTCTGGCGCGACGGGCAATCCGGCACAATCGGCGGCGGCGCGCTGGAGTTTGACGCCGCCGCCACCGCGCGCGAGCTTCTGGCCGACGGGCAGTCCCGGGTGAACCGGGTGCCCCTAGGCCCTGCCCTGGGCCAATGCTGTGGCGGTGCGGTAACCCTCGTCACCGAGATCTACGACGCAGCCGCCCTAGCGGCCCTGGCGGCCAAAACCCGCGACGGATGCGTTCTCCGGCCCCTGGGCGGTCCAAAAGGGGATAAACCGGTTGCCCTGGCGACAGCCGGGCCCCTCCCTCGGCTCAGCCAAGGATGGTTAGCCGAACGCCTGTCCCCACGGGGACACCCCCTTTGGATCTATGGCGCGGGCCATGTGGGCCGGGCCCTGGTCGCGACCTTGGCCCCCCTGCCGGGTTGGGCGATCACCTGGGTCGATATCGCTGCCGACCGCTACCCCGCGACCGTCTCACCCCAGGTCGAACGGTTGCTGGCGGCGGCCCCAGACCAGGTCGTCCACCACGCGCCAGCCCAAGCCCACCACCTGATTGTGACCCATTCCCATGACCTCGACCTCGCCCTGTGCCATGCCCTGCTGCAACACAGCTTTGCCTTTGCCGGGCTGATCGGATCACAAACCAAATGGGCCCGATTCCGGTCCCGCCTGGCCGCACTCGGGCATTCCGACCAGCAGATCGCCCGACTGACTTGCCCCATCGGCGCGCCAGACCTGGGCAAACACCCCCAGGCCATCGCCATCGGGGTCGCACATGCCCTGTTGCAGTCCCAATCCGTGGCCCATCCCCTGGCCGAGGCCGCCCCCCGATGACTGCCCTGCTAGAGATCCGCAACCTGCGCAAAGCCTATCCCGGCGTCGTGGCCAATGACGATGTCAGCCTGACCGTCCAACCCGGCGAAATCCACGCCTTACTGGGGGAAAACGGTGCCGGAAAATCCACGCTGGTCAAAGCTATCTACGGCCTGATCGCACCGGATCAGGGACAAATGCTGTGGCAGGGACAGCTCTACGCCCCGCGCGCGCCCAACATGGCGCGCGCCACCGGCGTGGCGATGGTGTTTCAACACTTCTCGCTCTTCGATGCGCTCAATGTGGCAGAGAACGTCGCCCTCGGCATGGACCATCCACCCAGACTGCGCGACCTGTCGACAGAGATCGCCCGCGTCAGCACCGATTATGGCCTGCCGCTGGACCCAAATCGCCGGGTGGGCGACCTGTCGGCAGGGGAAAAACAGCGGGTCGAAATCATCCGCTGCCTGCTGCAAAAACCGAGCCTGCTGATCATGGACGAACCGACCAGCGTGCTGACCCCGCAAGAGGCCGAAACGCTCTTCGCCGCGCTGCACACCCTGAAAGATCAGGGGAAATCAATTCTCTATATCTCCCACAAACTGAAAGAAATCCGCGCGCTCTGCGACCAGGCCACGATCCTGCGCCATGGCAAGGTGGTGGGCACCGCCGATCCGCAAACCGCCACTGCCGCCGACTTGGCGGAACTGATGGTCGGCACGCGCCCCACAGCCATCGCCCGCCAGGTCAGGGCTATGGGCGACCCAATCCTCACCGTCCAAAAGCTGTCCCTGGCGCCGCGATCCGACAATGACACACCGCTCCGCGACATCTCCTTTGTGATCAGAGCGGGGGAGATCCTGGGCATCGGCGGGGTCGCAGGCAACGGACAGGATGCACTGCTGGCCGCCTTATCAGGTGAACGGTCCAGCCAGGGGGATAGCATAGACCTCACTGGCACCCCCATTGGAGCCCTCGGCCCCACCGCCAGGCGCGCCCTGGGCCTGCTCAGCGCGCCAGAGGAACGTCTGGGCCACGCCGCTGCTCCGGCCATGACGCTGACGGAGAATACAGCGCTGACCGGGTGGGATCGGTCAAGCCTGGCCCGGGGCGGTTGGCTCAATTGGGGCAAGGCGCAGCAACTGGCCCAAGACGTCATCACCCGCTTCGATGTGCGCACGCCCGGCCCCCAGGCCGTGGCGCAATCCCTCTCCGGCGGCAACCTGCAAAAGTTCGTCATGGGGCGCGAGATCCTGCAAGATCCAAAAGTCCTGGTGGTCAATCAACCCACCTGGGGCGTCGATGCCGCCGCCGCCGCCGCCATCCGCCAGGCCCTGACAGATCTGGCGGACCAGGGCACCGCCGTCATCGTCATCAGCCAGGACCTGGACGAGTTGACCGAAATCGCCGACACCTTCGCCGCCCTGAATGAAGGTCGCCTGAGTCCAACGCACCCAATGGCCGACCTGACCCAAGAACAAATCGGTCTGATGCTGGGCGGGGATACCCCCATTATGTGTTCGGAAATATCCCCGCCAGAGGCACAAAATCCAGGCCCAGCCCTGGCCGCCCCATGATCCGCCTGGAACAACGCGCCGCACCGGCCCAGATCTGGACCTTTGCCACCCCCATCGTGGCCGTCCTTCTGACGATGATCGCCGGCGGGCTGATGTTCGCGGCCTTAGGCACGCCACCGGTCCAGGCCCTGAAAACCATCTTCTACGACCCGCTGTTTCATCCGCAATTCGCCAGCTATTCCCGGCCGCAACTCCTGGTCAAGGCTGGACCGCTGATCCTGATCGCAATCGGTCTCAGCCTCGGGTTTCGGGCGGGCATCTGGAATATCGGGGCCGAGGGGCAATACATCATCGGGGCCCTCTTTGGTGCGGGCTTGGGCCTTGCAGCTTTCCCATCCGAGAGCACAATACTCTTCCCCGCGATGGTCGCGGCCGGGGCCCTGGGCGGATGGCTTTGGGCGATGATCCCGGCGCTTTTGCGCGTCACCTTCCGCACCAACGAGATCCTGGTCTCCCTCCTCCTCGTCTATGTGGCCGAACAGATACTTGCGCGGGCCGCCGTGGGGTTCCTGCGCAACCCAGATGGCGGCGGCTTCCCCGGCTCGCGCAACCTTGCCCAGCATTCCGGCACCCAAAATCTGGAACTCTTCGCCAATTCCGGCCTCCATTGGGGTGGCGTTGCGGCCATTGCCGCCGTGATCTTTGCCTATATTGTCATGACCCGGCACCTGATGGGCTTTCAGATCCGGGTGGCCGGCGAAAGCCCCCGCGCCGCCCTATTTGCTGGCTTCGCCCCAAAACGCCTCGTCATCTTCTGCCTGGGCTTCTCCGGCGCCCTGGCCGGTCTCGCGGGCTTGTTCGAGGTCACCGGCCCCGCCGGACAAATCAGCATCGACTTCAATTCGGGCTACGGCTTCACCGCCATCATCGTGGCCTTCCTGGGCCGCCTGAACCCCTTCGGCATCTTGATGGCGGGGCTGCTGATGGCCCTCACCTATATCGGCGGAGAGCTGGCTCAGCTCACCCTCAGCCTACCCGGTGCGGCCATTCAGGCGTTCCAGGGGATGCTGCTTTTCTTCCTGCTGGGGCTCGATGTGCTGACCAATTACCGGATCCGGCTGGCCCGGCGCAGGGGGGCGTGATGGACCTGTCTTCGATCAACCTTTTCGTCCTCATCGCGTCGCTCATGGTCTCGGCCACGCCGATCCTGCTGGCCGGGATCGGTGAATTGGTGGTGGAGAAATCGGGCGTCCTGAACCTCGGCGTCGAAGGGATGATGATCACCGGCGCGGTCTGTGGCTTTGCCATCGCCGTCCAGACGGGCAGCGCGGGGTTGGGCTTTATCGCCGCGGCCCTTGGCGGGGCGGCCCTCTCCCTGATTTTTGGCTTCCTGACCCAGGTCCTGATGTCGAACCAGGTGGCGACGGGGCTCGCGCTGACCTTGTTCGGCCTCGGCCTCTCCGCCCTGTTGGGTCAGGGATTTATCGGGGTCAAAGGCATCGATGTGGGCCCGGTTCCCCTGGGTCCGCTCGCCGATATCCCCGGGCTGGGCATCGTATTGTTCCGTCATGACGGGATGGTCTATGTCAGCCTGCTGATCGTGGCGGGCGTCTGGGCTGGCCTCAGATACACGCGGGCCGGGCTGATCCTGCGCGCCGTCGGCGAAAGCCATAACGCCGCCCACGCCCTGGGATATCCGGTCATTCGCATCCGCCTGGCGGCCATCGCATTTGGCGGGGCCTGCGCGGGCCTGGGTGGCGCATATCTCAGCATCGTGCGCGTCCCGCAATGGACCGAAGGCATGACAGCAGGCGCGGGCTGGATCGCCTTGGCCCTGGTCGTCTTTGCCAGTTGGCGACCCTGGCGCGTGCTGGCGGGGGCCTATCTTTTTGGTGGCCTCACGGTCTTGCAACTCAACTTACAGGCGGCGGGGGTCAAGGTGCCGGTTGAGGTCCTGTCCATGGCACCCTACCTGCTAACCATCGTGGTCTTGGTCCTCATCTCCTCGGGCAAGGGCGCCAGCGGCGCACCGGCCAGCCTCGGCACCCGCTTCCACGATTCGGGGTGAACGTGCGGGGCCTGTCCCGTGCCCGGATCCTGGCGATCATCGACGGGACATCGCCTGAGGACGGGCCCTATATGGCGATTGCGGTCAAGACGCTGATCATCGCCTCCGCCGTCGTGATTGCCCTCGAAACCATTCCTGACCTGGCCAACCGCTACGGCAAAGTAATGCGCCAGGCCGAATATGTCTTCGTCAGTCTTTTCATACTCGAATACGGGATCCGGGTGGTCTGTGCCCCGCGCCCGGTCCGCTACATCTTCAGCTTTTGGGGACTGATTGACTTTTTGGCCTGTGTGCCCGCGCTCCTGCTGCTGATGCCGGATCTGGCCGCGGTCCGGGTCTTGCGCCTGCTGCGTCTCGTTAGGGTGTTGAAACTGCTGCGCCTGCGGACCGCCATGGCCCGCCTGGAACATGCCCTGTGGCAAGTGCGGGACGAGTTGATCCTGTTCTCGGTTCTGGCCTTGCTGATGCTCTATCTCGCGGCCGTTGGCATCTACCACCTGGAACACAACGCCCAACCCGATGTCTTCACCTCGATCCCGGCCAGCCTGTGGTGGGCCATGGCGACCCTGACAACGGTGGGATATGGCGATGCCTATCCCATAACTGTCGGCGGCAAGATCTTTACTGCCTGTGTTTTGCTCATTGGCCTCGGGATCGTGGCCGTGCCCGTGGGTCTCGTCACCTCAGCCTTGCTAAGCGCAGATCAACACCTCAGAAAGAGCGACAAGAACAGTCAGGGAGACGATGATGACATTTAAATCCATACTTGCCGGGGCCGTGCTGGGCCTGGGGCTGGCAGGCGCAGCGGTGGCCCAAGACGATCCCCTCAAGGTCGGCTTTGTCTATGTGGGCCCCATTGGTGATTTCGGCTGGTCCTATGAACATAACGAGGGGCGCCTGGCCGTTGAGGAGCATTTCGGTGACACGGTCGAGACGATCTATCAGGAAAGCGTCCCCGAAGGCGCAGATGCCGAGCGTGTACTGACCCAGATGGCGCTTTCGGGCGCGGACATGATCTTTACCACATCCTTCGGCTATATGGATGCGACCGTGAATGTCGCGGGCAAGTTTCCAGATGTGAAATTCGAGCATGCGACCGGTTACAAACAGGCCGACAACGTCTCGGTCTATTCCGCGCGGTTCTATGAAGGGCGCGCGATCATCGGCCATATCGCGGGCAAGATGACCAAGACCAACAAGGTAGGCTATATCGCGTCCTATCCGATCCCCGAAGTGATCCGGGGCATCAACGCCGCCTACCTGCATGCCAAGAAGGTGAACCCCGAGGTTGAGTTCAACGTGGTTTGGGTCTCCACCTGGTTCGACCCGGCCAAGGAGGCGGATGCCGCAACCGCGCTCATCGAACAGGGCGCCGATGTGATCATGCAGCATACGGATTCCACCGCCCCCATGACCATCGCCGAAGAGAAGGGGATCCTAGCCTTCGGGCAAGCCTCCGACATGATCAATTTTGGCCCCAATGCACAGATGACGGCGATCATCGACAATTGGGCGCCCTACTACATCGAACGGGTCCAAGCCGCCATGGATGGCACCTGGGAAAGCACCAATACCTGGGACGGGATCGAACCGGGCATGGTGGAGATGGCAGCTTTCAGCGACAAGCTGCCCGAGGACCTGCGGGCCGAAGCCGAGGCGATGAAAACCGCCATTGCCGCGGGCGAATATCATCCCTTCACCGGACCGATCAACAGGCAGGACGGATCCGCCTGGCTGGCCGAGGGCGAGGTCGCCGATGACGGCACGCTGGCTGGCATGAACTTCTATATCGAAGGGCTCACCGGCGAGGTGCCCCAGTAAACGGGCATCCCAGTCCCTGCACCGCTGCTCTGCTGGCTGGTGCAGGGGCGTGATCCAGCGGCCGCGCGTGCCGCGCGATTACTTTCTTGAGATGCCTGCGGCACGGGGTTTGCGACCAAAACAAACATCTGTCCTACGAATTGATCTATGACCCGCAGGGTTGGTGGGTAGGCGTACGCATTCCTCGATCTTCGGTGCTGTGCATTGCATCAACTGACCCGGTCCTGTGATGCCGAAATCTTGGATCAACGGTGGCCCCTTGGGACAACCCACATACCCTTCGAGACAGGCACAGGCCGTCCTCCAACCGCTTCCCCTTGAACATTCATTGAAAGCAGAGAGCGCACCTGTTGTTCCCCGGCATTTGACTGAGCACAGATCGGGGTCTGCTTACCTCCCCCTCGACATCGCAACCAATGCGGCTCGCCGTTTCAAAACGCCGTGCCCTTTCAAGGCGCGCGCAAGTGCTCCCTCACCACGGGTGCATCGTTTCGTGCGCGCCACGCCCAACGGGATCTGGCCGCGCGCGTCGCGCGATCCCGATCCCGGCGGGAGCACCACCGGCCCGCCGCTATTGACCGAAACAGGGGGCCAGCATCTCGGCATTTTCCATGATCGCCTTTGTCGTTGGATTCTCAGAAGACGCCTCGACCACGCCGCAGGCCTGCACGATCCCCTGCAATTCGGGGGAGGAGGCTTGCTCACCGGTCAACTGCAAATCCTCGACCGTGGTGATCGGCTTATCCGCCCAGTTTTCCACTTCCACCACCAGCGCCTCGGCCGCTTCAAGACCCTTCTGCTCGACATATTCATCGATCACACAGGCCGTAGCCGTATCCATCGGTGCGTCATACTGCACCGGTGGCACCTTCTCTCCGATCCCCGGTGCGCAGGTCTCGTAGAACGCCATCATGTTGCCCGCCGCCTGCAAGCTCGCTGTCTTATAGCGGTCAAACAACTTCTCCGTGTCAGCCTGCGCAGCGGCAGGCGCAGCAAGGACGGCGATCAGCAAAATCAGGGTACGGCGTGACATGGGTCAGATCCTTTTTATCCCGGGACGAGGTGACCGTTTCACGGGCCGATCCATGCCACAAGTCAGGCCGTGCCATACCGGCAGACCTTTGCCGCGCCGCCGTGCGCCCGGCCCAGGGCCATCCCGAAAAGACGGCCCCAAAGACGGATCAGCGCATGAATTTCTCCAGGATATCGTCCATGACAGAGCCGTCATTGTCGGCATCCAGCAGATTGGTCAGCAAATCCATGCCACCCCCGCTGCCGCCTGGCCGATTGCCGCCCATCAGGCCACTGACCATACCCATCAGGCCACCGCCACCACTGCGTGCACCACCCCCCTGATCGCCCATCAGGCCCTGGATGGCAGCATCGGGCATGTTGCGCTGCATGCCGCCTTGCAACAGGCCCGCCAAAGCCGGCAAAAATTCCTGCACCGTCGTCACATCGACCCCGGAACGCGACGCGGCTTCCTGGGCCAACCCTTGGGTGCCGTCGGCGCCGCCCATGATCTGCTCAAGAAACGCGGCCCCCTGGGCCCGGCCTTCGGGCGCCGCAGCCGCCGCGGGATCATCAAACAACTGCGCCTGACCCTCGCCCTGCATCTGGCCCAGAACAGCCTCCAACCCGCCAGCCTCGGCCCGGCGCTTGGTGGCCTGACCGATGGCAGGCGCTAGAAGTTGCGACAATTGCCCCACTTGCGCCTCTTCCATATTGAACTGCTGGGCCAGTTGCTGCATCGCCTGGCCGCCCCCGGCCTGCTCCAAAAGCTTTATCAACGACATATCCGCCTCCCTATCGGTGCCACTCTCCCAGGCAGCATGGCGGAAAAAACACCCCACGGCACGGGGAAAGTCAGGCCGATCGCGACAGCACATAAAAAAGGCGACCCGCAAAAACGATGCGGGCCGCCTCAGACCGGAGGGCGCGGCAGGGAAACGGCGCCATCCGAACACGAGTCCAGATGTCATCAGACAGGGGGGGAGGATGATCCTGTGGACTCGAGTGTCTCGATATACGGGCTGGCCACACCCAACGCGCATCCGGCACAGGCTGCCGGGCCCCGGCGCGCCCGCCAGAGACAATCCCGCGCCGTGTCACAGGGCGGTGCGATGGACAAAACACCATCCTGCGCGCGTTGGGCATCGTCCAGCGACGGGCGCCTGCGCCCGCCAAACGGGTTGAACTCATGAAAGTGAAAACTCATCAACCTTTCCCCCAGATCTTTGGTTTTGTTGAATTTGTTATAACTCACCTTGCGTCAGTTGGCGTGTGAATTAACTGTTCAAAAGGCGTTCACGCTGCGGAAAGAGAGCGGTCATGTCAGGCACACGAATAAGGATCATCGCGCTTTTGGCCATCATATGTGCGGCCATTGTCTGGGTGTTCTGGCCCGCCCCGCGCCCGGGCAACGTGGCGCTGATCGGCGACCATGCCCCAAAATGGCAGCAAACGTTAGGCCTGACGCAGCCGCAACCGGATGATGCCGCACTGACGGTCGTGTTGGTCGATGACTGGGTCAAGATGAACTACCTTGGATCGATCAAAACCACCTGCGGCCCCGCCTGCGGGCCCGATGCCGCAATCGTGCGCACGGTCAGGATCCAGCTCGGGGGCAGCCGGAAGCTCGTCGTGGTCAATATCGCCGCCTGGATTGCCGGGGACATCGATGATGCCTGCCTGGACCGGCTGCTGCGCAACGAGATCTCGGGCGGCGATGCCCTTCCCGATTGCGCCGCATCCATCGGCGATCCGATCACGCAATACCTGTTACCCTTCGGCCTGGGGCATGTTTAGGCGTCTTACCTCCCCAGCCTCGGGCAGGGTCCTCCGGGGTCAGGAAAACCGCGCCGGGGACAGGGCCCGCACCATATCAGGCGGTAGATCAGGGGACCGCCCGGCCACCCCATCCGCCAGGGCAGCGCCTGCCGCAACAGCGGTCTGAAACCCGTACCCGCCCTGCCCCGAGCACCACAGAAAGGACGGGTCAGCCAGGTCTGGCCCGATCACCAGCGCCCGGTCCGGGGCAAAACTGCGCAAACCCGCCCAGGTCGTCTGCACGCGGGTCACCGCCTCGGTCACGAAGCCGCCATAGCGGTCCAACCCCTCCGCGATCACCATATCATCGGCCCAGGCATCATGGGGCTCCACCGGATCCTCCTCTGAGGGGGAGACCAGCCACCCCCCGGCATCGGGCTTGGCATACCAGCTCTCGCCCACCCCATCGACAAAGGGCCAATCCTTTGTGTCATGCCCGCCCGGCGCCGGAAGCCGCGCTATGGAACGCCGATAGGGCTGCAAACCCACCGGCGCAATGCCCGCCAAACGGGCCAGGTCATCGGCCCAGGCCCCCGCCGCGTTGACCACGCGCCGCGCCTCCCACACCTCGTCCGGCGTGGTGACGCGCCAACCGCGACCGTCCCGGGCCAAAGCGGTGACCGGGGACCCGCAGATAATCCTTGCACCATGGCCGCGCGCCGTCTTGCGGAAATGCTGCATCAGCCGATCCGTATCCAGATCAAACGCCTGATCCACGGATGCGACATAGCCGCATGTCGTCTGATCCAGGATCGGGAACATGGCGGCCCCTGCGCCCACGGAAATCTGCGTGCCCGCAAAACCGGCGCGCTCGGCTTCGAACTGCGCCTCCTGATCCCCGCGCGCCAGCAACAGGAACGCCCGGGGGCGCAGCACATCGGCGGCGATCAACCCCGGCAAGCTCGCCGTGTTCAACGCGCGCACGACCGGGTTGCCATACCGCTCGATATAAATCGCGGCAGAGCGGCCAGAGGCATGCATGCCCAGCGCCGCTTCCCGCTCCAGCACCACCACGGATCCCAAAGGCGCCAGATGCGCTGCCGCCGTCAGACCGGCGACACCGCCACCAATCACCAGGAAATCGATCATGCCTCTTCCAGGCGATCCGTGGCGGGGGGCGGCGCGGGATAAAGCGCGCTCACCCGGTGATAGAGCGCCTCATCCAGGTCCAGCGCCGCGGCGGCCAGCGAAGGCTGCAACTGTTCAAGGTTGCGCGCGCTGATGATCGGCGCCGTGACGCCCGGATGCCGCTTGGCCCAGGCCACAGCCAGCGTCGCAGGGGCATGGCCAACCTCCGCGGCCAGCGTGCTCAACTCCCGCGCGGCCTTGTGCATCGCATCGGGCGCATAACGCGCGGCATACCGGCTGTCTTCAGACAACCGCCCCGTCCCGCCGCTCGCATATTTGCCGGTCAACAACCCACCGCCCAATGGCGAATAGGGCGCCACTGCGATGTCCTGATCCTGCGCCATGGGCAGCAATTCGACCTCGGCCTGCTTCTTGACCAGGTTATACATCGGCTGAAGAATATCGATGCGCGTCCCCAGGTCCGCCGCCACGGCCTGTGCTTTCATCACCTGCCAGGCCGCGAAATTCGACACGCCGATATAGCGGATCTTGCCGTCGCTCTGAAGTTGCGCCAGTGTCTCAAATGTCTCTGCCAGCGGGACAGCGCCATCCCAGCGATGCAGATACAGGATATCGATCTGATCCAGCTTCATCCGCTGGCGACTTTCCTCAAACGTGGCCAGAATATTGGCCCGCGATGACCCGCCCGTATAGCCGGCCTTTGTGGCGATGGTCAGCCCATCCCGCTCCGGCGCCACGAACTGGCCCAACAGCGTCTCTGACGCCCCGCCCGTATAGACATGGGCGGTATCGAAAAATGTGATCCCGGCGGCGCGGCACGCCTTATACATCTCGCGGGAGGCCGTGGCATCGGCACGATCTCCGAACTGCATCGCGCCAAAACAAAGGGAAGAGACGGGGGTCCCGTCAGGAGAACATAATTGTGTCATGGGCAGACCGTCGCATCTTGTCAGGCCAGAGAAAAGGGGCGCAACCCAGTTTTCCGCGCCCCGCCCGACCTACAGGGCCAGGCCCCGCAGATCAGATGAAATCAAAGGTGAAATCGGCCTGCTGGTTCAATTGATCCTCGTCCAGGCGACCGGTCATGGTGTTGAACCCGATCACCACCGCCTCCCCAGCCGGAACCCGGCCATTCGAGCCCAGATTTTCCGCCGTGTACCGCGCATTGCCGTCTCCAAAGATCTTGGCGCTCCAATATTCGGAAATGCCGACGGCCAGGTCGAAATCGATCTCCCACCCTTCGATATCGCGGCCGGTGGTATTGGTCAGCACCAGTTCGACCATGGCGCCATCCCCCCAGTCGGTGCGCACCTTGAATTCCGCAACAGGCATCTCAAACGAATTGTCCAAGGCCACCGCAGTATCATCGCGCAGGGACGACACCACCTCCACAGGGCCGTCGGCACCGCCATCAATCAACAAACGAAACGTGTCATACGCTACTCTTTCGGATCGCAGGCTAACCTTCACCTCCTGGGCGGTCTCCCCCGGGGCAAAGATCAGCGTGCCAGAGGCGGGTACGTAATCCTGCCCGGCCACGGCCGTGATATCCTCGGTCCAGTATGGCAGTTCGACAACGGTATCAAACGGCTCATCCAGTTCCACCACAAAGGTCGCAACGGGCAATTCGGCCAAATCAGGCTCAGGCGCTTGGGTCTGGGCCCCATCGTCACGCGCCAGATCTTCCAGCAGGGCCTGGAACCGGTCCCGCAGAACCGCGCTATCCTCGCGGGCCACATCACGCCGCCACAGCTGCACCAGCATCTGCAGTTCCTCGATCGCGATATTCTCGATCAGGGTCGATCCCCACATATCGACGAATTCGGGACGATCCGCCACGAAATGATCGATCCGCAGGCTCTGATCTTCGTCATCATAGCGCACCCGCAATTCGCGCCCGACCATGGTGACAAAGTTCAAGACTACGTCATCGCCATGCTCGGCCTTCAGGGCGGCATAGTCATGGCGGGTGATCGCATCCTGTTCATGGGTAAAAACAGCCATGTGATGGGCAGGCAGTTCCGCCCCCCGATCCACGGCAAAGACGGCGGTCGTCAGGTCATCCTGGAACCGATCATCGGTCGACACCCAGCTTTGCACATATTGCGGCATGTCATCTTGGATCAGGCCGCTGATCACCGCGATAGGCTCCGCCTGATCCAGCGCCATCACCTTGAGGTCCCACAACCCGTCCGTCACCTCTTCGAACAAGACCGAATGATCGTCGGCGCCCATCTCGCGCACACCATGGTCAGGATCGCGAAAGCCAAAGACCAGAATATCGTCATACGGATCATAGGCGGACAGGTCGTCCGATCCGGCGACCACGACCTTGCCCAGCCCCGGCCCACTACCCTCCGGCCAGGACGCGCCATCACCATGTGTCAGATCGCCCAGATCCGACACCAGCGGCGCGGTGTCATATGGTGTAAATGCACCCGGATCAGATCCGTCAAATCTGCTCCAGTCCATGGTCTGACGCGTGTCGTACATAACCCCTGCCCCCAAAAGCGATCGTCACCACCCTCCGAAATGGTAAACGGTTCGTTAACGGAATTCAGCGGCCAGATGAACTTTATTTGGGTCGACACGTCAAAGCCGTCAAGTTGGCATCTAACGGACTGAAATACCGGCAAATTCTGAAAAATGAGGACCGAAACCTGCGGATCATTGTCGCCAAATGCACAACAATCTATTTTTACCCCAAAGATTGCGCGTTAATCGCAGCCAATGGGATGTCGAAAAAGGGCAAGGCGGCGGCACGCCCATGGCAAACTATCCCCGTAACGAGAACTGAAACCGGATATTTCAGTGCATTGTTCGTGCTTTAGGGCCGGCCGATGCAGCAAGTGATTCTATCACCGACCCCCGACCATCAAGGATCCGGGGCCGGTGATACAGGTCCAGGGGACAAGGGTTTCATGAGAGGCCTTTCGGCGGATCGTTAACAGCGATGTACTCCCACGGGCATTCCCCCGGATCGTTCGTTGGGCCTGGCGACAAGGTTGGGGTGAAACAATCGCGCTCTACCAACTGAGCTACCTTGCCAAAGCAAGGGCGGGGATCGAACCCGCGACCACGTGATGGATAATCAATGTAGTTCCACCGGCATTCGCCAGACTGTCCTTGGCCTCGGCGACAAAAGTAAAGAAACAACCCGGGGTCCCGCCCATGCCAGACGGGCGCAGTGCAAGGTGGGGGGTCGAACCCCACGGACATATCCCGGAAACGGTGCGTGTAGTTCCTTTGGCATTCGCCGAAGTCGTCTTTCGTCACTCCGTTCAAATTGGGTCAGGCGGACAAGTCGACATGCGAGACAGCGACATATTCAGATGTAGTCCCGCAGGCATTCCGCCTGACCCGTTGTTACAGTTCCACCCGGTCGATCTCACCGACCCAGTGCTCGGGCCCCATGCGACCCGACGCGAATGCCGCGATCTGGTCAAAGACGGTGTCCGAAAACCCGCCGATGTTCAGCACATCATCACGGGTCTGCGCCTGTGTGGTGCCGTAAGGCGCGATGTCGATGCAGACCAGCTTGGCCCTCGGGTTGCGACGCTTGATCGCCTCCCAGTGTTGCATCATCGCGGTCCCCTGCCCGCCCGCCCGGGTGTTCACCCAGGACTGGTTATCGGACACGAACACCACCAGATCCGGTGCGCGACCACGCAGGTTCAGCCATTCCAGGGGTGCCGCACAATTCGTGCCACCGCCCCACAGACCGGCCAGACGCGCGGCATTGGTCACAATCGTGTCGCGCGGCTCCAACCGCGTCTCACGCACCTTCACCTCGAACGGCAACACCTTTGCATCACGGTTTACCCGCAACATCGCTGCCGTCACCAGCGCCGCCACATCGACATGGCGCACCGTGGACGTGGCCCCCGGGCGATGCCCGGTCACCGCCCCACCCATGGAGCCCGACACGTCCGGACACACCACGACCGAGCCATCGATCCGTGGCACATTGCTGACCGCGATCTCCATCGCGTCGTGCAACGCCTCACGGATCGGGCGCGGCACATGCTCAGACACGTTCTGCGCCGCCACCATCAACTGGTACGGAAAGACCCGTGCCTTGGCGATCCGCTCCGGGTCCCGCAACACGGCGGCCACGTGATCAACCATCTTGGTCACACCGAACACGCCGTGGCGGTGAAAGGTGTTCAAGTTCATCCGCAGCATCTGCCACGAGGCGGTCTTGGCGATGCGCGCCCATTGCTTGGACGACAGCGGCAGCTGCGTCAGCATCTGGAACGGCACATCCGGCACAGCACCCCGACCCGTCTTTTGAAAGACCAGCCAATCCTGCACGGCCTGCGGCAACAGCGACACGTCGCACGGGCGCCCGATGATCCAGGCAAACAGCGCCTCCCGCGCGGCCGTCTCCGGCTTTGGGTGCACCATCTTGATGACATCGGCGAGCGACGGATCATTGCCGATATTGGCCTGCAAGATCGCCCAGTCGGACGCCGTGTTCAGCCAATGGGCCACCATCGCCTTGGGCCGCGAGCCGAGCGACTTGCGCCCGGTCTGACCAGACCGGATCACCTGCACGAATGTGCGCAGCATCTTCCCGTTATCCACGACCCGCGGAAACGCCTTGGCAAACAAAGCCGGATCAAGACGCGCCAAGATCGCCAGCAACACGGCGGGCATATCCTTCATATGTCCCTCCTTACGAGCATAGATGGCGGTCTTGGCCAGGAATTCCGGCGCAACCGCCTCGGCCAGGTCCAGCGTATATTCCAGCTCCTCCATCGGATCCTGGTAGAACAGGTTCCCAAATGTGCCTGTCATCGCCACCTGCGCCAGGTAATGCGCATCCGAATAAGCATAAGCGGTGGCGCCTGCGCGGTTGGTCGCGGTGGCTTTCGGAGCCCCTGCCCCCTTGACGGAGGCAAACACAGATTTGTTCGCCATGATCTCATTTCCTTCTCGTTTCGTGCCCCCTTTGTGCAGCAAGGGACTGCACAACCCGAGAAAAAAGTGAAAATCGGCCAGCCCTTTGATTTTCTTTTATTAAATTGAGCTTCGCATCATATTCTCCGCATATTTTCTATCTGTTCAGATCGTATTTTATCTGATTAGATAAATATATGCAGAATGTGGTCATCAGCTTTCTAGGCACGCAACTCGATCGCGGCAGAAAACGCAAATGGCGCCCGTCGATCCAGATGTGCGCACATGCAGACTTCCCCATCGCCCGGCTCGAACTGCTGTATGACGATCAGTGGCTGGGCCTCGCCCAGACCGTGCAGGAGGAGATTGCCAGGATCTCGCCTGACACCGAAGTGCTGCTCAACCGCCTCGACCTGACAAACCCCTGGGACTTCGAGGAGGTCTACGGCAAGCTCTTTGATTTCGCCCGCGCCTATGGCTTTGATGAGGATCGGGAACACTACCATGTCCACCTGACCACAGGCACCCATGTGGCCCAGATCTGTTGGTTCCTGCTGACGGAATCGCGCCACATCCCCGCGCGCCTTCTCCAGACCGGTCCGCCCCGGAACGAAAGCCAACCCAGCGGCACACTCGACGTGATCGACCTGGATCTCAGCCGTTATGACGCGCTGCAACAGCGCTTTGACCTCGTTTCCCGCGACTACAACACCCTGCTCAAGGCCGGGATCGAAACCCGCAACCCCGCCTTCAACGCCCTCATTGACCGGATCGAACAGGTGGCCTCCGCCTCGGATGCACCCCTCCTGCTCCAGGGGGAAACCGGCACCGGCAAGACCCAGCTGGCCGAGCGGATCTATGAACTCAAACGCCGCCGCCGCCGCGTCAAGGGCCGCTTTGTCCAGATCAATTGCGCAACATTGCGCGGCCCCATGGCCGCGGCGACCCTCTTTGGCCAACGCCGCTCCGTGACCGGGGTCGCGGGAAGCGAACGGGCGGGCCTCCTGCGTGAAGCCGATGGCGGTGTCCTGTTTCTGGATGAGGTCGATGATCTCGGCCCCGACGAACAGGGCCTCCTTCTGGATGCGATCGAACGCGGCCGGTTTTACCCCTTGGGATCCGATCAACCGGTCAAAAGCCAATTCCACGTCATCGCAGGCGTGAACCAAGATCTTGCAGATCTTGTCGGCCAAGGCCGTTTCCGCGCCGACCTTTACGCCCGGCTCAACATGTGGACGTTCCGCCTGCCCGCCTTGCGGGACCGGCGCGAAGATATCCCGCCCAACCTCGAATATGAACTGGAACAGGCCGAGAAAACCCTGGGCACCCGCGTCGGTTTCAACGCCGATGCCGCCCAGACCTACACCCGTTTCGCCCAAGACCCGGCCAGCCCATGGCCCGGTAACTTTCGCGATCTCAGCGCCAGTATCCAGCGGCTCTGCGTGCTGTCCCCGCGGGGACGCATCACGCACGCCGCCGTGGAACACGAGATGGAAACCCTCCGGACGCAGTGGAGCCAAACCAATGCGAACCCCGATGCACAACTGGTCCAAACCACCCTCGGCCCGGACGCAGCGGCACTGGACCCGTTCGATATTCCCCAACTGGCCCATGTCATCCGCATTTGCCGAACCTCCCCATCCCTCAGCGCCGCGGGCCGCACCCTCTTCGCCGCCTCCCGCGCCCAAAAATCCAGCCGCAACGATGCCGACCGCCTGCGCAAATACCTCGCCCGCTTCGATCTCACCTGGGATCGCCTTACCTGAACCTTGGGATTATGGATTTCTTGCCTCCGGCGGGAGTATTTAAACCAATAAGAAAGCCCATTTTCTTATTGGCTCAAATACCTCCGGGGGAGCAGCCCAAGGGCTGCGGGGGCAGCGCCCCCCTGATCATGTCATATCGCGCCAGCGATGCGATCTACCTACTCGGCAGCGGAGCGTGTCCCCGCCACCTGTGCGTCATGCAATCGCCTATACGGTCCGTCCCGCGCCAACAGTTCCGCATGGTTGCCAATCTCGACGATACCGCCATCGCGCACGACGGCGATCCGGTCCGCATTACGGATCGTGGCGAGCCGGTGGGCAATGACCAATACGGTCCGCCCCTCTGCCAGTTCCTCCAAGGCGCGCTGGATCACGCGCTCCGTCTCGGTATCCAGGGCCGAGGTCGCCTCGTCCAAAATCAGCACCGGCGGATTCTTCAGGAAGATCCGCGCAATGGCCACCCGCTGTTTCTGGCCGCCCGACAACTTGACACCGCGTTCGCCGATCACCGTATCCAGACCGTCGGGCAGATCCGCGATCATCTCGTCTAGCCGGGCCCGGCTGGCCGCCGCGCGGATCTCGGTGTCACCGGCCCTCAGCCGACCATAGGCGATATTCTCCCGCAGCGTCCCAGCGAACAAAAACACATCCTGGCTGACGATCCCGATGTGGCGGCGCAGGGAGCTCATGGTGAGCCCACGAATGTCGCGCCCGTCAAGTGTGATCCGCCCGCCGGTCACATCATAAAACCGCGGCACCAGGGCCAGCAATGTTGTCTTGCCCGCACCCGACGGCCCGACAAAGGCCACGGTCTCCCCCGGCGCGATGTCCAGCGACACGGCCTGCACCACGGGGCGACCCGGCGCATATTCAAACAGGACCTCATCGAAAGAAATCGCGCCCTTGATGGTCGTCAGATCCACTGCATCGGGGGCATCGATGATATCGGGCTCGGTCGCCAGAAATTCACTGTAACGCAGAAACCCGGCAATGCCCTTGGGATAGGTCTCCACCACCGCAGCGATCTTGTCGAGCGGCTGAAAAAACACATTGATCAGCAGCAGGAATCCCACAAAACCGCCTATCGTCAGGCTCCCTTGGGTCACGAAATAAGTGCCCGCCACCAGAATGATGACCTGCACCACCCGCATACCCAGAAAGTTGATGGTCTGGGTCTGCGCCACGATCCAGTAGGCGGCATGTTTGACACGCCGGTAATGGGCATTGTCCTCGGCAAACAACCCACGCTCATGGGCCTCGTTGGCAAAGGCGCGCACGACGCGGGCGCCGCCCACATTCTCCTCGATCCGGGCATTGAACGCCCCGATCCGGTCAAACTGCGCGCGCCAGTTTAGGGTCATCTCGCCGCCATATCGGATGATCAGATACAGAACCAGCGGCGCGATCAGGGCTGCGATGGTGGCCAGTTGCGGATGTACGAAAAACATCAAGACCAGCGCCCCGACAAAGGTCATGATGGCCACGAAAAGATCCTCGGGGCCGTGATGCGCCACCTCCCCGATCTCCTCCAGATCCTTGGTCAGCCGACCGACGAGGTGCCCCGTCTTTTGTTCGTCAAAGAACCGGAATGACAGCCGTTGCAGGTGGTCAAAGGCGCGCTTGCGCATCTCTGTCTCGATCGCGATGCCCAAGACGTGCCCCCAATAGGTGACGATGAACATCAGCCCCGCATTGGCCAGATAGATCACAAATAGCCCAAAGGCGGCCAACAGGATCAGGGTCCAATCCCCGCGGGGCAACAACTCATCCACAAATGCCTTGACCGCCAGGGGAAAGCCCAGCGACAGGATGCCGGACAGCACGGCGCACCCGAAATCGGCCATGAAAAGCCGCCGGTGCGGCGCATAATAGGAGAAGAACTCTTTCAGCACGGGGGCCGACCTGAACGATGGGGATATGCATCGTTAAAACCAGACCGCGGCGCGAAGGTCCATCCCCGCCGGGGCCAGACCTGCGCGTTCAGGCGATTTTCTGACCGCCCCGCCAGACGCCCGCCAGATCCAGCCCAGGTGTGAGGTGCACGAAATCAGCCCGGCCCCCCGGTCGCAACCGCCCCAGCCCCGTTGCCCCAATGACATCCGCCGGGATCCGCGTCGCCATGGCCAGCGCCCGGTCCAGTGGCACCCCCAGCCCGACCAGGTTGCGCTGGGCCGTGGCCAGGTCCAGATCGGCCCCGGCCAGAGTGCCGTCTTGCAGCGTCAGTTGCCCACCGGCCCGGCGGATCAGCCGCCCGTTGAGGTGAAAGCTGTCCATCGTTGTCCCGGCAGGCGCCATGGCATCGCTCACCAGAAAGATCGCACCCGGCCCGGTCTTGGCCGCCAGGGCCAAACGGATGACATCGCCGTGGACATGGGTGAGATCCGCGATCAACCCGGCCGACAACCCACCCAGCGCCAGGGCAGCGCCGACCAATCCGGGTTCCCGGTGGCCCAGCCCGCTCATGGCGTTGAAGAGATGGGTCACGCAGGTGGCACCCGCCTCCGCCAGACGTTGTGCATCCGCAAACCCGCAGGCCGAATGCCCAAGCGAGATCACGACACCTGCCGCCGCCAACCGTTTGACCTGTTCCGGGGTGACACTCTCTGGCGCGACGGTCACTTTCAGCACCGGCAGACGGGCGGCGGCCCCCAGCAGGATCTGCAGATCGTCCTCTCCCATGGATCGGATAAGATCTCCGTCATGGGCGCCTTTCTTGGCAATGGACAGATGCGGCCCCTCCAGGTGCAGGCCAGCGATGCCGGGCAGATCCGAGGTGGCAATCGCCTCAATCGCGGCCCTGGTGACATCGGGCCGATCCGTGATCAAGGTGGGCAAGAGCGCGGTCACACCCAACCCGGCATGGGCAGCGGCGATGGTGCGCAGGGTCGCGGCTGAGGGCGCGTCGTTGAACATCACCCTACCCCCGCCATTGACCTGCAGGTCGACAAAACCGGGGGCCAGGATGCCACCCTCAAGCTGAACATAATCTGTCCCCGCGGGGACGGTCTGCGCCTCCACGATGTCGGCGACCCTGCCATCGCGGACCAGGATGGCCCGGTCCGGCACCAGGCGGTCCCCATCGAAAAGCTGCCCCGCGCCAAAGGCCGTCACATCGCCCGTCATGTCGTTTGGGTCACCTTTTGCAGATGGCGGGGCGTGTCGGGATCGATCCCACGCGCCAGCGCGACGCGTTCGACCATGGCATAGAACGAGGTGATCAGCGCAATCGGATCGGTCAGTGGATGGTCGGTGCGCACGGTCGGGATGGCCTGTGCCGCCTGGGCCCGGTCGGATGTGACAAAGACCCGGGCCCCCTTGGCGCTGATCCGGTCGGCGATATCGGCCACGGCCGTCTCTGCGGCATCGCCCGCGGCGAAGCACAGAACCGGAAAGCCGTCGCCGACGATAGAGACCGGGCCATGCAGCACCTCGGCCGAGGAATAGCTTTCGGCGTGGATCTGGCAGGTCTCCTTGAACTTCAACGCAGCCTCGTTCGACATGGCCCAGACCGGCCCGCGCCCCAGGGTGAACAGGCTGTCGAACCCGTCAAGCGCCTGTTCAACCGGGCTCCAATCCGCGGCAACGGCCCGGTCCAGATGGTCCGGCAGGTTTCGCAGCGCGCGGATCAGCGCCCGGTCCTGCTTCCATTCCGCCAGCAGCAGCAGGCCCGCCACGGCGGATGTCACAAATGTCTTGGTCGCCGCGACGCTGTGTTCGGGACCGGCATGGATGTCGATGGTGTGGGCGCTGTTGGCGGAAAGCGGCGCGCCCGGCGTATTGGTGACCGCAACGGTCAGGGCACCTTGGGCCCCGGCGCTGCGCGACATCTCGACAATGTCGGGGCTTTTGCCCGATTGCGACACGGCAAGGCTGAGGCTGCCCGCCACCTTCAACTGCGCCCCATAGATCGACGCGATGGAGGGCCCGATGGAGGCGACGGGCACCCCCAACAGCAGTTCCGCCGCATATTTTAGATAGGTGCAGATATGATCCGACGAGCCCCGCGCGACGGTCACGATAAAGGCCGGGTCGCGCTGTCGGATCACCCGGGCAATCGCGGCAACATCGGCACCCCCTTGTGTGAGCAGGCGGTCGACGGCCTGTGGTATCTCGGCAATCTCGGCACGCATCTGGCTGGGTGGCATGGGGTTATCCATCTATGGGGCCTCCCTGGGGAGCCGTAATTCAGCAACGAAATCATAGGCATCCCCGCGGTAGATCGATTGGGTGAACTCCACCGCGCGACCCTGGGCCAGATAGGTCGTCCGTTCGATCCGCAGGCCCGCTGTCCCCGCGGGGACATTCAGAATCTGTGCATCCGCGATCTGCAGGTTGATGGCAGAGATCTTTTGGACGGCACGGGTCGGGCGGTGCCCCCGCGCTGCCAGGGTTTGATAGAGCGAGGCACCAACGGTTTGCGGATCCGGCAGGATATCCCGGGGTAAGGCCGCGCGTTCGATGGCCATTGGCTGCCCCCCCGCTTCACGCAGGCGGGCGATGCGCGTGACAAGGGCCCCGGCGGGCAAGGCCAAGGCGACGACTTCCTGCGGCGACGGCAAGACAACCCCGCTTTCCAGCCAGATCGAGCGGGTCTCAAGGCCGCGCCGGGCCATGTCTTCGGAAAATGAGGTCAGGGTGGACAGCGATTGTTCCACCCGTGGCACAGGCTGGTTGAGGAACGACCCGGAGCCCTGACGTTGGATGATCGTCCCGTTCTCGACCAGATCCTGGATCGCCCGGCGCACGGTGACGCGGGACAGTTCGGTGACGGCTGCAATCTCCCGCTCCGATGGCAGGGGCAGGTCCGGGGCGACCAACCCTTTGGTGATCGCCTCCTCCAACCGCCGCCGCAACTGAACATAGCGCGGCCCCGACGCGGTTTCGCGCCAATGTTGCGGGCGCAGGAACTCTGTCACTGTCGCGGTCATGGCGGGGCCACTGCCATCTCTGCCGCCAGCATCAAGGCCCCATCAAGGGCCGATCCCTGCGGCGCGACACAGGCCGCGGCAACCGCGCGACTGAGATAGGGTTTGAAATGAGGGCCGACCCCACCGATCAGGCACAACCGTTCTGCCGGGTTCCAATCGAGTGTGGTCAGCGCGGTTTCCAGATAGGCCGCGCCGGCGCCCATCAGCCCCAGGGCTGTGGGATCTTCGGCCTGCGCCGCTGCGATGACCCGAGGGGCCCAGGCGGCAAACTCCGCAGGGCTGGCGGTGCGGGCAAAGGCCACAAGGCCTGCGGGGCCGTCAAACTCTTTCAACACATCATCTGTCAGCACTGTGGTTCGGCGCAGCCCGTCACAGGCATCAAGGCTGGCCGACAAAAGTCCACGTCCCAGCCATGCACCAGAGGCCTGGTCGCCCAGGATCAGGCCCCAACCGCCGACAAACCGTGCGCCATCATCTGACAGGCGCCCCAGGAACGACCCCGTTCCCACGGCCGCCACAGCCCCGTGACCATGGCCCAAGGCGCCGCGCATCGACGACAGGCGGTCATCGGCCACAATCACGCGGGAGAGCGGCAGCGCCGCGGCCAAATCCACACCATCCGCCGGGCCGACAACGCCGGCCAGGCCCAGATAGGTGGGGCAATCGCGAAGTTGCGACACAGTGATATCGGCCTGCCGGGCCACATCGTGCAACCCCTCGGTGATTGCTGCCACGGCACCCGAGGGATCCGTGGTGACATTGGCGCCGCCCATGCGCGCCTCGATCCGCTGGCCGCGCCAGATCAGGCAGATCCGACAGGCTGTACCACCGCCATCGACACCGATCAGGTTGGGTTCCAACGTCATCTCCATACCAGACCGATACAATACCTTTATTTGAAAGAACATACCTTTCGCCTGTATTTTCGATATAATCGAGGGACAATCAGATCCGGCATAGACAAATGGTATTAGATAGGTATGGTATTCTCATAAAAGGGAGTCGCATGTTGCAACCAGCCACCGAACATCGCAATCCCGCCACCGCTTGCCTGGATACCCTACCTCCGGCAGACGGTGCGCGGCACCTGTTCGACGGCCAGGTTGCCGCCTTGAATGCGGTGGAGCCGGTCCTGCCACTGCTTGCCGAAGCGGGGCTTGCCATGGCAGCCACCATCCGGTCCGGGGGGCGGCTGATCTATGCGGGTGCCGGGTCTTCGGGGTTGATGGCCGCAGCGGATGCGCTGGAATTGTCAGGGACATTCGGGATTGCGCCGTCGCAGATCGCCATCCTGATGGCCGGTGGCTTACCTGTTTCGGTTGCCATGCCAGGCGCGCCGGAAGATGATATCGCAGCGGGCCAAGACGCAGCGGGCGGGATCCACGCGACCGATTGCGTGATCGCCGTCGCCGCAAGCGGCAGCACACCCTACACCGTGGCGGTCGCCCAAACCGCTGCGGCGCGCGGTGCCACCGTGGTTGCCGTCGCCAACATACCCAACGCACCACTTTTTCAACCGGCACGTCTGTCCATCTGCCTGAAAACACCAGCGGAATGCGTGGCAGGCTCTACCCGCATGGGTGCGGGCACTGCCCAGAAAACCGCGCTGAACATCATGTCCACCGTGATGGGCATCGCCTTGGGGCATGTCCATGACGGGCTGATGGTCAATGTGCGGGCCGATAACGAAAAGCTGCACCACCGGGCGGCGCAGATCGTGGCCCGGATTGGGGGATGCGCGCCGGGCGCGGCGGCGCCGTATCTGACTGCCGCCTCCGGAGAGGTGAAGGTTGCCATCCTTTTGGCCGCCGGTGCCCCGTCAGCATCCGACGCCCACGCTCTTTTGCAAGCCGCGGACGGACATCTGCGCGAAGCCCTTGCGCACCTGCCCCGGCCTTGCCCATGATCAGACCAACACACGACCAACAGGGGAGACATTCATGACAAGCAAGACCCACGCCCTTGCGGCGATAACGGCGACACTGCTGGGAACAACCGCACTTTCCGCCCAAGACGTCACGCTGACGATTGAAAGCTGGCGCAACGACGATCTGACCCTGTGGCAGCAGCAGATAATCCCGGCATTCGAGGCCACCCATCCCGGGATCAAAGTAGAGTTCGCGCCCTCCGCGCCCGCCGAATACAACGCCGTGCTGAATTCGAAACTGGATGCCGGGTCAGCCGGCGATCTGATCACCTGCCGTCCATTCGATGCGTCACTGGCGCTCTATGATGCCGGGCATTTGACCGATCTGTCCGATCTGAGAGGCATGGCCAACTTCTCGGACGTGGCGAAATCGGCCTGGCAGACCGATGATGGCGCGGCAACGTTCTGTGTGCCGATGGCCAGCGTGATCCACGGCTTTATCTACAACAAGGATGCGTTTGCGGAACTGGGGCTGGAGGTGCCCGAGACAGAGGACGCGTTCTTTGCTGCCCTCGACGCGATCAAGGAAGATGGCAGCTATATCCCCATGGCCATGGGTACGAATGACCAATGGGAAGCGGCCACGATGGGCTACAACAATATCGGCCCCAACTATTGGGGCGGCGAGGAAGGCCGCCTGGCCCTGATTGCAGGCGAGCAAAAGCTGACGGATGAGGCCTGGGTCGCGCCCTATGCGCAGCTTGCCAAATGGGGGGCGTATCTGGGCGACGGGTTCGAGGCGCAGACCTATCCCGACAGCCAGAACCTCTTCACCCTGGGCCGCGCCGCAATCTACCCCGCCGGCAGTTGGGAGATCAGCGGCTTCAACGCCCAGGCCGATTTCGAGATGGGCGCGTTCAAGCCGCCCCTGCCTGCGGGGGCCACCGACTGCTATATCTCGGACCACACCGACATTGCCATCGGCCTCAACGCAGCATCCGCTAATGCCGAGGCCGCGCGCACATTCCTGGACTGGGTCGGGTCAGAGGAGTTCGCCACGATCTATGCCAATGCGCTGCCCGGCTTTTTCTCCCTGTCGAACTTCGATGTGGCCATGGAAGACCCGCTGGCCCAGGAATTCGTATCCTGGCGGGGGGACTGCAACTCGACCATCCGCTCCACCTACCAAATCCTGTCGCGCGGCACCCCCAACCTGGAGAACGACACCTGGAACGCCTCTGCCCAGGTCATCAAAGGGGCGGAGACACCCGAAGCCGCCGGGCAGCGCCTGCAGGACGGTTTGGCGAGCTGGTACGAACCGCAGCAGTGACTTGTTGAAAAACCAGCGCCCCATTTTGCAGTAGGGCGCTGATTGAGATTGCGGCAGCCTCCGGCGGGGATATTTGAGGACACATGATGACAGCAAGAAGCGCTCAATTATCAGACGAAGCGAGACTGCCCATCATGTGTCCTCAAATATCCCCGCCGGAGGCGTTGATCAGGTCACAAAAGCGCGCAGCATTCATGCTTTTTAAAGGCAAAGTCAGCCAAGCTGGTCATGCGGTACAGGCGGGGACGTCGATGACCGCGACACGTGATGGCACTTCGGCTCCTTGGTTGGAGTCGAAGTGTTTTTCGGCCAACTAGTCTTGCGCGGGCGGTGGCATATCGTGGTGTTCTTGGCACCTGCGGTGCTGGTTTACACCGCCGTGATGATCGTGCCGCTGTTTAACACGTTGCGGCTAGCCTTGTTTACAGAGGTCGATCAGCAGCGGATCTTTGTGGGTGTGCAGAACTTTCGCACCTTGTTCGGTGATCCGCGCTGGTCGGAGAGTTTCTGGAACGCGCTTGGCAACAATTTCTGGTTCTTCTTCATCCATATGTTGGTGCAGAACCCGATCGGTATTTTTCTGGCGGCATTACTGAGCCATCCGCGGCTCAGGTTCGCAGCCTTTTACCGCTCGGCCATCTTCATCCCTACCATCCTGTCCTTTGTGATCGTGGGTTTTGCTTGGAAGCTTGTCCTATCGCCGATCTGGGGCATCGCCCCTTCGATGTTGGATGCTGTCGGTCTGAAAAGTCTTTTTGCGCCTTGGTTGGGCAAGGAAGGGTCTGCGTTGACGACGCTCGCCCTGATCTCGGTCTGGCAGTTCGTGGGCATCCCGGTGATGCTGATCTATGCGGCCCTCCTGACCATCCCCGATGAGATCCTGGAGGCGGCCGAGACGGAGGGCATCACCGGCCTATCTGCATTCTGGAAGATCAAGCTGCCATTGATCCTGCCGTCGATCGGGATCATCTCGATCCTCACCTTCGTGGGGAATTTCAACGCCTTCGATCTGATCTATGCGGCCCAGGGCGCGCTGGCGGGGCCGGATTTCGCATCTGACATCCTGGGCACGTTCCTTTACCGCACGTTCTTTGGCTTCCAACTGCAACTGGGTGATCCGCATATGGGTTCGGCGATTGCCACGGCCATGTTTGCCATCATCCTGGTTGGCGTCTGCATTTACCTGTTTGGTATCCAGACCCGCATCCGGCGGTACCAGTTCTGATGCCTGGTCAGATGTCTCGGGCCCGCCGGAACCCGGTCACCGTGGCGGCCATGCATGGGGCCCTCATCATCTATACACTGATCGCGCTTTTTCCGGTCTTCGTGATTCTGATCAACAGCTTCAAGACCCGCAAAGCGATCTTTCGAGAACCGCTTGCCCTGCCCAATGCCGAGACGTTTTCGACCATCGGCTACCAGACGGTTTTCCAGCAAGGCGACTTTATCCTTTACCTGCAAAACTCCCTGATCGTCACCGTGGCCTCGCTGTTTTTCATCCTGCTGTTTGGTGCCATGGCGGCCTTTGCTTTGGCCGAATACCGGTTCCGCGGCAACATGTTGATGGGCCTTTACCTGGCGCTTGGCATCATGATCCCGATCCGCATCGGCACTGTGGCGATCCTTGAGATGATGGTGGCGACCGGGCTGGTGAACACGCTTTGGGCGCTGATCCTGGTCTATACTGCGCAAGGTCTTCCCCTGGCCGTGTTCATTCTCAGCGAGTTCATGCGCCAGGTCTCGGACGACTTGAAAAACGCAGGCCGCGTCGATGGGTTGAGTGAATATACAATCTTTTTCCGCCTTGTCTTGCCGCTGGTGCGACCCGCCATGGCGACGGTTGCGGTGTTCAACATGATCCCGATCTGGAACGACCTGTGGTTCCCGCTGATCCTGGCCCCCGCGGAAGAGACCAAGACCCTGACCCTGGGCAGCCAGGTCTTCATCGGGCAGTTTGTGACGGACTGGAACGCGGTCCTGTCGGCGCTGTCCATGGCGATCCTGCCGGTGATGGTGCTTTATGTCATTTTCTCGCGGCAATTGATCCGCGGCCTCACCTCGGGAGCCGTCAAATGACACGCGTTTTGATCGCAGGACTGGGCAATATGGGGTTAAGCCACGCATTGGCCCACCACAACGGCGCGGCAGAGGTCGTGGGGTTGGTCAACCGGTCCGCCGTGGATCTGCCGCCGCAACTGACAAGTTATCCGATGTTTCGCGATTTTGGCGAGGCGTTGGTCCAGACCAAACCCGACCTCGCCGTGATCGCCACCTATTCCGACAGCCATGCCGAATACGCGATTGCGGCGATGGCGGCGGGCGCCCATGTCTTTGTCGAAAAGCCCCTGGCGACCACCGTTGCGGATGCGCGCCGGATCCAGGCCAAAGCCTTGGAAACCGGGCGCAAGGTGATGGTCGGCTACATCCTGCGCCACCATCCCTCCTGGGTCCGGTTGATCGCCGAGGCGCGGGGCCTGGGCGGGCCTTACGTCTTTCGCCTGAACCTCAATCAGCAATCCAGCGGAGCGGAGTGGAAGACGCATAAGGCGCTGATGCAGACGATGTCGCCCATCGTGGATTGCGGGGTGCATTACGTGGATGTCATGTGCCAAATCACCGATGCCAAGCCCCTGCGCGTCCACGGTATGGGCGTGCGGCTGAGCGATGAAATTGCGCCGGACATGTATAATTACGGGCAGTTCCAGGTGATCTTCGACGATGGCTCCGTTGGTTGGTACGAGGCGGGATGGGGTCCGATGATGTCGGAAACCGCGTTTTTCGTGAAAGATATCGTGTCGCCCAACGGCGCTGTGTCGATCACCGATGGCAATCTGGGTGGATCGGCGGATATCGATGGCCATACCAAGGTCGGTGCGATCCGGGTGCACCGTCCGAATGGCGATACACTGATCGACATGCCCGACGAGCCCGGCCACCAGGCGTTGTGCGATGCCGAACAGGCCTACATGCTGCGCGCCATGGTTGAGGATCTGGACCTGACCCGGCATATGGAAGATGCGGTGCAAAGCCTGGCCATCTGCCTTGCCGCGGATGAGAGTATCCGGACAGGGCAAGTCGTGGCATTGGGGGCAATGGAATGACCGCGTTGAAATTGACCAACCTGTCGAAGTCCTTTGGTCAGACCGAGGTGTTGCGGGATATCAACCTGACGGTCGAGGAAGGAGAATTCGTCGTCTTCGTGGGCCCGTCGGGCTGCGGCAAATCCACATTGCTGCGGGTCATTGCCGGGCTGGAAGATGCGACATCCGGCACGGTCGAGATTGCGGGCAAGGTCGTCACCCGGGTCCCGCCGGCGAAACGGGGCATTGCCATGGTGTTCCAATCCTATGCGCTCTATCCCCACCTGACCGTTGAGGGGAATATGGGCCTGAGCCTGAAACAGGAGGGCCAGCCCAAGGCAGAGATCAGCGCCCGCATCGCCAAGGCCGCTGCAATGCTGTCCCTGGACACGTATCTGGCGCGTCGCCCTGCGGAACTGAGCGGTGGGCAGCGCCAGCGCGTGGCCATAGGGCGCGCCATTGTGCGGGAACCCGACCTGTTCCTGTTCGATGAGCCACTGTCGAACCTCGACGCGGCCTTGCGGATGAACACACGGATCGAGATTGCGAACCTGCACCGCTCGCTCAAGGCCAGCATGGTGTACGTTACCCATGACCAGACCGAGGCGATGACCCTGGCGGACAAAATCGTGGTTTTCCGGGATGGCCGGGTCGAACAGATCGGCAGCCCCATGGAGCTTTACAACAGCCCCGCCAATCAATTCGTCGCCGGTTTCCTCGGCGCGCCATCGATGAACTTTGTTCCCGCCAATATGCTGGGTGGCCCCAAAAGCCAAATCATCGGGATTCGGCCTGAGCATCTACGATTGGCTGAAACTGGCCCTTTGAGTGGCACTGTGCAGCATGTCGAGCGGTTGGGCGGCGACACCAACCTGCTGATCCAGATCGGGCAACCTGACCTTCTCACCGTTCGACTGTTTGGCCAGCACGACATGGCGGTTGATACGGCTGTCCACGTGGACTTTGACAAGAGTGAAAGCTTCGTGTTGGATGCCGAAGGCCAGCGCCTTGAAAACACGCCGCCCGAATAACTGAAAATCTCCCCCCATCATGTGTCTAAAAATATCCCCGCCGGAGGCATAACATCTGTCTGCCGCGACATTTAGATTTCATGCCTCCGGCGGGGATATTTTTAGACACATGATGGGGCCGCGTGGCGTCTTAGTCTGGAGACAGGGCCTTGATATCTGCGACGACAGTCCGGGCACCGGAGAGAACCCAGCCCAGTTCGGATGCGATGAAGAAGCAGTTGACGCCGTAGGGGTGCCAGTCCTTCATTTTCGCCACGTCGGGGGCCCAGGTGACGAAGCCTTTCCCATGGGTTTTGCAGGCTTCTCCGACGGTTTTATAGGCGGCGTGCAGTTCGGGGCTGTCGACATTGGTCTTGCCATAGGCGACGGACAGGTCGGCGGGACCGATGAACAGCGCATCAATGCCATCGACTGCGGCGATGTCATTGGCGGCGTCAACGCCTTCGGGTTCCTCGATCTGGGCCATGACGATGGTCTCTTTCCGGGACCGCTCCAGCAGGTCGGCCATGGGCGCGCCCAGCACCCCGGCCCAGCGGGTCGTGCCTGCAAAGCCGCGTCCGCCATGGCCGAACCGGGCCGCGCGCGCGACCTCTTCGGCCTTGGCCACGCTGTCCACATGGGGCACCACAATGCCGGTGGCACCGCTGTCCAACACGCCAAGGATGATTTCCGGCCGCCCGGCGGGCACGCGCACCAGGGCCGGGAAATCAAGCGCGCGCGCCATGGCTAGGCAGGCATCCATGCGCCCGCGGTCGAACGGGGAATGCTCGGCATCCAGGCAGATGAAATCGAGGCCAGAGGCGGCCAGCACCTCCACCAGCAGATGTTCTGGCGTTTTTAGGAAGGTTCCCGCAAGGGGCTCACCTTGCATCAATCGGTCTCTGAGTTGCATCACTATCCCTCCCGCAATTCTGTCGGCACCCTAGGCAGCGGCACGGTTAATGCAACCCGATGCCCTGTCAATTCCCGTGCCGTGCTCTACTGTGCTGGCCATGGGCAACGTGCTGACCTTTACGGATCGCGGGATTTACTGCGCGGCGGGTGATTTCTACATCGACCCGTGGCGGCCCGTGGAGAACGCGCTGATCACCCATGGCCATGCCGACCATGCCCGGTGGGGACACGATAAATACCTATGTGCCGAAGGCACGGCCCCGGTGATGCGCCACCGGCTGGGAGATATCCGGCTGAGCACCCTGCCCTATGGCGCGTCCCAACAGATCGGCGCTGCCAAGATCAGTTTTCACCCGGCGGGCCATGTACCGGGCTCGGCCCAGATACGGGTCGAGGTCGGCGGTGAGGTTTGGGTCGTCTCGGGCGATTACAAGGTCGTCCCGGATGGCCTGTCCGAACCGTTTGAGCCAATCCGCTGCCATGCCTTCATCACCGAATGCACGTTTGGCCTGCCGATTTTCACCTGGGACAGCCCAGCCGCTGTGGCCGATCAGATCAACGGCTGGTGGCGGGGGAATGTGGACCAGGGCAAGACCTCGGTCATTGGGGCCTATGCCTTGGGCAAGGCGCAGCGCATCCTGGCCAGCGTCGATCCCGGCATCGGCCCGATCCTGACCCATGGCGCGGTCGAAGGCACCAATGCAGTGCTGCGCGGCCAGGGCTACACGCTGCCCGACACGGTGCAGGTCACCGCGGACACCAATGCCAAGGATTATCCCGGCGCACTTGTCGTGGCCCCGCCCGCTGCCTTGGGCACGCCGTGGATGCGGCGGTTCGGGGCGAGTTCGACCGCCTTTGCCTCCGGCTGGATGCGGCTGCGGGGGGTCCGGCGCCGCCGGGCCGCTGACCGGGGGTTCGTCATGTCGGACCACGCGGATTGGCCGGGCCTGAACACCGCCATCGCCGAAACCGGGGCCGAACGCATTTTCGTCACCCATGGCTATACTTCTGTCTTTCGGCGCTGGCTTGAGGATCAGGGATATGATGCCCAAATCGTAGAGACCGAGTTCGAAGGCGAAAGCCTGGATACCACCGACGCGCCCGAATTGACTGAAGCCGAGACCGCATGACCTCACGGACACAACACATATTCAACCTGATGGCGCGCTATGTGCAAAAGCCCATGCTGCGCAACATCGCGCACCAGCCCACCCTGCGCGCGATCCTCGATAACCAGGCAGCGGTCATGTACCGCCCGCCCCCCGGTGTGCGCGAGGCGTTCCGCAACCTGCCAGGCGGGCTGAAGGCGCGGTGGATCACGCCGCGCAGCGATCATCCCTTTGCGCTGCTGTATTTGCATGGCGGGGCGTTCACCATCGGCTCCTCCCGCAGCCATCGCTGGTTGGCGGCACGGATCGGGTTGGGCTGTGCCGCGGGCGCGCTGGTGCCCGATTACCGGTTAGCCCCCGAACATCCGTTTCCGGCTGCCTTGGACGATGCGGTGACCGCCTATCGCTACCTTCTGGACCAAGGCTTTCGGGGGGATCAGATCGCTGTGTCAGGTGACAGTGCCGGTGGGAACCTGGCGCTGGCGCTGATGGGGAAATTGACGGCTGGGGATTTGCCCAAACCCGCCGCACTCGCGCTTCTCTCCCCCTTGACCGACATGACGTTCAACAGCCCGACGATCGCCGAAAACCGCCACCGCGACCTACTCGTCCCCGTTGAATGGGGGCAGCGCACGGCGCCGATGTATGCGCCCGGAATGGAGCTGAACGATCCCCGGTTGTCGCCGCTGTTTGCCGATCACACGGATACGCCGCCGACCGTGATCCATGTCGCCGATAATGAGGTGCTGTTGGCCGACAGCACCCGGCTTGCCGACAGGTTGCAAGAGGCCGGGCGCGAGGTAGAACTGGAGCTCTTTGAGAACGTCCCCCATGTCTGGCAGATCAAGGCGGGACTGTCCCCAGAGGCGGATCGATCCGTGGCGGGCATGTCGGCCTTCCTGGCCCGCCATCTGCGCCCATGAACCGCTTTGCGACCCTCTTCACCGCGCTGGATCAGACGACCAAGACCAATGCCAAGGTCGCCGCACTGTCAGCCTATTTCGCCGATGCGCCCGAAGAGGACAGGTTGTGGACCATCGCGTTGCTGTCGGGCCGACGCCCCAAGCGCACGGTGAACTCGACCCTCTTGCGCGACTGGGCCGCAGCCAAAGCGGGCCTACCGCTTTGGCTGCTGGAGGAGGCCTATTCCGTCGCCGGGGATCTGGCCGAAACCATCGCCTTGATCCTACCCGATGGGGGTGGCAGCAGCGACAAAAGCCTGACCCACTGGATCGGGGTCGTCAAAGGCTTGGGCGCGCTGGACGAGATGCAGCGCCGGGCCGCCGTGCTGGAGGCCTGGGATAGCCTGGGCCCCACCGAACGCTTTGTTTTCAACAAGTTGATCACCGGGGGCTTTCGCGTCGGCGTCAGCCAGAAACTGATGACCCGGGCCCTGTCCCAGGCGACGGGCATCGACGAGCCGGACCTGGCCCACCGCTTGATGGGCAAATGGACGCCCGACACGGTGACCTATCAAAGCCTGATCCTGGACCCGGATCCGACCGCCGATTTGTCTCGCCCCTATCCGTTTTATCTGGCCTATCAACTGGATGACGGGCCCGCGGATCTGGGGGAGCCCGCAGATTGGGCGGCAGAGCATAAGTGGGACGGGATTCGCGGCCAGTTGATCGTGCGGGAGGGGCAGCATTTTCTGTGGTCCCGCGGCGAAGAACTGATGACCGACCGGTTCCCTGAATTCGCCCAGGCGATTGATTTTGTCCCCGCGGGGACGGTACTGGATGGGGAGGTGCTGGCCTGGGCCGATGAGGCGCCCCTTCCCTTTAATGCGTTGCAAAAACGGATCGGGCGCAAGACCGTGCCCAAGAAACTGCTGGCCGAGGCCCCGGTTGTCTTGCGCGCCTATGACCTGCTGGAATGGGAGGGCGCAGACCTGCGCGACCGCCCTTTTGCCGACCGCCGTGCGTTGCTAGAAACGCTGGTCGCGGATCTGCCCCCCACGGCGCCCATCCGTTTGTCACCGCTTTTGGAGTTTGACACGTGGGACGGCTTGGCCGCACAGCGCGAAGGCTCCCGCGATATCGGGGCGGAAGGGGTGATGCTAAAACGCCGCACCTCCCCGTATCTGTCCGGCCGCAAAAAAGGCGATTGGTGGAAATGGAAGGTCGACCCCCTGGTGATTGATGCGGTCATGATCTACGCGCAGGCAGGCCACGGGCGGCGCGCGAACCTTTACACCGATTTCACATTCGCGGTCTGGCAGGGCAACGATCTGGTCCCGTTCACCAAGGCCTATTCCGGCCTGACCGACGCAGAGTTTCGCAAGATCACGGCCTGGGTGCGCAAGAACACGTTGCAGCGGTTTGGCCCCGTGCGCAGCGTGACACCCGAACATGTGTTCGAGATCGCATTCGAAGGGATCCAGGAAAGCCCCCGCCACAAATCCGGCGTTGCCCTGCGCTTTCCGCGCATGAGCCGCTGGCGCCAGGACAAACCCGTGGCTGAGGCGAATACCCTTGATGACTTGAAAAAGATGCTCGCTATCTATGGGTGATCACCGCCGCCGGGGGCGTCAGATCCCGTAGCGGTCGAACACGCGGTCAGCCCGGTCGCGTTGGCGGTCCACATCATCGGGCCGAAACCGGATCGCCGCTGCGGTACATTTCATAACCAAGAGCACCAGATAGGCCTGCAGCATGGTTGGTTCAAAGCCCGCGGCATCAACGATGTTCCAAACCGGCTGGCCATGTCCGTCCAGGTCAAAGGCGAGCGGCACAGGCCCCGTCCCAATCGATGATACCGCTGACCCGGCCATCGGCGATCAGGATGTTGTCCTTATGCAGATCAAGGTGAACCAGCCCGGTATTGGGGAACAGGGCATGGTTGGTGTGGTCCGCAACCGCAAGCACGCGGTCCAGTATTTTGGCGCTGCGTGCGCCCCAATTTCGCAGCGGCGTGTGGCTTGCAAGGTCACCCCCGCCCTCCGTCAGGATATGGTGGACGAACGTGCCCCGGCCAGTTGGACACCCCATTGGGCGTGGCCCGTCGATCCAGCAACACGGCCAAGCCGTGCAGAAGTTCCCCATGGCGACCGACCAGGCCGTGTCCGGACACCATTTTGGAACAACCCTGCCGTCGTCTGCCGTCTTGGCGGACCATGCGCCCTGCGACACGCCGCCCAGATGCGCATCAAGGGCGAACCCCAGATCCAAAAGCCGGTCGCGGTCCATCCCACCCCTATCCTTGGTTCGCGGCGCAGCGCTGGGTCATGGCACCCGGCGGCGGCAAAGATGTGCGCATCCAGATCGGTCCGCAGGCAAAAAGCCTTACGCATGCGACCGGCATCCTCCAACCAACGAATGGAGCACGTCCACGCGGAGCAATCGTGGCGACGTCCCGCGCGGCGGAGCCTCAGCCGGTACCGGCCGGCTCGTCCAGGACCCCGCGGGCAATCTGGTCAGCCTCGATGGATTCGAACAACGCTTTGAAATTGCCTTCGCCGAACCCGTCATCGCCCTTGCGCTGGATGAATTCAAAAAAGATCGGCCCGATCACGGTTTTCGAAAAGATCTGGAGCAGGATTCGCGTCTCTCCGCCATCGACCACGCCTTCGCCGTCAATCAGAATGCCGTGCTTGGCCATCCGGTCCAATGGTTCGTCATGGCCAATGACGCGTGCATGGCTTTGCGTATAATAAGTCTCGGGCGGTTTGGGCATGAAACGTATGCCACGTTCCGCAATTTCATCTGTGGCGGCATAAAGGTCCCGCGCGCCGACGGCGATATGCTGGATCCCCTCGCCATTGTAGCGTTTCAGGTATTCGACAATCTGCCCCGTCTCGCCCCGATCCTCGTTGATCGGAATGCGGATCCGCCCGCAAGGCGAGGTCAGCGCTCGGCTGAGAAGCCCGGTGAACCTACCCTCGATATCAAAGAAGCGGATCTCCTTGAAACCGAACAGATCACCGTAGAACCTGAACCAGACATCCATGTTGCCCTTGTGGACATTATGGGTCAGGTGATCGAGGTAATGGAACCCCACACCCGCGGGATGCGCCGTATGGATCCAGGTGAACTCTGCATTGTAAGGGTTTGTTTCGTAATATTGATCTATGAAGTATATGAGTGACCCACCGATGCCGATGATCGCGGGCACATCCATGGTCTTGCCCGGCCCCTCATATGGTTCAGCCCCCTTGGCGACCGCATGGTCGAAGGCGTGTTGCGCATCCACGACCCGCCAGCCCATGGCGGGCGCACAGGGCCCGTGTTGCGTGACAAAGGTGCTGCCGCGGCTGCCGTGCTCGGCATTCAGCACATAGGTGATATCACCTTGCTGCCACAGCTCAACCGCCTTGGTCTTGTGGGTGGCCGTGTGGATATAGCCCATCTTGGTAAATAGCTCGCGCAGGACCTGAGGCTCCGGATGGGCGAACTCCACAAATTCAAACCCATCGGTCCCGGCCGGATTGGCGTCGGAAATCGTGGCTTTCGGGGCATCATGCGGGAACGGACCCATGGTTTTCCTCCTTGGTGTGATCGGCACAAGCGTAACGCGAGACTTGCGCAAAAAATGCGCATTTTGTGAAAACATCCCGCATTGCGATGCAGGAAATCGGCGCTAAGCTGTCCCAACACGCGAGGACCCCGCATGAGCCTTGATGAGACCGACTGCCGCCTTCTGGACGCCCTGCAAACCGACGCGCATCTGACGGCCGAAAAACTGGGCCAGCTTTTGAACCTGTCCCCCAGCCAGGCCGGACGCCGCCGCCAGCGGCTTGAAGCCGAAGGGTATATCAACGGATACGCGGCCCGGCTGAACCCCCGCGCCGTGGGGCTGAGCGTCCAGGCCTTCATCCATGTCCACATGGCCAGCCACGCCCCCGATGCCGCCAAAAGCTTTGCCCGGATGATCGCCGCCCGGCGCGAGGTGATCAGCGCATGGACTTTGACCGGCGAGGCCGACTACCTTCTGCGTATCTTCTGCGAAGATCTGACCAACCTGAACGACCTGATCCACACCGTTCTGCTGCCCCATCCCAGCGTGGCCCGGGTACAAAGCCAGATCGTGATGGATCAACTCAAGGCTGACGCACCGCTGCCAACCTGACCTGAACCGAGGGCTGATATGGACACGTTTCTTTACCAGGCGACCATCTATCTGACAGCCGCCATCGTGGCCGTCCCGATTGCGACGCGGCTGGGCCTGGGCTCGGTCCTGGGGTACCTGATCGCGGGGATCGTGATCGGCCCGATCCTGCACCTGGTCGGCTCTGAGTCCAAGGATCTGCAACATTTCGCGGAGTTTGGCGTGGTCTTGATGCTGTTTCTCATCGGGTTGGAGTTGGAGCCCCGCCAACTGTGGGAAATGCGCGACAAACTCATCGGCCTCGGCGGATTGCAGATCGGGGTGACCATGGGCGCGGTGATGGGCTTGGCCCTGCTGTTTGGCCAGCCCTGGACCGTGTCGATTGCCATTGGCATGGTTTTCGCGCTGTCCTCCACCGCGATCGTGCTGCAGACCCTGTCGGAAAAGGGGTTGATGAAAACCGGCGGTGGCAAATCGACCTTTTCGGTCCTGCTGACCCAGGATATCGCTGTCATTCCCATGCTGGCGATCCTGCCCCTGCTGGCCCTGCCCATGCTGGCACAGGAACCCGCTGGCATGCGGATCAACGAAAGCGGTGTGCTGGAACGGCCCGAGGGGGGCCACGGGGAGGACCACCATGCCGCCATGAGCCTGGTCGAAGGACTGCCCGGATGGGGCGTCACCCTTGTGACGCTGGGGGCCGTGATCGTGGTGATCCTGGCGGGCATGTACCTGACCCGCCCGCTCTTTCGCTTCATCCACATGGCGCATCTGCGGGAGCTTTACACGGCCACGGCCCTGCTGATCGTGATCTCCATCGCCTTCTTGATGACGCTGGTGGGCCTGTCCCCCGCCCTTGGCACCTTCCTAGCTGGAATGCTGTTGGCAAATAGTGAGTTCCGTCATGAACTTGAAGCGGATATCGAGCCGTTCAAGGGTCTTTTGCTGGGCCTTTTCTTTATCACTGTTGGCGCGGGTATCGATTTTGGCACTCTCTTCGGGGCGCCGTTTACGATCATTGGCCTCACGCTTGGCATCATGCTGTTGAAGGGGCTGGTGCTTTATGGTCTGGCCCTCGTCTTCAAGATCAAGGGGCGGGACAAATGGCTCTTTACCCTGGGTCTGGCCCAAGCCGGCGAATTTGGATTTGTCTTGATCTCGTTCTCGCTCCAGCAAAACGTCTTGCCAGCGGCGATGGCGCAGATCCTGCTTCTGGTCATTGCGCTGTCGATGCTGCTCACACCGCTGTTCTTCATCGCCTATGACAAGCTCTCGCACCGCATGGGCGACGACGCGGCCCAACCCGAACATGATGAGATTGACGAAAGCGGCGCGGTGATCATTGCAGGCATCGGGCGGTTCGGACAAGTGGTCAACCGCATGGTCCAGATGGCCGGGATCAAGACGGTTGTGCTGGACCACAACCTGTCGACGATTGAGCTGATGCGGACCTTTGGCTTCAAGGGGTTCTTTGGGGATCCGACGCGCCCCGAACTGCTCCACGCCGCCGGGTTAGAGGAGGCCCGGGTGCTGGTCGTGGCCCTGGATGACAAGGATGCCGCGGTGCGGTTGGTCCAGTATGCCCGGGCGGAACGCCCTGATCTGCATATTGTCGTCCGCGCGCGCGACCGGGTCCACGTCTATGAATTGTTCAAGGCCGGGGCCGATGACATCGTGCGGGAGCTGTTCGATTCCAGCTTGCGCGCCGGGCGTTATGTGCTTGAAAACATGGATTTCAATGAATTTGAAGCAGCGGAGATGGAGAAAGCCTTCTACCGCCATGACAGGTATGCCTTGCGCGAGCTGGCCGAATTGTGGGATCCCGCCACGCCTGTGGCCAAGAACCCTAGATATGTGGCCCGCGCCAAGGAATTGAACAGCGAGTTTGAAACCGCACTCGTCACCCGCCTCAGTGACCAGGACGAGGATGTCCCTACCAAGGCCCAGGCCTGATCGGCCCAGGCCCATCGGGGCAAGATATCAGACGCAATTGGCCTTGAACTGCGCAATGGGAACCTGACTGCCATTGCCGAGGGTTGCGGTGGAACCCGACAAGCGATTGGCCAAAACCGCCTGATTGCCTTGCCCGGTCGCACGGCAAACCTGCCCGGTCCGCGCCAGCGCCACCTGTTCGGGGATCACCTGCGGCTGGTATGACGTGATAAAACCGCGGCCTGAGGCAAACACGACATGCAGGCCCACCCGGTCCGCCGGGTTGGGGAATTGGCGGACCAGTCGCTGGTCCCGCAAGTTCTGCGATTGCTGCGGAGAGGCGCAGGCCGCGACGCCAAGGAGCGCGCAAACTGCGATTGAGAAACGGATCATCTGAGTTGTCCATGGGTTGTTGTGGTCCGCGGCAGATACCCGTCGCAATCCGGCGAAATTAAGGCCTGCCCCAGATACAGGCGAAATTTCCAAACGAACCGAAGCGCCGCGCCCATGGGACGGCGGGCGGGGCGATATGCGCAGCATAAGCGTCGTCCCCGTCCCACTCCATACATACGACATATATATATGCTTTATGCGTGGGATATGCGTCCGGCTTCACCCGTCTGCGACACCCGCCTCGGCAAAGGTGGCCATCCCCGAATGGCAGGCCAAAGCGGCCTGCAAAATACCGATCGCCACCGCAGCGCCCGACCCTTCGCCCAACCGCAACCCCAGCGACAAAAGCGGTTCTTTCCCGATCCGGGCCAGCAATTCCGCATGGGCCCCTTCGGCCGATAAATGCCCGGCAACGCAATGGTCCAGCGCACCGGGTCGCGCAGCCTCCAGCATCGCCACCGCTGCGGTGCAGATAAACCCATCTAAAATAACGGGAATTCCATGTTGCCGCGCGGCCAGGACAGCCCCAGCCATTGCCGCCAATTCACGGCCTCCAAGGCACCGCAATGCCTGTAACGGATCGTTTTTTGCCGCCGGATTGGCCGCCAAACCCGCATCAATGGCCGCGGCTTTCCGGCCCAGCCCCGCATCATCAACCCCTGTGCCCCGGCCCGCCCAATCGGCTCCGGCGCCACCAAAAGCAGCCGCGGCCAAGGCAGCGGCCGCCGTCGTATTGCCAATCCCCATCTCCCCAACAACCAATAGATCTGATTTTAAATCAATGGCTTGCCACCCAGCATTAAGCGCGGCAATCACCTCATCCTCCGTCATGGCCGGACCGGATGTGAAATCTGCCGTCGGGCGCGTCAGATCCAGAGGCACCACATCCAGCGTCGCCCCGAAAAGCTTGGCCACCTGGTTGATCGCCGCCCCACCGGCGGCAAAATTTGCCACCATCTGCGCTGTCACCTCCGCCGGGAAAGCCGAAACACCTTGCGCCGTGACCCCGTGATTTCCCGCAAAAACAATGATCTGCGGGGCCGCCATGACCGGATGCGCCTCCCCACGCCACTCCGCATACCAAAACGCCAGATCCTCAAGACACCCCAACGCGCCGGGAGGTTTCGTCAACTGGCCATTGCGCGCCGTCGCCGCCCGGCGGGCCGCAGCATCGGGGCCAGGCAAATCCGCCAGAATACGGCGCATATCGGCAAGAGTGGTAAAGGGCGCTGTCATCATCACTGTCTCGCATTGCTTGTGGCCCGGCAGGCCTTTATGGCGACGTACAAACGGGAAAAACAGACTGAAAACAATGGCCAAACCCGCCACCTTGATGGATCTGCGCGATATTCCCGCAGCACTCGGCCTGCTGACCCGCCTGCCGATCCCGGTTGATCCGGATTTCGCGCAGGCCCGCGGCGCGGCGGCGGCCTGGGCCTATCCGCTGGTGGGTCTCGTCACCGCCGCATCCGCCTGGATCATGGCTATCCTGGCTCTTTGGATCGGACTGCCAACGATGGTGACAGCCGGGCTTGTCGTTGGGATATCGGTCATTCTGACCGGTGCCTTGCACGAAGACGGGCTTGCCGACACAGCAGACGGTCTTTGGGGCGGCTGGACGCCGGAGCGGCGGTTGGAGATCATGAAGGACAGCCATATCGGCACCTATGGCGTGGCAGCACTCATGATCGCGTTGGGCCTGCGCTGGCAGGTCGTCGCCGCCCTGATCGATGGGGCTGTCCTGCCCGCCGCGTTGATCGCCAGCGCCGTCCTGAGCCGCGGCGCCATGGTGGCGGTCATGGCCACCCTGCCCCATGCACGCAGGGGCGGCCTGTCGGCCATGGTTGGGCGACCAGGCATGCCAACGACTCTGATCGCCTGCACCGGCGCCGCAGCCATTGCCGCCGCGAGCGCGGGTTGGGGCGCGATCTTCATGATCCCGGTTGCGATCTTGGTCGCGGCTGGTGTCGCCAGGTTGGCCATGTCCCGGATCGGTGGCCAGACCGGGGATATCCTGGGCGCGGTGCAGATCCTGACCGAGGTTGCCTGCCTTATAACGATGCTTGCCGTGATGGCCTGAGCCGATGCAGCACCTGATCATCACAGGTGCCAACGGATCTGGCAAAAGCCACCTTGCCCAGCAACTGGGCGCAGTGCGCCCCAACATCCCGATCGTATCCTTTGACGCGGTCAAACTAATGCAGAACTGGCAACAAAGACCACGGGATGAGATTGATGACGCGCTTTGGCAAATCATCGCCCAGAAACAATGGATCCTCGAAGGCGGCCCCAGCCTGCTACCGCAAGCCCTGCTCCGGGCCGATGGCGTGATCTGGCTAGACCCGCCTGACTATCTGCGTGCCCTGCGGCTTTTGATCAGGCCCTGGCGCAACTTTGGCACGACCCGGCCGGAGCTACCGCCGGGCAATGCCGATTGGCCCCTGCAGCAATACCGGTTTGCGCAACGCAGCCTGCGCAGCGGGGCGCGGGTCCGTGCCACCATCGATGACGCATTGGCCGGCGCAGATGATGCAACGGTGTGGCGCTGCAAGACCCAAAGACAGATCGATCAGGCAGCACAAACCTGGCGGGCAGCTTGAGGCTTAGAATTGGTCAGGCGACACCAGATCAATATCGCGCCGTATGCTCCTGCCAAAACAAGAAAAAAGGCCGTGACGACAGCCACGACCCTTTCGCAGGATGTAGGTAGGTTTCAAGCCGCAGCAGCGCGGGAAACCAGAACGTCGTCAATCTGTTTTTGCGCTGCATCTTCATCCATCTCGGATGCGGCGGCGATCTCGCGGGTCAGACGCTCCAATGCGGCCTCGTAAAGCTGCCGTTCGGAATAGGACTGCTCGCGCTGATCATCGGTACGGTGCAGGTCACGCACAACCTCCGCAATGGCGATCAGGTCGCCGGAGTTGATCTTTTGCTCATATTCCTGCGCACGACGGGACCACATGGCGCGCTTAACCTTGGCCCGGCCCTTCAGCGTGCTCATGGCCTTGCTCACGACATCAGGGGCACTCAGGGCGCGCATCCCCACTTCGGTGGCCTTGTGGGTGGGCACATGCAAGGTCATCTTGTCCTTATCGAACGAGATCACAAACAGTTCCAGCTTGAAGCCAGCAACCTCTTGCTCTTCGATAGAGACGATTTTACCCACACCATGGGCGGGGTACACGACAAAGTCGTTCGGGCGAAAGTCGAGTTTCTTGGTTTTGGTCATACAGCCTTCCTCAGTCGGATCCCGATCCAGACAGCGCAAACGACACCGCCGAAAAGTTTCCTTTTCGATATCGGAGCCGTTTTGCGCTGATATATCACCTTTAAGGGCGAGTGCGCCGAGGTGAATGCTAGGTCAAGATTTCCATATCTGGGATACCATACCAGAAAAACGGCTCAAAAGAAAGAACGGCGCTCCGCGACACCCCGGCACGGTCGAATAAGCATAAAAACGCAGGTAAACCGGCTCAATAATCGCAAATATGAAAAAGTTTCACCGTGCTGGTGGACGAATCAACCACCCTCGCCCGGTGCTTCGGAAAAGTACTTTTCGAGCTTCCCGGTCTCACCATCGCGGTCTTCTGCATTGGGCAGCGGATCCTTCTTGGTGATGATGACCGGCCACATTTCCGAATATTTGCGATTGAACTCGACCCATTTTTCCATGTCGGGCTCGGTATCGGGCCTGATCGCGTCTGCCGGGCATTCGGGCTCACACACACCGCAATCAATGCATTCATCGGGATGGATGACCAACATATTCTCGCCTTCATAGAAGCAATCTACCGGGCATACCTCGACACAGTCGGTGTATTTGCAAGCGATGCAACTGTCGTTGACGATGTAGGTCATGGGCGGCCTCTTTCAGCTTCACCCAGCGTAGCTACCCCCGCCGATGGCGTCATTCAAGATGGGTGCGGCGATTAAGGTCAAGGGTGCGGCGATCGCGCTTTGTCGGGCGTCCTTTTCCCTCAAATTGCGGGGATGAAGGGGCCGCGTCCTTGGTATCCCCAGGGGTCGGAGGATCCAGGTCCTCATAAAGGCCCTGGGCCTCCGGCGCAGGGCCGCGGCGGGCGCCGATGGCGGTGATCCGGATCAGGCGAATGACCTTGCCCTGGGCAAAGGTCAGGGTGTCACCGGGGCTGACGTTACGCGCCGGTTTCGAGATCTTGGTGCCGTTGACCCGTACCTTGCCCTCAGTCACCAGTTTGGTGGCCAGGCTGCGTGTTTTAAAGAACCGCGCATGCCACAGCCACTTATCGATTCGGATGGCGGCGTCGGCAGGGCTGTCCGTCAAATCTTGTCTTTCAACCCCATCAGCGCGGCGGCAAACGGGTTATCGGGATCAATGGGCTTGTCCTTCTTGGGCGGGCGCGCTTCGGTTTTTTTCGGACCACCCCCACCCCCTTTACCACCCTGGGGCGGGCGCTTACCCTTGGGCTTGCCGCGCCCTTTGGCTGGACGGCCCTCGCTTTGCTCGTCCGAACGGCCTCGATTGCGCGGGTTTGGTGTGCGGCGTGGCGCCCAGGTGAAGGTGTAGAAAACCTCCATATCCGCCGGAGCTTCCTCTGCGGGCGTGGTTGCCGGGGCCGCATCCTCGGCCACCGGATCACTTGTAGCTAAGGTCTCACTCAATGGCGCCGCGTCGGGTGCTGTGTCCTGCACCTTCGCCGCTGGAGCGTCGGGGGCGGATGGTGCAGGCTGTTCCGCCTCGGGCAAAACCGGTTTGGCGGCCATATCTGCCACCGTCTCTTCGACAGCCGTATCGGGCGCGGGCATGTCTGCTTCGGCGATGGGTCTGTCTGGTGTGGGTGCCGCAGGCACATCGGTTGCCACATCATCCGAAGGGGCGGTTGCTTCGGCCTTGGCCTCCTCAGCCTTCTTGGCAGGCGGCGTAACGCGGATCTTGGGCCGCTCTCCCCGCTCCGCCTTGTAGCCCAGACCGCCCATGAGATCGGAAAATTGCTCCAGCGTCATACCGGTGATCGACAGCATGTCGGGCTTAGCCTCAAACCCCGCACGGCTGTTTTCACTGCGCAACTGATCGGCCAAGCGCTCCAGCATATCGATGCGGATCGCACGGCTGCCCGCCACACGGTAGCCCGCCATCGTGTCATAACCTTCGGGCGCCTCGACAGGCGTCGGGATCGTGACCAGCCCGGGCGGCGGGCTTTCGGGAAACTCGCTCAGATCCTGGTTCAGCGACCAAAGGACAAGCCGCAACCGGGTCGGCGCAGGCTTCAGCAGCAGCGGCATGAAGATCGTGAACTGACCAAACCGGATGCCATGCTTACGCAACAACCCGCGCGCGTCCTGGTCCAGTGCCTTGACGTCATCGGCAACCTTATCGCGACGGATGACGCCCAAAGCCTCGACCATCTGGAAGGCAAAGCCACGGGCCAGACCGGTCAACGCCTCATCCCGGCCCAGGGCCAGCAACGGTTCGAACAGGGTCGCGATGCGGCGGTCGATGAAATGCTGCATCCGGCGGGTGACCTTTTCGGTCACATCGCTTCCCGCCTCCTCATCGACAAAGGCTTCGACCCTGGGTTTGAGCGCCTCAGGCCCTTTGACCAGCTTGCCCACCGCATGCTCGCCCCACATCAGGCCGCCTTGTTCGGTGAAATCCAGCTCGGTATCGGGCGCGTTGTAAAACCGATCCGCACGCAGATGGAATTCGGGCGCCAACGCCTGAAGCGCAGTCTGGCGCAGCGTCTTGGCCTCATCCGCAGAGGCGCTTTTGTCCTGGGAAAACCGGAATCCCTGCAACCGGCCGATAAATTCGCCCTCGACCGTCACCTCACCCTTGTCGTTCACCTCGGCCACCAGGCTCTCCTTCTGCTTGAGCCGCCGCAACAATACCGAGGTGCGGCGATCCACAAATGCGCGTGTCAACGCACCGTGCAGCGCATCCGACAGGCGGTCTTCTACAGCGCGGGTCGCGCCGCGCCAATGGCTTTCGTCATCCAACCAGCCGCTGCGTTGTGCGACGTAGGTCCATGTGCGGATATACGCCAGACGCTTCGATAATGTGTCAATCTCACCATCGGTGCGATCAATGAACTTGATCTGCCGGGCGATCCAATCGTCGGGCACCCGGCCCACATCGCTGAGAAAGCCGAAAATCCGCTCCAGCATGCTGGCATGTTCGGCCGCCGAAATGCCGCGGAAATCCGGGATCCGGCAGACATCCCATAACAGCCGCACATCGCGGTGGTTGCGCAGGCGGCCCGAGATTTCGGGCATGGCAGACAGGGTCCGCAAGGCGGCCAGATCATCGGATTCGCGGGCGCGGGCCAGCCATTCGTCATCCGTGGGCTGTTCAAGTGCCGCAATGAGGCGGTCGACGGTGCCAAATTCAAGATCGGAATTGCGCCATTGAAGCCGCTTGATCGGTGTGAAGCGGTGGTTCGTGATCGCCTCGACCACCTGATCGTCAAGGGGGCGCGCCTCTCCGGTGACGCCAAATGTGCCGTTGGTCTTGTAGCGCCCGGCCCGGCCCGCAATCTGGGCCAGCTCGTTCGGAGCCAGATCGCGCATCCGCCGCCCGTCGAATTTACGCAAGCCGGAAAAGGCGACATGGTTCACGTCCAGGTTCAATCCCATCCCGATGGCATCCGTCGCCACCAGGAAATCCACATCGCCGTTCTGATAAAGATCGACCTGGGCATTGCGCGTCCGCGGGCTGAGCGCCCCCATGACAACGGCACAGCCCCCGCGCAACCGCCGTAAAACCTCGGCAATCGCATAGACGTTTTCGACCGAGAACCCGACGATAGCCGACCGTGCGGGCATCCGGCTGAGCTTTTTGGAGCCGGTATAGGTGAGAGTCGAGAATCGCTCACGCCGCAGAAATTGCGCCTTGGGTTCAATGGCCGCGATGGCGCTGCGCATCGTGTCGGCGCCCAGAAACAGCGTTTCGTGCAGGCCGCGCGCATGGAGCAGCCGCTCGGTAAACACGTGCCCCCGCTCCGGATCGGCGCAGAGCTGGATTTCGTCCACTGCAACGAAATCGGCACCAATTTCCAGCGGCATCGCCTCGACCGTGCAGACCCAGTATTGCGTGCGTTCGGGCACGATCCGCTCTTCCCCGGTGACCAGACCCACCACATTGGGTCCGCGCTTGGCCACAACGCGGTCATAAACCTCACGCGCCAACAAACGCAGCGGCAAGCCGATGACGCCGGTCCGGTGTGCCAGCATCCGTTCGATCGCATAGTGGGTTTTGCCGGTATTGGTGGGCCCAAGGACGGCCGTCACAGTCGCATTCTGGCGCATGGCCGCGTCCTTGTAGATCAGGTTGGGCAGATCAGGCTTGGCCTAGATCCTCTGCCCTTCCAACTTTTTTTCCAAACGTTCTATGGCATCTTTTACGTTTGGACGGTGGGGATGTATAGCCTCCACCGCGCGGTAGGCCTCAAGCGCCTTTTGCTCCAGCTGCAGTTCTTCCATCATGATGGCGAGGCCCGACAACGCGCCGAAATGGCGAGGGTTGAGGGCGAGGGCCCGCCGAATATCCTCAATCGATGGTCCATAGAGACCAGCATGAAAATAGGCCGTAGCGCGTGCATTCCAGCCCTCGGCAAAGCCGGGGGCATGGTCGGTCAGGGCCGTGAAATGTTCAATGGCGCCCGCCAGATCGTCGCCTTCCAACGCTTTGCGGCCCCGTCGCAGCAGCAGGTCCATGGAAGGTGAGCCGGATTTCGACCATTCGATCCAGATCGTCTCCTCGATCTGTTTCCAACCTGCCTGTTCGGGTTTGGCCAGTTCTGCAAACAGGCGGTCAAGTTCGGACGGCTCCGCCGGTGCTGTCGATTCCACTTCAAGTTGCGGATCGGGCTGGATCGGTTCGGGCGTTTCCTCCAGCCCCTGCGCCGTAGCAAAGGTCGCACCAAGCATGGAAATCATGACTGCCGCAATTTGTGCCGTCACGATACTGTTGAGGGATATGCGTTTGCGCTTCATACCGTAACAGTAGTGCAAATCGTGTCGGGTGAAAGAACTTCCTGCCACGGAATCAAAAGGATTTACGCATGAGTGATGTACTGAACGAGGCCGTGGCCGCCCTGAGCGCAAAGATGGACGGATCGTTCGATGGCACCGCCAAATTTGTGATCGAAGGTGAAGGGTCGATCATGATCAAAGGTGATACTGTTGCGATCGGTGATGAACCGGCGGATCTGACGCTCGAGGCCGATACCGAGACGTTCAAGTCAATCCTGGATGGCAGCCTGGATCCGACGACAGCCTTCATGACCGGTAAATTGAGTGTCGATAACGTTGCCATGGCCATGCAATTGGCCCCGATCCTGAGCTGAGGCAAACCATTGGAACGCGCGCCCTATTATGACGATATCGCCAGCGGCCCGGCCGCCACGGCCCATTGGCTGACCGCGGACGATGGCGCGCGGATCCGCGTCGCGGCCTTTGCGGGCGGCACCGAAGGGACGGTGCTGCTTTTTACAGGGCGAACGGAATACATCGAGAAATATGCCCGCGTCGCCCAGGATTTTCTGGATCGCGGGTTGACGACGCTGGTTGTGGACTGGCGTGGTCAGGGCCTGTCAGACCGGCTGACAGGCGACGCTTCCTTGGGCCATGTCGCGCACTTTTCGGATTACCAGTTAGATGTTGGGGCGGTGACCACGGCGGCGGCAGAGTTGGAGCTGCCAAAGCCGTGGTATCTGCTGGGACATTCCATGGGCGGTGCGATTGGCTTGCGCGCCTTGCATAATGGCCTGCCCGTTGAAGCGGCGGCCTGTACCGGTCCGATGTGGGGGATTTCGCTGAACCCTATTCTGCGCCCGGTCGCCTGGGCCGTCAGCGGAGTTAGCCGTCATCTGGGTCTGGGTGCGGTTTACGCACCGGGAACAAAGCCCACCAATTACGTGATCAGCGCCGCCTTTCAAGACAATCTGCTGACGACGGATGCAGAATCCTATGAATTGCTGCGTCATCAGTTGCAGACCCACCCCGAGCTTGCCATCGGCGGCCCCAGTCTGGCCTGGCTGAACGAGGCATTGTGGGAAATCCGCGATCTGCGCCGCCGCCCGGCCCCGGATGTGCCCGCTATCACCTTCATCGGCGATAACGAGCGCATCGTTGATATGCAGGCGGTCCGCGACCGGATGCAAAGCTGGCCCGGTGGTGAAATCGTGGTGCTGCCCGGCGGTGAGCACGAGATCCTGATGGAGGCGCGCCAGACCCGCCATACGGTCATCGACCGCATGGTGGGCTTCTTCAAGACCACAGGCAGCCACAGCGCAACCCAAGCCAAGGCAGCGTCATAGCGTTTTAGGGTGTCGTCGGCAGGGGGCGCGGCTCTGTCTCGGGCGGTATGCAGGTCGTATCGCGCCCGACAACCACGCAGTTTCCGCCAATCGCCTCAAAGAAGGTCTGAAACGACTCGCAGGCATCGCCGAAAGCACAGGTCAGGATCAACCCGACAGCGCGGTCGCCTCGACCGCGAACTTGCAGTACGACATCAAACATCATGCCTTCATCCAAGACGGATTGCGCCATCCTGTCGAGAGAGAAGACCGCGGATTGCAGGCTTGGCACAACTCCGGCCTCATATTGGTCGCGGGTCTGCTCAGCAGGGGTCTAGGATTCGGTCTGTGCATCTGCGCCATTGGGTCCAAGACAGCACAGCAGGCAAAGTGCGAACGCACGCATGGTCAATCTCCTAAATCAAAAATTCTACTTCAATATTTTAATATTACCCCAGTTTTCGCATTTTTTCAATCCCAGGGTTAGGGGGTATGATCTTGTCAGGCCCCGGCTAAAGTGTTGCGCTGCCCCAGGCCATTGCCAGACGATGCAGCTCAACCAGGATACGAGGTCCGCTATGGTCCTTGTCCTCAACGGCCACCCCGGCACCGGCAAGTTGACGATCGGGCGCATCCTGGCGGACGGTTGGTGGACATTCGTGCGGTCTATAATCTGGCATTCGCGCTGACCACGTTCAAATCAGATCGGTTCTACGACGCGATCCGCGCGGTGGAGGCCCTGGCCGATGACCTGATCATGGAACTTCCGCCAGAAGCATCGGTCATCTTTACCGAAATCCTGACCCATGGCAGCGCCTGGGGGGATGAATGTTACGCCCGCCTCATGCGGCTGGCACAAGCCCGTTGGATCGGCGCTCAAGGGCTAGGCTGACGGATCAAAGACACCGACCCGGGCCGCGGGATGGGCTGCCCCCTTGAGCAGATCAAACAGATAACCGGCGACAGAGCGGAAACAGATCAGCCGAAACGCGTGCGGCCCGGATTGCCAGAAGGCCACGGCGATCTGGGCCGCACGCGTCCGGCGCATCTCTCCGGGGCCGAACACGGCCGGGTCCAGGTCAACGGGACAAAGCTTGGCCAACACCTCCCGTGCCGCGGGGCCTTCGACCTCGAACACCGCGCGGGCGTCGGACATGTCCAAGGCAAGGGCATGCTCACCCGCCAGTACTGCGTCCATCCGCGCCAAGGCATCCTGCACCGTGCCATGGGGCAGCAGGATCAAAAGCTCATCGGGCGACATCCACGCAATCGCACTGTCACCCGCACCCTCGACCCCGCGTGGGCCTGGCATGGCGGCGCCGGTCACCTCAGTCGCCGCATTTTGCACCGGGGCAGAGGCAAGGTCACCGCGCAGGGAGATCATACCCTGGACCGGCAATTCACGCACCTGCGCCAGCCCATCAAAGGCGGCGCCGTTCCACGCCATACGCGCCTCAGGCATTCTGCTTCTCCCCCGCGGGATCGTAAAAGACCGGATCGACGATGCGCGCCCGGGTGGTTTTGCCATCGGTGCCGGGAAACTCCAGCACCTCCCCCATCCGGTCCGATCCGTGCAGAACCAGCCCCATGGCGATCCCTTTGTCCAATGTCGGCGAATGGTAGGTCGAGGTCACGCGCCCCACCATGTTGCGCTGGCCGTTGGCATTGGTGCCGGCTCCAACTGCATAGGCACCATCGGGCAGAACGCTGCCATCCATCGTCTCTAACCCGACCAGCTTCCACCGCTCGGGGTCGGTCATGTGGCTACGCTCCTGCGCACGCTTGCCCAGATAGTCATCCTTTTTCTTTGAGATCGCCCAGTCGAGGCCAAGGTCCTGGGGAATGACCGTGCCGTCGGTTTCATCCCCGATCATGATGAATCCCTTTTCGGCCCGCATCACATGCAGCGCCTCGGTGCCGTAGGGCATGGCGCCGAACTCTTCGCCCGCCTCGATCAGCAGGTCCCAAAACTCCGCACCTGTGGCTGCGGGTACCGAAATCTCATAGCTCAACTCACCCGAAAAACTGATCCGGTACGCTCGCGCATCAAAACCTGCCAGTCGCCCGGCGGCCCAACCCATGAACGGCAGCGCCTCCCGGCTGACATCCAGGGAACCGCCCAGCTTTTCCAGGACCTTGCGGGCGTTGGGGCCAACAACTGCAATCTGCGCATATTGCTCTGTCAGGTTGGCGGTATAGACCTGCCAATCCCACCATTCGCATTGCAGCCAATCCTCCATCCAGGCATGGATCCGGTCGGCCCCGCCGCTGGTCGTGTGACACAGGAAGGTCTGCGCATCGATGCGCGCCACCACCCCATCGTCGCTCAGAAATCCGTTTTCGCTGCACATCAGGCCATAGCGGCAGCGCCCCGGCTTCAGGGTCGACATTTTGTTGGTGTAAAGCATGTCGACAAATCGACAAGCATCCGGGCCCTTGACCACGATCTTGCCAAGGGTGGAGGCATCCAGCAGCCCCAGATTGGCCCGCGTGTTGCGCACCTCCCGTGCAACGGCCTGCTCGGGCGTCTCGGACCCGTGCAAATAGCAGTATGGCCGCCGCCAATGGCCCACGGGCTCCCAATGGGCGCCGTTTGCGGCGTGCCAGTCATGCATGGGCGTCCGGCGCAGGGGCTGGAACGTTTTACCCCGCGCCTCGCCCGCAATGGCAGCCATCGAGATAGGCGTGTAGGGCGGGCGGAATGTGGTAGTGCCTACCTGCGGGATCTCTGCATCCAATGCCTTAGAAAGGACCGCAAGCCCGTTGATATTACTCAACTTACCCTGATCCGTCGCCATGCCCAGTGTCGTATAGCGCTTGGTGTGTTCGACGCTTTCAAACCCCTCCTGTGCGGCCAATTGCACGTCCGAAACCTTCACGTCGTTCTGGAAATCCAGCCACATCTTTTCGCGCAACCTGATGTCAGCGCCGTCCGGCATGATCCAGACCGGCGCCAGGGGGGCCGTCTCGACCTCCCGCACGGCGGGCATGGCCGCATCGCCAACAGAGCGACCCAACCGCACGCAGACCGATTGCGCGGCCTCCGTCGCACTGCGGAGTGTCTGGAAGTTTGACAGCCCCTCCCCTGCCCGCTCAATCGGCACGCCGGCAGCGACCCCGGCAGCAGTGACAAAGCCCTGTCCATCCGCACCGGTCGGTGGGCGCTCCGGGTCGGGCTGGAACATCGCGAGCGGCGCGTTCCAGGTAAGTTTGCCGCCGCAATGGCTCCACAGATGCACCACCGGCGACCAGCCCCCTGACATGGCGACGCAATCGCAGGCAATCTCGGTCGGGTCGGTCCCCGTACCGGTCTGGGCCGTGATCTTTACCCCCTCCACCCGGGACCGGCCCGTGACACCTGCGATGGCCGCGCCCAGATGGACCTCAACCCCGTGATTGGCCACCTCCTGCGCCAATTCTCCCCCACCTGCGGGCCGGGCATCGACGATCGCGGGCACCGTTTGCCCCACATCGACCAGGGCAAGGGCCGTCAGATACGCGTCATCGTTGTTGGTCACCACGACCGTCCGTTGGCCGGGACTGACCGCGAAATTCACCGCATAATCACGCACGGCGGAGGCCAGCATGACCCCCGGCAGGTCATTGCCTGGAAAGCTGAGGGGACGTTCAATCGCGCCGGTGGCCGTAATCACTTGGCGCGCGCGGATCTTCCACAGCCGGTGGCGCGGTTGGTCATCGGCAGGTGAATGATCCGAGACACGCTCATATCCCAGCACATAACCATGGTCATAGACCCCCGCCCCCATCAGACGCGTGCGAAGGGTAACATTCGGCATGGTTTCAAGGGCTTGAACAGCACCTTGCACCCATTCATCGGCCCATTCGCCGTCGATCTCAGCCCCATCTACCGGTGCACGCCCACCCCAATGTGCGGTCTGTTCGATCAGGGTCACGCGCAGACCCGAGGTTGCCGCTGTCAGCGCGGCCTGCAAGCCAGCAATCCCGCCCCCCACGATCAAGATATCTGTGAACCAGTAGAAATGCTCGTACCGGTCCGCATCACCGTCCTTGGGGGCCTTACCCAGACCGGCAGAATTGCGAATGACAGGCTCAAACACATGCTTCCAGGCCGGACGCGGATGAATGAAGGTCTTATAGTAGAACCCTGCTGGCAACAGGCGGCTGGCCAATTGATTGATCGCACCCACATCGTATTCCAGACTCGGCCAGTGATTCTGGCTTTCCGCCTCCAACCCGTCGAACAATTCGGTCGTCGTCGCGCGCTGGTTCGGCTCAAACCGCGGACCACGGCCCATATTCAACAGCGCATTGGGCTCTTCTGGGCCCGCGGCGACAATCCCGCGGGGTCGGTGATATTTGAACGACCGGCCCACCATTACACGGTCATTGGCCAGTAGCGCCGAGGCGACGGTATCACCCGCAAAACCCGGCATCTTCTTTCCGTTAAAGCGAAACGTGACTGGCCGGTCGCGGTCAATCAGGCGACCTCCATGGTCCAAGCGTGTGCTCATACTGGGGCCTCCCAATTGGGGCGGCGCGCTTTGATGGCGGCAACAATCTCTGGCGGTGGCGCCGTCGTCTGCGCCGCATAGGTCCCAAAAACCTCTAGCGTCGTGGTGCAGCGCGCTGCCAAAAACCACTTTCCGCAACCATAGGCGTGACGCCAGCGCTCAAAATGCACGCCTTTGGGATTACCACGCAGGAACAAATACCGCTCAAAATCATCATCGCTGGCGCCGGGACCAAACCGGGTCAGATGCGCTTCCCCGCCCCCTTCAAGCTCCGTTTCATCCGCCGCGCGCCCACAACAGGGACAATCCAAGATCAGCATCGTATCACCCTACAACCGGTTGAACCAAGCATAGGGGCGGTCTGGACCAGCATCCAAACCACAAACGGCATTCTATGTCAGAAAACGGCCCCGATGACCGATCAGAACGAGGTATAAACCTGCGGTGGGGTGCGTGTCCCCTCCCCAAAGCCAACGCCTGTGAATGCGACAGAAACAAAGCCCCCCGCAGCCAGCAAAACGGCGACACCAAAAACAAATCCAGCAAGTTTTGGTCCAAGGCGGGTCATAATGTCAGTCCGGGCTTCAGTCGCGTCAAAAGGCATGCTCTTCTCCTGTAATATGAGGCAGATATGACCCAGATCCCGCGCGTCAAGCATCACCCTCATATCTTTCGTAAAACTCCTATCTGTCGCCCAGACGGCAACCGTTTGGCAAAACCATGCCCACAGCCGCCGCCGATTGGCAATTGTCACGGAAACTTGAACAGGCAAGGATCAATCCCCATATCTAAGTCATGAAAAACTTTATCGGACTGGTTCCTTTACTTGTTTTGATGATCGGCGCAGCCGTCGTGGTTTTCCGCGGATTGGGCGCTCCGAAACACAACGTGCAAAGCGGCGGCGACTATGCCGACCCACCCGCGCCCAGACGCGGGGAGAGCGGCGGATCTAACGCCGAGGATTAGCACGTTCTCAAAACTCAATGAAAACGATCTCCGGCCATTTGGCTGGCCGGTTCTCCTTTGCCCAATGACAAGAGGACAAAAATGAGCGAATTTGCCTTGTTTATCTGGATCATCGTCGCGCTGGCTGTGACGTTTCTTTGGCTCACCAAACGGCGCCAGACGACAGACAAAAAACGCAAGCGCCGCAACAGCGGTGGCGGCGACACAGGCACACCGAATTACGGATCCGACAGCCCACCGCAACGGTCACGCCGGGACGATCCCGATAACAAAACTTGGTGGGATAAGTTCACCGATGGTGATTTCGGCGGCGATGGTGGGGGCGGCGGCGAATAACGCGCGCTGCGACCCGTGTCTTTATTCCAGAAAGGATAGTGAAAATGCTTCAGGCAATTTTTGAAAACGACTTGCTGAGCTGGATCGTGGTGGCTTTGGTCGTGTTGGCGACACTCATCATGGTCATCCGACCATTCCTCCGCCCCAATTCGAAAAACGGGTTTATTCAGCTTCTGGCGAGCGGCTTTCTCCCCAAGAAAAAATCGCACCGCGGCGGGGGCACCAGTGGCAGCTACAGCAGCAACATCGGTGATTTTGGAAGAGGAGGAGATGGCAGCGGGGGCGGCGATGGCGGTTGTTGATTTGTTCGTACCCTGGGGCAAGGGCGGCGGGATGGTCCCGCCGCCTCGGCCGATTTAAGTTTAGTTTCCGTCAGTGGCCGGAGCTGCGGGATCTGCCGCAGGGGCCGTCGCACCCGGGTCAGCCGGGGCAATGCTGGTTTCTCCGCCGACAGCCGCGCCGCCAGCACCGGTCTCAGCGCCGCTCGGGGCTTCGCCGCCGCCCGAGAAAAGAAGGGCCAGCAGAACAACGGCGATGACGACCGCGCCAGCGGTGAACCAAAGCGCGCCGCCACTGCCGCTCGAGGTATTCGTGGTGTGGTGATCAGACATTATCTGCTCCTGTGGTTTCGTGTCATACACATTGGGGCAGATATGACACTTCCCAACCCGCACCAGGCTTTGTCCGATTTCTGCGCATGGGGTTGCCGGTTACCTTGGGGTATCCGCGCACAGAACCGCTCATTGCGTAGGCATAACGCTTGACCAGCAACATTCGGCACGGCCCGCAGATCGATTTGCGCGGTAAATCGTTGCTGCAGCCCACTTTCCGATGAAAAGCGGCCATGACGACTTAAGCGCGCGTCATCAAGTTGAAGCAGTCCGGCGGGACAATCACGGCTTCAACCAATCCCCAAGACACCCCAAAACCGGCAATTTGCCAAATCATCCAACCCGCCATTATTCGGTACCGGATGGTTGTTGTTTCAGCGTTCAAATGACGTCAGGCGCATCGCTGTCATACGCCCATATGCCAGATCATGGGGGAGTGCGTCGCGCAGTTATTGAGCTGAGGTTTGTCCTCGTTTACTGTCGCATAACCCTCACATATCCGAAAAGGAGCACGCCGCATGATTGCCTATGTGACCGTTGGAGCAGACGACATCACGCGCGCAAAACGGTTTTATTCCGCATTCCTGCCCGCGCTTAACTATGGACTTGAAGAGGGACCCGAGGGCCTGAGTTATGCGCTGCCTGAACAACCCGGTCAGTCTGCCGCTTTACCTGAATTCTATGTCAAGCCCACCTTTGACGGGCATCCGGCAACGGCCGGAAACGGTGCCATGGTCGCATTTGAAGCCGGTAATCAAAGCCAGGTTCGTGACCTTCACGCGGCAGCCCTTGCCGCAGGTGGTTCTGACGAAGGCCAACCGGGTTTTCGCACCTCCTACGGCCCTCGGTTCTATGTCGGCTATCTTCGCGATCCTCAGGGCAACAAGATCGCATTATTTTCCGAAAATCCTGATGAACCGGGACGGGAAGGATAGGGCCGGTCACGCATGCGGGGCCTAACCATCCGATAACAAACGTTTTTCACCGGTGTATTATGGGGTCGCCCTGTGTCTCGGCACCACAATCCGTTTACAAACCAACGCGGTCGTCGCAGGTCAGTGTGCAACGCCCGCTGCCACACTCTCATCGATGAACCGCCCCTCGCGGAACCGGTCCAGCGAGAATGCATCGGCCAGGGTTGAGCCGCCTTTGGCCATCAGTTCCGCCATCGCCCAACCGGAACCCGGGATCGCCTTGAACCCGCCCGTGCCCCAGCCACAATTGATGAAACAATTGCCCAACGGCGTTTTCGAGATGATGGGCGAGCGGTCACCCGTCACATCCACGATCCCACCCCATTGGCGCAGCATCTTTAAGCGGCTGATCATCGGGAAGGTCTCGATCAGGGCGCGCACGGTTTCCTCGACATGGTGAAATGATCCACGCTGGGTGTAGTTGTTGTAGCCATCCGTGCCACCGCCGATGACCATCTCCCCCTTGTCGGATTGGCTCATATACCCGTGGACCGTGTTTGCCATCACGACCACATCCATGCAGGGCTTGATCGGCTCACTCACCAGCGCCTGCAACGATACGCTTTCGATGGGCAGACGAAAGCCGGCCATCTCGGCCAGCACCCCGGAATGACCAGCCACAACGACGCCCAGTTTATCGCAATCAATCGGGCCTTTCGTGGTCTCGACCCCCATCACCTGACCGTTTGAAGAACGCACGCCAGTGACTTCACATTGCTGGATAATATCCATTCCCATGGCCGAACAGGCGCGGGCATAGCCCCAGGCCACCGCATCATGGCGGGCGGTCCCGCCTCGCGCTTGCCACAGCCCGCCCAACACCGGATAGCGTGGCCCGTCAAGATTGATGATCGGGCACAGCTCTTTCACCCGTTCCGGCCCGATCCATTCGGTCTGCACCCCCTGCAACGCATTTGCATGGGCCGTCCGTTGGTAGCCGCGCACCTCATGGTGGGTCTGGGCCAGCATGATCACACCGCGGGGGCTGAACATGACATTGTAATTCAGGTCCTGGCTGATCGTCTCATACAGGCTGCGCGCTTTCTCATAGATCGCCGCCGACGGGTCCTGCAGGTAGTTCGAGCGGATGATCGTCGTGTTCCGCCCGGTATTGCCGCCGCCCAGCCAGCCTTTTTCGATGATCGCCACATTCTTTAGCCCGTGGTTCTTGCCCAGGAAATATGCGGTGGCCAATCCATGCCCGCCAGCGCCCACGATGATCGCATCATAGCGCGGCCGGGGTTCGGGCGACCGCCAGGCCCGCTCCCACCCTTTATGGTGGCGCAGGGCTTCGCGGGCGATGGCAAAGGCAGAATAACGGCGCATGGGACGCTCCCGATCAGTCACAGATCTTAGGATAAGCCTAATGCGCCATCTGCCAAAGAACCGATTGATCCATGGCGGCATCTTTCACGCCAGTTGCGACAGGTTGCACCGGGGGGCTTCATCCCGGCGCGGCACTGGCCTAGATACAGCGGGGATTAAGGGAGGAACGCGGTGTTCTGGGCAATCGCAGGGGTCATGGTGGCCATCGTGGCCTTGGCGATGATCGCGGCATTCGTGCGCGGCCAACACGGCAATAGCGGGCGGGTCAGCGATATCGCGGTCTACAAGGACCAGCTGGCCGCGGTGGATCGCGATCTGGCCCGCGATGTCGTCACGGAGGAGGAGGCAGACCGGCTCCGGACCGAGATCAAGCGCCGCATCCTGGATGCCGACCGGGCCGGAACGCAGGAGGTGACAACCACTGCCCCAAAAACTCCAAGCCTCATTGCCGCCGCCTTGAGCGTGGTGGTCCTGGCAGGTGGCAGCTACGGCCTTTATCAACGCCTGGGCGCACCGGGCTATCCTGACCTGCCCCTGGCCAAGCGGATCGAACTGGCACAGATCGCCCGCGCAAATCGCCCGGATCAAGCCGCGGCGGAGGCGCAGCAACCCGAACGCCCTCCGGCCGAGATTTCGGAAGAATTTTCCGCACTTATGACCCAGTTGCGCAACGCGGTCGCCGAACGCCCCAATGACCTGCGCGGCCACGAATTGCTTGTCCGGAACGAGGCCGGGCTGGGCAATCTGACCGCCGCCTGGCAGGCCCAAGACCGCGTGATCGGGATCAAAGGCGACAATGCCACGGCTGAAGATTTCGTGGGTCTGGCGGAATTGCTGATCCAGGCGGCAGGCGGCTATGTTTCCCCCGAAGCCGAAGGCGCGCTGGCTCAGGCCCTGGGCCGCGACAGATCCCACCCGGTTGGTCGCTTTTACACTGGGCTGATGCACAGCCAGACCGGGCGACCGGACCTGGCTTTTGGCTTTTGGGAGCCGCTCTTGCGCCAAAGCCAGGCCACGGATCCTTGGGTGAACCCGATCCGGGCCCAGATCGAGGAAGCCGCGTTTCTGGCCGGTATCGAATATTCGCTGCCGCCACTTTCCGCACTGCGCGGCCCAACCGATGACGATATCGCAGCGGCCGAGGATCTGTCCCCCGCGCAGCGGATGGAGATGATCCGCGGCATGGTCGGCGGGCTCAGCGACCGTCTGTCCACCGATGGCGGCCCGCCGGAGGATTGGGCCCGGCTCATCCGCTCCTTGGGCATTCTGGGCGAACAGGGCCGCGCCGCCGCCATTTGGCAGGAAGCGCAAAAGGTCTTCCCCGACCCGGTAACTCGCCTGCCCATCCTGCAGGCGGCGCGCGATGCAGGTGTCGCACAGTGATCTATGACAGCCTGGATGATCTGGCCCCCGCCCTGCCTCACGGCCCCTTGATGGGTCTCGATCTGGGCACCGCGACCATCGGCGTGGCCATTTCTGATGGGTTGCGCAGCGTCGCCACACCAGTGGAAACCATCAAGCGCAAGAAGTTCGGTCTGGATGCCGCTCATCTGCTGGACCTGCTGACCAAACGTGGGATTGCCGCCATCATCCTGGGCCTGCCCCGCAATATGGACGGATCCGAAGGGCCGCGCTGCCAATCCACCCGCGCCTTCGCCCGCAACCTTGAAAAGCTGACGGAAACGCCGATCACTTTTTGGGATGAGCGCCTGTCCACCGTCGCCGCCGAACGCGCGCTGCTGGAGGCGGACACATCACGAAAACGTCGCGCCGAGGTCATTGATCATGTCGCCGCAAGCTATATCCTGCAGGGTGCCCTCGACAGGCTGGGCCACATAAAACGAGCAGATCCATGAGTGACAAAAACGACGGCGTCCCGGTCTGGACCCGCGATGAAATCGAAAGCCCCTGCATCAAGGTCTGCGTGATCCATCCGGCGGAACGCATCTGTACAGGATGTCTGCGCACCATGGACGAGATCGGCGCCTGGTCCCGCATGACGCCAGAAGCGCGCCGTGCCATCATGGATGAATTGCCCAGCCGCGCGCCCCGCCTGCAGAAACGCCGCGGCGGCCGCAAGGCGAGGGTCAGCTAGCACGCTCCATCCCCACATATTGCAGGGCGTAATACATCCAGACACCCATGGTAGGCGCGCTGGATCATAGACGCCCTGATGCGAAGGCCCGGGCCACTCGCCTGCCAGAGAACCTGCAAAACCATCCTGTGACCTGCTCCCCTGAAATGTCCGGTGTTTTTGGTTAGCCTGTTCTCCAAGAAGGAGACAGATGATGAAGAGAAGCCGTTTCAGTGAAGAACAGATAATCGGGATATTGAAAGAACATCAGGC
>NZ_JAFEUL010000019.1 GCF_016901225.1 Actibacterium sp. 188UL27-1 | reverse complement strand
CCTGCGCCTGTATCTGGCATTCTACAACAGCAGGCGACCACACTCATCGCTGGACGGGCAACCCCCCGATCAGGCATATCTCAACCCGTCGAAACCAATCCCGGTGGCGGCATAAACGAGCGGAAAATCCAACTAAGAAACGGCTCCAAACTGTTCAAACGAACCGAACCACCTCTGTCGCGCTGGAGCAGCGGCCCGCGATCGATCTGCTTTCACACAAGGATGGTTTGGCATCCGCCTGCGACCGGCAAGCACGGTCGCGCATCTGGGTTTTGCTGATCCCCTCTCGGCACATTGCTTCCCAATGCGCGGCCGGTCAGTGGATGAACTGCCCCAAACGACTTGGATAAAGTCTTACCATACATTTTGACCGGCATCTCGCTAAGCTCCACATCCGCATCGCACTGCGCAACCGCTGTACCGATCTTGGCACACCCTCAAAGAGCACCGGGCACAAATCCGTTCGGGAAACCGGAAATGCATACAAACCAAGATTTATGCAAAAAGCCCCTTCAGCGTGACACATCTGATTGGAAAGGCCCTTCGATGTTACAGGCTTTCGGCGGCCTCGTTTCGGTTCCGTCTGGCCATTTCGCGTCAGAAACCCTACGTAACAATCAACCTAAACTCTGCTGAACGGAGACCGTTGATGTCGACCTTCGAAGAACGCGAAAATGCCTTTGAAAACAAGTTTGCCCATGATGCTGAGATGCAGTTCAAGGCCGAGGCACGTCGCAACAAGTTGTTGGGGCTTTGGGCCGCAGACCTGATGGGCAAGACCGGTGAGGCCGCCGCCGCATATGCCAAGGAAGTCATCGCGTCGGACTTCGAAGAAGCGGGCGATGAGGATGTTTATCGCAAGGTGTCCGGCGATCTGGGCAACAAAGCGGAAGAAGCCACTATCCGAACCAAAATGGTTGAATTGATGGCTGTCGCCAAGGCGCAGTTGATGGAAGAGATTTAGAGAGCGGCCGACTTAATGGCTTGGTAGGGTCTATTGCGTACATCCTTCCCCGGTGTGGGGGAGGAGACCAAAAATGCAGTCGGCCAAATCACGGTCCCAGATCCGGGCCAATCTGGGAAGACTGTGCCTGAAACAGGTCATGCCATTGCTGGTGATGGCCGCGTTAGCCCCGCTTCTGATCAAGGGCCTGGCTGATATTGACCTGCATGTCGCCGCAAATGCGTTGCATGACCTGTCGGTCTGGCAATGGTTCGCGGCGGTGGGTCTAACCGGTGTCAGCTATTGGGCCATCGGGCGATATGACGGCGCGGTTCACCGCTTGATGAACAGCCGTACCGACCAGCACACCGCGCGGGCCGCGGGCATCGTCAGCATTTCTCTGTCGCAATGCATGGGGTTTGGCATCATCGTCGGCACGCTGGCCCGATGGAGGATGCTTCCAGATACCTCCCTGTCCCGCGCTTTGGCCCTCACCGCTGTGATCAGTCTGTGCTTTCTCGCTGGTTGGACCGTTATCATAGGCATCACACTGATGCTTTTTCCCGCTACGTTGCCGTACGGGCGCGTTCTAGGCGTGCTGATCGTGCTCGCGGCGTTAGGATACGGTATTGTGGCGCTTTACCAACCAAAACTCACCGTGGGTAAATTCAGGATCTCAGTGCCAAATCTGCCGATATCGCTCACATTGGTTGGATTGGCGGCGATTGATCTGACAGCGGCAAGTCTCGCCTTTTGGTGCCTGTTGCCCGCTGGCAGTCCCATCGATTTTGCAATGTTGATGCCTGCCTACCTGTTGGCATTTACGGCTGGATTGGTTGCGTCGACCCCTGCCGGGCTCGGCCCATTCGAAGTGACCATGCTGGGCTTGTTGCCCGCAGCGGCGGCACCGCAATTGGTGGTCGCAATGGTCGCGTTTCGAATTGTTTACTACCTCATCCCGGCTTGCATCGCTGCCATCGCCTTGGCCGCGGGGCCTAAAACACGGACCAAGCAAGATCATCCAGAGCACTTTGCGCCTGGAACCGTGTTGCCCTCGGTCCTACAGGCCGCCCTGGCCCAGGGACCGCGCGCTGAACTAGGGCTCATCCATCAGGGCACCCATGGCGTTTTACAAGCGGCGCGCCCTCGCCGCGGCTGGCTTATGCACGAAACCGACGCCTGCTTGGTCGGCCTAACAGATCCCTTCGGCCCGGAAGCAGTCTACGGTCAAAGCCTCAAGGATCTTTGCGCCACGGGCGAAAACTCGGGCAGGGTACCGGTTGTGTATAAATGCGCATCCCGGATGGCAGCACGGGCCAGAGGGCTTGGCTTTCGTGTCGTGAAAATCGCAGAGGAAGCGGTGATTGACCCAGACGGGATAGACCTGCAAACGCCGGTATATCGGCAGCTTCGTCGCAAACTCCGCCAGTCGATGAAGGCCGGGATCGATATTCGCGCCGAACGTGGCCCCCTGTCGAACCGTCAGGCCGTGGCTTTCGCCGCTATTGATCGGGCCTGGCAGGAGGCCCATGGAACGGCGCGCGGCTTCTCCATGGGGCGATATGACCGGACCTATGTCGCCTGGCAACGTCGCTACGTGGCTTACCATAAAGGCCGGGTTGTGGCGTTTGCCACATTCCATTCGATTCAGGAGGAATGGGCATTGGACCTCATGCGTCACTTGCCGGGCATTCCAGATGGCACCATGCATGCCCTGATTTGGGCTGCCATCGAAGATGCCCTTGCCTTGGACTGCCCCCGTCTGACTTTGGCGGCACTTCCCGTGGCCGAAACGACCGAGACCGACACGCTTAGCCGCCTGGCTCGACGTATGTTCAACGCCGCATCCCGTGCTGACGGATTGCGCCAGTTCAAAACCTGCTTCGCCCCAAAATATCAACCACTCTACATGGCCGCACCAACCTGGTCCGGCCTCCTGATCGCGGTGTGGGATATCACACGCGCCATTGCGCGGCCCGGCACCCTGCCCGATCGCGCGCTGCCGGAGGATGAGATCACGCCACATCAAGCACAACAATTGGAAAAGCGGGCTGCCTGAAATACAAGCTTACCTCATGATCATTATTACCAATATGAAATTGCTTCATAGTCAGCGACCATGCCACATGCGGGGCGCATAGCCGGAGGCCGCCCCCATGTCCGCATCCCAAACCGATCTGCTCAGCAGCCTTTTATCCACCCGAAACTGGCTCATGGCCGATGGGGCCACCGGAACGGCGCTCTTCAATATGGGACTGCAAGCCGGTGATCCGCCGGAACTTTGGAATATCGATCATCCCGAACGCATCCACACCCTGTACAACGGCGCGGTCGATGCAGGCAGTGATCTGTTCCTGACCAACACGTTCGGGGGCAATGCAGCGCGGCTCAAATTGCACAACGCCCAAGACCGCGTTCGCGAATTGAACCGCGCCGGGGCAGAGATCGGTCGCAATGTCGCCGACCGCGCCAATCGCCCGGTTGTCGTTGCAGGCTCCATGGGCCCAACCGGTGAAATCATGGAACCGATGGGCCCGCTGACACATTCGGATGCGGTCGATATGTTTCATGAGCAAGCCGAAGGGCTCAAGGAGGGCGGCGCCGATGTGCTTTGGGTCGAGACCTTATCAGCACCCGAAGAACTGCGCGCTGCCGGCGAAGCTGCGAAACTGGCCGACATGCCCTGGTGTGTCACCATGAGCTTTGACACGGCAGGCCGCACGATGATGGGCACGACCTCCCCCGCGTTACATGGCGTGATACACAGCCTCGACCATCCGCCCGTGGCGTTCGGAGCAAATTGCGGGGTTGGCGCATCGGACTTGCTGCGCACTGTCCTGGGGCTCAGCGCCGTGGGCACGCAAACACCGCTGATCGCCAAAGGTAATGCTGGCATCCCGAAATATGTCGACGGTCATATCCACTATGACGGCACACCCGAATTGATGGCGGACTATGCCTGCCTCGCCCGGGATGCCGGAGCTCGGATCATCGGCGGATGCTGTGGTACCACCCCGGAGCATCTGGAAAAAATGCGCCGCGCGTTAGAGACGCGCCCCCCGGCACCGCGACCAACTTTGGGCGCAGTCGAAGCGGCAATTGGTGGATTTTCTTCCCTCTCCGACGGAACAGAAAGTGGCGGACAAACCAAACCAGACCGGCCCCGTCGTCGTCGCAGAAGCTGACGGAAACTTAAAACAGGGTCAGCTGATCTCCCGGCTTTGCCGGTACCTGAAACAGATCGCACCGCAATGGCGGCAGATCCTTAACCAGCCCAAGCTTTTTACAAGCGACCTTGAACCGGTGCGCCAGCAAAACCGCGTATGGCCCAGCGCCACGCATCCTCTTTCCCCAGTCGGCAGCGTAGTCTTCACCCCCATGCATCGCACGAATATGGCCCATCACCTTGTTGAAATGGTTGGGATAGTTCGCCTCCAACCACTCGCGCCAAAGGGGGCTCACCTCCCGCGGCAAACGCAAGACAGACCAGGTGGCAGCGACCGCACCGGCATTGCGCGCAGCGGTCAAAACCTGTTCCATCTCATGATCCGTCAATCCAGGCACAATCGGCGCAACAGAAACACGCACTGGTATCCCCGCCGCAGCCAACCGTTCAATCCCGCGCAAGCGTCGCGCTGGGTCAGGCACGCGCGGCTCCATCCGGCGCGACAGGTCCCGGTCTAGGGTCGTGATAGACAGGCCAACGCGCACCAACCCATCCCCAGCCATCTCTGACAGAATGTCGATATCACGTTCGATCAAGGTCCCCTTCGTCACGATGGTGACGGGATGACAGTAATCGGCCAGAACCCGCAAAATCGCGCGCATGATCCGGTATTGCCCCTCAATCGGCTGATAGGGATCAGTGTTAGTGCCGATTGCCATGGGCTGCGGCCGATACCCTTTGCGCGCCAGTTCACGCTTCAAAACCTGTGGCGCCGCGGGGCGCGCGATCAGCTTGGTTTCAAAATCCAAACCCGGCGACAGCCCCAGAAACGCGTGGCTGGGCCGCGCAAAGCAATAAACACATCCATGCTCGCACCCCCTGTAGGGATTGATCGAGCGGTCGAATGACAAATCAGGGGAGGTGTTCCGGCTGATCATGCTCCGCGGTCGCTCAATCGAAACCTCTGTGCGCAATGGCGGCAGATCCTCGTCCAGATCCCATCCGTCATGGACCGCCACGCGGCTTTTGCGCTCAAAACGGTTGGTATGGTTCGTGATCGCCCCCCGCCCTTTGCGCCGCTGGGGATCCACCTGGTGTCTTTCATCCATAGGAAGACATTAGAACAAATGTGGAACATTTAAAAGGGATAGTTGTCTAAACTACCACCTTATGCATCACTCTCATTTATCTACTCATGGAAACAGGGGGACATATCCCATGCGTATTCTCAGCCTTGCCGCCGTATTTTCGGCGTTGGCGCAACTGGCGGTTGCCGCTCCGATCGATCCGCCTTGGACAGACCTGGTGGTCTTTGGCGATAGTCTCAGCGATCAGGGCAATACCGGGCCAGGCGCAGTCGCCACAAACGGGAAAACCTGGGCCGAGGTTTTAGGCGCAGATCCGGCCCGCACCGGTGGTGCGAACTATGCCGTGCTTGGCGCGACGGCTGCCAACGATTCGAATCGGATCGATTTTCAGGATCAACTGACGGCGTTCCGGGCCGCTCCACCGGATCTTGGCGACGATCCCTTGGTCGTGGTCTGGCTGGGTGGCAATGATCTGCTCAAAGCCGGTGACATCGCAGCGGTCAGCGGCGCCGTTGACGCGATCAAGACCGGCATTGGTCAACTGGCCTCAGAGTTTGGATTGAACCGCTTTGCCATTGCCGGACTGCCGGACCTGGGCCTTATCCCGCGGTTCTCGACCTCACCCAAAGGGCCCGGCGCGACCGCGGCATCGGATGCGTTCAACGCGGCCCTTAACAGCTATGCCCAGTCGGGCGGCCCTGGCCTTGATCTGAGCTATGTCGATATCCAGGGGCTCTTCGATGGCATCCAGACCGATCCCGGCACGTTTGGTTTCTCCGATGTCACAGGCACATGCGACCGGGGCGCGATGCCCTGCGATGGCGTCCTGTTCTGGGATGACATCCACCCGACCGCCGCGGCCCATGCCCTGGTCGCCGACAGCATCCTGGCCGCCGTGTCACCGGCACCGGCGACCGTGCCCCTCCCCGCCAGCCTGTGGCTGATGCTGGGCGGCACTGTGTTCCTGATCCGCCGCAAGTCCAACGCGGTCTGATCCACAGGGTCCACGGCCGCTGAATTTGGCCGTGGACCAACGCACCTCATGATCTTCTTGAAAAAACGTCGTTTGACGAACAGGCCAGGGATACGACATCACACCGTAATGCGCGCATTGGGCTCCTCCGGCAATCTTCGGGTAAGGTGGACAAGTTATCCTCAATTGCGTGTGCGGGGTCGGAACCAAGACAGGCAACGTCGCGATTGACATTGTCTGATCCTGTGTCTGTCCGCAAAGATGTTGAAAAGCGGCAGATGGCTGCAGGCATGAGGAAACGGCGACATGTCCGATGAAGAAGACGATATCATCCTGTCCGAACTGCCGGATGATGAGCTTGTCCTGCAAATGCATGACGACCTCTATGATGGCCTGAAAGAAGAGATTGAGGACGGCGTCAACATTCTGCTGGGGCGTGGCTGGGAACCCTACCGCGTTCTGACGGAGGCGCTCGTGGCGGGGATGACCATTGTCGGCAATGATTTCCGCGATGGGATCCTTTTCGTGCCAGAGGTGCTGTTGGCCGCCAACGCGATGAAGGCGGGGATGAAGATCCTCAAACCTCTGCTTGCTGAGACCGGCGCGCCACGCATGGGCAAGATGGTGATCGGTACGGTCAAGGGGGATATCCACGATATCGGCAAGAACCTCGTCAGCATGATGATGGAAGGGGCCGGTTTCGAGGTGGTTGACCTTGGCATCAACAACCCGGTTGAAAGCTACCTTGACGCGCTGAAGTCCGAAGGAGCGGACATTTTGGGCATGTCCGCCTTGCTGACGACAACGATGCCTTACATGAAAGTCGTGATCGACAAGCTGGTCGAGGATGGGATGCGCGACGATTACATCGTGCTCGTCGGCGGCGCACCCTTGAACGAAGAATTTGGCCGCGCCATCGGAGCGGATGCCTATTGCCGGGATGCCGCGGTCGCTGTGGAAACCGCCAAGGATTTCATGATGCGCAAACATAACCAACTGGCTGTCGGATAGATCATGCTGCGCCTACATGTTGCGCGGGGCACGGTCGCCGTAGCCCCGCATATCGCGCTTGAAGAGGCTGGCGCGGAGTACACGCTGAACTGGATCGATTTCACCAGGGGCGACCAGACGCACCCCGACTATCTGGCGGTCAATCCAAAGGGCCGGGTTCCCGCGCTCGAAACACCCCATGGTGTTCTGACCGAAGCCGCCGCAATCCTGACCTACATCGCCGATACGCATCCAGCCGCCAGCCTGATGCCAGCCGATCCGTTCCAACGTGCCCGCGTTCACGAACTGCATCTGACACTTGCGGCGACCGTGCATGTGAACCACGCGCATAAATTGCGAGGGTCCCGTTGGGCAAATGATCCGGCAGCCCATACTGCGATGGCGGCCAAGGTCCCACAGAATATGACAGCGAATGCGGCGCTGCTGCAGGACCACTTTTTGACCGGCCCGTGGGTGCTGGGAGACGCGTTTTCAACCGCCGACATCTATCTCTTTACCGTGGCCCGCTGGTTTGCCGGTGACGGAGTCGACATGTCTGCCTTCCCGGCACTCACGGTGCACCATACGGCAATGATGCAGCGGTCGGCCGTGCAAAACGTGATGCGTCACCATATATCCTGAGGAAGCGGAATTGGAGATGTCGATGCCCTTGCCCACCTTCCTCACTCTGATCACTGGCGTGATCGTGGCCGCCGGTCTGACAATCTGGTTGGCCTCAGCCGTAAACGTCGAAGCCGCAGCAGGCGGCCTGACCCTCCTGGTCGTGTTGGGGATGGGCGTCCGCGCGCTGACATGGGTCGTCGCCAGAAAGCCTCCCAGCGCGGACCGTTAGGCCACCATGGACAGGCCCCCGGATGATGTCACGCTCACCGCCCAAGGGCTGGCTCCGGCAGGGCACGGAAAAGTCCTGCTGCTCGCCTGCGGTGCCCTGGCCCACGAAATCCTGGCCTTGATCCGCGCCAATGGATGGACCCATCTCGATCTCCACTGCCTGCCCGCGCTCTTGCACAACACACCCAAGGACATCCCCGATCGTGTAGAACAGGCCGTGGAAACGTACGGTGACACGTATCAAACCATCTTTGTGGTCTATGCTGATTGCGGTACCGGTGGACTGCTGCAGGCACGGTGCGAAAGCCTCGGCATCCAGATGATCGCCGGGCCGCACTGCTACAGCTTCTTTGAAGGGAATGCCGCATTTGCTGACCGCGATGAGATGACGGCCTTCTACCTGACTGACTTTCTTGTCCGGCAGTTCGAGGCCTTCGTCTGGCATCCGCTTGGCCTCGATCGCCACCCGGAATTGCGGGACATGTATTTCGGCAACTACACCAAGCTGGTCTACCAGGCTCAAACCAATGATCCCGCCCTGACGGATCAAGCTAAGATCTGCGCCACCCGGCTCAGCCTGCCATTCGAACGCCGCTTCACAGGCTACGGGGATCTTGAAACCGAACTCGCCCGCCGCTGACACCCACTTATCACATCATGTGTCTGGAAATATCCCCGCCGGAGGCATGAAATCCAATCTCGGGACAACAGATTTTATGCCTCCGGCGGGGATATTTTCAGACACATGATGGAGCGGGATTTAGGGCTCCGGATTTACCCGCGGGTCAAAAGTCCGATACGGTCGACCATGGCCCGCAACCCATTCGAGCGTTGGGAGGACAAATGATCGTCCAAACCCAACCGTTTCAGCTCTGAGGGCGCGTCGACCTGTCGGGCTTCTGCCAGGGTCAGGCCGGAATAAAGCGCGATCAGAATGGCGATCAATCCGCGCACAATCATGGCGTCGCTTTCCCCGCGAAAGGTGAAGACATCCCCCTCGATCTCGGGCACCAGCCACACTTGGCTTGCGCAACCGTCAACCTTGGTCGCTGGGATGCATAAGGCCTCGTCCAAGGGGTCCATCCCCTTGCCCAACTCGATGACATGGCGGTACCGGTCTTCCCAGTCATCCAGAAACTCGAATGTCTCGACAATGTCCTCAAACGCAGCGCTGGCCATGGCAGATCTCCTCGGGTCAGGAGGTATGGCGGTGTACCTCAAACGTCCAGCCCCATGGCGCGCTCTTTTCTTCGCCCGCCCTTTCCGCTACGCCTGAGCCAAAGTACGAGGGAGCGTTATGAATAGATCGTTGCTGGCCGGGCTGGCCATTCTCATGCTGGTCACAGGCTGTGCGACGGTCCGGGACTCGCGCCTGAACCCGTTCAACTGGTTTGGCCGCAGCCAGGCGCAACCGACCACGCTGCTCCCGGACGATGCCGAACAGCAAATCGCGGATCGCCGCATCCTTGTGGATGACGTCATCGCATTGCGGATCGATCGGACGCCGGAAGGCGCCTTGGTGTCGGCCATAGGCGTGCCCCCGACCCAAGGGTTTTGGGATGCGGAACTGGTGCCCACCACCCGGGACGAGGCCCCGGATGCCAATGGCGTGCTGGTGTATGATTTCCGGATTGCCCGGCCCTTTGAACGCCAGCGTGTCAGCACCCAACCATCACGCGAAGTCTCGGTAGGGCACTTCATTTCCAATGTCAGGCTTGAGCGGGTGCGCACGATACTTGTGCGTGGCCAGCGGACCCAGCGCAGCTTACGCCGCTAGGCGACCATGCTCTTCTAACGCGAACCGGTCGGTCATACCGGCAATGTAGTCGGTCACGATCCGGGCAAGGGCCGTGGCCCCCCGCGCCTCTGTCACGTCGCGTTGCCATTCGGCCGGCAAATGCTCTGGACTGGCGGTGTATAAGGGAAACAGCGCCTCAATCACCGCCGTCACCTCGCCCCGTTTTTCCATCACCGCCGGGGCCCGGTACATGCGCGAAAACAAAAAAGCCCGGATCTCCTGCAGATCTGCCCAAAGCGCGTCTGAAAACCGGATCACCGGGGCGCCCAACGCTCTCACAGCCGCCGCATCCACGGGAGCCGCCGCGTCCAATATCGCACGCGACGCGTCGATCACATCGCGTACCATCGCACCAAAGACCCGGCGCAATGCTTCGTGCCGCCGCCGTTTGGGATCCAACGCAGGATACAACGCGTCCACCTCCGCAAAGGCCGGACCAACGATGGGCAAGTCAACAATCTGCGCATCGGTGAACAAGCCCGCGCGCAATCCATCCATCAGATCATGGTTGTTATAGGCGATGTCATCGCTCAGCGCCGCCACCTGTGCCTCGGCACTGGCATGGGTGCCCAATTCCAGATCGTGGCGCGCATCGTAATCCGCCAGCGCAAAGGGCAGATCGCCTGTCACCGGGCCGTTATGCTTGGCAATCCCTTCCAGCGTCTCCCAGGTCAGGTTCAACCCGTCAAAAGCCGCATAGTGGCGCTCCAGAGAGGTCACGATCTTGATGGCCTGGGCATTGTGATCAAACCCACCATGGGGCGCCATCAGTGCCTGCAACGCATCCTCCCCAGTATGGCCAAACGGCGGATGGCCCAGATCATGGGCCAACGCCACGGCCTCGGTCAGCTCACCGTTCAGCCCCAACGCACCCGCAATGGTGCGGGCCACTTGCGCCACCTCGATCGAATGGGTCAGCCGGGTGCGAAAATAATCACCCTCATGCTCCACAAAGACTTGTGTCTTATGTTTCAACCGCCGAAATGCCGAAGAGTGGATGATCCGATCGCGGTCCCGCTGAAAGCATGACCGGAACGCACTTTCTTCTTCAAAACAATGCCGCCCGCGCGAGGCGGCCGGGTTACACGCATAAGCGGCCAGCATGGGCGGCTCCTTTTCCCATCATAGGACCGCGCAAACTTGTCCCGCGGCCCCGCATCCCATATATGTGGAGCCTGTCAGAAATGCGACGAGGTTTCCCGACATGATCCTGCCTCCCACTGTCACGCCCCGCGCCTTTGCCCGCCTGGCCGAGATCGCGGCCGCCCCCCAAGCCCTGCGCGTGGCCGTCGAAGGCGGCGGCTGCTCCGGTTTTCAATATGAGATCAAGCTGGACGCGCCGGACGACGATGACCTGGTATTGGAAGCCGAAGGCCAAAAGGTCGTCATCGACAGCGTCTCCCTGCCCTTCTTGGAAAACGCCATCATCGATTTCACCGAAGAGCTGATCGGCGCTCGCTTCACCATCGAGAATCCCAACGCCACCAGCTCCTGCGGCTGCGGCACCAGCTTTTCGATGTAAAAGGCATCAGACGCACCGCTCACAGCGCCAAAGAACCCAATTCCAGTACCGCCGGGCCCACGCATGTTGAGGCCCCATCGCTAAACAACAGTAACCCAAGCAGACAATGCTACAGCCGCTACTCGGCGGGTTTTGCTGACCTTGGCCGTACGCGCCTGAATGCCCTGCTCCATAAGGTGCAGCCTGGCGCTCGGCGCTTGATGAGACGTCTGGGCCGATGCCACCGCTCGGTGAAACAGTTACTACTAAGTCATGGATCTCTTCGGCGATTCTCTCCGCGACCACCATGCTGGTCGGACTGGTCGGATGCTCACTATCCGCCGCGACGACGGCCACATCGATACGCATGGCCCTGGCATCTACTTCGCGCCTGACCCGTTTGCCCACGAGGCTTCGTTGCTTCAAGACGTCGAAGGGCCGGTCCTCGACGTTGGCTCGGGAGCAGGACGGACGCTTCTGTGGCTGGACCGAAAGGGCGTGGAAGCCGTGGGGGTCGACCTGTCACCTGGGGCGGTCAACGTTGCCCAAGACAGGGGATGCCGGGACGTTCGACTGGGCGATGTGATGGATCCCAAGGGTAAGATCCTCGGAGACGATATGTTCCAGACCGTTGTGGTCTTCGGCAACAACATGGGAATTGGCGGCACATATGAAGGGGCGGAAGCGCTCCTGCATCGGCTCGCCTGCGCCGTGATGCCAAGTGGGCAGGCGTTGGTGACCGGGCTGGACATCGCGCAGACCAACCAACCGCACCACCTCGCATACCACCGGCGCAACTTGGATAAGGGGCGGCCACGCGGCGAGATCAAGATGCGTTTCGAGTACCAAGGAGCAACGGGGGAATGGGTGCGATGGTTCCATCCCGAACCAGATGAATTGGCACGCTTGGCCCGGTCCGCCGGATGGACCGTCGAGCGCATCGGACCGGCCGGTGGGCCATTCTATGCGGGTGTTCTCCGAAACGCTCGGTAAAGTGTGACACTTCGTCAAAGGGGCCGTTCATACGAGTTGCAGCATCAAGTATCATGGGGCCAGAGCGGTCATCAGAAACCAAAAGACCGCAAGCTCTCCGCATTTGGGTCGAGGCTTTGTCAGAAAATCAGAGGGATCTCACGGTTAGAAGGCAGAGCGGGTCGTGACCCACCCTGCCCGTTTTGCCTTAGAACCGGCGCGAATAACGCAGGGCAAAGACGTCAGTGTCGAAATCGTCGATATCGTCGGCCTCGACATCGATCCGTGAATACCGAACGGCCAGGGAGTCGACTGGTGTTAGGTCGTAACCCACCTGGACCCCATAGATCGTTCCGTCATCGGTGGAGGATCCGTTAGCATCGCTGTCGGTCTCAACCTGCGCCGCCCCGACAAATGCGGTCGAATAGACCTCTGGCGTGAAGTAGTAACCCAAGCCGACACTCAGGCCGTAATAGTTCTCAAACTCGACGGCGTCATTGTCGGTCTCTCCGTCGAGGACCGAGTAAAACACCTCACCCTCGGCAAACAGCTTGGGGCTGAAACCGTAGCGATACCCGCCGTGGACACCATAGGCCGTGCCTTCGGCCTCATCGCCAGAGCCGTCAAACTCGGTGTCAAAGCCACCAAGATCTCCGCCCAGGTAAAAGCCGCTCAGGTCCTGCGCCAAAACCGGTCCTGCTGCCAATGTCGCTGCCAGCGGAAGAATGAATAGAGATGCCCGCATGTGTCTGCTCCTTGTGGGATCAATTATCTGAACCGAACTGTTCATTTGGGGCAAATGGGGTATCCGATATCGCCGATCAAGGGGCGCTCCAGCTTTCGTAACCTGTTGTGAACTTTGGTTGATTTGTTGCCGGATCAAGGTTGAGGCTTCGGCAGCTTTCCGCACCAAATGGATCGTTAAGTCGTCCCTAACCGCGCGTTCGCCGCGTATGTACGGGATATGTATGGAATATGCATCGCTTGTGTATGGATTGTGCATCAGGCAAAACGGGGGTGAATAGGGGGCCACGCCGATGAAAATCGCGACATTCAACATCAATGGGATCAAGGCGCGCCACGCCGCGTTGTGCGCCTGGCTGGATGAGGCGCAACCCGACGTGGCCTTGCTGCAAGAGATCAAGTCGGTCGATGAAGGCTTCCCGCGCGAACTCTTCGAAGAACGCGGCTACAACGTTGAAACCCATGGACAAAAGGGATTTAACGGCGTGGCTATCCTGTCGAAATTTCCCCTCGAAGATGTCTCTCGCGGCTTGCCGGGCGATGACAGCGACGAACAGGCCCGCTGGATCGAGGCATCCGTCGTGGGCAAGCGCGCCATTCGTGTCTGTGGTCTTTATCTTCCAAACGGCAACCCCGCCCCTGGCCCCAAATACGACTATAAGCTGGCCTGGATGGATAGATTAGAAACATACGCCAAAGCACTGATATCAAGTGAAGAAGTGGTTGTCATAGCTGGCGATTACAACATCATCCCACAGGCGGAAGATGCAGCCCGCCCCGAAGTCTGGCGCCAAGATGCCCTCCACAGGTTGGACAGCCGGGAGAAATTTCGTAGGCTTCTCAATCTCGGCCTCACCGAAGCATTCCGCGCCCGACATCCGGGGGCCGGCCACTATAGCTTTTGGGACTACCAGGCAGGCGCATACGACAAAAACGATGGGATACGTATCGACCACCTACTGCTCACACCGCAGGCCGTCGACCTTTTGGAAGATGCGCAGATTGACCACGAAATCCGCGGGCGAGAAAAACCGTCAGACCACGTTCCGGTCTGGGTGCAACTAGACGCCTAGGGCGCCCCTCCCACTCCATTACGTGTTGGCAAGGTTCTAATGCCGTCTAATGAATTGTTTTCAAACGGATCCTCCATCCACAAAGAAGTTGGAGGCCGTGCACATTGCGGCGTCTTTGGAGCACAACCAGATGACGGTACGGGCCACATATTCAGGTGCGATCGGGTTCTTCAGGCATTGCCGGGCCAAGTGGCGGTCTAGCGCTTCTTTGGTCACCCAAAGTTCCTTCTGCCGCTCAGTCATAATCCAGCCGGGCACCACTGTATTCACGCGGATCCTGTGGGGGCCAAGGTCGCGGGCGAAGGAGCGGGTCATACCGTGGACCGCCGCCTTAGAGGTTGTGTAGATAGGCATGCCGCCTGATGCTTCCCACCAACTGTTGGAGCCCATGTTGACGATAGCACCTCCTTGGCCCGCCTCGATCATCGCAGGAGCAACGGCTTGGGTTGCAAAAAACATGTGGCGCAAATTGGTGGCGATGCGTTCGTCGTAATACTCTTCCGTCACGTCTTCCCACCCATGGCGGTCATCGCGAGCAGCGTTGTTGACCAATGCGTATGGGGCTCCCAAGGTTTTGATCAGGCTCGCAAACGCCGCTTTCAGGGCCGCAATATCCCGAAGGTCCGCTTGTGCAAAAGCAACCTCTGACCCGGCTTCCTCCAGTTCGGCCACGCGGGAGGCGGATCCCGTCGCGTCTAAATCGACAAAGCCCAAACGCGCGCCCTGATCAGCAAAGCCGCGCAGGATATCGGCGCCGATACCCGAAGCTCCGCCTGTTACAAAAACGGTTTTGCCCTTCAGGCTGGGATAGATGGCGAACTCTGCCATAATTGTCTCCGAAGCTTTAAATGAGCGAGGTGACCCACAGGATCGTGGCGTCATCCTGGCTGATGGAAATCACGTTATGGCCCATCGTGCCATCGTAATAGGCGCTGTCCCCGCGTTTCAGTTCAACCGGTTGATAAAACTCGGTATAGAGCCGAACAATACCAGTGAGGACATACAGGAACTCTTCGCCGTCATGGCGGATCCAGCCCTCGAACTCACCCATGTCGCGGGCTCGTATCCGGGCGCGGTAAGGCAGCATCTGCTTTTGCTTGAGACTGCCGGCCAGAAGCTCATGCTCGTACGTCGTGGTCGCATGGGCTGCCCCCTCACCTGACAAAGTCACGCCCATACGGCCGTTTATCCCCGCCTTGGAAGGGGGCGTGAAAAGCTGCGGAACGCTAATTTGCAATCCTTCGGCCAGTTTCTTCAGCGCAACATAGGTGGGCGACATCTGCCCATTCTCGATCTTGGACAGGGTGGACCGGGCCAAACCGGCATGGCCTGCCGCCTGTTCCAGCGTCCAACCTTGTGCCTTGCGCAGATCGCGGACGCGCTGGCCCAGGTCCAGCGGCTCTGCCAACTCGTCATGACCGCCTTCACGGGCGATGCGGATCAGTGTTTTGGGATCGGCCTCCATCTGCGATGTATTAGCGGGCGGGCGGTAGCCCCGCAAGCCGGGGTTGCGGCAGCGGGGCCCTGGGCTTACCCCGGCGACATGCTTTCTATTTTCTTGGATACCTCCGCCCCGCCCTGCCCAGCGCCGTTCAACATGGCGGCCTATGTTCTGGGTACAGGCGCCCCGGACCAGTTGGCGTTGCGCGTGATCTCAGCCGAGGGATCATCGGACTGGACCTATGGTGCGATGCGCGATCAGGTGGCGCGGTTGGCCAGCGCGTTGGTTGACCAGGGGCTGACCCCCGGAGACCGGGTGCTGATGCGGATCAGAAATTCCGCCGAATTTCCGCTCGTATATCTGGCGGCACTTTGGGCCGGATTGGTCCCCGTCCCTGCGTCAGCCGGGCTGACGGTGCCCGAGATCACAGCGATTGCCGCAGAATTGCGCCCCGCCATGGTCATCCGGTCAGGGGCTGTGAGTATACCGGATGGGCCAGATTGCCCGATCCTGGATTACACAGCGTTGGTTGGGGAGACCGCCATGGCGCCGCTGATGGGGGATCCGAACCGGCCCGCCTACATCATCTACACGTCAGGCACATCGGGCAAACCACGCGGCGTGATCCACGCCCATCGCGCGGTTTGGGCCCGGCGGATGATGTGGGACGGCTGGTACGGGCTGACGCCCCATGACCGTGTGTTGCATGCCGGAGCCTTTAACTGGACATATACGTTGGGCACCGGGTTGATGGATCCATGGGCATGCGGCGCTACTGCGTTAATCCCGGTCGAAGGAACGAAGGCCAGCGCATTGCCCACCCTGATGGTGCGCTATGGCGCCACGATCTTTGCCGCGGCCCCCGGGGTGTACCGCCAGATGCTGCGCGAGGGACCGGTGACCGTACCGACCCTGCGCCATGGCCTGTCTGCCGGAGAGAAACTGCCCGATCGGATCCGCGCGGCCTTTCGGGCATCGACAGGATGCGCGGTGCATGAGGCTTTGGGCATGTCGGAATGCTCAACCTTCATCTCTGGCAGCCCTGCGAAACCGGCAGCGGAGGGAAGCTCCGGCCGCCCCCAACCCGGCCGTCACGTCGCCGTATTGGACAGCGAGGGCACGCCCGTTGCCCGACACACGCCCGGGACGCTGGCCATTCACCGCGACGATCCGGGGCTGATGCTGGGATATCTGGGGGCCGAGGACGAGACTGCGGCCCGTTACATCGGCGATTGGTTTGTGACGGGTGACACCGTGGAAATGGCCCAAGATGACAGCATTACCTATCTGGGGCGGGATGATGACATGATGAATGCGGGGGGCTTTCGCGTCTCTCCGCTTGAGGTCGAGGCGGCGCTGGCCCGTCACCCCGGCATTGCCGAAGCGGCGGTGGTGGAGCATCGGGTCAAGGCAGATGTGACCGTGATTGCTGCCTACTATACCGGTCCTGTTGCGCTGCTTGACGATGATCTGACAGCCTTCACTGCGGCGAACCTGGCGCGTTACAAATGCCCGCGGATCTTTACCCATATCGATGCGCTGCCGAAATCCGGCAATGGCAAGATCAACCGCAAGGCGCTGCGCCAATAAGGGCCTTTTCCCCGGCGCGATGTCTGATACACCAACCGGCGGAGGCGTCCGATGATCCAGCTTGATATTCTGTCCGACCCAATCTGTCCGTGGTGTTACATTGGCAAGACGCTGCTGGATCGTGCTTTGGCGGAACGCCCGGATCATCCTTTCACCATGCAGTGGCATCCGTTTCAGCTGAACCCCGACATGCCGCGCGACGGGATGGATAGGCGCGCCTATCTGGAAGGCAAGTTCGGCGGCAAGAAACAAGCGGTCGAAGTCTATGGCCGGATCGCCGAGGCCGGTGAGGCTTCCGGTCTGACAATGGATCTAGGCGCGATTGAGCGGACGCCCAACACGTTGGACGCGCACCGGCTGGTCCATTGGGCCGGGATCGAGGCCAAGCAGAATATCGTCTACGACGCGTTGTTCGACGCCTATTTCAATGAAGGCCGCGATATCGGAGACCGCGATGTGTTGGCGGATATCGCTGACAGTGCCGGTTTGGACGCCGCTGCGATCCGCCGTTTGTTGGACAGCGATAATGATCTGGACGATATTCGCGCCCGCGACGCCCATGCCCGGGAGCGGGGTGTCACTGGCGTTCCGACCTTCATTGTGGCCGACCAGCATGTGGTACCCGGCGCGCAACAGCCCGAATTGTGGATCAAACTGATCGACGAGATTAACGAACAGCTTGAGGGAACGGCGTGAGCGACGCGGCGCGTCCGTCATCGGACACGCCTCCCGCCCTGTCGCAAGTCGAGTTTGTCGCCCTGATGGCGATGCTGTTCGCGATCATCGCCTTTTCCATCGATGCGATGTTGCCCGCCATGCCCAGCATTGCCACGGAGCTTTCGCCCGAAGCCCCGAACCGGGCTTTGCTGATCGTGACGAGTTTTGTTTTGGGAATGGGGATTGGTACACTCTTCACGGGTCCGCTATCGGACGCATTCGGCCGCAAGCGGGTGATCCTGGGCGGCGCGTTGTTATACTGCGTCGGGGCGTTTCTGGCGTCGGTCGCAGGTTCGTTGGAATTGCTGTTGGCGGCGCGGATCATCCAGGGGCTTGGTGCGGCAGGTCCACGGGTCGTGGCCCTTGCAGTTGTGCGAGATCTTTACGACGGGCGGCGGATGGCCCGCATCATGTCGCTGGTCTTCATCGTCTTTTCGCTCGTGCCGGCAGCGGCGCCAGCCTTGGGTCAGGTGATCATTTGGGGCACGGGATGGCGCGGGATCTTTGGCGCCTTCATCCTTTTTGCAATCCTCGCGATGATCTGGATGTCATTGCGCCTGCCCGAGACCCTGCCAAAGGCCAAGCGACGCTCGTTCAGCGGAGCCCAGCTTTGGGCTGGTCTGGTCGAGGTTTTGGGCAACAGGACGGTCCGATTATCGGTACTGGTCCAGGGTCTGTGCCTGACAATGCTGTTTTCGGTCTTGTCGGGCACCCAGCCCATATTTGACCAGACTTACGGTGCGGGAGAAACCTTTCCCCTGTGGTTTGCAATGATCGCTCTTCTGGCCGCGAGCGCATCGATTGTGAATGCGACCCTGGTTGAGCGGATGGGGATGCGGTTCATGGTGACCGCCACTCTGATCGGACAGATCGTGATCTCGACCACCGCCCTGATCCTGTGGAACTGGGCCGGGGTTGGTGCAGCGCTCTCGTTCGCGGTGTTCCTCATCTGGACCCTGTCGATTTTTTTTCAGGCCGGGCTCACCCTGGGCAACATCAACGCCATCGCGTTGGAACCTATGGGCCATATCGCCGGTATGGCCTCATCGGTTCTGGGGGCCGTTTCCACCGTGATCGCCGTGGCCTTGGCCGCACCGATCAGCCAGGCCTTTGATGGGACTGCGACACCGATCGCAGCCGGGACCTTGGCCTGTGCCGTCACCGGAGTGGTGTTCATGCAACGGTTGGGCCGGGCGGACGCAACTTAAGATTTCATGCCTCCGGCGGGGATATTTTTGGACACATGATGGAGGTGCCCGTTAGGCGCTGACCTTCTTTCCGTCCTTGACCTTTTCGGCCAAGTCGCGGGCGATGGCGAAGGCACCCTGGATTTTGTCCTTGGTCTTGGCCCAGTCGCGGCGGACGACAATCTTGTTCTCGCGGACTTTGGCCAGGCCATTTTGCGCATTTATGAATTCGACCAGTCCGGCCGGATTGGCAAATTTGTCGTTGTGGAACTGGATCGTGGCCCCCTTGGGACCACCGTCCAGCTTGGCAATGCCCGCACGTTTGCACATCGCCTTGATCCGCACGACCAGCAGAAGCATGTTGACCTCTTTCGGGAGCTCTCCGAAGCGGTCGATCAGCTCTGCAGCGAACCCTTCAAGCTCCACTTTTGTGGTCAAGCCAGAGAGGCGACGATAAAGGCCAAGGCGTACATCAAGGTCGGGCACATAGGGTTCGGGGATCAGAACGGGCACGCCAAGGTTGATCTGCGGGGCCCATTGACCGTCGCTATCGGACAAGCCTTCCAGTTCACCCGCTTTGATCTTTGCAATCGCCTCTTCCAGCATGGATTGGTAAAGTTCATAACCCACTTCGCGAACATGGCCGGACTGTTCCTCCCCCACTAGGTTGCCGGCGCCGCGGATGTCCAGATCCTGACTGGCCAGGGTAAAACCAGCGCCAAGACTGTCGAGGGATCCCAGAACACGCAATCGCTTTTCCGCCGTGACTGTCAGTGGTTTGCGAGGCTTCGTCGTCAAATAGGCATAGGCGCGGGTCTTGGCCCGGCCTACCCGGCCCCTGATCTGGTAAAGCTGCGACAAGCCAAACATATCGGCGCGATGCACAACCATTGTGTTGGCAGTGGGAATATCGAGGCCCGACTCCACAATCGTTGTGGCCAGCAGCACATCATACTTGCCATCATAGAAAGCATTCATGCGCTCGTCCAATTCGCCCGCCGCCATCTGACCATGGCCGATGACGTAAGAGACTTCCGGGACCTGCTCATTCAAGAACTCTTCGATTTCGGGCAGATCGCTGATGCGGGGGACCACAAAGAATGATTGCCCTCCACGATAATGTTCGCGCAGCAGCGCCTCGCGGATCGTGACCGTATCAAACGGCGCGACATAGGTGCGGATGGCCAACCGGTCGACCGGCGGCGTACCGATGATGCTGAGATCACGCACCCCGGTGAGGCTGAGTTGCAGGGTTCGGGGGATCGGCGTGGCGGTCAGCGTCAGCACATGGATATCGCTGCGCATCTCCTTCAGGCGTTCCTTGTGGGTCACGCCGAAATGCTGTTCTTCATCAATGATCAAAAGGCCCAGCCGGTCGAACCGGATCTGCTTGGCCAGCAGTGCATGGGTGCCGATGGCGATGTCGACGGTGCCATCGGTGATGCCTTTGCGGGTCGCAGCCGCCTCCTTGGCGCTGACAAAACGGCTCAGCTGGCGAACCTGAACGGGAAAGCCGCGGAACCGTTCGGCAAAGCTTTTGTAATGCTGGCGGGCCAACAACGTCGTCGGTGCGATCACGGCAACCTGCACGGCCGACAGGGCAGCGACAAAGGCCGCACGCATCGCAACCTCAGTCTTGCCAAAGCCCACATCCCCGCACACCAACCGATCCATGGGCGTGCCTGCTGTCATGTCTGCCAGCGTGTCTTCGATGGCTTTCATTTGATCGTCGGTTTCTTGGTAAGGGAACCGCGCGCTGAACGCATCCCACGCACCGGGGGGCGGTTCCAGAATGGGGGCCGAGCGCAGGGCCCGTTCCGCTGCAATCCGGATGAGTTTATCCGCAATCTGGCGGATCCGCTCTTTCATTCTGGCCTTTTTGGCCTGCCAGGCGCCGCCGCCAAGCTTATCCAAAAGGCCTTCTTCATGGCCAAAGCGGCTGAGCAGCTCGATATTCTCGACCGGCAAATAGAGGCGCGCCGCATCCGCATATTCCAGGTGGATGCATTCGTGGGGCGCGCCCATGGCTGTGATGGTTTCCAGGCCCTTGTAGCGCCCTACGCCGTGATCGACATGGACGATCAGGTCCCCGGGGCTGAGCGATTGCGCCTCGGTCAGGAAGTTGTCAGCCCGGCGTTTCTTGCGCGGTGCGCGGATCAGGCGGTCGCCCAGAACGTCCTGTTCGGAAATAACCGTCAGGTCGGAGGCCGCGAAACCGTGCTCCAGCGCCCAGACGACCAGATTGATCCCGTCCTTCAGATCACGGGCATCCGTGATGGTGCAGGTGCCTTCCAGTCCCTCATCCTCCATCAGGCCTTTCAGCCGCTCGCGCGCACCGTCGGAATAGCTGGCCACCACGACCGGCCCCTTGGGCAAGCGATCCCGGATATGGGAGGCGAGCGCGCCAAACAGACTGATGTTTTCTTGCTGACGCTCCGGCGCAAAATTTCGCCCGATCCGCCCGCCGGCATCGATCACACCGGGGCCAGAACCCTGGGGTAAAACCACCAGTTGCATCACCCGGTGCGGGGCAACTGCTTTGGCCCACCGCGCATCGTCCAGGTACAGCAGCTCTGGCGGGCAAGGTTTGTAGACCGTGTCCATCCGGCCCTTGGCGGTCATCGCCTCCCGGCGGTTGTCATACTGATCGGCGATGCCGTCCCACCGCGCGTTCCGTGCGGCGTCACTTTGATCATCCAGCATGATGGTGGCATCGGGCAGGTAGTCGAACAGGGTCTCCAGCCGCTCATGAAAAAACGGCAACCAATGTTCGATCCCCTGATGCTTGCGCCCCGCACTGACCGCCTCATAAAGCGGGTCATCCGTCCCTGCCGCGCCGAACTCGATCCGGTAGGTTTGTCGAAACCGGGTGATGGCGGCTTCGTCCAGGATCACTTCACTGACTAGCGCAAGCTCAATCCGGTCCAGTTTTTCGGTCGTACGCTGGGTCGCGGCATCGAACCGTCGCGCACCGTCCAGCACATCGCCGAACAGGTCGAGCCGGACCGGACCGCCGTCACCAGGTGGATAGATGTCGATGATACCACCGCGGATGGCATAATCGCCGGGCTCCATGACGGTCGGTGCCTGGGTGAACCCCATGCGGACCAGAAAGGCGCGCAAGGCGGCCTCATCGACGCGTCCCCCCACGTCAGCGGCAAAGGAAGCCGCCCGCAAGATATCCCGCGCAGGCACCAGTTGCGTTGCCGCATTCAACGTGGTCAGCAGGATGAAGGGCCCCGACACACCTTTGGCCAAGGCCGCCAACGTCGCCATCCGCGTGGCAGAGACATTGGGATTCGGGGACACCCGATCAAAGGGCAGGCAGTCCCAGCCTGGAAAATCCAGAACCACGGCATCGGGCGCAAAAAACGCCAAACCGGACCGCATCGCGGCCAGCCGCTTATCATCGCGCGCTACATGGATGACCGGCACCCCTTTTCCCAGTTCGCGCGCCAAGACTTGGGCGTCGAAACCTTCGGGCGCACCGGAGACGGTAATATGGGTTGGATCGGTCATGGAGGCTGTCACCTACCGTTCCGGCGGATCAAGTCAACCGCTGATCGTGCCAGCCTGTTGCCGATTGTCAGAAAACGGTCTGCTGGCGTCTTGAATGAACCGTCTGGCCAAAGCCAAGTTCAGATCAAAACCCGCCCCACGGGCCAAGGGCCATGTTTTGCAGCATGCCCCAGATCGACGTTATGAAGATCGAGATCATCCCGATCACCTGGGTGATGAAGCGGTGTTTGGACAAGCGCGGATACAGGTCCTGTCCATCTGCTTGCAGGATGCCACGCGCCGTATGGATCGTCAGGGCCAGAACGATGCTCAGCGGAAAAGCCAGCAAAAAAACGGCCTGCGCAAACTCAACCCCATAGAGGAACCCCATTGTAGCCAACGCCGTCAGGGCGAAAGAGCCAAAGGCAAGGATCCAGAGCCCGGATAGATCGGTGATATAAATGATGCGGTTTACGTTAACCCGGACGATATCGCGCAGGTCATCCTCTGCCTCGCCTCCGTAGCGTCGCGCACGGGCGACCATATCATAGGGAACACCCAACACATAATGGCTCGCCGAAGACCAAACCACGGCCAGCGCGATCCAATACCAAAGGTTTGAGAACGACCTGAGATCGATCAATTCAAATACTGTTTCATACCAATCCAGCACGGATGGCCTGCCCCGTTTTGTCTGTCCTGCGCCAGTCTCCCGAGGCATCCCACTGTGACCCATGTCATAGGCAGGTTAACGGCAGGCAAATTGGCCGGATCTTAGCCACAGATCATTTCGCGACCCACAGCGATATCGACGCACCTTATTGCGGGTTATCCGGAATTGTAAGCCTTGAGAAAGCCGTGTGATCCATGCAACCTCCCCTGACCACCGACCGCCAGGAGATCGCCCGTGCGACCGACCCAAGCCGCCTTCCCCGCCACCCGGCACCGTCGTCTGCGTCAGGGGCCGGCCCTCCGCGCCATGGTCAGCGAAACGACCCTGTCACCGGCGGATCTGATCTGGCCGCTTTTCGTCTGCGACGGCGACGGCGTGACCCAGCCGATCGCCTCGATGCCCGGTGTGGTGCGGCGATCGGTTGATCAGATCGTCGTGACAGCCCGGGAGGCACAGGCGCTTGGCATACCGGCGATCTGCCTCTTTCCCTATACGGATCCAGCGCTGAAAACAGATGCCTGCGAGGAAGCGTGGAACCCTGACAATCTTGCCAATCGTGCGATACGTGCGGTCAAGGCAACGGTTCCGGATCTTGCGATCATGACCGATGTCGCGCTCGACCCCTATAACGCAAACGGTCATGACGGGATCGTGCGCGACGGTCAGATCCTGAATGATGAGAGTGTCGAGGCATTGGTGAAAATGGCGCTGGCCCAGGCTGCATCCGGCGCGGATATCCTGGGCCCCTCTGATATGATGGATGGCCGGATCGGCGCGATGCGGACGGCGCTTGAAACGGCAGGCCACCAGAACGTCACCATCCTGAGTTACGCCGCCAAATATGCATCCGCCTTTTATGGCCCGTTTCGCGATGCTGTCGGCGCATCGGGAGCGCTGACGGGCGATAAGAAAACCTACCAGATGGATCCCGCCAACACCGACGAGGCCCTCCGCTTGATCGAACGCGACCTCAGCGAAGGGGCCGACATGGTGATGGTCAAACCCGGTATTGCCTATCTGGACATCTGCCACAGGGTGAAACAGACCTTCGGCGCCCCGACATTCGCCTATCAGGTGTCGGGCGAATACGCGATGATCGAAGCCGCCGCCGCGAATGGCTGGATCGATGGAGATGCCGTGATGATGGAAAGCATGATGGCGTTCAAGCGGGCGGGATGTGACGGTGTTCTCACATATTTTGCGCACCGCATCGCGAAGGCTTTGTCCTAAAATCGACCGCTCACAAATATGCGGAACCGGCGCATATATAGTGACAAGGCCGATTGATTCCCCTATCTTGACCGCAACTGGCGACATAAGCCGGATTTTCCGAGGCGCGAAACAAAATATAGGGCAGTACAGTCATGCGTATCCCATCCACATTAAGCCGCCGGGGGTTTCTCCTTGGCGCTGGATCAACAGTTACCTTGGCCGCCGGATGCGGTAACGGTGTGGGCTCTGATGGTGGGACACGGATCGACCAGCGCGTGGATGCGACCCGTAATTTCCTGTTCTCGCGCTATCCCGAAACACGATCCCTGGCCGATAAGTCGGCAGGCGTGCTTTACATGCCGTTGATCACCAAAGCAGGCTTTGGTGTAGGGGGCAGTTATGGGCGGGGAGCGCTGCGGATCAACGGCGCGACGGTTGACTATTATCAAGCCGCCCAGGCCACGATCGGCTTTCAGATCGGTGCCCAACAATTTGCCCATGCGCTGTTCTTCATCACCCAGGCCGCATTGACCGATTTCCGCACATCCACCGGATGGTCGGTCGGAGCCGATGCTGAATATGCATTAAATGATCGTGGTGGCAACCTGTCGGCCGAAACCTTGACCGCCACATCTCCGGTGGTTGCTGTCATCTTTGGCCAGGCCGGGTTGCTGGTTGGTGCGACGTTGGAAGGCACAAAATACACGCGCATCATTCCGTGACAAAGGTCGCATCACGCAGTGATGGGACCCGCGGCGCGGGACGCGCGAAAAAGAATGCGGGTCTGCCAGGACCCGCGCCGTTTAACAGCGGCACCGAACATCACCTGCTTTGGGTGACATCGTGATCGTAAAGCCAGCGAAACCGGTCGGCCAGAAATCCCGGCATTGCGGCACCAATCATCCTCAACCCGGCATGGGCCACACCACGAACGACCGGATGCCGCAAATGGTATTTGCGCGCGTTTGCATTGGCCGCCGCGATGATCCGGCGTGTCCGGTCTATCCTGCGCTGTTGATAAATGGCGCATGCCGTTTGCCAGTCTTCGGCTCCTGACAGGGCATCCGCCAGGACCCAGGCATCTTCCAGCGCCATGCAGGCCCCTTGGGCAAGAAACGGCAATGTCGGATGCGCCGCATCCCCCAGCAAAACCGCGGCGGGGCCAAACCACCGCTCCGCCACGGGGTGCCGGAACAAACCCCAGAGATGACAGGACTCAACGCCTGCCAGCCAAGCGGGAACCGGTCCGCCAAAGCTTGCAAAGGCGTGGCGCAGATTATCGGGGTCATCTGTGTGGGTCCAACCTTCCCGGACCCAATCGTCCTGCTCCTCCACCCCCACAAGGTTCAAAAGCGCCCCACCACGCAGGGGATAGGCGACCAGATGTCGGCCGGGGCCCATGAACACTTGAGCGACGGGATCCGCGTCCGGCGACCCCGGCACCAGCGCGCGCCAGGCGACCTGCCCTGTGAAAAAGGGCGCCGTCTCCTGCTCAGCAAGGGCCTGGCGCACGACAGACTGCAACCCGTCCGCTCCCACGACCTTTGCCATCTCAATGGTTTCGCCGCCGTCGAGATCAGCCGACGCGCGCTCACCGTCCAGTGCCACGACTGTCACCCGTTGGCCAAGGCGTATCTGCACCCCCGCCTGCCGGGCTCCCTCCAACAGAACACCGATCAGATCGGCCCTGTGGACCAACGCAAACGCTCCGCGCCCCTTAAAATCAAGGCGGGTTACCTGTCGCCCGCGGGCGTAATCTCGCAACACGACGCCTTGGGAGGCCACCGCCACATCCCGCACCGCATCCCACAGTGCCAGGGCGCGCAAGACTGCCATGCCATTGGGCGAGATCTGGATCCCCGCGCCGACCTCACAGATCTCGGGCGCCTGCTCCAGCACCGTCACATGTGCCCCACGCAACGCCAGGGCGCGTGCTGCGGCCAGACCACCGATGCCTGCCCCCAGAACCGTGACCTGTTGCCCGATCAGCATGAGCCTCTCCCAAACGCAAACCGCCGGGGCAGCGAACCCCGGCGGTAATTTCTATCTTGCAATCCGCGGTCAGTCGTCGCGATGCACCTTTTCACGCCGCTCATGACGCTCCTGCGCCTCCAGGCTCAGTGTCGCGATGGGCCGGGCATCCAAGCGTTTCAGCGAAATCGGTTCCCCGGTCGCCTCGCAATACCCGTATTCGCCTTCATCTATGCGGCGCAGTGCGCTGTCGATCTTGGCGACCAGTTTGCGCTGCCTGTCCCGGGTCCGCAACTCCAGCGCGCGGTCGGTTTCCTCGCTGGCGCGGTCGGCCACGTCGGGGATGTTGCGGGTCTGGTCCTGCAAGCCCTCGATCGTGTCACGGCTTTCGGCCATCAGATCGTTCTTCCAGTTGTTCAGCTTCCGGCGAAAATATTCGACTTGGCGCTCATTCATGAACGGCTCGTCTTCCGCAGGGCGATAATCGTCTGGTAAGAAAACTTCCTGCTTCATATCTGCTCCCTCCTGCAGACCGGCATCTACGTGTGACGGTGCAATCATAATACGGTACCCTCTCGCCGCTGACCTACTGGAAGAACCTCCCCTTGTCACGTCTCTAATAGACTGTAAATGGTTGGATCTGACGATTGTGAACGCCATTGGCGCCCTGCCCAACAACCGGGAAAGTTTAATGAAATTTGAAGGTACCGAAGACTACGTCGCCACACAGGACCTGACGGTTGCCGTCAATGCCGCGGTAGCGTTGGAACGCCCCCTGCTCGTCAAAGGGGAACCCGGAACCGGCAAGACCGAACTGGCCAAACAGGTCGCCCGCGCCCTGGATCTGCCAATGATCGAGTGGCATATCAAGTCAACGACACGCGCCGCACAGGGCCTTTATGAATACGATGCGGTGAGCCGCCTACGCGACAGCCAACTGGGTGATGACCGCGTTCATGATGTGGCTAACTACATAAAAAAAGGGAAACTTTGGCAGGCTTTCACTGCGCCCGGCAAGGTCGTGTTGTTGATCGACGAGATCGATAAGGCCGATATCGAATTTCCCAATGACCTGCTGCAAGAGCTCGACCGGATGGAGTTCCATGTCTACGAGACGGGCGAGACGATCCGTGCCTACAACCGCCCCGTCGTGATCATCACATCGAACAATGAAAAGGAACTGCCGGACGCCTTCCTGCGCCGCTGCTTTTTCCACTACATCCAATTCCCTGACATGGACACGATGCGCAAAATCGTGGCCGTGCATCATCCCGGGATCAAGGACGCGTTGTTGACGACGGCATTAACCCAGTTTTACGAAATTCGTGACCAGCAAGGTCTGAAGAAGAAGCCCAGCACATCTGAAGTGCTGGATTGGTTGAAACTCCTCCTGGCTGAAGATCTGACGGCTGATGACCTGAAACGCGATGGTGCCTCAGCCCTGCCCAAGCTGCACGGTGCGCTCTTGAAGAACGAACAGGATGTACGTCTGTTCGAACGGCTGGCCTTCATGGCGCGGGGTCAGCGTTGATCCCAAAGCGGGGTTAAAAATTTCTGGCGACACGCCGCCGCGCCACGAAAATGACAAACTGTCCCGCGACCTCTACGCCATGGCAGCGTACCACAAGCACCCGATCGATGGCGGCTTTCGATATGCCCAGCACTGCGTCCCGCGCCATGCATCCGTGCTGCATGCTCTGGTCGGTCTCTTTTTCCTGGGGGTGACTGTCCTGTTCGGCAAAGCGGTGTGGCACGCACTGGATATCGACAGTTGGAGGCAACTCCGTCACGCCTTTGACGGTGGGGCAGAGCTGTTGTTTTTGGTTGGCTTGATCCCGTTCTTCTTTGCCCAGGAATACTTACGGTCGGCGTTTTTCCGGTCCCGGCGGGCATTAGTCGTCTTTCCTGACCAACGGCGACTGGGGGTTGAGCGCTGGCGCCGAGGCGAAGTGAAGCGGACGGATCTCTTTGATTTTGACGATATAACACTGATCAAAATTACCAACGACGATCCGGATTCACGGATCCTCTACCAGCCGGGTAATGGCCCCTGTTTCTTTTTCATGAAAACAATCGCCATTAGGGTCCGGTCCAAGGGATCGATCAAATTCACATACCCCAACGCCTTTGCCCGCGAAGTCGTCGCTGAATTGCGGGAATTGGTGTTTTTGGAGCGTCAAAGCCAACCAAGGGGAATGCGCGGACTGATGACAAGACTGTTTCACTGATCCGCCGCCTCACCCGCTCGGGTTTGGCGGATGTGCAAGCTGCTTGGTCAACCATGCGCTTGGGGGAACTCCCATCACCCGCAGGAATTCTCGGTTGAAGTTGGATTTGGTATTGAAGCCACTGTCCAGCATGGCTGCTGTCACGCTTTGGCCGTTAAGCAGGAGGTCCCTGGCATGGCGTATTCGAAATCCGTTGACGTAACGGGACACATTATCGCCAGTCGCCTGATTGATCGCAGATGAAAGCTGCTTTGCTGGCACGAGCATCCTCTTGGACAGCCGCGAAAGCGTCAGATCGGGGTCCAGAAACAGTTGTTCGCCCTGAATGAGGTCATCCAACTGCGCAATCAGGGCCGAGTTGCGTTCGGCATCGACCTCTCGCGTGACCGGTTTGGGCACGTCATCCGGTTCGCCCGTATCCAATGAACTCGACAAGCTCAGAACCCCCACCAAAAGCAACGATACCGAAGAGCCGACGCTGATAATCAAGGGTTGCCATTGAGGTTGATCGTAGAATTGCACGATCGCGATCAGCACATCGCTGATGGCGGACAGAAGCAGGGCCCAGGCAATGCCGCTCCAGATCAGCCGGGGAACATTGCCGGTTTCCAATCGTATCCGCGGCAATTCATCCGACCCTGGTTTCAAAGCCCACAGGAGTGCTGCCCCGTAAACGGCAAAGATGGCAGGCACGACCGGATCCAGGGCAATCGGTGCAAAGGCCACGCAAAACGCCACAAAGGCGGGGATTGCCGCATGGGGCAGGTCTCGCGCCAGATCGATCTGGCGCACGGCTGTGGTCTGGAATGTAACCCATGCCAGCGGAGGCAAGGCCACCGCAGTCACGGGCTGCACCAAGCGGAAGGCCGTCACACCGTAATACTGGGTCAGCGAGACGATCACCGCCTGCAGGGCACACCCACCCAGCAGGATCGAGAACATGAGCGGCCGGTCGCGGCGCATCTGCGTTTGGACCAACAAAAAGCCCAGGGTGAGCGCGGCGATCATCGGAATGGGTAAAACAAGCATGGTTGGTCCTCTTTGATGGGTCCGACGTAGGCCCAAGACCGGTCTTGCTCGACCTCAATCCGGTTTCAGGACGCGCAGATCTGCGTGTTTCGCCAAAACCGCCGTCATCACTTCACTGAAAACGGAGATCAAGATCATGACATGCCGCCCTCTGACCCTTGCCGCCCTGATCGGGCTGGCCCAGATCGTCAGCCCCGCCGAGGCCCAGGATATTCCCGGCTACGACCGGTTCGATATAAGTGCCGCGCATCGGTCAATGCCCCTGGCGGCATCTGTCTGGTATCCAGCGGGCCGGGCCACCTATCGCAACGTGATCGGCGATAGCGCAATCTTTGAGGGCTCACCCGCCTATATCGGGGCCGCGATTGCCCCCGGCCCTTATCCGGTCATCGTGCTCTCCCACGGATCCGGCGGTAACATGGATGCCATTAGTTGGCTGTCATCAAGGCTGGCCCTGGAAGGCGCCATTGTGCTGGCCGTAAATCACCCGGGCAGCACGTCGGGTGACAGCTCTCCCCGCCGGTCGGTTCAGTTGACGCAACGGGCGGCGGATCTGTCGGCGGCCCTAGATACGCTTTTGAACGATCCACATTTCGGGCCCTTCATCGACCCGGGTCGGATCGCGTCAGTCGGCTTTTCATTGGGGGGGTCGACAGTGCTGAAACTGGGCGGAGCGGCGTTTGAGCGCGATAGCTACAAAACTTATTGCGAGACCCAGCCGGAAACCGATGCAGGTTGTCTGTTCCTGGCGAAAGGTGGTGTCGATCTGGGTAAGCTGCCCGATACATGGGAACAGTCCATACGCGACCCCCGCATTACCGCGACGATTGCCATCGATCCGGGCTGGACCCATGCTGTGACCGCCGCGAGTGCTGGGGCTATGGACCAACCGACCCTGTTCCTCAACTTGGGAGCGCCGGAACCCTGGCAGGCGGCGGATGTCACGCCAAACGGCAGTGATCTGATGAACAAGATGCCTGATGTGACGTATCACGCGATCAGCCCCGCCAATCACTTCACCTTTCTGGCGGTTTGCAAACCCAACGGTGCGGCATTTCTGGAGGAGCAGGAAGATGACCCGATCTGCACCGATCCGCAAAACACAGACCGCAATGCAGTGCATGATGAAATCATCGCGCAAATCTCGGCCTTTCTAAAGCTTTAGGGCGATACCGATCCTCTGCGACGCTTTGATATCGCAGTGATGTAGTGGCGGGCCGATCTGGCCCGCCACTTGGGGTTTGTGGTTTATGCCCGGTCCATATTATGGTTCGACGGGCTCAAGGTTATTGTTCGGCCAGATCCTCTGCATCACCGAGCACAATGCGCAAGAGCTCGCCGATCCACGGGTCAGAAAACAAGCCCCAGACAATTGAAATGGCTGGCATTTGCCGATCCAATTTCGCTAGACAAAAATCATGTGCGCCTAGACAACCAGCGTGCAATGGATACCCCATGACGATTGCCCCAGGTTTCGACCCAAAGTGGAAGACGTTTCCAGATTTCATCCTCGGCATGACCCGGGAGATCTGGGAAGATCGCGGTATCGCCACGCTCAAACAGTATTACGGACCAGATCTTGTGGTGCGCTCCCCGGCCTCCGTCGTGGTGGGCAATGATGGTATTATCGCGGCCACACGGGAAACATTGGCGGAATTTCCGGACCGGCAACTGCCGGGGGAAGATGTGATCTGGTGCGATGACGACGGATTGATGAGCTCCCATCGGTTGTTGTGTACCGCAACCCATAGTGGTGCGGGGCGCTACGGCCCCCCGACCGGCCAGCGCCTAACCTATCGTATTCTGGCCGATTGTTACTGTGCCGAGAATCAGGTGCGCGATGAATGGCTCGTCCGTGATCAGGGCGCGATTGTTCGGCAGATGGGGTTTGACCTAACGGAGTGGACCCGCGATCTGATCCGACGCGAGGGCGGGCCCAACCATTGCACGCTACCATTGACGCCCGAAACGGATCTGGAGGGCCCCTATCGCGGTCGCGGGAATGACCATGAGATGGGTCAAGCGCTCGCCGACATCCTCACCCAGATCATGCAGGCGGATTTCGCGATTATCACCGAACGCTATGACCGGGCCTGCGCGCTGCATTATCCCGGCCACGTCACCGATTATGGCCACGGTGTTGCTGATCGGTTTTGGCTGTCTCTGCGCTCAGCCTTCCCGTCCGCCCGATTTCAGATTGCCCATCGCATTGGCCGAAACGATCCACTGCTGCCCCCCCGTGCCGCAATCCGGTGGTCGCTTAACGGGCGTCACGATGGATGGGGCATGTTTGGAAAGCCCAGTCACGCGCAGATCCATGTCATGGGCATCACACATGTCGAATTTGGGCCGCGCGGCATCACCAAGGAATGGACGTTGATCGATGAGACCGCGATCTTAAAACAGATATTGCTGGCAACCGGCGATGTCTGATCCCTTTTCCTGACCGACGTTCTAAGATACCAACAGGGCTCAGGTGTGGAGGAGCCATGGCCGATAGCATCATTGCCCGGCTTGAGGAAAAGGGATTGCGCATGACCGGCCAACGCCGTGTCATTGCAGAGGTTTTGGAAGCATCCAGCGACCATCCAGATGCCGAAGAACTGTTCCACCGCGCCTCTGCCCGTGACAGCAAGATCTCCATCGCGACGGTTTACCGGACCGTCAAACTTTTCGAGGAAACGGGCATACTCGACCGGCTGGAATTTGGCGATGGCCGTGCCAGGTATGAGGATGCCGAACGCGATCACCATGACCATCTGATCGATATGAACAGCGGCAAGGTCATCGAGTTTTGCGACCCCGAGATTGAGGCACTGCAAGAAAAGATCGCAGCAAAGCTCGGCTACCGGTTAAAGGGGCACCGGCTGGAACTTTACGGGGTTCCGCTCAAAAAAGGCTGACATCCATGGATACCGTGCGGGCCGCGGCCCTAATGACCCTGGCCATGGCCGGGTTCGCGGCAGGCGACGCGCTGATCAAGGAAGCCAGCGCCACGTTGACCAACTGGCAGATCCTGTTGCTGCTGGGCGGCGGTGGTTCCGCAATATTTGCATGTTTGGCAATCCTGCGCGGTGTTCCGTTGATCAACGCGGTATTCTGGAACCGCGCCATTCTGGTCCGCAACGGCTTTGAGATGCTGGCGGCCTTGAGCATGATCACCGCCCTGTCGCGTGTACCTCTCACGACGCTGACGGTGATCTTGCAAGCCACGCCCCTGTTAGTCACAGCCGGCGCCGTTCTGGTATTCGGCATGCAGGTTGGGTGGCGACGTTGGAGCGCGATCAGCTTTGGCTTCGTTGGTGTTCTGCTGATCTTGCGACCGGGCCTGGAAGGATTCGATCCCAACGCTCTTTTTGCCTTGGCTGCTGCGATAGCCTTGGCTGCTCGGGATCTGGCGACGCGCGCTGTTCCCGGTTCGGTCCATTCCCTCTTGTTGGCATTTTATGGCTTTGCCGTCATCGCACCGCTGGGCATGATCGGCATCGCCGTCGATCCCGGCGGCACAGCGTGGCAAACCACAGGTGTGACGTTAATGATCCTCGCAGTCATTCTTACGGCCTGCGCGTATTACGCCATCACCGCCGCGATGCGGATCGGGGATATCGCGGCGGTGGCGCCGTTCCGATATGCCCGGCTGCTGTTTGGCTTGTTGATCGGGATCATCGCGTTTAACGAACGCCCCGATCTGCTGACCTATGCCGGTGCCGCGCTGATATTGGGATCGGGGCTTTACACCTTAGCCCGCGACCGCAGGACACGGCACACCCCACAGAATTGATCAAAGCGGTCAATCTACCGAAACGGTTACTCCCGTCCGCCCGTCAATCATCGCGCCGTTCTGCTCTGGGACATTTCCATTATAGGCCAGCCAGGACGTCAAACCAGCCAGCAGAAGCAGGGCAAACACAACGACAGCCGCCATCCCGAACAGGGACGGACCATGACGTTCAGCTTGCTTTTCGAGATTGGTATCGGGGGCAGACATGGGTTTCTCCTTTTGGTTGGAGGCACAACGCAGCCGATCTCTCCAAAGTTCCGAATGCTTGGGATGTGATGGCTACGGTAAGCACGGCTAGACAAACGCGCCGCACGGAATCATACAAGTGTTCAATTCTTTTGTGCTCCAACCGCAATAGACAGGATACGGCCCATGAATTTTGAGCTGACCGAGGAACAGACCGCCATCTTTGACATGGCCAGCGCCTTTGGTGAGGGTGAAATCGCGCCACATGCCCGCAAATGGGAAACCGACGGGACAATCCCCAAGGATCTGTGGCCGAAATTGGCTGAACTTGGCTTTGCCGGGCTTTACGTGCGCGAAGAAAGCGGCGGATCCGGTTTGACCCGTTTGGATGCCACGCTGGTCTTTGAGGCGCTCAGCCGCTCTTGCGCCTCTGTTGCTGCATTCCTTTCGATCCACAATATGTGCGCCTGGATGATCGACAGCTTCGGTGATGAGGCGATGCGCGACCGGCTCTTGCCAGACGCCCTGACCATGGCCGATATCTACAGCTACTGCCTGACCGAACCCGGTTCCGGCTCAGACGCGGCGGCGTTGAAAACCAAGGCTGTGCGCACCAATGCGGGCTATGAACTGACGGGCACAAAGGCGTTCATCTCGGGCGGTGGCTATTCGGATGCCTACATCGTGATGTGCCGCACGGGCGATGACAGCCCACGCGGTGTGTCAGCGATCATCGTGCGCGACGGGGCGGAGGGGCTGAGCTTTGGCGGCCTTGAAGACAAGATGGGCTGGCGCAGCCAACCCACCCGGCAGGTCCAGTTGGATGCCTGCAAAGCACCCGCTGAGAACCTGTTGGGAGAAGAAAGCATGGGGTTCAAATACGCCATGGCGGGCTTGGATGGTGGGCGTCTGAACATCGCCGCCTGCTCCCTGGGCGCTGCCCAAGCCGCGCTTGATCAAACCATGGCCTATATGAACGAACGGCAAGCCTTTGGCCGCAAGCTGCACGATTTCCAGGCGCTGCAATTCCGCCTCGCTGATATGGAGATCGAACTTCAGGCCGCCCGCACCTTCCTGCGCCAAGCCGCCTGGAAGCTTGACCGTAAAACACCTGATGCCGGCCAGCATTGCGCCATGGCCAAGAAATTCGTGACCGAGGCTGGCTCCAGCGTCGCAGACCAATGCCTGCAACTCCACGGTGGCTACGGCTATCTGGCCGATTACGGGATCGAGAAGATCGTGCGCGATCTGCGGGTTCACCAGATCCTGGAAGGCACGAACGAGATCATGCGCGTCATCACAGCCCGGCACATGCTGACTTCATGAACGACATCCATATCCGCCAGACCGGTGCGGTCGGCCATATCACCCTGAACCGCCCGGATGCGCTGAACGCTCTGACACATCAGATGTGTCTCGACATCGACGGGGCCCTGAAACGCTGGGCCGACGATGACGGCATCGCCCTATTGGTGTTCGACGCCATGGGCGACCGCGCCTTTTGCTCTGGTGGCGACATTGCGGAAATGTACGCGACCGGAAAGGCAGGCGATTACACCTATGGCCGCCGCTTCTGGCGCGATGAATACCGGATGAATGCGCGGCTGTTTTCCTTTCCCAAACCCGTGGTCAGCTTCCTGCAAGGCTACACTATGGGTGGCGGTGTCGGCGTCGGGTGCCATGGCTCCCACCGGATTGTTTGCGAAACCTCCCGCATCGCCATGCCCGAATGTGGCATCGGCCTTGTCCCGGATGTCGGCGGCTCCCTGATCCTGGCCCGCGCACCGGGTTACCTGGGCGAATACCTGGGCACCACGGCCCATCGCATGGGGCCCAGCGATGCCATCCTTGCGGGTTTTGCCGACTATTTCGTGCCACAGGATCAGTGGGACAGCCTCAAAAAACAGCTCCTCGAAACTGCCGACCTGACTCTGATCGATACCGCCACATCCGATCCCGGGCCGCCGTTACTGGACGATCACCGCGCCGAGATCGACGATATGTTCGGTTGCGATAATCTTGCCTCAATCGCCAACCGCCTTTCTGCTGCTGGAACCGATTTTGCCGATGAAACGCTGGCGAAGCTTGGCAAACCCTCTCCGCTCGCCATGGCCTGCGCGATCGAGGTCATCCGCAGGGTGCGCGGCCCTGATGACATCCGCTATGCGCTGGAACAGGAATACCGCTTCACCTTTCGCTCCGCCGAACATGGGGAGTTCATCGAAGGCATCCGCGCCGCAATCATCGACAAAGACAAAAACCCCCACTGGCACCATGACGGCCCGACAGCCGTACCGCAGGCGGATATTACAAAAATGCTGCTCCCGTTGGGGGAAAGCGCACTCACCTGGGAGGACTGACATGCAAATTGGCTTCATCGGATTGGGCAATATGGGCGCACCCATGGCCGCCAACCTTGCTGCGGCGGGTCACCAGGTCACCGGCTATGACATGGCGGTCCCCGGCGCCGATGGTATCGCAACAGCCGCCGATGCTGCCGAAGTCGCGGATGGCGCAGATGTCGTTATCACCATGCTCCCGAACGGAGAGATCCTGCGTGCCGTCGCCGACCAGATCCACCCCGCCATGGCCACCGGAGCCGTCCATCTGGATTGCTCCACCGTCGATGTCGAAAGCGCCCGCGCCGTGGCCGAACAGGCGATGAAATACACCCTTCTGGCCGTCGATGCTCCGGTCTCGGGTGGCGTCGGCGGGGCCGCTGCAGGCACCCTGACCTTCATGGCTGGCGGACAGGAGGCGGCCTTTGCGAAGGTCGAGCCTCTTTTTGCGATCATGGGTCAAAAGGCCGTCCATTGCGGCGAGGCTGGTGCGGGTCAGGCTGCCAAGATCTGCAACAACATGATCCTTGGCGTCACGATGATCGCGACATGCGAGGCCTTTGCCCTGGCCGACAAACTGGGTCTCGACCGGCAAAAAATGTTCGACGTAGTCAGCACCTCCTCCGGCTACAGCTGGTCGATGAACGCCTACTGCCCCGCGCCAGGCATCGGCCCGCACAGCCCCGCCGACAACGATTACCAGCCCGGTTTCGCAGCCGATCTTATGCTCAAGGACCTCCGCCTCAGCCAGCACGCGGCCGAAGTCGTGGATGCCGACACGCCCCTGGGCCAGCACGCAACCGCCCTCTACCGACAATTCGTCGAAGACGAAAATGGCCAAGGCCGTGACTTCTCCGCCATGCTTCCCCGGTTTGAAAAACGCGGACACAGATGATGAAACAACCGCTCTTCTCTGCTTTCGTCAAGGCCACGGATAAGCTGAGTGGGCCACCTAAAGCGTCCCTCGCCTGGGCGTTCAGCAAACGGACCCAGTTCGAGATCTGGGATGACCGCGTCACAATCGGGCAGTAGACCCTGCCCCACAACCGGATCACCGCGGCGACGCTGTATCAAGCCGGAACAGGTCTGCCGTCGCGCATGCTGGAGTTGTGCAGCGCCACGCAGACTGTTCAAATAAACTTCAATCCTGGAACGGATCTAATCCCGCGTCTCTCGTACAAGGTGATCCTGCAACCCTATCCGGTACATCTCCAGACGATCCGGATCATGATACGTGTCATTCTGGTGGTCGCGATCACCGTCGCCTTGGCCGACTTGGTGTTTAATTTCTAACTGCGGTTGGGATCGGTGCGTATTTTGGGAAACTGGTGCCCCGGCAACTGGTCACGCATTCGCGAGCGGTTCTTCCGCCCTCCATCATAAGCCAAAGGCGCCAAAAACGCATGCCCCAGCAGTCACCCTCACCATCCGTTCCGCGCGATGAAACCCGCGCCCGCCCGCGCGGGGGCTCGATGCCCCCAAGGGCGGCCTGCACCCCCATCACACGCCGGGATCTGTCAGCGCTTCAATGAAGTCCTCGTTGCGTCGAACCATCTCATGCCCCTCGGCAATAGCCCCGGCAGCCATGTGAAAATCAAAAATCGACATCGCTCCCAACGTCCCGTTTAGCTGCACATGGGGTGGGTCACCGGCCAGACGCGACCGCTGGATATGGTCAATCATGATCTCGATCGAGGCGGTCAGCACCTGCATGTAACTCGGCGGGACGGGCCCCTTGATCGGAGAGGACAAGCTCAGCAAGGCTGTCTGCATCTGCTCTGGCAAGGCCGCAAAGAAACCTTGTTGCGAATTGTCACCCTCCACCAAGTCCCCTTTCTGCGCGGCTTCGGTGCTGGACCGCCAGATCACACCGTCCAGCCGGGCATTCGGATTAACCGCGATAATGATCTGCGCATCCTGCATCCGTGCCGCGCTCACCGGGATCGGATTGACCAAACCGCCATCCAGCAACCAGCGCCCGCCGACAAAATGGGGGCTGATCACACCCGGCAGCGCAATCGATGCGCGCACCGCATCGAACAGGGACCCCTCTTTGAACCAGTGCTCTGCTCCGGTCACCATGTCAGTGGCCACTGCGACAAAGGGCAAAGGTAAATCCTCGATCCGGTCGGGCAGACCAATATCGCCGAAAAGCCGCTCCAACGCACGCCCATGAACCAAACCACCGGATCCAAGGTTCAGATCCAACAGCCGGGCAAAGCTGACCCGGGTCAGGCTGCGCGCCCAGGCTTCCAATTCCTCCAGCTTGCCCGCCGCATAAACTGCCCCGACCAAAGCCCCGATCGAGGCTCCGGCTATCACATCAGGCGACGTCCGTCGTTCCACCAAAGCCTGCAAAACGCCGATATGGCAAAAACCCCGTGCCCCACCGCTGCCGAGTGCCACTCCGATCCTAGGCCGCATCGGACTATTCCGCGGCGACTTTTCTGGGCTGCAACATCGGTTTCAGGTAATGCCCGGTATGAGATTCAGCGACCTCGGACACCTTCTCCGGCGTTCCGGTCGCCACGACCGTGCCGCCGCCATCTCCACCTTCAGGGCCAATGTCTATGATCCAGTCAGCTGTCTTCACTACATCCAGATTATGTTCGATCACCACAACGGTGTTGCCACCATCGACGAGCTCATGCAGAACCTCCAACAGTTTCCGCACATCTTCGAAATGCAGACCCGTTGTCGGTTCATCCAGGATGTAAAGCGTCCGCCCAGTGGACCGCTTGGCCAGCTCCTTTGACAATTTCACCCGCTGCGCCTCGCCACCAGACAGGGTCGTCGCCTGCTGGCCTACCTTGATATAGCCAAGGCCCACCCGCATCAGCGCATCCATCTTCTCCCGGATGCTGGGCACGGCCTTGAAGAACTCCTGCGCATCCTCAACGGTCATATCAAGAACATCTGCTATGCTTTTGCCTTTGAACAAAACTTCCAGCGTTTCGCGATTATACCGTGCCCCATGGCAGGTCTCGCAGGTCACGTAAACATCAGGCAGAAAGTGCATCTCGATCTTGATGACACCGTCACCCTGGCACGCCTCACACCGACCACCCTTCACGTTGAAACTAAACCGCCCGGGCTTGTAGCCACGCGCCTTGGCCTCGGGCAGGCCGGCGAACCAATCCCGGATCGGCGTGAATGCCCCGGTATATGTCGCCGGGTTCGAGCGTGGCGTGCGCCCGATGGGCCGTTGGTCGATATCGATCACCTTGTCCAGATGCTCCAGCCCCCGGATCGTCTCGCACGGGGCCGGGGTTTGACGCGCGCCGTTCAGTTGCATCGAGGCCGTTTTGAACAATGTCTCAATCGTCAGGGTGGATTTGCCGCCACCCGATACGCCCGTCACGCACACGAATTTCCCCAATGGGAAATCGACAGTGATGTCTTGAAGGTTGTTTCCGCTGGCTTTCTTGACCGTGACCTTCTTTTTGTTCCCTTTCCGGCGAGTGGCAGGCACCGCAATCTCACGCCGCCCCGCCAGATAGTCACCGGTCACAGAATCCGGGTTTGCCATGATCTGATCGGGCGTGCCGTGCGCCACAACTTGCCCACCATGGACACCCGCACCGGGGCCAATGTCGAATACGTAATCGGCCTCCCGCACGGCCTCTTCATCATGTTCTACCACGATCACGGTATTGCCCTGGTCGCGCAGGTTCTTCAGCGTCGTCAGCAGCCGATCATTGTCGCGCTGGTGCAGCCCGATTGAGGGTTCATCCAACACATACAGCACCCCGGTCAGGCCCGATCCGATCTGGCTGGCCAGGCGGATCCGCTGGCTCTCGCCCCCAGACAATGTCCCGGCATTGCGGCTAAGCGTCAGATATTCCAGGCCGACATTGTTCAGAAATCCCAGTCGCTCGCGGATCTCTTTCAGGATCGCGCGGGCAATCTCGTTCTTCTGGGCGCTCAAGGCTCCGGGCACTTTCTCGCACCACTCAAATGCCTCGCGGATCGACATTTGCACGACCTCACCGACATGAAGACCGGCGATCTTGACGGCCAAGGCTTCGGGTCGCAGGCGATACCCGCCGCAGGTCCCACAAGAGCGATTGTTCTGGTACCGCTCAAACTCTTCGCGGATCCAGTTGCTGTCTGTCTCGCGATAGCGGCGCTCCATATTCGGGATCACGCCTTCAAATGGGCGGCTCACCTGATAGACACGTCCGCCCTCGTCATAGCGGAACGAAATCTCTTCCTCGCCCGACCCGTATAGAAACACCTGCTTGACATGGGGCGGTACGTCTTTCCACCGGTCATTTTTGTCAAACTGGTAATGTTTGGCAATGGCTTCAATGGTTTGCAGGAAATAGGGGCTCTTGCCCTTTCGCCAGGGCGCCAGCGCACCATCGCTGATCTTCAGCGTGGCGTCAGGCACAACAAGCCGTTCGTCAAAGAACAACTCGACCCCTAGGCCATCACAATCCGGGCAGGCCCCGAACGGCGCGTTGAACGAAAACAGACGCGGCTCAATCTCCGGGATCGTGAACCCGCTGACGGGACAGGCGAATTTTTCTGAAAACGTGGTACGTTCCGGTTCGGCACCGTCCTCACTGGTTGCATTCTCGAAAATTGCGATGCCATCGGCCAGATCCAAGGCGGTGCGCAAACTGTCGGCCAGTCGCGTCTCGATCCCCTCCTTGACCACGATCCGGTCAACCACAACGTCGATATCGTGTCGGAACTTCTTGTCCAGTGTTGGCGGATTGTCCAGATCGTGGAAATCGCCATCCACCTTGACGCGCTGGAACCCCTGCTTGCGCAACTCCAAAAACTCTTTGCGGTATTCGCCCTTGCGGTCCCGCACGATGGGCGCCAGCAAATAGGCACGCGTCCCTTCGGCCATTGCCATAACGCGGTCAACCATGTCCTGAACCTGCTGCGCCTCGATCGGCTGGCCGGTGGCGGGCGAATAGGGCGTGCCGACACGCGCAAACAAAAGGCGCATGTAGTCGTAGATCTCGGTCACGGTCCCGACGGTCGAGCGTGGGTTCTTCGATGTCGTCTTTTGTTCAATCGAAATGGCGGGGCTGAGGCCCGTAATGTGATCCACATCCGGTTTTTCCATCATATCGAGAAACTGCCGCGCATAAGCGCTGAGCGATTCAACATACCTCCGCTGCCCTTCGGCATAGACCGTGTCAAACGCCAGCGACGACTTGCCAGAGCCGGAAAGCCCCGTAATCACAACCAGTTCGTCGCGGGGGATATCAACATCGACGCCTTTGAGATTGTGCTCGCGTGCGCCGCGGACCTCGATAAACTTTTGTTCGGCCATACCACCCTCGCATTTTTATGATCCTAAAGTAGGGGAGCGGCGGTGAGTCTCCAATCAGAAAATGAGAACAAAAGGTAAACTTACGATCCGATGCTGACACTTCCTGCACTGTGACGCAGATCTGGTCAAATCGCCGGGCGTATGCGCCAATGCAAAGATTGAAGCAATATGAGTTCATGATGATGCATAAAACTTTATTGGCGTTGGGCATTTGCCTGCTCCCCCTCTCCACCATGGCGCAAGAGCGGCCCCAAACGATTTTGGTCCTGGATGGTTCAGGCTCCATGTGGGGTCAGATCGACGGCGCGGCCAAGATCACTATTGCGCAAGAGGTGATCGGTAGCCTGCTCGCCGATCTGCCTGCGGATCAGGACATTGGCCTGACGGTCTATGGCCACCGGGTCAAAGGGGATTGTGAAGATATCCAGACCCTGGTTTTGCCTGGCGGTGACACCCGTGCCGCGATTTCAGCGGCGGTCAATGGCATTCAGCCCAAAGGCAAGACACCGTTGTCAGCGGCGGTGATCCAGGCCGCCGAGGCCTTGCGATTTATAGAGGAGAAAGCCACGGTCATCCTGGTCTCTGACGGGCGTGAGACATGCGAGATGGATCCCTGCGCCGTCGGGCGACAGCTGGAGCAATCGGGCGTTGATTTCACCGCCCATGTCATCGGTTTTGATGTCACCGACCCAGCCGATCAGGCCGAACTGCAATGCCTGGCGGATGAAACCGGGGGTACGTTCCGAACCGCTGCCAATGCCAGCGAACTGGCCGAGGCGATGTTTGTCATCGTCGAACCGGAGCCGGACCCCATCCCGGTGGAGGTGACATTCCGCGCCACCAATGGCCCGGACGGAGAGACGATCACCGATGACCTCATCTGGACCGTGCGAAACAGCGATCAACCTGTTGTGACGAATAGATCCGCGGCCTCATTCGGGATCAGCATGACCAGTGGCAGTTTCATGGCCGAAGTCTTACGCCCTCAGGATGAGGCTACCGCAGAGGGCGCCTTTACCGTTGGTGATCAAGCGATGGAGGTGGTCATATCGCTACCTGACCTGTTGGCTCAAGCCACCCTTGACGCGCCCGACGAAGCGCCAGCCGGATCCACACTCTTGGTCAGCTGGACCGGACCAGATGAGGGGCAAGACAACATTCAGGTCGGTCAACCCGGCAACGGCGCATACAGCTATTACGCTTACGTGGACAGTGGGAACCCGGTTGAGATTATTCTTCCCGCGGTGCCAGGCATCTATGAACTGCGTTACAAACATCGCGACAGCACCGTCATTGCCACCCGCCCGATTACGGTCACGCCGTCTGACCTGTCCCTGGAGTTCCCGGCTCAGGTTCCCGCCGGTGGCAGTTTTGACGTGACGTGGACGGGCCCGGATCAAAATGGTGACAACATCCAGATCGGGCCGGTCGGCGAAAACGGGTACAGCTACTACGCCTACACCAAGGGACAAAACCCGCTAAGCCTCATTGCACCGGCGCAACCCGGCCCGTACGAGGTGCGATACAAGTTCCGCGACCGCGAGGTGATCCTGATCCAACCCATTGAGGTGACCGCAACCCCCCTCGCATTGGACTTTCCCCGACAGGTCAAGGCTGGAGAGAACTTTGAGGTGACATGGACCGGACCAGATCAAAACGGCGACAACATCCAGATCGGCCCTGTGGGCGAAAGCAGCTACACCAATTACGCCTATACCAAACGGGGTAATCCGGTGACGCTTAAGGCGCCAGATCAGGCAGGATCGTTTGAGGTGCGCTATAAGTTTCGGGATAAGGAAATCGTGTTGGCGCACCCCATAACCGTCACCGATTGACACAAGACCGCGTTAACGCACCCCGTGGCGGTGGACGTAATTCACCAACACGCCGGTCGAGGTATCCTGGCTTGGCGCGTCTTTGCTCCCGTCGACAATTGGGCCAAGGGCTGTCGCCAGTTCTTTGCCCAATTCGACGCCCCATTGATCAAAACTGTTGATGCCCAACAACACGCCTTCGACAAAAACGCGATGCTCGTAAAGCGCGATGATCTGGCCCAGCACATCGGGCGTCAGCTTTGGGTAAATCAGGGTGGTTGACGGGCGATTGCCTGGGAACACGCGGTGGCTGGCCTGTCGCGCCTCATCGTCTTCAGCCACGCCCTTGCCGCGCACCAGATCCAGCGCTTCTTTACGGGAGCGCCCTTTCATCAATGCTTCGGACTGTGCAAGACAATTGGCGATCAGCAGATTATGCTGATGGGCCAGATCGGGATCATGGCCCCGGGCCGCGACCATGAATTCACAGGGCACAACAGCCTTGCCCTGGTGGATCAACTGATAAAATGCGTGTTGGCCATTAGTGCCCGGCTCACCCCAAACAATCGGACCTGCGGCACAACCCAACGGGCTTCCATCCATCACAACTGATTTGCCATTACTCTCCATCTCCAACTGTTGAAGATAGGCAGGCAATCGTGACAGGCGTTGGTCATAGGGCAGCACGGCACGGGTCGGGTAACCGCAAATCTGGTGATGCCAGATGCCGACCAGGGCGAGCAGGACGGGCATGCTGTCGCGCGCATCGGCTGCACGAAAATGGTTGTCCATGGATTGTGCGCCGCGCAGAAACGCGTGGAACGCCTCGCGACCAATCGCGATCATGAGGGATAACCCAATCGGCCCCCAAAGCGAATACCGCCCGCCCACCCAATCCTCGAATCCGAAAACCCGCTCGGGCGGAATGCCGAAATCCGCCGTCTTTTCTGCCGCCGAGGACAGCGCCACGAACTGTGCTGACGGCTCGTTCACCGCCTCCCCAACCCATGCGCGGGCGGTCGCGGCATTTGTCATTGTCTCAATCGTGGTGAACGTCTTTGACGCCACGATGACCAGCGTCGTCGTCGGATCCAGCCCGCGCAGCGTGTCACAGATATGGGCCGGATCGACGTTTGATACAAAATGACAGCGCGGCCCATCATGGTACGGGGACAGGGCCAGGGTAGCCATGGCAGGCCCCAGATCAGAGCCACCAATGCCGATATTGACCACATCCGTGATCTGCCCGCCGGCCCCTTTGAAACTGCCATCCCGAACGCTCTCGGCAAAATCGCCCATCCGTGCGAGGGTCTCACGCACATTCGGCATCACATCCTCACCGTCCACATGCACCGGACCGCCATCCAGGTTACGCAGTGCGGTATGGAGAACGGCGCGCCCCTCGGTCTCGTTTATGGGGTCACCTCGGAACATGCGGGCGCGTTTTTCTGTCAGCTTGTATTGTTCCACCAGTTGAAACAGCAGCCACAAACCTTCCGTATCCAGATTCGTCTTCGAGAAATCGAAAAGGAGGTCGCCAAACGTCACCGAAAACCGCTCGGGCCGCTTGGACACATCAAACAGCCCGGCCATGGATCGACCGCGGACGCTTTTGTAATGTTCCCTAATCTGATCCCACATTCGCTATTCCGCCCAATGAACTGTTGCCGTGTCCAATACTGTACGCACCGGAGCCTGCACCACCGGGGCATGACGACCAGCCTCCAGGGCGTCACGCTTTTCCCGCCCCGTGATCACCACATGCGTGGAAAGCGCGCCTTTCAGCACCGGCGCTGTCAGGGTCAAACGCGGCTCACCGGCAGCGTCGGCTCGCAAGGCCATGACGGGAGGCGCATCGGAGGAGAGCGCCTTTTCCAAAAGATCGGCGCCGGGAAAAAGCGATGCGGTATGCAGATCTGCCCCCATGCCCAACAACAGGACCGAGATCGGCAAAAGCGGGTCAATCCGTGCCTTGAGCATGGGAAGCGCGGTCTCAGGTTGGTCAGACCCGTCGTAGAATGGCAGAAAATCCGCCCCCACCGCCTTATCCACCAACAGCCGTTCCCGCACCAGCCGCGCATTTGATCGGGCATGGTCCTGTGGCACCCAGCGTTCATCATTCAGAAAGACAGAGATCCGCGACCATTGCAGATCAACACCGCTCAGCGTGTCAAAGACCGGACCGGGGGTCGTTCCACCCGGAACGCTGAAACTCGCACGATCATGGGTCAGCAGGCAAGATTTCAACTCACCGGCCAGCGTATCGGCCAGATCGATCATCATCATGTCGCGGTCAGCGTATTCGATCAGTTTCATCCGCGGATCTCCCGCCAGCGGCGATTATCGCGATGAAGCAGCATCAGCGCATCTTCCGGACCATTTGATCCGGCATCATAGGTCTTGGGCACATCTCCCCGCGTCTCCCAACCGGCAATGATCGGATCGGTCCAGGCCCAGGCGGCCTCGACCTCATCGCCGCGCATAAATAGGGTTTGATTGCCCCGGATGACATCCATGATCAGCCGCTCATAGGCATCCGGCACATCCTCCCCATCCGGGCCCAAAGCCTCGGCAAAACTCATGTCCAAGGGCACATCCACCAGGCGCATCCCACCGGGGCCCGGTTCCTTGATAGTCACAAACATCTCGATCCCCTCATTCGGCTGCAGACGGATCGACAGGATATTACGATGCGCGCTCGATGCTTCGCCAAAGATCGAATGGGGCGTCGGTTTGAAGATCACCGCAATCTCGGACGTGCGCGCCCGCAACTTCTTGCCGGTGCGCAAATAGAACGGCACCCCCGCCCACCGCCAATTGGCGATATGGGTTTTCAGCGCGATGAAACTCTCGGTCCGGGATCGTGGGTTTTCGGCATCATCACGGTAGCTCGGCTCCGTCCCGCTGACATCATATTGCCCTCGGACCAGATGATGCGGCTCAACCGGCGTCAAGGCGCGGATCACCTTCAGCTTCTCGTCACGCACCGCATCGGGATCAAACCGGGACGGTGGCTCCATCGCGATCAGGCACAAAAGCTGCATCAGATGGTTCTGAACCATATCCCGCATGGCGCCAGATCGATCATAGTAGGCGCCCCGGCCACCGACACCCACGGTTTCCGCAACAGTGATCTGGATATGATCCACATATTGCCCATTCCAGAGCGGTTCGAACAAGACGTTGCCAAACCGGACCGCCATCAGATTTTGAACGGTTTCTTTTCCCAGATAATGGTCGATCCGGTAGATCTGGGTTTCGTCAAAATGGGCGGCCAGGCTGTCATTCAAGGCCCGCGCACTCTCCAGATCGTGACCAAACGGTTTTTCGACGACGATCCGCGCATCCGGCCCCGCCATATCGAATTTATGAAGCCGCTCGGCCAAGGTGCCAAACAGGCTGGGCGCGACGGAAAAGTAAAAGGCATGGACCATACCGGACCGCATCTTGGCTTTCAGGTCGGACCAGCCGCCATCCCCCTTGGCATCGATCTGGACATAACCCAAACGTTCCAGGAAACTGTCGAGTGTTTTTGCGTCGATGGCGTCCTTGGGGATAAAGGTCTGGATCGCATCGCGCACCATCTGCCGATATCCGCTATCATCAATCTCCCCGCGGGCCGCACCAATGATCCGCGCCGTGTCAGGCATCTGCCCCGCGGCCATGCGGCGATACAGGCCCGGCAGAATTTTGCGACGGGCCAGATCGCCTGTTCCCCCAAAGATCACAAGATCAAATGGGTCCACCGGAATAACACGCGACACCATCAAAATACCCCCTTGCAATCCGACTGTTAGCGATAACGCGCCAACGCCACGTTCGATAGCGGTCAGCCCCCACCCTGTCCAGTATCGCTGCACCAATTCCCACATCACCGGGCCTAACCCCGCCTGATGACGGAACGATTAAGCGCTAAAGCGCCGGGCGCACCATCAGGTGTCCTTAACCATCCAGGGCGCGCAAGCGTTTCACCAGCGATGATGTATCCCACCGCCCGCCGCCCAGTTTTTGCACATCTTTATAAAACTGATCGACCAGCGCCGTGACGGGCAGGCTGGCGCCATTCTCATCAGCCGTCGACAGGCAGATGCCCAGATCCTTGCGCATCCAGTCCACGGCAAAACCGTGATCAAAGTGATCATCAAGCATGGTCTCGTACCGGTTTTGCATCTGCCAACTGCCCGCAGCCCCCCCCGCGATCACCTCGACCACGGCCTTGCCATCCAGCCCGGCCTTTTCGGCGAAATGCAACCCTTCACTCAGCCCCTGGACCAGTCCTGCGATGCAGATTTGATTGACCATCTTTGTCAATTGCCCCGACCCGCTTGCACCCAGGCGTTTGCAGGTCCGTGCATAGGCATCCATGATGGGCTTCGCGCGATCATAAGCCCCTTGATCGGCCCCGCACATGACCGACAAAACACCGTTTTCGGCTCCGGCCTGACCGCCGGAAACCGGGGCATCCACAAAACTGATCTGGTGACTGTCTGCCGCTGAATACATCTCTCGGGTGACGGCTGCGGAAACGGTCGTATGGTCGACAAATACCGAACCCGGAGCCATCCCAGCAAATGCGCCAGTCTCACCGATGCAGACAGAGCGCAGGTCATCATCATTGCCGACGCAAGCCATGACAAAGTCACAGCCTTTGGCGGCTTCAGCCGGGGTGCGGCCTGACGCGCCGCCGTTGTCATTCACCCATTTCTGTGCCTTGGCAGCCGTCCGGTTGTATACAGTCACAGTGTGGCCCGCCTTGGCCAGGTGCCCAGCCATCGGATACCCCATTACACCAAGCCCCAAAAATGCAACTGTCGCCATAATGCCCACTCCCCGGTGTGTTCCTTGAATTTCAGCTCAAAGCTAACTAACCGATAGGTTCGAGGCGTCAACAGACAGGACGATCATGGCCCTTATCTTCCGTTGGCTCATGCGGCTGTTCATGGTGATGGCCGTTTTCGTCGGTCTGGCGGTTGTGTTCGTCTACTATCTCGCCTCCCGCTCATTGCCGGACTATGACGCGACCTACGAATTGTCCGCGTTGACCAGCCCGGTCGAGATTGTGCGCGACAACGCGAATGTTCCGCACATCTTTGCAGAGGCAGACAGCGATGTGTTCTTTGGTCTCGGCTTCGCCCATGCGCAGGATCGGCTGTGGCAGATGACCTTGCTGCGCCGCACAGCTCAGGGTCGTCTGTCAGAACTTTTCGGGCAGCGCACGGTCCGTACCGATGAACTGATGCGCCGGTTCGGCCTTTACCGTGCCGCCGAACGCTCTGTCGGCGCCCAGGACGCCGAAACGATGGTGGCGTTGAACGCTTATGCGGCGGGGGTAAACGCCTGGATCGAGACGGTGAATACCCAAGCCCTGGGCCGCGGTGCGCCTGAATTTTTCATGTTCTCACGCCAGATTGCACCATGGCGCCCCGCCGATAGCATCGCCGTCACCAAACTGATGGCATTCCAGCTCTCCGGCCATCTGCAAAACGAGGTGTTGCGCGCCCAGGTCTCCCTCGCCTTGCCGCCTGAGCGGGTTCAGGATCTGATGCCAGATGCGCCCGGCACCGGGGTCGTGGACCTGCCCGACTACACCGATCTCTTCCCCAGGGGGCATCAGGTGACCATGGCGGCGATACCGCCGGATCAGAACTGGCTGTCCCCGTTTCAGACACGGGAACTGGCGGGGGCGTCCAATGCCTGGGCTGCTGCACCAAAACGGTCGGCGGCGGGCGGCACCCTTCTGGCCAATGACCCGCATCTGGGCTTTTCCGCACCATCCATCTGGTATCTGGCGCGGATGGAATTGTCAGAGGGTGGCGTGATCGGCGCAACGATCCCGGGCATGCCCGCCATCCTAGCCGGGCGCTCCGATGCACTGGGTTGGGCCATCACCTCATCCTACCTGGACGATCAAGATATCTTCATGGAGGAATTGAACCCCGCCAACCGACAGGAATATCGCACACCATCCGGTTGGGCGCCATTCAAGACCGAACGCACAATCATCCGCGTCAAGGATGCAGCGCCCGTCACCATCACCCTGCGCAACACTGAAAACGGCCCGGTCCTGCCCGGCACGCATTTTGAGTTGGCATCCGTCACCCCGCCCGGCCATGTCGCGGCAATCGGATGGACTGCACTGGACCCTGCCGATACCTCCATCAAGGCCGGGTTGGACCTGATGCGCGCCAAAAGCGTGACCGAGGCTGCGGATGCGATGGAACCTTATGTCGCGCCCTCGCAGAACCTGACCCTGATCGATGCCGAACGCATCGCGATGCAGGTGATCGGCGCGGTCCCTGCCCGCGCGGCCGGAAATGTCCAGAAGGGCCGGTTGCCCGCCTTGGGCTGGCAGGCGCAAAACCGATGGGACGGGCGGCTGGCCTTTGATCGCAATCCCCGCTTTTTGGATCCCGAGGGCGGGTTGCTGGGCAACACCAACAACAAGACGGTCAACCGACCCTTCCCCGATCACCTGAGCTACCACTGGGGCGACACGCAGCGGATCGAGCGGTGGCGAAAGTTGATGCAGGATCGGGAGGTGCATACCCGCGAAAGCTTCATTGATGCCCAGCTTGACACGGTCTCCACCACGGCGCGGGGGCTCCTGCCGTTGATGGCCCGCGACCTGTGGTATACCGGAGAGGCCGCACAACCCGGCACGCCCGAAGCCCAGCGCAATCGCGCCCTGGATCTGCTGGCGAACTGGAACGGGGAGATGAATGAGCACCTGCCGGAGCCCCTGATCTATGCGGCCTGGTTGCGCCAACTCCATGACAAACTGATCCGCGACGATCTGGGACCCTTTGCCGATCATTTCACCCATGCCGACCCGATCTTTATCGAACGGGTGTTCCGTGACATCGACGGGGCGGGCGTCTGGTGCGATATCCGCCAATCGACCATCACGGAAAGCTGCGTCGATATCAGCCGCATCGCGCTGGACGAGGCGCTGCTTTGGATCGGACAGACCTATGGCACCGCACTGGAATCGCTCCGCTGGGGCGATGCCCATGCCGCAGAGCATAACCACCCTGTTCTGGGCGAAACGCCCATCCTGAAATGGCTGGTCAATATTCGACAATCCACATCAGGCGGTGATCATACGCTAATGCGCGGCAAAACCAGTGGGGAGATGCCGGACCCGTTCACCAATGTACACGGCGCCGGTTACCGCGGGGTCTATGATTTCGCAGATCCGGACAGCTCGCTCTTTGTCACGGCAACCGGGCAATCCGGGCATCCGCTCAGCCGTCACTATGACGACCTTGGCGTGCTGTGGCGGCGCGGCGAATATATCCGTATGAGCCTTGATCCCGACCTTGCCCGCGCCGCCGCCGTCGGTATCACCCGTTTGTCCCCCCGCTGACCGTGTAACCTGGGCTAGAGGAACATGGCAAAACGCAACAGCCTCACCATCGGCGACCGGACCGTGGCCCCCGGTCGTCGCGAAACGGTCAACCTGCCGGTCAGTGTCTTGTCGGATCACACCCCGGTTACCCTCTCCCTTCAGGCCATCCATGGTCGCACGGACGGGCCGACCGTTTTTGTCAGCGCGGGGGTACACGGCGATGAAGTGATCGGGGTCGAGATTGTGCGCCGCCTGCTACGCGCGCCCAACCTGAAATCCCTTCGCGGCACTTTGCTGGTTGTGCCTATTGTGAACACGTTCGGCTTTTTGAACCACTCCCGCTACCTGCCGGACCGGCGCGATCTGAACCGGTCCTTTCCGGGCAGCGCCTCTGGTTCGCTCGCGGCGCGGCTGGCGCATCTGTTCCTGCATGATGTCGTGGCGCGTTGTGATCTGGGGATCGATCTGCATTCTGCCGCCGTTCACCGCACCAACCTTCCGCAAATCCGCGTCTCGCCCAAGAATGCCCAGACGATGAAGCTGGCACGCGATTTCGGGGCGCCGGTCATCATGCGATCTGCTGTACGCGACGGATCGTTGCGGGGTGAGGCCAAGAAGCTGGGCATTGATGTTCTGCTTTATGAAGCGGGCGAAGGTTTGCGGTTTGATGAGCTTGCAGTGCGTGCCGGTGTCGCGGGTATCCTGCGGGTCCTGCGCAGCATGGAGATGTTACCGGCCAAAGGCATTGCCAAACCCACGGCAACGCCGGTTCTGTCCACTTCCAGCAGTTGGGTCCGCGCGCCCGTTGGCGGGCTGCTGCGGATGTTCAAGGCCGAAGGTGAGGTGGTCTCAAAGGGCGATCTGTTGGCTGCCGTATCTGATCCCTTCGGGCAGACAGATGCCGAGATTGCAGCACCCGGCGATGGGATCGTCGTGGGGCGCGCCGTGATGCCCGTGGTCAATGAAGGCGACGCAGTACTTCACCTGGCCGCCGTCCAGTCCAATGCCGTGGCGCAGGAAAGCATCGAGGATCTAACCGCCCAGTTAGAAGGTGATCCGATGTTTGATGAGGACGAAATTATCTGACTTGGCTTGGGGCGCTGCCGATGCATCTATAGATTTTGTGCCTCCGGCGGGGATATTTTCGGACACATGATGGGAGAGGTCAGAGGACCGTGCCGTCGGGGTCGAAGAAATGCAGGCGGTTCTGGTCGAAATGGAGCCCCACGGTTTGCCCCTCGATCTCGTCCGATGCACCGGAGGCGCGAACGGTGAGCAGGCCCAGTGAGCCGCAATTGATATAGTGGAAGTAATCAGCGCCCAGATATTCGCTGACCTCCACAATGCCGGCGCAGTGGCCCTGCCCCTTTGCGACGATCGAGATATGTTCGGGCCGGACACCCAGTTGGACAGCTGTCTGGCGCGCGGGGTGGCCCAGGGGACCGGTGCCGTGATCCTGCAGAACAAATGTATCGCCCGAAGTGCTGCACGGCACGACATTCATTTTGGGGCTGCCAATGAACTGGGCCACGAACAGGTTATCGGGGCTTTCATATAATTGGCGCGGGGTGCCGACCTGCATGATCTCACCGTCTTTCAGGACAACGATCCGGTCTGCCAGGGTCATCGCCTCGACCTGGTCATGGGTGACATAGATCATAGTGGTTTCCAGGGTCTTGTGGAGGCGTGCGATCTCGAACCGCATATCGACGCGCAAGGCGGCGTCAAGATTTGACAGTGGCTCGTCAAACAGAAAACCCTTTGGCTTACGCACGATGGCGCGCCCGATGGCAACGCGCTGGCGCTGACCGCCCGACAACTCCTTGGGGCGGCGGTCGAGATAGTCTTCCAGCTTCAGGACGCGGGCCGCATCCCTCACTTTCTCGGTGATTTCGGCCTTCGAACGACCCGCCGTTTTCAAGGCAAAACCCATATTCTCGCCCACCGACAGATGCGGATAGAGCGCGTAGGATTGAAAGACCATCGACAATTCCCGTTCGGAGGGGACCTTGTCGGTCACATCATTGCTGTCGAGTAGGATCTGGCCACGACTGGTTTCTTCTAGCCCCGCGATCATCCGCAGCAATGTAGATTTTCCACATCCCGACGGGCCGACGAAAATGATCAACTCGCCATCGCGGATCCCAAGGTTGATCCCCTTGATGACCTGCACATCACCGAACCATTTCTCAACATCCACAAGCTGGATCGCACCCATCGGATCAGTCCTTCCTGTCAGGCAACGCGGGTCAGCCACGAGGGGGAGAGCCAGGCCAGCCACATCGCGGCAGTCCATGAAAAATCCGAGCCCACGCAGCCCGCACCCGTGACCGGGTTGAAGCATTCCCAAAAGCCCGACGCCTCGATCAGGCGGGTCAGATCGGACTGCATGCGATCGGCCAATTGCGCCTCGCCCTGTTCACGCAAGCCCATGGCGATCATGAAATTCATCTGCGGCCAAATCGGCCCGCACCAATAACGTTGCGGCTCAAAATCCTGCGCATCCGGGTCCCAACTCGGCAACATATATTGCACACGCTCCCCGATGCGGCGGATATTTTGCAGCGTGCGGGCGCGCTGTTCAGGCGCGCCGACGCCGGCATAGAAACACAGCGCGCTGGCATTCGTGAACCCGTCCGAGAAACGGCCGGAGTGGAGATCCCGCGCGGCGTAACCTCCCAATTGGTCATTCCACAGCCTATCGCTGGCTGCCTCGCCCTTGGCAATCCAGCCTTGGATCTTGTTTCGTACCGTTTGGTCGCGGCCCAACCGTTCCGCCAGGGTGAACAGATCCCGGTCGGCACGCAGGAGCACGAAATTGATATTCGGATCGGCCATGAGGAACGGCCCCTCGGTTGTCAGTCGCGCCTGATCCCAACCCACCTGCTGACCCGCCTGGATGATCGTCAGGTAGCGGTCGTACTGGGCCTGGCTCGGGCGGAAGCTGGCATCGACATGCTTGTTGTCCATCCGCTCGTATGGGGCCAGATCAGGCGCAACCTCCATCGCATCCAATCCGATGTTCCAGTCGGGGCAATTGTCGCGCCCGGTCTCCCACGGATGAACTGTGGCGATCACACCATCAAAGGTGCGCGCGGTGTGGTACCAGTTGTGCCAGGCCAGCAGTTTGTCAAAGATGTTGTCGAGGCGGTCTGCGTCATCCTCGCCCGCCAATAGCCGCACCGCGGTGCTCAGGACCGGCGGCTGCGACACTCCGGTTGAGGGGATGGGCCCAAGATTTGCCCCCCACCGCCGGGGTCCGGGGAAATAGTCGGGATCGTCGCGACGAAAGAGGATGCTGGGCACCATTCCGTCGGGCCACTGACCCTCTAGCACGGTGGTGACTTCTGCCCAGGCGCGCGGGCGGTCGAAGGCCGCAAAACCCAAGGCGACAAAAGCCGAGTCCCAATTCCATTGATAGGGATAAAGACCCCGCGTCGGGATGGTGAAGCCACCGCGGTCATTGCCCCGCAGAATGGCGATGGCCTGGTCATCAAGGGTCATCGCTTAACCTTTCACACTGCCAGCGGTCAGACCTGTCACGAGGAACCGTTCAAACCACAGGAACAAGACGAGGACGGGGATGGTGGCGATGACGGCACCCGCCATCAGATGTTGGCGCGGCACCTCTGCCGTATTCAGATCGGCAATACCGCGCGACAGGGTGTAAAGCTGCACATTGTCGAGGAACATGAACGCGAAAAGGAACTCATTCCACGCGATCATGAACACATAAAGCGCAACCGAAGCGAGCGCGGGCAGGGCCAGCGGCAGCGTCACCTTGCGGATGACGCCGATCCGGGTGAGACCGTCCATCAGGCCCGCATCTTCCAGCTCTGCCGGGATGCCTCGGAAATACCCTTGCAGCATGTAAAGCGCCACGGGGATCGTCGTCGCCGGATAGACCAGCATCAGGCCCCAAAGCGTGTTGCGCATACCAAGCTGAGAGAAGATCGCATAAAGCGGGATCACCAGCACGATCATCGGCACCATGTAGATCAGCAGGATCGAGCGGGACAGGAACGCTTGGCCCGGGAATTTCAACCGCGCCACGACATAGGCGCCGGGCACCGCAAAGAACAGGGTGATGGCGACAGTCGCGACCGATACCATGGCCGAATTCAACAGGAATGTGCCAAAATTGTATTGGCCAAAGAGCTCGATATAGCTGCGGAACAGGGCTGCCGCCCCTTGAGACAGATCAAGGGAGAAATCGAGCGGGTCTGACAGCAAAAGTTGCTGATTTTTCAGACTCATCATCACCATGACAAAGAATGGCAGCGCCACCGCGATGGTGAAGAAAACCAACCCGAACCCCTTGAAAAACCGCAAGATCACGACCTCGACATTGTAGCGGCTTTCATGCCCCGGCCCCAGATCCAGCGCGGTCAGATGAAGCGTCTGCACCAGCACAAAGGCCAGCAGCACGATGAAGACGACCTGGCCCAAAATTGCGCGACCCAGGCCGGTGCCCAAGGGTTGCAGCCCCGTCAATAACAACAATCCCGCGATGAAGACCCCGCCTGCCATAGCCAGCATCCTGCGATCCCGCCCCGCAGGCCGTTGAAAGACCAGGACACCCGCTGCCGCTGTACCAGCCACCATGCCCTGCCAAAGCTGCGGCTGGAACTCTACCCCCGTGACCAGCAGCGCCAACAGCGTGATCAGCAGAGTGTAGATGGCACCCCAGATCGCTCCGGCGATCAGGCAGAGGATGAAGATATTTCCGATGCGCATCAGCCGTCATCCTTTGGTGAGAACCGGAAAAAGATCACCGCAAAGACCAACAGCACCGCAAAAACCACCACCGCGACCGCAGCCCCTGCCCCCAGGTTCGACACGGCAAAGGCCTGTTCATAGACATTGACGGTCAGGGTGCGGGTGCCCGCCGCGCCACCCGTCAGCAAAAAGATGTCGTCGAACTTGTTGAAGGTCCAGATGAAGCGCAGCAGGAACAGAACCATCATGATGCCAATCAGTTGCGGCAATGAAATGTACCAGAACTGTTGCAGGGGCGTGGCGCCATCGATCTCTGCCGCCTCGTAGATATCTTTCGACATCGACTGCATCCGGGCGAGGATGAACAGGAAGGCCAGCGGGAAATAGCGCCAGATCTCGAACAAGATCACCCAGGTGAGCGCTACCGGGAATTCAAAGCTGAAGCCCAGGACCTGGACGGTGGTAGAGCGTTGGCCCAGGAAATTGATCGGGCCATCGATGACACCCAATTGCTGCAATAATGCGTTCAATGTGCCTCCCGGCCCGGCATCCAGCAGCAGAACCCAGGCGAACGCCACGGCGATGACAGGTGCCACGTAAGGCGACAGAAACAGCCCGCGCAGAACGGTGCGGCCGCGAAACGCCATGTTCATCAGTTGCGCCGCGAAAAGGCCCATGACCAGCGCACCCACGGTCCCGAACACCGTGTAGTAGATCGAGACACGCAGCACTGGCCAGAAATCGTTCGATGCAAAGAGTTGCCGGAAGTTATCGAGCGTGAATTGCCAGCTGGTCAGGATATTTTCGGGGTCAAAGGTCAGGACAGGATCCGTGTCTTTGACATTGATGGGCGCGTCGATGAATGCCTGTTCGGCGGCCACTGTGACCAGCAAATCCTCCCGTTGACCCGCCTCAAAATTGCCCAAGGCACAGGTGATTTGCGTAGCCTGCAACGTGCATCGCTCATCCACCGTCAGGATCGTCAGACCGGCGGGCACCGTATCGACCAACGTGATGTCGGTGATGGCACTGCGACGAGAGCTGTTGCGCGCCCGGTAGCGGATCGTGCCTTCATCGCCCGCGGCCTCCAGCTTGTCCATCAAGCGCTCATTGACAAGGATGGAGGGCGTGCGCAGGTCGCCCAACTGCACCGGTTTGACACTGATCCAGAAGTTGGCGAGCAGCGGGAACAACACCACCGACAGAACGATCAGAAAGGTCGGCAACAGCAACAGATAGGCGAACCGCATCTCACGCCTGGCCAACGGGCCAAGGCCCTTGGGCGGTGTGGGTGCGGCCTTTGGTGGGGCGGCAGCGGGCTTGATACTGCCGCCCGTCTGGTCGGTCAGAGGCCCAGGGCCTTATGCTCGGCCACGATCTTGTCCGCGGCCTCCTGCACGCCCAGCTCTCCATCTGTCATCTCGCGGATCACACGGGACATGACGCGCGCATTGACCAGTTTGGAAGCGGTCGCCAACTGGCCCGAGGCCGCCCCCCAACGGTCACCCACGGCCAGGCCGGCCACGATGTCGTCGATCACCTGTTTGGGATAGATGTCGCCAAGCGGCGCTTTGCGGTCGACGCCCACCTCCAAGGTGGCCCACATCTCTTCGTAGGAGGTGTCGCCCTCTTCTGCGCCGCGCCGCACCGGGAACTTGCCTTCGGGCGCCTGGCTCAGCCAATCGCCGTAACCTTCAGAGACCACGAATTCCACAAATTCCTGGGCGACAGCGGTGTTGGCATCCGCCGTGATGCCAAGATAGCGGACGTCAGCCCAAGCCGCACCATCGGCATTGCCGGGCCCTTTCAGGACGGTGACAAAGCCGGTCGCTTCGGCCAGTTCCTTGGTCGTAGGATCGTCGGAGATGGTGACCGGCGCGCTGTCGCGCAGCCCGCCCAACTCATCCAGGATCGAGGGCGACCAAATCACCATGGCGGCCTTGCCGTCCAGGTACAGCTCCCGCGATTGCGACCAGTAAAGATCCCCCTGGGGCGAGGCATCAACCAGCTTTTTATAAAGTTCCAGCAATTCGACCAGTTGGGTCGTATCCTCGTTCACCGCACCATCGTCGGTGATCGGCGAATAACCGGTGGCAAGCGACAGATGCTCGATCAACTGCATCATATAGCCTTCGTCGATCTTGGTAGCGGCGACAAAGCCATAGATCTCGGGCGGGTTATGCAACGCGTCGATGGCGGCGGTGATCGCCCCATAGGAATCCGGCGGGGCAAGACCCTTTTCCTCAAACAGATCCGCGCGGTAGACGACCATCTGGGTCCAGCCATCGCTGGGGACCGACACGATCTCTCCATCCGACATGGCCATCTCGACAGGGCCGGAGGCGAAGGAACCGACGCCGAGGTTTTCAACCACTTCGGTTGCAGCTGCCGTATCCAGCAGCCCGGCTTCGGCATAGGGCAGCAAGTGCTGGACAGTGTGGTTCAGCACATCGGGCAGGTCGCCGGCGGCAAAGGCAGCAGTGGCACGGGTCTGAATGTCGGCTTCCTCAATGGGGATCAGCTCAACAGTATGGCCCGATTTGGCCTCAAAATCCGCGACCATCTTTTCCTGCACAGCCATGCGCTCGGGCTGGATCTCCATGGTCCAAAACCGAATCGTATCGGCCTTGGCCACCGATACCAGCGCCGTCGACAGTAGCAGCCCGGCAGCAACATCCCTAAAGTGTTTCATTGTCATCCTCCCATTTCGGTTTCGTCTGTTATGTTGTTTGCTCAAAAGCACCGTCTGTCTTGCGACGCAGCAGATGCGCCTTTTGCAGATCCTGATAGTCCCGTGGGTCGCCCCCATCGATGATGGCCAACAAGATATCTCCCAAGCGCCGCCCGGCATGGACCTGCGGTTGCGCCATTGTGGTCAGCGGTGGGTTGGCGTGTTGACCAACCTTAAGCCCGTCATAGCCAATGACCGAAATATCACGCCCCGGTGTCAACCCCCGCGCCCGGATCGCCGCAAGCGCGCCCAGCGCGACCATATCAGAGATACAGACAATGGCCGAGGGCGGCTGATCCAGATCCAGCAGAACGTTGGTCGCCAATTCGCCGCCATCATCGCTGAACTCGGTAATCTGGACAAATTCCGGCACAGCACGCAGCCCGTTTTGCTCAAGCGCGGCGCGGTAGCCATTCAGACGGTCCTGGGCGAACTGGTATTGAAGCGGCGCACCAACAAACGCGATGCGCCCATGCCCCAGCGTCACAAGATGATCGACGGCCGTATGAAACGCATCCGCACCGTCGACATCATACCAGGCGTAATCGCGGCAATCGGCGGTCCGACCATGCACCACGAAAGGGCATTTCAGTGATCGCATCAATCGGATCCGGGGGTCATTCTTGGCGGGGCGAGAGATCACCAACCCACCCACGCGCCCCGACCGCACAAGCCGGTCCAGGTGGTTCAGCTCATCCTTGGCTGAATCCGCATGGGCCACCAGCAGATCCCAACCACGCTTAGCCACAGCCTCCCCCAGACCTTTCAGAAGTTGACCCACGAAGGGTTGCGAGATCGAGCTGCTATATTGCGGCATGACATAGGCCACGGCTTCAGCCACACCGGTCGATAGGCGCCGCGCGGCATGGTTCGGGCGATATCCCAATTCATCGGCGGCACGCAAAACACGCAGGCGCGTGGCCTCGCTGATATCCGAATAGCCGTTCAAGGCACGGCTGACCGTCCCCACCGTCACGTTCAGATGGGCGGCCAGCGTTTTCAGACCTACAGTCTGCTTGACCATTGATTCCTCCCGCTGGATCAACCTATATCCGAAACCGATTTCGCTCGTCAAAATCAATCCCGTTTGGCGGCATAGATGAAAGAAGGAAGATCCGATGCTCCGGTCACAGATCAATGCCGAAATTCTGCGTGGGATCGAGTTTATCTCGGGTTTTGGCTTTGTATTGCCACCCTTCGCCCATTGGTCGCCCGACAAGATGCAGGCACAGCGCGCCGGTATTCAAGGGATCATCGATGGCGGTTTGGGGTGGGATATCACCGATTACGGCGAAAGCGATTTCGCCAGGTTGGGGTTGTTCCTGTTCACCGTTCGCAATGGCCGCCTGTCTGAACTGCAGGCCGGACGCGGGTTTTGCTATGCCGAAAAGATCATGATCTCGCGCCAGGACCAGATCTCTCCGATGCACCGCCATATCCTCAAGACCGAGGATATCATCAATCGGGGTGGCGCACGGTTGGCGATCGAGATGTTCGCCTCCGATCCTGACGGCCAGATCGATGCACAGGCACCCGTCACCGTTGCAACCGATGGCATCTTGCGCACGCTCAAGGCCGGGGACATTCTGCTGCTGGAACCGGGGGAGAGCGTCACGCTGGAGCCCGGCAACTGGCACGCCTTTTGGGGCGATGGCGGCGATGTATTGATTGGTGAGGTCTCTTCCGTCAACGACGATCACACCGACAATGTCTTTCGCGATCCCATCGGACGCTTTCCAGAGATTAAGGAGGACTGCGACCCGGTGCATCTGCTCGTCGGAGACTATGCCAAACTGACGGCGTAATTTCGCTATGCGAAACATCATTCCGTAAATTGACGCCCCTCACCTTCTCTCTTATCGTCAGGGTCAGGGAGGAGAGGCTATGGATCGCATCCATCAGCTGATCGAGGATAAACCGGATGCCGATCTGGCCATTCTCGATTTCGACGAGACGCAGATCACCTATGGCGAGTTGCGCCACCATTCGGCTGACCTTGCGGATCTGCTCGCGGCGCATGGCGTCCGGTCCGGGGATCGTTTGGTTCTGGTTGCCGAGAATTGTGCGCTCTACGGCGCCGCGATCTTTGCCGCCAGTCAGTTGAATGCGTGGATCACTCTGGTCAATGCCCGGCAATCAGCGACCGAACTCGACGCGGTGCTGGCCCATTCCGGGGCCCGCTGCGCGATCTTTACCACCGTCGTCTCTGCCGCCGCCCTGGACCATGCCGATCGGATGGGCGCCGTTTCACTGGGTACGATCGGTCGCCATCCGGTCCGCGTCAGCCCGGTGCGCAATGTGCAGGTGGAACCCGTCAAACCGAATGCCAGCCAGGTCGCCGCGCTGCTTTACACCACCGGCACCACCAGCGCACCCAAAGGTGTGATGTTGACCCATGACAACCTGATCTTCAACGCCCAGGGCAGCCAGTCGATCAGCAAGCAGCAACCGGGCGATCAGGTATTGGCCGTGCTGCCGGGCACCCATGTCTATGGTTTCGCGTCGCTCTTTCTGCCGACGATGCGGGGCGGTGCTTCGGTCCGGTTCGTGCCCCGCTTTGATCCGGTGCAAACGATTCACCACCTGCGCCACGGCATCACACACTATCCCGCTGTGCCGCAGATGTTGGCCGCCATTATCGCGCATCTTCACGCAGTCGGCGAAAGCCCCGATTGCCCGCGCCTGCGCCTTTTGGCCACCGGCGGCGCGCCCTTGGATCCCAACCTGAAAACCCGCGTGCAAGACATGTTCGGCCTGCCGCTGAACAACGGCTATGGCCTGACGGAAACCGCGCCCACCGTCTCGGTCACCCGCTCTGCAAGCCCGCGCGGCGATTGCGCCGTGGGTGACCCCCTGTCCGATGTCGACGTTCGGGTAGACCAGCCAAACGCCGAAGGGATCGGCGAATTGCAGGTTCGCGGCCGCAACATCATGGCAGGCTATTACCGCGACCCGGCCAGAACCGCCGAGGTGATGACCGATGATGACTATTTCCGCACTGGCGATCTGGCCCGCATCGGCCCGGACGGCGCGCTGCATATCGTCGGGCGGCTGAAAGAACTGATCATCCGCTCCGGCTTCAACATCTACCCGCCCGAGATTGAAGCCATGCTGACCCGCCATAATGACGTCTACCAGGCCGCTGTCATCGGGCGTCACGTGCCCGGCAATGAGGAGGTCCTGGCCTTCGTCATCACCAACGGCAACGTCACCGAGGCGACCATATGCGCATGGCTCAAGGAACAGCTTGCAGCCTACAAGATCCCGCAGCACATTCTGATCGTCGATGCCTATCCGGTGGCCGCGACGGGCAAGATACTCAAACACAAACTGGTCGCGCATTTTGCCGATTTGTTGGCCGAACGGGATGCGATGGCCAGCGCCTGAAGGGGGATAGATGTCAGAGGTGGTAACGACAGAACGCGTGGGCGCGGTGGCTTTGATCGCGCTGGACAACCCGCCGGTGAACGCCGCGAGCCATGCCTTGCGCAACGGCATTCAAGACGCGATTGCCACACTGGACGCAGATCCAGAGGTCAAGGTGATCGCGATCTACGGCAAGGGCCGGACATTCATTGCCGGCGCCGATATCCGCGAATTCGGCAAGCCACCAAAGGAACCGCACCTGCCCAATCTTTGCACGCAGATCGAAAACTGCGCGACACCCGTGATTTCCATCCTCCACGGCACGACCCTTGGCGGCGGGCTGGAGGTGGCACAGGCCACCCATGCCCGCATCGGCATCACAGGTGTCAAAGTCGGCCTGCCGGAAGTCTTGATCGGGATTATGCCCGGCGCCGGGGGAACGCAACGCACCCCCCGCCTGACCGGCGTTCCAGCCGCGCTCGACATGATCACATCCGGTCGCCACGTGCCCACGGAGGAGGCGCACAAGATTGGTCTGCTCGACCAGGTGGTGGATCTGGAGCCCCGGGCCGCTGCCCTCAGCGCCGCCCAGGATGTGCTGGACGGCAAACTGGAAACCCGCCGCACGGGCCAGATTGCCGTTACCCCCGACGAGGCCGCCATCACCGAGTGGCGCACCAGGATGGCAGCCAAGCACCCAAACCTGATCTCTCCGCTCAAATGTGTCGATGGTGTCGCCGCCGCGACCCTGCCCATCGCGGAAGGCATGGCCGAGGAACGCCGCCTCTTCACCGACTGCATGGACAGCCCACAGCGCGCGGGCCTGATCCACGCCTTTTTCGCCGAACGCGCCGTGGCCAAGATCCCCGAGGCGACGGCCACTTCCCGCGACATCGCCAGCATCGGCGTGATCGGCGGCGGCACCATGGGATCAGGCATAGCCACAGCGGCGCTGATGGCCGGACTGCCCGTGGCCCTGATCGAGCGTGATCAACAGGCCATGGACAAAACCGCCGCCACGATCACCGGCAACCTGGATGGCGCCGTCAAACGCGGCAAGATGACCGCTGCCACCCGCGATACGATCCTGGCAGATCGCCTAACTCTCGCCACGGATTTCGCCACCCTCAACACGGCGGATTTGATCATCGAGGCCGTGTTTGAAGAGATGGAGATCAAGAAAGAGATCTTTGCCCGCCTCGACACCATCGCCAAACCCGGCGCGATCCTCGCCTCGAACACCTCCTTCCTGGATATTGACGAAATCGCGGCTGGGACCTCCCGCCCGGCTGACGTGCTGGGCCTGCATTTCTTTTCTCCGGCCCATATCATGCGGCTGCTCGAAGTCGTGGTGGGCGCCCAAACCGATCCCGGCGTTGTCGCCACCGGCTTTGCGCTGGCCAAGAAACTGCGCAAAGTCGGCGTCCGCGCCGAGGTTTGCGACGGCTTCATCGGCAACCGGATCCTCGCCCATTACCGCAAGGTCGCCGATTATCTGGTGATGGATGGCGCCTCGCCGTGGGAGGTGGATTCGGCACTTGAGGATTTCGGGTTCGCCATGGGTCCTTTCGCCGTGTCGGACCTCGCAGGCCTCGATATCGGCTGGGCCACCCGCAAGCGGCTTGCAGCCACCAAACCACCCGAAGAGCGCGACGTAGTCATCGCCGACCGCATCTGCGAAAACGGCTGGTTCGGGCGCAAGACCGGCAAGGGCTATTACGTCCATGATGGACGCGACAGCAGCCCCAATCCGGTCGTCGACCAGATCGTTGAGGCCGAACGCAAGGCCGCTGGCATCACCCCGCGTGACTTCACCGATGACGAAATCGTCAACCGCTACATGACCGCCATGATCAGTGAGGCCGCCCGTGTCATCGAAGACGGCATCGCCTTGCGCCCTATCGACGTCGATGCAGTCTACCTGTTTGGCTATGGCTTTCCGCGATTCCGGGGCGGCCCACTCTTTTACGCTGACCAGATCGGCGCCGCGACCCTTGTTGAACGCATCCACACCTATGCCGAAGAGGACGCGCATTACTGGCAGGTTCCCGATATACTGCACCAAATGGCCCGCAATGGGACCGCTTTTGCCGATCTGAACAAGGAGAGCTGAGATGGATCTGAGTTATTCCGCAGATGAACTGGCCTTCCAGTCAGAGGTGCGCGCCTTTCTTGACGCCGAATTGCCGCCCGAGATGTCGGCCAAGGTCCGTGCCGGAACCGACCTGACCAAGGCCCAGATGGAAAACTGGCACGGCATATTGAACGCGCGCGGTTGGCTCGCCGTCACCTGGCCCACGGAACATGGCGGCCCGGGTTGGGGCCCCGTCAAACGCCATATCTTTGAAGAAGAATGCTGCCGCGCGTTTGCCCCGCGCACCGTGCCCTTTGGCCTGAACATGCTGGGTCCGGTGCTGATAGCCTTTGGCACGACGGATCAGCAGGCCGAATACCTGCCGCGCATCCTGGATGGCCGCGACTGGTGGTGCCAGGGCTATTCCGAACCCGGCGCAGGATCGGACCTGGCCAGCTTGAAAACCCGTGCGGTGCGCGACGGGGACCATTACGTCATCAACGGCCAGAAAACCTGGACCACGCTCGGCCAACACGCCAACCGCATCTTTTGCCTCGTGCGCACCAAGGCCGAGGGCAAACCGCAGGAAGGGATCAGTTTCGTCCTGCTGGACCTTGATACGCCGGGGATCGAGATGCGGCCAATCAAGCTCATCGAAGGCGGGTTCGAGGTGAATGAGGTCTTTTTCACCGATGTCCGCGTCCCCGTCGCCAATCTGGTTGGCACCGAGAATGAGGGCTGGACCATCGCCAAATTCCTTTTGAGCCACGAACGCACGAACATCGCCGGCGTCGGCTTCTCCATGACAGCACTGTCCGAGGTCAAACGCCTGGCCCAGCAGGTCCGCCGCAGTGGCAAGCCGCTATCCGAAAACCCCCATTTCGCCGCCCGCATGGCCGAGATCGAGATCGACCTGGAAGCGATGAAAATCACCAACCTGCGTATGCTGGCCCAGGCTGAGGCACAGGGTGCCCCCGGGGCCGAAACCTCGATGCTCAAGATCAAAGGGACGGTCATCCGGCAGGCGCTAAACGACCTGGCCCGCCGCGCGCTTGGCCCCGCCGCCGCCCCCCTCCCGTCCGAAGATCTGGAGGGCAACGCGGCCCTCGTCCCGCCCGACTTTGCCAACGGCGCCGCGCGGTACTTCAACAACCGCAAACTATCGATCTTTGGCGGCTCGAACGAGATCCAGCGCAACATCCTCGCCAAGCACGCTTTGGGTCTGTAAATGGATTTCTCTCTGACCGACGACCGCCGGATGCTGGCCGACACGCTCGCGCGGTATCTGGCGGATCAATATCCGATCGAACACCGTAACACGGTCGCCTATGCCGCCCCGTTCCATGACCCCGCGAAATGGGCCGAACTCGCCGAACTGGGCGTGATCGGAGCGTTGGTACCAGAGGCCAAAGGCGGCTTTGGCGGCACTGGTTTCGACATCGCCGTGGTGTTCGAGGCGTTGGGCCGTGCCCTGTGTCCCGAGCCCATGCTGGCCGCCCTGATGGGCCTGACCGCCCTGTCCCACACCGACCAAGAGCTGGATCCGATCATTGCCGGAGAAACCCGCATCGCCCTGGCCACAGGCGAACTCGACGCGCCCTACAGCTCGTCGGACATTGCGACCACCGCAACCGGCGACCGCCTGACGGGGCGCAAAAGCGTCGTCTATGGCGGCGGCGTTGCTGACACCCTTTTGGTCACCGCGCGGCATGGGGCAGGCATCGGCCTTTATCAGGTTGCGGCATCCGATACCCAGATTACCCCGTTCGGCATGGTCGATGGCGGCGGCGCGGCAGAAGTGTTTCTGGACAACACGCCCGCCACCCGGCTGCTGGCTGACGCAGGCCCCGCGCTGGCCCATGCCGAAACCGCAGGGATCGTCGCCCTATGTGCCGAAGCGGTGGGCGTGATGGAGGTCCTCAAGGACCAGACCCTCGACTACCTGAAAACCCGCAAGCAGTTCGGGCGCGCTATCGGCGATTTCCAGGTGCTGCAACACCGCATGGTCGACCTGACGATCGAGATCGAACAGGCCCGCTCCATCACAATTCAGGCTGCCGACAGCCTGGGCACACCGCACGGCCCGCGCCATGCCTCCATGGCGAAAAACCTGATCGGGCGCGCGGGCAAGCTGGTCTCAGAAGAGGCGATACAGCTCCATGGCGGCATCGCAATGACCTGGGAATATCCGGTTTCGCACTATGCCAAGCGGCTGATCATGATCGATCATCAACTGGGCGATACCGACACCCACCTGGAACGCGTCATCGCAGGCTAACGCCTATTCTTCCACAGCCGGGCAATCCTTTGGCGCCGTCACAAGGGTCGCCAAACGACTGGCCTGCGAGTCGTACAATACGTCAATGGCCGTCCAGCCCTGTGCCCGGGCCAACCCGTTTTCACTGCAATGCAAAGCGGTATGTTCAGGCTGCTTGCGCGCTCCAAACCCGACGGCGATGCTCCGACGGTCCGCCGCCACCCGCTTTTCATAGGTGACCGATTTTGTTTCACAATTCACCAGGATCCGAAACACTTCCGTGAGGTTGTCCACCCGCTGGGGCAATTTCGGGTTGATGTCCGCCTCAAAAGCTTTCAGCTCGGTGCATTGCTGTTCCGCCAATGCCGCATCATCTTGCGGTATTTCAGTCTCAGATGTATCCGTTTCCTGCGCCAGCGCAGCAAAAGACAAGCTCGATAGGGCCAAGGCCAACAGTGTTTTTTTCATGGGGCAAAGATCGCAAATGCCCTGTCCCGCGACCAGTGACATTCCAGCGAGATCGGCAATGAACCGCCGCTCATGGGCAATCATCGGGCCGGGTGACAAAGGTAAAGACCAATTCATTGGTCGGCTCATGGATCTTGTCCACGGCCGTCCAGCCAGACACCGATGCCAACCCCTGATGATTGCAGTGCAAGGCCGTGTGCTGCTGTTGCTTGCGCGCAAAAACGCCGGGCTCCATCACCGCTGAGGACACCAATAACCGCTTGCGAAACTCCACGACCCTTGTGTCACAATCGACGGAAAAGCCGGTAATCTCGGTATATTTGTCGATCATGCGCGGGATCGTGGGTTGGATCTGCGCCTCATAGGCTTTGGCCTCAGCGCAGCTCGCCTGGGCAGAAAGCACCGAAGGCAGGCCCACCACGATTAAGGCGATCAAAAAGGCCCGCACCCAACTATCCCACACTGTCACTGCGATAGCGAAACGCCCCGCTGCCGGTTGCGATCCGTTCCCCGGTCTCATCGCGGACCGTCCCTTCGGCAAAGAAGGATCGCTTGCCGCCGCCCACTTTGCGCCCCTCGGCAATCAGCACATCGCCCTTGGGCCGCGACAGATAGTTGACGTTCAGGGTCAGCGTCATGGCCTGCCTGATATGGTCAGGGTCGCCGGTATAGCAGCCCGCATAGCCCATCACCGTATCCAGCATCGCCGCGTGGACGCCCCCATGGGGAATACCATAACGGTTGGTCAGTTCGCCCCGCATCGGCAGTTGGATGATCACCCGCTCTGCCGTCCAATCCACCATACGAAACCCCAACAGCTTTTGAAACTCATAGGGTTCTTCAAGGATATCAGTATTTTCCGCCTCAAATTTCATGTCGTTCCTTGCCCCGGGCTCATGCTGATGACGCGTGCAGCCTCCTGCAACGGTGCCGCGTACCGGGCTTCAAGCTCATCTGCGGTCACATGAAAGGCCGGGCCACCAATGTTCAACCCGTAAATCGCAGATGAGCCCAAGGCGCGCACAGGTACGGCAATTCCGTTCACATCCTCGCGCCAGTCGCCAAAGCCGCGGCAATAGCCCAGGGTCTCATGATCCGCGCGCGCTTTGTCAAAGCTGGCTTTGATCCGGTCAAAACCCGACGGGTCGGCCTCACGCGCCGCGTTAAAGATCGCGTCACGGTCAGCCGCATCCATGGCCACCAGAACCGCCCGCCCGATAGCCGAAAAGAACAGCGGCAGGCGCGATCCCACGCTCATGGTCAGGGACACATCCTCGGTCGAGCGTTGCACCGCGACATAGATCATGTCGAACCGGTGGCGTTCGGCCAACGCGCAGGTGACATAGCGGTTCGGACCCGTGTCACAAAGCGACCGCATGGTAACCGCCGCCCGGTCCGTCACCGGCAGGCCGGAGAGCACGCCAAAACCCAGGGACAGCACCCCGGCGCTCAGCCGATAGGTTCGCGTCCTGGGGTCCAATGCCAGATAGTCCAGCTTACATAGGGTGTAGGTCAGTCGGGAAACGGTCGGTTTCGGTAACCCGGTGCGCGCGGCGATATCCTGGTTCGACAAGACGGTCTCATTCGGTCGAAAGCAGCTGAGCACATCAAGTCCGCGCGCTAACGCACTGACAAAATTACGATCTTTTGCATCGACGCCATCATCCATACCCTATCCCACTCATACTGCTGTCAGACCACCATCAATGGAAATGGTCTGCCCGGTCATAAAACTGTTCGCCGGATCGCAGGCCCACACCATGGCCTGCACCACTTCCTCCACCCGGGCGACACGGCGCATCGGGATCCGCGCCGCGATATGGGTATAGGCCGTCTCCCGGTCCATCCCGCGCTTGGTCGCGATGTCATCCGCCATTTCGTTAAACAACGGCGTCGCGGCGAAGGACGGGCAGACAGCATTCACCCGCACGCCGGCCCGCGCGACCTCATCCGCCGCGGCCCGCGTCAGGCCCACAACGGCATGTTTCGAGGCGGCATAGGCCGATAGGTGCGATGCGCCCAGGAGCCCGGCTGCCGATGACACGTTCAGGATAACACCCGATTTGCGGGCAATCATGCCGGGCAATTGGTGCTTCATCCCCAGGAACACACCGCGCGCATTGACCGCCATCATCCGGTCGAACGCTTCGACTGGGATATCCGTCAGTGGGGCCAGATCATGGCCGATCCCGGCATTGTTGATCGCCACGTCGATCTGCCCGAACCGGTCCAAGGCGGCCTCGTGCAGCGCCGCCATCTGGTCCGCATCACTCACATCGGCGGGGTGGTCCAGAACATCGATGGGCGGGTCGGCGATGGGGTCAAGGTCTGACAAGACCAGCCGCGCGCCCTCTGCCGCGAACCGGCGCGCCGCCTCCGCGCCAAAGCCGCTGGCCGCCCCAGTGATCAGCACGACCTGCCCGGTGAACCGGCCGTCAGCCATGGTTCAGCGCCTTGAGCCCGCCACCGGCAAACGCCGCGACATAGGCCCCCATCCGCAACCCGCGTTCGGGATCCGATGCATTGCCATCCAGTGCCCGTTTCTTCACACCCTGCAGGATCGCCCCCATACGAAAGAAGTTGAATGCCAGGTAAAACCCGAAATCCGGGATCGCCGCGATCCCCCGCCGCTCGCAGTAGCTCTTGATGAACTGGCCATCGCCGGGCAATCCCAGGGCGGCACGGTCAACGCCCGCCAGCCCGCGCCCCTCGCTCCCCGTCGGCATCTGCCATTGCATGATCACGGCGGCCAGATCGGCATAGGGATGGCCGATGGTGGACAATTCCCAATCCAGCACGGCCAGGCAATCGGCACTGTCGGGGGCAAAGATCATATTGTCGATCCGGTAATCCCCATGGACCAGGGTCCGCTGCCCATCATCCTCGGGCATCCGGGCATTCAGTGCATCGATCAGATTGTCCATATCGGCGATGCTGTCTGTCTCGGACGCACGGTATTGCTTGGACCAGCGCCCGACTTGCCGTTCGAAGTAATTGCCCGGCGGGCCATAATCCGACAGGCCAACGGCGTCGACATCAACCGAATGCAGGGCAGCCAGAACGCGGTTCATCTCGTCCACCATCGCGCGGCGTTCATCGTTGGTCTGATCCGGCAGGCGCGGGTCGAAAAAGATCCGGCCCTCCACATGTTCCATCACATAAAAGGCCGCACCGATCACCGTGTCGTCTTCACAAAGCAAAAGCATATCGGCGACCGGCACATCGCTCCCGATCAAGGCCCTTTGCACCCGGTATTCGCGATCAACGGCATGGGCCGATTTCAGCAGCATGCCAGAAGGCTTGCGCCGCAACACGTAGCTCTTGCCGGGAGTGACCAGCAGAAACGTTGGGTTTGACTGTCCACCCTCAAACTTCTTTGCCTCGATCAAGCCGTCAAAGCCCGGCAGATTGGCTTCCAGGTAGGGGGTCAGCCGGTCCAGCGGCAGCAGGTCAGATATAGGTGCGGGCATGGGCACGCTCCTCCGGGTCCAGGTGCGGGCTGGCATTGAACAGCGACAGGCGCAGACGGCCTTCCTCCAATGTCAGCCGATGAACCGAGGCATTGTGGATGTTCAACAAAAGGTCCGCAGTGGCCCGTAAAGACAGCCCCATCGTCCGGCGCAGGATCACCCCGATCACCCCGCCCGACGTCACGATCAGCGTCCTGCGGTCCTTCTGGGTCGCGGCATCCAGGGCAGCCAGGACACGGCCCTCAAAGCTGGCAAAGGTCTCGCCCTCGCCAAGGCGCCCCTCACCCCAGCCGCAAAACACTTCCGGGAAAGTCGTGATGAAATCGCTGCGGGATTTCGAGGCGGTCGAGCCTGTCTCCCGCACATATTGCTGCTCCAGCGGGTCGTAATGCATCTCGTCAAAGCGCGGATCTTCTTGCAGCTTCGGCAGATCCAGATGCTTGACGATCCCTTCTGCCGTCTCCCTGTGCCGCCGAAGCCCACCGCGCAAAGCATGGTCGAACTGCCATCCCTGGGCATTGATGTAGTCGCCCAGCCACTCCGCCTGGGCATGGCCCAGGGGGCTTAGCCGGTCGTAGTCATCGGTCCCGAAACTGGCCTGGCCGTGGCGGATCAGCGTGACCTCCCCCATTCAGGCACCTGCATTGGTGTAGCGTTTCAACTCCGCGCGCGCGACCTGGCGGCGGTGGACGGCATCGGGGCCATCGGCCAGACGCAGGGTGCGGACATGGGTCCACATATGGGCCAGCGGCGTGTCCTGACTGATGCCGCCGCCGCCATGCATCTGCATCGCCTCGTCGATCACCTTCAGTGCCATCAGCGGGGCCACCACCTTGATCTGGCTGATCCAAGGCTGCGCCTCCCGCACGCCGGCCGTGTCCATCATCCAGGCGGCTTTCAGGCAGAGCAGGCGGGCCTGCTCGATCTCCATCCGGGCATTGGCGATGATGTCGTGGTTCGCGCCAAGCTGGGCCAACGGCTTTCCGAACGCCTCGCGGCTCACGGCACGGCGGCACATCATCTCCAGCGCGGCCTCGGCCTGCCCAATGGCGCGCATACAGTGGTGGATGCGGCCCGGGCCCAGGCGGCCCTGGGCGACCTCGAAACCGCGCCCTTCGCCCAGGATCAGATCGGCGGCGGGCACGCGAACGTCGGTGAACCGGATATGCATATGGCCGTGGGGCGCGTCATCGGCGCCAAAGACCTGCATGGCGCGCAGGATCTCGATCCCGTCTGTCCCCGCGGGGACAACAAACATCGAATGGCGCGCATGCTTTGCCGCCTCCGGGTCGGTGTTGGTCATGACGATATAAACCTGGGTACGCGGGTCACCGGCGCCAGAGGCCCACCATTTCTCCCCATTCAGGACGTAATCGTCACCATCGCGCACGGCATTCAACGAAATGTTGGTGGCGTCCGAAGAGGCGACATCGGGCTCCGTCATCAGATAGGCAGAGCGGATCTCGCCCGCGAGCAACGGCTTCAGCCAGCGCTCCTTATGGGCATCGGTCCCGTAGCGCTCGAACACTTCCATATTGCCAGTGTCCGGCGCAGAGCAGTTAAAGACCTCTGCGGCGATGCCGACCTTGCCCATCTCCTCGGCCAGGTAAGCGTATTCGACCGTCGTCAGGCCATAGCCCTTGTCGCTGTCGGTCAGCCAGAAATTCCACAGGCCCCGGTCGCGGGCGGTGGCTTTCAGCCCATCCAGGATCGCAAGCTGCCGGTCGGTATGGCGGAACCGGTCGCCCGACGGATGCTTCCCCACCTCGGCGTGGAACTCGGCATCCAGCGGCGCGATCTCATCGCTGATCATCGTGCGCACCTTGTCGATCAGGGGGGCCACGCGGTCTGTTATGCCTAGGTTCACGGGCTCACTCCTTGGGTAAAGTCGGCGGCCAGGCGTTGGCCCGCCGCCGTATATTCGCGATCCAGACGGTCTACCAAAGCGGCGACAGGTTCAACAGCTTGCACCGCGCCGATGCCCTGGCCGGCACCCCAGATCTCCTTCCAGGCCTTGGGTTTGGAGGAGCCTTTGGAGAAATTCATGGAGGTCGGATCGGCTTCCGCCAAATTGTCGGGGTCCATACCCGCCGCGGTGATCGAGGGTTTGAGGTAATTGCCCGAGATGCCGGTGAAGAGCGAGGAGGTCACGATATCCTCCGCCCCGCCATCTACGATCATCTGTTTGTAAGGCTCCGCCGCGTTGGCCTCCTCCGTCGCGATGAAGGGCGAGCCGATATAGCCCAGATCGGCCCCCATGGCGCGGGCAGCCAGGATGGCCCTGCCGGTTGAGATGGAGCCCGACAGCAGGATCGGCCCGTTGAACCAGTCGCGGATTTCCTGGATCAGGGCAAAGGGCGATTGCGGCCCGGCATGGCCCCCGGCCCCGGCAGCGACGGCGATCAGACCATCGGCACCCTTGTCGATGGCCTTGCGGGCGAAGGTGTTGTTGATGATATCGTGCAGCGCGATGCCGCCGCAGGAATGGGCGGCGTCGTTGACCTCGACCCGGGCGCCTAGCGACGTGATCCAGATCGGCACCTTGTGACGGGCGCAGATCTCCAGGTCGCGCTCTAGCCGAACGTTTGAGCGGTGGACAATCTGGTTGACGGCGAAGGGTGCGGCGGGCCGGTCGGGGTTAGCCTGGTTATGTCGGTCCAGTTCCTCGCGGATTTCGGTCAGCCATGCGTCCAGCAGCGGTGGCTCGCCCTCGGCTTCGCGGGCATTCAGCGCCGGGAAACTGCCGATGATCCCGGCCTTGCACTGGGCGATGACCAGCTTTGGGACCGAGATGATGAACAGCGGTGCCGCCACCGCCGGGATCCGCAGCCCGGTCAGGATGTCCGGCAATTGGCGTTGGGTATCGAGCATATCACAGCACCTCAAACAATCCGGCGGCCCCCATGCCGCCCCCCACACACATGGTGCAAACGACGTATTTGGCACCCCGCCTTTTGCCCTCGATCAAGGCATGGCCCACCATCCGGGCGCCCGACATGCCGTAGGGGTGACCGATGGAAATCGCTCCGCCATTCACATTCAGGATCTCGTCAGGGATACCCAGCGTATCGCGACAATACAGGACCTGGACCGCGAACGCCTCGTTCAGCTCCCACAGATCGATATCGTCCATCTTCAGGCCATGGGCCGCCAGCAGCTTGGGCACGGCAAAAATCGGGCCGATCCCCATCTCATCCGGTGCGCATCCTGCAGCGGTGACGCCGACATAGCGACCCAGCGGTTCCAGCCCGCGCCGCTCGGCCAGTTTGCCCTCCATGACCACGGCGGCGGAGGCCCCGTCGCTCAACTGGCTGGCATTGCCGGCCGTGATGTAACCGCCTTGGGCGATGGTCAGACCGTCCTTGAAGACCGGCTCAAGGCTCGCCAAACCTTCGGCATTCGTCTGGGGGCGGTTGCCTTCATCCTTGTCCAGCACGATGTCGCGGTCGCTGATGGCCCCGGTTTCTCGGTCCTTAACCTTCATGGTGGTGGGCAGCGGCACGATCTCTTCGTCAAAGGCCCCGGCCTGTTGCGCGGCGGCGGTGCGTTGTTGGGAGCGGAGGGCGTATTCGTCCTGCGCCTCCCGCGTCACGCCATAGCGGTCGGCGACCGTCTCTGCCGTTTCTAGCATGGACATGTAGATAGCGGGCACGTGTTCCGTGAGCCACGGATCGGCATGGCGGCGCATCTCGGGCGTCTGCACCAGGCTGACGGATTCGACCCCGCCCCCCACGGCCACTTGCATCCCGTCCTGTACGACCTGCTTGGCCGCCGTTGCGATGGCCATCATGCCACTGGCGCATTGCCGGTCGACTGACATACCCGCCGCGGTCACCGGCAACCCGGCCCGCATCGCCGCCTGCCGCGCGACATTGCCACCGGTCGAATGCTGCTGCAAGGCCGCACCCAGGATCACGTCCTCAACCTCCGCCGGGGCGACCTGCGCCCGCCGCACAGCATGGCTGATCGCGTGACCTGCCATCGCCTGGGCCGTGGTATCGTTGAAGGCGCCACGATAGGCTTTGCCAATCGGGGTCCGCGCGGTGGAGACGATCAGGGCCTCACGCATTGAGATGTCCTTTCAGGTCGGCTGTCTGTTCAAGGTAACGGCGGGTGATCCATTCGGCGACCAGGGCGGGCCTCTCGTGATCCTTGATCTCAATGGTAACGTCCCATGTGAGGGTCACTTCGCCAGGTTTGCCCCGGTCGAGCGCGGTGAGCGTGAACCGCGCGCGCAGGTCTGTCCCCGCGGGGACAGGAGCGACAAACCGCAATTTGTTGAAGCCATAATTTACGCCGATGCGCGCGTCCGCCAGGTCAGGCAACGCATCATAGGCCATGGCCGACACCATGCTGAGCGTCAGGAACCCATGGGCAATCGTGCCGCCGAACGGGGTTTCGGCCTTGGCCCGGGCGGGGTCGGTGTGGATGAACTGGTGGTCGAGGGTCGTGTCGGCATGGGCGTCGATCATGGCCTGGGTGATGGGGAACCAGCGCGAGATGCCCACCTCTTCGCCCACGCGCGCCGCCAGTTGATCGACGGTCACGGTCATTGAAACGCGCGCTCAAACAGCGACGGGCCGGTCATGACGTTGATGCCACCACTCACGGGGATGATGGCGCCGGTGACATAGGCGCCTGCACGGCTGGTCAGGAAGGTCACGCAGCCGGCGATATCTTCGGGCGCACCGACCCGTTCCAGTGGCACGCCTTCACCAACCTTGGCGCGACGGGTCTCGTCCGCGGTGGCGAAGGCGGTCATGTTGCTGACGAAGGGCCCCGGCGCCAGCGCATTGACCGTGATCTGTCGGCCCGCCAGTTCCTTGGCCATGATCCGGGTCATATGATGGACTGCAGCCTTGGAGGCGGCATAGCTATAGGCGCCGTCACCCATGGGCACCTCCCCCATGACAGAGCCCACATTGACCACGCGGGCCGGGTCACCTCGCTCCCCCGCCGCGCTGAGTTGCGGCAGCAGCGACTGCGTCAGGTGAAACAGCCCCGCCACGTTCACCGACATCACCTTGTCCCACGCGTGGTAAGGGAATTTGCCCATGGGCTCCCCCCAGGTGGTGCCCGCATTGTTCATCAGGATATGCAGCTTGTCGGTTTTGGCTGCAGCCTTGGCGGTCAGATCGGCTACGCCCTGTTCGGTGCCAACATCACCTGCAAACCCTTCGGCGCTGCCGGGCAGATCCATCGCATTCAAGTCTTCGGCGACCTCCTCACAGGCCGCGCCTTTGCGGCTGGCGATCATCACATGGGCACCCGCAGCGACCAGCCCCGTCGCGGCCATATGGCCGATGCCTGTCGCGCCGCCGGTGACGAGGGCGGTTTTGCCCGCAAGCGAAAAGAGTGTGTCTGGCGTCATGGATCCCCCTGTCAAAGCCCACGCAGCTGCGCGACCCGTTCCGTGTGATAGCTTTCATCACCCAACCATTCAGAGGCAACCCGGGCGCGTTTCATGTAAAACCCCAGATCCAGCGCATCGGTCATGCCGATCCCGCCATGCATCTGGATGGCCTCTCCGACCGCAAGCCGGGCCGTGCGGATGGCCCGCACCTTGGCCAGCGAAACGGCCAGATCCGCGTTGTCCGGATCGCTGTCCAGCATCCGTCCAGCATTGAGGATGGTCGAGGCCGTGACCTCCATCTCGCACCACAGATGCGCCACGCGGTGCTGAAGCGCCTGAAAGCTGCCGATGGGCCGCCCGAATTGCTGGCGATCTTTCAGGTAAGCTATGGTCAGGGCAAAGACCCCGGCGGCGATGCCCGAAAGCTCGGCCGCGACGGCCGCATACCCGGCGAGCAGCGCCCGCTTCAGGATGGGTTCTTCTTGGTCGATCTCACCACACAGATCATCCTTAGACACCCAGACATCCTTGAAACCAAGGCGCACCGCATCGCGGCCATCGATCAGGTTCATCGGAGAGGACGAGAGCCCCGTTTGCGTGGCCGCGATATCGAATACGGCATAGCCGTACTTCACCTTGGTTGAGACCAACAGGCGGTCCGCGACCCCGCCTTCCATCACGAGGGTTTTCGGCCCAGACAGAAGAAAGCCGTCGCGAGACGGCCTCGCCATGACATCCGGGGTGTTTTGCAGATGCTTCGGGGCCCCATCGAATGCCAGGGCATAGACCAGATCGCCCTTCGCAATCTCGGTCAGACGGCGGTTGGCCCGGTCGGTGCGCAATTGGCGGAGCACGGTCGCTGCGATGACGGAGGTAGAGATGAAAGGTGACACGGCGAGTGTCTTGCCCATCTCGAAAGACAGGATGTTCGCCGCGGCATAGCCCATATCGGCACCACCGGCGGCTTTGGGGATCAAAACCCCGGCCCAGCCCAGCTTGGACATGTCCTGCCAAAGGTCATGATCGTGGCCCTGCCCGGCATCGCGCATCGCCCGCAGGCGAGAGACCGGGGCGACCTCGTCCAGAAAGCTCCGGGCGCTGTCGGCCAAGATGATTTCGTCTTCGGTGGGCAACAGGCTGACCACGGCGCTATCCCGGCAGCCCAAGGATGCGGCGCGAGATGATCTCCAACATGACCTCGGACGTGCCGCCCTCGATGGAGTTGGCCTTGGTCCGCAGCCACTCCGCCGCGAGGGTTCCATGCACGCCGTCCCATTCAAGGGCATCGCTGCCGCCCGCCCGCATCATCACCTCATGGCGGCGCTTGTTGAGTTCGGTACCGATATATTTGAGCATGGCAGAGGCATCGCCCACGCCTTGCCCGCCCTCGGCCATGTCTTTGTAGCGGTCAAGGGTCAGTTCCACAGCAAGGGTGTCAATCTCGCAGGCTAAAGCCTCGGCGCGCAGGGTGGCATCTTTAAGGTCGGCCTCGGCATCTGCCAGAACCTTCATGACCGAGCGACCGCCCAGCAGGCCTTGCGCGCCGCCCGAAATCATCTCACGTTCATGGGTGAGCAGGTATTTGGCAATCTCCCAGCCCTGCCCCGTCTGCCCGACCAACTGGTCTTTCGGTACTTTCACGCCGTCGAAAAACGTCTCGCAAAAGACCGACGCGCCGGAGATCAACTTGATCGGTCTGGTGCTGACACCGGCACTTGCCATGTCGATCAACAGGAAAGAGATGCCCTGGTGCTTGGGCGCGTCCCGATCTGTACGCACAAGGGCAAAGATCCAGTCAGCCTTGTCGGCGTAGGAGGTCCAGATTTTCTGGCCCGTGACGACATAGTGGTCGCCCGCATCCTCCGCCCGGGTCTGGACATTGGCCAGATCCGAGCCCGCACCGGGTTCGGAATAACCCTGGCACCAGCGGATTTCGCCGCGTGTGATCTGCGGAAGGTGGTGACGTTTCTGCACCTCTGATCCGAATTGCAAAAGGGCTGGCCCCAGCATCCAAAGGCCGAAACTGTCGAGGGGCGAGCGCGCTTCGATCCGCGCCATCTCTTCGGTCAGCACCTTTTCCTGGGCGCGAGTCAGCCCGCCACCACCATAGCCTGTCGGCCAGGTGGGCGCCGTCCAACCCTGATCGGCCATGGCGTGCATCCAGTCGCGCTGCGCATCGCTTTGAAACTGCCAGTTGCAACCGCCCCAGCAGATATCCGCATCGCCATCGGTCGGCCCACGCATGGCGGCGGGGCAGTTCGTCGCCAGCCAGTCGCGTGTTTCCTGCCGGAATGATGTCAGATCGTCCAAGCCCTGCCCTCCCCGCCTTGTTTGAACCATCGCCAGCCGAGTTTCGCAATGCAAAACTGCATTCCACATTTAGGTTGACAAGAGCCGGACCGAATGGATCAATAATGAGAATGAAATCCCGCGTCAGACGGGTCATATCGTAAAAATTGGGAGGATGCGCGATGAACGGGACCACCGTCAAATCGGCTATTGTTGCGGCGCTTTTCGCCTTGGTCGCGGGGCCTGCTTTGGCCGTCGACACGCTCAAGATCGCCTATATCGATCCACTGTCAGGTGCCTTCGGCAATGTCGGCGATGCGGGGCTGAAACACTTTCGCTATGCCGCTGAACTGATCAATGCGGATGGCGGTGCCGGGGGCCTGACGGTCGAGATTGTGCCGTTCGACAACAAGACCAACCCCAAGGAGAGCCTGGTTCAACTGCAAAAGGCCATCGACCAGGGCATCCGGATCATCGCGCAAGGCAATGGATCCTCCGTCGCCAATGCCCTGACCGATGCGGTGAACAAGCACAACAAACGCAATCCCGGCGAAGAGGTGATTTTTCTGAATTACGCCGCCGTGGATCCCGCCTTGACCAATGACAAATGCAATTTCTGGCATTTCCGGTTCGACGCCAATGTCGACATGAAAATGGCCGGGATGACCGATTGGCTGGCCGAACAGCCCGATATCAAGAGCGTTTACATCCTGGGTCAGGATTACTCCTTTGGCAAAGCGGTGTCCGCCGCGGCCCAAAGCATGATCACCGAGAAACGCCCGGACATCGAGATTGTCGGCAACGAGTTGCACCCGATCGGCAAAGTCAAGGATTTCACGCCTTACGTCCAAAAGATAATGGGTGCCGGGGCGGATGCGGTGATCACCGGCAATTGGGGCACCGACATGACGCTGCTGATCAAGGCCGCTGCCGATGCGGGACATGAGGTGCCGTATCTGACCTATTACGGCGGTGGGCTGGGCACGCCAACAGCGATGGGGGCTGCGGGCGTCGACAAGGTCAAGCAGATCACCGAATTTCACGAAAACATCGAGACCACGCCGGAGCAAATCGCCAAGATGGACGCGTTCGAGGCCAAGCACCCGGATGTCGACTATTATTACCAGCGCGTTTTCACCACGATGGGCATGCTCGACAAGGCTGCGGACGAAGTGGGCGGCGGAGATGTGGTCGCCATTGCCATGGCGCTGGAAGGCATGACGTTCGAGACGCCGTATGGCACGGTCGAGATGCGCGCGGATGATCACCAGTTGATCCAACCGCTCTTTATCTCGACCTTCACCGATGACGTGACGCGCGATGTGGAAGGCACCGGCTTTGGCTTTAAAACGGATGTCGAGATCCCGGCCGCTGCCACAGCGACGCCGACAACCTGTAAGATGCGCCGCCCAAGTTAACGCCCTGCGCATCGATCCAGTGCACCGTCTGACTGAACGGCCAGGCGGTGTTTTGGAGGGGCAATGAGATCGCCCCGTCAAAGCCCGCGTCACCGCCATCGATCTCATCGTTCGAACGGCCTCACCCTTCGCCCCTTGGAGCCCAGACGTTGGAAACCATCGCTTTCGCGCTACTGAACGGCCTGATCTACGGGCTTTTGCTGTTCATGCTGTCCAGTGGTTTGACGCTGATCTTTTCGATGATGGGCGTGCTGAACTTTGCCCATGCGAGTTTTTACATGCTGGGCGCATACTTTGCCTTCACCCTGGGCAATTTCACGGGCTTTTGGGTGGCGTTGTTCCTGGCGCCAATCCTAGTGGGGTTGGCCGGTGCGGCGGTGGAACGCTGGGGGCTCAGGCCCGTCCATGCCAATGGCCATGTGGCGGAGTTGCTGTTCACCTTCGGTCTGGCTTATGTGATCGAAGAGATCGTCAAGATCACATGGGGCAAGGTTGCCGTGCCCTACCAAGTGCCAAGCGCGCTGGATTTCCCATTATTTGAGCTGTTCGGGTCGCAATACCCGGCCTACCGGATCTTTATGTTGCTGATCTCGATCCTGATGCTGGTGGGCCTGTGGTATCTGCTGAAACGCACCCGGATCGGCCTGATCATCCAGGCCGCGTTGACCCACCCGCATATGGTCTCTCACCTGGGCCATAACGTACCGCGGATCTTTATGCTGGTCTTCGCGGCGGGCTGTGCCCTGGCAGGTCTGGCGGGTGTGATCGGCGGCAACTACCTGGTGACGGAGCCCAGCATGGCCTTTGCCATCGGCCCCATCGTGTTTGTCGTCGTGGTGGTGGGCGGCATGGGAAGTCTGGAAGGGGCCTTCATCGCCTCCCTGCTGATCGGGTTCCTGCAGACTTTTGCCATATCGATTGACGCCAATTTCGCGGATTTCTTTGGCTGGCTTGGCCTACAAGCTACGTCGGAGGTCGGGCGCATCACCATCGCGTCGCTGGCGCCGATGCTGCCCTTTCTGCTGCTGGTCCTGATGCTGATGCTGCGCCCCCGTGGCCTGATGGGGGAGCGTGAGTTTTGAGCGACCAGACCCAAAACCCCGGCCTCATCGACCTGGCCCCAACCAGTGCCCAGAAATTCACGACGCGTCTGTTGCCGCTGATCCTGTTCGCTGCCGTGCTGCTGATCATCCCGTTGCTGGGGCCGTCCCGCACGGCCTATTCGCTGCTCAACGCCATCGGGATCAACATCGTCTTCGCACTCAGCTACAACATGCTACTGGGCCAGACGGGGCTGCTGAGTTTCGGCCATGCCGTCTATTTCGGCCTTGGCGCCTATGCCGCAATGCATGGGATGAACGCGATTGAGGCGGCGAGTTTCGACGGTGGGACCTGGGCCCTGATGCCGGTCTTTGCGCTGCCCGTCCTTGGCTTCGCAGGTGGCGCTTTGGCGGGGGCCGTCATCGGTTGGCCGTCTTGCCGCAATGCGGGTGTGCCCTTCGCCATGATCTCCCTCGGGATCGCGGAACTGATCGCCGCGGCCGGGTTCATGTTCGTCAGCATTTTCGGGGGTGAGGAAGGCATCTCTGCCGACCGGATGAACGGGATCGAGGCATTTGGTCTGTCCCTTGGCCCGATCTCAGAGGTCTATTGGTTCATCGTCTTTTGGACCCTGATCGGCGTCGTCGGCATGTATGCGTTCACGCGCACGCCCCTGGGCAAGATGGGCCAAGCCGTGCGCGATAACCCGGAACGCGTGCAATTCGTGGGCTACGATCCGCAGCGCGTCCGCTATCTGGTCTTCATCGCATCGGGCGGGTTCGCAGGGTTGGCAGGCGGCATGTCGGCCGTGAATTACGAGATTATCACCCCCGAAAGCCTGTCTCTCCTGCCCTCGGGCTTTGTCCTGTTGATGGCCTATATCGGCGGCATCCGTTATTTCGCCGGACCACTGCTGGGGGCCATCGTTCTGACCTGGATGCAGTCAAACCTGTCAGACTTTTCCGAAGCCTGGCTGCTGTATCTGGGCCTGATGTTCATTGCCATCGTGATGTATGCGCCGGGCGGCCTGTTCGGCATGGTGCTGGGCTTTGCCCGCGGCATCATCCAACCCGATGCAGCGCCGCGCCTGACCCGCTGGGGTGCGCTATCCGCCGCGGCGATGGTTACCTTCGCCGGGGTGATCCTGCTTACGGAAGTCGCTGTCAGCCGCACGTCCGGCCATGTCTTTGCGCCGGGTGGCCTACCCCTGCCACCGTCCAGCCCGCTGAGCTGGGCGCTGGGACTGGCGCTGTTGATCGGCGGCGGCTGGGCCATCCGGCACCTGTCCCAACGGTTCGCGTCATGACGACTGCCCTTAGCCTCCGGGAGGTCCGCAAGGATTTCGGCCCCGCCAAGATCATCCAAGGTGTCTCACTAGAGATCGCGCAGGGCGAACGCCATGCCATCATCGGCCCCAATGGTGCGGGCAAGTCGACGCTCTTCAACCTGATCTCGGGTCTTTACCGCCCCACCGCGGGCGATATCCGCCTGCGCGGTCAGTCGATTGCCGGGATCAGACCCTACCGGATCAACCGGATGGGCCTGTCGCGCAGCTTCCAGGTGTCGAACATCTTCAGCAATATGAGCGTGCGGGAGAATGTGCGCTGCGGCGTTCTGTGGTCCATGGGCCAGGGATACAGCTTTTGGCGCAATATCGGGAATCTGAAACTGGTGCAGGAAAAGACTGCACACATCCTTGATTCCGTTGGGTTGATCGACAAGGCCGACAGCCCCGCCGCCCTGCTGCCTTACGCCGACCAACGGACATTGGAGATTGCCATCACCATTGCCGGGGGCGCGGATGTGATCCTGCTTGATGAGCCCACGGCGGGGATGAGCCACTCTGAAACCGACCGCGCCATCGCCCTGATCCAAAAGGCGACGGCGGGCAAAACACTGCTGATTGTCGAACACGATATGGGCGTCGTCTTTGGCCTGTCCGACCGGATCAGCGTGCTGGTTTACGGGGAGATCATAGCGACAGGCGCGCCCGAGGAAATCCGGGGCGACCCACGCGTGAAGGAAGCCTATCTGGGTGACGAAGCCGAATTGCCGGAAGCGGTCGCATGAAGGACACCGCCCCAAATCCCATGCTGGACGTCCGCGACCTGCATGCCTTTTACGGCAAAAGCCACGTTCTGCGCGGCGTGAACCTGAGCGTGGGCCGGGGCGAGGTTGCAGCACTTCTGGGCCGCAACGGTGTGGGCCGCTCCACCACTGCCAAGGCAATCATGGGTGAGGTCGCACCGCAAGGCGAGGTCTGGTTCCATGGCCATAACATAGCGGGCCAACCCAGCCACCGCATCGCCCATCTGGGCCTCGGCTATGTGCCGGAAAACCGCGACATCTTTCCCATGATGACCGTCCGCCAGAACCTTCTTTTGGGCCTCAAGGATGTCAACACTCCGGGCCGCTGGCAGATCGAGGACATGCTGGAGATGTTCCCGAACCTCAAATCCCGCGCCGATACCGCCGCGGGCGTCCTGTCTGGTGGCGAAAAACAGATGCTCACCATCTGTCGGACCTTGATGGGCGACCCCGATCTAATCATCATCGACGAGCCGACCGAGGGGTTGGCGCCCAAGATCGTCACCCAGGTCGGCGCGCTGATTGCCCAGATTGCCCAGGCCGGTGTGTCGATCTTGTTGGTGGAACAAAAACTGTCGATCGCGCTGAAGATCGCACAAAGGGTGTATGTCATGGGGCATGGAGAAATTGTTTACACCGGCACGCCGGACGACTTTAGGGGCCGTGAGGATATCCGGCGCGAATGGCTGGAGGTCTGATGCGCGCCTTGCTCAGCACCCAGGTGGGTGGGCCCGAGACGCTGGAAATGACCGACCTGCCGATGCCGGAGCCAAAAAAGGGCGAGATCCGGATCGCCGTCAAAGCCGCAGGCGTCAACTTCCCCGACACGATCATCATCCGTGACATGTATCAGTTCAAACCGCCCCGTCCCTTTGCGCCAGGCGGTGAGGTGGCTGGCGTGGTGGATACGGTGGGCGGCGGTGTCGCTGGCTTTGCCGTAGGTGACCGCGTCCTGGCCCTGCCGATCTTTGGCGGCTTTGCCAGCCATATCTGCGTTCCCACCGGTTCTGCCCATAAAATCCCCGATGCGATGCCGTTTGACGAGGCCGCCTGCTTCATCTTCACCTATGGCACCTCCTATTACGGACTAAAGGATCGCGGGCAGTTGGGCGACGGCCAAACCCTGCTGGTCCTGGGGGCCGCAGGCGGGATCGGCGCCTCTGCCGTGGAACTGGGCAACGCCATGGGCGCCAAGGTCATCGCCGCTGTCTCCTCCCCCGAAAAGGCGGCGTTTTGTGACAACCTCGGGGCGGATCATACGATCGTTTATCCGCGGCAGATGGACAAGGCCGCGCAAAAGGACTTCTCTCAGCAGATCAAAGGCATAAGCCGCGAGGTTGACGTTGTTTACGACCCTGTTGGCGGCGCTTACGCCGAACCCGCCCTGCGCTGCCTGGGCTGGGAGGGTCGCTTCCTGGTGGTCGGTTTCCCGGCGGGCATCCCGGAAATTCCGTTGAACCTCCCCCTCCTGAAGAATTGCCAAATCGTCGGTGTGTTCTGGGGTGCCTTCGTGCGGCGAGACCCCGCGCGGCACGAGTTGCTCACACAAGAGCTATTCCAGATGTACGAGGCGGGCCAGATCAAACCCCGCATCAGCAAGACCTTCCCCCTGCAAGACGCCGCCGCAGCCCTGGAACTGATCGAGACCCGCCAAGCCCAAGGCAAAATCGTCCTAACCCTCTAGCGGTGCCCAAGGCGCCCCACCGTTAACGGGGCACCCGGTGCATAGCCAACGGCGCCACGGCCTACCCCCGATCCAACCGGCAAACGCCTGAAACCTAGCGGTTTTGGCGAGGCACAACCAATGCACAAACCATACATACGATTTGCGCTGAGACGCCCCTTTAACACACCGAGCGGTTAGGCCTTGTTAACCTCTTGAGCATCTCATCCACCACTGGCGTGAGGATAGGTCTTTGCACTTGCGAAAAACGTCTTCAAAGAGCTTATTTTGTTGAAGAAGTCTTTGTTGTTTTGGGCCAATTCGTTTGCTTCACTTCCTTTTGTCGGATGAGGAGGGATTTGACGATGATGGGTGTTCAGGAAGCTCCGGCTCGGTTGTTTTAC
>NZ_JAFEUL010000018.1 GCF_016901225.1 Actibacterium sp. 188UL27-1 | reverse complement strand
GCTGCCGCGTTAAGCCTTGACGCAAGGCAATATCAGTCACGGTCGTACCGCCCACGCCGACTTCCCGTAAAATCAACAGCTTAAAGTCAACGGGCCAGAAACGCCGACGCTCGACCCCAACAACCAACTCATGTCGAAAAATCTACGATCGCAATACGATGTCGTTAACCACGTTAGTAACGACGTCTTATACAATCTGATTAATCAGCGCGGAAGGCGGTCCAAATCGGACGGTTACTGCTCACCCGACCGGAAACGCTTCTTCTGGCCTTTGTTGCCTGCCACATCCGCGCTCGACATATCCACAGTTATCGGTGGACACTATCAACACACCCTCTGACCCGTGAGAGCCTTTTCGCCACCCTGATCATACAGGTCCTTGAACCGGTGAAAGCTGTCCGGCGACAATCCCATCACTTTGCAGGCCTACGACACACCGCCCAGCCGCCCGGCCAGTTCCAGTAGTGCCGGTTTCTGTTCGATGACCTTATCCTGAATACTTGGCATCGATCGACACTCCTTGGTCGCGCTCAATATCACCAAAAATGTCAGGCCAAGTCGTGTGTTCTATGTATCAACCGATAGCCCGCTGTTGAGGACCTCTCGTTGTTGAAGTTGGCTTGGTTCGCTCATCTAGGAAGATCTGGGTTAAATCCCGCATCTCTTCAGCGCTGCTACTCAGAAGGTTACATGCGGATGTCGTCTCTTCGAACATTGCTGCGTTTTCCTGAGTAACCCTGTCCAATTGTGCGATCGCTGCGTTGATCTCCGACACCGAGGCGTCTTGTTCAGCAGCAGCTTCGGCGATGACGTTGACCTGCTCAGAGGATCCTGCAACAGCAGCCGCAACCGAATTGAGTGCTTCAACTGTCTTTGTCACGTAGATCACGCCTTCATTGACCTCGGCCTCGCTTACCGTAATCAAAGACCGGATTTCCTGCGCGGCATCTGAGGACCGTTGCGCAAGGTTGCGTACTTCTGATGCGACAACGGCAAAACCTCGTCCGGCATCGCCAGCACGGGCCGCTTCGATACCTGCATTCAGCGCCAATAAATTGGTCTGGAAGGCGATTTCGTCGATGACCCCGGTTATGTGCGCAATGCGATTGGAGGAGGTCGCAATCTTCGAAATCGCGTCAGCCGCTTTGCCGACCACCTGACTGCTTTTTTGTGCGCTGTCATGGGCTTCGTCCGTTGCCGTGGCCGCGGTGGCCGCGGTGAGTGCAGTCGTGCTGACGAGTTGGGCCAATTGCCGAACAGCCGCGGCGGTCTCTTCCAAGGCGGCGGCCTGCCGTTCCGTTCGGGTGGCCAAATCAGTGGCTGCATCGGTTATGCCTATCGATCCCGACAAGATGCTGTCGGTGTTTGCAGCGACGTGATTGATCATTCGCTCAAGCTTCGCAAGCGCCGTGTTATAGTCATGGCGCAGGCCTTCATATTGAGATGCGAAGGGCTGACTGAGCCGGTTTCGTATATTTCCCTCGGACAATTGAGCCAAACCCGAACGCAAATCGTTTACGACGAGATCTTGAGCGGCCTGCAATTCATTGCGTTCAACTGCGTCCTGTTCCGCAGCCTGCCGCGCTTCGTCTGTTATCCGCTGGGTTCTTCGATGTTGTAGCTCTAGGGCCGTCTTTGCGGCCTCTGCTTCATTTGCCAGTTGCTGTGCCGCGATGCGTTCGTTCTCGGCGCGTTGTGCAGCCTGTTCTGCCTGCGCTTTCGCGTCCTCAGCGGCCTTATGACTTTCAGCCATCGCCTCTGCGCGGTCGGTTGCCTTCTTGCGCAGGTTTTGCCGTACCTTCACAACGACGAGCAATGCAGCCAACTCCAACGCTACGACAGCGCCGTGAAACAAGGTGCGAAAGACATTCTCAAGCACTGTACCGGTCGGATAGACCAAATTGGGCAGCAGCAAACTAAGGCCAAAGTGGTGGACCACGATCAATCCCGCTGCCATCGCCAATGCGCGAGTGTCATTCAGTGCGACACAACAGGCCAGCAGCGCGAAGAAGAGCATATGACCGTCGATCTGCCACATATGCCCTGCAAGTGCGGTGGTCACCGCAATGGCTTGCCCAACCAGGCCCATAGCGAGCAAAGCCTCGCGAAATGGCCTTTGAACCCTGCTTCCAAGTGTTGTCATGGCGGCGAACAAGACCGCGGTTAAGGCGCTGACCAGAACATCGTTTCCTACGAGCCATGCGGTCAAGCAAACCACTGGGACAAAAGCCCAACTGCCACATTGAAAGGCTGCAACCGTCTTTAAAACTGATGCATGTGTGTCTGTTGAAAGAGCATGTGACGTCATGATCATCATACCCCACAGATGGCAGCGAGGAGCGCACCATCACCGACAAGCCAAGCTCCGCCCGCCAGGACGTTTTCGATGAACAGGTCGTTGCCAGCGGCGAGCCGCCCCAGGGGAGGGTTCATGAGCCCAACCGGAAAACCACCTGCATCAACTATGATTTGATCCAAGCCACCCCAGGGCGGGCCTATCACCAGATAGGGACCGCTGCTTTTATCGACGCGCGCAACCGATTGTAGAAGTACGGCCACAGGACCAACGAGCATCGCAAGAGCAATCAAGGTGAACATGCGTATATTTTGACGAAGCTTCTGCATCGCTCTTGCTTAGGCTCTAGACTGCTAACACCCGGTAAAGCAGTCAGCAGAATTTGGGCTTGATCCGCATGATCGGCCACGAAACCAGTATATTTGGAGCAATTCATGGGTGTTTGAACGGATATTGAGTGCCGTTGCATCTTGCGCATAGCGGCCTGCGGCAATCTCTGGTTGGACAGGACGTGTGAGGCACATTAGCTGTAGGAACACGAAGAGGACCTAGCCATGCGTGATCTGAAAATCCCTGCCGAGCGTCATCCGGAAAAGGCGCATCGCCCCGATAACGTTCAACCGAAAAAGCCGGATTGGATCCGGGTCAAGGCGCCGGTTGGTGAGGGTTACACGCAAACCCGCGATATCATGCGCGAACACAAGCTTGTCACCGTCTGCGAAGAGGCTGGTTGCCCTAATGTGGGCGAATGCTGGAACCAAGGCCACGCGACAATGATGATCATGGGAGAGGTCTGCACCCGGGCCTGCACCTTTTGCAATATCGCGACGGGCAAGCCACCCGAAGCCTTGGACGTGTTTGAACCGGGGCGCGTGGCCGATGCCGTCAAGAAACTTGGCCTGAACCATGTTGTCGTCACATCGGTCGACCGTGATGATATCGAAGATGGCGGAGCGGCGCATTTCGCCCAGACCATTCGAGCGATTCGCCGGCAATCCCCCGGCACGACGATCGAGATTTTGACACCTGATTTCATTCGATGCGCCCCCGAGGCGTTGGAGGAGGTCGTGGCCGCCAAGCCGGATGTATTTAACCATAACCTTGAAACTGTCCCGGGGCTTTACCCTGAGGTGCGACCGGGTGCGCGGTATTTTCATTCGCTGCGCCTGTTGCAACGGGTGAAGGAACTGGACCCTTCCACGTTCACAAAATCAGGGATCATGGTGGGGTTGGGCGAAGACAAACAGGCGGTTCTGCAGGTCATGGAAGACATGCGGGCAGCCGATATCGACTTTCTTACCATTGGTCAGTACCTGCAACCCACGCCCAAACACCACCGGGTTGACCGGTTTGTCACACCGGATGAATTTGCGGCCTATGAAAAAGCGGCGTGGGGTAAAGGGTTTTTGATGGTATCTGCCACACCGCTGACCCGGTCCAGCTACCATGCCGGCGATGATTTTGAGCGCCTTTCGGCTGCGCGTCGGGAAAAAACGGCTGGTCGCTGAGTGTTGTGCGCAAATCGGTCAAAGGTTGCGCAAATCATTGGATCTGATCTTATAGTAACGACTTCCCGGTATGGTTGTGTATGCGTTGGTGCGTAGACCGATCAACGGTTACGTAACAAGCGGCAGTGACCACGCATGAAAATCTGGTCGATGTGGGATGCGGGGCGCGCCAACGCGCCAGACATGCTCCAACGATGTTTCACACTGTGGGAGACATTGAACCCCACGCACAAGTTAAACGTAATCGAGCGGGCCGAGATGGAAGACCGTCTTGCCGACCTTCAGATCGACCCCCATGCCAACCGGCCTAACGTGAATGCAAATATCTTGCGCTTGGCCTTGCTTCGGGATGTGGGTGGATGCTGGGTGGATGCCACGTTGGTGCCGTTCCGGCCGCTTGATGACTGGTTCACGGGCCAACTGGATACCAACGGGTTTTTTGCCTTTAGTCGCCCGGGCGATGATCGCCCCGTGGCCAATTGGTTTCTGGCATCACCTCCGGGCCATGTCATCGCGCAAACCTGGCTTGACCGCTATGCTGCGCTTTTTCGGCACAACCGCCAGCAACTGCCGCCCTATCGATCATTCAAGGCATTTCGCGCAGCGCGCAAGGCCAAGACTGACCGATTGTGGTTTGTACGTCCCGGGCCGGGACGATTGGCCAAGTATTACCCCTACTTCATGATGCACTATCAATTTGACCAGTTACTGCAGTCGGATACTGATTTTGCAAACGCTTGGGAGGCCACGCCAAAGGTTTCCGCCTTGCCGAGTCTGCTGACCATCCATGTGTGTCGAACTTGCCAAACCGTGGAAGAGTTTGAACAACAGCTTCCCGAGTTGTTGGATGCCAGTCCGGTTCATAAAGTAGACAGACGCCGCCCTGAATGTCTGCGCATCGTCGAGTATGCAGAAGAGCGGTGTCTTAGCAACGGTGGGTGAGTGTCTAACTGGTCGACCTGTCATGTAACTATTTGTAAAAATTAGATGAATTTTGAATTTTCCGCCTGCTATTAACCTTTAATCGCTTGCAGAAATTTATACATCAGCTTGGGGGCTACAATGGTCTAGAGAGCGGTCTTATGAAAATCTGGTCAATGTGGGACAACGGGCGTGCCAGTGCGCCAGACATGGTCCAACGATGTTTCACGTTATGGGACGACTTGAATCCGGACATCTCTTTACATATTGTTGAGCGCGCGGAGATGGAGGATCGTCTTTCCGATCTGGGCCTTGATCCATACGCTCATAATGCAACGGTCAATTCAGACCTGTTGCGGCTTGATCTGCTGACGCGACATGGCGGATGCTGGATCGATGCGACCCTGGTGCCTTTTGGTCCATTGGATGAATGGCTGACGGGAAAATTGGACCAGTCTGGTTTCTTCGGGTTCGCCCGGCCGGGCCCCGATCGTCCAATCTCTTCTTGGTTCTTGGTGTCTGAGCCGGATCATATCCTGATCCGCACGTGGAAAGAGCAATATATTGAGTTGTTCCGTCATCAGCGGACACCGTTGCCGCCTCATCGCTCGATCACTGCGTTCAGTGCGGCCCAAAGGGTTAAGAAAGACAGGTTTTGGTTCGTGCGGCCAGGGCCCGGACGCAAAGCAAAATACTATCCCTACTTCATGATGCATTATCAGTTCGATTATCTGCTGAAAAATGATGCTGATTTTGCCACGGCCTGGGAGAAGGTTCCAAAAGTATCGGCGCTGCCAAGTCTGGTCGCCGGTCATGCATGTCGCGCATCCCGAACCGAAGGTGAATTCGACGCGCAATTGGATAGCCTGCTGGGGGTAAGCCCGATCTATAAGTTGGATCGCCGACAGCCCGCCTGCATTCGGGTGGTCGAAAAAGCAGAGGAACTGGCCCGCAGCAAGTGAATGCATGCCAGGCAACCGTGTTTGCATCTTCGGCGGATCAAAGGCGGTTGCCACCGAACCTGTCTTGTTTCTACATCAGGAATCTGCTGTCATCGGAGACCGGAATGCTGCCCGAAATTTATGTTCTGCGCCATGGCGAAACCGAATGGAATTGCCAAGGTCGCATGCAGGGCAGCCTCGACAGCCCCTTGACGGTCAAAGGACGGGTACAGGCAGATCAGATGGGAGCACTGCTGGCCCGTCGCGGCGTCACGGGAGCCACGCATCAGGTCCTGTCGTCGCCGCAGGGGCGAGCCATGGCGACGGCACTGATCGCGGCACAGCACCTTGGGGCAGGTGTCAGCTCTTCGCCAGATTTGCGCGAGATTGAAGTTGGCGCGTGGACTGGTCTGACCCGGGCCGAGATTACAGCGGGTTGGCCAGCCCCGGAGGATGATCATTTCCTCGATTTCTACGCCCGGGCCCCAGGGGGTGAGTCGTTTAAGGCACTATGGCAGAGGGTAACCACCGTTCTCGATGAGTTGACCATGCCCACGGTGATCATCACCCATGGCATCACCTCCCGCTTTCTGCGCACGGCTGCGACCGGGCGAAGGCTGGATCAGGTGGCAGAATTACCGGGCGGGCAGGGTGTCGTGTTCCATCTGTTCAACGGTAGGCATGAAATCTACGCGCCGTAAGGGTTGCGCGCATCAAGGCGGGCGGCTACTTCCACATCAACGGGTGATTAGCTCAGTTGGTAGAGCGCTTCGTTTACACCGAAGATGTCGGGGGTTCGAGTCCCTCATCACCCACCACCTCCACCGCCTTCCCAACAGATGATCAAGTGAGAGGCCCGCCTCACTCTGACGCGAGGCGGGGGGGTGGATTGGTGGTCAGAAGCAATGCGGCCGGGGTGGAGCCGGGGATGGCGGTTTCACATGGGGTGGCAAACCGATATCGCGCCGCAGATGATCTGAACTGGGTATCTGGTTATTCGGCCGTTTCCCTTTTGGCGGTTTCCAAGGCTTGGCCGGTTTCACCCAGGGCCTGACCCATCCACGCCCGCGACCTTTGTCAGCGAATGTAATGATAGACATCTTTGCTTTCCTCTAGTTGGGAAAGCCGCCGCTTGAAGTCAGCAAAATTAGACGAAGACACAAAAAAGCCGCTTCAAGGAGCGGCTTCGGAGTTCAGTTCCATACCGCGCCTAGCTGGGGGACCAGCCAAAATCTTGGATATACGATAGGATCATCATGAAGTGGTCTCGTTTCAGTTGTCGTCGTATGAGATCAGTAACAAATTTACCTTAGGTCATCAACCACCCCTGGGCCTGTCCATCGAAAATTCGTTGTGGTTTTGCGAAAACGCGCCGGATTGCGGTATGCAGGCCGGCTGCGGACAGTGAACCGGCCTACTTTGGGATCGTTGCTATTCGGCAGGTTCGTTGAGCAGGTGATCGCGTCCAGCCTTCTCGGCGGCATAGCTTTCCTGCGCGGTTTCAACCGCTTTTGCATGAATCTCTGCCAGTTCCGGGCGCATTTTCTGGGCACGCAGGGCCGCATTCATTGTCGACATGTACTGGCCTTGAAAGTGCGGGAAAACCTCGCGTGCGATCAATTCGTAACTGCGCCGGGTCGCGTCGAAATTGGCCCAGTTGTGGGCGAGCATCAGATAGGCTCCAAAACCGCCATTGGATTGGGTCCAAAGCCGATTGATCTGAGCGCGGCACATGTCCGGGGTGCCAATGGTGCCGAAGCCTGAATCGTTGATAAAGTCGATCATCTCCTTAGCGTTCTGGCCAGGCATCGACATTTGCGGGAACGCGGCGATCTCCTGGAAATAGTTGAACCAGTGTTCGATCCCGTATTCGACATCACGGCGCGCTTGTTCGGCGGTTTCAGCAATATGGCACAGGCCGACAAGGCGCCATTTTGATCGGTCCACCCGTTGGTTGTGGTGCTTGGCTTCTTCCTCGATCACGTCCCAATGTAGTGCGAGCGCGTCGAATCCGGCTGCCGTTGTCGCGCCAATGGAGATCAATCCAGTACCGTATTTGCCAGCCAGCTTCGGCCCGGTGGGAGAGGCAACAGCGGCGGTTGCCAGATCGAGGTTGGAATAGGGGCGCAGGTGCAAACGTGCATCCTTTAGAACCCAGCGGTCATTTTCGAAATTGATGGGTTCATCGGATCGCAGCAGTCGCGTGATAATATCCAACCCGTCAGCCAACAGCCCGCGTGTGTCCTTTTGGGACAGGCCGATCATCGCGGCATCCGTGGGCAGGGATCCCGGGCCAAGGCCAAGCATCGCACGACCCCGGGTCAGATGATCCAATTGCACAATCTTTTCGGCGACCCAGAGGGGGTTATGGTAGCTGACGGAAACCACCCCAGTGCCCAGTTTGATCCGGCGCGTGCGCTGCGCTGCGCTGGCGATCATGATCTCGGGGCTGGCGGAAATTTCCGAGCCGGCGGAATGGTGTTCGCCGAACCAAACCTCGTCATAATCGCAGCGGTCGAGCCATTGGACAAGTTCCAGATCCTGTTCCAGGGCAAGGGTAGGGTTGATACCGGGCTTGTGGAACGGCGCCAGGAAAATACCGAAACGCATACGGTCGGTCATGCTTTCTCCTCCCATGTCACGTCCTCGCGTTGTGCGGGTGACGTTGGGGTAGGTTAGGCCCAATCAAAGCCGCAAACCAAATGGTTCTTTGTTATGCGCCTTGCAGAGCAGTTGCAGCCTCCATATTATTACCATGGTAACAATATGGAGGCTGCAATGTCACATCACCTATTTCTGTTTGCGACGATTACACCGAAACCGGTCCATATGGCGGAGGCACGCCAAGCCATAGAACGCATCATCCCGGCGACACGGGCCGAGCCGGGATGCCTTGATTTCGTACTGCACGAAAGCGCTGATGCCGGGTGTTTGCATCTGTATGAGGAGTGGGTGGATCAGGCCGCCTTGGACCAGCACTATCAGATGCCCTACACGGCAGAGGTCTTTGCGCAGTATCAGGAGTGGCTGGCCGCGCCTGTGGACATCAAGAAATTCACCAAAATCGCCTGATGTTCTTTCTTAAGGAACTTCCGGCAAAACGCATGATCGAGGGTTATACTGCGCGATACCCCCAGGCGGATGCCGATACAATTGAACGCGCGTTGGTCATGATGCGGGACGCCAGTCTCTTGGTTCGGCGCATCGATGGCTTCTTTGCTGCGGGGGGCTTTTCACAGCTTCGATTCCTAGTCTTGATCGTAATTGACCGGGAGCCCGAACGTGACAGCCTTTACATGACCGAGATCGCGGCTCGGCTCGATGTATCTCGCCCCGTTACCACACGCACGGTCCAAAGCCTGATCAAGGCCGGGCTGGTCGAAGCGACCGGACATAAAGACGACAAACGGCAAAAGCTGATCACGATCACCACGGCTGGACATGCGCGACTGCAACAGCTTTTGCCCGATTACTACGCGCTGATCTCGGAGTTTATGTCTGGTCGCGCACCTGACTAGTGCCGGATCCGCCAGGGCGGTATCGCCGTTGATACCCGGCGTTTCGAAAAAAGCTTTTGTCCCGCGCCCTTCGTCTGCATGACCGGCCTTTGACGATCAGGCGTCGAGTGGCTTGCGGCAGGCCGAAATCAGCGTCTCGGTATGGACAAAGCCGCAGCGGCGATAAATTTGGCCCGCCACTTCATGCTGATCCGTCTCAATTAGACGGGTCGCGTTGGGGCTGTGATGGGCGACCCACCGCGCGCCAGTTGTCAGTAGAGCGGGGCAGATCCCGAGGCCCCGATGACTGGGGCGCGTTTCCACCGATTGATATCGGCCGACATGGCCATCAGCAAAGATGCCGAGATCACCGACCAGCAGATCCCGGTCAAAGGCACCCAGCCAGCATCCCATCCCTTGATCGATCTGGTGGCGCCTCGGGCAGATCTGCCAGAAACTGGGCGATCTGTGCCTCGGGCGTCACCTGATCGGTTCAAAAAATCAGCAGGTTGCCATAGCGATAAAGGGGCTCGGAGGATGTACGCAGAGTGACCCGATCTTCATGTGCGTCGATGGTGCTGATCCTTCGCATGACCATGAGGTCGCTGGTCAGGCCGAGGGATGTTAGCACCAATTTAATCCCATGGAGACTCTAGAACGGGATTTCGTCGTCCAGATCTGAATTGGCGGGGGCACCGCCGCCACTGCCGCCGCCATAGGATGGGCCGCTGTCATAGCCGCCGGAGCGATCATCGATCTGACCCCCGCCACCGCCATAGCTGCCACCACCGCTGCCACCGCCGTCACGGCCATCTAGCATGGTCAGGGTAGAGGTGTAGGGTCGCAGCACGACCTCGGTCGAATAGCGGTCTTGACCGGATTGATCCTGCCACTTGCGGGTTTCAAGCTGGCCTTCCAGATAAACCTTGGAGCCCTTGCGCAGATATTGCTCGGCCACGCGGGCCAGGGGTTCGGAGAAGATCGCCACAGAGTGCCACTCGGTCCGCTCTCGCCGCTCACCGGTATTGCGGTCCTTCCAATTTTCAGAGGTTGCGATGCGCAGGTTGCAAACCTTGCCGCCGTTCTGAAAACTCCGCACCTCGGGATCGCGCCCCAGATTTCCGATCAGAATGACCTTGTTTACCGAGCCCGCCATCCGCCATCTCCTGTCCGTTATCGCCGATTCCCGGCATTTTGCCGAAGTTACACCAATGCCTTTATGGTTAACATCCGGTTTCCAGCACGAGATCGCGTCGAAAGGCTGGTGCTTTGTCTCGAATTTTGTATAGTCTCGCCGAAGAATTACACCGACGCTGGGACATGTGTGATGATCAGGACAACGGTATTGGCGCTGGTGACGGCGCTTGTGATGCCCGGTTTGGCCGGTGCCGAGACGTTCTCTTCAAAGTCCCGCAGTAAGCTTTTCAGCTCCCAAACCCGCCTGTTGGATAATCGCGCGTCAAAGCAATATGCAAACTCGGTCCGGTTACAGCCCCCGTCGGTGGTGACGCCATCCAAATTTTCATCCCCCCGGTACAAGGGACGGTATAACGGTCCTTATCTGACCATGGCGCGTGCTGCAGCTCGGCAAGCCAACGTGCCGGAGGATTTATTTCTGCGCCTGGTCCAGCAAGAGAGTAACTGGAAAGTCAAGGCGCGCTCCCACAAGGGGGCCATCGGATTGGCGCAACTGATGCCGGGCACAGCGGCCACTTTACGTGTCGATCCGCATGATCCACGCCAGAACTTGGAAGGTGGCGCACGGTATCTGCGCCAAATGTATGATCGTTACAACAGCTGGCGCCTCGCGCTGGCTGCGTATAATGCCGGGCCTGGGGCTGTTGATAAGCATGGTGGTATCCCGCCTTACCGCGAAACCAAGCGGTATGTGCGCAAGATCCTGGGTGGGTGATCCGAACCGTCGGTGATGAACCGGCATGATCCGATAAACACTCCCGCCTGAACGAAGCGGACTTGAGTTGCGTGCCGTAGGTCGCTAAGTTTTGCCCATACTTGAGCAAAGCTATTTTACATGATCGAAATCTCAGACACCCAGTTTGCTGGGCAAAAGCGCCATAAACGCGCGACCCTCATCGAACGTATTGACGACTGGCTTTTGGTTCAAGACAGTGCATGGTCGCTGTTAGAGCCGCCACGACGCATTGATATGCTTGAACAAATCGTGGACAAGGCCAACCTTTACGGGATGCGAAGTGCCCGCGATCACGCCATCTTTTGTCGAGGCACAATCCTGTTGCGCCTGGCCTGGCCGGATTTCATGGACGAGCCGCAAAATCAGGTCCTGCTCACGGACGACAAGGTTGATGCCGACAGCAAATTGCGGGCGTGGTTCAACAGATGCTGGCAAGCCGCACAAACCCGCGCCGGTCAGAAAGCGTAGGCATGCCGGATCCCTATAAGGAGACCTGTGACAGCGCGGATGCCGCGGGCTTTGAGACCGATAGCGGCGGAACATCTGTTGTCGAAAGCTGCCCCCTTGCCGGCGGAACCAGCGCGCCCAACATCGATCCTTGCTACACCGAAAAGGTGGAAATCGGGTCCAAAACCGGTCGCCAATCCGTGACGTGGGAACATGCGAAGCGCCATGAACGGATCGCATCTGAGCAGAGGAAGATCCTAGGCGGTGCTGACCTGGTTTTGCAGGTCATTGCCGATGAGAAGACGCCAAGGGCCGGGGGCAAACCGCTTGATCTGTATGTGAATGCGGTGACCACACCGATTTGTCCGAAATCGGATCACCCGTCGCTGCAATGGTCGGGTGGAGATCTGACCAACCCGGTGTCGTGGTGCGAACCCACGACCTTTGAAACAACTGTGCGGTCCAAGGGGACGAGTGGCGCGGCGGATAGCTTTTTCGATACTTATTGGCCATTTGGAAAGCGGGGTTGCAGCACGTATTACGTGAATGTCGCAAGCTGTGGCATCCCGCTTGATAAAACCGAGAGCGCGCCGGCACTTGTCACTGGTCGGGTGGAGGCCTACCGCAAAAGCGATGTGGAATTGTCGATTGTGTTGCCTGCGTTGAAGGGTAAATCGGCCCATCGCAGCAAGCACTACGATGTGACACGACGCACGACCACGGCGACTCGCTCTGAAACGTCCAGTAATGATTTCGGTCGGCAACAGACTGGAAGCAGCGCCAGCCATTCCCAAAGCCGCTATAACGGCACCGACAAGTGGGATTATTCGACGACCCGGTCCCATGGACGCGGGATGGTTGTCACCACGGCCCATAGCTCTGGCACCGAGGGTTTTGCCCGCGTCGATGAAACCGAAAAAGGCACGATGATCATTGGCAGCGGCTTCCGGTATCGCCGAAAGGTTGAGGTCACCGGTACCGACCATGGTGTCAAGATCGAAGCGCAGGACATCAAGCCAACCGGCGTGACCCTGACCCATAATGGCAAGGATGTTGCCAACGGGGCCAAGTATCTGAAAGCGTTGCTGACCCTGCCACAGACGATCCAGTCTTTCATCGGGGCCTTCAAGGATTCGGTTCCAAAGATCGGTTGGCAGGCGGATGCATCCGTCAGCGTGATCCAGGGCACGTTCATCGCCGGATGGAAGCTGGCACCCAAGGATGACGCGGACCATGATCGTCTGTGGCTCATCGACCGGCGCTTTAACTTCGATATCAAATGTACGCTGGTCAAGATCGAGATCTCGATCGGCTTTGGGATCGAATGGGTGGTTGCCAATCCGCTGTGGAAACCGCCCTTGGTGGAACTGATCTTTGTTGTGAAGATGTCCATCGATTTCACGGCCGACATGACGCTGCAGCTGCGCCAGTCGCAAAAGGAAAGCTTTGAAGCCAAAGCCGCCGTCGCATCTGTTCCCAAGATCAAGGCGGAAGCCAAGGCCATGATCAATGGTTGTGGTGTCAGCGCGTCCTGCGAGATCTCAACCGGGATCGAAGGTGAATTCACGTTCAAAGGCGGCATCAAGGCCACGCCGGAATTGAAGGGCAAGTTGGGCTTTAAACCCATTGCGGTGACCGTTGAACTTGACCCGCCGGTCGGTGGCAAGATCAAGGAAGAGCTGTTCAAATATCCAAAAAAGACGACCCCCATATGGGAAGCCGATCTTTTGACCAGCAAGGCGAAATGAAGATGACATTCGACCCCGAAGTCGTCCGATATGGTACACTTTTCTCGCGTGCTGTGGCCTGCGAATTGCGGATCAATGACATCCCCGTCATGGCCCATGCCGAGGATCTTATGATCAACGGGGCACAACCCCTGCGCCAATACATCCTAAAGGGTCAAAACGCGGCGGCATTGGTTTGCCGTGCGCCGGGCGATGGCACCGGTCCGGGGCGATATGCACCGATGGCCCTGGCAGAGGCGCGCATTGCCGACTTCCGCGAGGGTGAGACCCTGTCCGACGAAAGCGGGATCGAATATGCCCGGTTCGATCCGGTGTTTGATGAAGATACTCCGCCGATGTTGAAGATGGAGACGGGCTTTGTCTCTTCCTGGGGTGGGGATTGGGCCTGGGCGAAGGCGCCGCCGATTGATCTGGTCGCCTCGCGCGGTGCGCTGGATGGCTTCATGTCCCACGTGATCCAGCGATTTGCGGCCCGCGATATGGAAAGCCTGCTGCCGCTTTTTGAACCGGCGATCCGGGACAAGGCTTCTGCCTATCCGGTTCTGGATGTGGAAGGGCTGGCGAACATGACCCTGGCTTGGCTCGCAGATACCGACGCAGAGAGTTGGTCGGTCCTGCCTTTCGACCCGATCCAGATCGACTATAGACCGGCTGCCAATGGGCGCCTAATCCAACCCTTGGGGCCAGACGGCTTGCCTGCGATCCGGTCCGACTGGATCCCCGCCGCTGATCCCGAAGAACGGCCCAGCTATGTCGCGCTGCCAGGCCTTATCGGTTTTCATGAGGGTCAGCTTCGCTTCATGACCTGACCTTGGCCCACGCCCCGGCAGGCCAAGGCAGGGCCGCGCAATCAGATACAGATATCGGCGTTGAATGCTTTCAGAAACTGTTTTGCATGGGCACCGAACAAGCGCGTGAAGGGTCCACGGTTCGGTCCCCATTTGGTTTGGAAATGGCACAGCTCCTGTGCGTCGATGCAAGCCGGTGACGTCTTTTGTTGACTGGCCGTCAATTCGCCCTGCACCAGAAAGACCTCGGCATTGGGAAAATCATCGCCACGCAGACAGCCATCAATCTTGCCGGATCGGTACCGGATGTCGATGAATGTATCGATGTCTGGGGATCCTTTGACCATCGGGTTCGATCCCTCGGTATGGGCGGTGAAGTTCAGTTCCTTCCCGGCCTGAAAGCTGCGCGTCGTGACAGTGATCCGTGGGGTCTGGGTCTTTTTCTCTTCGGGTTTTGCGGTCTTCCACGTCGGGCTCGACAGTGCTGATTTCTTGATCACGCCGGTTTCCAGATCGAACGTGATGAAACCCCAGGTTCGGGCCGATCCAGCAAGTTTGGCAGAGTTGCGTCCGTCACCATGATAGCCGCCACCAAATGTGGTGAACGGCGCATAGCGTTTTACGATAACCGTATATGTCATGGGTGAATAACCTCTTTGTGCGGAATTGATAATGATCGTCCGCTAGCAAGGTATTTTGGGCCCGACAACTCTTGAAATCTTTGTAATTCATACATCGGGTTGGCGAGCCTCGATGCCAGAAATTTAGCGTTCCAGACCAGCACCAGAACCTGCCAAAATTAACAGATTGTCGCTAATTCGAGAACATACTCAAAAGCCGGAATCTTGACCCTGTTGCCATGGTTTGACGAGGTTGCCAAAGCGAGTGAAGCGACCCTCAAAACTCAACTCTACCGTGCCGATGGGGCCGTGTCGCTGCTTGCCGATCACGATCTCGGCTTTGCCATGCAGCGCCTCCATCTCTTCTTGCCACTTGGCCATGGCATCCAGGTCGTGGTCGCCGGGTTTTTCGCGCTCTTTGTAATATTCCTCGCGGAAGACGAACATCACCACATCGGCGTCTTGCTCGATCGATCCTGATTCCCGCAGATCCGATAGTTGGGGACGCTTGTCCTCACGGCTTTCCACCTGGCGTGACAACTGGGACAGCGCCACGACAGGGATATCCAATTCCTTGGCGATGGCTTTCAGGCCTTGGGTGATTTCGGATACTTCATTGACACGGCTATCCTTGGCCGTGGCCGGGCGAACCAGTTGCAAGTAGTCCACGATCAGCACATCCAGCCCGTGGGTGCGTTTCAGGCGGCGGGCGCGGGCGGCCAACTGGCTGATCGGCAGGGCAGGCGTGTCGTCGATGTAAAGCGGACAGGCTTCCAAGGACTTGGCGGCTTCGACAAAACGGCGAAACTCGGCCTCGGTCATGTCGCCGCGGCGGATCTGTTCGCTGGGTACTTCGGAGGCCTCGGAAAGGATCCGTGCTGCCAGTTGCTCAGCGCTCATTTCAAGCGAGTAGAACCCGACGACGCCCCCATCAACCGCCCCTTCGCTGCCATCCGACAGGGCCCCGCGTTTATAGGCCTTGGCGATGTTGAACGCGATATTGGTGGCGAGCGAGGTCTTTCCCATCGACGGACGCCCGGCCAGGATCAATAGGTCAGAGCGGTGCAGCCCGCCCAGTTTCTTGTCCATATCGATCAACCCGGTTGAGACACCGGCCAGACCACCTTCGCGCTGGTACGCGGCGTTTGCGACATTCACCGCATCGGTGACCGCCTTGAGGAAAGACTGAAAGCCGCTGTCGGATTTGCCCTCTTCGCCTAACTTATAAAGCTGTTGTTCGGCCTCGACGATCTGTTCCCTGGGTTCTGAGGCCACATCGACGGCTGCCGCCTTGGCCGAAATGTCGCGCCCCAGCGCCATTAACTCCCGGCGGATCGCAAGGTCATAGATAATCTGAGCGTAATCGCGCGCGGCAAAGCTGGCAATGGCGGCACCGGCCAGCTTGGCCAGATAGCCCGGCCCGCCCAGCTCCTTGAGGCCTGGCTCGTCTTCCAGAAATGCCTTCAGGGTGACGGGGGTTGCTTGTAGGTTCTTGGCGATCCGTGCGCTCGCCACTTCGAAAATGCGCGCATGAACGGGGTCATAAAAATGCTGTGGCGTAACGACCGATGCGACACGGTCATAGATGTCATTATTTGTCAGGACCGCGCCCAGCAATTGCTGTTCGGCCTCGATGTTGTGAGGCAGCGCTTCACTGTCCTGCTGCGTATCGCCGTGTTGGTCTGCCGCAAATGGTGCGATCTCGTTCATACCTGCGCCCCTTGGTATTTGGACGGCACCCTTAGCCAATCCCGCCCGGCACAGGCAAAATGTATAAGCCTGTGGATAGCCTGTGAGCGTTTTTTTCTGCCATATGATGTGGCTATCAGGTCTTGCGCCACAGCATAATGTGAGCATTCCGAAAGGTCACGGACTAATCTTTTATTTGTCTCAGACCATAGATGCAGATCGAAAAACGGCTCATTGGCGTGGCGAGGTGTAGAATCGATCCTTTGTACGACCTTGGATATGGGCGCCCGCCTTAGACGGATTTGTGCGCGTCCTGCCAACTGCGCGGGTCTTTGAGGAAGGCCCCGACCGCCGTCAAAGTCTGAGCATCAAAGGCGTTTGTGCGCTGAGCCTCTGCCAACACGTCGTGCCAGGTACACAAGCTGTGAAGTGTGACGCCGTAATCACCCAATGTTTTGTCCATGTCCGGGAAGATACCGTAGGAGAAGATCACGGCAGTATGTGCGCAGGTGGCGCCGGTTTCCCGGATGGCATCGATGAAGCTGAGCTTGCTGCCACCATCGGTTGTCAGATCTTCAATCAACAAAACGCGATCCTGCGCTGTCATCACCCCTTCGATCCGCGCATTGCGACCGTAGCCTTTGGGTTTCTTGCGGATATAGGTCATGGGAAGTGCCATGCGTTCGGCCACCATGGCGCCAAAGGGAATGCCCGCCGTCTCCCCACCCGCGATATTGGTAAAGGCTTCAAACCCGGCATTCCGCATCACTGTGACCGCCAGGAAATCCATGAGCGTCGTGCGGATGCGTGGGAAGGAGATCAACTTGCGGCAATCGATATATGTGGGCGATGGCAGACCGGACGAGAGGGTGTAGGGCTCGGTCGCGTTGAAATGCACCGCCTCGACCTCTAACAGCATCTGTGCGGTGAGCTGGGCGATAGTGTCGGCGGTCGGGTAGCTGGTGGGGATCATGGGCATCCTGTTCAGGCCGGGTACAGGAGGCCAGGTTGGGGTGCCTCCCGCGGGGATATTTTGAAACACATAATGTGGCGCGGGTCAGACAACCTGCCAGTGGAGGGGCCGACCCGGATCGAAGATCGTGAGAGGGCCGTCCGGTGTGGGCAGTTTGCCGGGTGTCGGTTGTGGTGCCCCTCTTTGGAGAGTCAGCGTCCCTTCGTTCAAGGGCAAGCCATAGAAACTGGCGCCATTTTCCGACGTGAATGCCTGAAGATGGGGCAGGGCGTCTTGCCCGTCGAACACCTCTGCCAGGCAGGACATCGTGTTGGTGGCCGAGAAGACACCGGCACAGCCACATGCGGTCTCCTTCGCGCTATCGAGATGGGGGGCGCTATCGGTACCGAGAAATACATTCGTGGCCCCCGATGTCGCCAGGGCGACTAACGCATCCCGGTGGGTGCTGCGTTTCGCGACCGGCAGGCAGTAGTAATGGGGGCGGATGCCGCCGACCAGCATATGGTTGCGGGTGATCATCAGGTGATGTGTTGTGATGGTCGCGCCCAGGTCTGGCCCGGCATCCGCCAGATAGGCGCAGGCATCGGCCGTCGTAATATGTTCCATGACGACGCGCAGGCCTGGGGTCTTGCGCCGCAAAGGGTCAAGCACCGTGTCGATGAATACCGCCTCGCGATCGAATATGTCGATGTCGGATGTCGTAACTTCGCCGTGGACACAGAGTGGCACACCATGTTCCGCCATCTGATCCAGGACATGTTGCACACGCGCGATGTCGCGGACACCGGCGGCAGAATTGGTGGTTGCGCCGGCAGGGTAGAGTTTGACTGCATGGATCAGACCGCTGTCATGCGCGGCGATGACGTCGGCGGCGTCGGTTTCTTCCGTCAGGTAGAGCGTCATCAGCGGCGCGAAGCGCTGCCCCGCGGGCACGGCGCCAAGGATCCGATCACGGTAGGCGGCAGCCTGGGCACCCGTCACGACCGGCGGCACCAGGTTGGGCATGATGATCGCGCGGGCAAAGTGGCGGCTTGTCTCTGGCAAGACGGCTTGCAACATTGCACCGTCGCGTAAATGCAAGTGCATGTCGTCGGGGCGGCGCAAGGTCAGGGTGGTTGTCATGCGTCCGTGCTATCCAACAATGCTGGGCAATTCCAGCGCTTTGACACAGCTTCCCTGAACGACGGGAAGGGTGGTTTCCGCCATATGCATTGCGTGCAACGACGACGTTTCCAAGCGTTGCTGCCTAAAAACCGAGCAATCGCCGAATCTGGCGGCAGGATTAGGTGCTTATCCTATCGCATTGGTTGCATGGGCGCGGGGCGTTATCCTATTGCAGCCTTATGACTGTATCAGTGGCAGAGGTCATGCCGCGGCCTGTCGGTCGCATGCAACGGGTGGATGGACGGGCCGAAGTTGGTCTGGTCCGTGGATCTGGCAGGACCCGGTTGGCCCATCTTCATCAGGCAGGCTCGGCAAAAGCGATGCTGCCGCGGTGCCATGGCACCTCCCCCGAAGTCGTGCTGTTGAATACGGCGGGGGGCGTGACCGGGGGTGACCGGCTGAGATACGCCATTGATGTCGGGCCTGGAGCAATCGCTACCGCGACCACGCAGACGGCGGAGCGGGCTTACGGCACCAAGAATGGCGTGGCCAAGGTCAATATCGATCTGATGGTTGGGAAAGGCGGGCATCTGGATTGGCTGCCACAGGAGACGATCCTGTTCGACACCGCAAACCTGTACCGCAGGACGCGGATCGACCTGAGCACGGATGCAACCCTGCTATATAGTGAGGCTCTGATCCTTGGGCGCGCCGCCATGGGAGAGGCTGTCCGGTCACTGTCCCTGATCGATCGCCGGGACATTACGCGGAATGGCAAGCCGCTATTGATCGATCCCGTAAGGCTGGATGGAGCGATGATATCTGCGCCAGGCCAGTGCGCCCTTTTGAGCGGATGCCGCGCGCTTGCGACCGTTGTTCTGATCGCCCCGGATGCCGAGGATGCAGTGGGCCAGATCCGCGCGCTGCCCGGTATCGACGGTGTCACGATCGGCTCTTCTGCCTGGGAGGGGAAATGTGTTATCCGCCTCATGGCGGTCGATGCTTGGCCAATGCGCCGGGCGCTCGTCCGTTTGTTGACACAGTTGCGGGGCGGGCCCTTGCCCCGGGTTTGGCAGATATGAGGAGCGGCGATGAATCTCAGCCCGCGCGAGAAAGACAAGTTGCTGGTCAGTGTGGCCGCCATGGTGGCCCGTGGACGCCTCGAACGTGGCGTCAAGTTGAACCATCCCGAGGCTATCGCGTTAATCACAGACTACGTGGTGGAGGGCGCACGCGATGGGCGCTCCGTCGCGGATCTGATGAGTGCGGGCGCCACGGTGATACGGGCCGAGCAGTGCATGGATGGGATTGCGGAAATGATTCACGAGGTTCAGGTCGAGGCGACTTTTCCGGATGGCACCAAACTGGTGACCGTTCATCATCCCATTCGGCCTGCGTGACGGAGGCGAGATTATGATCCCGGGAGAAGTGATGCCTCTGTCAGGCGATATTGTGCTAAACGACGGTCAGCAGAGCGTGATCCTACTGGTGGCGAATACCGGGGACCGACCGGTTCAGGTGGGCAGTCACTATCACTTTGCTGAGACAAATGGCGCACTCGACTTTGATCGGGCCGCCGCGCAGGGGCTGCGCTTAGATATCGCAGCGGGAACTGCCGTGAGATTTGAGCCAGGTCAAAGTCGCGAGGTCCGCTTGGTGAGATATCAAGGTGCACGCCGCGTCTTTGGCTTCAACCAATCCGTGATGGGCCCGCTCTAGGACGGTGGTCCCATAGGAACAAAGGACATGATACATATGACACCGATCGACTACTGGCGCGCTGGCATGACGCTGTGGACGCGCACTGCTGAAATCCAAGTTGAAATGACCCGTGCAGCATTCGGCATGGCGGGTGACTGGCATGACATGATGCTCAAGAGCGGGCCATTTGGACAGGTTGGGGCGGCTCAGAGCAAGGTGCGCCAGACTGCGCCGACACCACGTGCCAAGAAGGCAGCCGCCAAACCTTCTGCACGCGCGAATGTGACACCTATCAAGTCCGCAGTCCCGGCTACTCCGAAATCGGCAGCGCCTGCGGCAGCACCCGAAGCCAAGAAAGCGGCACCTGTGCGCCGGAAGACCGCTGCCAAGCCCAACGTCGCATCTGCGAAAACGGCGGCACCGGTGAAAGAGGCCTCGAAAGCCGTGGCAAAACCAGCCACGTCTAAACCGGCAGCGCGCAAGGCTACCGCGGGGACGACTGCAAAAAAACCTTCGCCCAAAACGGTGGCGCCCAAAACAACCGTGGCAAAAACGGCAGATACTCCGAAAACCGACGCCCCGGTGAAGGCCGCCAAGTCGAGCACTGCCGCAGCAAAGCCTGCAGCTGCCAAGGCTGTTGCAAAACCTGCGGCGAAAGCCCCGGCCAAGCGTCGTACAACCGCCAAAGCGGCACCGGTCAAGGCCACACCGGCAGCATCGAAGCCCGCCGTTGCAGAGGCCAAGACAGCACCGGCCAAAGAACCTGCGACCGCGGCAAAATCGGGGGCCAAGTCGACCGAGGCGCCTGTCCTCAAAGTCGTACCCACCAGCAAGCAGACTGCCGCGGAATAGCGGCAGTTCCCCTTAAAAGTCCTTGCACCAGTTCTTACTTACGCTAACGTTGATTGGTGAAATCTGGGAGAGCCATTAGATGAGTGGAATTATTGACCGTTTGCTAGGTCTTTTGACACCGCAGCCGCGTCCAGTTCCGATTCCCGTGCGTCAGCCCAAGGGGCCACGGCGGTAAGCGCCTTGGCCTTGGAGCGGATATTATTTAATGCGCAGCTACCAATCTCCCTTTTTGCTTGCCTATGATTGCTGGAAGACCGGGCTCCAGGCCTCGTATCTGATGGCTGAAACGCAGACGGTGATCGGCCTGCGCGTCTTGGGTATGGCGGGCATGTGGCACGTGCCGAAAAGCGAAAACAGTCGAATGGTTCAGGAGAAAGCGCCGGCCTTTGCTGCATCTGCCATGGCGGCGGGATATGCTGCCATGAACGGAAAACGCCCCGACCAGATCGTAAATGCAGCGATCCATCCCTTGCGTCGCAAAACCATATCCAACGCGAAACGTTTGCGCGGCCGTGGGCCGCGATTGGGTTAGAGCGATTCGCCGATCATCTGACGGGGAGCCGCCATGTCTGCTAAAATATCCCGCGCCGCTTATGCCGACATGTATGGTCCAACCACGGGCGATAAGGTCAGGTTGGCCGATACTGACCTGATCATTGAGGTTGAGCGTGATCTGACCACCTACGGCGAAGAGGTGAAGTTCGGTGGCGGCAAGGTCATTCGTGACGGGATGGGGCAGTCTCAGGTTACGCGTGCAGACGGGGCCGCCGATACTGTCATCACAAATGCACTGATCTTGGACCATACCGGCATCTACAAGGCTGATATCGCCCTGCGCGACGGCCTGATCGAAAAGATCGGGAAGGCAGGCAATCCCGACACGCAGCCGGGTGTCGATATCATAATTGGCCCGGGGACCGAGGCGATCGCCGGCGAAGGTCGCATCCTGACCGCCGGTGGGTTCGATGCGCATATCCATTTCATCTGCCCCCAGCAGGTCGAAGATGCGCTGCATTCCGGTATCACCACACAACTTGGGGGCGGCACCGGTCCGGCCCATGGCACATTGGCCACAACCTGCACGCCGGGGCCTTGGCATATCGGCCGGATGCTACAGTCGCTCGATGCGTTTCCGATGAATTTCGGCCTGTCGGGCAAGGGCAATGCCAGCCAACCCGCAGCGTTGAAGGAGATGGTGCTGGGCGGCGCCTGCGCCCTAAAGCTGCATGAGGACTGGGGGACAACCCCTGCCGCCATCGATTGCTGCCTCGGCGTGGCCGATGCCATGGATGTGCAGGTCATGATCCACACCGACACGCTGAACGAAAGCGGGTTTGTCGAAAACACCCTGGCCGCCGTCAAGGGGCGCACCATCCATGCCTTCCACACCGAAGGGGCTGGTGGTGGCCATGCGCCCGACATCATCAAGGTTTGCGGTGAGGCGCATGTCATCCCATCCTCCACGAACCCGACGCGACCTTACACGGTGAACACGCTGGAAGAGCATCTGGATATGCTCATGGTCTGTCACCACCTGGACAAGGGGATCCCCGAGGATGTGGCCTTTGCCGAAAGCCGGATCCGCAAGGAAACCATCGCCGCCGAGGATATCCTGCATGATATGGGCGCGTTCAGCATCATTGCCTCGGACAGTCAGGCCATGGGCAGGGTAGGCGAGGTCATCATCCGCACTTGGCAAACCGCCCATAAGATGAAGGTCCAACGCGGGCGGCTGTCTGAGGAAACAGGCGACAACGACAACATCCGCGTCAAACGCTACATCGCCAAATATACCATCAACCCGGCCATCGCCCACGGTATGTCAGCCCATATCGGCAGTATCGAACCGGGCAAGCGCGCTGATCTGTGCCTATGGGATCCGGCGTTTTTCGGGGTGAAACCGGAAATGGTACTGATGGGCGGTACGATTATCTGTGCGCAGATGGGTGATCCCAACGCGTCGATCCCGACCCCGCAACCTGTTTATTCGCGGCCCATGTTCGGGGCGTTCGGACGATCATTGGAGCAATCGAGTGTCAGCTTCGTCTCTGCCGCAGCCCAAGATGCCGGGATCGGCGCGTCGCTGGGTCTGGCGAAAGGCACGCTGCCGGTGACGAACACACGCGGCATCAGCAAGGCAGACATGGTTATGAATGCGGCTCGACCGCAGATCGAGGTCAATCCCGAGACCTATGAGGTCCGCGCCGATGGCGAATTGCTGACTTGCGAACCGGCCAGTGAGTTGCCCATGGCGCAGCGCTATTTCTTGTTCTGATGCGCGTCTTGGCTGCGATGTTTGGGCTGGTGATGGCTCTGCCTGCGGCGGCGCAGGACTGGCCTGTCAGCGTCGCGGCGTCGGGTTGTAAGTTCAATTGGGTCGGTACGGACGGCTTTCAGGAAACCACCGTTTCGGGCGGCGTGGGCCATTTTCCCACCCTGCTGTTTTCACAGGAAAAGAATTGGCCCGCGCTTGAACCATTCGTGCCGTTCTGCGGTGAGCATTGCCGGACAGAGGCTGACAGATGGGCGTTGTTCGAGCTGTTTCCGCTCGCTGTCGGCAAAACGGCCTTGATCGGGCCAGAAGATGATCAGATGATCATTCTGGTTGAAGATTTTGTCGAGATCCGCGCCCTTGGCGGTATCGAAACGTACCAAATCAGCGCCACGCGGGCCAACGCGCAGCGCATCATCAGCTATTGGGCGCCGCAAGTCGGCTGGGTCGTGCGGTTGGATGAGGCGGATTTTTCAAAGGTGGTGGTCACGATGTCATGCCCCCAGGATGCTGAGGAAGACCGCCCCCTGGGGTTCGATACCGATGCCGGAAAGCCGGGGATTTCACCCGATCCCGTTGTCCCCGATAGCTGACAGCGCTGGAGCCGCACCCGAGTGTCGGCTACGATCTGACCAACGGATTTGGAGGCATCTTGCAAGACATATCACCCCCAACGCACCGTGCGTCGCAGCATCTACCGGGCGGCGCCCGTGCGGGTGATCCTGTCCTGTCGCTGACCTATGAGGCGCGGTTGGTTCGTCGCCGGCGCTTTGTGTTGGAGAGCGGCGACGTGGTCATCCTGGATCTGCCCACGACAGTGTCCCTGAATGCCGGTGACGCCTTGGTTTTGGAGGATGGCGGGCAGGTTGCCATTGCGGCTGCCGACGAGCCGGTCTTGCATGTCACCGGGTCAAACCTGCCCCGGCTCGCATGGCATATTGGAAACCGGCATACCCCGTGCCAGATTTCGGAGGGTCACCTGATCATCCGACAGGATAACGTTCTGGCGGACATGCTCGCGGGTCTGGGTGCGACGGTTACGGTGGCAACGGGCCCGTTCACGCCGGAAGGTGGTGCCTATGGCCACGGGCGGACAATGGGGCACGACCATCACTCGTGATCTTGATCTGTTGCGGTTGACCCAATGGCTGTCGCCCTCCTTTCCCTTGGGCAGCTTTGCCTATTCCAGTGGTCTGGAAACGGCCATGACGGAGGGGTCCGTCCATGATCCGGTCTCGCTCACGCATTGGTTGGCCGCGGTGCTGCGATACGGCACCGGGCATATGGATGCCGTTTTGCTGCTTCACGCCATGCGGGGGGAGGATGTCGCAGACCTGGCCCGGGCGCTTGCTCCGTCGCGGGAGCGTTTGGAGGAAACCATGGCCCAGGGAACGGCATTCGCGGCCACGGTTAATGCGATATGTGAGGGTGATTTTGTGCCTGCCCCATTCCCCGTTGTGGTGGGGCAAGTGGGTCAAATGCTGAACCAACCTGAAGCGGTGGTGGTCAGCCTGTACCTACAGGCGCTGGTGGGTAATCTGGTCGCCGCAGCAGTGCGCTTCATTCCGTTGGGACAAACGGCGGGGCAGGCCGTTCTTTATGATCTACACGCAGTTATGGCTGAGGTTGCACAATCGGCGCGCCAAACATCGCTTGACGAACTGGGCAGCGGCGCCTTCATGGCAGATATGGAAGCCTTCAAACACGAGGAACTCCCCGTGCGGATATTCAAAACATGATGACCACTGCACATGACGGCATTCCGTTTGGCTGGCCCAATGTCTAACCCCAATGGCCCCCTGCGCGTCGGGATTGGTGGCCCGGTCGGCGCGGGCAAGACCACGTTGACCGAGCAGCTATGCCGCGCGCTCAGCGCTGATTACTCCGTCGCTGTCATAACCAATGATATTTACACACAGGAAGACGCTGAATACCTGATGCGCGCCCAGGCGTTACCACAGGACCGGATACGCGGGGTGGAAACGGGCGGCTGCCCCCATACCGCCATCCGCGAAGATGCGTCGATCAATCTGGCGGCCCTGGCGGATCTGAACATGGCAATCCCGGATCTGGACATCGTCTTGATCGAATCCGGTGGTGACAATCTGGCCGCCACGTTCAGCCCCGAACTGGCCGATCTGACCCTCTATGTCATCGATACTGCGGCGGGGCAGGACATTCCGCGCAAGAAAGGGCCGGGTGTGACACGATCCGATCTTTTGATCGTCAACAAGACCGATCTGGCGCCCCATGTCGGCGTCGATCTGGATCTGCTGCGGTCCGATGCGGCGTTGGCGCGGGGTGAGCGGCCCTTTGTACTGGCAGTGCTCAAGTCCGGCACTGGTATCCCCGATATTGTCGCTTTTCTCAAACACGAGGGTGGCCTGACCTAGGGCTGATCTTTGGCTATCGCACCGATAGCAATCCGTTATGTGCGGAAACCTCTAGCAGGGACGTGTCATATCGATGTCAGTGCTGATTGCGTTGGCTCAATGATGGCGGAAGGCGCTGCCCTCGTGCTTGTAAGGTGCGCAGGGCCATCGTTTGCGCCCGCTTGAACCGGGGCCCCTGCAGTCGCCGTAAAACTTCACGCGTGTAAAGTGCCGTCAGGAAAGGGCGGTCTTGGCGTTCCAGATAGACCAGGACCCGCTTGAGATAGACGGGGTAACGGCGCCGGATCCTGTAATGTCGGGCAAAGAGGGCGGGCGTCAGTTTGTTGCGAACAGCGGCGTTCATGATGGTGGTCATGATGCCCATATTCTCAAAATCCGGCACCAGATCACGCCCCATCAAAGGGCATCGCAGCTTGGTGATCCCGTCGCGGGTGAAGAGGGCTGCATGCATCGCATCTTCGGTCTCGTAAGGGTCATAAACGACCGCACCGCCGGCCGCGGCATCCAGCATGGCCGGTGCGTAGCCATAGCGATCCGTAAAGCTGACCCGTCGCATTGTGGGAAATCGCTGGTCCCATTCCGTGACACGGGGATCAAGCGTTGCCTGCGGATGGATCAGCAGCACTTGCGCGCCGGGCGCAGCCACTGAAAACGCCGCCGCGGCGTAGCCGCAGGACCCTGCACCAAAAAACAGGATACGCTCAAAATCGTCAAAAAAACCTTCATCGACTAATGTGTCAAAGAAGTTGAACACGTGCTCATCGCGGAACCAGGTGTCACCTTCGCTATAGATACAAAGATGGGACCACCCTTGCTTGCCCGCGACGGACAAACCCATGGGATGGCTGTTCTCTTCATTCGCGCGCAGATCTTGCGCGTTCTCGAAGGTGACGAGAAGCGTTTCGTCATCCGACGTGAACAACGCGCCATGGTTGCGGCCAAGGATCTGATGGAACCCGAACTCGTCACCATGTTTCGTCAGCATGTCATGCCAACTGTTGATTGTATGCATCCGCGTAAGCTGCGGACTTGGAACGATACCGTCCATACCTAAAACTCTAGTCTCTTAGATCAGATTAAAAACCAAACGAATAAAAAGGATCTCGCCGTAACATCAGAGTAAGTGTGATGGATTCCCGCTGTGGTTGTCTAGCCTCTACGAGCAGGCAATCCTAAAAGAATGCCTGCAAACCCGTTTGAGCCCGCCCAAGGATCAGGGCATGCACGTCATGGGTGCCCTCATAGGTGTTCACTGTTTCCAGATTTACCATATGGCGCATGACGTGGTAATCCTCCTGGATGCCGTTGCCGCCATGCATGTCGCGGGCCATTCGGGCAATATCCAAGGCTTTTCCGCAGTTGTTGCGCTTCATCAGGCTGATCGCTTCGGGGGCGGCGCGCCCGTTTTCCATCAGGCGACCCAGCGCAAGTGAGCCTTGCAGGCCCAGCGTGATCTCTGTCTGCATGTCGGCAAGCTTCTTTTGGAACAGTTGCGTTTGCGCCAGGGGGCGGTCGAACTGTTTGCGGTCCAACCCATATTGTCGGGCAGCGTGCCAACAAGCCTCTGCTGCGCCCATAGTCCCCCAGGAAATGCCATAGCGCGCCCGGTTCAAACATCCAAACGGCCCTTTGAGGCCCTGCGCGTTGGGCAGCAAAGCATCTTCACCAACCTCGACACCATCCATGACAATCTCGCCGGTTGTAGAGGCGCGAAGGGACAACTTGCCACCGATCTTGGGCGCGCTCAGCCCGTCCATGCCCTTGTCGAGGATAAATCCTCTGATCTTGCCGCCATGGGCATCTGACTTGGCCCAGATCACGAACACATCGGCGAAGGGCGCGTTGCTGATCCACATCTTGGATCCGGTCAGGCGATAGCCCGTTTCAGTCTTCTCCGCCCGGGTTTTCATACCGGCGGGATCGCTGCCCGCATCAGGTTCGGTCAGACCGAAACAGCCGATTAACTCACCCGCGGCGAGGCCCGGCAGATACTTTTGCCGCTGTTTCTCACTGCCATAGGCGTGGATCGGGTACATCACCAGGCTCGACTGAACCGACATCATGGAGCGATAGCCTGAATCGACACGCTCGATCTCCCGCGCTACCAAGCCGTAGGTTACGTAACCCGCGCCCAGCCCGCCAAATGCTTCGGGAATGGTAATGCCCAGCAATCCGGCCTGACCCATAAGGGGGAACAGGCCGGGATCTGCTGTTTCCTCACGATAGGCATCAGTGACCCGCGGTAGCAAAACATCCTGCGCAAAGGTGCGGGCCGCGTCGCGCAGCATCCGCTCATCCTCGGTCAGTTGAGTTTCCAACAGCAACGGATCGGCCCAGTCAAAACCCGCAAGCTCTGGAGCGTCTTTAGCGGAAATCGGGGTTGTCAGATTCATGTCTACTCTCCCTTTCGGCAACTCCATAAGGCTTTCGCGGGTTTGCTGCAATTCTTCCGGGGAGGTGTTTTGGTGTTTCTCAAACACGTTATGCAGCCTGAGGTGGTAAATTGTGGTTAGCGCAATGGCCGTGCAGCGTGATCAGGCGAATCGGGTGCTACGTTTGTCTGGGGCAGGCGCCTCTTTGCATTTGGAGGCTGACATGGTTTGGTGCCCCATTGACAGTGACAGGGGCCGCGCCATGACAGATCTTCCCAGTGACATCTCCGGGACCCAATCCCTGTTGGCCAATCAAAGCTATATTTGTGATCGCGCCCTGGCGACGGTGGTCTTTCTGTCGCTGAAACTGGGCCGGCCGCTCTTCCTTGAAGGGGAGGCCGGTACGGGCAAGACCGAGATTGCCAAAACCATTGCCGCTGCCCTGGGGCGCCGTTTGATCCGGTTGCAATGCTATGAAGGGTTGGATGCGTCTGGCGCAGTTTATGAATGGAACTTTGCCGAACAGATGATCGCCATCCGCACGGCAGAGGCGACAGGCGGAGCGGATCGCACTGCGCTCAAGACGGAGCTGTTTTCGGACGACTACCTGATTGCGCGCCCCCTTTTGGAGGCGATGCAGGATCAGCCCGGCGGTCCGCCCGTTCTGCTGATCGACGAAATTGATCGCACCGATGAACCGTTTGAGGCGTTCCTGCTCGAGGCGCTCAGCGATTTTCAGGTGACGATCCCGGAATTGGGCACGATCCGCGCGCCAGAGCCGCCGATCGTTATCCTGACCTCGAACCGCACGCGCGAGGTGCATGACGCCCTGAAACGGCGCTGCCTCTATCACTGGGTCGGTTACCCGGCCTTTGATCGGGAGATCGAGATCCTGCAGGCTCGCGCGCCAGAAGCGGCAGAGACATTGAGCCGTCAAGTCGTGGCCTTTGTCCAAAAGCTGCGCACCGAGGATCTGTTCAAAAAGCCGGGCGTGGCCGAGACCATCGACTGGGCCAAATGCCTTTTGGCGTTGGATGTGATGACACTGTCGCCAGAGGTTATCGCCGACACGCTGGGTGCGATCTTGAAGTATCAGGATGATATTCAAAAGATCCAAGGATCGGAGGCGCGGCGGATCTTGGATGATGTCCGCGCTGAGCTTGCTCCTGCTGAATAAATGCGCCTGAGCCCACCGTTTTCATCTGCTATATCGCGAAACTCTTTCTGCGGCTCCCCCGTCTTTCGGGAGAGCGGGTTTAATGCAGGAGATACCTCAGATGTCACAGAATGCAGTTGGCGGCGCCGTCGATCTGTTTGCCGGTTTGGCGCAGAAACTGATGAACAAAAGCGTCATGCACCGGGCGCGGCTCTATTTTCGGAAGTATTGGAAAGACAAGATCATCCAGGAGTTTTCCCGGAACAACGCAACGGGAGTTCTTTTGGTGATCGGTGTTGGAGAGCCCAAGGCGTGGATGCTAGACGAGGTGCCGCGCCAGCGCATTTTTCTGGGGCTGCATGTCGCGGGCTACGGCAGCGATCCCAAGGCGGTGCGCCGGGCCTATCTGGCCAAGCCAAGGGGGTGGATTGCTGTGCCGCAAAATTCGAAATCCATGATGCGCATGGATTACTACGTCTGGATGCGCCCCGCCGATGTGTATCTGTGGTGAAGCCAATCACATGAGGATCCAACCGACCTGATGGCCGAATACCTGCCCCTCGACATCCCCGATGATGGTAAGCTGAGCCATAACATTGTTTGGTTCGCCCGCGCCTTGCGTAAGGCTGGGTTGCCGGTGGGGCCGGGGCGGGTGGTGGATGCCATTCGCGCGGTCGAGGCGGCGGGGTTCAGTGAGCGGCGTGACTTTTATTGGGTTCTGCATGCCTGTTTCGTATCGAAGCCAGAGCAGCGGGAGGTCTTTGCCCAGGTGTTTCAGCTGTTCTGGCGGGATCCGCGATATCTGGAGCAGATGATCTCGTTCCTGACGCCTATGGTGCGTGGGGTGGCTGAGGAACGGGCGGCGCGCGCGGCCGAGAAGCGGGCGGCGGAGGCCATTCTAGATGGCGCGGACCGGGAACTGCCGGACGTGACGCCGGAGGATGACGAAGACGGGACCGACATCGACATTGATGCGTCCCGCACGATGTCGGGTGAGGAACGGCTGCGGAGCCTCGATTTTGAGTTGATGAGCGTGGCGGAGATGGAAGAGGCGAAACGGCTGATCGCCCGGCTGACCCTTCCGGTGCCTCCTTTGATCTCGCGCCGGACCCGGGCGAAGGCCCACGGCGTGCAACCTGACTGGCCACGCACCATGCGGATGGCAATGCGCAAAGGCTGTGAGGTGACGGCATTCGCCATGAAGGATCGCCGCATCCGCTGGCCTAATCTGGTGGCCCTTTGTGATATTTCGGGTTCGATGTCGCATTATTCGCGGACGGTGCTGCATTTCCTGCATTCCGTGAGCAACGCCAAGGGACAGGGCTGGGCCAAGGTCCATGCCTTCACTTTCGGAACGCGGCTGACGAATATCACCCGGCATCTGCGTCAGCGTGATGTGGATGCCGCGCTGAAGGCTGCAGGGTCAGAGGCGCAGGACTGGGAAGGTGGCACCCGGATCGGGGATTGTCTGGGCCAGTTCAACCGCGATTGGTCCCGCCGCGTTCTGGGGCAGGGGGCCGTTGTGTTGCTGATCACCGACGGTTTGGACCGCGACGACCCGAACCGGTTGGAGGCCGAGATGGAGCGGCTACATCTATCGGCCCGTCATTTGATCTGGCTGAACCCCTTGCTGCGTTGGGAGGGGTTCGCGCCGAAAGCCCGCGGGATTGCCGCCATGCTGCCCCATGTCGACAGTTTCCGCGCCGGGCATTCCATTGCGTCGTTGGAAGCCTTGGCTGAGGCACTGTCAAAGTGGGACGATATGGGAGAGAAGGCGCGTCTTCTTTCGGCGTTGCGCGGGACAGATTGATATGCGTTTGCCAAATTGAGCGTGCAAGCACGCGTTTCGATATCTTGTTTAAGTGTAAAACACATAACTTGATCTGAAGGGCGTGTCAGTTTGTGGTGCTGGGGATAGTCTGCGGATTGGCCGTGGGACCGGAGCGTCTTATCGCTGGCAATGTGTGATGTTTCGCGAAGGGTCTGCAGAGGTGTTCTGCTGGAGCAGTACCGCCCCGAGGGAAGCCGCTATTCGACGTGCTTGGCCAGCCAGACATCCAGATCGACCTCTAGTGCCTCAACCCATTGGTGCAGCTTTTTGCGGAGTGGCGCGGATCAGAAAAGAAGCCACTGGGGCCTTTTCCCGAGGAACATGTCGTAGAACGCACCCTTCATCTTCAGCTGGGATTGTTTGGCTGCAATGGCGAATAGGTTCTTGTCAGGAGATCGGGTTACCCGCGAACTGGGTCGAATTGCCGAGATGCGTGGCCACCCATGCCTCCCGGTGGTCGGTGATAACGATGCGGAACTGACTTCAAACGCGATCCTGAAGTCGCAGGAAGACCGCTAGGTCGAACGGCACTCTATCGCGTTGGCCAAACCGATGCAGAACGGGTTCGTGGAAAGAAATATTCAATGGGTTCATGAGGGATGATTGCCTGAATGAGCATTCGTTCGACAGCTTGCGCAGTGCTCGCAGTTTCGTGGCGGCATGGTGCGCCGACTTCCATAATCACCGACCCCATTCCAGCCTCGCTGGCCTGACACCGGAGAAATATGTTGCCGGTCAAAAGAGGACCAAAATCTGAACGGAGCTAAACGATAACAGCGGACTAGGTGGGGAGTAGTCCAGCGGCTCCGAAACAAAACGTTTGGGGTCAAAGGCGGTAGCCGCCATTGACCGTTAGGATCTCGCCCGTGATGGCGCCAGCTTTGTCGGAGGCAAGAAAGCGTACCGCCGCAGCGATATCTTGAGCGGTCGCAAGTCGCCCTAAGGCTGTCTCTTTCTCAAATAGTGCGATGAGATCAGGGGGGCGCGCGTTTTCCGCACGTTCAACCGCGCCGGGGGCCACGGCGTTGACGCGGATGCCCCGGGGGCCGAGCGTTTTGGCCATGGCCCGCGTCCACGTTTCCAATGCGGCTTTTGAGGCGGAATAGGCCGGAGCGGCTAGGGCTGGCAAGCGTGCATTCTGAGAGCTGATATTGATCACGGCCGCGCCAGGCCGAAGATGTGGTAGGGCTGCTGCGAGAAGCGCCATGGGTGCCAAGACGTTGACTTCAAAAATCTTTCGATGCGAGGTCAGGTCGATCGCCTCGGCTGGTGTCTCGGCGATAACCCCCGCATTGTTGACGATCAGATCGAGTTGCCCGAAGTGATCCATGACTTGATTGATCAGGTGCTGTGGCGCGCCATCCGTGGCCAGATCGCAGGCAACAGCATGACCAGGGAGCCAAGTAGCGGGCATGGTGGTGTTGTAGGACAGGGCGACGTCGTGATCGGTAGCCAGATCCTCGACAATTGAACGCCCGATTCCGCTGGCGCCTCCGGTCACAAGAGCGATTTTAGGCATGCAGACCTCCAACCTATGGTAAGCTGTGACTTACCATAGGTTGGAGTGCAGTCCTAGGCGGCTTTCGCGAGGTTCCGTAGAACGTAGTGGAGGACGCCGCCATTTTCGACATACTCAATCTCGACCTCGGTATCGATCCGGCATTTCAGGGCGATCTCCTTGACCGTCCCGTCCGCCATGGTGATCGTACACGGTACCATCGCCTGGGGTTTGAGATCACCCGCAAGACCCATGATCGAGACGGTTTCTTCACCGGTCAGCCCCAGGGATTTGCGCGTGTCACCGCCGGTGAATTCGAACGGGATGACGCCCATACCGACGAGATTGGATCGGTGGATTCGCTCGAACGATTCCGCGATCACGGCCTTGACGCCCAGCAAGGACGTGCCTTTGGCGGCCCAGTCGCGAGACGAGCCCGCCCCATATTGTTCGCCACCAAAGATCACCAGCGGTGTGCCCGCATCCTTGTAGGCCATCGCGGCATCGAAGATGGAGGTTTCAGCACCGTTCGGTCCTTTGGTATAGCCGCCTTCGACGCCGTCCAGCATCTCGTTCTTGATGCGGATATTGGCGAAGGTGCCGCGCATCATGATCTCATGGTTGCCGCGGCGCGAGCCGTAGGAGTTGAATTCGCGTGGGGCCACCTGCCGCTCGACCAGATACTTGCCCGCGGGTGTGGTGTCCTTGAACGATCCGGCGGGAGAGATGTGGTCGGTCGTGATCATGTCGCCCAACAGCGCCAGCACCTTGGCATCGTTGATGTCGGTGATGATGCCGGGCTCCATCCCCATCCCCTGAAAATAGGGCGGATTCTGGACATAGGTCGAGGCCGTGGGCCAGTCATAGACCTGGCTGTCGGTCGTCTTGACCTCCTGCCATTTGTCGTCGCCTTTAAAGACGTCGGCATATTTCGATTGGAATGCCTCGCGGGTGACGGTCTGTTCGACGAGTTCCGCGATCTCGGCCTGGCTGGGCCAGATGTCTTTCAGGTAGACATCGTTTCCGTTCTTGTCCTGGGCGATCGGGTCAGAAGCCAGGTTGATGTCGAGCGTGCCGGCCAGGGCATAGGCCACGACGAGAGGCGGGGAGGCCAGGTAGTTGGCGCGCACGTCGGGGCTGATCCGGCCCTCGAAGTTGCGGTTGCCTGACAGAACGGACGTGGCGACCAGGTCGCCCTCGGCGATGGCCTCGCTGAGTTCCGCCTGAATCGGGCCGGAATTTCCGATGCAGGTTGTGCAGCCATAGCCGACCAGGTTGAAGCCGATCTTGTCGAGGTCTTCCTGTAAGCCTGCAGCCTCAAGATATGCGCTGACAACCTGGGAGCCGGGGGCAAGCGAGGTTTTTACCCAAGGCTTGCGATCCAGGCCCAAGGCGGCGGCCTTGCGAGCGACCAGGCCCGCGCCGATCATCACATAGGGGTTTGAGGTGTTGGTACAGGAGGTGATGGATGCGATAACGACCTTACCCGATTCCATGGTGTAGTCTTCACCTTTGACGGGCACTTCCTTTCCCATGGGGCGTTTGAACGTCTCTTCCATCTCCCGGCGGAAGGCGGTTTTGCCATCGGTCAGGGCGACGTAATCCTGCGGGCGTTTGGGGCCGGAAATGGCGGGGACGATCGTGCCCATGTCGAGGTGTAGCGTGTCGGTGTAGACAGGCGCATAGTCCGACCCACGCCAGAAGCCGTTTTCCTTGGCATAGGCTTCAACCAGGGCGATGCGGTCTTCGTCCCGGCCTGTGGTGCGCAGGTAGCGGAGCGTTTCGCCATCGATGGGGAAGAACCCGCAGGTCGCGCCGTATTCCGGGGCCATGTTGCCGATGGTGGCGCGGTCGGCCAGGGGCAGACGATCAAGACCTTCGCCATAGAATTCGACAAACTTGCCGACGACGCCTTTGGCGCGCAGCATCTCGACCACTTTCAGCACCAGATCAGTGCCGGTCGTGCCTTCCGTCATGGAGCCCGTTAGCTCAAACCCGATGACCTCGGGGATCAGCATTGAGATCGGCTGACCCAGCATAGCGGCCTCAGCCTCGATCCCGCCGACACCCCAGCCCAAGACGGCGGCGCCATTGACCATGGTGGTGTGGCTATCGGTGCCGACCAGCGTATCGGGATAGGCGACCTCATCCCCGTTCTGGTCGGTGTCGGTCCAAACGGTCTGGGCCAGATACTCCAGGTTCACCTGGTGGCAGATGCCGGTGCCGGGGGGAACAACCCGGAAGTTATTGAACGCGGACTGGCCCCATTTCAGGAACGTGTAACGCTCCATATTGCGCTCATATTCGCGGTCGACATTCATCTGGAAGGCACGCGGATTGCCAAACTCATCAATCATCACCGAATGGTCGATGACCAGATCGACAGGGTTCAGCGGGTTGATCTTTTCGGGGTCGCCACCCAAGGCCACGATCCCATCGCGCATTGCGGCCAAGTCGACCACGGCCGGAACACCAGTGAAGTCCTGCATCAATACACGGGCGGGGCGGTAGGCGATCTCACGCGGGTTTTGGCCACCTTTGGTCGCCCATTCCGCGAAAGCTTTGATGTCCTCAGTGTGGACGGTTTTGCCATCCTCGAACCGCAACATATTCTCAAGTACAACTTTCAGAACGGCAGGCAACTTGGAGAAATCGCCAAGACCAGCCTCGGTCGCGGCATCAATTGAATAATAGGCGATGGATTGATCGCCAGCGGTCAGGGTCTTGCGGGTCTTGGATGTGTCATGGCCAACGGTGATGGGCATTTGTGGCTCCCTTCTGTGATACCTGCGATCTGGAGTAGCTGCTGCTCTCCTGCCGCAGTCTTGGGGTCAGGATCAAGTGTTGAACGGGCAGGTGCGTCCATTTGTATACCATTGCACACAAAAAATAGTGCAAATTACTGACTGTAACGCAGCTCTCTCGATTGGTTGATTGGAGGATGAACCGGAATGGGTTTAGAAGCGACAGGCACTTTGGAGAAATCGCAATGCTGAACTCACGTATTCTTCTGCTTTTGGGTCTTGTCCTGGGCCTATCTGCGCCGTCCGCGGTTGCGGAAGACCGGAAGGTGGTGATCGAACTATATACGTCTCAGGGATGTTCTTCATGCCCACCTGCGGACGCCCTGCTGGAGCGATTGGCCGAACGTGATGATGTGATCGCCCTGTCGTTGCATGTGGATTATTGGGATTACATTGGCTGGAAGGATGTTTTCGGTCGGCCCGAGAACACCAAACGGCAAAAGGTCTATGCCCGCGTTGCGGGGAGCCGCACGATCTATACCCCGCAGATGGTGATCGGTGGGGTTGACCATGTGGTGGGGGCCAAGCCGATGGATGTGGCCGACCTGTTGGAAAAGCATAAGTCCGTGCCGGTGGCAGTTGCATTGTCGGCCAATGCCGTGGACGGGGCCGTCGTGATCACGGCGCCACAGCCCGGCACAGATATCGGCGAAGCCGTTGTTCAAATTGTGCGTTATCGCCCTGCAGCGACAGTGTCGATCAAGCGGGGTGAAAATGCGGGGCAGACCCTGAACTACACCAATATCGTCACCGAATGGGATGTGATCGGGACCTGGTCCGGCGATGGCCCGCTGGAGGTTTCGGCCGAACTGGCCGGGGACGACCGCGCAGTGGCTATCGTTCAAAAAAAAGGCCAAAAGGCTATTCTGGCGGCTGTAGAACTACCTTGATTTAAGCTGCCAGCTTTTGGCGTTCTTTAGTCGGATCCCGCTGACATGCAGGGATGTCGTCCACAATGATCGCAAGGTCGATAGGTCCTCGGTCACCCTCAATTCGCTGCCGGACTTCTCAATAAGACCGGGGAGATCCCGCAAATGTGCGCATTCCTTGGGTATAACCGCATCGTGTGACACCCACATCCCAACGTCACCCAATGCCAAAAAGTTGTCATTTGGCAGATCATATCTCCACAGGCTTGCACCGGCGATACGATCCATCCAATCGTGTTCGACATAGGCAATCATGCGGGCACGGCTTTCGCGCCAGATCTGTTTTATATCATCGGGTTGCGACGTGGCGGTTGGCCAGACAAGGATGCGCGGACAATCTCGCGGAAAGAGGTAAAGTGCCTGATATGCCTCCTCAATGGCCCAAACCAGGGGACCATTGAGCCATTCCTGCCCAGGTTTTCTTGCAACGGGCACCCTTACAGAGCGTGGTACAAACTCAGTGATCGTAGGATCGTCGCTGAAGTGGAACAACATCTTCGACACGGCGACGACCTCATTTCCAGCGGCGATGGATCCAGAACCACTGCGCCGTATCTTCCGCAATGCGTGCCTCAAGGCTTTCATTCAAGGCAAGTGTCATGGCCGCCGCATCGGAGCGCGGGATGGGTGCATCGACATGGACGCGGTAGTCCAGGGGGTTCTCGGTCGATCGAATGCCATAGATCGGGATCAGCAGGGCATCATAGCGCAGCGCCATTTCCGCCGCCGTTAGCGCCGTCTTGGCGGGTTTGCCGAGAAAAGGCATCCGCTGTCCTTTGGTGATGTGCAGATCGTTCAGCAGCATCATGGGAACACCCTTGATCAGCTGCTTCACGAAACCGGTCATGCCTGCGGGAGTGGACGGATAGACAGGCCCCGCTACGGCGCGGATCGTATCGACATAGTGATCGTTGAAGTAAGGATTCCGCATTGGGCGATAGACCCCGCCAAAGCCGATGCCCCGGATGTTGAGCGCCGCTCTTGCCGCTTCGTAATTGCCGAAATGGGCCGAGACCGCGATGATCCGCCGTCCCTGGGCATGTGCGTCCCGTAAGGCGGCGGCGCCCTCTCCGGTGACCGGAAAATTCCGAGCCCGCTTTGCAAGATCCGCAGGGGCATAGTTTTCAATGAGAACGCGACCCGTATTGCGTGAAACCTCATCCGCGATCTTTTCACGGCGGAATCGGGACAATTCGGGATAAATCATCGCCAGATTGGCCCGGCTGCGCGCCGTGTATCCGATCAGAGGCCCGATCACGTGTTGTGTAAGCGCCCCAAACACCTTGATCCGTGTTGCATATGGCAGCATCAACGCCGCCCGGATCAGCATCCTGATCGTGAAATCTGTCACTCGATCCATTGGCCCGGTTGTGTCGGTCTGTGTTTGGTTCGGCATAGGCACCTTATTCTTGATCCGCTTTGACATAGGACGCCGAGCCCCCAATCACAAATCCCGCTTCTGGATCATGTGCCGCGCTGCTGGGTTGGCCGACGACCAGAACAACAATGCCCAAAGGCGCAGGTATCGCCTTAAATTTGTGCGGATGCCAGTTTTTCACCTGATCTCAATACGATGCGATCGAGCGAAGCAGGGGGTAAAGCAATCTGGACCCTTCTACAGGGGCAAGCATTTGTCGGTGGGGCGTTTCATGCTACTTCTTAATCACCGAAATCATGAGACAGGACTGACCAATGAAGATCAAAACGACCCTCGCGGCCCTCCTGCTTGCCGCCGTTCCAACAATGTCGCTGGCCTATAATTGCAACTACGGCAAGGCCGAAACGGCGACAATCACCTGCTCCGCTGGTATGGTGTTTGATGCAAATAGCGGCAAATGCGTGGATCAGGTCAACAGCTGATACCACGCCGCGTGTGATGATGAATCCCGGTCTGCTACCATGCAGTCCGGGATTTTGTTTGCGATAGTCACTTCTGCGCAAATTTATCGTTCATTTTTCGTTCCGGGTAACTCGGCCTTAAATCTGTTGCTGCTACTCCAAGATAACATTCCAGAACGGAGTTGATCTTGGATCCCCTTCCCGCTTTGAACGCACCCGAACGCGACCGGTTGCCGGGTATGTCCGCACCCAAACGTGCACCTGCCACGTTGACGCGTCGCCAAAAGGCGGCCGTTATCGTTCAGTTGTTGCTATCAGGTGGGGTTAATCTGCCCCTGAAAGACATGTCAGAGCTTGATCAGGTGCGATTGACAGCAGAACTGGCCGGCATGCGCAGCGTTGACACATCTACACTGACCGCTGTTGTGCAGGAATTCATTCACGAGCTGGAGAGCATCGGTCTGTCCTTTCCTAAAGGTATCGAAGGGGCGCTATCAGTGCTTGAAGGTCATATCAGCACAGCCACGTCCGCTCGCTTGCGGCGTGAGGCTGGCGTGGTGGCAAAGGGCGATCCATGGGAACGCATCGCCGGGCTGGAGAATGAACGCCTCGTCCCGGTGCTGCAGGAAGAAGCGGTGGAGGTGGGGGCCGTCATGCTTTCAAAACTCAGCGTGCAAAAGGCCGCGGAGTTGCTTGGCTTGCTACCTGGTGAGCGGGCCCGCCGTATTTCCTATGCGATCTCACAAACGGCCGAGATCGGGCCGGAAACCGTACGGCGCATCGGGCTGTCGATCTCTGATCAGTTGGAAGCAGTACCGGTCAAAGCGTTCGAAGCCGAACCCGTAGAGCGGGTGGGGGCAATCCTGAATTCCAGTGTCGCTTCAACCCGCGAAGATGTCCTTGAGGGGCTGGACCAGACCGATGCCGCCTTTGCGGAACGGGTGCGCAAGGCCATCTTTACCTTCACCAATATTCCTGCACGCGTTGCACCAAGGGACATTCCCAAGGCGATCCGAGGAATCGAAGCCACTGATCTGTTGACTGCCCTTGCCTCGGCAAAAGGCGAGGACGAAAAATCGCGCGATTTCATCCTTGAAAACATGTCAAAGCGCATGGCTGATAACCTGCGGGAGGAGATGGCTGAGATAACCTCGGTCAAGGAGAAAGACGCCGAAGCGGCTCAAAGCGCTGTCGTAGCGAGCATTCGCGCACTGGAGCAAGCCGGGGAGATCCTGCTTATCGCTGACGAGGCCGACGAATAACCGCCGAACTGCTCCGATAGCTGTGTTGTCACGCTTGACTTGGTATGAACCAAATTTTGACAAAGTTCCTCAATACCGCCTCAGTCATGGGATGGCTGTGATCAAAGACTAGATCGGGCGTGGTGGGCAAGGCGGCGTTAGATGCGAAGCGGATAGGCAGTATGTTGGGATCGGTTCAATTGCGGGCCATGGCATTGGACCGGCTGGGCCTTATCACGCTCCTGTCTTCCTTTTATTTCTTCCAGGTGTGGGGTTTGACCAATTTTGGCAGCCCCTTCCCAAGTCACACTCATTACGGTTTTATGGTATTGAGTGCGATTGGTATTGTCCTGCCACGCTTGTGGTGGGTGCTGGTTTTAAACGCCATTGCTTTTAGCGCTTATCATGTCAGTTCTCTGCCAGTCGCATCCAATAACCAAACAACAGCATTTTTCTTTTCACTAATCGTGGTCGAGATCACTGTTCTTGCTCGGCCAATCAACTGATCACAGCGTGACGTTTACTTTGCCTAAATTGTTTCGCTTGGTCGGTTTCTACTGCCAGTTTTATATTTCTTTGGCATTTACCATAAGATCAATATAGACTTTTAGATCCCACTGTAAGTTGCGCCGTGGTCCTCTATCGTGCTCTATTTGAAGTTGTGTTGTTGGCTAACTGGGTTGTCGAGCATTACGGTGCAATCTATGCGACGTTCATCATTGAACTGATTGCGATGGTTGCCTTGTTTATAACGCGGCTCAAGCCTTTTGGTATGTTGATTGGCATTCTATTCCATATAATTATCGGATTTACAGGATGCGCATACTACAAAGACTTTTCGACCATCGTCCTGCTTCTTTATGCCCTGTTTCTTCCGCGGGAGGTTTTTACAGTTTGGTTGCCCATTTTTTTGGGGGTGGGAGATCGCCGAAATCGCATTTTGAGTATTGGCCGCATAGCTCTGCTGGTTCTGGTAGCGGCCTATCTTGCAGCATCCTTGTCGGCGGTCAGCCCGGATCTGTTCTTGCCAACTGATCGCGGTTTTATGCCATTTTTTGCCGTATATGCCCTGGCATTTTATGGGTTTGTCATTGCAGCGATGCCGCGTGATGGCGGAACGTCTGGCGATTACCGCTATTCGGGCTGGCTAATCATTCCAGTGCTATTCTTTTTGAATGGATGGAGCCCTTATTTGGGTTTGAAGACCGAGAGTAGCATCGCAATGTTTTCGAATTTGCACACGGAAGGCAGAGAAACCAATCATTTGCTCCACGGTGTCGTCTCCGGTCTTTGGGCGTATCAGCAGGAGCTTGTGTTCCCAATATCGTCCAACAGTCCAGCTTTTGACCAGCAGTTCATAAAACAGGATTTGCAGTTCGTGCGGTTTGAACTTGATCGACTACTGGCGCAGAATCCAAACCTGGAAGTTACTGTTAAAGGACCAGATGGGCTGGTATCGACGGCAGACAATTGGAACAATGCATATCTCAAGGCAAACGTCTTTGCGCAGCATTTCTTAATTTTAAGCCAGTTGACTTTGATCGACCAAAAGTCTGCACACACTAGAGCTTCTAATTAATACATGCTCGAAAACGAAATTACTGAAGCGCGACTGGGCCTGACTGCATAATGAACTGTTGCTGTCAGAATGACAATTTCAGCAGATTGAGCTTGCAATTAGTCACAGGTTAGATGCGTTCGCGGCTCAAAAGCATCAAAGTGGCATTTCGCCCTGCCCGAAGCACTGGATACAGCGCTTTGGATATACGTGGTGAGCCAAAGACAACTGCGACCAATTTGTTGAATATACCAGACCGCGTACTCAGCAAGGCCAGCCGATGGACACATTCGTCGCCGAAATAGACGGTTTCGCATCAATGATGGCCATCCCTTCATTCAGGTCATATCCGTGATCTTTCAGAAACTGAACTGCCGGATCATCGTCCCTGGCATTGATCAGCTCTACTGGGCCCACCGTCTCCCGCAAACGTACCATCCCGACATAGTGCGAACAAAACGGACAGTCGCCATCATACGCGATCTTCATAGGAAAGCTTTGCCCCAAATTGTTATCGATCCACCGGCATATGAAACATAGAACGAAAAAGTGGCGCAGCTATGACGTTTCATCGGGCAGAAATGAGGCGATCTATTGGGATGCGATCCACCAGATATCGGGCATGAAGCCCAGCCAGTCGCCATAGATTGGCAGGCGTTCGGGATATTGCAGATCGGCCTGATGGGCGAGGTAGGATTTCGGCTGATACCAGATCGGCACCACATATCGGCCAGCCGTCAGGATGCGGTCCAGGGCTTTGACCGACGCGATGAAGTCCTCTTGGCTGTTGGAGGTCAGCATTGTGTCGATCATCGCCTCCGCCGCGGGGCTGTCCATACCCATCCAATTGCGTGTGCCTGGCTTTTCTACACCGTCGCTTCCCCAATACAGCCGCTGCTCGGTCCCGGGGCTCAGGCTCATGGGGCGGCTGTAGGGCGTCATGGCAAAGTCGTAGATTTGGGTGCGCTCTTTGTACTGCGCGCTGTCGACGGTCGTGATCTGGACGTCCATGCCAAGGGCGGTCAGCGCCTCTATATAAAGTTCGGCGATGTTCGCCTCTTGCGCTGAACCAGCCTGGAGCAGGAATTCAAAGGCAAACGGTGCACCATCGGCGTTTTTCAAAGTGCCACTTTCGGCGCTCCACCCGGCTTCTTCCAACAGCTTCAACGCAGCGCGGCGACCCTTGCGATTGGCTTTTTGTCCGTCGCTGACGGGCAGGGCATAGCCTTCGATGGTGCCAGGGGGCAGGTCTTGCGCAAATGGGGCCAGCAACTCAGCGACCCGTCCATCCGCCGGACCATCTGACATCGCCAATTGCGAATTCGCGAAATAGGACGTGATGCGCGGTTGCGATCCGCCATTCAGGGTACGGTTGATGAATTCGAAGTTGAAGGCCTGGATCATCGCCTCGCGCACTCGCCAATCCGCAAAAAGCGGGTTGCGTGTATTCATCACAAATCCGGCGATACCGGATGGGCGTTGATGGGGGATCTCGGATTTGATGACCTTGCCGGTGGCCACGGCCGGAAAGTCGTAATTGCTGTCCCATTTGGCGGCGTTAGTCTCTCGCACATAGGAGATCTCTCCGCCCCGAAATGCCTCAAACGCGATATCGCCGTCGGCGAAATACTCATATGTGATCTCATCAATATTGTGTTGGCCGCGGTTGAACGGCAGATCCGAGCCCCACCAGTCGGGGTTCTTTTTCAACGTTATGCTGCGGCCAGCATTCAAGTCCTCGATGACATACGGCCCAGATCCAATAGGGGCTTCCATGCTGGGCCGGTCGAATGCTCTGCCGTCGAACGCCGCCTTTTTGAGAATGGGTGGAAGTCCAAGGATCAGCGGCAGTTCATTATCAGGACGGGTAAAGGTAAAGCGCACCGCCCGCTCTCCGACAGCCTCCGCCTTGGCGACCTTGGCCCAGGAACTGTGATAACGGGGATGCCCCTGCGTCCCGAGCATTTCGTAAGACCACAGGACATCTTCAACTGTGACGGGGCTTCCATCCGAGAAGGTCGCCTCCTGTCTGAGGGTGAATTCCACCCAGTCCCGATTCGGTCCTGTCTCTACCGATTCGGCCAATAGACCGTAAAGCGTGAAGGGCTCGTCCCACGAGCGGCCCATCAAGCTTTCAAATCCGTAGACACGCCAGCCATAGGGAGCGCTGCCATTGAGGATGAACGGATGCAGGCTGTCAAAGCTTCCAACCTCTGCAAAAGTGACGGATCCGCCCTTGGGCGCGTCAGCGTTCACATGGGGCAAAGACACAAAATCCGGTGGCAGGGCAGGGTCGCCATACATAGCTATGCCGTGGCGCGGTTCAGCCGACGCGAATCCCACACTCGTCGTCACGGCAACAACAGTCGCGATCGCCCGTGATCGGATGAAATATTTTGACAACATTTTCACTGAACCCCTGCTCCGGCCTTATTTCATTGTCATGTAGCGTACGGTGGGTATCGAGTGTTTTCAAACTTTTAACTTGGACTGGTCGGCGGGTTTGCGTATAACGAGTGCACTGCTCGATAGGTTTCTTGCCTGTATGAAACCTGCCTCAATAACTTAACGCCGGCCTTGTGCCGGCGTTTTTTTGCGCAGATTTCTGACCGAGAAGAAACAATCGCCTTGCCATCCGCGCAGCAAAAAGCCCGGACCTTTCGGTGCCGGGCCTTGGTAAAATCGACTGTTGGTCAAATGGCGCCAGCGTATTCGCCCCGCGCGGGATAGCTGTTGGCGATTGCAAAATCCAGCGCCTGGACCAGTTCAGAAAAATGCGGTCGGACAAAGGGCATGGTTTGAACCGATCCGTAGTAAAGCGACTGATCGGGGGAGACCATGAACAGGCCGGGTTCCGAAAAAAGGGCGGGCTCCTCGATCCCGATGGAGGTTTTCCCGCGCGAGGTTGAGATATACAGCCCCCAGTCCCGCGCAACACCCAGGTTCAGATCGTACCCAAAGCGCAGGTTGGTCGCCTCGATCTTGTCGGCCATCTGCCTTGTCCGGTCTGCATCGTCGCTGCTGACGGCAATTGTACCGACGCCCCGTTCCGCAAACTCATCGACACGCGCCTGAAACTCCGCCAGGTAGGTTGCGCAAAGCGGACAATGCAACCCCCGGTAAAAGCAAATCACTGTCCCGGTCTTTGAGGCTTCATCAGACAGATTGAAAGTCGCTCCGTCCAGTGTCGGTACGGTCAGGTCGGGGGTCTTTTTGCGGGGAAGCAGCATCGCTAGATCCTTTCGGCGTTGCATTTCTTTGCTAAGGGGTAGCAAGATATCAAATCGAATAAATCAAAAATAATTGATCGAAACGCCGATATGCCTGACCAAGATCGCCTTTCGGCCCTGATGTCCCGTTTCTCCCTGCGTGTGACCGTATGTGCCGGCGCAGAGGCCAATTTTGTGGTCAGGGGGGATCAGGCCACTGCACAGCCGCAATGCATGTTTTTGTCCCGCGCACCGATCCCAGAGCTTTGCGACGGGCATGCGATGTTGCAGGCGCGGGTCAATTGGGGCGGCGCCGACAATCCGTTGCTGGCCGCATTGCCGCAACTGGTCCGCCACGATCTGACAAAGGACCCGACCACCGCTGCTTTGGCAGGCCTGTTGGTGACGGAACATCGGGCACGGCGCTGCGGGGCAAACTCGGTCCTGAACCGTTTGGGAGAGGTGCTTTTGGTCCATCTGTTGCGCGGGCAGATCGAACGGGGATCTGTCGAGCCCGGGCTTTTGGGCGGTCTCGCCGATCCCCGCCTCAGCCGCGCGATTGTCGCCTTGCATGATGATCCGGGACGGCCCTGGCCGATCGAGGCGATGGCCCAGAATGCCGGCTTGTCGGTTAGTCGTTTTGCAGAGCTGTTTCGCGGTGCCGTGGGCGAAACGCCATCCGCATATCTGCGCAAGTGGCGCCTGACTCTGGCCAAACAGGATATCGAGCGTGGCGACCGGGTCGGCCAGGTTGCCCGTCGCTATGGGTATGGCTCCACCGAAGCGTTGGGCCGCGCCTGTCAAACCGCCTTTGGAGCGACTCCGATGAATCTGCGCAAGGCAGCGCGTTCAAACGACCAGGAATGCGTCGGTTGACAACACCCCGTCTCAATACGATCACTTTGATCAACTGCCTTTTGAAATCGGCGGGCCAAGATAATGCAGAGCCGGGCTGCCAGTTTCGGTGATGCGCTCAGGGAGGATATCAGATGACCAAGATCAATCGCCGTATGGCCGTCGCACTCATGGGGGGCGCTGCTGCCATGGGCCTTGCTACACCAAGCATCGCGCGAGGAAAGAAGGTGACGGTGGGGGCGCTGCGATTCACCAGCCATTCCGGCAGCTTCATCGCCTTGGAGCGAGACTATTTTGCCGAGGCTGGTCTGGACGTCGAATTAAAGTTCTTTCAAGCCGCCCCACCCATGGCCGTGGCCATCGCCTCGGGTGATGTCGATTACGCCGTGACGGCCATGTCGGGGGGCCTGGTGTCCCTGGCTGACAAGGGCGCAATCAAAATCATCGGTGGCGCGCTTTCCGAAGAGCCGGGGATCGACGGGCAAAAGATCCTTGCCTCGGACGCGGCCTTCCAGGCAGGGCTGACCGCTCCTGCCGGGCTGGATGGCAAGTCTTTTGGCATGTCCGCGGCGGGATCCTCTTTCCACTATATGGGTTCCAAGGTTGCGCAGGCCGAGGGTGCCTCCCTGACGTTCAAGCCGTTGCAAAAGGTGGGCGCGATCATCGGTGCGCTGAAATCCGGCCAGATCGATGCCTGGTCCATCGTGCCTCATATCGCCAAACCGCTGGCCGCATCCGGTGCAGTTCACATTATCGGAAACGTGTCCGATTACCTGCCGAACTATCAAGTGACCACCGTCTTTACGTCGGCCAAGAATGCCTCGGATGAACGCGAACTGACCGAAGGATTCCTGACCGGCTTTTCCAGAGGGGTCGCAGACTACAATGCAACCATGATTGACAAGGCGGGTGGCGATGACGGTGTGCAGCAGATGGTCGATCTGATCCATAAATACGTCTATACGGATCGCCCGCGCGACAAGGCGGCGCCATCAATCATCAACGGCACGATGCGGCTGAACGAAGGGGCGGCGCTCAATACCGCTTCCCTTCAGGATCAACTCAGCTGGTATCAGTCGGAAGGGCTGGTAGGGGCCGATATCACCCTCGATACGGTGGTGGATACCAGCTATGTCGAAACGCTCAGCTAGCGTCAGCTGATGGAGATCCGCCTGTCAGGCATCAACCACGCCTATGGCGATGTGACGGTGATGCAGGATATCTCACTCGACATCCCGTCGGGTCAGATCGTCTGCATCGTCGGCCCGTCCGGGTGCGGTAAGTCCACCTTGTTGCGTTTGATCGGGGGGTTGGAACGCCCGCAGGCGGGGCAGGTCCTGCAGGTTGGTGACCCGCCTGCCGGGTGCCTGAACCCGCTCACCTATATCTTTCAGGATTTTGCGTTGCTGCCCTGGCGCACGGTGCAGGGGAACATTTCTCTGGTTTTGGAGGATCACGGGCTGCCTGCACAGCAACGGCAGGGGATCATTGACGCGGTTCTGGCGCGAACCAACCTGGGCGACTTTGCCCAGGCCCTGCCAAAACAATTGTCCGGTGGGATGAAACAGCGCGTGGCGATCGCGCGCGCCTTGGCCGTGAACCCGGCCGTGATGCTGATGGATGAGCCTTTGTCGGCGCTCGACAGTCAAACGCGCGAACTGCTCATGGAGGATCTGATCGCCCTGTGGCAACGCGCGCCGTTCACCGCCGTCTACGTGACCCATAACTTGGCCGAAGCTGTGCGGCTGGGGCATAAAATCGTTGTCTTGTCCCGCCGTCCGGGGCGCATCCGCGAGATTGTCACACTGGATACGCCGATCACAGTTCGTCAAAGCGGTGACCCGGACCTGCAGCAAACCCATGACATGCTTTGGGCGATGTTGCGGGATGAGGCCCGGGCCGCCGATGCCGAACTGATCCATGGCTGAACCGCAGCGCGCCCAAAGTGTTCCGTTCCGCGGGGCTGGCTTCAAACCCTCTCCACGGCGCGGCATGGGCCTGGCCGTTTTCGTGGTCTTGATCGGCTTGGCTGAATGGGGAACGCGGGCCGGTTGGATCTCGGCCCTGACATTGCCCAAGCCAACGGATGTGGTGCAAACCTTTGTCGATCTGTACCAATCCGGATTGCTGTGGAAGCATATATTGCCGTCACTCGGGCGTCTGGGTGTCGGCGCTGCCTTGGGGGCGACACTGGGCATCGGCGTGGGGCTGTTGATCGGGCTCTTTTCCTATATTCGCGCAGGTCTGGTGCCGTTGGTCGCGGCGATTTTTCCGATCCCCAAGATCGCGCTGTTGCCGCTTTTCGTGATCTGGTTCGGGATTGATGAGGGGTCAAAATATGCGCTGATCGCATTTGGCACCTTCACTCCAACGGTGGTGGCCACCTATGGCGCGGTCGATAACGTGGACCGCACGTTGATCAGGATGGGACAGAGCTTTGGTCTGTCCTGGGTGTCGATTGTGCGCAAGATCGTCTTGCCTGGCGCGATGCCAGGCATCCTGTCAGGGCTGCGCATCAGCCTGGCGATTGCGATTATCCTGCTGGTCGCGGCCGAGATGTTGGGGGCCGAATACGGTATCGGCGCCTACATCCTTGAGGCCGGATCGCTTTATGATCTTGAACGGCTGTTCGCAGGGGTCGTGATCCTGTCGATCTTGGGTGTCATCGTCAGTTTTCTGATCGGCCTGATCGAACGCCGGGTGCTGCGCTGGCGGATCTGAGGCGCTTATCCTCATCATGTGATCTCATAGGGCAGGACGCCGCGGTGATGGGGGCGAATGGTCAATGTTCGCTCCAGTGGGGGCACGGCGCGTTGGTGGCAATCGCGCCGCTCGCAGATACGACAAGAAATACCGATGGGCTCAAAGGCCTGTGGTGTGTCCACGTCCATTCCGTCGGCATAGATCAGCGCGCCTGCATGACCGACCTCACATCCAAGCGCGATGGCGAACCGGCGCACCGGCGCGCCCCAAGCGCCGCCGGGTTTGCTGACATCGCGGGCGAGCGAGACATAGCGCACGCCATCGGGTGTTTCGGCAAGCTGGCGCAGGAACTGGCCGGGCGTTTCGAAGGCGCGGTGAACATTCCATAACGGGCAGGCGCCCCCAAACCGAGCGAATTGCAGCCGCGTTGCCGAATGCCGTTTGGTGATCGTGCCGGCCTGATCCACCCGAACAAAGAAGAAGGGCACCCCCTTCGCGCCGGGGCGCTGCAAAGTGGACAAGCGGTGGGCCACCTGCTCGATCGACGCGCCGAACTGACGGGCCAGTACTTCCACGTCATGGCGCGTATTTCGTGCAGCAGTCAGGAAGCGTTGATAGGGCAGCAAAGCGGCACCTGCAAAGTAATTCGCCAACCCGATACGCGCGATATCGCGGGCCTCGGGCGCATGAAAGCGCGCCAGGTCGAGGGTCGCATCAATGAGGTCCCCGTGATCCATCAAGGCCAGGTGGTGCAGGATCTGAAACCGGCGCGTGGGTTCCGAGGCACGGGTCGACAGGGTCAGGACCTGCTGTTCGGCATCATACATGCGCAACTCTGCCGCTGTGGTCTGGGCGATTGTGATGCCCCGCGCCGCGAGCCGCCCCAATGCTGTGGTGACGGGATCGCCGGTATCGGCGATCCGCTCGGCCGCGCGGTCGACTGCATCCAGGTAGTTGTCGCAATAATGGAAGAAATCGCGCACCTCTTCCCACGGCGATACCGGCACGCGGGACTGCCCCAGCGCATCATCGAGCGAGGCCAGCCGTTCATGGGTCTGGCGGTACGCGCGGTGTAGTTCGAGAAACGCATGGGCCAGAGCTGGTGCGTTGGAGGCAGCCAACCTCAGATCGGCCAAAGGTGGCGTATCGGGAAAAACCGGATCTGCCAGGGCTTCGCGCATGTCACTGACCAGACGCTCGGTCTCACCCAGGCTCAGCTCAGTGACATCGAAGCCGAATTCCTGCGCCAATGCCAGGACCACCCCGGTGGAAACCGGGCGATTATTGTTTTCCATCTGATTGAGATAGGGCAAGGATACACCCAGCTTGGCTGCGAACGCCTTTTGTGTCAGGCTCAAGCGCTGCCGGACTTCTCGCAGTTTTACCCCGGCATAGAGTTTCTGATTGGCCATCGCTATTTGCACCTTTGCTCAACAGGTGCGTAGTCTTTGCAAACTGGTCACGCAACGCCCAATGTGCGCTCCCGTTGGATCACCAGAAGGATTGCCAGCACAGCAACAGCTGATGTCACGCATATCAGGAGCAGCAAGGGAAAGGCGCCCGATCCCGGTGACAGCAGCAGACCGGCCACCGCCGACAATGCGGCACCACCCCCGATCATGATGGCCCCGCCCAGCCCGCTGGCCGTTCCCGCCAGATGCGGCCGGACAGAGAGCATGCCGGCTGTTGCGTTTGGGATGACCAGACCGTTGCCCAGGCCCACAAAGATAAAGAACCCAAAAAATACAGCAGGCTGCATGGTGGTGCTCAAGTCGATCAAAAGCAGCAGAACCATGCCCAAAAGGGTCAAACCTGTGCCTGTCAGAACCATCATGTTCAGCCCAAACCGCGTCGAATACCGCCCCGACAGGTAATTTCCGGCGGCATAGCCCACCGCCGGTGCGCCAAAGTAAAATCCCATCATTGTTGGGCTCAGCCCGAAAACATCCGTCGCAATGAATGGGGCCCCCCCGAGATAGGCAAAGAATGCGCCAGAGGCAAAGGCCGCCGCCGCGCAATAACCCCAGAAGCGGCGCGATGTCAGCAGTTCGGGGTAGTCTCGCACTTGTGCCGCGAAACTGGTGGAGGTTGCCGTGGCCGTTTCGCCCAAATCACGCCAGATCAGGATAAAGATCAGGCCGCCGCAAATCAGCATAAGCCAGAAATTCGCTTTCCAGCCAAAGGCTTCATCCAGGACCCCGCCTGCCATCGGTGCGACCATAGGCACAATCGCCATGCCCATAGTGACATAACCGATCATCGATGCTGCCTCGTTTGGCCCGACCATGTCGCGCACAACCGCCCGGCTTAGCACCAGACCCGCTGTGATCACCGCTTGGGCCATGCGAAAGATCAAAAAGACCTCGACCGTCTGTGCCAGCAATGTGCCTAGCGTTGCCAGCATGAACCCCGCAACGGCCCAAAGAAGGACGGGTCTGCGGCCATAGCGATCCGAAATTGGGCCGATAAAAAGCTGCAACACGCCGTTCACACCCAGATAGACCGGCACCGATAGCGCGACGATCCAGGGATCAGCCTCGTAATACGCGGCCATGGAGGGCAGGGATGGCAGGAAGATATTCATCGACATGGCCGAAACACCCGCCATCAAAACCAGCGTCATGATGTGGGGCGGCGTATGTTGATCGAGGAAAACGGGTTTTCGAACGGTGTCAGCCATCGTGAATAGCTAGAACTGGCCGGGCAACTTGTCCATTGCCCGGACCGCAGGTCTGCTGTGCAGATCTGTCAGGCGATTGTCAGATCGTCCCAGAGGGCTGCGATGCGGATATCCTCGACCCGCAAAACGTCACCTCCGCCGAAATCGTAAACAACATCGGCACCGTCTTGTTGTGCAATTTTCTGGGCTTGGTGGACAGAGTTCACCCCCACCATATCCAGAAGGATCGTGTCGATATCATCTTTGAAATCGGTGATCCGATCGTGGTCGCCGCCTTCACGGAACGCAAATGTATCGCGCCCCTTGCCCCCCGTCATGACATCATTGCCGCTATTGCCATTCATGCGATCATGGCCGTGATTGCCGAGCAGGATATCGTTGCCTTCATGCCCGATCAGCGTGTCATGGCCCCAGCCGCCACTGATGCGATCATTGCCCTGATTACCGCGCAACGTATCTTCGCCGTCGCCACCAAAGATCCGGTCGTCGCCGCTACCGCCCCAGACCATGTCATCACCTTTGCCACCGTCAATCTCATCAAAGCCGCCATGGCCCCAGATCAGGTTATCGGCTGTGTTGCCGGTGATCGTATCGCCAAGTCGGCTTCCGCGCGCATTCTCGATCACGGTCCCGTAGGCGATGACGACATCATCGTAACCGTTAAACTGCGAGAATTGCCCTTGTCGCAGATCGATCTGGACGGGCGTTACATTTTTCTGCGCCGACAGGGTGTCGGTCCCGCCAGCATCATAGATCGCGTCGACTGTTTCACTACGGGGGCCATAATAGGTTGTGTTGCCCTTGCGCGTCTCGGTGTTGGCGCCCCAGAGATCCTGTAACGCTAGGATGTCATAAAGTTGCAGAACATCCCCGTTTTCCTGGATATCGGGATTATAATCATACGACATGACCGTGTATTTGTTGCTCTCAAACTGCGCAGGCAGTTCAGCATCATGTTCAAACGGATGACGCAGGGCCAAGGCATGACCGACTTCATGTAAGATCAGGCTGGGATTGTCGGCCAGATTGAGCCCGGTATCAAAGACGGTGAAAGCGTCATATTCAGCCAGCCCGCCATCGCCATAATAGCTGTAATTGTAGCCGCCGATTCCGGCAAATCCCGGCAGGTCGGCCTTGCCAAGATTAAGGTCTGGATCAGCCTGGCCCGACACTTCGACAAAACGAATATTCGCAATGCTTTCAATGTGATCAAGGCCCTCGCGAACGGCATCACGCTCTGCGCCATTCATCGATTTCCACCCAGTATAGTCTCGCCATAGGTCGCTCGGCTGACGTCCATTGGCGAACTGATAGGTGAAGACATAGGCCGGGTCAGAAGTCCGGTTGATCCATTTGTTTGAAAGGCCGTCCAGATCGAACTGAAGGGCGTTGAGTATCTCAGGCTTCGTTGGCAAAGCGATCTCCCCGAATACACAGAACCAGACACACCCGGCATTTTTGCCGGATTACCGGTGTTATCTTATAACTCACAGCAATTGTCTGGTTTTTTTGGATCTGTTTCTGTCATCTGAGGTGAAATCCGCTGATTACCGTTTGGTAAACCGGCGATTAAAATCCTTGGAGCGATTTGCAGATATACAATTTTCAGAAGGTATTCGAAGTAGAGTTTGCAAATACGCTCCTTTCCGCTTCAACCTCCTGCGACCCTTGAGATATACAAACAGCGTGGCACAGGGAGAAACACATGAAAGACATCCTGGAACAACTTGAAAGCAGGCGTAAAAATGCGCGTGAAGGTGGCGGCGCGCGGCGGATCGCGGCCCAACATGCCAAGGGCAAGTTAACGGCACGCGAGCGAATCGAGTTGTTGCTGGACGAGGAGTCCTTTGAGGAATTCGACATGTTTGTCGCCCATCGCTGTACGGATTTCGGGATGGAAGATGACCGGCCCGCGGGCGACGGGGTGGTCACCGGTTGGGGCACCGTGAACGGACGCATGGTTTATGTGTTCAGCCAGGACTTCACCGTGTTTGGTGGATCGCTGTCTGAAACCCATGCCAACAAGATCGCAAAGATCATGGATATGGCGGTGCAAAACGGTGCGCCGGTCATTGGTCTGAACGACAGCGGCGGCGCGCGTATCCAGGAAGGCGTTGCCTCCCTTGCCGGTTATGCGGAGGTGTTCCAGCGCAACATCATGGCATCTGGGGTTGTGCCGCAGATCAGCGTGATCATGGGGCCCTGTGCGGGGGGGGCGGTGTATTCTCCTGCGATGACGGACTTCATCTTTATGGTGAAGGATAGCAGTTACATGTTCGTTACCGGCCCGGACGTTGTGAAAACCGTGACAAATGAGATGGTTACGGCTGAAGAACTGGGCGGCGCGTCAACCCATACCAAGAAATCCAGCGTCGCCGACGGCGCGTTCGAGAATGATGTGGAGGCGATGGCAGAGGTGCGCCGGTTGGTCGATTTCCTGCCCCTCAATAATCGGGAAAAGCCCCCCGTGCGGCCGTTTTTCGATGATCCGGCACGGGTGGAGTATAGTCTGGATACGCTCGTTCCGGCCAATGCCAACACGCCTTACGATATGAAGGAACTCATCGCGAAACTTGCCGATGAAGGCGATTTTTACGAGATACAACAAGACTTTGCCAAGAACATCATCACCGGCTTCATCCGTCTGGAAGGGGCCACCGTGGGCGTTGTCGCGAACCAGCCGATGGTGCTGGCGGGCTGTCTGGATATCGATAGCAGCCGCAAGGCGGCGCGGTTCGTGCGGTTCTGCGATGCGTTTGAGATCCCGATTTTGACGCTGGTCGATGTGCCCGGCTTCCTGCCTGGGACCAGTCAGGAATATGGTGGCGTGATCAAGCACGGGGCCAAGTTGCTTTTTGCCTATGGCGAGGCCACTGTGCCGAAAGTCACTGTTATCACACGAAAAGCTTATGGCGGGGCCTATGATGTGATGGCGTCGAAACACCTGCGCGGGGACTTTAACTATGCCTGGCCAACTGCCGAGATTGCAGTGATGGGAGCCAAGGGCGCGACCGAGATCCTGTATCGCAGCGAGTTGGGGGATGCTGACAAGATCGCGGCGCGGACCAAGGATTATGAAGATCGGTTTGCAAACCCCTTTGTGGCCGCGGAAAAAGGGTTTATCGACGAGGTGATTCAGCCCCATTCGACCCGTCGTCGTGTGTCGCGCGCCTTTGCGAGCTTGCGGGGCAAAAGGCTGCAGAACCCGTGGAAAAAGCATGACAACATCCCGCTGTGATGGCCATGTCTGGATCCCGCACAGCGTATGCAGAACCTATGCACAAACCATACATACGCTCCGGTCGCCGAGTTAGGGCTTTGGTCATGGGCGTCGGGGTATCTGTATGACTGACCCGATCTTTCACGTGATCGCGGATGGGCCGCGACCCGTGGCGCCGTTCAGCCATGCGGTGGAGCAGGGCGGTTGGATCCTGCTAACGGGGCAGATGCCGACGGATCCGGCGGCGCCTGACGCGCCGCTGCCTGAGGGCATCGCGGCGCAGACCCGCCGTGTGATGGATAATCTGGAAGTTGTTCTGAAGAGCCTCGGTCTGGATCTGAGCCACGTTTTGCAATGCCGCTGCTACCTGACGGCCTTCGACCGACATTTTGCAGAGTTCAACGCAGCCTATCAAAGCTATTTCCCGGCAGATCGCCGGCCTGCGCGCACGACTATCGGTGTCACAGCCTTGGCCGTGGGCGCATTGGTCGAGATCGACTGCGTTGCCAAGCGTCCGGACAAGGCCGGCTAATGGCGTCGCACTGGCATATCCTGCGCGACGGGGCGGTTGTTATCGTGACCCGGCAACTGCCCCCCCGATTCGATGTGATGGCCCAGACGGAATTGCCCGATGCGGGCCGATTGAAGATCGCGCAGCAGGTCCGGCAGGACATGTGGCGGCTGCTTCAGAAGCTACGGGGCTTCTCTCCGGTCGTGTCGGTGGAGCGTCACGCCGCTGGTTTGACGGTCCGTGCAGGTGGGCGGGCCATGCACCCCTTTCACCGCACGACCCTTGAGGCGCAGTTGGCTGAATTGCTGGCCGAGCCGGAGCGGCGTGCCCGGTGGCTGCGTCACGCCAAGTTGAAGGAAGCCTTGAAATGAAGGTGATTTGGGCCGCAATGCTGGCCTGCTGTGCCACGGGTTCGTGGGCCGGGGATCTTCCATCGGGGCAGGAGACCACGCTGATCGACAGCCTGCTGGAGGAGCAATCGGGGACCGGAGAGACGTGGTTGGTCCTGCGCTATCTGGCGCCGCGGATCGCGCGTGGGGCAGGCGATCTGACCTATGAAGACGTGGCGCTGGACCTGGACAGATTGTGCGAAACAGACGGATTGGAGGCGCTTCGGCTGACCTCCGCCGATGTGGCACAAATTGTGATCATTTTGATGGATAGAGAGGTGCCAAGAGGCACACCAGACCCTGATGCAGCAATGTTCATCAGTGCCTATGAGCCGTCGGAAAATGGCTGTATTTGGCAATGAGCGTCGATTTTGCACAAAATATTGATGTTTTCGGACGGCGTAACCATGCCGCTGCGGCATTCGAGCCACAATCGGACAGCGTGCAGTTGGATGCCTGTTTTTTCAGAGGGTTGTGGCGTAGGTTACACATAGACCGCGGCCATGCGGTCTGTATCTTACTACGGGGCGGCCGTGATCGGCATCAATGTCGGAGCGAGCCGTCAAACTATGTCAGGAGACTAAAATGGCCAAGAGCATCAAGGCACTTATGCTGGTGGGCCTGGTGGCGTTCGTCGCTGCTTGCGCACAACAAGAAGAAGAAGTTGTTTTCGAACCGGTTGAGCCGGAACCCGTTCTCAACAAGTTCTAAGCTCTTTCGGGGGCGGGCGTCACAGCCTGCCCCCGCACCTCGTCCTTCGCAGTCCCGGGGAGGAGAGGTGTTTTCAAGTGGCGGTTTTCTGCACCGCGTACCGGGCCTCTCGACCCATCGCAGTAGACTACTATGTCCAAAGGCATTAAGGCGGTCTTGCTTGTTGGCTTGTTGGCATTCGTTGACGCGTGTGCTCAGCAAGAAGAAGACGTCTTTATCGAACCAGAACCCGCGTTCGAAAAGTTTTAAGCCCGCGCAGAGATTGGCCCTGGTGCCTGTCCCTCCATCCTTTCGCCCGCGACCGGAGCAGGGCTGATGGAAAAACATCGCGGCATGCCGAGTCGCCTTCCGGGTACCGATTTCCAATTTACAATTCGCCGTCCCGCCAAGGGGACACCCCCGGCGCTGCGGGCGCGGGAACGTTATGCGGACCGGCGTCCGGCGGACCGGCGCGCGGATGAGGGGTTTCTGACAGCGCTGTGGGACCTTTATGGCGATGCGCCATTTGCCCGGGGTAATCTTGATGCCGGGCGCTTGAATTGGTTGTTCGGGCGAGAGATCATTCCCGCCGAGGATCCGTTCAACCCCGAAAGCTATGATGCAGTTTTGCAGATTGATGTGGCACGGGCGCAATCGTCATTTCCGGCCCTAATTGACCGGAATATGTCCTAATGTTGCCTGTTTGGAGCATAGTTGCGCACACAACGGCCCGCTCTACCCTCCCCATAAATGGTGGGTTTCGCGATCACGCACAGTATTGCATGTTGTCACTGCAGACGGTGATCTCCAGCACAATATCTACCGCCTGCGAATGTCAAAACCGTTACCCTTCCCCTCGAACGAGGCCCAACTTGATTGTTGGGTCTCGTTTTTCTTTGTCGAACAGACATGACCGGCAATGGATTGCCGATGATCGGCGGGCGATGTTCACTTCTTTGACCGGCCTCTTTTGCGATCAAGGTTTAGCGCTTACATCACATTCTATAACAACACCGAGCGGAGGCTCTTCGGTATGCAGTATAAAACTTGGATGGCTGGTCTTTTTGTCATGGCGGCTTTGGCAGCTTGTGGCGACAACGATTTTGAACGCGGTCTTACCGGTGCGGCGGCAGGTGCCGTTGTGGCGGAAGCAACGGATAACGATCCCTTGGTCGGCGCGGCCGTTGGCGGCACGGCTGGCGTGTTTAGCGACGACATTCTGGGCAGATAACGCCTTTTTGCGGCCCTGGTTTTTCGGGTCGCGTCTGAAAAACATGACCGCTGTCGGGCCTGAGGTGCCCGGCAGCGGTTTTTCGTATGCGCAGACATTCGGCGCTGGCCAAAGACAAAGGGACAACAGATGTTCAAAAAGATCCTGATCGCGAACCGAGGGGAAATTGCGTGCCGGGTAATGAAGACCGCCCGCCGGATGGGGATCGATACGGTTGCCATTTATTCCGAGGCGGATGCGCAGGCGTTGCATGTGCAGATGGCGGATGAGGCTGTGCTGATCGGGCCTCCGCCCGCGAACCAAAGTTACATCGTCATCGACAAGGTGATGGCCGCGATCAAGGAAACGGGGGCAGAAGCCGTCCATCCGGGCTATGGTTTTCTGTCCGAGAACAAGCTGTTTGCCGAGGCGCTGAATGCCGCTGGTGTCGCTTTTATCGGCCCGCCCGCCACGGCGATCGAGCAGATGGGCGACAAGATCACCAGCAAGAAGATCGCTCAGGAGGCCGGGGTCAGCACGGTGCCGGGCTATATGGGCCTGATCGAGGATGCGGAGGAGGCGGTCAAGATCTCGGGCCAGGTCGGCTATCCGGTCATGATCAAGGCCAGTGCGGGTGGCGGCGGCAAGGGGATGCGCATCGCCTGGAATGACGAGGAAGCGCGGGAGGGCTTTCAGTCATCCAAGAACGAGGCGGCCAACAGTTTCGGCGATGACCGGATTTTCATTGAAAAATTCGTCACGCAACCGCGCCACATTGAAATTCAGGTGCTGGCCGATGCCCATGGGAATTGCATCTATCTGGGGGAGCGCGAATGCTCTATCCAGCGGCGCAACCAGAAGGTCATCGAAGAGGCGCCAAGCCCGTTCCTGGACGAGGCGACCCGCAAGGCCATGGGGGAGCAGGCGTGCGCCTTGGCCCAGGCAGTGGGCTATACCAGTGCGGGGACGGTTGAGTTCATCGTCGATGGCGACCGGAACTTCTATTTCCTGGAGATGAATACCCGCCTGCAGGTCGAACATCCCGTGACCGAATTGATCACTGGCGTTGATCTGGTGGAGCAGATGATCCGCGTCGCCAATGGCGAGCCTTTGACCCTGACGCAAGCCGATGTGCAGTTGAACGGTTGGGCGATGGAAAGCCGGCTTTACGCCGAGGATCCCTATCGCAACTTCCTTCCCTCCATCGGGCGGCTGGTGACCTATCGCCCCCCCCAGGAAGTGGCCACCGATACCCATGTGGTGCGGAATGATACCGGGGTGTATGAAGGTGGTGAGATCAGCATGTTCTACGATCCGATGATCGCCAAGTTGTGCACATGGGCGCCCACTCGGGCCGAGGCCATTGGTGGTATGCGGACCGCCCTTGATTCCTTTGAGCTGGAAGGGATCGGGCATAACCTGCCGTTTCTGTCGGCGGTGATGGATCATCCGAAATTCGTGTCGGGCGAGATCACGACCGCCTTTATCGCCGAGGAATATCCCGATGGGTTTGACGGTGTTCATCCCAATGAGGAGACCCAGCGCCGGATCGCTGCTGCGGCGGCTGCCATGTACCGCGTGGCCGAGATCCGGCGAGCCCGGATCAGCGGACGGATGGACAACCACGAACGCAAGGTGGGCACTGACTGGATCGTCGCGGTGAACGGCGCACGCTTTACCTGCACCACGGATGCTGATCGGGACGGGACCACGGTGACCTTCGACGATGGCTCTGCCCTGCGGATCGTCAGCGCGTGGACCCCGGGCCAGAGCCTCGCCCGGATCGAGATCGACGGGGTCGAAACCGTGCTGAAAGTGGGCAAGGCGACATCTGGTTACCGGATCCGGTATCGCGGCGCCGATATCAAGGTGCAGGTCTGGACCCCGCGGCAGGCAGAATTGGCGGCATTGATGCCCGAAAAGATAGCGCCTGACACATCGAAACTGCTGCTCTGCCCCATGCCCGGCCTGATTGTGACGGTCAACGTGGCCGAGGGTGATGAAGTGCAGGAGGGGCAGAACCTATGCACCGTTGAAGCCATGAAGATGGAGAATATCCTGCGGGCAGAACGCAAAGGTATTGTATCCAAGATCAATGCAGCGGCCGGTGATAGTCTGGCCGTGGATGACGTGATCATGGAGTTTGAATGACGACGGCTGCAGATGCTTCTGGGGACATGCCTGACCAGGCGGGTTCGGCCTATCTGTTGCCGATCCTTGCCTGTGGTGTGGCCCTGCTGGCGTTTTTGGCGTTACAGATCGCCACTTACGTGGTCGCTGGCGGTTACTTTGAGTATCCGCTGGATGATCCTTATATCCACATGTCTATTGCAGAGCAGATCCGCAACGGCGGCTATGGGGTCAATGCAGGGGAGTACGCGGCCGCTGCGTCGTCGATCCTGTTCCCATTTCTTTTGCTGCCTTTTGCGGGGGAGGAACTTCAGCGCTACCTGCCGCTGATCTGGAATATCGTCGGATTGGCTGCCGCGGCGCTGCTATGGGGGCGGATCCTGTTGCAAGGGGGATTGAGCGGCACGGTCTGGGGCATGCTGCTGGCCATCATCGGACCCTTGGCGCTCAACATGGTGGGCGTTGCTTTCACGGGGATGGAGCATAGCCTGCATGTGGCGGCGAGCCTGGCGATCATCTCTGGCCTGTTGACGTTCACGGCCTTCGGGCAGGTCGGTTGGCTGCTGATCCTGGGCATTGCCTTGGCCCCGTTGTTGCGGTTTGAAGGAGCGGCGTTATCCTTGGCTGCCGCGGGCGTGGTTATGCTGTTTGGCAGATCCGTCGCGGCATTTGGGTTGGCCGCATTGGCCGTTCTGCCGACCGCGGCGTTCGTGGGGTTTTTGATGTCGTTGGGGTTGGAGCCCTTACCCAGTTCTGTCTCCGCCAAGTTGGCGGATGTCGGGGAGGAGGCGGGTGGCTTTCTGCAGTTCGATAACACTTTGCTAACAGGCTATGTTCAGCGCGGTCTTCTGGCTCTTGTCGCAATCGGCATGGCGCTTTTGCTCCACCCGCGTGTGCGCCAATCGCATGTGATGTGGGTCCTGGCTGCTGCGATCCTGGCGGCATTGGCCCATATCGCCTTGGGGAAATTCGGCTGGATGAACCGGTATGAGGTCTACATCTTCGTGACCCTCGCCGCTTCAGTCGTCGCTGCTGTCGGTGCGACCGGGACCCGCACACTGCTTATCGCGCCGGTTCTGACCATCGTCTATGTTGGTGTCTTCTATGTCAGTCTGGCGGCCACTGTTTTTCCATACACGACCCGACCGGTCCATTTACAGCAGGCACAGATGGCACGGCTGGCCAAGCAGCATCTAAAGCAGCCTGTTGGCGTCAATGATCTGGGCTGGGTGGCCTGGCGCAATCCTGATTACGTGCTGGACCTGTGGGGCCTGGCCAATCACGAGGCGCGAGCCGCGCGTCTTTCAGGGGCTGAACCGGGCTGGGCTGCGGATCTTCTCGCGGAGCGCGGCATTGAGTTCGCCATGATTTACGAGCCATGGCTTGCCCGGGAAATCGGCCCGGATTGGCAGCGCCTGGGCCTTTTGCAGATGAGGTACACCTCCCCCTATATCGGCTGGCGTGAAGTGATGTTTCTGGTCGCCCCCGGTACCGATACGGCACCGTTTGCGGATCACGTGCGGGACTGGGCGCAGGAACTTCCGCCCGGCTCTCGCTTTGTCTTCCAGCCGGGGATGGGGGGATGATCTATTGCGACAACTCCAGCTTGCGGTCCCGCAATTCCTGTTTCCGCAGGGGCATCTTGTCGATGGAGCGGCTGATCTCGCGCACGTCCCAGGGGAAGGGTTTGCGCAGCTTGACGCCGCCATCCTTGCCGATGAGCACCAACATGAAGCCGCGTGGGCGCAGTTTGCGACGCAATTCCGTAGGCTCTGACGGATCGGTATCCGTGATGATGACCACATCGCGCTCGCGCAATTCTTCGCTGCGGGCGGTCAACAACTCCATCTGGCGGGTAAAGGCCGGATCAAGTTGGGTCTGGGCAAAGACGACCACGGGGCGCTTTTGCCACAGGAATTCGCCCAGATCGACTTGGTTTGCGTCGATGACGGTCACGCCCTCAGGTGTGGCCGCCGTTTCGGCCGATGTGGTGTCTTGGGCCAATGCGGCCGGGCCTGTCAGGCCGATTGCCAAAAGAAGTGGTATGATTGGTTTCATGAAGCCTCCGGTCATTGCCCATATAAGCCGCCCGACGCCGGTTGGAATGCCCAAATTTTCGTGTGCGCCCGGAATGCCGCGGCGCGATCCATCTGAACACTGGCAGCGTGCGGTATTTGCCGGGTTGCCGCCGACCCAAGGAGTGCCCGATGACAGATCTGCCTGAGGACTGGAAAGAGCTTGCCGCGAAGGAGTTGCGCGGACGCGCGGTGGAGGATCTGACCTGGGAGACGCTGGAAGGGATCCGGGTCAAGCCGGTCTACACGGCGGCAGACACGGTGGGCCTGGACCATATGGGGGGCGTGCCTGGGCAGGCGCCGTTCACGCGCGGGGTCAAGGCCACAATGTATGCGGGCCGCCCCTGGACAATCCGGCAATACGCAGGCTTCTCCACCGCCGAGGAAAGCAATGCGTTTTACCGCAAGGCCTTGGCGGCCGGGCAGCAGGGTGTCAGCGTGGCCTTCGATCTGGCAACCCACCGGGGCTATGATAGTGACCATCCCCGGGTCGAAGGGGATGTCGGCAAGGCCGGCGTCGCCATCGATTCGGTCGAGGACATGAAAGTGCTGTTCGACGGCATCCCCCTGGACAAGGTCAGCGTATCGATGACGATGAACGGTGCCGTGATCCCGATCTTGGCCAATTTCATCGTCACCGGCGAAGAGCAGGGCCATGACCGTGCGGTCCTGTCGGGCACCATTCAGAACGACATTCTGAAGGAGTTCATGGTGCGCAACACTTACGTTTATCCTCCTGAGCCGTCGATGCGGATCATCGCGGATATCATTGAATACACGGCGGCTGAGATGCCGAAGTTCAACTCGATCAGCATTTCCGGCTATCACATGCAGGAGGCGGGTGCGAACCTGGTGCAGGAACTGGCCTACACCCTGGCCGATGGCCGCGAATATGTGCGCGCCGCGATCAGTCGGGGGATGGATGTGGATGCCTTTGCCGGGCGGCTATCGTTTTTCTTTGCCATCGGGATGAATTTCTTCATGGAAGCGGCCAAGCTGCGGGCGGCGCGCCTGCTCTGGCACCGGATCATGGCGGAGTTCGAGCCGAAAAACCCCAAATCATCGATGTTGCGCACCCATTGCCAGACTTCCGGTGTCAGTTTGCAAGAGCAAGACCCCTATAACAACGTGGTCCGCACCGCTTACGAGGCTATGGCTGCGGCACTTGGTGGGACCCAGTCGTTGCACACCAACGCCTTGGACGAGGCGATTGCGCTGCCCACCGATTTCGCGTCTCGCATCGCACGCAATACCCAACTGATCCTGCAAGAGGAAACGGGCATTACCAATGTCGTCGATCCGCTGGCGGGCAGTTACTATGTCGAAAACCTGACCGCGGAACTGGCGGACCAGGCCTGGGCCCTGATCGAAGAAGTCGAGGAGATGGGGGGCATGACCAAGGCCGTGGCCTCTGGCATGCCCAAGCTGCGGATCGAGGAAACCGCCGCCCGGCGCCAGGCCATGATCGACCGCGGTGAGGAGGTCATTGTCGGCGTCAACAAGTATCGCCTTGACCAAGAGGACCCGATCGACATCCGCGATATCGATAATACAGCCGTGCGGGAGGCACAGGTCACGCAACTGGCGGGCATCCGCGGCACGCGTGATGCGGCGGCTTGCGATGGCGCCCTTGCGGCGCTTGAGCAGGCCGCCTCCACCGGTGAGGGGAATCTCCTCGCGCTGGCCGTGGAAGCCGCGCGCGCCCGCGCCACGGTCGGTGAAATCAGCCTGGCCATGGAACAGGCCTTTGGCCGCCACCGGGCCGAGGTCAAGACGCTGGCCGGTGTCTATGGCGCCGCCTACGAAGGCGATGATGATTTCGCTGCCATCCAGACATCGGTCGAGGCCTTTGCCGAGGCCGAGGGGCGCCGCCCGCGCATGCTCGTCGTCAAGATGGGCCAGGACGGCCATGACCGCGGCGCCAAGGTCATTGCCACGGCTTTCGCCGATATTGGCTTTGATGTGGATGTGGGCCCCCTGTTCCAGACCCCGGACGAGGCCGCGCAGGATGCCATCGACAACGATGTCCATGTCATTGGCATCAGTTCCCAGGCTGCGGGCCACAAGACCCTCGCTCCCAAACTGATCACCGCTCTGAAACAGCAGGGCGCGGGAGAGATCATCGTGATCTGCGGTGGCGTGATCCCCCAACAGGATTATCAGTATCTCTATGATGCCGGCGTCAAAGCGATCTTTGGCCCGGGCACGAATATTCCCAGCGCGGCTCAGGACATCCTGAATCTGATCCGCAAGGCGCGGCCCGAGGCTGCGGAATGAGCAACTATTCCCGGTTGGAGCGCATCGCGCAGATGGAACATCTGCTGGGTGCGGGCGACTGGGAGACGGGCGCGCAGTTCTTCACACCGGATGTCCGCTACCGTGTGGGCGCCCGGGAACCAGTGGCAGGCATAGACGGGATCCGCCGCTATATGGAAAGCCAGGCCGCCCGGATCCGCTGGACTGGCCATACCCTGTGCTGGCAGGCCGAGGACGACGCCACCCAGACAGCGGTGATCGAAGTGATCTCTCATTTCCAACGGGTCGCCGATGATGCGCCGATCGATCTGCCTTGCACCGACATTTACCGATTTGACGGGGACAGGATCTGCGACTGGCGGGTCTATGCGGATATCGCCATTCTTGGCGTCACCTGAGCCCGCAGCGGCCTGACGGATGTTACTGGGCAGGCACCGGATCCGCATCCTCTTCGGTGGCCTTGCGGGAGGCCACGATCAACGCCCCATATCCCATCACGGCAGAGATGACGGAACCGGCCAGAACACCCAGCCGCACCTGGTTCATCAGGATCGGATCGTCAAAGCTGAGCGACCCGATGAACAATGACATGGTGAACCCGATCCCGGCCAGGCAGGCCACACCGTAAATATGCAGCCAGTTGGCGCCATGGGGCAGGCGGGCATAGCCCAGCTTCACTGTGGCCCAGGTGAACCCGAACACGCCAATCTGCTTGCCCACGATCAAACCCAGTGTGATCCCCAACGGCAACGGCGCAAGGAGGTCGGCAAGGGACAACCCGTCCAGTACAACGCCTGCATTGGCAAAGGCAAAGATCGGCACGATCAGGAATGTGACATAGGGTTGAACCCCATGTTCCAGTGAATGCAGCGGGGATTTGCCCCAGCGATCTTTCAGCGGGATGCAGAATGCCAGGATCACCCCCGCCAGTGTTGCATGGATGCCGGATTTCAGCACCAGATACCACAACACAACACCCAGCATCAGGATCGGCCCGGTCCGGTGGACGGCCCTGAGGTTGAGGATGACCATCGCCGCCAAGGGGACAAAAGCCATCACCAGGTAGGTGACCTTAAGTTCCTCGGTATAGAAAAAGGCGATGATGAGGATCGCGCCCATGTCATCCAGAATGGCCAGGGTCAGCAAAAAGATCTTGAGAGATATGGGCGCTCGGCTGCCCAGCAGCGCCAGAACTCCCAGCGCAAAGGCAATGTCCGTGGCAGCCGGGATCGCCCAGCCTGTCATCCGTACCGGGTCCCCCCAGTTGATCATGGCAAAAATGATGGCGGGCAAGGCCATGCCCCCGACAGCGGCCAAGCCGGGCAACACCACGTCGCGCGGGTTCTTCAGCTTGCCTTCCAGCAATTCGCGCTTCAACTCCAACCCGACATAGAAAAAGAAGATCGCCATCAAACCGTCATTGATCCACAAGATCACCGGTTTCGACAGGTCCTCGCCATCGATCAAGACCGACAGATAGGCCCCCAGAATGCTGTCATAGAACGGCGCAAGCGCACTATTGGCCACGACAAGCGCTGCAATGGCCGATAGCATCAACAAAACACCCCCCGCGGCATCATGGCGGAAAAGGCGTTCTATGGTGCTGGAAATGGCCATTCAAATCATCCAAGTTGCGAGGTCTACCATTGAACGGGGGAGTAACGCATGCTGCGTTTGGTGCAATACAGGACTGCACAAAATCACAAAAAATAGCCCTTTGTACTGTCAAACCGAGGTGAATTTATGCTTTTCGACCATATCGCCATCGCAGCTCCTGATCTGGCCACCGGTACCGGCTGGGTCGAAGAGCAACTCGGGCTGTCTTTGCAGCCCGGTGGCCAACATGCCCATTTCGGTACGCATAACGCTCTGATGTCCCTTGGCCCTGCCGAATATCTGGAGGTCATCACCATTGACCCGGATGCGCCACCGCCAGCCTATCCGAGGTGGTTCGATCTGGACCGGTTCCAGGGTAAGCCGCGCGTGACCAACTGGATTCTGCGATCCGATGACATCGACCAAGCGCTGGGCCAAGTGGATCCGGGGGCCGGTCAGCCCGTTGACTTGGCCCGCGGGGCGTATCGCTGGCGCATGGCCGTGCCGGCAACCGGCATTTTGCCATTCGACAATATGCATCCCGCCTTGATCACGTGGGATGGACCGCATCCGGCAGCGGCTTTGCCGGATATCGGCGCCCGCCTGTTGCAGCTTGACGTGTCCCATCCCGATGCAGACGCGTTGCGCGAAAGCCTTCCGTTCCAGGATGACCGCGTGTCGTTTGTGGCCGGTCCCGCCGGGTTGCGGGCCAGAATCCAGACCCCCCATGGGACGCGCGAACTGGGGTAACAAAGCACCCTATCCTTACGTAATACCGTACTTTTCCGCCCCCTGACGGTGGGTTAGGATTTTGTTCATGTCGATTTGGAGCAGAATAGCTGACGCCGTTGCGGCACTGGCACAGGGGGAAGGGCTGGCGACGGTCTTTGACCGGCTGCGCGCGCCGCCGGAACGGTCGGTCGCCTTTGCAATTGCCGTCATTGCCCTGGGGGCCAAGATGGCCAAGGCCGACGGCATGGTCACCCGCGATGAGGTCACGGCCTTTCGGGAGATCTTTACCATTCCCGAATCCGAGGAAGCTAATGCGGCCCGCGTCTTTAACCTGGCCCGCCAGGACGTGGCCGGGTTCGAGGAATATGCGACCCGGATCGGCAGTATGTTCGATCAGGGCCATGCCGCTCTTGTTGACCTGCTGGAGGGGTTGTTTCATATCGCCATGGCCGATGGGGAGTATCACCCCAACGAGAACGAATTCCTCAAGCGCGTGGCCGAGATCTTTGGCGTGCAGGGGCGCGATTTCCGTTCCATCCGGGCGCGGTTCGTTCCCGATAGCCGCCCCGACCCCCATGATGTTCTGGGGGTCGAGCCTGGCGCCAGCCGCGAAGAGATCCGCGTGGCCTGGCGCCGTCTGGTGCGTGAAAGCCACCCGGATGTCATGCTGGCGCGCGGTGTCCCGGAAGAGGCCGTGAAACTGGCCGAGAAACGCCTGATCGCGATCAACCGCGCCTGGGAAGAGATCGGCGGCTGATGGATCTGAGGATCGCCACTTATAATGTCGAATGGTTCGACGCGCTTTTTGACGATGCGGGCGCACTGTTTCTGGATGGGGGTTGGTCTGGTCGGCGCGATGTGACGCGGGCCCAGCAGGCTAAGGCACTACGCCATGTTTTTCGCGCGCTCGATGCGGATGCCGCGCTGGTCGTTGAGGCCCCAGATACCGGTCGGGTTCGCCGCACGGGCCCGGCACTTGAACACTTTGCCGCCTGGGCTGGACTACGGGCGCGCCGTGCGGTGATCGGGTTTGCCAATGATACACAGCAGGAGATCGCGCTGCTTTTCGACCCCGAGCGCCTGGGTGCACTCCATGACCCCTCAGAGGCAGGCGATGTACCGCGCTTTGACGACGCCTTCGACATTGATCTGGATATCGATGACACGCCGGATCGGGTCGTCTTTTCTAAGCCGCCCTTGGAACTGAAGGTCACGGCGGGGGGGCAGGTCATCCGTGTGATCGGTGTTCATGTGAAATCAAAGGCACCCCATGGGGCGAAATCGGAGGCAGATGTGCTGCGCATCGCCATTGCCAACCGTCGCAAGCAACTGGCCCAATGCATCTGGTTGCGCCGCCGTGTGGTCGCTCATTTGAACGCCGCAGAGGCCTTGATCGTCTTGGGCGATTTCAACGACGGCCCGGGTTTGGACGAGTATGAACAACTCTTCGGACGATCTGGCCTGGAGATTGTGCTGGGCTGGGGGGAGGACACCGCGCCAGCACTCGTTGAACCCCATGCGAAACAGGCCCTGTCGGGTCCGACCGCGGGGCGATTTGAAACGGCCCGGTTCTGGCAACCACACGAACAGCGCTACCTGTCGGCCCTGTTGGATTACATCATGGTGTCACCTGATCTGGCCAAGCGCGAGCCAATCTGGCGGATCTGGCACCCTTTTGACGATGGTCCCTGTTTTCAGGATCACGCATTGCGGGAGGCCCTTCTGACGGCCAGCGATCATTTTCCTGTCACGTTGGATATTTCACTCTGACCGTTCAAACGCCGGCTGATTTGATATACATTGGCAAAATGAAACACGTACAAGCATTGGCGCTCCTGGCCGCGCTTTCTACATCTGCCGCCATCGCCGAGGAACAATCCGGTGACATGTCCGAGGGCATGGGGCTGATCGAACGCGGTGCCATGATGTTTTTTCGCGGACTTGCCGACGAGATCGAGCCCGACATGGACAAGATGATGGAAGAGCTCGAGCCAGCCCTGCGGGGTTTGGCCGACAACATCGAACCTGCATTTCGGGAACTGGCGGATATGGTGGGCGAGATGAACATGTATCATCCGCCAGAACGCATGCCCAATGGCGATATCATCCTGCGGCGGAAGACGCCTTTACCCTCAGATCCATCTGGCGATATCGAGCTTTGATCTGCCTTCATTATGCGTTCGGAAATATCCCCGCCGGAGGCATCAATCCTTCTGTTGCACCGTAAGATTTTAAGCCTCCGGCGGGGATATTTCCGAACGCATAATGAAGTTGGTTTGGCAGTCGTTATTTCGTGAACTTGACGATTTGTTCTGCATCTAGGGCTTGGGCGAGCGAGTTGAAGCGGGCGGCGGCGACCTCACCGTAAAGGGCGGCGGATCGGGGCGGCAGCGTCAGTTCCAATTCGTGACGTTTGGGCCGGTGGCGCAGAGTACCCAGTCGTTCGGGCGCCGCGACAGAAAACATGGCACCGAACCGCATCGCCTTGCCCAGAATTTCCGCCTGTTTCGTCATCTTGGGCCCGATCAGTCCCAATAGTGGTTCGATCCGATTGCCGGGGCGGGCGTTGCGGTAGCGGTGAAGCAGGGCGAGGCCCAGAAAAATCCGCCCTTCATGGTCAATACCGCCGAGATTGCCACGGGTTGTATTGTCGAAACAGACCTCCGCTCGGTAATCGGGATGGGCGCGCCAGCTGACATCGTGCAACAGGCAGGCCGCCTTGATCAGGTGTTTGGGCATCCGGGTGGTTGAAAAAATCGGCAAGATGAACTTGTAAAGCGTGCGTCCGAAGCCGGGCAGGCGGGCATTGCGGGCCTCGTCATATCGGCAGGCTTCGATAAGGGGATTGCGCATGCGCAGATCCCGGGACATCTGTTCGTAGAGCATGCCCTCCCGGATTCCGTAACTTGAGGTTGTGACCTGCTTGATCTCGAAACGATTCATCAGGCGGCGCAGCACCTCTCCTGCAAGGGGTACGAGCGAGATCCGGGCCGATGAAAGCCCGGCCATATGGCGCAGTTCGTCAAGGTCATGGGCCTTTACCCAATCCAGCGTTTGGCGGATTGAACGCGGTGTCATCTGGTAATCGTGCAGAACCGCCATCGGATAATCGCGTCGGACCATATCCAGCCGGGCCACGGCGCGCCACGATCCGCCAACCAGGTAGAGGCGGCGATGGGGTTTGATCGTTTCCGCCATCTTGTCTAGCCAATGGTCGATTTGGTCACGCCGCTTGTTCTTGTTTCCGGTCAACCGCAGTGGGCCAAGGGGAGAGCTGACGCGCGCACCAACGTCGCCGCCGTCTACGGTGGCCAGCTCCATGGAGGACCCGCCGATGTCGCACACCAGGCCTTGCGCGTCAGGCCAGCCAAGCAGGACGCCCTGGGCAGACAGGCGCGCCTCCTCCTCCCCGTCAATGACGTAAAGATCAAGGCCGGTCTCTTCCAGAACCTGGGCGCAAAAATCTGTACCATCCGTGGCAGAGCGGACGGCAGCGGTGGCCACTGCGGTCAGCGGCGGGATCCCCATGCCATCTGCCAAGGCCACAAACCGTTTGATCGCAGACAGGGCGCGCGCGCGGCCTTCGGGATGTAAATGGCCGGTCTCGCCCATGTCCCGCCCCAGGCCGCACATGACCTTTTCGTTGTAAAAATAGGCGGGCGACCGCGCCGCACCGTCAAAGACCACAAGCCGGACCGAGTTAGAGCCCACATCAATCACCCCAACCCGCGACAGGGCGCGTGCTTCGGGATTGTCGAAGATCGGCCGACCGAACGCGCCCCAATCCGCGGTCTGGCTTTCTGGCGTGTCAGCCCTGCCGTCCATGGCCTCTGTCCCTTGGTGTCGCCCTTGTCGTGCACACTGCATGTAGCGTGACCCATCCGTCAATGCTCACCGAACCACCGGGCCAATTTCAGACGCAGGGTCAATCCTGGGAATGGGTCAGGGCCGGGACATCGCCGGCACCCGCAGATCCCCGCCCCGACAGCGACGGGTTCTCCATGAAAAACCGGTGACAGTTGAACCCGGCGCCGCTGGCATCCGGGCGCACGCTTTGGCCGTCGCCCGACAGGATCCAGGTTTGCGCGGTATCGGCCAGATTGGCCGCCATCACCTGGCTCACGATCTGGGCCTTGACCGTATCGTTGGTTATCTCCACCAGGGTTTCCACCCGCCGGTTGAGGTTGCGACCCATCCAGTCGGCGGATGATATATAGACGCGCGCGCGACGGGAGGGCAGGCCCGAACCCGCCCCGAAACAGACAATGCGCGAATGTTCCAGGAATCGGCCCACGATGGATTTGACCCGGATATTCTCGCTCAATCCTTTGACGCCTGGTCGCACCCCGCAGATACCGCGGATGATCAGGTTGATCTTCACCCCGGCCTGCGATGCCTCGTAAAGCGCGTTAATCACATCTGGTTCAATCAGGGAATTCATCTTGGCCCAGATCTCTGCCGGTTTGCCTTTCTTGGCAAATTCGGCCTCTTCCGCAATCCGCTCGATCAGGCGGGGTTTCATGCCTTTCGGGGAGATGGCCAGGTTTTCCAGCTTGGCCGGTTCGGCATAGCCCGACAAGTAGTTAAAGACCTTGGTCGCATCGCGCCCCAAAGCGGCATCACAGGTGAAAAAGCTCAGATCGGTATAAATGCGCGCGGTGATCGGATGGTAATTGCCCGTGCCGTAATGGGTATATGTCACCAGTTGGTCGCCTTCGCGCCGGACAACGACGCTGATCTTTGCGTGGGTTTTCAGGGTCATAAAGCCGTAAACCACGTGGGCGCCTGACCGTTCCAGCCTGCGGGACTGGCGAATGTTAGCGGCCTCGTCAAAGCGTGCTTTCAACTCGACCAGCGCGGTCACCGATTTGCCATCCTCGGCCGCTTCGCACAAAGCCGCCACGATGGGGCTGTTCTTGGACGTGCGGTAGAGGGTCTGCTTGATCGCCACGACATTTGGGTCGCGGGCCGCCTGATCAAGGAAGCGAACCACCATATCAAAGGTCTCATACGGGTGGTGCAGCAGCATGTCCTTTTGATGGATCGCGGCAAACATGTCGCCGTCATGGTCCTGTACCCGTTCCGGCACGCGGGGGGTGAAGCTGGGCCATTGCAGATCGGCGCGCGCGTCGATCACCAATTCTTTCAGGTCGCCCAGGCCGACCAGGCCGTTGACCTCGACGATCTCTTCCTCGGTCACGTTTAACTCGTCCTGAATGACCGCGCGCAAGCTGGTCGGCGCATCGGTCGAGACCTTCATGCGCACCACCTCGCCCCGGCGGCGGCGTTTCAGGGCGGTTTCGAATTCGCGCACCAGATCTTCGGCCTCTTCCTCGACCTCGAGGTCGCTGTCACGCAGGACCCGGAACGTGCAATTGCCGAGGGCTTTGTAGCCCGGGAAGATCAGGTCGAGGTTGAGCAAAAGCAGCTGTTCCATTGGCAGGAACCGGTGGCCGCCTTCCCGTTCGGGCAACAATACGAACCGCGCGATCTGACCAGGTACGGGGACGAGCGCCTGCAGGTTCGCCTTGGTCGCCTTGTTCTCCAACTGAAGTGCAAGGCAGAAACCGCCATTGGCGATAAAAGGGAACGGATGGGCCGGATCGATGGCAAGCGGGGAGACGATGGGAAACACATGGGATAAAAAGTAATCCGCCAGATAGGCGCGCTCGGACGCTTCCAGATCCTTTTGACTAACAAGTTGTATCTTTTCATTGGCCAGTTCGGCCAGGACATCATTCCAGACGGTCTGCTGGGCATGAAGAAGCCGACGCGCATCGGCATCGATCAGCACCAGTTGTTCGGCTGGGGTCAGGCCATCAACACCCGCTGATGTGTTGCCCGCGCGGGCCAATTCGCGCAGGCCCGCCACGCGCACGGTGTAGAATTCGTCGAGGTTCGATGCCGAGATCGAGATGAAGCGCACCCGCTCTAACAACGGCACCCGGGGATTCTTGGCCTCGTCCAGCACCCGCCAGTTAAACGCCAACCAACTGAGTTCCCGGTTGAAGAAACGGGCAGGACCAGACAGGTCGGTATTGGTTAATTCGATGGGTTCGGGAAACGGGGCTTTGAGAAAATCGGCATGTGTCATGGATAGGATATGGTCATTTGTTGTGACAGTTCAATGACATAGTGTGGGAAGCTGCCATGGGATGTCCACCTTGGTGCCGCGGTCTTAGGGCAGTTCGGGCGAATTGCTCAGCAGATCGGCGGCGAGCCGCATGCCCAACGGGCGCCCCGTAGACAACGTCGCGGCATCAAGCCGTGCCACGATATCGCGCGCCGCCTCGAACGAGCGTTCGATCCGCGTGACCAGCCAGGGGATTAAGGCCGGGGGCGGGGCCAATTGCCGGTCGGAAAAGAGCTTGAGCAGCAAGGCTGACAGCAGCGCATCATCTGGTGGCTCCAACTTGGCAGTGGGTGTTCCAACGAGGCGGGAGGCCAGATCAGGCAGGCCCATGGGCCAGGTCGACGGGTCACCATCACCTGTGATCAACAGCGGATGGCCATGGGCCAGGGTCAGGTTGTGAAGGTGAAACGCCGCCTCTTCAGCGGCCCTGTCGCTTGCGATCAGGTGCATATCCTCCACCACCAGCGCTGTACCCATGGGGGGCGCGTCTCCCAAGGTGCCCGCTTGCAGGATCTGCGCACCCGTTTCGGCGGCCCAGACATGGGCAAGATGGGTCTTTCCGCTGCCCGGCGGCCCGATCAGGATCAATTTGCCCAACGGCCAGTCGCGCCATCCGTCAAGTGCGGTCACAGCCAGGGCATTGGCGGGTGAGATAAAGAATGCGTCCCGATCCCGCGCAGGGCGCGTGGTCAGGTTGAACACCAGTTGTTCGGGCATGGCTATTCGCTGTCGACCGGTTGGTCGTGGGACAGGCCCTTGTACAGGCGAGAGGATTTGTAGTGATCAATCCCGAACCGGGCAATGACACCCAGCGATGCCGTGACCGGCACAGCCACCAGTAGACCCACAAACCCGAACAGCGCCCCGAATGCGGATAGGGCAAAGATAAGCCAGACCGGATGCAGGCCGACCGAATTGCCAACCAGTTTGGGGGTCAGGATGTTGCCCTCGACCATCTGCCCGACCATGAAGATGGCACCAACAGCGCCGATCCAGATCCATTCACCCCAGAACTGAAAGACCGCCAGCCCGATGGCGAGGATGCCGCCAAAAATCGCGCCGACAAACGGAATGAAAGAGATCAGGCCCGCGATGAAGCCTACGACCAACCCGAATTGCAGCCCCACAACCATCAACGCGACGGCGTAGAACGTCCCCAGGATCAAGCAGACCGTGCCCTGGCCGCGGATGAACGACGCCAGCGTGTTATCGATGCGGGAGGCCAATGTCCGGATCACCGGTGCATGGTCGCGGGGTAACAGATTGTCGATATTGGCAACCATCCGGTCCCAATCCAACAGCAGATAAAACGCCACGACAGGGACGAAAAACACCAATACAATCACGTTGACCAGGCCCGTCAGACTGCCGACGACGGTGTTGAGCAGGTCAAGCCCGCGGGATTGGATCGTCTCCCCCAAATTGCTGAGGGATTCCTGCATGGCAGAGCCGTCTTCCAGCAGGCTGGGGAAGCGTTCGGTCATGAAACTGAGCATGCTGTTGAAAATTCCGGGCAGGTTCTGCACCAGATTGGTGGCCTGTTCGATCAGCAGCGGAATGACGAGCAGGATCACAACCGCAAAAACCACGACCGCCACAAATGTGATGAGAGAGACAGCGAGAACGCGACTGGCCCCCTTTCGCTCCATCCAGTCGGCTACGGGATCCAGGATGTAGGCAATTGCGCCGCCCAGGATAAAAGGCAGTATCACATCGCCGAGCAGCCACAGCCCGGCCAGAAATGCCACGGCTGCGATGCCCCAGTATTTCGCCTGCTCCTGAATGGGGAGTGCCATGTCGCATCCTTCACCTAAGCCCTGATGCAGAGATTGCCCATGGTTGGGCCGGTTGCAAGGTCAAAGGGCCCAATAGGGACAGGCCCCCTTGTAACAAAGGGGGCTTGCCCGGATTTCAAGCGGTCCGGATCAGTGGCAATCGGGGCGCTTGCCCGGGATCAGCACCTTGTCGATCACGTGGATCACGCCGTTATCGGCCTTGATGTTGGCGACGACGACATTGGCGCTTTGGGCTGTGCTATCGGCAATCGACACGCCATTGCGGTTTTTAGTAATACACAGGCGGGCCTGGGTCAGCACCGGCTTGAAGTAGTTCGAGCCGGCGGGGATCCGGTCTGCGGTCAGGTTGCGATCATCGACATGGTACAGCAAAACATTGGTGAGCTGGCCTTTGTTCTCGGGCTTCAGCAGGCTGGACACGGTGCCGGCGGGCAGGTCATCGAAGGCATCATTGATCGGCGCGAAGACGGTGAAGGGGCCGGGGCCTTGTAGCGTATCGGCCAAACCGGCAGCCTGGACGGCGGCCACGAGGGTCGAAAAACGCTCGTCGGCTGCGGCGATCTCAACGATGTTGGCGGCTTGGGCGGTTGCGGCCGAAAGGCTCAAGGCGGCGGCGAGTAATGTCTTTTTCATGATCTTCCCCAGTAAGTGTCCTGTTGGACGGTCAGGTCGCTTGTGCGACATGGCAGGGGTTACGCCCGGTCCCGTGCGCTGGATGGAGATGTATCAGGATGTCACGGCTCCGTGATGTGCCGTGATCGTCCCAAGATGTTGTTTTGGTTGGGGTATTACCGCTTTTTCTTGTGGCAAATGGGGCGCTTGCCGGGGATCAGTACTTTGTCGATCACATGGATCACCCCATTATCCGCCTTGATGTCCGCCACGACGACATTGGCTGTTTCAGGTGTGCTGTCCGCGATCGAGACACCCGCCTCGGACGCGGTAATGCACAGCCGCTCGCTCGTGAGAACCGGTTTGAAGTGGGTCGGACGCATCGGGAACATGTTAGATGTCAGCTTTCGGTCATCAACATGGTAAAGCAAAAGATCGGTCAGCTGATCCTTGTTCTCGGGCCGCAACAAGTCTGACACCATTTCGGGGGGCAGCGCATCAAAGGCGGTGTTTTGGGGCGCGTAGATTGTGAACGGTCCCTTGCCCCGCAGCGTATCGACCAATCCGGCCGCCTCGACCGCGCCCACGAGCGTGGACAGCCTGTCATCCTGCTGGGCCTGCTCGACGATATCAGCAGCCTGGGTTGTCACGGCGGACAGGCAAATGGCAGTGGCGGTCAAAATCGATCTCATGCTGGCTTCCCCTGAAAACTGGTCTGGATCGCGATTGTTCGCTACACGTATAACGATTAAATGGACAAATCCCGTCGCGGGAAAAGCCTTATTCTGCTGACGATGTTGTGAGTTGCCTCGGCGCAGGTCTTTATCCCGTGCGCTGAGATGCTTGTGACAGGATGGCGTTTGACATACCCAAACGGGGATTTTGGTCGTGATCGAGGATCCGTGATGCGTCTGACCCGTTATTTCCTGCCCGTGATGAAGGAAACGCCTGCCGATGCGCAGATCGCCAGCCACCGCTACATGTTGCGCGCTGGAATGATCCGGCAGCAGGCGGCGGGGATTTATTCCTGGCTGCCTTTGGGGCTGAAAGTACTCAGACGGATCGAGCAGATCGTCCATGAGGAGCAGCAGCGGGCGGGTCACTTGCCGGTGCTCATGCCCACGATCCAACCGGCCGACCTGTGGCAGGAAAGCGGGCGGTACAATGCCTATGGGCCCGAGATGCTGCGGGTCCGGGACCGCCATGACCGCGACATGCTCTATGGTCCCACCAATGAGGAGATGATCACGGATATGTTCCGCGGCTATATCTCAAGCTACAAAAGCCTGCCGCTGACGCTTTATCATATCCAGTGGAAGTTCCGCGATGAGATCCGTCCCCGGTTCGGGGTGATGCGCGGGCGCGAATTTCTGATGAAAGACGGCTATAATTTTGATCTGACCAAGGAAGACGCGCTCCATGCCTACAACCGGCATCTGGTCAGTTATCTGCGGACCTATGAGCGGATGGGGCTCAAGGCGATCCCGATGCGTGCCGATGGTGGCCCGATCGGGGGTGATTACACTCATGAATTCCTGATCCTGGCCGAAACCGGCGAGTCGGATGTGTTTTACGACAGCGCGGTCTTGGACCTGCACCTTGGTGACCGGCAGGTGGATTATGATGACCATGTCGCTTGCAAGGCAGTGATGGATGAATTCACCGGCCCCTATGCCCGCACGGACGAGACCCACGATGATGACTTGTTCCTGGAGATCCCGGAGGAGCGCCGCAGCCGTGGCAGGGGGATTGAGGTCGGCCAGATCTTTTATTTTGGCACCAAATATTCCGAGCCTATGGGCGCTGTCGTCGTCAATGATGCGGGTGAGCGTGTGCCGGTCCATATGGGCAGCCATGGGATCGGCGTGTCGCGCCTGTTGGGGGCCATTATCGAGGCAAGCCATGATGAGAAAGGCATCATCTGGCCGGAAGGCGTGACGCCGTTCCATTGCGGGATCGTGAACCTCAAGCAAGGGGACGCCGCGGCCGACAAGGCCTGCGAGGATCTTTACGCGGCGTTGCTCGTCAAGGGGCTTGAGCCGCTTTATGACGACCGTGAAGAGCGGGCGGGAGGCAAGTTTGCCACGATGGATCTGATCGGGTTGCCTTGGCGGATAACTGTGGGTCCGCGGGGGCTGAAGAACGGCGTTGTCGAGCTGACGTCGCGCCGTACCGGTGAAAGTGAGGAACTGACGCCGGATGTCGCTGTTGCGCGTCTGGAACAAATCTACGCGCCGCACTGAACCGGGACGCTCCCGCCATTTTGTCCCGGCAAAGCCGGTCAAAAATGTTGGAGGTGGCGCGCACGCAACCTCTTGCGCGTTGAGAGGGTGCACCTGCGCGCGCTTGATGGCACCGCGCCCTTTTCAGATCAGCGGGGAGGTGAGTACAGTGCGCCGATCGCCGCCGCAGGCGGCGCCCGGCCCAACGGGACCGCGCCGCGCGCATCGCGCGACCGCGGTCCGGGCGGGAGAACCGCTGGCCGGGTCAGCATGTGCTGCCGCCGCCGATATACCTGGTTTTCTGGCCGTTCTCCTTGACCCGGACCCCTCGACACAGCAGGTTGCGCGCGAGCAGAGGTAGAACACAAAACAGGACCCCGCCCATGGCCAATGCTGCCGGCCCACCGCCATTTTCGCGGTTCGAATGGATGATCGCCTGGCGCTACATGCGGGCGCGCCGCGCCGAAGGCGGGGTCAGCGTCATGACCTGGATCTCCCTCATCGGCATCACTCTTGCCGTGGCCGCGTTGATCATCACCTTGGCGGTTCGGGCGGGTTTCCGGGCGGAGTTCGTTGACACGATCCTGGGCGCCAATGCCCATGTCACCATCTACCAGACCGTCGAGGCCGATGATGTGGGCCGTCCCAGCCGGGCCATCATCGACTTCGCTGAGATGGCTGACCGGATCCGCGATGTGCCCGGCGTGGTGCGTGCCGCGCCGCTGATCCGGGGTCAGGTTCTGGCCAGCCATGGGGGGCGCAATTCGGGTGTGGAGGTCTACGGGATCACCCTTGAGGATCTGCAGACCGTCCCGCGGATCAACGCGCCTGAGCAAAGCTCAGGCGATATCAAGCGGCTGGGCGATGGTGTGGCCCTGGGATGGGGGGTCGCCACGACGCTGGGGGCCCAGGTTGGAGATCGGATCAAGCTCGTCTCACCGGATGGTCCGCGCAACCCGCTGGGTGGGCGTAGCCCGCGGGTAAAGGCCTATGAGGTTGTTTATATCTTCCAGGCGGGGCGCTACGACATCGACAAGACCCGCATCTACCTGCCGTTTGCCGAGGCCCAGAGTTATTTCAACCGTGAAGGTTTTGCCGATGAGTTGGAGGTTATGGTGGCAGACCCGGACCGGGTCGATGATCTGGCCATTCCGTTGATGCAGGCCGGGGGGGAGCGTACGCTGCTTTGGACTTGGCGCGATGCGTCGGGTGCGTTCCTGCGGGCGTTGGAGGTTGAGGATACGGTCATGTTCGTGTTGCTGTCGATCCTCGTGTTGATCGCATCGCTCAACATCGTGTCGGGCCTCGTTATGCTGGTCAAGAACAAGGGCCGCGATATCGGGATCCTGCGGACGATGGGTCTGACCGAAGGTTCTGTCTTGAGGGTGTTCTTTCTATGCGGATCGCTGATCGGGCTTTTAGGGACGGTGTTCGGGGTGGTCCTGGGGTGCCTTTTCGCGCTTTATTTTGATCCGATCTTTGCGTTGGTGAATGGGGAGGGCGGGGCGGTCTGGGATGCCTCCACCCGGGGGATCTACCGGTTGCCGGCTGACCTGCAATGGGGGGACGTGTTATCCGCCATTGGGCTTTCACTCGGTCTCTCCTTTATCGTGACGATCTTTCCGGCGCGGCGTGCGGCGCGCATGAACCCGGTCGAGGCTTTGCGCTATGAGTGATCCGGTCCTGCGGTTGCGCGGTATCGTGAAGGCCTACCGTGACGGGGCGGTGCCCGTCTTGAACGGGGTCGATTTGGACGTGGCCGCGGGAGAGGTCGTGGGGCTGGTTGCCCCGTCCGGCGCTGGCAAATCGACACTGCTCCATATTGCGGGCCTGCTCGATGTAGCTGATCAGGGGACGGTTCTGTTGGCGGGCGCTGAGATGAGCGAGGCTGGCGATCCCCGTCGAACGGCTGCCCGCCGGGCCGATGTCGGGTTCGTCTATCAGTTTCACCATTTGCTGCCGGAATTTTCCGCGACCGAGAATATTGTTCTGCCGCAATTGGCGAGCGGCGTTGCGCCATCTGCTGCCGAAGCGCGTGCGGTCGAGTTGCTTGGTGCCGTCGGCTTGGCTGACCGCGCCGATCATCGTCCCGCTGCCTTGTCTGGTGGGGAGCAGCAGCGGGTGGCCTTTTGCCGGGCCCTGGCAAACCAACCGAAATTGCTGCTTGCCGACGAGCCTACGGGCAACCTGGATCCGGGAACATCCGATACCGTCTTTTCTGTCCTGATGGATCTGGTACGTGGCACCGGCATGGCGGCTGTGATTGCGACCCACAACTTGGATCTGGCGGCTCGGATGGACCGGCAGGTGCGCCTGGATACCGGGCAATTGGTTGCGGCGTGACGGCGATCCTCCTGCCCCATGGTCAGGACTTTGAGACGCGCCTTTCAGGCACGTGAGCCAATTATCCCCGTTGTGTCAGCAAAACACCTGCGGCCATCAATGCAAGGCCCGCCCCTCTGCTGAGGGTCAGTGGCGTTTGCGTCGCCCCAAAGAGGCCGAACTGGTCGATCATGGCGGCTGAGATCAGTTGCCCGATCAGCACGAAGAAAACCGCGTTTCCCACTCCGAAATGCGGCGCAATGAATGTGATCGACAGGACGTAAAACGCGATCAGCGCGCCTGCCAGAAACAGATGTTTTGGCGCTGTGGCAATGCCTTGGATCCCGCGCGGACCGGTGACCGCAAAGACCACGAGCGCCGACAGGAGTGCGACGCAGAACAGGATCACCGCCGCCAGCGCGGGCGCACCCAGATGCCGACCCAAAGCAGCGTTCAGCGCGGCAAGGACCGGGATGCCGATCCCGGCAGCTAACATCGTCAGGGCGTAGGGGTTGAGCATGGCTTTGGCCTTTTCCGCGAAAAGTTTTCTTGTTGCGGTAGATGAAGGGTGGCGCTTTGCAAAGGTGTGTTCCGCCTGTGATCGGATACGGATGCTTTGGCCTGCGCCTATGCGAGACGGGAATGGCGTTTTCCCGGGGTTTCATCGCCACCATCCGCGCTGTTAGGCCATGTTCGCCCAAGAGTTGTTGGTCTATTTCTGGCACGCTTCTGAGGGATGCTATTCAGTCCAGAGATGTGCTCACGCCCCGGGGCGACCTTCCGGCTCGGAGTGAGGTGTCGATGATATCCATGCGACACCTGTGCCAGGATCGTAGGGGAAATGACCGCAGGTTTCGGTCTTTGCACGTCCCGCAGAGCGTGGGTTGGTGGCTCAGGACTGCCCGTTGCATCGCCATCCGGCAGGGAAAAAGCTGACCGCGTCTCAACGTAATCGAAGCCCGCGCCATCCGCTTCCGGCTTTGCAAAAGATCGACAGACTTAAACGCTCATCGACAAGGTCCGGCTGATCTGGGCCATGGAGCGGCCCGATTGATCGGCCCATGTATTGAATGCAGTCTGCACCGCGGCCATCGCCTTTTTCGACGTGGGCGGTTTGTCGATCACCCCTTCGGCGACCAATCGGGCCACCACATCCGTCGACAGCAAAAAAGTATCCACCCCAAGGCTGCGCAGCATGTACTGTGCTGTTGTGCCGCCCAACCGTGACCCGTCGGTCTTGAGCCGCGCCAGCAGGCCGACAAAATCACGGCTCGGCCAGCCGCCAATGACGGCGCCGACCCCGCCCTCGGCCCGCAATTCAGTCACGAAGACTGCATTCGCCCGTACCGACTGGATCTTGGTCCCGTTGCGAACGATGCGCGTATCGGTGATCAGTTGATCGAACCAATCCTCGCTCATCATGGCACAGCGATCCACGTCGAACCCTTTGAAGGCGGCCTCGAACCCGTCCCACTTTGCGTCGATCACGGACCAGTTGAAGCCCGCCTGGAAAACCCCGCGAGTCATGGCCGACAACCAGCGATCTTCGGGTAACTCCGTGGGTGGCGTCTCGGGGGTGGGGATCGGGTAGGGCCCGCCCACAATCAGGTCTTCCAGCGCTGCAGCCCCGCCTTTGCGGTCTGCGGCAATGGCAAAGATCTCGTCATAACTGCGCATGGTTGTCTCCCCTGGCAGGCAGGGTGATATGGATCGGGGCAGGGTGCAACCCGCCGGGCGATCTCTGCTGCCACCAATCGCCTTGGCTTTCCCGTCCCGGCCATCTTAACCTGCTGGAAACCAAAGGGAGGCGACCATGGCAGACTTCAGCAAGATCGTTTTGGCGGGGCGCCCGCAGGGCGCTCCAACACCAGAGCATTTTCGCCTGGAACACGGCGCCCTGCCCCAGGCGGGGGAGGGCGAGGTCCTGGTCCGCACCATCTGGATGTCGCTGGACCCCTATATGCGCGGACGCATGGATGACGCCAAATCCTATGCCGATCCGGTGCCGCTGGGTGGCACGATGGAAGGCGGCGGAGTGGGGGAGGTGATCGCCTCCCACGCTCCGGGTTTCGCCCCAGGTGACATCGTGGTGGGTCGCACTGGATGGGCCAGCCATGCCGCACTCCCTGCGGACGAAATCCGCAAGGTCGACCCGTCGGTCGCGCCCATCTCCACCGCCCTCGGCGTGCTCGGCATGCCGGGCCATACCGCCTGGGTCGGCCTGAACGACATCGCCCAGGCAAAATCCGGTGAAACCATCGTCGTCTCCGCCGCAACCGGCGCCGTCGGCAGCCTGGTCGGCCAGTTGGCCAAGACCAAGGGGATGCGCGTCATCGGCGTGGCGGGTGGCCCTGACAAATGCGCCTTCGCCACGGATGAGCTGGGCTTCGATGCCTGCCTTGACCACCGCGCCGCACCCGACTGGAAAACACTCAGCGCCCAGATCAAAGAGGCCGCGCCCAAGGGCGTCGACGTCTATTTCGAAAATGTCGGCGGCAAGACCCTCGACGCCGTTCTACCCCGCATGAACACCTGGGGGCGCATCGCCATTTGCGGCATGATCGCCTGGTATTCCGGGCAGGGCGTGGCCGAAGCTGCCCCGCTGCCCGTCGCCTGGCGCACCATTCTGACCCGCCGCCTGCGCGTCCAGGGCTACATCATCTTTGACCACAATGATCGTTATGCGCCCTTCGCCCAAGAAGTCGCCCCCATGGTCGCGGACGGCCGCATCCGCTACCGCGAAACCGTGGCCGAGGGGCTGGAAAACGCGCCCCAAGCTTTCCTCGACCTGCTGAAAGGCGGCAATTTCGGCAAGCAACTGGTGCGCGTCGGGGAGGATCCCGGTGCCTGACACGTTCACCTTTAACACCTCCCCCAGCATCCAGTTCGGCGCGGGCCTGCTGGATGATCTCGCCACTCGCGCGGCCCCCCTTGGCCCCTGGGTGCTGATCGTCACCGACCAGGGCCTGATGGCCACTGGCATCGTCGACCGCGCCATCTCCGCCCTGACCAAGGCCGGGATCAAGACCGAGGTCTATGCCGATGTCATCGCCGACCCGCCAGAGGCGATCGTCCACGCCGCAGCGCAAGCCGCCCAAGGTTGCACCGGCATCCTCGGCCTCGGCGGCGGCTCGTCCCTCGATGTCGCCAAACTTGCCGCCCTCCTGGCCAAAGGGCACCAGATGCTGCCCGAAATCTACGGGGTCGGCAACGCCCGCGGCCCCCGCCTGCCGCTGATGCTAATCCCCACCACCGCCGGTACCGGGTCCGAGGTCACGCTCATCTCCATCGTCACCACAGGCGCGTCCGAAAAGATGGGGGTGGTCTCCCCGGTTTTGCTGCCGGACATCGCGCTCCTCGACCCCGACCTGACGCTGGGCCTGCCCGCCGCCACAACCGCCGCCACCGGCATCGACGCCATGGTCCACGCGATCGAGGCCTATGCCTCGACCAGCCCCAACAACAACCCGCTCTCCCGCATGCTGGCGGTCCAGGCACTGACCCTGATGGGCGCGGCGCTGGAACGGGCGGTGGCCAACGATCCCACCGCGCGCGCTGACATGCTCCTGGGCTCCATGCTCGCGGGTCAGGCGTTCGCCAACTCCCCCGTCGCGGCGGTCCACGCGCTGGCCTACCCGATCGGCGGCCATTTCAAGGTGCCCCACGGCCTCTCCAACGCGCTCGTCCTGCCCCACGTCCTGCGCTTCAACGCGGTCACGACGCCCGGCCCATACGCCGAGCTTGCCCCCCATGCCTTCCCGCATCTCAAAGGCCTCGGCCCCCAGGAAGGCGCCGCCGCCTTTGCCGAGGCGCTGGCCGACCTCGCCGCCCGCTGCGGCCTGCCGCCCAAGCTGCGAGATCTCGACATCCCGGAAGACGCGCTCCCCATGATGGCCCGGGACACCATGAACCAGACCCGCCTCCTGGTGAATAACCCCCGCGAGGTGGCTGAGGCCGACGCCCTCGCCATCTACCAGGCCGCGTGGTGAGCCGCCCCACGCCCAACTCGCGCGCGGCCTATCCGCACTTTGAGATCCTCGCCACCCGCTGGGCCGATAACGACATCTACGGCCACATGAACAACGCCATCCACTACCAACTCTTCGACACAGCAGTGAACGGCTTCCTCCTCCGCGAAGGCATCCTGGCCGGCCCCGGTGCAGCCAAGTGCAGGGGGGACGCCACCACCATCTTCCTCGTCGTCTCCTCCAGCTGCGACTACTTCGCCGAACTGGCCTTCCCCCAAACCATTGCCGCGGGCCTCCGCATCGCCCACCTGGGCAAAAGCTCCATCCGCTACGACATCGCCCTCTTCGCCGATGACGCCGAGACAGCCTCCGCCCAAGGCCACTTCACCCATGTCAACGTCCACCCCCAAACCCGCCGCCCCGAACCCATCAACCAGACAGCCCGCACCATCCTGAACCGCCTCCAACCGGTATAAGGCACGCAATCTGCCCACTGCTCGGAACGCCATGCATCAATTCACAGATGAGCAAACCACATGCAATGTGGATCACCACCGACTCTATCGTCAACACGGCTTAGCCAAAACTGTTTCGAAGATCGTCGGTCCCGGTATTCCAAAGATCGCACTTAGACAAAATCAATAAACGAGCGATCTGCTGGACATTGTAAACTTCGTATGGTCCCAGCCGGGTAGTATCGGTGGAGAATGCATGCGCAGTCATAAAATTGCGCAAGTACTCGCAAAAATTTATTGCATCTGGGATGTTTATCCGACGGTCTCTAACATCGACGCCGTCTGAGTAATCTGAAGGATTGTCGAGCGTTTTGTAAATGTTGACTTCTGTTTGGCGACCACGAGTTATCCAGTCTATTGTTCGTTCTGAGGCTGTTCCGGCATTTTGCAAACGCTCTTGGAATGGGAGCAAGACTACCGGATTCCATTTAAAGGTCCCTTGCCCAACTGATCTTGGCCTCTTTGCGCTCGCCTGTACTGTAAGTCCAAGTTCCTCTACTGCTGAATAAGCAAGATTAATCGCGACCGAGGTGTCCACATGCGAAGAGAAATTTTCTGTATGTTTTTGAAACATCTCTTTATAGCAAGGGTGCATTGACCATGGGGTAACGCTCTCGGTTTCGTAACTACGCGCCAGTTTGTGAATAGCATATACAAGTTTCTTGTCCGGCCAAGCTATAGCAGCAATCGCGACCGCGACTGGCAACGTTTCTCTGTGCGTGAACTGCTGAAAGAAGCCATTGCGTCGAAAAACATTCTCAAAGATGCTCTCCCGATCTACTTCATCACTAGGAAGTTCAAACCCAGAGTTAGGTGGATTCTTAACTAACGGAAAACCTTCAAGAATGAGGTTTGCCGCTGATATCAATTGGATAATGTTGTCAGCCTCGGTTTTCTCTTTTTGGAGCAGAAGCAATCGTCCCGCTTTTTCCGTATCACATTGGATGCTCATATCAGTTGACGCACTGGTACATGAAAATTCCTTCACGCCGCGTTCAGAGAAGGCATATTTCATTGACGGGTCAGGAATGTCCCGTGTTTGCCAGTTCGCGGTAGCGGAAATAGAATGCACTAGACTGATTTCATTCGGTCTAAATACGAAAAAAGTACAAAATTCTGGCACTAGTCGCCCCCAAGCAAGCGGTAAGTTCAGTTATTTGGCTTAAGCTCGCGAAACTAGCGATGCTTCAGTTCTCAGTCATCGGATCTTAATGCGACATCCGGTGTCTTTGGCATTGCTAAGGATGTTCTCCCGCATGTAACAACTCCCCCTCAACGCAAATAGTTCATGCTTTAGGGCGCCACTTATGACATTTGTCGAATTTTTCCTCGGGTTGAGTAAAGTGGACCTACTTTGCTTGTCCCACACAATCCTCACCACACCCTTAACCCACCGAGCGGCGCGTATGCATGGAATGTGCATGCTTTGTGCATAGGTTGTGCCTGCCTCCCACACGGCCTCGGGGGGCCGCTCCGGCCCCACCACATTCCCTGTTGAAACTTCATTCCGCACCGTGGAACATCGACCTAACAACAAAACGGGAGGACACCACTATGCAGGGCCAAATGATGCACCGCCCCCTGCGGATCGCCGACATTCTGACCTTCGCCGAAGACAGCCACAAGACCAGCGAAGTCATCTCCCGCACCGTCGAAGGGGATCTCAACCGCATCACCTACCCCGACATGGCGGCCCGCGCCCGCCAGATGGCCAAGGCCCTGATCGCGCTGGATATTTCCCTGGGCGACCGCGTCGCGACCCTCGCCTGGAACGGCTACCGCCATCTGGAGCTGTACTACGCCATTTCCGGCATCGGCGCCGTCTGCCACACGATCAACCCGCGGCTTTCGCCCGAACAGATGCTCTACATCATCGGCCATGCGGAGGACCGCCTCCTCTTCCTCGACCTCACCTTCGTCCCATTGGTCGAGAAATTGGCCCCTCAATTGCCCAAAACCCTCCGCTTCGTCGTCATGACCGCCCGCGCCCACATGCCCGACAGCCCCCTCGACCTCCTCTGTTACGAAGACCTCCTCACCGCCCAAGACCCCCACTACGCCTGGCCCGAATTCCCCGAGGATACAGCCTCTGGCCTCTGCTACACCTCCGGCACCACGGGCCACCCCAAGGGCGCGCTATATTCCCACCGCTCTACCGTGCTCCACACGATGTTGTGTGCGATCTCCCTGCGCGACTGCCTCCAACCGGGCCGCAAAATCCTGCCCGTCGTGCCGCTGTTCCACGTCAATGCCTGGGGTCTGCCCTATGCTGCGCCGCTCACCGGAGCGTCCTTAGTGATGCCTGGCCCCCGCCTGGACGGCGCCAGCCTATGGGATTTGATGAATGACGAACAGGTCTTCTCCGCCTGGGGCGTGCCCACCGTCTGGCTGGGTCTTCTGGCCGAGATCAAACAGCGCGGTGCCAAACCCGTGGGCTTTGGCGAGGTCATCATCGGGGGCTCCGCCGCCCCCCGCTCCATGATCGACGCGTTCGAGCGGATGGACGTTTCCGTCTGCCACGCCTGGGGCATGACCGAGATGAGCCCCGTCGGCACGGTCGGCCATCTGCCACCCTCCATGGACGACCACCCGCTGGAGCAACGCGTTGATGTCAAGGCGAAACAGGGCCGCCGCTGCTTTGGCGTGGACCTCAAGATCGTGGACGAAGCCGGGGCCGCTCTCCCCCATGACGGCCAGGCCAGCGGAGAGCTGTATGTCCGTGGCAACTCCATCGTTTCCGGCTATTTCGCCAACCCCGAGGCCACGGCCCAGGCGCTCGACCCCGATGGGTGGTTTGGCACCGGCGACGTTGCCAGCATCGATGCGGACGGGTTCCTCACGATCACCGACCGCGCCAAGGACCTGATCAAATCGGGCGGCGAATGGATCAGCTCGCTCGATGTCGAGAATATGGCCATGTCCCATCCCGGCATCGCCAATTGCGCCGTCATCGCCGTCCCACATCCCAAGTGGGACGAACGCCCTCTGATGGTCGCCGTCGCCGCCGAGGACATCCCGCCCAAGAAATCAGATATCCTCAGCCACCTGGCCCAATACCTCGCCAAATGGCAACTGCCCGACGACATCGTCTTTGTCGACACCCTCCCACTCACCGCCACCGGCAAAGTCTCAAAACTCACCCTCCGCCAGGAATACGCCGACCACGCCCTCCCCGCGTAGGGTGGGCGATCCACCCACCGCTCCCAATAAGATCCGCCCATTACAAACCGCGCGGAGCGAAGACCATCACCGGCCTCTGCCTCAAGCGAGCAAAGGTGGTGATAAGCCCCACTCCGCCACACTGACTGGTTCGCCTCGACGCAGGCGGCTGGTGGAAAACCCAAGGTCTGTTAAGCGGACTAAGCGCCATTTCGCTGCGATTGCGCCAATGGTTGCTTTCGGCTCCTTATTTGTCCGCTTGACCGCCGATAGGCCCGTCTCCGGCGCACGTGATTGCTCAGGTAATAAAGGTTTTCGACATTTGAGGCCTCGTTATTCGGATACTATTAGAAAGGTATTCAATGCCGAGAGAGCTGCATCGGGCGCTTCTTCGGGAATGAAGTGTCCAGACGGCATTGGTGCGAAGTTAGGCTGGTCGCACCAAGCGTTCCAAATGCGCTCAACATCGAAATGCTTACCTACAACGCCGCGCTCGCCCCACATTACGAGAGTTGGACATTTGATTGTTGTTCCACTCACACGATCAGTTTCATCATGTTGGCGGTCGATGTGAAAACCAGCACGAAAACACTCACACATGGCCGAAATTGCGTCCGGCGTCGTGTTGGCGGTCAGGTAAGCCTTCAACGCCAGTGCATCATAATGCACCGTCTTGTCAGAGAGTCCCAACAGGATTAACCGCAGAAAGGCATCGGGGTCTCCGGCACGGGATAGTCTTGTGTCAGGAACGAGAAGTAGAAATAATCCTGAGCAATCTGGGCGTTAGAATTTTCATAGAAATCCAGTGAGGAGATGATGTCCATAACGACGAGTTGAGTAACTGCTGCCGGATGATCGAGGGCAAGTCGTTGCGCTACTCGTGCACCTCTGTCATGGGCAACCAATGAGAATGTATCAAAGCCGAATTGTTGCATGACCGCTAACTGTTCTGCCGCCATTTCTCGTTTCGTGTAGGCGTTCGCACTGGCACTATAACCGGGCTTGTGCGTTTCACCGCGTCCACGAATATCGGTCAGAACAACCGTAAACCGGTCTGTCAGTTTTGGAGCAAGGTGGTGCCAACACAAATGGGTTTGCGGATCACCATGTAGCATCAATAATGCAGGTCCAGTGCCACCAACAAGGGCAAGAACCCTGCCATCGGCGACATTGATCCATTGCCGCGCAAAGCCGGGGAGCAGCTTTGCATCAGCATCTTCAAAGATGGTCATTGATCCACCTCTTAAACTCAGAAATTGCGGCTTCGTCGCGGTTGAAAAAGGACCACCGACCGATCTTGTTAACGTCTACAAATCCAGCGCGCCGCAACAGTTCAAGGTGACGGCTTACAGTAGGCTGCGCCATTTCTAATTTTTCGGTTAGCAGCGTGACACACACACCAATCTCGGACGGCTTGCCTGTCACTTGATGAGAAAAGTATGCGTCAGGTTCAGCTAGCCACTTCAAAATGGATAGTCTTGCTTCGCTTGCAAGGGCTTTTGATTGTTCTAGGTGATCAGCCATATCTGTTAATACTTAGTTATTTAGCTATGAGTCAATGCGATTTTTTGTCGTTTAATTTTCACTAATTGCCAAAGCAGACATACATGCTGTGCGCAGCATTGGTGCGATTTGGGCTTATTTTGTTGAAGAGGTCGCAGTGATTTGAGGTTCTGGCAGCCTCGCTGGGCTGTTCGCGGGCTTATTGTTCCGCTGGTTGTACCGGGCGGCCTGTCGGTCTGTCGTTTTGCCGGTTCGG
>NZ_JAFEUL010000017.1:101009-102353 GCF_016901225.1 Actibacterium sp. 188UL27-1 | reverse complement strand
CGACAACGTGTCGTTCTCGGTTGAGCTGATCGCTCCGATCGCCATGGAAAACGGCCTGCGCTTCGCCATCCGCGAAGGCGGCCGCACCGTCGGCGCAGGCGTCGTCTCCAAAATCATCGACTAGTTTTGGTGCGGTGACCCGTCGGCCAGTCGAGCGACCAGACAAAAACCATCAATCCAAGACTTCGCAATTCAAAAAAGGGCGCCTTCGGGCGCCCTTTTTCGTGGCGTCACGCATCGCTAAACTGGCCTGATCCGACAAAACTAGACTAAATGGTTCAGCGCAATCGCTGTGCAAAATTGCACAACAGCCAATTTTGAGCCCCAACTCACGAAACGTTACAAAGATTTCCGTCCAAAGGGCTCAAAAAACAGGGGTTCAACTGCCCCCTGTCCGTCGATTTCTCAATTCAAGCCCACTTTCGCGTGAATTGTCGTGAGGGGGGACGTGATTTTGCAATTCGAAAACAACCTCTTAGGTCAGGGTCACCGGCAACGAGCCGACCCAAACAACAAACTGCTTAAGAGGAACACGACAATGACCAAGACACTCGCAACCGCCCTCGTCGCTTTGACTGCTCTGGCTGGCGCTGCGTCGGCCAACACATCGCCCACCGCGTTGCAGAACGACCTGCGGGCCTACCCTGTTCAGATCAATGTGTCTGACTTGACCGCGAATGAGCAAGCCCAGGTCGCTGCCCTGATCTCTTCGGGTGACAGCCAAGCCGAAATTGTGCGCGGTCTTAAATCCATCGCGAAATAACCGCGACGTTAACCAACTTCAAAAAAGGACTGAAATCATGACCAAGACACTCGCAACCGCCCTCGTCGCTTTGACTGCTCTGGCTGGCGCTGCTTCGGCCAACACATCGCCCACCGCGTTGCAGAACGACCTGCGGGCCTACCCTGTTCAGATCAATGTGTCTGACTTGACCGCGAATGAGCAAGCCCAGGTCGCTGCCCTGATCTCTTCGGGTGACAGCCAAGCGGAAATCGTGCGCGGCCTGAAATCCATCGCGAAATAACCACGACATTAACCAACTTCAAAAAAGGACTGAAATCATGACCAAGACACTCGCAACCGCCCTCGTCGCTTTCGCTGCTCTGGCTGGCGCTGCTTCGGCCAACACATCGCCCACCGCGTTGCAGAACGACCTGCGGGCCTACCCTGTTCAGATCAATGTGTCTGACTTGACCGCGAATGAGCAAGCCCAGGTCGCCGCCCTGATCTCTTCGGGTGACAGCCAAGCGGAAATCGTGCGCGGCCTGAAATCCATCGCGAAATAACCACGACATTAACCAACTTCAAAAAAGGACTGAAATCATGACCAAGACACTCGCAAC
>NZ_JAFEUL010000017.1:0-100916 GCF_016901225.1 Actibacterium sp. 188UL27-1 | reverse complement strand
CAACCCGCCCTCGTCGCTTTCGCTGCTCTGGCCGGCACGGCATCCGCAATGACGGCACCAACTGCCCTGGAAAGCCGCCTGGCCTCTTATCCCGTTGAAATCAACGTCAATGACCTCAGCAAGTCTGAACTGGCCCGTGTGAACATCGTTCTGAGCTCCGGCGACAGCCAAGCCGAGATCGTCCGTCGTCTGCAGTCCATCGCGAAATAAGTCGGTGTGTTGCAGATAGCAGGCCGGGGCAACAACTCGGCCTGTTGGATGGTGCGCCATCCAAATCAAAAGAACCAGTCTGGTAGACCCGACTGGTTCTTTTTCGTTTCCACTGCATTATCGAATTGTCTTGCACATGCTTGTCCCTGATCAACCTAACTTGCATCCCCGCCACATTCATCGGTGATGCGCAGATCACCCTTGAACGATGCGGCGATAGCCGGTAGACGCCATTGTGGTCGTAGGGGTTTAGCTCAGTTGGTAGAGCATCGGTCTCCAAAACCGAGGGTCGTGGGTTCGAGTCCCTCAGCCCCTGCCAAGACCAAAACTAGCCGAACAATCCCAAGACGGAGGTCAGGCCGGTTTTGATGATGAGATCCACCACAAAGAAAAACACAGCTGCGATCGTGGCGAGGATGAACACCATGACGGTGGTCAACAACACCTCCCGGCGGGTTGGCCAGACGACCTTTGCCACTTCGGACCGGACCTGTTGAACAAATTGCAGCGGATTGGCCATTGTCATTTCCCTAGTGTGTTAGGGGCAGATACGCCGTAGATGGCAAAGTTTCAAGCAACGCCGTTGCGTGACACCTGCCATAAAGAGCTAAATCAACGATATGAAAGCAGACATACCTGATACACAATCCGAAGTCGCCGGTTTGCGGGCCGAACTGGCGCGTCTGAACAACCACCGATTTGTTCGAATCCATAATAGCACCTGGCGGCTGATGTTCTTTCAGTTTTTGCGCGGATTGTCGTTTGGGCTTGGGACGGTAATGGGCGCGAGTATCTTGGTCTCAATCCTCGTTTATCTACTATCTTGGGTCGATTTCATTCCGATTATCGGGGAGTGGGCGACCGAACTCGCACGTCAAATCGATATTGATCGCTGATACGCGCAGGCCATTTGGCTGCGCCAAGTCCCACTTTAATGAAGGCTTTTCTTTTAGGGGGATATCCCCTATACGCGCGCATCCGTGCCGCCGTGGCGGTACCGAGATCTCCAAGGGCCTTGCTGGACGACATCCCGGCTTGTGCCATTCACCTACCAATCGCAAGGAGACCCCGATGTCGATCACTGTTGAAGAGAAAAATCGCGTGATGAAGGAATACGCAACCAAGGAAGGCGACACTGGCTCGCCCGAAGTTCAGGTTGCCGTTCTCAGTTCACGCATCGCCACGCTGACCGAACACTTCAAGACCCACAAAAAGGATAACCATTCCCGCCGTGGTCTTTTGAAGATGGTCGCACAGCGCCGCAAACTTTTGGATTATCTGCGCGCCAAAGAAGAGAGCCGGTATCAGGATCTCATCAAACGCCTGGGTCTGCGCCGCTAAGACACCAAAACCGCGTCCCCCCGGGGGCGCGGTTTTTTGTTCCGGTCGTGGGACCCGAACACCCGCCCCAAGGCTCTCTTGGGGCTTCCTGAAATGGCCGGGCCCGACCGGATCAGGGATGCATCAAGGGCCGCGACGGACACGCCGTCGTACGCAATAGGCCGTGACAGGGGATACGCCCCGGCGGCCAGAATAGGAAAACAAGATGTTCGACGTATCGACAAAGACACTGGAATGGGGCGAGGAAACCCTGACGCTGGAAACGGGCAAGGTTGCCCGTCAGGCCGACGGCACCGTGATTGCCACGTTGGGTGAGACCAGCGTGATGGCAAACGTGACGTTTGCAAAAGCACCCAAGCCCGGTCAGGATTTCTTTCCACTGACCGTGCATTACAACGAAAAATACTATGCCGCCGGTAAAATCCCCGGCGGTTTTTTCAAGCGTGAAGGTCGCCCGACTGAGAAAGAGACGCTGACCTCGCGCCTTATTGACCGTCCGATCCGGCCACTTTTCGTTCCCGGCTTCAAGCATGAAGTGCTGGTGATCTGCACGGTGCTGTCACACGATTTGGTCAACGATCCCGACATCGTGGCGATGATCGCGGCCTCTGCTGCCCTGACCATTTCGGGCGCACCGTTCATGGGTCCGATCGCGGCGGCCCGCGTTGGTTTTGTGGATGGCGAATACATCCTCAACCCCGAAGTCACCGACATGGACGATCTGCGCTCCAAGCCCGAACAGCGGCTGGACCTGGTCGTGGCGGGCACCAAGGACGCCGTCATGATGGTCGAATCCGAAGCTTATGAGCTGTCGGAAGCCGAGATGCTGGGTGCTGTCAACTTCGCCCATGAGCAGATCCAGCCCGTGATCGATCTGATCATCGATCTGGCCGAAGATGCTGCGAAAGAACCGTTCGACTACCAGCCGCCCGATTACAGCGCACTTTATGACGCCGTGAAGGCCGCGGGTGAGGCCGACATGCGCGCCGCTTTCGCCATTACGGATAAGCAGGAACGGACCACCGCAATCTCGGACGCACGTGCCAAGATCCTGGATGCGCTCACCGAAGAGCAGCGCGAAGACAGCAATCTGGGTTCGGCCCTGAAAAAGCTGGAAAGCAGCATCCTGCGCGGCGACGTTGTCAAGAACGGCACCCGTATCGATGGCCGCGATACGACCACCGTGCGCCCCATCGTGTCTGAGACCGGTCTGTTGCCGCGGACCCATGGTTCGGCCCTATTCACACGGGGTGAGACCCAAGGTCTGGTCATCACCACGTTGGGCACCGGCGAGGATGAGCAGATCATCGACGCCCTCCATTCCAACAGCCGCTCGAACTTCATGCTGCATTACAACTTCCCGCCCTATTCGGTGGGTGAGGTTGGCCGCTTTGGCCCTCCGGGTCGTCGCGAGATCGGCCATGGTAAGCTGGCCTGGCGCGCGTTACAGGCGGTTCTGCCTGCGGCGACGGATTTCCCCTACACGGTGCGGCTGGTGTCAGAGATCACCGAGTCCAACGGATCGTCCTCAATGGCGACCGTCTGTGGTGGTTCCTTGGCCATGATGGATGCGGGAGTGCCCTTGAAATCGGCCGTGGCCGGTGTGGCCATGGGCTTGATCCTGGAAGAAGACGGATCCTACGCGATCCTGACCGACATCCTGGGCGACGAAGATCATCTTGGCGATATGGACTTCAAGGTCGCCGGGACGGAGAACGGCATCACCTCCCTGCAGATGGACATCAAGGTTGCGGGCATCACACCTGAGATCATGGAAAAAGCCCTGGCCCAGGCCAAGGACGGCCGGATGCATATCCTGGGTGAGATGGCTAAGGCCCTGACCGGTGCCGCTGAATTCAGCGTCCATGCACCCCGGATCGAGACAATGCAGGTGCCTACCGACAAGATCCGTGAAGTCATCGGATCCGGCGGCAAGGTCATCCGCGAGATCGTGGAAACCTCCGGTGCGAAGGTCGACATCAACGATGACGGTGTGATCAAGATCGCTTCGCCCAATGGTGAGAGCATACAAAAAGCCTACGACATGATCTACTCGATCGTGGCTGAGCCCGAGGAAGGCAAGGTTTACAAAGGCACTGTGGTCAAGATCGTGGACTTTGGTGCCTTCGTGAACTTCTTTGGGAAGCGCGACGGTCTGGTCCATGTCAGCCAGATCGAGAACCGCCGCCTGAACCACCCCTCTGACGTCCTGAAAGAAGGTCAGGAGGTTTGGGTCAAACTCTTGGGCTTTGACGATCGTGGCAAGGTTCGCCTGTCGATGAAGGTCGTGAACCAAGAGACCGGCGAAGAGGCGGTCGAAGAAGAAAACGCCGAATAAGTCGGCATTTTAACTACGGAAAAATGAGACCTCGGTGGCAATACCGGGGTTTTTTGCTGTTCGGATGCACTGCCACAGTTCCTCCATCTTTAGACCGTTCCCATGACATGGTTCAGCCAGACCTGTTCATCACAGCCCGGTCCCACGGGGAGTCGCGGCTTAATTCAAAAATACACGGTTTCTGACGAGAATGGCGCATGATTTCATTAGACAGCACACTTGCCCTTGATGTTGCGCGGATGGTCCACTTGCTTGGCCTTGCCATGGGGTTTGGCCTGGCCCTTTGGGCGGATGTGTCGGCCCTGAAATGCTTTTTCAAACCGGTGACGGATGCCGATATCCGTATGATGCATCGCTTGCACAATACGATCATGGCCGGGGTCCTGGTGCTGTGGGCCAGCGGGCTGTTTCTGCTTTATGCCCGCACGGGGTTTGATTTGGCCAATTTCAGCCCCAAGCTGATGCTGAAACTCGGTGTTGTGACCCTGCTGACGGTCAACGGCTGCTTCATCGCTTATTTTGCCATTCCCCAATACGCCATCCACGAGGGGTTCAGGTTCGGCGATATCCGCTTTGCCACACGCTTGAAAATGGGCGTGATTGCCGGTGTGTCGCTGTGCTGTTGGATCAGTGCGCTGACCTTGGGTGTCTTCAGCCAGTTGCGCCCGATGGATGGCGCTGCTCTGCAACAGATCTTTTTGCCTATCTTCGCTGTCGGTATCGGCGGCGTGCTGAGCTTCACCATCGTTGTGCCGTTTTGTGTGGCTGTGGGGCTGCGCATTGCGCGCTATCGCAACCGCCGCATGCCTGCGGACCCGGTTGACGGGTCATTCGGCCCTGCCTAGCCTAGGGGGCCAAGGTTGGGGGATGTAAGCTCCGACATCATCTAGATGGGAGAGCGCATGACCGACGGTAGCCAGCGCGGCGAGATCATCCTTGAAATGAACAACATATCGATCGAGTTGCCTAAGGGCGCGGATCGAACACATGCGGTGAAGGATGTGAACCTTGAGTTGCGGCGCGGGGAGATCCTTTGCATCGTCGGTGAAAGCGGCTCTGGCAAATCGGTTTTGACCAGCGCGATCATGAATGACGTGCCGCCGCGTCTGACCGTGACCCAGGGCGAGGTGTTATTTGACGGGCGGGATGTGCTGAAATTCAGTGATGCCGAGCTCTGTGAAATGCGCGGTGCGCGGATTTCCATGATCTACCAGGAGCCCATGGCGGCGCTGAATCCGGCGATGAAGATCGGCAAGCAGGTAGACGAGGTTTTTGCCCTCCACCGCCCGGAAATCAGCAAGACCGACCGCAAGGCGGAGACGTTGAAACTGTTGGAACAGATGCGCCTGCCCAACCCGCCGCGGATCTATGACAGCTACCCGCACCAGGTCTCCGGTGGGCAATGCCAACGTGTTGTCATCGCCATGGCACTGGCCTGCAAACCCGACGTGCTGATTGCCGATGAACCGACCACGGCGCTGGACGTGACGACACAGGCGGAGATCCTGCGCCTTATCAACGACCTGAAGGATGTCTACGACAACGCCACGATCTTTATCACCCATGATTTCGGCGTGGTGGCCGATATTGCTGACCGGGTCGCCGTCATGTGCTGGGGCGAGGTGATCGAGCAAGGCCCGGCAGAACAGATCCTGATGAACCCCCAGAAAGACTACACAAAGCTACTGGTCGACGCGATGCCTGCGCTTGAAACCACCCGCAGCCCCGACCGCACCCGCAACGACGCGCCCAAGGTTGAGGCCAAGTCGCTGCATAAGATCTATGGGGCAGGCGACAAGCAGGTCCACGCCCTGAACGATGCCAGCTTTGTCTTGCGGTCGGGCGAGACATTGGGCGTCGTCGGCGAAAGTGGATCGGGCAAGTCAACCCTCGCCAAGGCGCTGATCCGGTTGATCGAACCCACCTCTGGGTCGATCATCATCAACGAACAGGACTTTCTGGCCCTGCAAGGCGCGACGTTGCAAGACAGCCGCCGCCTGATCCAAATGATCTTTCAGGACCCTTACGGATCGCTGAATCCGACCAAGACGGTGGGGGACATCATCACGCGCGGCCCCATCCTGCGCGGGGTCTCCGCATCCGAGGCCAAGGCGCGCGCCATGGAATTGCTGGAGATGGTCGGCCTGCAGCCGGAGGCATATTTCCGGACACCTCGCAATTTCTCGGGCGGGCAACGGCAGCGGATCGGGGTGGCCCGCGCCCTGTCGATGGAGCCAGATGTGGTGATCGCCGATGAAAGCGTTTCGGCGCTCGACCTGTCCGTGCAAAAGCAAGTGCTCCGGTTGATGAATGATCTGCAGGAACGGCTGCAGGTCGCGATTATCTTCATCACCCATGACCTGCGCGTGGCGGCCCAAATCTCTGACTACATCACGGTGATGCAGAAGGGGGTCATGGTTGAGTTCGGGTCGGCGGAGGATGTCTTTGACAATCCCCAGCACGCGTACACAAAGATGCTGCTGGATGCAGCTCCAGGGCGCGACTGGCACCCGCCACGTCTGTCGGTCGAAGAGTCCACCCGCATCGCTGCAGAGGTCCAGCGCGGATAGCTATTGCGCCGCGGCGGTCTGTACACCGCCGCTGGCCTGCTGGATCCGTTGGGCAAACCGCATGGCCAGGGACATTCCACGTTCGCTGCCCATGTTGTGGCCGCGCAACCCGATGACCGTGGCGGACACGACCGCGCCATTCATGGTAAAGACGGCCCGCCAACGATCCGCCGCCAGGTCAGGCAGGTCCGACAAGCCGCTATCTTGCAAATGCATCAGGAAGACATCGCCCTGAATCTCGGTCTCGAACACGTCAACCTTGGCGGGGTCGCCATCCTGGGCCAAGGCTGCCCGCCCGGCATCTGTCGTGAAAAAGCGCTCAAACGCTTCAACCGGGGCCGTACCGCCAGGGGCTACGGTGGCGGTCAAAAGCGCATCTAGCGTCCGGTTCTCGGGCGTCGCCGCGCGCCCCGACAGACCGGCACAACTGCCCAGCAAGACGAATGCGGTTGAATCGTTCAAACGGCTTGAGCGCGTGTCGACGCAATATCCCGCCGGTCCGGCAACTGTGACCGCTCCCTCACGAACCGACACCTGGGTTGGTGCCGCGCGAGAGAATATTGCTGCGCCAAAGCCGCGATTGGCCTGTGATCCGTCGCCCAGGCAACCGGTCAATGCCAGGGCCAGGCTGGCTGCGAATAGGGACCGCCACACCTTAAAGATCCATATAAATGTGTCGTTCATCCTTGGCACCGGGATGGGTCACGGCGCCTTTGTTGGCCCCACCCACCAGCTGCGCATATTTCCACAACGCACCGCTGGCATAGATCGTCTCGCGCGCGCCGCTCCACTTGGCCCTGCGGCTTGCCAAGTCGTCATCGCTCAGCGCGACAGAAATTTCACCCTTGATCGCATCAATCGTGATCATGTCGCCGTCTTCCAACAGGGCGATGGGGCCGCCATGGGCCGCCTCTGGCCCGACATGGCCAACGCAAAAGCCGCGTGTCGCCCCGGAAAACCGGCCATCGGTGATCAGCGCGACCTTTTTGCCCATGCCTTGGCCAGACAAAGCCGCCGTTGTCGCCAGCATTTCCCGCATACCGGGGCCCCCGGCCGGACCTTCATTGCGGATCACCAGGATCTCGCCTTCGGCATAGCCGCGGGCCTTGACGGCCTCAAACGCGTCTTCCTCGCATTCAAACACACGGGCCGGGCCGGTAAAGACTTGGTCCTCCGCCGCCATTCCGGCGACTTTGACGATGGCGCCTTCCGGGGCGAGGTTTCCTGTCAACCCCACCACACCGCCGGTGGGCGTGATCGGTGTCGCAACGGGGTAGATCACGCGGCCATCGGCCTCCAAAGCCACCTTATCCAATTCTTCGCCCATGGTGGCGCCGGTCGCGGTGACGCAATCCTCATGGACCAATCCCGCCTTGCGAAGCTCCTTCATGACGACAGGCACGCCGCCCACCTCATAAAGGTCCTTGGCCACATATTGGCCGCCGGGCTTGAGATCGACGAAGTACGGTGTATCGCGGAAAATGTCGCAGACGTCGCCAAGGTCGAAATCGATCCCCGCCTCATGGGCAATCGCGGGCAGGTGCAGCCCGGCATTGGTGGATCCGCCTGTGCAGGCCACGACGCGGGCTGCGTTTTCCAGGCTCTTGCGGGTGACGACATCGCGGGCGCGGATGTTCTTTTCCAACAGGAGCATCACAGCCTCGCCGCTGGCTTTGCCATACTGATCGCGGTTTTCGTAAGGCGCAGGCGCGCCGGAGGAGTTCGGCAGTGCCAGGCCAATCGCCTCGGACACGCAGGCCATGGTGTTGGCCGTGAACTGCCCGCCACATGCGCCGGCAGAGGGGCAGGCGACCCGCTCCAGAATGGCCAGCTCCTCGTCCGAATAATTGCCTGCCTGGTGCTGTCCCACCGCCTCGAACACGTCCTGTACGGTGACATCCTTGCCGTTCAATCGACCGGGCAGGATCGATCCACCATAGATGAACACGCTGGGCACGTTCAGCCGCACCATGGCCATCATCATGCCCGGCAGGGACTTGTCGCAACCGGCAAGGCCGACAATGGCGTCATAGCAATGGCCACGCATCGTAAGCTCAACAGTGTCGGCAATGGCCTCGCGGGAGGCCAGCGATGACCGCATGCCCTCATGCCCCATCGCGATGCCGTCGGTCACGGTGATGGTGGTAAACTCCCGGGGGGTGCCGCTGGCCGCCTTCACACCCAGCTTCACGGCCTGGGCTTGGCGGTTCAATGCGATGTTGCAGGGGGCGGCTTCGTTCCAACAAGTGGCGACGCCAATGAACGGCTGCGCGATCTCGTCCTCGCTCAGCCCCATTGCATAGTAGTAAGACCGGTGCGGCGCCCGCGAAGGTCCTTCGGTCACATGGCGGCTGGGCAATGCAGATTTATCAAACGGTTTCTTCAGCATCTTATCCCTCCCCGGATTTCTTTGGATCATGCGCATAGCCACCGACGTTGACAACGACAAGCTGAATTGCGTCTTTGTGCAATGCGGCATAGCAGGGCAGGGAAAGGATTTTTCCATGTCCTATGGCCCGCATCAGCAATTCGTCCGACCCGCCGCGGAAAAAGGGGAGCTTTGGCGGATCCCGGTGGTCCTGATCGTGACCTTCCTGGGCGGTATCTTTTTCGCGCGCTTGGTCTTGGATGCACTTCTGCTCCCCTTGGCACCTGATCTTTACAACGCAATGGCCGTTGCCGATGTCCAGGTGACGCCAAGCCCCGCATTCACCTTGGCCAATCTGGCGATGTTCATGGTGTTTGCGGTTAGTTTCGGGTTCATAACCCGGTTGCTGCATCTGCGCAGCTTGCTTTCGATGCTCGGTCCGTTGGAGCAAGCCTGGATTGATTTTCGGGCCGTTCTGATCTGGGCCGGTGCGGTCTATCTGGTGGTCGGGATACTTAGCCCAACCGGAGACCTGACGCTGCAGCGCAATTCCGTCACGGCGGTCACTTGGGTCCTGCTGCTGCCACTGACCTCCGTCGCCCTGTTGATCCAGACTGGTACCGAAGAGGTGGTGTTTCGCGGCTACCTCCAACAGCAACTTGGTGCGCGGTTCCGCTCGCCTTGGCTGTGGTTGGTTGCACCGTCACTGGCATTCGGCCTGCTGCACTGGTTCAACGAGCCGGGCCCGAATGCGTGGTTCATTGTTGTTCTGGTGACGCTTTCGGGGCTCAGCTATGCCGATTTGACCGCACGCACCGGGACGATGGGCGCGGCTTGGGCGCTGCACCTTGTCAATAACTTCTTCGCTATTGCAGTGGTTTCGGTGAACGATGATTGGGGTGGCCTGGCTCTCTATGTCTTCGATCTGGATTGGTCGGTGCCGCAACCGCTCTCGCTTTTCGTGGTGGAGGCGGTTTGGGTTCTGTGCGGATGGCTGGCTGCGCGTGTGGCCGTGCGCGCGTAACCGGCGTTGCTGACCCTCGGGCAATCCGATACCCCTGAGCCACATCAACAATCACGGAGCCACAGATGCGCAATCCGGAATTCGAAGCCTCCATCGCCGAGGCGAAACTCTACCCCGAATTCTGGCGGATCCTGCTAGGCCTGCTTTTGATCGTGTTCATCTACGCCGCGTCCACCGCCTTGATCTTTGGCGTAACCGCTGCCGCCATCGCACAGACCAATCCGTTCGGGATCATGCCGTTTTTCAATGGTCTGGCCGAACCAGATGATCCCGTTGAGGTCATTGTGCTTTTGCTGACCTTTTTTGGCATGTTCCTTGGCGTGATCCTTGCCGCTGCTGCCTTGCATTTCCGCGGGCCTGGCAGCCTGTTCGGGACGTTCAGCGAATGGATCCGTGGCTTTTTCACCGGGCTCCTTGTGCTGTGGGTCATCTTCGGTGCGGTTCTGATGATCGGTATCCTCTTTGATCCGCCAGAACCAAACCTGCCCTTCCAGAATTTCCTGCGCTGGCTGCCCCTGGCCTTGCCGCTTTTGTTTTTGCAGATCGGCGCAGAGGAATTGCTGTTTCGCGGCTACCTGCAACAACAACTCGCGGCGCGGTTTCATGCGCGCTGGATCTGGTTCTGGATCCCGTCGGTTCTGTTTGCCTTTGCGCATTTCGATCCGTCGATGGGGCCCAATGTTGCACTTGTCCTGCTGTCGACTTTGACCTTCGCCCTGATCGCCGCTGACCTGACAGAGCGGACCGGCAGCCTCGGTGCCGCGATGGGATTGCACTTTGCCAATAATTTTCTGGGCCTTTTCATTGTTTCGTTTAAGGGGACAATCACTGGACTTGCCCTTTACGTCACCGAAGCGCCGGTAGAAACCGTTGGGTTTCAAAGCGTTGGCATGGCTTTCGGTATATTGGTTCTGCTGTTGGTCTGGTGGGTGACGCGCCGGATCCTGGTGGGTTGAGCCGCCCGTGCTTGGAGAGTGCGCGATTTTTTCCGGCTGCCACTTGCAATGACAACTAAATTATCCAATCTACTAAGTACGGTTGGTCACTTTTTCTGAGTCTGAAGGGTAACGTGCCAGTTCCGATCAATCGTCCCGGCTGATCCGCGCGATCTGAGTGTTGTGGCTTGTGAGCTGCGCGTGATCAGTCGGGGTTCCGACTGCTCTACAATCCTATGCAATTGCAATTCCGTGGAGCGGGGCTTATTTCCCGGTCATCGGCGTCGTGGCATAAGGGCCCTTTATGAACTGGATCTCCAACTACGTTCGGCCAAAGATCAATTCGCTGTTTTCACGCCGCGAAGTTCCGGACAACCTGTGGTCGAAATGCCCGGAATGCGGAACAATGCTGTTCCACCGGGAACTCAAGGACAATCTGAACGTCTGCACGACGTGCAACCACCACATGGCCCTCAGCCCGCGAGAGCGGTTTGCCAATCTGTTCGATGGTGGCATCTATTCTGAGGTTTCGGTACCCGAGCCCGTTGCCGATCCGCTACATTTTCGCGACCAGAAACGCTACCCTGAACGCATGCGGATTGCCCAGCGTGACACGGGTGAGATGGAGGCGATGCTGATTGCTGAAGGCGAAATGGGCCGTACGCCCATCGTGGCCGCCTGTCAGGATGCGAACTTCATCCTTGGCTCCATGGGCATGTATGTGGGCAATGCTTTTTTGGCAGGCGCAGAGCGCGCCCTGGAATTAGGCCGCCCCTTCATTGTTTTCTCTGCTGCAGGTGGTGCCCGTATGCAGGAAGGCATCCTGAGCCTCATGCAGATGCCGCGGACCACCATCGGCGTGCAGATGCTGCGCGAAGCTGGCCTGCCCTACATTGTGGTGCTGACCCATCCGACTACCGGCGGCGTGACTGCCAGTTATGCGATGTTGGGGGATGTCCAGATCGCCGAACCCGGGGCGCTGATCTGTTTTGCCGGTCCCAGAGTGATCGAGCAGACGATCCGTGAAAAGCTGCCCGAGGGGTTTCAACGCGCCGAATATCTGTTGGAGCATGGCATGCTCGACCGCGTCACCCGGCGGGAACACATGCGGGATGAATTGATCGGGATCACCCGCATGCTGATGGGCCTGACACCGCCCGTCAAAGGCGATCTGCCCCCGCCGGACCGGGAGGCTGACATGGCGCAGGTCGATGCGGCTGCGCCCGATGAGGTCGCCGCGGCGGGCCCGGTGGACCCGACCCCTTGATACCGAAGACCAGCGCCGAGCTTTTGGCGCAGATGCTGGCCTTGCATCCGGTTGAGATCGAACTGTCGCTGGGTCGGATGACCCGGCTGTTAACGGCGCTTGACCATCCCGAACGCAAGCTGCCGCCGGTGATCCATATTGCCGGGACCAACGGAAAGGGCTCGACCCTGGCCATGGTCCGAGCCGGTTTGGCGGCGGCCGGCCAACGGGTCCATGCCTATACGTCGCCACATCTCGTGCGCTTTTCGGAGCGGATCGTCTTGAACGGGGCAGAGATTGACGAACCTGCGTTGATCGATGTGTTGCACCGCACGTTGATGGCCAATGACGGGCATCCGATCACGTATTTCGAAGCGACGACCTGCGCTGCCTTCCTTGCCTTTGCCGAAAATCCGGCCGATATGCTGTTGTTGGAAGTCGGGCTGGGCGGGCGGTTGGATGCCACCAATGTCATCGACTGTCCCCTGTGTACCGTGATCACACCGGTAGACATCGACCATCAGGAATTTCTGGGGGATACGCTTGCCAAGATCGCCGGGGAAAAGGCGGGCATTCTCAAGCGGGGCGTTCCGTGTATCATTGGTCGGCAGCCCGATGAAGCGCTCGATGTGATTGAGGCGCGTGCTACACCGCTCGGCGCACCGATTTCCGCCTTCGGACAGCAATGGCATGTGACCACCGAACATGGTCGGCTGGTTTTCCAAGATGAAACCGGCCTGCTTGATCTGCCCCTTCCAGCCTTGCCCGGTCTGCATCAGGTTGAGAATGCGGGGATTGCCCTCGCTGTCTTGCGCCAATTGGGCCATGGCGAGGCCGCCTGCGAGGCCGCTTTGCGCGACGCGGCCTGGCCCGCACGGATCCAGCGGTTAACCAATGGTCCCTTGGTGGCGCTCGCTCCGGGCATGGAACTGTGGCTTGATGGTGGGCATAACCCTGCTGCTGGGCGAGCCTTGGCGCGCGCCATGGAAGCGATGCCGGGGCGGCCATTGTGGATGATCACGGGGATGATGGCCCGCAAGGACTGGGCAGGGTTTCTGGCGCCTTTCGGGGATGTTGTACAAGGTGTGATGGCGGTTCCCGTCACCGATGCACCGGGTGGGGCGGCCCCGGAGGATGTGGCGGGCGCGGCTCGATCCGTGGGTTTATCGGTTGAGGTAAGTGGTTCCGTCACAGATGCCTTGATCGCAATCGCAGCCAAGGCGCCAGGGGCACGGGTGCTCATCTGCGGATCGCTTTATTTGGCAGGTGAGGTTCTGGCGCTGCAGTGAGGGATCCGGTCCGTCCGACCGGTGAGGGGGCCAGCCCCCTCTGCCCGCAGGCGGGCATTCACCCCCGGGATATTTTTAGACACATGATGGAGGCGGATCTCAACAATTTGGGATGTTGACCGCGAGCCCCCCCAACGAGGTTTCCTTGTATTTGCTGCTCATATCGGCGCCGGTTTGGCGCATGGTTTCGATGCAAGCATCCAGTGGGACCAGGTGCGTGCCATCCCCGCGCAAGGCGAGTGAGGCCGCTGCGACTGCCTTGACCGCGCCCAGACCGTTGCGTTCGATACATGGGACCTGGACCAAGCCTTTGACGGGGTCGCAGGTCATACCGAGGTGATGTTCCAGCGCAATTTCTGCGGCATTTTCAATCTGTTCAGGTGTGGCGCCCAAGACGGCTGCGAGGCCGGCAGCGGCCATGGCGGCGGCGCTGCCGACTTCTGCTTGGCATCCGGCCTCGGCGCCGCTGATCGAGGCGTTGTGTTTGATCAGCCCGCCGATGGCCGCCGCGGTGAGAAGGAAGGTGTCGATATTGGATCTTGTGGCACCTGGCACATGATCCAGCCAATAGCGCAGGACGGCTGGTACGACACCGGCAGCACCGTTGGTTGGCGCGGTGACAACGCGGCCGCCGGCGGCGTTTTCTTCGTTTACCGCCATGGCATAGACACTGATCCAGTCGTTGATTGTATGGGGCGCGGTGAGGTTTTGCCCTCGCTCTGCCAGCAAACGACGGTGGATGTCGGGGGCGCGGCGGCGGACCTCTAGTCCGCCGGGCAAAACACCATCGGGTGCCGTAAGGCCATTGTCGATGCAGGTGGACATGACGTGCCAGATCTTGTCGATACCAGCGGTCAGGCTGGCCTCGCTTGTGCGGGCGCGCTCATTGGCGCGTTTCATTTCTGCGATGGACAGGCCGCTATCGCGTGCCATTTGCAGCATTTCGTCCGCGTTTTCAAAAGGGTAGGGGGAGACTGGACCACAGGGATCAGCCGTATCAGCACCATGCTGCAATTCCTCGGCCGTCAGGACGAAGCCACCGCCAATGGAGTAGTAGGTTTGCCGGTCGATCACATCCCCTTGGCCATCAATTGCCATTAAAATCAAACCATTAGCGTGGCCGGGGAGCGGGTCGCCGTAGTCGAAGATCAGATCGGTGTCAGGGCTGAACTGCAGGGGCGGTAGATCGGGCACCTCGACCGTCTGTGTCTTTCGGATCTGCGCCAGGGTTTCTTCGGCCTTTTCAGGGTCATAGTCGTCGGGTCGAAACCCGGCCAGGCCCAAGATGACAGCGCGGTCCGTCGCGTGGCCTACACCGGTGAAGGCCAAAGAGCCGTGGAGGGAAGCCCGCAACCCATTGGCCGTAAACGGAGATTTGCGAAGCCGATCAAGGAACCGGGCAGCGGCCACCATGGGCCCGATCGTGTGGGAGGAGGAGGGGCCGATGCCGGGTTTGAAGATCTCGAATACGGACAGGAACATGGGGTGTCGCCTTGGATTACCCTGCAGAGCGTCGTTGGTCAGACCGGTCTGCGCATGTCAGGACGCGACGGTCTGAACCCCTTTTCGGGCATGCGGACGGGATACACAATCGATACACATCCCATGCACAAACCATGCATACGCGCCGGGCGGTTGGTTAAGCTTTTGTTTGGGATGGTCCATCCCGGGAGAGCCGCGCTGGACCGAGATCTGTGAAACCCACGAGAATAAGGGCGACCAAAGAAAATGGGCGGCCAGAGGAGCCGCCCATGTCTTCTGAGTTGAAGGGTCGTTTCGTTGATCAGACGAAGGCGAAATCGTCTACCGTCAATTCCAAACCGCGCTCGAACGTGGCGACCAAGGTGGATTTGCCCGCCCCGGTGCCGTCTGCGTCAAAGACCAGCCGGCCCCATTCGGCGGTGTAGATGAACTGGGCCTCCGTGCCTTCGGCGCGCTTGCCAAAGGTCAAATCCACATCACCGGTCTGACCGAAGCCAGCAGAGCGGAGGGCAATCGTGTCTTCACCGCTGACGAAGTCGAGCACCTTATCGGCATGGGCATCGCCCATCCGGCCAAACTGGAAGATATCGGAACCGGCGCCGCCTTCCAATTCATCCATACCGAAGGCACCGGCGAGCCAGTCATCGCCATCGCCGCCAAAGAGCTTGTCATCGCCTTTTTCGCCGTAGATGCGGTCATTGCCCGCATCGCCGAAGACGGTGTCGTTGCCGTCACCGCCGCGGGTCAGGTCATTGCCGGCGCCACCGCGTACGGTATCCGTGCCGCGGCCGCCATAGACCATGTCGTCGCCGTCATTGCCGCGGACATCGTCGTTGCCGTTGCCACCGTAGACCTTGTCGTTCCCGCCGAGCCCGGCCAAGTCATCATCGCCGTTATTGCCGCTGATCCGGTCATTGCCATCGCCACCGCGCAGGGTGTCCGCCTTGGAGGTGCCATTGATGACCTGTGGTTCAAACGTCGTGTCGGGGAAAAGATCCACCATGGCGGCCGTGTCATTGTCATTCTCGGCCAGGACCAACGCTTCGACCGTGGTGACAGCGCGGTCCAGGACGACGAGATCAGAGATATCGCCTTTGAAGAACCATTCCGCCTTGTCGTCGTCTTTCCATCGGCGGTGGGAAGACGCGCCGACCAGCATATCCTCGGAATTGTCGAGCATACCGCGTGGGAAGCCTTCACCCATGTCGTGGGCCTTGCCGTTGATGTAGAGAACGGTGCCCTGGGGCGAGAAGCTGAAGCTGACATTGACCTGTTCACCCGCCTCGATCTTTTCATCGGACTTGAGGTAGCGATCTTCATCCTTGCTTTGGTAGCGGACCACCAGCTTGCTGCCCCAGTCGATATAGATGTTGAGGTGGCCGCCATCCTTGTAGCCGGAATGGTCTTTGGAGAGGAGCGCCTGTGGCTCTCCTTTCACGATCTCGTCTGCCGTGAAGGAGAAAGCGAAGGTGCCTGCCCGCAAGGCCATGTCGCTGCTATGGGCGATCTTGGTTGCGGCGGTGCCGTCGAACGAGCCGTTGGTTTCGTATTCGACGATGTCCGGCGCTTTCAGGCCCTTATCATTGGCTGAGGCCAAGTTGACCTTGCCCTCCTTGAACCACTTGTTGGAGGTGAAATCCTCGGGCCGGGATCCGATCGGATCACCATCGACATCGCGGGTGTCATAGCCGTAATGCTCACCTTCGCGCAGGTCGCCGGAGGGTGCGACGGCTTCTTGCAGGTCATCGATGCTTTCGACGATGCCATAATGAGCACCGGCGTCGACAATGATGTCTTCCTCTGCGACGAGATCACCATAGACAACGATGTAGCCCAGGTAGTCCTCATCATGGGCGCCGCCGTTATTACCCTGCTGGGAATAGGCGGTGATGACCGAGACCATGTCGTCGGCAAAGCCGTTCCCGTCCGTGTCGATGCTGTGATAGTCGACTTTGACCTGGGTCGTGTGGCCAATGACGCTAATCTTGTCGTCCTTGGCATTGTAGTCGGCGATGATATCGATCCCGAACGCATCCACCCAGTGGTCGTGCAGGCGGGCGTTTTCACCGGCGACCTTGTGCCAATTGATGGTGCGGCCGTCATCTTTGAGGTTGTCGATCAGGATGTCTTTCTTGCCGTTGATCAACGTCTCGAACTTGAAGTGGTCGCGGCCCTCGCCACCGACCAGAACGTCGTCGGCCACGAGCGGCTGGTCGATCCAGTCGACCAATTTCAGATATTTGTTGTCGACCGACGGATCGGGGAAGTCGCGGGACGGCTCCCCGATAACCAGTTGGCCGATACGCTGTTCGCCCGCATCCGAGCGGGAGATCAGCGTATCATCACCCTTGCCGCCGAGCAGCAGGTCAGAGCCGCGACCGCCATCGAGGATGTCGTTGCCCCCCGCACCGCGCAGTTCGTCGTCGCCGTAGCCGCCATAGAGCTTGTCGTTGCCCCATTGGCCGTGGATGACATCGTCACCTGCGCCACCGTCGATCGTGTCATTGCCGCGTCCGCCAAAGAAGGTGTCATCGGCCGCCTGCATGTCCTGCGGGCCAGACGGGTTGGTCAGCGCCGCGCCTGGGCCATCCTTGATCAGGCCGTTGATCTCAGCCTGGGTGAGCGCGTCGCCTTTTTCGGATCCCCCCCAGATGCCGAAATCCGCGATCTCACCCTTGAAGGGGCTGTCGAGGTTGCGGGCATCGGTGGCAAATTCCTGGGCGCTGTCATTGTTCTTGGTCGTGCGCTGGTCGGCGCCGATGACCCAGGGCTCTTCGTTTTGGGTGAGGAAGGCTTCGGTGTAGACATTGGGGGAGGCGACATCGCCTTCATGCACGGTCCAGGACGAGGCGGGGATGGGCTTGCCATCAGCATAGACGGTCACGCCATCTTCGGTGAAGCTGACCGCGAGATGGGTCCATTCACCGGCTTTCAGATCGCCGGGCGTGGAGGTCCAGGTATGGTTGCTGCCGCCGTCACCTTCGGCCATGCGCAGGACGATGCCACCATCCTTGTGCTGGCCCAGGCGGAAGTGACCGCCATCGCCGTTGCCGGACTGATCCTTTGAGATGAACATGCTCTTGTCTGTCGGATCTTCGGGGCGCACCCAGACGGCGATGGTGCCTTGGCTGATCTCAAAGGCGGGGTCGTGGTGGATGAAGGCAAAGTCGTTCTTGCCGTCGAAAGTGATAGAGCCATTGCGGCCCGTGGGGGCGGCGTCGCTATCGGCATCGGTATTCAGGCGGGCCTGATTTTCGTAGCGGCTGTAGGCGATCGCGTCATTGCCGCCGCGGCCATCGGCAAAGCGGCCGTCCTGGTCCTGAGCGAAAGACCAAAAGCCCAAGGCGCCGGGCAGACCCGCAGGGGCGGGGCCGTCATTCTGGGCCATCATGTCATTGCCGTTGGCGCCGCGATAGGTGCGGCCCTCCGCCTCGGTCATTTCCAGCGGTTCGAACCCTTCGCGGGTCAGCTCGACAGGGTCGGGTTGCGACGGATCGGCATAAGTGACCTGGTCGGCATAGGGGTTGTCGACATGATCCTCGGGAGCGCCGGTGACGCCGCCCAGATTGCCATTTGCGTCGCGGGTGTCGTAACCCTTGACCTCTTGTCCGTTCACCATGGAGGTCTTTTCGTCGCCGGGCTGATAAAGCGCTTCGGCCACATCGGCGTAGTTCTCGACCACGCCGTAGGTGACGCCGTTATCGGTTTCGATGTCGTCTGCCTCGACCCGGTCACCGTGGACGATGATCTGGCCGATCAGGTCCATCGTGTGGGCGCCGCCGCCGCCATGCTGGAGCGACAGGATAGTGACGATGCTTTCCTCATCCCCATCGCCATCGACATCGCGATAGGTCACATCGGTGACATTGGCTGTGTGGCCGATGACGGCGATGTGATCCTCTTCGGCATTGTAGTCCGCGATCACGTCGATGCCGAAACTGTCGACCCAGTGATCGTGCAGTTCGTTATTTTCGCCCGCGACACCGGCCCAGTTGATGGTGCCGTCCACCCGGACATGCTTTTGGATGATGTCGAGCTTGGCGTTGAGCTGCGGAAGGATCAGGAAGGTGTCGCGGCCTTCACCACCCACCATGATGTCATCCCCGGTCAGCGGCTGATCGGCATAGGCCTTGAGCTTTTGCAGATCGTTATCAACCTCGTTGTCGGGGTCCTGGCGGGTCGGCTTGCCGATGGCCAACTGGCCAATCCGCTGCTCCCCGGCATCGGAGCGGGAGATCAGAAGGTCGTCGCCTTTGCCGCCGATAAGCAGGTCAGAGCCGTAACCTCCATCGATTACATCGTTTCCGTCACCGCCATTCAGCTTGTCATCCCCGTAATTGCCGATGATCTCATCATCACCTGCGCCGCCAGAGAGATCGTCATCGCCGCCTTTGCCTTCGATCAGATCACGGCCTGACGTGGTGCTGCCCTCCGCCGCGCCATCGACGCTGATCTCGCCGGCAAAGGTCCCGGGGTGATAGTCGGTCACCGGGACGGAGCCGACACCCGCTGGCGGGTTGGTGAAGTCTGCTTCCGTTTGATAATACGCGCTTTGGTCGACGGGCAGCCCATCAATCAGAACCCGCAAGGATTTGCCACCGCCTTGATCGTAGTAGGTCAGGTCAATTTCGTAGAGGCCCCCGTCGAATTCAGCCGTGCGTGCCGTTTCGGCAGTCGCACGGTTTGACGCGAATTCGGAAAATGTCACACCGCCCAGTTCGAGCCGGAACCCATCGTCGGAGATCACAGAGATTTCATGAACACCGGCGGGGATGTAAATGTACCCGGACAAGAGCATACCGGTCGGCCCGAATTCTGCATCGCCGCTGCCATCAATGCTGCCTGCGTCGCGATTGAGGAAATCTGCAACGGTTGAGGACGATTTGTGACTGCCATAGTAGATCTGGCTTGCTGTAAAGGTGGCATCCGCCTGGTTGTTTGCAATCAGGTCATCGACATCGGAAATGCGGCGCAACCCGTCAGCTGCTTGGAACACTGCACCGGAGAGACCCGTCCCCTTGGCCGGAACGCCATTAAGGCCATTGAGACCAACGCTGGTTGTCATGCCGTCTGGCGTATCAACGACGCCGGGTTCAAAGTTGCTTGGTGAGTTATCCATCGCAGTCTTCTCCAGATCGATGTGCCCCTCGTTGAGAACGATGCACATTATCGCAAAATTAATTTAGCTGGTGTTAACCCACAATTGACGTGTGTTTGGAAATTAATTCCACCATCGATTGTATTGCTGTCACACCGTTTCCCTTACGTCTGTTATCCATGGGCCAATTGATCACTAATCTGTCAACTGGCTGCTGGTATGGTGGGCACATTTCTGCCTTTGGCGGGCATAATTCAGGTTGGTTTGGGGCGAAAAGAAGGCCGAATTTCTTAAAGATGGCTAATTCATATATGAGCGTTTGATTGTCTCCAATTAGGCGACGGACCCTTCCGTGGGGCTGGCAGGTCTTCGCTGGTGAGGTTGGGGTGTCATTTGCTGGATTCGCGAAAACCAACGTGGATAGACTGTTGATCGAACAACCTAGAGATGTGGGGCGCTTTGGGTTGATTTCGGCCCAATTTGCCCCAAAAATCTTTGTTTTTGCGTTGCAGGCTTTGCCCCATGATTTCTGATTTGCGCGGTATTCCAATGTGATGAAAGGAAAAGTTGCATCCCGAGATGAGCTGTATTGGGCCGTCCGGCACCAACCCACCTGCGGGGGCGGGAACAAGGTCAAAATATGACCGACATTCATCCCCCGGACGAAGCCGCGCGGGTGCCTTGTGGCGACCTGCTGCCTAATATCGAGAGCCGTTTGTTGTGCAGATTTTTGTCAATTGAAGGTTTGATATTGCGGTGATTGCTCGCATATTTGCGCAATAAGCATCGAAAAGTGAGGCATAAAAGATGCCATGGACCTGTTATGCTATTTTTAAGTACTTTAATAATTGACTCTCGTCAAAGGGCGCGGCTTTGTGGTATTGTCATCTCGAATTACACAGACCATTTTTAATATTCTTTTCTAATTTACTAAACTTGTGGGAACAAATACCACCCTGCAGCGTAACTGAGATACAGTAGGGATATTGATTGTCCTGTGAGTGCATCGAAGCGGTTGTGATGCGTTGTTAGGTAACCGTTGCGCCGCATAAGACAAAGCTGGGCTGCATAGGTGAAAAATTAAGATCCTGTTTACGCCTGGCGACATAAATCATTGTGTGGATATGAAGGGGGCCCACATGACACAGATCGCCTATCTTTTGGTGTCTGGTGGAGCAACGAATGTGGTGGTTGCGCAGGCCAAGACGCTGGCCGGCACCGGCGATGGTGTCGTAGTGCAGTATGATGGTGCGGCGCCGCGTTCCAACCATAAGCGGATCGCAGAGACCTTGGGTGATTACCCCAACGTGGTCGTGTCGACCCGCCGGATGATCGGTGACCGCCGGGACTGGTCGATGGTTCGGGCGACGATCCACGCCGCACGGGTCGGTTTGGCGCAGTTCCCCGATGCCAGCCATTTTTACCTGATGTCGGAGACCTGTGTGCCGATCAAACCGGCGGCACATATCCGTGCCGCTTTGGCCACGGATGATCGCGATTTCGTTGAAAGTCGTCCACTTCTGGGGTCAGAGGGGGATTGGTTGCGGTATCGTCATGTGATCAGTCCGCTCCGGTGGCCCAGGCTTTATCAATCCAGCGTCGGCTGGCAGCGCAAGCTTGGCCTGACGCGGACTGCACCAGCGGATTTGCAGATGATGGCGGGCAGCCCGTGGTGGTGTCTGCGGCGGGCCAGTGTGATGAGGATTTTGGATTTCATGGCGGTCCGGCCCGATATAAAGCGATTTTTTCGCACAACCGCATACCCAGCCGAGACCGTTTTTCAGACCCTGACACGGCATCTGGTGCCAGGGTTTCAAGTCGTGCCGAAATCGCCGACTTTCACCGTGACGGCCACGGAGGCCCGGGCGCTGGACCATGCCATGTTGATGAAACGTCCGGAATTCTTTGTCAGTGAGGCGGAAAGTGCTGCGGTCGCGTTACGGCCGGGGTTGCTGGATCTTTACCGCAAGGGGCCGCCACACCTTTTGACTGGTTTGGACGTGATGACCCAGCAGCAGGCTGTGATGGCAGATCACACGGCAGCCGACTTGGCACAGACAGGTTGATCCATGCCACGTATGCCCCTTGCGAACTTGTGGAGATCGCGCTCATAAGAGGGAGGGCCGGTAAGGGGCCGTTGGCAATTGAGCGATTGGGAAGGCTCCGCCCATGTCTTATGACTATGACGATCAGAATATCTTCGCCAAGATCCTGCGGGGCGAGATCCCGAATGATACGGTGCTGGAGACGGAGCACAGCTTGGCCTTTCGCGATATTCAACCGCATGCCCCGGTCCATGTGCTCGTGATCCCGAAGGGAGCATATGTCAGTTTTGACCACTTTGCAGCCGAGGCGGATCCGGTGGAAATCGTTGATTTCACTCGCGCTCTGGGCAGGATTTGTCAGACGGAGAATGTCTGCCCTGTCGACGGTCATGAAGGTTACCGGCTCCTGTCGAATGCCGGTCCGGCCGCCAACCAGGAAGTGCCGCATATGCACATGCACCTGGTGGGCGGGCATTCATTGGGTGCGATCCTGCCGCGCGGCGGTTAGGCGGCCAGTCGCTGCACCTGATCGCTGGCCTGTGCCAGGGCGCGGTCTGCATCGACCATCACCTGATCGGCGGTGACAAGTTCGACGTCTGTGATGCCGATGAAGCCCATGACATGGTGTAAATAGGCGCTGGCATAGTCCGCCTTTGAGCCGATGGCGGTGCCGCCAGAGGCCATGGCGATAATGGCGCGCTTGTTCTGCAGGAGGCCGACGGGCCCGGCATCAGAATACTCGAACGTGACGCCGGGGCGCGCGATCAAGTCAATCCAGGCTTTCAGCGCGGCAGGCACCCCGAAATTGTAGACGGGCGCACCGATGACAAGCGTGTCAGCGTGGGTGATCTCTTTGACCAGACAGTCGGACAGGGCCAGCTTTTCCACCTGGGCCGGGCTGCGATCGGCGAAGGGGGTGAAATTGGCGGCGATCCAATCGCCGTCGATATGGGGAAGCGGATGTGCCAGGTCGCGCGGGATCACGCAATCCGGGTTCAGCCGATCGATAATCCGGTCTGTGAGGTCCCGTGTGACCGATCCGGTCGTGCGGGCAGAGGCGTCCAGGCGAAGGACGGTTTTGGTGGCCATCATATGCTCCTTGGCTGCTGAAAGTAACACTTATTGACCTTAAGCTAGCCAAGGCATAAAAAAACAAAACACGCATAGATTTACAGAACGTGTGCACTGGCGCACTTATCACGACCTCTGAACTTTGCGTGACACCGTGCCATTTAATCTGCGAGGCGCATGCTTACCTAAGGCGGACATTCGGGCAAGAGAATTAAAAGGAATACAGCCATGTCTTTGGATGCATGGGACGAAGTGAGAACGGCGTACCACGTGGCCAGGCTTGGAACAGTTTCAGGCGCGGCTGAGGTTCTGGGTGTCCATCACGCAACCGTGATCCGCCATATCGATGCGTTAGAGGGGCGGCTGGGAACGAAACTGTTCCAGCGGCATGCGCGCGGCTATACCCCAACCGAAGCGGGCGACGATCTTTTGCTGGTCGCCCAAGCCACAGATGATCAGTTTTCCCAATTGGCGGGTCGGATCAAAGGGCTTGGGTCGGATGTCACCGGTGAATTGATCATCACCAGCCTGCCGATCATGTCCCCGCGTTTGACGCCCATCCTGGTGGCGTTTCAGGAAGCCCACCCCGAAGTGCGGATCCGGTTTGTCACCGACGAGCGCGTCTTGCGGCTGGAATATGGTGAAGCGCACGTGGCGATCCGCGCCGGCAACCAACCCCAGGAACCCGACAACGTGGTTCAGTCTTTCTTCACGCAGCATTTTACGCTTTGCGCCACGCAAAACTACGTCCAGCAGCAAGGCAGCCTTGTCGAAGGGCAATGGTCCAAACACCGGTTTATCGGGTCAGAGGATCGGATGAGCCGCGCGCCGTTTTTCCAATGGCTTGAGCGAACGATCCCGCAGGAACGGATCGTCTTTCGCGCCTCGCAATTGCGGGCGGCCGAGGATGCTGTGCTTCACGGGGCCGGGATCGGGTTTTTACCTTGCTATGAGGCTGATATCCGCCCCGAAATTGTTCAGATGATCGAACCCCGGCCTGAATGGTCGGTCCAGGTTTGGCTGGTCACCCATGTCGATTTGCACCGGACGGCGAAGGTCCAGACATTGGTCAAGTATTTGAAGGAGCAGGCGCGGGAGTGGTGAGCGGCTCCAACTCGGTTTCCAAGAAACGTTCGAAAGCGTCGAGATTTACCGCCTCGAACTGGCCAAAACCCTGCATCCAGATCGAGGCGTCCCGCATCGCATCGGGCTCTAGCTTGCACCATTTGACGCGACCTCGCTTTTCCTGCGTGATCAGTCCTGCGCGGGTGAGAATGCTCAGATGCTTTGAGATGGCAGCCAGTGACATCTCAAACGGGTCGGCCACATCTGTGACGGCCATGTCATCTTCCAACAGCATCCCCAGGATCGCACGACGGGTCGGGTCGGCCAAAGCGGCAAAAACTGTGTCGAGTGTAGTTGGCATGCGGCGGCTTAGCGTCGAGCTACAGTAATCGTCAACCAGTTGGTTGAATTTGCCTCTTGGCATCTGCGACGGCGAGACCTGAACGGGTGAGAAATAAATTTCAATGCTATCAATGGCTTGACTGGCAGAGAGGGTCGTTGACACCCACGCTACCGCTGCATAATGTACGCGTCGTCCGTCCATGGGGGTGGCCTATGTCTGATCCGCACGATGCTGACCGGTTGAGGAAACTGGAAGATCGCATTGACGCGCTAAAAGAGACACAGGCTCCGCAACCGAGGGCAGATGAGCATTATTCCCAGGCGCAAGCCGGCTGGCGGATGGTGACGGAACTGGTGGCCGGTCTTTTGATCGGTTTCAGTATTGGCTACGGACTGGATGTGCTGTTTGGCACGCTGCCGATCTTGCTGGTGCTGTTCACGCTTCTGGGATTTGCGGCTGGGGTGCGGGTCATGCTGCGCACGGCACAGGAGATACAGTCGGACGCGGTGGATCGTGCCATCACGGACAAAGATGCGACCGAGGGCGAAAAGGATTAGAGATGGCGAACGAAGAGAAAGCTGAAGGCGGTTTCGAGATCCATCCCTTTGACCAGTTCGAGGTCAAGAACCTGTTCAATGACGGTCCTGTTGCGTGGTATTCTATCACCAACGTAACACTTTGGATGGCCTTGGCGGTTGTATGTGTGTTCTTGTTGCTGGTCATGTCCACGAAGGGGCGCGCGATAATCCCGACACGTGGGCAATCCATTGCCGAACTGGCCTATGGCTTCGTCTATAAGATGGTCGTTGATGTGGCGGGCAAGGATGCGGTCAAATTCTTCCCCTACATTATGACATTGTTCATGTTTATCGTGCTGGCCAATTTTCTGGGCCTGATCCCGATGAGTTTTACCACAACCTCCCACTTCGCGGTGACCGTAGTATTGGCCCTGGCCGTGTTCATCACCGTGACGGTTGTTGGCTTTGCTCGGAACGGCGCAGGTTTCTTGAGCCTTTTCTGGGTTGCCTCCGCACCGCTGCCGTTGCGGCCTGTTCTGGCGATCATTGAGGTGATCAGCTATTTCGTGCGTCCCGTTAGTCATTCCATTCGTTTGGCGGGCAACATCATGGCGGGCCACGCGGTGATCAAGGTGTTTGCAGGTTTTGCTGCCAGCGCTGTGATTGCGCCCGTGGCTATCCTGGGCATCACCGCGTTCTACGCGCTTGAGGTGCTGGTGGCCTTCATCCAGGCGTACGTCTTCACCATCCTGACATGCGTGTACCTGAAGGACGCGCTGCATCCGCATCACTAAATGATCGGTGGGCGGCAAACCCACCTCATACAAACTTCCAACCGTAAGGAGACATCTCAATGGAAGGCGATATTGCAAACATGGGTCAATTCATCGGTGCTGGTCTGGCCGCAATCGGGTCGGGCGCTGCTGCCATCGGTGTGGGCCACGTTGCCGGTAACTTCCTGGCGGGTGCCCTGCGCAATCCGTCGGCTGCCGCTGCGCAAACCGCTACGCTGTTCATCGGTATCGCATTTGCCGAAGCTTTGGGGATCTTCTCGTTCCTCGTCGCTTTGCTGCTGATGTTTGCCGTTTAAGACAGACGCTGATCCTTACGGCTGGGCGGGCTTTGCGGTCCGTCCAGTGATTTTAAAGGTTTCAGGAGGACGCAATGGCGGACGACGCAAACAGCGTAGCAGAGGCCAGCGGCGCGGGCATGCCGCAGCTGGATTTCTCGACCTTTCCCAACCAGATCTTCTGGTTGATCGTTTCTCTTGGGGCGATTTATTACATTCTGTCGCGCACCGCCTTGCCTCGCATTGCGGCGGTTCTGGCCGAGCGAAGCGGGACGATAACAAATGATATTGCCGCCGCTGAAGAGTTAAAGTTGAAGGCTGTCGCGGCGGAGGATGCTTATAAGAAAGCCTTGGCTGATGCCCGGGCAGAGGCGCAGAAGATCGCGACAGAGACCAAGGCCGAGATCCAGGCTGATCTGAACGACGCAATCGCCAAGGCGGATGCCGAGATTGCGGCGCGGTCCAGCGAAAGCGAGGCCCATATCAACGAGATCCGCGAAAGCGCCCTGTCCAGCGTGGCCGAAGTTGCCAAAGATACCGCAGCGGAAATCGTGGCAACCTTAGGCGGCAAGGCGGACAGCGCCGCAGTTGCCAAGGCAGTGGATGCCCGTTTGAAAGGTGGTGCGTATTGACCCGTCTGATCGCAATTGCACTGGGTTTGACAGCCAGCCCGGCTTTGGCTGCATCGGGTCCTTTCTTCTCCCTCGGCAATACTGATTTCGTGGTGCTGATCGCGTTCCTGCTGTTCATTGGCGTGTTGGTCTATTTCAACGTTCCGGCTATGCTGACGGGCCTGCTCGACAAACGTGCCGACGATATCCGCCGGGATCTCGACGAGGCGCGCGCGCTACGTGAAGAGGCCCAAACGGTCGTTGCCGATTTCGAGCGCAAGCAAAAAGATGTGGCGGAGCAATCAGAGCGCATCGTGGCACAGGCCCGTGAAGAGGCGCAGCTGGCCGCGGATCAGGCTAAGGTTGACCTGGAAACGTCCATTGCCCGCCGGATGCAAGCCGCCGAAGACCAAATTGCCTCTGCCGAAGCTTCGGCCATTCGTGAGGTGCGCGACACTGCCATTTCGGTTGCGGTCGCCGCTGCCGGGGATATCGTGGCCAAGGATATGTCCAAGACCGATGGCAACGCCTTAATAGACGCGGCTATCAAAGATGTCGGTGCCAAGCTCCACTAACATCATTTTGCAATGGGAATTCTGAAAGCCCGGCCAATTTGGTCGGGCTTTTGCGTAGAAATCCGCCCGACGGTGGCTTTGGCCAGGCACTCCATTATATGTTCTAAAATATCCCGGGTTTTTTTTGGGGGCTGGCCCCCAACCTGTCGAACTTGCTTAACGGATCCCAAGCACCTGAAACTCAAATACGTTCATCGACCTTGCTGAGCCGCTGTCGGGCGATCACCTCGTTGCGGTCGGCTTTGATCTGATCCTTGAGCGCGATCTCGACAAAATCCAAATGAGCCTCGACCGCGGCACGAGCAGCATCCGGGTCCCGGGATTGCAAGGCCGTGTTGATCCGCCCGTGCTGGTCCAACAAGGCGTCCCGGGTCGTGCGCTGTTTGAACATAACCTGCCGGTTGTAGAACACACCTTCGCGCAGCAGATCATAGATCGACCGCATCATGTGCAGCATCACCACGTTATGACTGGCCTCAATGATAGCCATGTGAAACTCGGCATCCAGCTGCGCCTCATGATCTGGTTTGCGTTTTTGATGCGCCGCCTTCATCTGCTCAAACAGCGCATCGACCAGTTTCAGGTCGGTGTCGCTGCCCAACCGCGCAGCGCGGGCGGCGGCCAGCCCTTCCATGTCGCGGCGAAAATCAAGGTAGTCGAAAACCGCTTCATCATGGGTCGCGAACAGCTTGACCAAGGCAGGTGCAAAAGCTGACCCCAGAACGTCAGCCACAAACACGCCGGATCCGGCCTTGGTTGACAGCAAGCCAATTTCTTGCAGGTTTGAGATCGCTTCGCGCAGGGAAGGGCGAGAGACGCCCAGACGCTCCGCCAGTTCCCGCTCGGCGGGCAAGCGTTCACCAGGGCGCAGGATACCCCGTAAAATCAGTTCCTCGATCTGGCGCACAACAGCGTCGCTCAGCTTTTCGGACTCGATCTTTTGGAAAGGCATGGTCACCCGCGCGAATTGGTCACTTAATCTGACCACTTCGCGCGAGGACTTTCAAGTCCGGGCTGACCTCGTTTCAGCGAAGGAAGACCAAGGTCCGTCCAAACCTATTAGCTGTTTGGGATGATGATGATCTCAACCCGGCGGTTCTGGGCGCGCCCCTCCGGGGTCAGGTTAGAGGCAATCGGTGCATCTTCCCCCCGACCATAGGTGCGCAGGCGACCGCCGTTCACGCCACCGCTGACCAACACGGATGATACGGATTGCGCACGCCGCGCAGACAATTGCTGGTTATAGCCAGCCTCGCCCGTATTGTCGGTATGGCCCACGATATCGACCGACGTGTTGGGATAATCGTTCAGACTACGCGCCAAGATCAGCAAATCGGACCTTAGGGCAGGCTGCAACTGGGCACTGTCCGTGGCAAAAAGGATATCTTGCGGCATCGTCACGATCAGGCGTTCGCCGGTATTCACGATCCGCACGCCGTCGCCTTGTAGGTTCTGTTCCAGCTCGGCGGCCTGCTTGTCCAACTGGTTGCCGATGGCGGCGCCGACACCCGCCCCTAACGCACCCCCGATCGCCGCGCCTCTGCGACGCGATTCAGCATCATCACCCGCGATGATCCCGGTGACCGCACCGATGGCGCCGCCTAGCAAGGCCCCATCACGTGTCTTGTTTTGGCCATTGCCGATGGTTGCAGGATCCGTGCACCCGGCCAAGATAACGGCCCCAGCCAGGGTGGCGAAAATTGGTAAACGTGAACGCATGAGACTGCCTCTTGGTTTATGCGATTTGGCGCAAGATAGACCCGAAAGCGCTCCGCTATCCAATATCAACAGTCCAAATGTCGGCGAGTTCCTGCCACGGGTGGGGTATATCGCCGAGCTGTCAGACAGCCTCGGCACGGGCAGATTCATAGGCCAACATGGCGCGTTTGACGGGCAGACCCCAATGATAGCCACCTAGCCCGCCGGATTTACGCATGGCGCGGTGGCAGGGGATCAGGAAGCTGACGGGGTTGCGTCCCACGGCGGTGCCCACGGCGCGCACGGCTTTCGGGTGGCCGATGGCGCCTGCGATCTCGGAATAAGTGGTGACCTGACCCGAGGGGATGGATAACAGCGCCTCCCACACCTTGATTTGAAACGGCGCGCCGATCATGTGCAACTGTGCCTCGCCACGCAGGGCAAAGGTTGCTTCGACCCAGGGTTTGATCCGGTCCGCGGCCTGGGCATAGGTTGCGTTGGGCCAGCGGGATTGCATGTCGGCCATCGTCGCCGCCCGCCCGTATTCCGCGCTGAAGGCCAGGCCGCACAGGCCCTGATCGGTGCCCATGGCGAGCGCCTCGCCAAAGGGGCTGTCGAACCATCCATAGTGGATCGTCAGGCCTGTACCTTTCTGGGCGAAGGCACCGGGGCTCATTGCTTCCCACCGCAGAAACAGGTCATGCAGACGACCGCTGCCCGAAAGGCCAACCTCATCTGCGGCCTCCAGCATTGTGTAGCGGTCGCGCAGCAACGCTTTGGCATGGCCAATCGTCAGGTATTGCTGGTAACGCTTGGGCGAGACGCCAACCCATTGACTGAACAGCCGTTGGAAATGGGCGGGGCTCATCTGCATCTGGGCTGCCAGCGTTTCCAGCGACACCTCGCCGTCAGCAGCGTCGATCACATCCAAAGCACGGCGCATGACCCCGTAATGATAATCCGTCTCGATATCTTGCATCTTTGTCATGGGGGCTCTCCCTTCGCCGTCCAACCTATGCGGTGTACTCGGCTGTTGCGACCCGGTTCGTGCTGAAATCCGGGCTTGCCCGTTGAGGCGTCAAAGGTCATACCGCGCCAGATGCCAAAGCAATTGCCATACGGGACCCTGCGGGAGATTTTTACCCGGTTCCAGACCGCGGATGCCGAACCCCAGGGCGAGCTGGAACATGTGAATGCCTACACGCTTGTCGTGGCTGTGGCGTTGTCGGCGCAGGCGACGGACAAAGGCGTCAATAAAGCCACCCGCGCCCTGTTTGCGATTGCCGATACTCCGCAAAAGATGCTGGATCTGGGCGAAGAGGCCTTGATCGGTCATATCAAAACCATCGGCCTGTACCGCAACAAGGCCAAGAACGTCATCAAGCTGAGCCGCATTCTGGTTGAGAATTACGGTGGCGAGGTCCCTAATTCCCGTGCGGCGCTCGAAAGCCTGCCGGGAGTCGGACGCAAGACGGCCAATGTTGTGCTAAATATGTGGTGGGGCATGCCGACCCAGGCGGTCGATACGCATATCTTCCGCGTTGGCAACCGAACCGGGATTGCCATCGGCAAGGATGTGGTCGCGGTTGAGCGCGCCATTGAAGATCACATTCCGGCTGATTTCCAACACCACGCCCATCACTGGTTGATCCTGCATGGCCGCTACCATTGCAAGGCCCGCAAACCGATGTGTTCCACCTGCCTGATCCGAGATCTGTGCGCATTTGAGGAAAAGACCCTATGAAAAAGTTTCAGGTCGTTGGGATCGGCAATGCCGTTGTCGATGTGATCAGCCCCTCCGATGACAGCTTTCTGGATTTGATGGGGATCGAGAAGGGCATCATGCAACTGGTCGAACGGGATCGTGCCGAAACGCTGTATGCAGCCATGGAGAGCCGCAGCCAGCTTCCCGGCGGATCTGTGGCCAATACCCTGGCGGGCCTGGGCAATCTGGGCCTACGCACCGGTTTCATTGGTCGGGTCCGCGACGATGCGTTGGGCAAGTTCTACGCCGAAAGCATGGAGGCGGACGGCACCGCCTTTGTGAACCCGCCGGTTGCGGGCGCTGATCTGCCGACATCGCGGAGCATGATCTTTGTCTCCCCCGATGGGGAGCGGTCGATGAACACCTATCTGGGGATCTCGTCGGATGTCAGCCCCGATGATGTACCGAGTGAGGTGGCAGGCGATACCGACATCGTCTTCCTCGAAGGGTATCTGTTCGACAAGGACAAGGGGAAGGCTGCGTTCGAGACGGCATCGAACCTTTGCAAGCAATCCGGCGGGCGTGCTGGGATCACGTTGAGCGACCCGTTTTGCGTCGACAGGCACCGAGCCGATTTCCGGCGCTTGGTCACGGATGTCATGGATTACGTCATCGGGAACGAGGCGGAATGGCTGTCGATGTATGAAACCGACGATCTGGATGATGCGCTAAAACAGGCCTCTGCCGTCTGCCAGACGGTGGTCTGCACGCGGTCGGGTGACGATGTCATCCTGCTGTCGGACGGGGACCGCATGACTGTCCCGGTGCACCGGGTGACGCCCGTTGATGCCACCGGGGCCGGTGATCAGTTTGCGGCTGGGTTCCTTTATGGCTTTTCCCATGGGCGCGACATGGCGTCATGCGGTCGGATGGGATGTGTCGCTGCGGCAGAGGTGATCGGCCATATCGGCCCGCGACCCGAGGCCGACCTCAAGGCGCTCTTTGCCAATGCAGGGCTGATGTAGCTCACGGGTACAGTGAAAGCCGGGCGTCCTGTCCAGTGTGAGCCGGTCGGACAGGACGCCCGTTGAGAGAGAACACTGTGAGTGGTGGCTGCCTCCTCAATTGGTTGCACGGACAAGGTCGCCGGTCGTGGTTATCAAAGTCTGAATGACGTCAGCGTCAGGTCGGGTATACTACTGAAACTGGCAAATTCCCGCTCAAATATCCTTATGTAAGGTTAACTTAACTCTTTGTAAGTGCAGGATTAATGGACGGTTAATGACGGTTTGCTGCGCGGGGTTTTACCCCGTGCGCCCCGCGATGAACTGTTGCGTCTGGCTTGTTTTAGCGGCCTTAAAAATCTGTTCCGTAGGCCCAACTTCCAGCAACTCTCCCAGGTGGAAGTAGGCCACCCGGTCGGCGATGCGCCTGGCCTGCATCATCGAATGGGTGATGACGATCACGGTATGGTCCCGCGCCAGGTCTAGCATCAGGTCTTCGACATGTGCGGTGGCGATCGGATCGATCGAGCCCGTCGGCTCATCCATCAAAAGGACATCCGGTTCGGTCGATAAGGCGCGCGCAATGCAAAGTCGTTGCTGCTGCCCGCCGGACAGATCTGTCCCACTTTTTGTGTGTAATATGTCTTTCACCTCATTCCATAATTCCGCGCGGCGCAGGCAGTTTTCCACATGCGCATCCATCGCTGTCTTGCCTTGGACGATGCCGCGGATGCGCGCGCCGTATGCTGTGTTTCCATAGACGCTGCCGACAAAGGGGTTTGGCTTTTGCGCCACCCAGCCAAACCGGCGGCGATGGATCGGTGGATCGATTCCGCGCCCGTTGATATCGACCCCATCCATCATGATCTGCCCGGTGATCCGGGCACCGCGTGTGTCGTCATGCATACGGTTCAGACATTTCAGTGCAGTTGTCTTGCCGCATCCCGACGGCCCGATCAAGGCTAGGATTTCGCGGGGTCGGACGTCGAACGACACGTCTTTCAGCGCCTGTTTGTCACCATACCACAGGTTGAGATGTCGTACCGAAATGACCGGTATCGTATTCGTTTCGGTCTGTTTGGTATCGCGCAGCGTGTGATCCGGATCAAACATGGAGAACCTCCCGGGTTATTTTCGGGAAGCAGTTAGACAGGTTTTGGGTGGGCCGCTTTGATCCTAACCGTATTGTGCGGGTTAGATTTGCAGTTTTTTGCAAGGTCGCGTGCGGTGATTGTCAAATCGACGACGACTACCGGACTACGTATGGCAAAGAGAATAGGTGAGAGGCTGGACAACGACCCAAGCGGGGCTCGTTACGGCTGCTTCCTTCCGGACCTGACCGGGTTGGCGAGGTGCTCGCCCGCGCCAACCTCTCCTGACCTCATTTAAAGACTCGATATCGGATTTGCAAGATCCCAGATATGGGATTTACCTTCAATTATTTTGCCTTGAATAATTTATCGCAGCTGCAATAATTTGGGATAATGGATATTTTCTATGCCCCGCGCGATGCATTGGCGCAAACCATGGCGGACCGGCTGTCCCCTGATCCCATCATGGGCACGCCTGCTGGCCTGTTTCTTGCTGCACCCCGGCGCACCGGTAAAAGCAGTTTCCTGCGCGGCGATCTGATGCCCCATCTGCGGGACCGCGGCCTGTACCCCATTTATGTGGATCTGTGGGCAGATCCACAAGCGGATCCTGGGGAGTTGATCGCGAATGTTTTAGCCCAGGAGCTTGACGCCCTCGGTGATCGCCGCACCAGGTTGCTCGGGGCCTTACCGTTCAAGACGCTGACCGTTGCCGGGTTCCGCATTGACCTGAAACAGGCGGATGGCGCGCGGTCAGCCACCTTGGCCGATGCTCTGGCAGAGATCGGAAAACGGGCCGCCGCGGATGTGGTTTTCATCGTCGATGAGGCGCAACATGCCCTGTCATCCCCCACTGGGATGCATGCGATGTTCGCCTTGAAAGCGGCCCGCGACGCCATGAACCAAACGCCTGACAGCACACGGCTTTATCTGGTGTTCACGGGGTCCCATCGGGACAAGCTGGCCGGGCTGACGCTGACCAGCAAGGCGCCGTTCTTTGGCGCGCAAGTTGCAGATTTTCCACGGCTCGACCGGAGCTATGTGGATGCCTTGGTGGACCATATCAACCCAAAGCTGGCGGATGATAACAAGTTGGACCGCGACGATGTGGAGGCCGCATTCAAGTTGCTGGGATACCGGCCCGAAAAGCTGACCCAGGTCATCCGGGATCACGCATTGGGCACCGCCGGAAGTGCCGGTTTGCGCCAGACGATCCGTGACCGCGCCGATGCCTTGCGGGCGCTGGTCTGGCAACAGCATGAAAGCGATTTCGGACGACTGACCGATGTGCAGCGTGCCGTTCTTCGCGTGCTGATCGACCGGGGCAGCGACTTTGCGCCGTTCACACCGGTCACCTATGCGGCGGTGAAACGCATGACTGACCATGATGTAGGGCAGTCGCAAATCCAGAATGCGCTTGATGACCTGCGCGACAAAAGCCTGATCTGGCGCCCGTCGCGGGGTGTATATGCTTTGGAGGATCAGGATTTACGGGAATGGCTGCTGGCCCATATTTCCTGAATTGCCAAGGATCTGCATGTCGGAACTGCGTGTCAGCTCCGCAGCAAAAGTTTTCCGTTTTCCAACGCGTTGGCCACATCCTGAAAATGCGCCTGCCGTCGTTTGGAGTTGGACGTGGATCGCAGTAAAACGGTTTGTGCTTGGCCGATGATACGCGCGGCTGCGGCGTTGGTGGTGGCGACGGCCGCGGGTTTAATCGCCCGAAAGCTGGCAGACCGTGTGCGTCCGGTGGGGGACGGCGCTGTCAATCGCACCGTTGCTGGTGGTTCTGTGTCGTCAAGATTGGCCCGTGACAGCTGATCAAGCGCCTGTGCGGCCCTGTTGATCGCCCTTTGAACCGGGGCGTAGTCGCCGCGTTTCGGCAGCTTGCGGGCAATCCGTTCATATTCTGCGCGTATGCAATCCAGTTGATAGGTGTCGGGGGCGCGTTTGCAGGTCTCGGACGCGTCGTCCAACAGGGTGATGATCCGCCGCGTACGCGTCTGGGACAAAGGCTGACCACCGCGGGATCGAGACGCTCCGCCGTCGTCACCTTGGCTATCGGCGCTGGCGCTGGGGGCTGGGTCAGGGGCTGAATCATCACCCTTATCGTCAGGTTTCTCTTCACCACCTTCATTGATATTGTGCAAAAAATCAGGGGGTTGCATTGTGAAACCGGGATGATAAGCGGCGCGATCGTGCATTGCCTTTGGCGCAAACCGGGCCTCGACAGTGGCAACAGTCAGCGGAAAGAGACACATCGCAGTGAACAGGCCGCAAAGACGGATTTGCAAATTCTTTACTCCAGCACTCGTTAGCTCAGGACTGCGTCGGCGGATGAACTCTCGCACAAGGGGGCGGGGAACGCCATGTGGGTGCGTCAACTTGGGCTGCGTTCAGCCCAGCCGGCAAAGATTTTCTCAAGCACGACAACAATATAGTACAGAATAATGCCCAGAACGGCCAATGCGATGAGGACTGCAAACATCAGCGGATAGTCGGAATTGGTCTTGCCGCTGTCAAACAGCGCGCCCAAACCACGACCATGGGGGCTGACGATCTCCATCAAGTTTGTGCCGATGAAGGCAAGTGTGACCGCGATCTTCAGGGCGCCAAAGAATTCGGGCAGGGTTTTGGGCAGGGCGATTTTCCAGAAAATCGTGAGGTTCGAGGCACCGAGCGAGCGGAGGATGTCGCGGTATTCAGGCTCCAGCGTCGAAAGGCCGATGGAGACCGAAACCGCGATCGGAAAGAACGAAATCATGAATGCAATCAACACGGTATTGAAGTCATGGGCGCCCACGAACATCAGCGCGATGATGGGGACGACGGTGGCTTTGGGAATGGCGTTGAAGCCGACCAAAAGGGGGTAGAGGCCATCGCGCAGGGTGCGGCTGAAGCCCATAGTCATGCCAAGGCCGGTGCCAAATATGATGGCCAGTAGCAGGCCCGCCACGGTGCGCCAGAGCGTCTGCCAGCCATAGATGAAGAACAGTTCCCAATAGCGGGTGAAGGCCGGGCCAAGATCGGACGGAGAGGCCATCTTGTAATTGGGCCAGCCATTGGCCCAGACCAGAAGCTCCCACAAAATCAGAAAGATAACGATTGCCGCAAGCGGGACACCAATCTTTTGCAGGCTCATTGCGCGGCCTCCCGGCGGGCGGGTTTGCGGCCTTGGGCGACCTGGATCTGGTGGCGGAGGATGGCGAGGCGGTCGGCGGCATCGGGCGTATAGAGCGCCTCAAGATCGCGGGGGCCGGTGCTGGGGACGTTCATGACGTATTGCGATGTGGCGGGGCGGCCGGAGAGAACAACAACTTGATCTGCAAGGAAAATCGCCTCCCGTAGGTCATGGGTGATCAAAAGGCTGGTAAAGGGTTCCTGGGCTTTCACCTGGTGCATCGTCTGCCACAGATCTTCGCGGGTGAAGGCATCCAGTGCGCCGAAGGGTTCATCCAGGATCAAAACCTCGGGTTGGTGGATCAAGGCGCGGCAGAGGGAGGCGCGCTGGCGCATGCCGCCTGATAACTCGGATGGTTTCTTATCCTCAAAACCGTCGAGGCCGACGAGGGTGAGCAGGTGGCGCGCACGGTCTTCCTGTTGTTTGCGGGTGAGTTTCGTTGGGACAATTTCCAATGGAAGCAGAACATTACGCAGGATCGAACGCCATTCGAGCAGCACCGGGTTCTGGAAGGCCATGCCCACGGTCGCGCGAGGCGAGCGGACCTGTTCGCCATGGAGCCAGACCGAACCTGTATCCGGTTTCATCAGCCCCGCGACCAGTCGGGTGAGGGTGGATTTACCGCATCCCGAGGGTCCGACGACGGCACAGAACCCGCCATCCGCGACCGATAGCGACAGGTTGTCGAGCACTGGCAGCGGACCGCTTTCGGTGTGGAAGGTATGCGAGACGTCGCGGATCTCGATCAGGGGCGTGTCGGTCATTGGGGCCTGAATTTGGGGATACAGAACGCATGCACATAGCGTATGTATTCCATACATACCGCCGTGCAGCATGGCGCGCGCAGCGATGCGCGCGCCTGCAACGGTCAGTTCAGTGGAAAATTGCCATCTGGCAGGTAGCTGGCATCGAAATAGAGGGCTGCGTCAGGTGTGGTCTGGAACTCGTAATTCTCGGCGATTTGTTCCAGCGCTTTGGTCATGCGGTCGGGGTCAATGCCGCCCATACCATTTGCGGTGGTGTAATCGGTAATGACATTGGCCGCGATGGCCAGTTCCAGGCGGCGCTGTTCGAGGGCCACATCTGCGGCGGGGTTGCGAGCGGCGACGGCCTTGGCTCCCATAGCGGGGTCGGCAATCACATCCCTCCAACCTTTGGCGATGGCTGCCAGAAAGCCCTTGATCAGGTCGGAATTGGCTGAGGCAAATTCGGTATTCACGATCACCGCATTGCCGTAGAGCGCCAGACCATGATCGGCCATGAGGATGGTCGAGATGTCATCCTCTGGCACGCCGAGACGGACGAGGTTGAGATAGCTGGAAAAGGAAAAGCCGGTGACGGCGTCGACCTTACCTTCGGCCAGCATCGGTTCGCGGGTGGGGAAGCCCACGGGCTCTACCGTGATTTTGCTGGCGTCGATCCCGGCGGCGTTGGCGAAGGCCGGGAATTGCGCCCAGGCGCCATCGGGGGGTGGGGCACCGAGGATTTTGCCTTCCAGATCGGCGGGCGCTTCGACGCCCTGGGATTTGCGGCCCACGACGGCGAAGGGTGGTTTGTCATAGACCATCATGACGGCGGTGACGGGCGCGCCGGGGTTCTGGTCCAGGAATTTGATCAGGGAATTGATGTCGGCAAAGCCCACAGGGAAGGCACCAGTGGCGACCTTTGGGATGGCGTCCAGCGAGCCCTGGCCGGCGCTGATTTCCACATCCAGACCGGCTTCGGTGAAGTGACCATTGTCGATAGCGGCGAAATAGGCGGCGGCTGGGCCTTCGAATTTCCAATCCAATGCGAAGGGGAGTTTGGTTTCGGCCAGGCTGGTCGTGGCCGCGGCGGTGAAGGCGAGAGTGGTCAGGAGACGTTTCAGCACAAGCGTTACCTTTTTCGTTTTCTCATGTCGCCGCGCAGGGTGCGCGAGTGGGTCGGGAATGGCAGTCAGCTGCCGCTATTTTTGGCGGCGTTTCGTCCAAGTCCTGCGCAAATGCCCGGTAGTGCGGCGGACTGCTGAAATTTTAGGCTGATCTCATTCGTGGTGTCACGTGATCTCTGGGGCGCGGGCTGATGGCCGCCCCGACTGGGCCCTGCGGCCCCAGCGGCCCACCCACCAACCTATGCGCCCCTTCAGATCAGACCCGCCCGGCGCGCGCCGTCGATAAGGGTGTCTGCCACCAGATCGGCATGGTCCCCACCTGTGGGCAGGATATCGGGGATCTGGACCACATGGGCACCGGCGGCGCGGGCTGCGGTCGCGCCAGCCTCGCTGTCTTCAAAGGCGATGCAGGTCTTGGGATCGACGCCCAGTTGCCGGGCTGCTTCGATAAATACGTCTGGCGCGGGTTTGGCGGCGGGCACCGCATCAAAACCCACGACAACGTGGATCAGGTCATCTAGCCCGCTTTGGCGGAGCTTGCGCAGGCCTGCATCGGTGCGGCTGTTGGTGCCGACGGCCCGGGGCATGTCGATATCATAGAGGTGCTGGAGCAGTTCGCGTGCCCCGGGTTTGAGGGGAATGCCCTGTTCGGCCCGGGCGCGAAACGCGCTTTGGCGCGCGGCTTCATAACCGGTGATGTCGAAATCGGGGCCCGTGGCGGCGCGCAGTCGCCGCAGGCTTTCCACCTCACTATGGCCGATCATGCCGATCAGCAGATCATCCGTGGCGTCAAAGCCGAATTGGGCCAGGACCTGCTTTGCGACGCCCATCCCCATACGTTCGGTATCCACCAGAAGACCGTCGAGATCGAAGAGGACTGCGTCGAACATGTTCACTTCCCTTGCACAGCAAAACGGCCCGGACATTTCCGGGCCATCTGCGGTGGGATTTATCTCTGTTTAGAGTGAGATACGATAGCTAAAAAAGCCGTCCGCCGCTTCACCAGCAGGTTCGATGGTGACGCCTTTGACATCGCCCATGTAGGCTTGGGCCTTGGGACCGGTTTCAAACAGCACTGAGGTGCCATCCAAGGGAGCGAAGGTCCAGTTGCCGTCGGCGGCGGGGTTGATCGTGCCCTGTTCGACGATGTAGCGGACCAGAACGTCGCGGTTGGTATCGGGCGCTTCCAGGATGGTGGTCTCGGGCGTCGCGCCTGGGAAATCGCCGCCGCCGCCGGCGCGGTAGTTGTTGGTGGCGATGACGAATTCCATGTCTGGCGTGACGGGCTGGCCGTCATGCATCAGGTTGATGATCCGGCTGGCATCTGCGTTCAGCACTTCACCCTTAGGTGTGAATTTCGAGGGCTGGCTGACATCGATCTGGTAGGTCACCCCGTCGATCACATCGAAATTGTAGCTGGGGAATTCCGGGTTCAGGAGGGGCTGGTCAGCATCACCCGGGGTGATCTGGTTAAACATGCCCGCGGATCGTTCCAGCCAGTCCTTGACCTGGGCGCCGGTGACCTTCACCGCGCGGACCGTGTTGGGATAGAGGTAGAGGTCGGCCACGTTTTTGATCGCGACATCGCCGATGGCCACGTCGGTGAAGTAGTCGGGCCCGCCGCGTCCGCCAGCCTTGAACGGGGCAGCCGCGGACAGAAGTGGCATATCGGCATATTCGGTATCGGCCAGCAACTGCCTGACATACCATTTTTGGGCGATGGCCACGATCTGGACAGAGGGATCATCGGCGACCAAGGCGAAATAGCTGTGCAAGGGCGCGTCGGTTCGGCCCACCGGGCGCCGGATATAGGCCAGCGTTTCGTCATGGTCCTGTGCGACCGAGGCCAGCACGCTGTCGTCACTTTCGACCAGTGGGGTTACCGTGCGGTCCTCGTTGCGCTGGGCGATGGGGCGTGCGGAGGTTTCAGCGGTAACGACGCGCCATTCATTGCCGGACCGTTCGAGCATCAGATCGATCAGACCCAGATGCGACCCCCAAAAGCCCCCCATCACAGCCGGTTTGCCATGGATGGTGCCAGCGGATGTATCGACGGCTGCGACCCCTTCATAATCCGGGCTGGGGAAAACGAGGTGGCTGTGACCGGTCAACAGGGCATCGATCCCGTCAATCTCTGCCAGGGGGACGCTGGCATTTTCCATACCATCGGTGGCGTTGGCCGCACCGATGCCCGAATGGCTGAGGGCGATGACGATATCGGCGCCTTCTTCGCGGATCTGGGGAATGTAGGCCCGCGCCGTTTCCAGGATGTCGCGGGCGGTGACATTGCCGTCGAGGTGGCGGCGATCCCAGTTCATGATCTGCGGCGGGACAAAACCGATGAGGCCCACTTTGATCGGATGGTCCTCGCCCGCGCCATCGGTGACCGTTCTATCCAGGATCACATAGGGCTTGATCAGGGTCGTATCGTCGGTGGGGGTGCTACCCTGTTCCTTGACAACATTGGCGGACACAACGGGGAAATCGGCCCCGGCCAGGGATTTCATCAGAAAATCGAGGCCATAGTTGAATTCGTGATTGCCCAAGGTGGCGGCATCAAAACCCACAGCGTTCATCGCGGTGATGATCGGGTGCATGTCCCCTTCTTTCATGCCACGTTCATAGGCGATGTAGTCCCCCATGGGATTGCCCTGCAGGAAATCGCCATTGTCGATCACAAGGCTATTGGCGGCCTCTGACCGGATGCCGTCGATGATGGAGGCCGTGCGGGCGAGCCCCACCGTGTCCCGCGGCTGGTCGGAGTAGTAATCATAGGGATAGACGTGGACGTGCAGATCCGTCGTCTCCAAAATGCGGAGATGTGCCTGGTTGGCCGCTGCGCGTGCCGTGAAGGGATGTAGCGCGATCAACGAAGTTCCTGCAACGGTGCCCATCATAAAGGATCGGCGATTCAGATTTTTGCGTGTCGTTGTCATGAATACCTACCACTTGCCGAGTGTGACGTTGCGGCAGGCCTAACATGGCAACCGACCCCATACCAATGGCAAAGCGCGTTAGACCGGTCTATCGGTTGACCTGTCGATTCCGTGAATGATCCGCTAAAAACGCCCCTTCCGACCCGGTTTCGGCTGTGGGATGAATCAAAACAACACAACGGGGACAGAATATGGATGGCGCAGCGCTAATCACCTTTGGTGGGTCAAACCTGGACCGCGCCGCGGAATTGCGCGGCAATGCGCGGGCATTGGCCAGTTTATTGACCGAGCCGCAGACGCGGATCCTGCCCCTGTGGCGGGGCAAGCCGTTGATCGCCGGGGACGGTGACCAGATGCAATTGGCTACGGTTGCGCCGGGATCGCCGGTTTTGGAGCACCAGGCGGAGCCGCCGATCTTTTTGGGCAGGTCCGGTGCGGTGCCTTGGTTTGCCGTCGATGTCTCTGGGTATGAGCCGGAGGATATCGACACAGCGGCGCTGAACCAGTTCCTGGACCCGTCCGAACAGCGCCATCCGGCCTTGCCCAACGATCACCGGTTTGCCGAATTGCGGGCGATCATGACGCGGCTGGATGCGCGGGGGGCGGAATTGGCCGCCACGGCGAAGGCGGTGACCGGATGGCATGCGACGCACCGGTTTTGCAGCCGTTGCGGGCATCTAAGCGAACCGGGGCAGGCAGGATGGCAACGCGACTGTCCCAATTGCGGCAGCAAACATTTTCCGCGCACCGATCCTGTCGTAATCATGCTGATCACGCGCGGCAACAAGGTGCTGGTCGGGCGGTCGCCGGGCTGGCCTGATGGCATGTATTCCCTGCTTGCGGGCTTTGTTGAACCGGGTGAGACGATCGAGGCTGCGGTGCGGCGCGAAGTGTTCGAGGAAGTCGGCATATCCGTGGGTGCCGTCGGTTATCTGGCATCGCAACCCTGGCCGTTCCCGGCATCTCTGATGATCGGCTGCCACGGCGTGGCGCTGGACGAGGACATGACCATCGATCCGGTGGAAATCGAAACTGCGTCCTGGGTCAGCCGTGAGGATATGGCCGACGTCTTCTTAGGTCGGTCCGACAGAATGAAGCCAGCGCGCAAGGGGGCGATTGCCCATGCATTGCTATCCGACTGGCTGGCGGGCGTGTGGTGAAAGTTCAGTCATCACACCAAGTGGCTGCGGATACGGAGGCTGTTTTTCCACGTCTTTGCGACTTTGATCGGTTCGAAGGGATGATCCGCAATGCCGGCGGCACGGTGGAGCGGACCGATCCAGCTGGCGCACCCGCGGCGGGCAGCCGTTGGGCCGGTGACGTGACCTTTGGCGGACGGGTCTGGCGGTTTGAGGGGACGGTTGACCGGATGGAGCCACCGCGAGGTTATGTTACCCGCGGTCTCAGTTCCGGCGTGCAGATCGTGATCAAAGTTACCTGTGCGACACTTGCATCGGGACGAAGCAGGGTGACCGTTTCGGTGGAGTTGAGCCCCAAGACGCTGGCGGCCCGGGTCCTGCTGAAGCCGATCTCAATGGGCCAGGCCTCCATTGAGGAGCGGTTCGACCGGCGGGTCGGTGCGTTCCTTCGGGAGGTGGAGCAGGATATCGGAGCAGTGTAGATCCTGCGCTTAGCGCGCTAAAGCCGGTTTGTCAGTTGGCTGGCTTGACCTGCTCCTGTCGTCTTGGATCGGCGGGATAGGTGCCCAGAATGCTTAACTCGGTCGTGAAATAGGCCAGCTCTTCCAGCGCGCGGGCGACGGCGGCATCCTCCGGGTGGCCTTCGATGTCGGCATAGAACTGAGTGGCGGTGAAATGGCCGCCCACCATGTAGCTTTCCAGCTTGGTCATGTTGACGCCGTTCGTCGCGAACCCCCCCATGGCCTTGTAAAGGGCCGCAGGGATGTTGCGGACACGAAAGACAAAGCTGGTCATCATGCCGGCTGTCCCCCGACGGCGCAGGTCCGCGTCAGGCGCCATGATCAGGAAGCGTGTGGTGTTGTCGTCGTTATCCTCGATATTGCGGGCCAGCAGGTCGAGCCCGTAGATCTCCCCGGCGAGTTCGGAGGCCAGTGCCGCCTCGGACCGGTCACCAAGAGCGGCAACATCGCGGGCGGCGCCAGCATTGTCGGTCCAGTCCATGGTTTCGATCTTGTGGTCACGCAGGAATGTGCCGCACTGACCCAGCAATACTGACATGGATCGTGCGCGTTTGATATCCGCCAACTTGGTGCCTGGCAGACCCAGCAGGTTGATATGAACCCGCACAAACGCTTCGTCGATGATATGCAGGCCGCTGGCGGGCAGCAGGCGGTGAATGTCGGCCACACGGCCATAGGTTGAATTTTCAACTGGTAGCATGGCCAAGCGCGCCTTGCCTTGGGTCACCGCGTCGATGGCATCCGCAAAGCTATGACACGGCAATGCCTCCATATCCGGATGGGCCGCGCGACAGGCCTGGTGGGAATAGGCGCCGGGCTCTCCCTGGAAGGCGATGAGATTGGTCATGTGACGTTTTATCCGCATTGGGCGTTTGGTCGCGCCTGCTACACCTTGCTCCGCCTGAGGGGAAGCGCGTAAAAGCCAGTCGACCTAGGATCAGACTTGGAAGACGCCATGGACACGATGACCCTGACCAAAATTTCCGGTGCCTTTTGCGGAGCGCTGCTTGTGTTCCTGTTGGGCGGCTGGGCTGCCGAGGAATTGTACCATATCGGCGGCAAGGGGCATGGCGACGATCATCACCAGGCCTATTCGATTGAGATCGAAGGGGATGATGATGGCGGCGAGGAAGTGGCCGAGGAAGGTCCGGATTTCGAGGTTCTGATGGCATCTGCCGATGCCGGGGCAGGGGAGAAGGTGTTCCGCAAATGCGCGTCCTGTCACAAAGTTGAAGATGGCGGCAAAGGCACCGGGCCGCATCTTTACGGCGTCGTCGGGCGTGAGATCGCCGTGATCGATGGGTTCAAGTATTCGGGGTCTCTAAAGCCTGTGGCGGAGGCTTGGACGCCGGAAAATCTGAACGGCTTTCTTGAAGACCCCAAGGGTTGGGCGCCCGGCACAGCCATGAATTTCAAGGGTTTGGCCAAACCTGAGGATCGTGCCAACTTGATCGCCTACCTTGACACAATCGGCGGCTAACCTTTGTCTACACGGGCTTGAAAGGGCGACCATCGGGTCGCCTTTTTCATGTCTGATCGGTGTTTTGGCGGTCGGTGGCGGATGTTGGTGCCCAACAGTTGATCACGTATTCTCAACTTGCCCCCTCGACACTCTACTATTTAGCTTAAATTGATAGATATTCAATAAAATCGTGCGTATCGTCGCGCGTCCAGTGTCGAAGGAGAACAGCCCAGTGACCCCAGTTGCCGCCTGCTGCGCCGAGCGTTCTGTCACACAGCGTATGGGATCGGGGCTGTGGCGACGATTGGGCATATCTCTGGTTGCGTCGCTGGCTGTGGTCGCTTTGCCCGTGCTGGCCGACGAGCCCAAGATGATCACTTCCCACGGGATTTCGACCTTTGGCGATTTGGAATTGCCTGCTGATTTTACGCATTTACGCTATGTCAATCCTGACGCACCCAAAGGCGGCGAGATGTCGGTCTGGGCCTTTGGCGACTATGACAGCATGAATCCCTATTCGTTGAAGGGGCGGTCGGATCGTCTGGCCTCTATCATGATGGAATCGTTGTTGGAGGGGACTGCGGATGAGATCGGCGCAGTTTACGGCTTGCTCGCGGAGAGCCTGACCTACCCCGAAGATCGATCAAGCGTTGTGTTCAACCTGCGGCCCGAAGCCAAGTTTTCGGATGGATCGGACCTGACGGCGGAGGATGTTCTGTTTTCCTACGAGACCATGGCCACCAAAGGTCTGCCGTCGTTTCGCAAGGTTTTGAATGAGCGCGTCGAAAGCGCAGAGGTGCTTGGGCCGCATGAAATCAAGTATGTGTTCAACCCTGATGTGCCCAAGCGAGATGTCATCCAGATGGTCGGTGGGCTGCCCGTCTTCTCCAAAGCGCATTACGAAGAAAACAATCTGAACCTTGAGGAAAACTTCAACACCCCGCTCCTGGGATCTGGGGCCTACATCCCAAAGCGGGTGGATTTCAAGAAAACCTCGGTTTACCAGCGCAATCCTGACTATTGGGGCAAGGATCTTCCGATAAGCATCGGACGTCATAACTTCGATACGCTCCGCATCGAATATTATGGCGACTACAACGCTGCATTCGAGGGTTTCAAAGGCGGCAACTACCTGTTCCGTAACGAGGCATCGTCCAAGGATTGGGCAACGTCTTACAATTTTCCTGCCATCGAACGTGGGCATGTTATAAAAGCGGAACTGGCTGACGGGTCCATCGCCACTGGTCAGGGTTTTGCGTTGAACATGCGCCGTCCGAATTTAAAAGATCCGCGGGTCCGGGAGGCGGTGAGCCTGCTGTTCAATTTTGAATGGTCGAATGAGCAACTGTTCTATGGGCTATATGCGCGCGTGAATAGCTTTTGGGAGAATTCGGATCTGGCTGCGACCGGTTTGCCGACCCCTGAGGAACTGGCCTTGCTGGAGCCACTTGCTGACAAGCTGCCAAACGGCGTTCTGGATGAGGAGGTCGAGTCCGCTCCGACGTCCGGAAACCGACAGCTGGACCGTCGCAACCTGCGCCGTGCCAGCGCGTTGCTTGACGAAGCTGGTTGGGACGTTGGTGCCGATGGGCTGCGCCGCAAGAATGGAAAGACACTTCGCCTTGAATTCCTGAACGACAGTCAGACCTTTGATCGCGTTATCAACCCATATGTTGAGAACTTGCGGAGCGCAGGTATCGATGCCGTCCACCAACGGGTGGACAACGCGGCCGCGACCAACCGAGAGCGTCCACCCGCCTACGACTTTGATCTTGTCACCACTTTTTTTGGACAGGGAAACGTGCCGGGTGCGGGGTTGAAGCAGTATTTCGGTGCTGAAACGGCGGATCAAAGCACGTTCAACAAGGTTGGGCTGAAATCCCAGGCTGTGGATACGTTGATCGAGCATGTCATCAGCGCGACAACGCAGGAAGAGTTGACGACTGCGGTGCGGGCTTTGGACCGAACTTTGCGCGCTTATCACATCTGGGTGCCGCAATGGTTTAAGAATAAGCACACGGTGGCCTATTACGACGTATTTCGGCACCCGGAGGAGTTGCCACCCTACGCGTTGGGGAATCTTGATTTCTGGTGGTACGATGCCGAACGGGCTGCCGAGCTTAAAGCAGCCGGCGCGTTCTAAGGCGCTTTCCCATGGCAGCGTATATCATCCGGCGGCTCTTGCTGATCATCCCGACCCTTTTGGGGATCATGTTGATCAACTTTTCCCTGATCCAGTTCGTGCCCGGTGGCCCGATTGAGCAGATCATCGCGCGGATCGACGGGGAGGGGGATGCGTTTTCCGGGATTGCCGGTGGCTCCGATGCTGGGGCGAATGAGGGGTTCGAGAGCGAGGAGAGCGGATATCAGGGCGCGCGTGGTTTGCCACCCGCCTATCTGGAACGGCTTGAGATTGACATGGGCTTTAAGCGGCTGCGATGTGCCGATGGCTATGATGGGGTGCCATTGCTGGCTGCTGAGGAATGCGTTGCCGTCCCGATCGGACTGGCCGAGCAATTTGTTAGGCTGATCGGGCGGTATTTGATCTTTGACTTCGGTGAGAGCTATTTCAAATCCCGACCGGTGGTGGATCTGGTGTTGGAGACCATGCCGGTCTCCATCACCCTTGGCCTGTGGTCCACCTTGATTGCGTATCTGGTGTCTATCCCGCTGGGCATCCGCAAGGCTGTGAGGGATGGCAGCAGGTTTGACACGTGGAGTTCGGGGATCATCATCGCTGCCTATGCGATACCCGGCTTTCTATTTGCGATTTTGCTGTTGGTGCTTTTCGCGGGCGGGTCCTACTTCAAGATCTTTCCATTACGAGGTCTGACCTCGGACGGGTTCGAGGATATGACCAGGCTCCAGCAGATTGGTGATTATTTCTGGCATATCACATTACCGGTGCTCGCCTCATCGATCTCAGGTTTTGCGACGCTGACCTTGCTGACCAAAAACTCCTTCATGGATGAGGTGAAAAAGCAGTATGTGATCACGGCTAAGGCCAAGGGTCTGACGGAACAGCGGGTGCTTTATGGCCATGTTTTCCGCAATGCGATGCTGATCGTGATTGCCGGATTCCCGGCCGTTTTCGTGGGTGTATTTTTTGGCGGGTCTATCATTATCGAAACGTTGTTCTCCCTCAATGGACTGGGACGGTTGGGGTTCGAGGCCGTGGTGAACCGCGACTATGCCATCGTGTTTGCCACGATGTATGTGTTTTCGCTGATCGCGCTGATTGTGGGGCTGATCACGGACCTGACCTATGTCTTGGTCGATCCGAGGATCGACTTTGAAAGCCGGCGGACCTGAACCATGACTGTCGCTGAAAGCCCCGACACGATCACCGCTGCAGTCCCCGAACAGCCGGGATGGTTCACCATATCGGCATTGAACAAACGCCGGCTCCGAAACTTCCGCCGCAACAATCGCGCCTATTGGTCGTTGATCATCTTCGCAGTCCTGTTTGGCGTGTCGCTGTTTGCGGAGTACCTGGCCAACAACAAGCCAATTGTCGTGCAATATCAGGGGGAGTATTACTTCCCCATCAATAACTTCTACGCCGAGACGACCTTTGGCGGTGATTTCCGAACGGTGGCCCAGTATGAGGAGCCGGAAGTTCAATGCCTGATCATATCGGGCGGGTTGGAAGACTGTTTCGATGATCCCGAAGCGGTGATTGCTGATGCCGATGATGGCGTGGTGAATGGCCAAGAGATCCAGAAGGGCTGGATGATTTGGCCGGTGATCCCATTCCACTATAACTCAGGCAACGATCTGGTGGATGCCGAAGGGCGCCCGATGCGTGCGCCATCGCCACCGGATGGCACCCATTGGCTGGGTACAGATGACGGGTCGCGCGACGTCTTGGCGCGGGTCATCTACGGGTTCCGGCTGTCCATTCTGTATACGCTGATCGTGACGGCCGTGGCATCCGTTATCGGGATCATCGCAGGTGCAGTTCAGGGGTTCTTTGGCGGCTGGATCGATCTGGTCTTCCAGCGGATCATCGAGATCTGGACCAGCATCAACAGCCTTTACGTCATCATCATCATGTTCGCGATCCTGGGGCGCGGTTTCTGGCTGTTGGTATTCCTGATGATCCTCTTTAGTTGGCCTGCCCTTGTTGGGGTCGTCCGTGCCGAGTTCCTGCGCGCCCGTAACTTTGAATATGTCCGCGCCGCCCGGGCCCTGGGTGTGTCGAACTGGACGATCATGTTCCGCCACATGCTGCCCAATGCCATGGTGGCGACGCTGACCCTGTTACCCTTCATCGTCACCGGCACAATCGGCGGTTTGGCCGGGCTTGATTTTCTGGGCTATGGATTGCCATCCTCGGCCCCGTCATTGGGAGAACTGACCTTGCAAGCCAAGCAAAATCTGCAAGCACCTTGGCTTGGTTTCACGGCATTCTTCACCTTTGCGATCATGCTCTCGCTTCTGGTCTTCATCTTCGAAGGCGTACGAGACGCGTATGATCCCCGAAAGACCTTTGCATGACGGCCGTTTTGCAAGTCCGTGATCTGGTGGTGCGGTTCCGCCAGGACGGGGCGGAGACCGTTGCGGTCAATGGCGTCTCCTTTGACGTTGCAAAGGGGGAGACTGTGGCCCTGGTCGGTGAAAGTGGGTCGGGAAAGTCTGTCACGGCTTTGTCCACCGTTTCGCTTTTGTCGGAAAACGCGACCGTCGAAGGGTCCGTCACCTATGAGGGAGCGCAGATGGTCGGCGCGTCCGAGGCAGAGTTACGGCGTGTCCGCGGCAACGATATCAGCTTTATCTTTCAGGAGCCGATGACCTCTCTCAATCCGCTCCATACGCTGGAAAAGCAGTTGACCGAAAGCCTGTCGCTCCACCAAGGGCTTCAGGGAGAGGCTGCGCGGGACAGGATCCTGGATCTGCTGACCAAGGTGGGCATCCGCGACCCTGAAACGCGGTTGGGTGCCTATCCGCATCAGCTATCGGGCGGGCAGCGCCAGCGGGTGATGATCGCCATGGCCCTGGCAAACGGGCCGGACCTGCTGATCGCAGATGAACCGACCACCGCATTGGATGTGACCATTCAGGCGCAGATTCTCGACCTGCTGGCAGAGTTGAAGGCATCGGAGGGGATGAGCCTTTTGTTCATCACCCACGATCTGGGTATCGTTCGTAGGATTGCCGATAGGGTGTGTGTGATGCAAGGCGGCGAGATTGTGGAGACCGGCCCAACGGCCGAGATCTTTGATGCCCCCCAGCATCCCTATACGCAAAAGTTGCTTGGCGCGGAACCAAAAGGGCGTGCCGATCCCCTGCCCGAAACCGGTGAGCCAATGATTGAAACCGATAATCTACGGATCTGGTTTCCGATCCAGCGTGGCCTGCTGCGCCGTACCGTTGGCCATGTGAAAGCCGTCAACGCGGCGAGCCTGAGCGTGCGCCCCGGCGAAACCCTTGGCATCGTCGGAGAAAGCGGGTCAGGCAAGACAACGCTGGCCCTGGCGATCATGCGCCTGATCTCAAGCGAGGGGGCGATCCGTTACGGCGGCAAGAATATCCAGGGCTGGAATCCGGGCATGTTGCGCAACCTGCGCCGTGATATGCAGATCGTGTTTCAGGATCCCTATGGTTCGCTGAGCCCGCGGATGACGGTGGAGCAGATCGTGGCCGAGGGATTGACGGTGCATGGGGTCGAACCCGGCCGCAACCGACGGGAGATGGTTGCGGAAATCCTGACCGAGGTTGGTTTGCAGCCCGGAATGATGGCGCGCTATCCCCATGAATTTTCTGGTGGTCAACGCCAGCGCATCGCGATCGCGCGTGCGATGATCCTTCGCCCAAAGCTGGTGGTTCTCGACGAGCCGACATCTGCTCTCGACATGACGGTGCAGGTGCAGATCGTCGAACTTTTGCGCGAGCTGCAGGCCCGGTACGATTTGGCTTATCTTTTCATTAGCCATGACCTTCGCGTTGTACGCGCGCTCAGCCATAAGGTCATCGTGATGAAGCAAGGCGATATCGTTGAAACGGGCTCGGTCGATCAGATTTTCAACGCGCCCCAATCGGACTATACCCGTCAGCTTTTGAATGCTGCACTAAATCTGAAAGATGTGGCTGCAGAATAGATAAATCGCTGCCATATCTCCAGTTGCCCACAAAGTCGTCATCATGTGTCCGGAAATATCCCCGCCGGAGGCACTAAAATATAGCGGCATGACCTTAGATCATGTGCCTCCGGCGGGGATATTTCCGGACACATGATGACGACTTACTTGGCGGCAATCATGTGAATTTTCTCATCTGGGGCTCACCGTGAAACGTCCACTTTTAGGCGAATAATGGGGCAACGTATCGGACGCGGTTTTGGTTGGCGAAGGGCCGTTGCAGGATGATGTGCGAACCGCGATTTAACGCCCCGCCATGCGGTGCGCGATGTCGGCAACGGGCGCTTGGCCGGTTATGGCGTCCGACGCGTCGCGCCCGGTCAGGGCACCGAACTTGAAACCATGGCCGGAACAGGCGGAGAGCGCGACCGCCCGGTCTTGACGGACCATGACAAAAGCCGCGCCCGGGGCCTTCGTCCAGTAGTTGGCCTGACCCCAGCAGATCTGAAAGTCTTCGGCGCGACGGAAGCGTGCCGCATAGCCGGCCCGCATATGCTGCATTTCATCCCGTGTCATGGTGCGGTCGCTGTCGTCGGGGTCTTCCCGCCCCATGGATCCGTCGCCCAGCTTCATGGGCAGCCCCCGCAGTGGCGGCATGCCCCATAAATCGTTGTCCGTGCCGCCCAAATGGGTCCAGCTTGGCGCATTCGCCCAGATCTCTGTCAGATCCTTTGGCGGCTGGGCATAAAGGATGACGGTCCTGCGAAAGAGCAATGGCACCTCTAACCAGGGGGTCAGGTGCGGCAGGCCGATACCCGCGGCCACAATGATCTGCCCGGCAGAGAGGACCTCACCCGAGGTCAACGTCGCGGTTGCCTTGACCGGATCGACCTGGGTCACGGGCGACATTTCCAGAATGCTCACCCCTTGCCTGCGCAGCCATGCGGCCAGATCCGTCAGGATCACATCGGCCATCAGCGCGCCACCCTCCGATAGCAGGCCATAGGCCACGTTCGAGGGTTCAAGAAACGGGAACCGTTTGTCCAAAGCGGCTGTGCTGTCGATCTGTTCATAGGGCTGACCCAACGCGTCCATCGTTGCGCGGGATTGGTCAGTGTAGTCCCCGCGTTCCTGGCAAAGGGCTAGCATCCCTGTTTCGGCGTAATATCGCGCCTCGGGCCCCAGATCTGACCACATCGCGCGCCACGCTTCATAGGCTGCGGGTATACGGGCGGTGTACCCGCGCGCGTCCCCGTAAAGCGGCCTGATCAATCTATGATGGTCGCTGGAGCTGGCCGTGGGGCAGGGCACGCGACCCCGTTCCACCACGGTGACGCTCAATCCCGATTTGGTCAGCCAATACGCAGTGCTAAGGCCGTTGATGCCGGCGCCAATGACAAGGACATCAGTCATGGATCAGTGGGCCGGAGCGGTCACGGGATCCAGCAGGGTCCGACCGCCATCGACCGTCATGATCTGGCCCGTGACAAATCCTGCCCCGTCGCAGGCCATGAACTGCACCGCCTCCGCAACTTCGCTTGGTTTGGCGATGCGATTCATTGGCGTATGCTCTTTGATATCGTCCCGGTAATCGGAATTGTCCTTCAACGCGCCCTTGAGAGATGCCGATAAGACGGATCCAAAGGCCACGGCATTAACGCGGATCCTGTGCGGTGCCAGGGCCACGGCAAAACTGCGGGTCATTTGATCAAGTGCTGCGGTGCTGACCGAATAGCCCATCAGTGCTGGATGGGTCCGCCGCGCCGCGATGGAGGAGAGATTGACGATGGCGCCGACCGGTTCGTTGTCATCCGCGGCATCGTCTGCCTGCTTGATCATGCGTTTGGCCACCAGTTGGCTGAGCCGGAGGGAGGTCATCAGGTTCTGTTCCAACAGCATTTCGATAGCGTCGTCGTCCGGGTTCAACGGGTCCGACGCGACCATTTGACGGCTGGCATTGATCAGGATGTCCACCCGCTCAAAACTGTCGAGTGTGGCCGATAGAAGATTGGCGATGGTCAGTTTTTGCCGAAGATCCCCTGCAAAGTGGCGCGCATTATCGCCGAGGCCTTCGACTTCCTTTGACAACCGTTCGTCATCCATATCGGCGAACATGACCAAAGCGCCTGCGTCAATGAAATGGCGCGCTATGGCCAGGCCCACCCCGTTTGCGGCACCGGTGACGATGGCGACCTTGCCGCTGATCGAAAATGACATGTTTTTATCTCCGTCTCCGCACCGGTTTTCTGGCGCGGATCAGTTTGAAGGCGGGCGGGCCGGGCAGTTCCGTTACCTCGGCGAATGCCTCTTTCAAGGCTCTTTCATACGGCAAGTGCCGGTTGGCGACTAGCCACAAGGTGCCGGAAGGGGTCAAAAGGCGGGCCGACGCGGTAATGAACGCTGTGCCCAGGCTGGGATCAGCGCGCCGGTCTGTATGAAAGGGAGGGTTGCTGATAATATGCGCGTAGGGGTCGGCCTGCCATGCCAGCGCGTCTGCCCAATGAAAGGCCGCGCGGATATCGGTGACATTGGCACGCGCGGCGTGCAACGCGCCATGGTCGGCTTCGATCAGGTCACACTCGGTGACCTTGGGACTGGCCAGCACCCGCGCGGAAAGATATCCCCACGCGGCCCCCAGATCGGCAATGCGGCCCGCAAGGTCGGGCATGGCGTCGGCCAATGCGGTGGAGGCCGGGTCGGGGCCATCAGCCGAAAACGCGCCAGGCGCCGTCATCCAATCACCGGTCTGAACAAGATCTGGTTGTATCCAGTGGGCGAGCGCATCGGTTGGTTCGATCCGAAACACCTTACCATGGGCCTTGGCAAAAGGGGCACTGGTGGCGGTCACGGCGCGTACGGCCTTTAATATGCTGTCTATACCATCTGTCTTGTCGCCATCGATGATCACCGGGCCGCCGAGGGCAAGGGCGCGTGCGATCCAATCGCGTGCTTGTGCCTTGGCCCGGGGCAGGAAGACGATGGCGCCATCAGCTGGCCCCTTGATCGTGGCCAAGGTGTCACGCCCCCGTGCTGACCAAGCTGCAAAATCCGGTTTAAACCCGGCAACGATGGTAGCGTCCGGGGCAAATGACAGGTTGGTCTGCGACCGGGCACCGATTGCCAGGACATGACCGGTGGGCAAATCAAAAGCCCCAGCATCAATCGCCAGGGCTACACGGTGGTCAAGCGAAATGGGTTATTCCTTTTCCATCGTGCATTGCAATGGATGTTGGTGACGACGGGCAAAATCCATGACCTGCGCGACCTTCGTCTCCGCTACTTCGTGGCTGAACACACCGACCACGGCCAGCCCTTTTTTGTGGACGACCAGCATCAATTCGAACGATTGCGCATGGCTCAACCCAAAGAACCGCTCCAGCACGTGAACGACGAATTCCATCGGAGTGTAATCGTCGTTAAGCAAAAGCACCTTGTACAAAGGTGGTTTCTGGGTCTTCGGCTTGGTCTTTAGCAGCAGGTCCGCATCGCCATCGTTCTGGCCTGCATCGTCATCTGACATGTTCAAAGGCGCAAACTTGGTCACGGCTGTATCCATAGCGTAAGGGATGGTCGCTGTTCAGGCCCCTATATATAAGCGAGCGGTCCCTTGTGAAAAGGGCTTGTCGATACCCAACTGCCATGAGTGACCTGCAATGCCCGGAAAACTAACTACAATTGCATTCGATGCGGATGACACGCTCTGGCACAACGAACGGTTTTTCAAGCTGACGCAAGAACGATTCGTATCATTGCTGGCCGATTACGCGGATCCCGCGGTGCTGGATGCGCATCTGCTGGAAGTCGAAGGCCGCAACCTTGGGCGCTACGGCTACGGGATCAAAGGGTTTCTGCTGTCAATGATCGAGAGCGCGATTGAATTGACGGAGGCGCGTATCCCGTCATCGGTTCTGCAGGAGATCCTTGCGATTGGCCATGACATGCTGGAACATCCCATCGACTTGCTGCCCCATGCCAGGGAAGCGGTTGAGGCGGCAAAGGCGGACCACATGGTTTTGCTCATCACCAAGGGCGATCTGCTGGATCAAGAACGCAAACTCGCCCAATCCGGCCTGGGCGATCTGTTCGACGGGGTGGAGATCGTCTCCGAAAAGATGTCGCAAACCTATAGCAGTATCTTTTCTTTCCACGGGGACGGACCAGCCAGGTCTATGATGGTAGGGAACTCGCTGAAATCCGACGTCCGCCCCGCGATCGAGGCTGGTGCCTGGGGTGTGCATGTTCCCTTTGGCCTGACATGGGCCTTGGATCACGCCGAACCGCCGCTTGGCCATCCCCGGTTTTGCGAGGTCCCCGATTTGGGATCGCTGCCAGACCTGCTTGCGGATTTACGCTGATCCCGCATCATCAACTTTTGTCTAAAACTGTTGTCTAATCAGAAACGTTTGCTGGTTATGGGTCTTGACATGGACCTATCTTGTTTAGCTGTGGTTGGTTGCGTCCAGATTTTGAGGTGTTGCTTTAAAGCCTACACCAAAGCCTTTGACCAAACACAGTTTTCGGTAATGGCTTTCTGTGCTAGCTTGAGCACAAATAAATAATACCGCCGACCCAGACATCAGATCACGGGCGGCTTGAGGCAGAAAAAAGGCAGAACGACGTGACAACGTTGGGACAGTGGGGCCGTGTCGCCCTCCTCTATAGCTTGTGTATGCTCACGCTTTTCGCAATCAGCTTGCGAGCGGGCGCTGCGCCCTATGCCGCGATGGTCATGGATGCGCGGTCGGGCGAGGTTTTGCATTCGCGCAATGCCGATACGCGATTACATCCGGCTTCGCTGACCAAAATGATGACGCTTTACGTGGCGTTCGAGGCGGTGCGGCTGGGCGAGATCAGCATGGATACCAAGATCAAGGTCTCAAAGAAAGCGGCGTCAGAGCCGCCATCGAAGCTGGGTTTGAAATCGGGCCAGCGCATATCGTTGCGATATTTGGTGCGGGCGGCGGCCGTTAAATCCGGCAATGACGCGGCTACGGCCATCGCCGAAGGGATTTCCGGGTCCGAGGCGGCGTTTGCCCGGCGGATGAATCGCACGGCCAAGGCGCTGGGCATGACGCGGACGACTTTCAAGAACGCCCATGGCCTCACGGAGGCTGGTCATTTGTCGACTGCCCGCGACATGACAATCATGGGTCGGCGGCTTTTCTATGACTATCCCAAATACTACAATCTGTTCTCGCGTCTTTCGACCCATGCAGGGGTCCGCAACGTGCCCAACACCAATCGCCGTTTCCTGAGCAATTACAAAGGCGCGGACGGGATCAAGACCGGATATACCCGTGCCGCAGGTTTCAACCTTGTCGCTTCTGCCGAGCGGGGGCGCGAGCGGATTATCACCACTGTTTTCGGAGGGCGCTCGACTGCCACGCGCAACGCCAAGGTTGCGGAGTTGATGGATTTGGGTTTCCGTCGAGCGCCGTCCCGGGTCGCCGTCCGCAAACCGGCATTGCCTAGGTACAATCGTCAACCGGTTGAGACTGAACCAGTTTTAGTGGCACGCACGGCCGATGATGCCGGGCCTGTCAACGGCCTGCCGCGAGCAGTTGGAAAAACGCTGCGTATCGTTCGCGCACCAAAACGGTCGATGATCCCTCATCGCAGGCCGAAACCGCGGGCAGAGGATCCGGTGCTTTTGGCCATGCAGCAGGAGATCAATCAGATTGTGGCCCAGGCAGCGGCAGAACCCCTGCAGGCGGATGCCAAACCTTTGGCCGCACAGACGGAAGAGCCAAAACCGGCGGTTGAGGACCCGGTCGCCGTGGCGGTGGCCCGGCCAGATACGGACAAGGCCGTGGCGGAGGCGCTTGCCGCAACGGAAGAGGAGGGCCCATCCACCTTTGCGCCACAGGTCAGCCGTGCCCAGCAACCGGCCACGGCGCCCCTGCTGGCTCAGGCCACCCAGCGCGGCCCTAAGGTTAAACCACTGCCGCGTCCCAAAACTGCCTTGGTGGCTGCCGCACGGCTAAAGGAGCCGGTGGTGGTCACGCGGGTTTCAACCTCAGGCGGGCGCCATTGGGGCGTGAGCATGGGCAAATATCCATCGCGCCATTCGGCAGAACGGGCTTTGCTGACCACCGCTCTCAAGGAAACACAATCCCTGGACGGCGCCTTGCGCAAGATCGTTCAGCAAAAGGGCGGTTTTGAAGCGAATTTCGTGGGGATGAGCCAGGACCAGGCCAATCGCGCCTGTCAAAGGCTGGCTGCCCGTGGATCAGAATGCAGCACGTTCGGGCCGGGTTGATTTGAACCCGGCCAGGACCGGTCGCTGATATCAGTCTTCAGGAAACTGCGCTTTGCATTGCGCCACGGCGCGGGTCGCGATTCGTGTCAGGTTATGTTTCCGGTTTTGCAGGCCGCTGAGCTTGCGGCGTTCGGCTGCAGGATCGAAGGCGACCCGCTTGGTGCGGTACTGCGTTTCCCGCGTCCAGCAGAAATCCTGCCTGACCCGGCCGGATTTGTCTTTGTAGACGGAACAGACCCGATAGACGGGCACCTCAAAGGCTTCCCTCGTGATCGCATAACCGCGCGTGAGGTTGCCCTGCACTTCCGCGATCAGGCTGTTCACGATCCGCAATTCCCGTGTTTCCCGGCGGATGCATTGCTCTTGCGGTGTGCCACAGGCCGCAAGGACCATCAGAAAACCACCTAAAATCCAGTTTCTCATGTCATATCTCTAACGCGATCAGGTTGATATCTAAAGAAGGGCCAGCGATTTCGATTCAACCGCGCGGCAAAAGCGATTACGACCCAGTGTAACAGCAGGAGGACACCGGTGTGACCGAACAGTTTGACAATCGTAAGATGCAAGCCGCGGCCTGGTTCCGATCATTGCGGGATGAGATCGTTGCCGCGTTTGAGGCGCTTGAGGACAGTCAGGCAACCGGCCCCTTTGCCGGGTTGTCGCCTGGACGGTTTGAGGTGAGTGAGACGAAACGCCAATCCGACGATGGATCTGATGCAGGCGGCGGTTTGATGAATGTGATGCGCGGGGGCCGCGTGTTCGAGAAGGTCGGTGTGAATGTCTCGACCGTGCACGGCACATTGGGAGAGCGCGCGCAAAAAGCGATGGCTGCGCGCGGCGTGCCAGGGATGGACAGTGATCCACGCTTTTGGGCATCGGGGATCAGCCTTGTGGCGCATATGCAAAACCCGCATACCCCCGCCGTCCACATGAACACTCGGATGTTCTGGACGCCCCAGGCCTGGTGGTTTGGAGGCGGGTCCGACCTGAACCCCTGCCTTGAACGGGCGGCGGATACAGAGGCGTTCCATGCCGTGTTGAAAGATCACTGCGACCGCCACGACGACGCCTATTATGATCGGTTCAAGGCGTGGGCAGACGAATATTTCTTCATCCCGCACCGCAATCGGGCCCGCGGGGTTGGTGGCATCTTCTATGACGATCTGAACACCGGTGACTGGGAGGCTGATTTTGCCTTTACCCAGGATGTGGGACGCGCCTTTTTGCCGGCCTTTGTCCCGATCACGGAAAACTGGCGCGATACGCCATGGACCGATGCGGACAAGGACGCACAACTGGTGCATCGCGGTTTGTATGCCGAGTACAACCTTGTTTATGACCGTGGCACCAAATTTGGCCTTGAGACCGGGCATGATGCCAACGCAGTGCTGATGAGCTTGCCCCCTTTGGCGAAATGGATATGAGCCGCGCCCGGGTGATGGGCGCGCCCTGATGGAGGCGCAACCGGCCGAGGCGATCCATGCCTCAAGCCTGGTGTCGATCCTGTCGGCTTCCAACTTCGTAATCGGAATGGGTGCATTTGTCGTCGTCGGGCTGCTGACACCGATATCGACAAGTTTCGGGATGTCGACCTCAGGCGCGGGTTGGGTCATGACCGTCTATGCCATCGCCTATGCAATCAGTTCTCCGTTGTTGGTAGCGGGAACGGGGCGGATCGGACGGCGGCGGGTGATGGCCGCAGGTTTGGGATTGTTCGCTGTAGCTTGCCTGATGTCTGCCGTTGCGCCAAACCCCACCGTGTTGCTGGCAGCGCGTGTGCTGGCCGCGGCGGGGGCCGGGCTTTTTACGCCCATCGCCGCCGCAACGGCTGCGGCGTTGAGCCCCCCGGACCGCCGCGCCCGGTCGCTGGCGGCGGTCTTTTTCGGTTTGACGCTGGCGCAGGTCGTTGGCGTGCCTGTGGGCAGCTACATCGCCTATACGTTCGGTTGGCGCCTTGCATTTGGCATCGTCGCAGCCCTCGCCGTACCGTGTATCTGGCTGATCTGGACCCGGGTGCCTGCTGGCTTGAAGTTTCAACCGGTGAGCCTGAGCGATCTGCGCAGTATCCTTGGTAATGGCCCCGTCCTGCTTGCGGTTTTGTTCACGACAAGCTTTCTGGGCTCGGTTTACGTGATCTACACTTACATGGCCCCCCTGTTGGAGGAGACCATGGGGTTTGGTCGCAACGGGATCGCGTTAGCCTTGGTCGTCTTTGGCTGTGGCGCGGTGATTGGCAATCTGCTGGGCGGTGTTCTGGCTGATCGGGTCGGCCCCGTTTGCACGTTGATCGGGTTGGCCGGTTTGCAGATCGTGATCATGCCGGTCTTTTCCCTCTTGCCGTTGGCGCCGATCGGATTGGTAGGGTTGATCATGGTCTGGTCGGTCTTTGGCTGGTCCTTCATGGCGGGTCAGCAGGTGCGGCTGATCGCGATGGAGCCTCAAAGCGCAGGTGTTGTACTGGCCCTGAACGCGGCGGCGATTTATGTGGGCGCGGCCCTGGGGTCTTCCCTGGGCGGCGCTGTATTAGACCGGTTCGGTCTTGCTGCCTTGGGGATTGCGGGCGGCGCGGTCGCGGCACTTGCCTTGGCCCATATTCTGATATCGACGCGACTAAATTCCTAAGGGGCGCGTGCGTCCCCCGCGCGCCCCTTGAGGCTGTTGCGTCCGCACGCGGTCGTCGAGCGTGGCACAGATTTCACCGTTTCGTCGGGTCGTCAGACGGTTTCGGTGGCGCGGACCGTTTCAATCATCAGTGCCACATTGTCGGGATCAGCGTCCGGGGTGATCCCGTGGCCAAGGTTGAAAATATGCGGACCGCCTTGAAACGCCTGGACGATGGCGCGTGTCTCATCCACCAGGGCCTGCCCGCCTGTCACCATGTGGCTTGACGCCAGGTTTCCCTGCACGCAGCCATCCGATTGCACATGTTTCGCAGCCCAGGTTGCTGAGACGGAATTGTCGATTGCGACGCAATCCGCCCCCGTTGCTCTGGCGAAACCGATATAGCCATCGCCTGCCTCTCGTGGGAAGGCGATGATCGGGACATCCGGGTGGCGCGATTTGAGCTCCCCGATGATGCGTTTGGCCGGGGCCAAGGCATGGCGGGTGAACGCATCGCCTTTCAGGGATCCTGCCCAACTGTCGAACAGTTTGACCGTCTCGGCGCCCGCCGTGATCTGGGCAGAGAGGTATTCGATCGTGGCCTCTGTCAGCAGATCAATCAACGCGTCGAATACATCCGGATGCTCGGTCATCAAGGTATGGGCGGGGGCCTGGTCCGGCGTGCCCTGTCCCGCGATCATATACGTTGCGACTGTCCAGGGCGCCCCGGCAAAGCCTATCAATGCGGTTTCTTTGGGGAGTTCCTGCGCCAGGATCCGGACCGTTTCATAGATGGGACCCAGATGATCGTGGATATCGGCACCGCCTTTCAACTTGGCGAAATCCCCGGCGGATTGGATGGTCGACAATCGCGGGCCTTCGCCTGTAACAAACCAAAGATCCGCCCCCAGGGCCTGGGGGATCAAAAGGATATCGGCGAACAGGATCGCTGCATCAAATCCATAGCGTCGGATCGGCTGCAATGTGACCTCCGCGGCCAAGTCGGGAGTATAGCACAGCGACAGAAAATCCCCGGCCTGCGCGCGCGTGGCTCGGTATTCGGGCAGGTAGCGACCCGCCTGACGCATCATCCAAATGGGCGGGGTGGGCAGGATTTCCCCCGCCAATGCGCGCAGCAGGGTCTTGGTCGGGGCCATCGCGTTCTCCTTTGATCCTATCTTGGGTCCGATGAATGCGTCACGAAGTCAAGACAGAAGCAGTTGTCAGTTTAGGTTGACGCATTTAGACACGTTTTATGACAGTGAATTTGCCTTCTCCCGCTAAGCCCCTGAAAATAGGGACACGCGGCTCTCCACTTGCGCTGGCGCAGGCCCATGAGACGCGGGCACGCCTGATGGCTGCGCATGATTTGCCGCAGAATGCCTTTGAAATCGTGGTGATCAAGACCACGGGCGACAAGGTTTTGGACCGTCCATTGAAGGAGATCGGCGGCAAGGGGCTGTTCACGCGCGAAATCGAAGACGACCTGCTGAGTGGTGCCATCGACATCGCTGTCCATTCCATGAAGGACATGCCGACGCTGCAGCCGGATGGCCTGGTGCTAAGCTGTGCCTTGCCGCGCGAAGACGTGCGCGATGCCTTTGTGACGCTGGATGGCGCGGCCTTTGGCGATCTGCCAGAGGGTGCAGTGGTCGGCACGTCATCCCTGCGCCGTCGGGCGCAGCTTTTGGTCCGCAGGCCGGATCTTCGGGTGGTGGAGTTTCGCGGCAATGTTCAGACGCGCCTGCAAAAGTTGAAAGACGGCGTGGCGATGGCCACCTTCCTGGCCTGCGCCGGGCTGAACCGCCTGAACATGGTCGAGGTGCGCCGCCAGCCCATTGAAACATCCGATATCCTACCCGCCGTCGCCCAAGGCGCCATCGGGATCGAACAGCGCAGCGACGACACCAACACAAGCGCGCTGCTGGAGCCGATCCACCACACGGCCACCGGTCACAGGTTGGCGGCGGAACGCGCATTTCTTGCCGCGCTCGACGGCTCCTGCGAAACGCCCATCGCCGGGCTGGCGGAACTTACCGATACCTCGATCCATCTGCGCGGCGAGGTTTTGCGCCCCGATGGCAGCGAAAGTCTAAAGGATGATGGCGCGGCCCCGATCGCAGACGCCGCCGCGTTGGGCCATGACTTGGGTCAACGGCTCCTCAGCCGTGCGCCTACGGGCTTTTTCGACTGGCGCGCGGCTTAGCCTCTCCGCCTTTCTTATTGTTAAGAATACTCCCGCCGGAAGCTCCCGCATCCTCAATCAGCACTAACGGCTCAATCAGGGCAGAACCTTTCCCGGGTTCATCCGATTGTCCGGATCAAGTGCCGCTTTGATCGATCGCATCACCGCCAATGCGACTGGGTCTTTGCGCCGGTCCATGGATGGTTTTTTGGCCAGGCCAATCCCGTGCTCCGCCGAAAAGCTGCCGCCCAGCGACAAGACGATATCCTCAACAGTTTCCATGATGCCATTTATCACCTCGGGCTGAGGATCCTTGGGGCGCACTGTGTAATGCACGTTGCCGTCGCCCAGGTGCGACACGGTCAGAATGGTGGCATCAGGGGCCACAGGGGCCAGACGCGTTTTGGCGAGGTCAAGGAACGTGGCAACCTTGTCCAATGGCACGGCGATGTCGTTATTGACGACAGGCCCGTGCCCGAGCGAGACCTCGGCCGCGGCCTCGCGGCGGGCCCACATCTGCTTTCGCTGAAGATCGGATTGCGCGACCGTGGCGTCCAAAACCGCACCATCCTCAAACAAACCCGACAGCAGCTGCTCCAGAAGGGTGACGATCGGCACAGCGCCGGTCCCATCAGGCACCGCGTCGCGCGCGGCCGTTGCGCCAACCTCAACCAGAATGTTGACGTCATGCCGTGTGTCAAAGGGCGCCCGCATCTCGGGGAACATGGCAAGGGTCGCATCCATGTATTCGCCCGGCATGTATTCAAAGGCTTCGACTGCGCCGCCCGTGGCCTGCTGCAACTGGTTCAGCAGGGTCAGCGCGGCGTCCAGGCACGGCGTGGCGACCATGGCGGTCGCATAGGCTTGCGGCTGTGGCACCAGCTTCAGGACTGCCCCGGTGATCAGACCCAACGTGCCCTCGGCGCCGATGAACAGATCCTTTAGGTCATAACCGGAATTGTCCTTATGCAACGCGCTCATCAGGTTTAGCACCTCGCCAGAGGGCAGAACGACCTCCAATCCCAGACACAAGCTCCGCGTATTGCCATAGCGCAGCACATTCGAGCCCCCCGCATTGGTGCTTAGCGCGCCACCGATCATGGCCGATCCGCGCGCGCCAAAAGTCAGGGGGAACGACAGATCATGCTCCGCGGTGGCATCGTGCAACTGGCTCAGCACAACTCCAGCCTCGACAATGGCGATCCGGGCGGCGGGCCGGATCTCGGTAATGCGGTTCATACGCTCCATGGAAATCATCAGCGCGCCGGGCCCGTGAGTGCCACCGGCCAAGCTTGTATTGCCCGAAATCGGTACAATCTGGACCCCTGCCTCGGCGGCCATTTTGACGGCTGCGCTCACCTCGCCCGTATTGGCCGGGCGGATGACGGCAAGCGGTGCCCCCACATAGGTGCCGGTCCAGTCGCTGGCATATTTCGCCGTGTCATCGCCGGTCAGCACATGGGCAGGCCCCAAAGCCCGCGCAAGTTTCGATATCAGGTCCATCTGTCCCTCCTCGCCCAGACTGTTCTGTGCCGGGGCGCGGGAGGCGTCAACTCCCCGCGGCGCGGTCCAGCAATTGTTCCACTGTGGGTCCCATCGCATCGACGATCAGCGCGACACCCTCCGCATTGGGGTGAATGCCATCGGATTGCATGTATTTGCGCAGCGTGGTGGCGCGGTTTGGCAAGACGCTCAAACCCGCCAGAAAGTCTTTAAAATGCAGCGCATCGTAGGTGGCGGCCAGTTCCGGATACATGCTGTCGAACGCCGCCTTGTAGTCCGGCCCGTAATTGCCCGGTGCCGGCAGGCCCACCAGCATTACATCGATATCCTGGGCAGTCGCCGCTTTCAGGATATTGTCCAGGTTGCTGCGGCTGGCCTCGGGCGGGATGCCACGCAGTAAGTCATTGCCACCAAGGGCTAAAATCATCCCATCCACGCCGTCGGCCAGGGTCCACTCGACCCGGTTCAACCCACCGGCCGTGGTGTCGCCCGACACGCCGGCGTTGATGATCACCACATCATGGCCGCGCTCCACCAGCCAGTTTTGCAATTGCGGCACAAAGCCCTGTTCGGCGGGCAGGCCATAACCTTGGGTCAGGCTGTCGCCCAAGGCGGCAATCGTCAGCGTCTCTGCCTGCGCGGTGACGGCAGTGGTCATCAGGATCATCCCGGCGGCGACCTTGTTGCGCCCCCGGCGGGCCCCATATCGCAAGGCAGCAACCCATCCTTGGAGCCGTGTTATGGTCGAACCTGTTCTTTCGCTCAACGATGTCACCCTGGCCCTTGATGGCAATGCAGGCCGGGTCGAGATCCTGCACGGCATCTCGCTGGATGTTGCAAAGGGCGAAACCTTGGGGCTGATCGGTCCGTCGGGCAGTGGCAAGTCATCTCTCCTGATGCTGATGGGCGGGCTGGAGCGCGCCACGGGCGGCACGATCACGGGATTGGGGTTTGATCTGTCCGGTATGAACGAAGATGCCCTGGCCCGCTTTCGCCGGCAACATATGGGCGTCGTCTTTCAATCTTTCCACCTGATCCCCACGATGACTGCGTTGGAGAATGTGGCAACCCCGCTGGAACTTGCCGGTGCGACCGATGCATTTGACCGGGCCCAGGCAGAGTTGCAGGCCGTAGGCCTGGCCCACCGGGTGGACCATTACCCCGCGCAGATGTCAGGCGGTGAACAGCAGCGCGTCGCCTTGGCCCGCGCCGCGGCTCCGCGCCCCGATATCCTGTTGGCGGATGAACCAACCGGCAATCTGGACGGCGCCAATGGCGAGGCGATCATCGAATTGCTGTTCGGATTGCGCGACAAACACGGCGCGACGCTGGTTCTGGTGACCCATGCGTCAGAGCTTGCCGCCCGCTGCGACCGGGTGATCCGCCTCAGCGATGGTCGGATCTCGGGCGATGATGCCCTGCGCGAGGCGGCGGAATGAACCTGTCTGTCGCGGCCCGCATCGCGCGGCGAGAGCTGCGCGGCGGCCTGGCCGGGTTTCGCGTTTTTCTGGCGTGCCTTGCCTTGGGTGTTGCCGCCATCGCCGCCGTCGGCACCGTGCGCGTCAGCGTGCAGGAGGGCCTGTCGCGCGAAGGTGCGGTTCTGCTGGGCGGCGACGCGGTGGCGCGGTTCACCTATCGCTTCGCCGATAGCGCGGAACGCGCATTCCTTGAAGAGATTTCCACCGGGATCTCCGAAATCGTCGACTTTCGGTCGATGGCCGTGGTCGACAAAGGGGGGGAGGCCGAGCGCGGTCTGACCCAGGTCAAAGGCGTCGACGCGGCCTATCCTTTGAAAGGCGCTGTCGGGCTGGCGCCTGACATGCCGCTGGAGGTTGCCTTTGCGGGCCGGGATGATCTGCCTGGCGCGGTCATGGACAGGGTCTTGATCGCCAGGATGGGCCTGGCCGTCGGTGACCTCTTTCGCTTGGGCACTCAAGATTTTGTGCTGATGGCGGAACTGACGGATGAGCCCGACCGCGCGGGCGATGGCTTTGCCCTTGGCCCGCGCACCATCGTGCGGACCGAGGATCTGGCCAATTCCAGCCTTCTGGAGGCTGGCACCCTCTTTGAGACCAAATACCGGATGGCTGTCCCCGCGGGGACAGATCTTGCTGCCCTGCAACAACAGGCCGAGGCGCAATTCCAGGAAACCGGCCTGCGCTGGCGCGACAGCCGCAACGGGGCGCCTGGTGTGGCCCAGTTTGTCGAACGATTGGGATCCTTCCTGGTGCTGGTCGGCCTGGCGGGCCTGGCCGTGGGCGGGGTCGGGGTGTCGGCCGCCGTCCGCGCCTATCTCGACGGCAAGATCGCCGTGATCGCGACGCTCAAAACCCTGGGTGCCGAAGGCCGGGTGATCTTTGCCGCCTACCTGATACAGATCGGCGTTTTGGCAGGGGTCGGGATCGTGGCGGGCCTGATCCTGGGGGCCATCGCACCGCTCATCTTTGCCCCCTTGCTGGAGGCACGGTTACCGGTCCCGATCTCTGTCGGGGTCTATTCCGGTCCACTTGTCGAAGCCGGGATCTATGGCGCGCTGACAGCCCTTTTGTTCACCCTTTGGCCCTTGGCGCGAACCGAACAGGTGCGCGCCGCAGCCTTGTTCCGCGATGCCACGGCGGGCGCCTGGTCACTTCCCCAACCCGTCTACCTGGTGGTGACCGGGGTCATCCTTGCGTTGTTGGTCGGGTTGGCCGCGCTCTTTTCCGGAGTGCCGATGCTGACATTTTACGCAGCGGCGGGCGTTCTGGGGGCGCTGGTCCTGCTGGTCGCAGCGTCATGGGGCATCCGCACGCTCTCGCGCCGTTTGGCGCGCGCAAAGTTTGTGCGCGGGCGCACTGCGCTGCGCCTCGCTTTGGGTGCTGTCGGCGGCCCGGGCGGGGAGGCGACGTCGGTCGTGCTGTCCCTGGGGCTGGGCCTCTCTGTCTTGGCCTCCGTTGGGCAGATCGACTGGAACCTGCGCAACGCCATCGCCAATGACCTGCCCAAGGTCGCCCCCAGCTACTTTATGGTCGATATCCAAAGCCAGCAATTGCCGGGCTTTCTGGACCGTTTAAACGGCGACGATGGGGTTAGCCGCGTAGATACCGCGCCCATGCTTCGGGGCATCATTACCAAGATCAACGGCCAGCCCGCGCGCGACGTCGCAGGGGACCATTGGGTTTTGAACGGCGACCGCGGTGTCACTTACTCCGCCAAACCGACCGAGCAGACCAAGGTCACAGCTGGCGAATGGTGGGCCGAAGACTATACCGGCCCGCCCCAGATCAGCTTTGCCGCCGAGGAAGCGGAGGAGATGGGCCTGTCCCTTGGAGATGAGATGACGATCAACATCCTGGGTCGCGACATCACCGGTACGCTCACCAGTTTTCGGGAGGTTGATTTCTCCACTGCTGGGATCGGGTTCATCCTGTCGATGAACCCTGCCGCTTTGCAAGGCGCGCCCCACAGCCACATCGCCACGATCTATGCCGAGGAGGAGGCCGAAACCGCGATACTGCGCGATCTGGCCAAGGCCTATCCCAACATCACCGCGATCCGGGTCCGCGATGCCATCGCGCAGGTGAGCGAGGTTTTGGGCGGGCTGGCGGCGGCGATCACCTATGGTGCCGCCGCGACGCTGATCACCGGCGTGATCGTCCTGATCGGGGCCGCAGCTGCAGGCGAACGGGCGCGGGTTTTTGAGGCCGCGGTGCTGAAAACCGTCGGTGCGATGCGTGGGCAGGTGTTGCGTTACTTTGCCTTGCGCAGCGCTTTGCTGGGGCTGGCAGCGGGATCGGTTGCCATCCTGGCGGGGGCCTTGGGTGGCTGGGCCGTCCTGACTTTTGTCATGGATGCCGACTATGTGTTCGAACCCGTTTCGGCCCTACTGATCGTCGTGGGCGGTGTGATGGTCACCTTGCTGGCTGGTCTGGCCTTTGCCTGGCGGCCATTGGCCACGCGCCCGGCCGGTGTGCTGCGCGCCCGGGAGTAGTGCTCAGATATCCTGGCCCTTGTCCAACAGCTCTTCGATCAATTCGCGTTGCAACGTGCCGCTATCGCCACCGCCAAAGCTTAGGGCGCCGCCTGTGTAAAGCGTGCCATAGGTCTTTGCGACGTTCACCGTTTGCCCGATGCCAGAGATGACCTGGTTCTTTTCCAGCGGTGACAGCGGATGAATGAACGTGGCCCAAAGCCGCCCTTGTGCAATGGCATAGCGGGCATCCAGGGCGGTGTCGAAATTGGCCTGCATGACCCGCAGCAATTCGTCCGCAGACATGGCGCTGGCATCGCGGATGGGCACCATCGCCCGCATCCGGTCTGCGCCCGGATCCGTCACGATCACAATCGGCACGTCGCTGAGCGTCAATTGGAATGCGGTGCCCAATGCCTCGGTCTCGGGGTCCAGCGCCTTGAGGATTTCGCCCAACCGCTCCAGTGTCATGGGCGGTTCGGTGGCCGGATCATCCTGTGCAGCTGCGCAGGTTACGGTGAAAATCAAGGCGATAGCGGCAAGAAGGCGGGCCATGGTGAATTCCTTTTTCTCTTTCAGGAACGCTACACCCGCAATCTTGTGCGGCGCCATGCAAGGTTTGGTGAAAGATGTGTCAAAGCCGGGGCTGTGTGGCCTCCAGGCCGTCAAGGCTATGCCCGGCCACCTGTTTCAAAAGCCGCACAAGGCCCGCAACCTGGTGGGCGCAGGTGGCCTGGCCCTTCTCAGCCGTGGCCGCCGCCGCATTGCCAACCGTCCCGGCAGGGTTCAGGTCGGACGCGACCCAACCATAGGAAATCGGCCCGATCGGCGGAATGGCCGCTCCTTGGGCGGTTGAGCGAAAATCAGCGGCCCGTTCCATATCCACAGTGTCGGGCCGGAAGGCGCGCATAAGCGAGGTTTCAACATCTCCCCCATGGATGCCGAACGCCAGTTCATGGTCGGAATACATGCTCGCAGGATGGCCGAAGCTGCCCCATTGGCATTTGACGGCGAGCATCGCGGCCCGCACCCGCAATTCCCGCGACAGGATCGAGATCAGATCGAGGTTGCCGCCATGGCTGTTTACAATCACGATCTTGCGGACCCCCGCACGTGCAACCGACAGCCCAATGTCAAGCCAGGCCGCCAGGGCGGTTTCCGCCGGCAGAGTCAGGGTGCCGGGCGCATGGATATGCTCGTTCGATTTGCCGATGGATTGAATGGGCAGGATGCGGATATCCAGATCATCGGGGCAGGTGGCACGCAACTGGTCCAACATGCCCTGGGCAATCATCGTGTCGGTGCCCACCGGCAGATGGGGCCCGTGCTGTTCAACCGCCGCCGTCGGGAGAATGGCGATGGTGCGCATGGGGTCGATCTGGGCATATTCCGTGGTGCGATAGTCCGCCCAGTCCAAGCGACGGTTCATGGCGCAGCCGTGGCTGTATAGGTGGCCTCCAACCGCGACCGCAGGTAATCCGCCCCCGTGATCGGCGGATAAAGCGCCGCCCCCGTGCCGGGCAGCGCTGTGATCACCGCATCCGGGTTCGGGTCCAAAAAGAACGCGATAGACCGGCGGCGGCGTCGCGGCGGCAAGACCCGGTGCGGGGTCGAGATATATATGTCATTGGTCCACCGCATCAGGCAGTCCCCGATATTGACGACGAACGCACCCGGAACGTGGGGCACATCGGTCCAGTCCGCGCCGCGTGGTTTGACCTGCAGCCCCGCCTCACCATCCGTCATCAAAAGCGTGAGCGAGCCATAATCCGTATGCGCTCCGGCCCCGATCCCCGCCGCATCTGGATTGGCCGGGTAATGCAGCAACCGCAGCACGGCCAGGGGTTGGTCCAGCGCACCGTCGAAGTGGTCGCCCTCCAATCCAAGATCCCGTGCAATCGGGTGATGCAGTGCCATGCCAAGCTGGTGCAGCGCGTCATAATAGGCCAGCATCGTCGCCCGAAAACCCGGCAGGTCGGGCCACACATTGGCAGCGCGAAACGCTTCGCCCGCAGCAATCCGCGGATCATCAGTGGCCAGGTCGAACCCGATGTTGAACGCCTCCTTCTGGTCGGTTTGACCCGTGCTTGTATCGTCCAGGTTCTCTGACCCGAACGCGACCCAGCCGCGATTGGCCCCGCCAACCCGAATGTCCAGTTTGGCCTTCGCCTCAACGGGCTGGGCAAAGAACGCGTCCGTCTGGTCAAAGACGGCCGCGATCAGGTCATCCTCCACCCCATGCCCGTTCAGCAGGAAAAATCCGGTATCGCGGCAGGCCCGACCCAGACCAGTGGCAAATCGCGCCGGGTCGCGCCCGTGATCCGTCCAGTCCAGCACCGGGATCATGCCGTGGCTTCCCGGGGCCGCCGCCGGCTGCGCGATCCGGTAAAGCGGCTCATGGTCGCCCCGACGCGGGCCAGATGGCGCGCCCGGCTTTCAGGGGTGGAACTGTCCATCAGGTAGTGGGCCGCAAAGGCGGTGCGCAGTGGCTTGGCACATAAAAACCCGATGCCGCGAAACAGGGTCCGCTTGCCCGGCGCGCCCACCATCTGGGTCAGCCACCAGCTGGCGCCACAAGTGGTGAAAACGGCCATTCCCTTGATATGTTTTAACCCGGGGCGAATGGTGCTGTGGTCACAATCGGGCATCAGGAACGCCACATCAGGCAGTAAAACCCGGTCGAGCCAGCCTTTCAACATCGCCGGCAATCCATACCACCAGGTCGGGTAGACAAAGACCAGCGTGTCGGCCCATTTCACATCTTCGACGTCGCGGGCCACCGGTTCCAGGTTGGCCGGGCAATCCAGATATCCGTCCAACTCGCAGGCGCTCAGCACCGGCTCGAACGTGTCGCGGTAGAGGTCCCTGATACGGTACTCCGCCCCCGCCTCCCGTAATTTGTCGGTCACGACCCCCAGGATCGCAGCGTTAAAGCTGTCGGGTTTGGGATGACAGTAGATGACCAGCGCGCGCATTCAAAATGCCTCCATTTCGCGTTTTACTTGTCTCAGAAAGCGGGTGCGCCGGGTCTGATCGGCGCGGTTCATGTCATAAAGAGCGAGGTACCGCATCTTGCGCGGGCGACAGACATGCCAGACGGCACGCTTCACGCAATGCCGCGGTGGATCCCCCGCCAGCACGGCCCGCATCCGCGTCCCACCATAGGTGGTGACGGCGGCCAGCTTGCGGATATGGGTCAGGTTCGGTTTCACTTTGCCATCGACCAATGTGAACGAGACGCCGGGCAGAAAAACCCGGTTCAGAAACCCCTTCAGGATCGCCGGATAGCCGAAATTCCAAACCGGGAAGACCATGACCAGGGCCTGAGCCGCCTTGACCCGCTCCGCGTAAGCCTGCACGGGTTCACAATTGGCCGGGGCGTCGTGGTAGCCGCGCCGCTCCGCCTCTGACAAGACGGGGTTGAACCCCTCGGCGTTCAGGTCACAATCGTCCACGTCCCAGCCACGCTCTTGCAGGGAAGACACCACCTGACCATGCAAAGCTGCCGAGAAACTCTCGGGGCAGGGATGGGCAAACAGGACAAGGGCGCGCGTCATCGCCGCCCCGTTCTTATTGTTAAAAATACTCTCGGGGGGATTTGCCCGCCAGGGCAAGGGGGGCAGACTGCCCCCAATCCCCGCCCGCCGGTCATTCCGCGGCCTTGATATTGGGGTAACTATACATCCGGTCAAAGGCCCAGTTCGGATCGTCCCAGGCGATCATCTTGCCGGGATTCAACAGCCCCTTCGGATCGGCCTCCCGCTTGAAGGCCAATTGCCGGTCATCGACCGTTTGCCGCCCGCCTTCCTCCAAGGTGTAGCGGTGCGGGTTAAAGATCATGGCGCCGATATCCTCATGGTGGCGAATGATCTCGTCCAGGCGTTCTTCGGTGGTGAATTTCACCAGTGTCAGACCTGCAAACATGACCTTCCCGTTTTCGCGCAGGGCTTCCAGGTGCTGTAGCAACTCCCCGGGAAAGGCCGCGCGGATCTGTTCGATCTTCTCCAGGTGATCGGGAAAGCCATATCGCACCTGCAGATACGTGATCGACGGATCAACCTTTAGCGCGCGTAAAGTTGTGTGGTTCCAGCCATATTCGAAAACCAGGCCCGGGGAGCGGTCCCAACCGCTCTCATCATCCGAGCGGTAGATCAGGCGGCACCCCGGGCGCCGGGCCAGGAAGGTTTGGAAGGCATCCATGGCATGGGGTGCAACCATCAGGCCAATGAGGTTGGTTTCTGCCGTCACATGGGGCTTTACGCGCGTAAAGTATTCATGGGCCGTGGGCGCCTCGAACACGGTGGCCAGCTTGATTAGGATGCCGTCTTCGTTCGCGATATCCTGGGCGAACAAAGCCGCCTCGGCAAAGTCATCGGTGGCCACGAACAGATGGACCCAGTCATAAGCGGGGGCCAGTGGAACCTCGACCTCGGTAATGATCCCGTTCGTGCCGTAGGCGTGGCTGACCCGGGCCAGTTCCTGGCCGGTAAATTCCAGAACGCGCGGTTCCTCTTCCATCGTCACGACCCGCAAGCGCAGGATGTTCCCCAGATCCCGCAGCGAGCCCCAGGTGCAGGATCCGACCCCGCCAGAGCCGCCCGCAATGAACCCGCCAATCGTCGCCGTGGCCCAGGTGCTGCTGAACATCCGGATTTCCTGTTGCGAATCTGCGATGCAGGCGGTGTCGAGGTCTTTCAGCAGGCAGCCGGGTTCGACGATGACGCGGCCGGGATGGATCTCTTTCACCGCGGCCATGTTTTTGAGGTGCAGGATGCAGCCGCCCGCCAGTGGCATGGCCTGCCCGTAATTGCCTGTGCCCGCACCCCGGGTGGTTACCGGCACGTCATGGGCATAGCAGACCCGCAGGACCTCGATCACCTCGGCCTCACTCCTGGGCGAGACGACGAAATCGCCCACCAAATGGTCCAGCCGGGCCTTCAGAACGGGTGAATACCAAAAGAAATCGCGGCTTTTGGCCTTGAGCGATGTGGGATTGTCGTCAATCTCCAGGTGCGACAGGGCGGCTTTGGCGGCGTCTATGTTGGGTGTCATGCAGGCTCCATCAGGTCGTCAAGCTCGGCATAGTCGGGCAGGGTACGGTCAATCGATTGGCCCTCCCGCAGCACGATCCGGTCCGATTGCGGGCGGGAAAACAGCTCGGTCCAGTTCCGCGCCTTGCAGATCACCAGATCGGCCGGCGATCCGACCGCAAGGCTGGGCGCCGAAAATCCACAGGCCGCGGCGGGATGGGTCGTGAAGGCGCGGGGCCAGTCGTGGCCCGCATGGTCCAGATGGCCAATCCGGGTGGCCTGGCGCATCACCTCCAGCATATCCAGATCGCCGTAGGCGTAGAACGGATCGCGGGTATTGTCGGAGGCAAAGCTGACGGGGATGCCGCGTGCGGCCATTTCATGCACCAGGGTGATGCCGCGATTGCGCGGGGTTCGGCCCCTGTGGCGATCTTGCAGGTAGAGGTTGCACAGGGGCAGGGAGACCACGCTCAATCCGGCTTTCGCGACCAGATCCAACGTGTCCATGGCCCGCGCCTCGTCTTGCGTGGACAGGGAACAGCAATGGCCCACGGTGACGGGTGCAGCAAAACCCGTCTCCAACACGGCCAAACTTATCGCGCGTAAAGTTTCGCTGGACGGATCCATGGTTTCGTCCACGTGGAAATCGGCATCCAGCCCGCGTTCGGCGGCCATGGTCAAAAAACCGGTGAGACGCTCTGCCAGATCATCGACCGGGTAGGTCACCATACCCAGGACACCGCGATGTTCGGTGACCAGATCGGCGGTGTGGCGAAACTCGCCATCGGTGGAGAACTTTTCGCAGCCGATCAGACAGACGCCTTGCAAATCGATCCGACCTGTCCACTCGGCGCGCAGGTCGGAAAAAGCGGGCCAGGTGATGTCATCTTGCGGCGGCACGCTGTCCAGATGGGTGCGGATCGCGCGGGTGCCGTGGGCATAGGCGCAGCGCAGCGCGAAATCGGCCCGGCGACGCACATCTTCGGCTGTCCAGTGCGCCACACGATCCTGGCCCACGGTTGTCAGCGCGCCCATGAACGTGCCGTCCGGGTTGGGGGAGCGCGGCCAGATATGCCCCTTATCCAGATGGGTGTGCATGTCGACAAAGGCCGGAAAAACCATCGCCCCGCCCATATCGACAGCAATCGCCTGCGGGGCGGCGATTTTGCCATCGGCCAGGGAAATCTCGGTCCGGATCAGGTCACCGGGCTGATCCAGAAAGCAGGCGGGGATGTGGACGTTTTGGAGGGTCACGGGGCCGCTGGGCAGAACGCGAAACTCCATCAACTCTCCCTGTTCAGCGCACTCTCGTGCCATTTGCGCAGCGACAGGTGCGAGATCAAGGAGGTCGCCGCGAAAATCATGATACCCAAGCCGGAGATCAGGAAAAGGGCGGCATAGAGCCGGGCAAAGTTGTAGCGGTAGCTTGCCTCCAGCAGGGTCGAAGCGAGACCCAGGCCAGTGCCCGAGCGGCCGATGACAAACTCTGCCACAACCGCGCCGATCAGGGCGAGCCCGCCTGCGATTTTCAGGCCACCCAGGAAGAAAGGCAAGGCGGAGGGGATGTCGAGGAAAATCAGCCGTTGCCAGCGTGTGGCGCCATAGATCGTGAACAGGTCGCGCAGGTTATGGTCTGCGCTTTTCAGGCCAATCGTGGTGTTCGACAGGATCGGGAAGAAGGCCACGATCCAGGCACAGATCAACGCGGCGGCAAAGGCGCTGTCGACATAGATCTGGATCAGGGGTGCCACCGCGATGACAGGCGTCACTTGCAGGATCACGGCATAGGGGAAAAACGACATCTCCGCCCATTTCGATTGGGTGAAAAGCACGGCGAGGGCCACGCCACCGATCACCGCCAAAGCCAGGGCATAAAGCGACAATTTTGTGGTGACCCAAGCCGCGGCTGACAGCAGCCCCCAATCGGTAAACATCGTTTGGAACACCATGGCTGGGCTTGGCAGGATGTAATGCGGAACCTCGTTGATCGTGACATAGAGGTGCCAGGCCAGCAGGGTCAGCGCCATTACGATCACGGGGAGGGTCCATTTGGCGACCAGTTGGATCCGGGCCAGGCGGGCGCGCCGGAGTTCTTCGCTGTCCATCGTCGGGGTCGGGGCGTCGCTGGCGATGGTCATGCCGCTATTCCCATGGCGTCGTGCAGCGCGTCGGAGGCGGCGCGGCAATGGGCGGCATATTCGGGCGTGGTGCGGAACGCCTCGGCCCGGGGATAGGGTTCGTCTACTTCCAGCGTACGGATGACGCGACCCGGGCGGGCAGCCATCACAACGATACGGTCGCTGAGGAACACGCTTTCGAAAACGGAGTGGGTGACGAAGATCACGGTGCAGCCCGTTTTGGTTTTCAGGTCCAGAAGATCGTTGTTCAGCTTGAACCGTGTGATTTCGTCCAAGGCGGCAAAGGGTTCATCCATCAGGATCAGCCTCGGATTGGTAACCAACGCGCGGGCGATGGAAACGCGCATCTTCATGCCGCCCGATAGTTCGCGCGGATAGGCATTTTCGAACCCCGACAATCCGACCAGATCCAGGGCGTTGCGGATGGCGTCAGCCACTTCGGCCCCTGATTTGCCGCGCAGGCGGAATGGCAGGGCCACGTTCTTGGCCACGGTGGTCCACGGCATCAGGGTCGGTTCCTGAAAGACGACGCCAAGGTCCCCTTGCCCTGTCCCGCCGGACCATTCGATACGCCCCGTGGTTGGCGTCATCAGCCCCGCGATCAGGCGCAGGGCCGTTGATTTGCCGCAGCCGGACGGGCCGAGCAAAGATATGAAGTCACCTTGATTGACGTCTAGTTGCATGCCTTTCAATGCCACGATGTCGGCCCCGAACACCTTGTCCACGGCTGACATCCGCAAGACAGGCGGACGCGATCCTAGGGGGAGGGGGGCTTGCATGTAGAACGGCTCCAACAGATGCGACCGGGCACCCCGAGGGTCGCCCGACCGGTCACGCGCAAGGGTCAGTTGCTGGGTTTCAGGTCCATGCCAACGCCTTCCCCGACATAATCGGTGGTGAACGACGCTTTCCAATCGATACCTTCGTCGATGACACCCGCTGTGACCATCTTGTTGAAGAAATCGCCAACTTTCTCTTCGGTCATTACGCCGATGCCCATGGTTTCTGCATCACCGGATTCGACGATGCCTTCGGTTTTCATCTTGTCGATGGCAAAGGCGATCTTGTCGTCGGTCATTTCGGGGTTCGCGGCCTTGATGGCCTCGTTCGCGGCGGCATTGTCCCCGTAAAGGTAGCTGTACCACCCTTTGATCGATCCTTCGACAAAGCAGGTTACGGCCTCAGGCGTGTTGGTGATGGTGTCGGCCATCGTTTCAATCGTTGTGGCGTAGCTGGAATATCCGTTATCGGCGATCAAGAAGATGTTGGGTTTGAACCCGCCTTCCTTTTCCACCAGATAGGGCTCTGAGCTGAGGTATCCCTGCATGCCTTTCTTGCTATCCGCCAGAAAGGGACCGGGGTTGAACGTGTAGGGTTCCCGTTGTTCGGCGGTGAAGCCATGTTCGGCGATCATCCACTGGTAATAGCTTTGGTAGCCATTGTCGCCGATCAGGAGGGTCAGGTCCTTGAGATCTTCCCAGCTTTCGGCTTCACCGGGATGGGCCACGATAACTTGGGGATGCTTTTGGAAAATGGCGGCCACAGCCACGACCGGAATGTTTTCTTTCACCGCCAGAAAGGCCTGGAGCATGTCGCCGCCCATGTGAAAGTCGATCTTGCCCGCCAGCATCAGTTGCCGGTTGTTCACCTGGGGCCCGCCCGAGACGATTTCGACATCGAGGCCACATTCCGCATAGGTGCCGTCAGCCACGGATTGGTAAAAACCGCCATGTTCTGCCTGTGCCAACCAGTTTGTGCCAAAGACGACCTTCTTTGCATGGCCATCCGCGATGGCGGGACCGGCAAGTGCCAAGGTGGCAAGGCTGATGGTCAAAAATTTGGTCATAGATACTCCCCCGAGATACGCTCATTCGCGCGTAGCCTGCCGGTGGAGCCTGTGGGGTGCCACCGGGCGGCCCATTTCTGTGGGGTAGCTTACGATGAGTTGCGAACAAAACCAGCAAAACCTGATCGCGCTGCCCGGTTTTTAGGCGCCTGTTCGCGCGTTGGTAGGGAAAGCCGCGATATGCCATTGTGGCCTGTGCCAGCCGACGTGGAAGACACTTCACCATGCGCAAGATCCTGACTGCCCCTTCGATTCGACCGCCCTTTGCCAGATATGCCCATGGTGTGGGCGTGCCCGCCGACTGGCGGTTTCTGGTGACGTCTGGCCAGTTGGGAATTGCGCCAGATGAGAGCATACCGCCGGATGCGCGCGGACAGGCGGATCTTATTTTCAAGGCATTGACGGTGATCCTGGCCGAGGGTGACATGGCGCCCGAAAACGCGATCCGCCTGAATGCTTTCGTGACTGACAGGGCCCATATGACGGCCTACATGGCGGCGCGCGATGCCTGGCTGGCCGAGGTGCCGAATGATGACTTGCCCGCCTCGACCCTGGTCATCGTGTCTGGCTTCACCCGCCCCGAGTTTCTGGTCGAGGTCGAACTGACGGCCGCGGCCCCCTGACTTGGGGCAGGGCTGATCTATCTTTCGGACAGACGCGGATGATGGAGGCGGCCATGGATGTCTTGGCTTTGTTGATGACGGCATTTCTGTTTGGGGGCATGACGCTTTACTCATTTGGCTTTGCGCCATTTCTGTTCAACGCATTGCCTGCCGAAACGGCGGGGCCGCTGATCCGCAAGGCCTTTCCCTGGTATTATCTGTTCGTGATCGGTGCCGCTGTGGTGGCCGGTGGCATGCTGCTCGCCCGGGATTGGCTAAGCGCGATGCTGCTGATCGTCGTTGCGGTGCTTGGCGTCATGTCTCGTCAAAAGCTGATGCCCATGATCAATGACGCGCGGGACCGGCAACTGGCGGGGGAGCATGTTGCGAAACGCCGCTTTGCCACGCTGCACGGCGCCTCTGTCGGCATCAACTTTGTTCAGCTTGGTCTGGTGGCCTGGGTTCTTGTTCGCTTTCTTTAACGCTATTGCTGGGCCATGGCCTACACTCTCCCTGATTTGACGACTCTTGCCGCGCTGCCCTTTGACACTGTGATCGATGTGCGCAGCCCTTCGGAATATGCCGAAGATCATCTGCCCGGCGCGATCAACTTGCCGGTGCTGACGGATGCCCAGCGGGCCGAGGTTGGCACGATTTACGTACAAGACAGCCCCTTTCGGGCCCGCAAGATCGGCGCGGCATTGGTTGCCAAAAATGCGGCCTGTCATTTGGAAACGGCCCTCGCGGACAAGGATGGCGGATGGCAGCCATTGGTCTATTGCTGGCGTGGTGGGCAACGGTCGGGATCGTTCGGGTCAATCCTGTCGCAGATCGGGTGGCGGGTCGAGGTTCTGGAAGGGGGATATCAGACCTATCGCCGTGCCGTTGTCGATTGCCTGTACAAAGCTGACCTGCCGCATCGCGTCGTTCTGGTGGATGGCCATACCGGCACCGCCAAGACAGAGATCCTGCACCGGATCAAAGCCCTGGGGGGTCAGGTCCTTGATCTTGAAGGGTTGGCAAATCATCGCGGCTCTGTCTTGGGGCCAAGGCCGGATGGGCAACCGGCGCAAAAGGGATTTGAAAGTGCGATCATTGCGGAGATGTCCGGCATCGACCCGGCCCTGCCTGTCTTTGTGGAGGCGGAGTCTAGCAAGGTTGGCGCGCGGTTGGTGCCGCCGACCTTGTGGTCGGCCATGCGCGCGGCACCGCGGATCCGATTGGTCGCTTCCCCCGCGCAACGGGCCGGCTATCTGGCCCGCGCCTACCGGGATCTTGTGGCAAAACCCGATGATCTGAAGCTGCTGCTGGGCAAGTTGCTGCCCTATGTCGGCCGGGAGAGGCTGGCCGCCTGGATGGATTTGGTCGACGCGCAGGAATTCACGACCCTCGCCCATGACTTGATCGTCCGGCATTACGACGCGCGCTATGCCAAAAGCGGAAGTGGTCACGACCCGGTTGCCGAGATCAAAGTGACTTTTGATCCTGCTGGGATCGATCGGGCCGCGACCCGGATCATGGGGCTGGCAGACACGTTGTAACCGTCACCGTAGGGTGATCGCTGGTGGACCATCGACCATCTGCCCGATTTGGCTAGCCTGCATCCCGGCGCCCCGGAGTTGTTTGATCAGGTGCTGGGCGTCGTCGGCCGGAACGGCGGCGAGCAGACCACCCGCCGTTTGAGGATCGAACAAAAGCCATGACGCGGGTGTCTCTTGCAGATCGTTCAAATAGGCTTCGCTGTCCTGTCTGTTGGCCGCGTAGAGGGTCGACCGAATGCCTCGGGATGCGAGGTCTGTCGCACCGCGATAGATAGGAATATCTGCCAAATGGATCTGTGCCCCGATGCCGGAGGCTTGGCACATGCGCAGCAAGTGACCGGCCAGGCCAAAGCCAGTGACATCGGTCATGGCATGGGCATGGCCGAGAATGCGAGCGGCGGCCCCCTGTGGCTGGGTCATATGCCTCCAGACATTGGCGACCCAGTCCCCTTTGGCGCGGCCCTGCATTTCCGCGGCGAGGACCGTGCCCGCACCTATAGGGCGGGTCAGCACCAGGGCATCGCCAGCGCGGGCCCCGTCCTGTCCCACGGGCGGCTGATCGCATAGGCCGGTGATGGTAAAGCCCACGGTCAGTTCCGCGCCGACCGTGGTATGCCCACCGGCCAGATCTGCCCCTGCGGCCCGAAACACGTGGGTCGCGGTTTCCATGATCTCGTTCAGCGTTGCAGCCTGCATCGGACCGGACAGGGGCGGCAGGATGATGTTGGCTGTTGCGGCCTGGGGGGCGGCGCCCATGGCCCAGACATCCCCCAGCGCATGGGTCGCTGCGACCCGGGTCATCAGGACAGGGTCATCGCTGAACGCGCGCAAATGATCCGTCGTCAGAACCTGGCGCTTGTCCCCAAGCGTCAGGATGGCGGCATCATCCCCAGGCCCGATGGTGACATCCGCCCGTTGTACCGCCGGAAGCCGGTCCAGCGCTGCGGTCAGTGTGGCGGAGGCGACCTTGGACCCGCATCCGCCACAAAGGGGCTGTGCATCTAAGGCGGCTGACACGCCCACCGCTGCCTCCCGCGGTGGGGCGGGCTTGGGCATGACAGGCAGGTTGGTGAATTTTTCCATGAAGTCCCGGTCGATCTTGTCCTTCAACCGCCATAGCCAGGGACCGGAGGGCGCCAGGGCGTAACCCTCTGCCACGGCATCTTTTGCGCCCAGAGAGATCAGTTTGAGGAACCGCTTTTGCGGTCTGTAGGCCGTGCGCTGGGCGCGGCTCAGGTCGGCGCGCAGGTTACGGTACAGGATCGGCGCCTGACGCACGGCAAAAACCCCGGCTTTGGGCCGTGGTGCATCCAGCATCGTGGCGCAATCCCCCGCAGCGTAGATGCTTGGATCCGTGATAGAGCGCAGGTATTTATCAACGGTCAGAAATCCGTTTTGATTGGCCAATCCCAGTTCCGCGACCCAGTCGTGGGGGCGGGCGCCGGCCGCACCAATGGTCAGGTCTGCCGGGATCAACTGCCCCGCTATGCTGAGCACGCGATCAGCCTGAACCTCCCGAATGACGATATTCTCGAACAGGCGAATGCCAGCGACCCGCATCCGTTCAAAGAGAAGGGCGCGTGCCGTGCCACTGATCCCGTCCAGGACCCTGCCACGTTCGACAATGCTGATATGCGGTGTGGCTTCCAGTGCCTCTAGCCGGTGCGCCATCGCCAGCCCAAGTTCACATCCCGCCACACCGCCTCCGATAACGGCGATCCGGCCCTGCTTGCGGCCATGGGTGACGTCCGCCACGAATTGGTCCCATCTGGCTGCGAACCGGTCCAGCGGTTTGGCCCCGATACCGTGGTCCCGAAAGCCTGGCAGATCCGGCATATCGGCGGTGATCCCCACATTGATGGAGGCGACATCGTACCGGATCGGCGGACGCCCCGGCACATGGATCAGCTTGGCCTCCCGATCCATGCCCATGGCACGGCCCAGAACCAGTCGCGCGCCCGCAAAACGGGCCAGTCGCACCAAATCGATTATTAACTCGTCTTTGGCGTAGTGACCAGCCACATGGCCGGGCAACATACCGGTGTAGGGCGCAGCGGGATCAGGGTTGATCAGCGTCACACGGACACCCGGCAGCGGGCGCATCCCCCATTGCCGCAGAACCAGGGCATGGGCATGCCCACCGCCCATAAAAACAAGATCTCGGGTCAGGGGAAGAGGGGTGTCCATCCTCGAAGGCTCCGCTATGTCCATCGCGTGATAGCCCGACCCAAGCGCAAGGAACAAGCTGATGCATCCCAGACATATGACACGATGGGGTGTGCTCGTGTTGGCTCTTGGCTTGGGCCTTTGGTCCGTGACCCAGCTGGAGCGGTTGCGCGGGTCGGTCGACAGAACCATCGTGACCATCGGCACGACCCCGGCCATGCTTTATGCCGGGCCGCAGGCTGACGCCCCCGTACCTTTGGTGATCCTGGCCCATGGTTTTGCCGGATCGCGGCAATTCATGGAGGCCTTTGCCCTGACGCTCGCCCGGTCCGGCTATGCGGTTCTGTCCTATGATCTGCAGGGGCATGGACGCAATCCGGTGCCCATGTCGCCGGAGGTGACCGAAATCGATGGCACCACCCGCGCCTTGATGGATGAGCTCTCCGCCGTGATCGCGGCTGGTCGGGATTTGCCGGGTATGTCGGGGGATGTCGCGTTGCTGGGCCATTCAATGTCGACCGATGTGATCATCCGCGAAGCGTTGCGCAACCCTGATGTGGATGGAGTGGTGGCTGTGTCGATGTATTCCCAGGCGATCACCGCGTCGGAGCCAGGCCGCATGCTGATCCTGTCTGGCGAATGGGAGCCGCATCTGAGGGAGTTTGGGCGCACCGCCTTGCAGATGGTCGACCCCGCCGCGCAAGAGGGAGAGACCGCCGAAGCCGAGAATGTCTGGCGTCGTGCGGTTTTTGCCCCCCGTACCGAACATGTGGGCGTATTGTATTCTGCCACATCTCTGACGGAGGCGCGGGCATTTCTGGATCTGACCTTTGACCGGTCGTCCGATGGCCCGGTGACAGACAACTACGGCCTCTTCGTTGTCCTGCTTGTGTCATGTGCGTTCATCGCCGCCTGGCCGGTTCTGACGGCTCTCCCAGTGGGGGTCACCCGCCCCGACCCGCTGAACTGGCGGCAGATCGCGCTGGTCACGCTTGTCCCCGCGGGGACAGCCCCCGTGATTGCTTCGGCGTTGAGTGCCTGGCTGTTGCCGGTTCAGGTTGTGGGCTACCTGACCTGGCATTTTGCGGCCTACGGCATTTTGCAAATGATTGTTCTGGCATGGTGCGGGCGGCGACTGACGCGCGGCCCGGTTTGGCCTGCAATCGTGTTGATCGCCTATGGGTTGGGCGTATTCGGCTTGGCGCTTGATCGCTACGGCGCCAGCTTCATGCCGAATATGGAACGGCTTGCCATGATCCCCTTGCTGATGGTTGGAACCATTCCGTGCATGGTGGCCGATGGGCTTGCTACGGGGGGTGGAACGGCCCCGGTCTGGCAACGATTGTGGGCGCGGGTGGCGGTGATCGGATCGTTGATCCTGGCCGTCGTCTTTGGCCCGGATCGCCTGTTTTTGATGATGATGGTGCTGCCCGTGATCGTCCTGTTTTTCCTGGTCTATGGCTCAATGGCCGGATGGCTCGGTCGTCGCCAAGGCGGCCTTGCATCCGGTTTAGGGCTGGCCGTGCTGCTGGCCTGGTCGATCGCTGTCAGCTTTCCGATGTTTGCGGTCTAAGGGACGCGCCAACTTCCGGCCCAGTTATCGGACCGCTCAAAGAGGACCCGGCGATGGTCCGTATCGCCGAGCCAAAGGGTATCAATATTCCTGATCTCGCATCGCACGACCATGAACCGTTCCGGCCCCGGTGCTGTGACAAAGGCATCGCGCGCATCAATGGCAGAGCCCGGCGGTGGCGTGGCGCCGTAGCCCGACCGGGAGCCGTCGGGGACGCGGCCCCAAGCTTCCTCCGCCACCGTGCCGGTGAGCAGGTGGGCATGCACACGCAGCCTGATCTGCAGGCGAGGCTTGGGCTCCCAGATATGCAGGCTGGCTGACGGATTTGCCTTTAGCTCCGACACTTTCGTCGATTGCGCATCTGTGTGGAAATCAACGGTGGCCGTTTCGCGATCCGCGCGCCGAAGGACAACCGTACGCGCCTCCGCGCCGCCCGTGATATTCGTCGTGGCAAGCGTGGGATGGCGGGCCGGTGCGCGCCGATCCGCAACACCGCGGATCAAACGCCGCCAAACCTCATCAAGGGTGGTCTCCAAAGCGTTCGGCCAGGTATCCATCAACTCTTCCAACAGGGTTTCATCTGGTGCGTGCCAGCATAGAGCGCCCTTGCGCAAAGGCCATATTGACGGGTCTGATTTGCGCTTGACGGCCCAGCAAGGCTCCACTAGGACGACGTGGCTTTGCGGCGGAGTAGCTCAGGTGGTTAGAGCAGCGGAATCATAATCCGCGTGTCGGGGGTTCAAGTCCCTCCTCCGCTACCAAGCCTTCCCAGACAACCAAATCCGCAGTGTCAATGCCCGCCGTAGGCACATAGCGCATGCACCTCCATTCCCATGGCTTCAAGTTTGGCACGCCCGCCCAGATCGGGCAGGTCGATCACAAAGGCGCAGCCGACGATCTGGCCGCCCAGTCGTTCGACCAGCTTGATGCCAGCCTCTGCCGTACCGCCGGTGGCCAGCAGATCATCCACCAGCAAGACCCGTTCCCCCGCTGCGATGGCGTCGTCATGAACCTCGACCACTGCCTCTCCGTATTCGAGCGTGTAGCTTTCAGAAATCGTCGTGCCGGGCAGCTTGCCCTTCTTGCGGATCGGCACGAACCCGACCGAAAGCTGGTGCGCGATGGCCCCGCCCAGGATGAAGCCGCGTGCTTCCAGACCCACAACCCGGTCGATGGGCGTCCCGGCATAGGGGTGCAGCATCTGATCGACGGCCATGCGAAACCCCCTGGGATCGGCAAAAAGCGTGGTGACATCGCGGAACATGATCCCCTCATGGGGAAAGTCGGCGATGGTACGGATGTAATCTTGAACGGTTTTCATGGTGTCTCGCGTGTATTGTCGATCAGGGCTTCGGTAACGGCAATGATAGAGGTTTCGGGATGTTGCTTGGCGCATTCGGTCAACGTGATTTCTGCAATGCGCTTGCCGCCAGCCTCCTGAACCGTGGTGATGAATTCCGAGGTCCCGCCTTGGGTGGCGGCGGACCAATAGCCCATCAGCCAGCCGAATAACTGGCCCTGGTCGACCTCTGTTCCGGTTTCGAACGTGGTGCGGGCGCGTTCGCAGGTCCAACGCCCGGCCCCCATGACATAGCCATCCACCTGTGGCGGGTCCGCGTCTTGCGCCGGCGCGGCGGTGCCGGTCAGCAGCAGGGCCATACCCAGACCCATGAGGCGCCCGGTCACAGAACCCGACCTGCAATGGCCCGCAAATCCTCCACCATTCGCGAGTCGCGGGCATTCGGCGCAGTGATGATCGCAAAATCAAGCGCCCGGTCGCAGCCATAGGGGCAGGGGGAATATTCCCCCAGCGATCCTGCAATCTGTGCCACCATGGATTTGGCGTTATTGGCATTCTGCTGCAGGACGCGCACTACCTGAGCCACATCCACGGCGTCATGATCGGGATGCCAGCAGTCATAATCCGTCACCATCGCGACCGATGCATAACAAAGCTCTGCTTCGCGGGCCAGTTTGGCCTCCGGCATGTTGGTCATCCCAATGACGTCGCAGCCCCATTGCTCCCGATAAAGTCTGCTCTCGGCCAGGGTCGAGAATTGGGGACCCTCCATCGCCAGGTAGGTGCCGCCATCATGAACGGTGATGCCGGCGGCTTTTGCGGCGCCCGAACAGACGGCGCTCAGCCGCGGACACGTGGGATGGGCCAACGGCACATGGGCCACGCAACCCGGGCCAAAGAAGGTCTTGTCGCGCGCCATGGTGCGATCGATGAACTGATCCACGATGACAAAGTCGCCGGGGGCCATCTTTTCCTGGAACGACCCGCAGGCGGAGACGGAGATCACATCCGTGACCTCCAGCATTTTCAGCGCGGCGATATTGGCGCGATAGGGTACGGAGGTTGGCGTATGGACATGTCCGCGTCCGTGGCGCGGAAGAAACACCATGTCCAGCCCGTCAAGCGTACCGGTCAGGAACTGATCGGAGGGCGCCCCCCAGGGGGTTTCCTGGGTCACCCAGGCGGGATCTGCAAGGCCGTCGATATCATAAACACCGCTGCCGCCGATCACCCCAAGTTTGCGTGCTGTCATCGCGATGCCCTCCCGTTGGTTTGTGCGCATCCCGCGGTTCCCCGTGGCGAAAGTCAAGGCGAGTCTGTTGCCAGCTATGCGCTGAGCGGGTAGCTGGTTCCCGAAGCTTGGGCTTCTGTGACGGATTGGTATTTGTTAACGCAACCATGGTACGTTAAGCATGATGTGGTTTGGGCACTGTGTACCCAAGAATACCATGCTGCGTCCGGCGACTATGCTAGATTTCCGCAAAATTTGGCGCTTTTACAACGAAAGAGGTTCAGACCTTGACCCGCACCCTTATGGAATTGGCCAAACAATCGACATTTGCTCAGTTCCGGCTGCCCGATGAATTGCGCAAACCGGCAGGGGTCCGGATCGAGATTTTGGCGGGCTTGACCGTTGCCTTGGCCCTGGTGCCGGAGGCCGTGGCCTTTGCCTTTGTGGCGGGTGTCCATCCGTTGGTCGGGCTTTATGCAGCCTTTCTGGTTGGCCTGATCACCGCCTTGTTCGGTGGGCGGCCGGGCATGATCTCGGGTGCGACCGGGGCTTTGGCTGTGGTGATGGTGTCGCTGGTGGCCCAGCACGGTGTGGAATACCTTTTTGCCACCGTCGTGTTAATGGGCGTGATCCAGATCGCGGCGGGCATCTTCAAGCTGGGTAAATTCATTCGATTGGTGCCGCATCCCGTCATGCTGGGTTTCGTGAACGGTCTGGCCATCGTGATCTTCCTGGCACAGTTGACCCAATTTCAGGTCCCCGGCTCGGCGGAGGCGACGGGCCACGGCATGGGCGGCGGGGAGTGGCTGTCGGGCTGGCCACTAATCCTGATGTTGGGGCTTGTGGCACTGACGATGGTGATTATTTGGGGTATTCCCAAGCTAACCAATGCCATTCCGGCACCATTGGCCGGTATTGCAATCGTGGCCGGGATCGTCATCGCCTTTGGCATCGACGTGCCGCGCGTCGGCGATCTGGCCTCGATCGAAGGCGGATTGCCCAGCTTCCATGTTCCCAGCGTCCCGCTGACATGGGACACCTTTGAAATCATACTGCCCTATGCGTTGATCCTGTCGGCGATCGGTCTGATCGAAAGCCTGCTGACCCTCAACCTTGTGGGCGAGATCACGGGCCAACGCGGCGGATCCAGCCAGGAATGCATCGCGCAGGGCGCTGCCAACACGGTGACTGGCTTTTTCGGTGGCATGGGCGGTTGTGCGATGATCGGTCAATCGATGATCAACGTGAAATCTGGTGGGCGGACGCGGCTATCGGGCCTGTCTGCGGCCCTTTTCCTACTGCTTTTCATCGTCGTGGCCGCACCGTTGATTGAACAGATCCCGCTCGCCGCCCTGGTGGGGGTGATGTTCATGGTGGTGATCGGCACCTTTGCCTGGAAATCGCTGACCATCATGCGGAAAGTGCCGTTGGTGGACGCGCTTGTGATTGTGCTTGTGACCGTTGTCACGGTCATGACCGACCTCGCCATCGCGGTGGTGGTCGGTGTCATCGTCTCTGCCCTGGCCTATGCATGGCAAAACGCGACGCGCATCCGCGCCAGCACCTATGTGACCCCGGAAGGCGCCAAGGTGTACCAGGTCCAGGGCCCTTTGTTTTTTGGCTCGACCGAAGGATTTGCAGAGCTGTTCGATCCAACCGGGGATCCGGGATCGGTGATCATCGATTTTGCGGATAGCCGCGTGGCTGACCAGTCCGCATTGACCGAGATTGAGGCCGTGGCCGGCAGATATGAAGCGGAAGGGAAGCGCGTGCAGTTGCGCCATCTCAGCCGCGATTGTCACAAGTTGCTGAAAAAGGCGGGTCAGTTGATGGTCGATAGCGAAGATGACCCCGACTATATGATCGCGGCTGATTACGGCGTGCGTACAGGCGTTTTGTCATCGGGTCATTGAGCGCTGCCCGGCAGGGATCGCGAAAGATCGGAACCTTTCAAAGCGGCTTCGGTTGTTCTGATAAGCGGGTGTTAGACACCCGTAAGACAATTGAAAGGACACGCTATGAAACGCATTCTGACCACAACCGCTCTTGTTTTGCTGACTGGTACGGCAGCCATCGCCGACACTGACAGCCAGTTGAAAGCCTCGGTCGAAAGCCAACTGGCTTCACGTCAACTGGACGTGAATGTCGACGCTTTGACGGCGGATCAGCTGAGCGAGCTTTCCCTGGCCTTGAATTCCGGCCAGAGTCAGGCCGAGATCCAGCGCGATGTCGAACAGATTGCAGGCGTCGCCGGTGACGACGATGCAAGCCATCAGCGCGAAGCGCTGAAAGCGTCGCTGATGCAGCGCCAGTTGGATGTCGATGTCGACACACTGACCAACGAGCAGGTCGCCAGCTTGAACCTCGCGTTGAATTCCGGTGAGTCCCAAGCTGAGATCCGTCGCCAGATCGACAGCGTTCTGAACGTGTCGGGCGAGACCGATGCGGACAATCTACGCGCTGGTCTGGAAAACACGCTGGCCACCTATCAGATCGATATCGATGTTGATGCATTGAGCGATCAGGACGTGGCCGAGCTGAGCAACGTGTTTAACAGCGGTGCATCGCAGGCGGAAATCAACCGCCGGGTCGACAGCATCGTCGCAAACTAAATCCTGCCCCCAAATCGGGGTCTGCGAACATGCAAAGGGGTGCCTAACCGGGCGCCCCTTTCTTTATGCCTCATTCGGGCGATTCAGGGAGAACACCTCTGTTACGCGGGTGTAATCGCGATAGCCCATGCGCGCGAGCGGCTGGTAGGTGGTGACGTCGAACAAACCGTCCTTCATGCAATCATCGCGCAGGTGGACACCGACAACCTCGCCAAAGACAACGAAATTCGCGTCACCGTCCAACCGAACAATCTGGGTCATCTTGCATTCAAGTGCGGCAGGCGTTCCGGCAACGCGGGCGCAATCAATGGTCTGGCACGCCTCCTTTTGCAAATCGGCTGCCTGAAACTCGTCGATGTCCCGGTCATAGAGGCCGGAGGAGGTGTTCATCACATCCTTGGCCGCATATTCGACGATGTTGACACAGAACACTCCGGTCTCCCGAATGTTGCCAACGCTGTCTTTGGTGCCGTCCCGGTCGGGTTTGGCTCCGGTTGATGCGAACATCACCTGGGGCGGCACATAGGCCACGGCATTGAAAAATGAATAGGGTGCCAGGTTGTCGCTTCCATCCGCGGCACGGCTGGAGATCCAGCCGATGGGGCGCGGTGTGACGATGGCGTTAAATGGGTTATGGGGCAGGCCATGGCCCTGTGCAGGTTGGTAGAACATCGGTGATTTACAGCGCCTCTTTCGTTTCCGCCGCACGCTATGCTAGGTGCCGCGCCAGCGCAAATGGGGGCGGGATGATCAACCTGGCGGAAGAAACGGCGGCGGACCTATGGGAGGTCGAAGCCCTCTACGATCTGTGCTTTGCCCCGGGGCGGGAGGCATTGTCGTCTTACCGCTTGCGCGACGATGTGCCCCCGGTGGCCCGCCTGTGCCTGGTGGCGCGTGATGATCCGGGGACCATCGCCGGGGCGATCCGGTTCTGGCCGGTTCATGTTGGTGATCATAGCGCGCTTTTGCTGGGGCCGATTGCGGTTCACCCAACACGGCAGGGGGAAGGGCTTGGTGCTTATCTCATTCGCGAAGGGTTGGCATTGGCGGGTGATGCTCGGGTGCTGCTTGTCGGCGATGCGCCCTATTATGGCCGCATGGGCTTTGAAAAGCTGAGGGGCGTCCAGATGCCGCCGCCCACAAACCCGGACCGTGTGCTGGGACATGGCCCCTGGGCGGGTGTGTCGGGTCTGGTGACGCGAGTGCTGGCTACTGGTTGCGCATCCAGTCCATGACCGGTTCGCGCACCGATTGATGGCCGGTATCGCGCGCGGCATGGATCACCTCGCGCAGCTTTGCCAGATGGGTCCGGCGCAGCAGGTGCTTGACCGGCCCGATAGAGGCCGGGCGCATCGACAGGGTCCGTAAACCCATGGCTGCAAAACACGCGGCCTCGACCGGTCGACCCGCATCCTCCCCGCAAAAACTGAGCGGTGTGCGGGTTTCGGCGCAGCGTTGCACGATTTGCTCGATGAATGTCAGGAAGGACGTGTTGAGTGTATCGTACCGGCGGCGGACACGTTCATTTTCCCGATCCGCGGCAAAGAAGAATTGCTTTAGGTCATTCCCGCCGATTGAGATGAAATCCGCCTCTTCAAAAAACAGGCGAGGGGCAAAGGCCAGGCTGGGGGTTTCCAGCATGGCCCCCACATCCAGCTTGCTGGGCAAAGGGTGGCCCAGCTTCCGCTCCCGTTCCATCTGATGGTACAGATGATCGCGGGCGGCCAGAAACTCTTCGAACTGGGCGATAAACGGAAACATCACCGTCAACGGGCGGCCATGGGCGGCCCGGATCAGGGCCTGAAGCTGCATGCCCAACACGCCGGGTTTGTCCAGGCCTACCCGCACGGCACGCCAACCCAGGGCCGGGTTCGGTTCATCAAGCGGGTTCATGAAGGGCAATACCTTGTCGGACCCGATATCGAGCGTGCGAAAGGCCACGCGCTTGCCTTGGGCGGCATCCAGGATGCGGCTGTAAAGGGCGGCCAACTCTCCGCGTTTGGGCATTTGGTTGCGCACAAGGAACTGCAGCTCTGTCCGAAAAAGACCGACACCTTCCGCCCCGGATCCGGCCAAAGACGGCAGATCGGCCATCAACCCGGCATTCATATGCAGCGCGATTGTCGGCCCTTCGACGGTTGTCGCGGGAACCCTGCGGATGGAGGCATAGCGTTGCTGCGCCTTGGCCTGCATCGCCATCTTGTCGCGAAAGGCGGACTGGATGCTTTCTTCGGGGCGCAGATGCACAATCCCCTGATCCCCATCGACCAGGATCGGATCACCGTTCAACGCCTCGGTCGTGATCCGTTTGGCATTGATAACCAGCGGAATGGCAAGGGCGCGCGCGACAACTGCGGCATGGCTGCCGACGGAGCCTTCTTCCAACACGATGCCGCTGAGGGTGCGTTCATAGCTCAACAATTCCCCAGGTCCGATATTGCGCGCGATCAGGATCGGGTTTTCGGGCATTTCGGCACCGGTATCGGTGCCCTGGCCTGTCAACAAACGCAGCAGGCGGTTCGACAGGTCATCCAGATCCGCAAGCCGTTCGCGCAGGTATGCGTCGCCGACCTGCTCCATCCGGGCGCGGGCATTGGACTGCTCTTTCTCTACCGCGGCTTCGGCGCTCAGGCCGCTTTCGATGTCCTGCTCCATCCGCCGCAGCCAGCCCTTGGAATTGGCAAACATCCGGTAGGCTTCCAGCACCTGGGTCTGGTCCTTGTCACCCGACCCGGCAGTGCTGAGCATTTCGTCAACTGAAACGCGTAAGGCATCGACCGCCTCACGTAGGCGGGCGCGTTCGGTTTCGGCATCGTCGGCAAAGGGATTGGTGACGATGACACGAGGTTCATGCAGGAACACATGGCCTTCTGCGGCGCCTTCCTGACCGGTCACGCCGCGCAGCATGACCGCACGCTTGTGCGGGGCGGCCAAGGCGGCACCTTCTCCGGTGAATGCGCCAAGCTCCGTCATTTCGGCCAAGACCATGGCCACGACCTCCAGCGCGTAAAGGTCATCTTCGGAATAGGCGCGCGCCGACTTGTCTTGCACGACCAAAACGCCCAACCGCTCTCCCAATCGTTGGATCGGAACGCCCATGAAAGCCGAATAGATCTCCTCGCCCGTCTCCGGCATGAAGCGAAAGCCCGGCTCGGCCGGGGCATCGGCCGTATTGACCGGACGGCTGCGCAATGCCACACGCCCGACCAGACCTTCACCCAGCCGCATGCGGGTTTTGTGGACGGATTCTGCTTTCAGCCCCTCTGTTGCGCAAAGCTCAAGGGTGTCTGCGTCCCGAAACAGGTAGACCGAGCAGACATTTGTCCCCATCTCGGTCGCGATCAGCGACACGATACGGTTCAAGCGTTCCTGCCCCTCGGCCGCCTCGGCCAGGGTCTCGCGTAACCGTCCTAGGAGCTTTCTGCTCCCGCTATCACTATTCTGGGCCATGGCCCTGTTCTGTCCCCTGGGATCACGCGGCCCGTTCCAAGCCAAAGGCATCATGGAGGGCTTGTACCGCCAGTTCCAGATACTTCCGGTCGATCAGCACGGATATTTTGATCTCGGATGTGGTAATCACCTTTATGTTGATCCCCTCATCCTTGAGGGCAGCAAACATTTGTGCGGCGACCCCGGCATGGCTGCGCATGCCGATGCCAACGACCGAGACTTTGCATACTTCTTCATCGGCCACCAGATCGTGATAATTGATGTCACCATTGTCCTTTGCCGCCTGCATCGCGGCATCGGCGCGGGCAACCTGGTCGATGGGGCAGGAAAAGGTCATGTCCGTGCGCCCATCTTCCGAGATGTTCTGCACGATCATATCCACATTCACACCCGCAGCGCTGAGCGGTCCAAAGATCGCCGCCGCGATGCCGGGCCGGTCCGCGACCGAGATCAGGGTCATCTTTGCCTCATCCCGCGAAAACGCCACTCCGGCCACCACGTTGCTTTCCATGATCTCGTCCTCATCGCAGACAAGCGTGCCCGCATTTTCATTATTGTCCTCAAAGCTGGACAGAACCCGCAGCCTGACTTTATAGCGCATCGCCAATTCGACTGACCGGGTTTGCAAGACTTTCGCACCAAGGGAGGCCAATTCAAGCATCTCTTCAAAGGCGATTTTGTCCAGCTTGCGAGCCTTTTTCGTCACCCGCGGGTCGGTGGTGTAGACGCCATCAACGTCAGTATAGATATCGCAGCGTTCCGCACCAAAGGCGGCGGCAAAGGCCACGGCGGTGGTGTCAGATCCGCCCCGGCCCAGCGTCGTGATGCGCCCCTCATTGCTGATGCCCTGGAACCCCGCGACAACGGCAACTTTCATGCCTTCCGCGAACTTGGCATTCAGATTGTCGGTCGGGATTTCTTCGATCCGGGCGCTGGCATGGGCGTTCGTCGTTTTCAGCGGCACCTGCCAGCCTTGCCAACTGCGCGCGGGCACGTCCATTTCCTGTAATGTCAGTGCCATCAGGCCAGCTGTCACCTGCTCACCCGAGCTGACGACGGCATCATATTCACGGGCATCGTATAACGGGGATGTGTCACCCACCCAGCCGACCAATTCGTTTGTCTTTCCCGCCATGGCCGAGACGATGACGATCACATCATATCCGTTGGCCACCTCGCGCCCGACACGTTTGGAGGCGCGCCGGATCCGGTCCAACGTGGCGACTGACGTGCCGCCGAATTTCATCACCAGAAGTGGCATCTGCTTTCCCTGTCATCCGTCGGCGGGGATAGGCGAAGGGGCAGGGGGGTGCAAGGGAGGGCGGCTCACGTGAAGTTTTTGATCAAAGAACGGGCAACGGCCAATGTTTTCGACATGAAAAACACGATTAGCGCGCAATTACCGCTCGGGTCACAAAGCGGCTACGATTTGATCACCTTTTGATGTCATCGTTTCGTTACATTCCGCATATGCCCAACCATAAGGATTGTTGCTCTTGAAACGCCTCGTCGCATTTGTTCCCGTTCTCCTCATCGCCACAACGCTCGCTGCGTCGGCCCAAACCATCACATGGTGTGGCCCGCGAACCGAAGTTGTGCGCAAGGTGGAACACCAATTCGGTGAAACGCGGCGTGGCATGGGCTTGCGCGGGCAAGGCAGCGTGATGGAGTTGTTCACATCTGATGAACGCGGGACCTGGTCCCTGGTTCGCACGTATACCAATGGTGAAAGCTGTGTTGAGGCCGTTGGCCAAGACTGGACCCCCGACCGGGTCGAGGTCGGCGTGGCCGAAAAGGACCCGACTTAACGGGGCTTTCGCAACAGGCGCGCTTTAATGAAGGGCGCCCGGTGCGGTCATATGTATGATCGCGGGATGGCGGTTGGGATTATGACAACCGCCCCTCATTCAAATTGATTTCAACTCACTGGCAGATTCTCGGCCATCACGGCCTTCGCGCAGTTCGTATTCAATTTTCATGTTATCGGCCAAACCCGTCATTCCCGCCCGCTCAACGGCAGAGATATGAACGAAGATGTCTTTGCCACCGTCATCGGGCGCAATGAAACCATAGCCTTTCGTGGTGTTGAACCATTTCACGGTGCCTGTTGGCATGCCGCGCCTCCCTTTTGCAGTCCTAGTCACAGTGCGGGTGGGGTCGTCTCCCCAAATTCAACATGGTACAAATCCAAAATGGGGCAAGGCGCAATGCACTGCAGCTTTCAATAAGACCGGAGACAAACACGATGCGCCTATTTGGTTTGCAAACATGTGATACTTGCCGCAAAGCGCGGAAGGCGTTGGAGAGCACCGGAAACACCGTTGAATTTATCGATGTCCGGGCTGCGCCCTTGAATGCGGAGACACGGCAGCGTTTTCTTGCCGCCTTTGGGGAGGCGCTGATCAACCGTCGCTCGACCACCTGGAAAACCTTGTCTGATGATGAAAAGGCCATGCCGCCGCTGGATCTGCTGGCCCATCATCCGACAGTGATGAAACGGCCCGTCATTGAGACAGAACATGACCTGAATCTGGGATGGGATGCCAAGGTGCAGGCCGCGCTTTTGCCCTAGGCCGGTGCGGTTTCCGGCGACCGGCCGCGCTGTAGCAACGCATCCAACGACAATGGCCCGGCCCCACGCAGGACCAAAAAGACCAAAAGGAAGACCCAGAACGCACGCTGGTCCAGGATCACCGCATCTGACGGTCCGTCGAACCACGCCCCAATTGTCTTTTCATCGGCACCGTGGCCAAAGATATCGGTCAAGCTTTGCACCACCACAAAGCCGATCATCCCCAATGCTGACAGCCGGGTTAGCAAGCCGACCACGATCAGCACCGGAAAGATAAACTCCGCCCAGGTGCCGGCGATAATAATGGTCTTTTCCATCGCGCTGAACATCGCCGGGTCGTACAGCACTTCCTCCGCTTTCTTGGGAAAGATCTGTGCATAGGCGCCTGTCGAGGGGGAAAAGATGCCGAAAAACCCGTCGCTCACCTTGGTGACGGCCGAGTTCCAGAAATATAAGAACAGCACGCCCAAAAAGATAACTCGTGCCAATGTTGGCATCAGAACATCGCCAATGCGCGCATCGACCCAGGCAAGCAATCGGTCAGGAAGGGTTAGCAAGCCGGTCATCGTAAATCCTCCTTTAGGCGACATGGGCAATGGCGTTGCCTGCGATCAGCAGGCCCAGTGTTGTGGTTAAGTCGAAATCGGGCGCGTCGGCTTGTGCGGCCTCGAACGCGGATCCCAGCGGTTCGGTGCGCAATTGCGCGATGAAGGCACCGCCGCCCGGTGGCAACAGAATAGGCTGTGGATCATAATCCGGCCGGGTGATCAGCACATCATCTGCCGACATCTGCACTTTCGGCGCGTCTTTTTCCGTATTTGCACGCCAGATGCCGTGGATCGGCCATTTCGACCGGATCAACCGGGTTGCAGGGCTGAGCGTCAGATGCGTGGCCATCAGTTGTGCGGGGTCCATCGCGCCCAGACCGTTCAGATCGGCTGGGATGCTGTCAGCCGCATGATAGCTGCGGCGCATGGCGCATTCGAGCCGTGCCATATCCGGCAGGTAGGGTAAATTGCGTGTGGACTCAAAACCCTCAAGAAAGGCGGGCATATCATCGCCATAAAGGGCGACCAAGGGATCTTTAGGGGGATGCACGCGTAGGAATGTCCCCGCCAGGATCTGGAAATTGGTCTGCCCCACCAGTTTCCGAATGATGGGGAAGGCTTGGCCCAAAGCCTCGGTCAGGCTTACGGCGACGTTGTTGCGATAGACGTCGAACCGCTTGCCTGCGGGACGACCTTGTGGATCAACCAGTCCGGCAGGTGCCATCGCCGCCGGATCCAACACCGCCGCGCGAAAGATATCTTGCCCGACCGTCATCTGACCTGAGCCAAAACATCCGCAGCGCGGCTGGCTTCAGCCGCCAATACGGGCCAGTCAGGTACATCCGTGTCCCATTCGATCAATGTGGGCGTCGGGCCCATGATAGCGATCACCTCCGCATAAAGCTGCCAGACCGGGTCAACCACGGGTGCTCCATGGCTGTCGATCAAAAGAGAGACGCCATATTCGTCTTGATCCTCGTCATGCCCGCCAAGGTGAATCTCACCCACAGCCCGCAGCGGAAACGCGTTCAGATAGCTGCGCGGATCGGTCTGTTGGTTTGTGGCCGAGATGAAGACATTGTTGATATCCAGCAGCAGGCCACAGCCGGTCCGCTTGATCAGGGCCTCCAGAAATTCGGTTTCGGCCATCTCACTTTCTTCGAACGCCAGATAGTTTGAAGGGTTTTCCAGCAGCATCTGGCGGCCCACGACGTGCTGCACCTGATCGATGTGATCGGCCACGCGGTTTAGGGTGGCCTGGGTGTAGGGCAGGGGCAAAAGATCGTTCAAAAAAGCCGTGTCATGGGTGGACCAGGCCAGATGTTCGGAAAAGCTTGCAGGGCCCACCCAGTCCACCAGCTTTTTCAGCCGCGCCAAGTGATCGGCGTTCAATGACCCCTCGCCACCGATGGACAGACCCACCCCATGAACTGAGATCGGGAACCGCTCGGCCAGGTTGCGCAGTTGCGCGATCGGACGACCACCGTCGCCCATGTAGTTCTCGGCATGGATCTCCAGCCACCGTACCGGACCGGGATCCTCCCAGATCGCAGCAAAATGCTGCGCCTTGTAGCCAACCCCGGGCGCGTTGGGCAATGTGAGGGTCTGGTGATCCAACATGGATGTCTCCGCAGGTCTGTTGTCTTCGGTCTAAACGCGCATCGATGTAACCTACCACTCACGGGGCCGTGTGACACGCAACCGTCAAGGATCTGTAACAATCGGTGGTGGCAATCTGGAAAAGAAAAGGCCACCGACGGGATCGGTGGCCAAATCTGTCATCTTTGTACCGACTTATGCCGGTAGGTCGCGGCCGAGCTCTTCCAGGGAGCCTTCACGCGCCGTGCCATCGGCCATGGCGGGCAGTTCGATCTCCGTGCAAGTGCCGGCATCGACGAGGGTCCAGGCATTGCCTTGGTAATCAACGGTCGAGGTGCCGGCGCAAGTCGTACCTGGGCCTGCCGCGCAATCATTGGCACCGGCCAGCGAGACACCATAGCATTTCTCTTTGCCAGCCGCTTGGGCGGTGGTGGTGGTGTGGGCGGTCAAAGCGGCGGCCACGGCGCCAGCCACGGCCAGGGTCTTCATAGTGTTGGACATGGTGGGTATCCTCTGTCTGATCAAAATCATGGGTCGCCAGCGTGAAACGCCAACTTGATAGAGGTTTTGCATAGCGGCTGATCACGATCCAGTCACTTGGTTGTGGGTGACAGCTTCGTGAGTTTTATTGCCATTTTGCCCGAAAATCTTCGAAAAAATGCTGGATATCGGTGTTTAAGGGAAAACGAAGCCGGTGTTCTATGGCGACAATCGTAAAAGACTGGGGGGGGTGCGATCATCGCTTTGACCATGAAGCCACGGCTGTACCGTAAATCTGGGGCTTTACGGCAATTATCGGTATTCTTGATCCAACCAACTGCGTTAGCTTTAAATTACCCCACGGCACGCGGAGGATTCGGCCCTAATGGACAGCACACCCGAACAGATCGACGACCTACGCGGATCCAGTTCGCAATTCCTGGACTGGCTCAATGCCTTCACCGACAGGTCCGTAGGGTTTGTTGAGAAATCGGCAGACGCCTATTTCGCCGGGCGACATGCGGTGGAGAGTGTTCAGCGCCTTTTCGGATGGCAGGATCCGGATACCTACGCCATGTTCGATCCTGTCGGCGTCCGCAAACCGCAGGAAACGATCACCGATTTTTCGATCGCTGACATCGAGTTTTTGAAAGACAGCGTGAATGCCGCACGCCATGGCTCGTTGGATGAATCCAAACTGTTTCAGGCAGGGCTCGTGGATGATAACGGCTATATCGTGGATACCCCTGCATTCTTCGGCGAGGCTGAGTTGAATTGGGGTACGTCCGAAATCAACTGGGCCGCGTCCGAATTCGACTTGATCCGCGTGCGGGAAGAAACGGGTTTCGTCCGAGGCGAAGGTCCTTACGAGGCCAATGTGGCGTTGCTCTATAATGTTGAAACCGATGCCTACACGATTTCTATCGGTGGCACGCAGGGGCTGGCGGACGTCAATACCGATATCTGGGGCCTCGTCTTCAACGGCAATACCCTGTCCCACGGCGCAGCGATGACCCAGATCATCGATCAGTTCTTCGAAGAGGACATTCCAGAGGGCGCCGACGTCGTGCTGGTTGGCCATTCGCTCGGCGGGGGAGAGGCCCTGTTGCAATACCGCCTGACCCCGGATCGTTTCGACCAGGTCGTGCCCATTCAGACCGTCGGGATCGGTGGGGATGACGGGACCTATTTCGACCAATATCTGTGGGACAAGGTGGGGGACGCGAAGATCTTTGAAATCTTTGGCGATGATCCGGATACCGATTTCAACGACGCCGTCACGTATTGGGGCCATGTCGGGGCCGGCACGGTCTACGATATCGCTGGCGTAGGATCCGATGGCGGGATCGAGCTACTTGATAGCCACTTGCTGGACGGGGTCTGGACCGCGCTTCCATCCGGCGAAGACCCCGTCACCATCGCATGACTACAGATCAGCGCTTCGGCGCAAGTCTGGTGGATGGGCATCTGTGGCGAGCGTCGCGACGATCTGATCCAAGGTTTCGGTCTTGGTCTGCTTCTCGCCCAGTCGCCTGACGGACACTGTGCGATCCTCGACCTCCCGTTGACCGATGGCTAACAAAACCGGCACCTTGCCGACCGAATGTTCCCGTACCTTGTAGTTGATCTTTTCGTTGCGGATATCGGCCTCGGCCCGCACCCCCTTGGCTTTCAAGGCCGCGACGATCTCATGCACGAAGGGATCCGCGTCCGAGACGATGGAGGCCACGATCACCTGCCGCGGCGCCAGCCAGAAGGGCAGCTTGCCCGCATGCTCTTCGATAAGGATCCCGATAAAGCGCTCGAACGAGCCCAGGCAGGCGCGGTGCAGCATGACGGGTGTATGTTTGTTGCCATCCTCGCCGATGTAATCCGCGCCCAACCGGTCAGGCAGAACAAAATCCACCTGGTGGGTGCCGCATTGCCAGTCCCGCCCGATGGCGTCGGTCAGGACAAATTCCAGCTTGGGTCCATAAAACGCGCCTTCCCCGGGGTTTAGTTCCGGCTCGATCCCCGCGGCACGGGTGGCTGATAGCAAGGCGGCTTCGGCCTTGTCCCAGGTCTCGTCGGTACCTGCGCGTTTTTCCGGCCGGTCCGAGAACTTCACCTTGAATTCATGGAACCCCAGATCGCTGTAGATCGACGATAGGAAGTCGATATAAATCGCGGTCTCTTCCTCGATCTGATCTTCGCGGCAAAAGATATGCCCGTCATCCTGGGTAAAGCCGCGCACGCGCATGATGCCATGCAGCGCCCCCGACGGCTCATACCGCGCGCAGGATCCGAACTCCGCCATGCGCAGAGGCAGATCGCGGTAGGATTTCAGCCCCTGGTTAAAGATCTGGACGTGGCACGGGCAGTTCATAGGTTTCAGTGCGTTGATGCGGGTATGCTTGGGGTCGTTGCTGCGTTCATCGAAGTTCTGGGCGTTGTCGCCATCTTCGGTGCGGCTTTCGTCCACCTCCACGATGAACATGCTCTCCTGGAATTTCTCCCAGTGGCCGGACTGCTCCCACAATTTGCGGTCCACAACTTGAGGAGTGTTCACCTCCTGGTAGCCGCCAGCGCGCTGTTTGCGGCGGATATAGTCCTGCAATTCGGTATAAATCGACCAACCATTGGGGTGCCAAAAGACCTGGCCCGGCGCCTCTTCCTGCATGTGAAACAGGTTCATCTCGCGGCCCAGTTTGCGGTGGTCGCGCTTGGCGGCCTCCTCCAGCATGAAGAGGTGCTTTTTCAGCTGTTCCTTGTTCTGGAAAGCGACCGCATAGATCCGCTGCAACATCGCCCGGTTGCTGTCGCCACGCCAATAGGCGCCCGCGACGTTCATCAGCTTGAAGGCGTCCGCCGGAACCTGGCCGGTATTCTGCAAATGAGGCCCACGGCAGAGGTCCTGCCAGTGGCCGTGCCAATACATCCGCAGCGGCTCATCACCGGGGATGGCCTCGATCAGTTCAACCTTATAGGGCTCATTGGTAGCCTGGTAATGCGCGATCGCGCGGTCGCGCTCCCAGATCTCGGTGGTGACCGGCTCGCGCTTATTGATGATTTCTTTCATCTTTTTCTCGATCGCCCCCAGATCCTCTGGGGTGAAGGGCTCGGTGCGATCGAAGTCGTAGTACCAGCCATTGGCGATCACGGGGCCGATAGTAACCTTCACACCGGGCCAGATCTCCTGCACGGCGCGGGCCATGATGTGCGCCAGGTCATGCCGGATCAATTCCAGCGCCGGGACCTCGTCTTTCAAGGTGTTCAGGGCGATTTTGGCGTCGACTTCGATGGGCCATTGCAGGTCCCAATGGGCATCATCGACATGGGCCGAGATCGCCTTTTTCGCCAGCGAGTTCGAGATCGAAGCAGCGACCTCCATCGGGGTCACACCCTTGGGGTAATCACGCGACGCGCCATCGGGAAAGGTCAAAGAGATTTGGGCCATCACTGGGCCTCCTCGTCGGTTTGGCGCCCACGGAACGCCCGGTTGCAAGTTGGACATGTGGTGTGCGCTTTGGCCGATGACTTGTCAACCGGCAACAGGGCGGGCCAATGCCATCAGACCAGCGCCGATGGCGATGACCGACAGAAACCCGGCCCCCGTACGGATCTGGTTCCAAAGCTGCCAGGTCCCCGAAAAGGTGGCCCAAATCTGCGTGGCCTCCACCGGATCGCGCGGGATCGAGATGGCGGCCAGGTTTTCGTTCATCGGGACATTGATGGTGAAGGTCAGCAGGACGATTCCTAAGCCGCACAGCAAGGCGGCGACCCCAAACAGCATGCCAGCGCGGGTTTGGCCCTGAAAATAAGCGGTCAGGCCGGTAAGCCCTGCAAAGACGGGCGCCAGAAAGAAGACGGGAAAGAACGCGGCGTTGCGGATCGATGCATTCATGGCCTGCATGGCGCGGATCGCCACATCGGGCGGCGCCGTGTCGAGGCCCCACATAACCGTGCAGACCCAGCCGTAGAAGATGCCAAAGATCCCGGCCGTCAAGGTGAGAGAGGTGAACGCAAACGTCAGCAGAATAGCTCGCATATCCATATCCGTAATTTAGAGTACGTCTTTACATATCCGTAATTGTGAGTACGTTTTCTGTCAAGGAGGCGTTGGAATGCGGCAGGAGAACAAGGACAAGCGGGAGGCACAGATCGCAGAGGCGGCTTATAAGCTGTTGGAGCATAAAGGCTTTTCCAATGTCTCCATGCTGATGATCGCGCGGGCGGCCAAAGCCTCGAACGAGACGCTGTATCGTTGGTACGGCGACAAGCACGGGTTGTTTCTGGCCCTGGTGCGTCGCAATACCGACGAGGTCCGGCACGTGTTACAGGATGTTCCGCTTGAGGATGGCTTGGCAGCAAATCTATCCCGGATCGGTCCGGTGTTGCTGGGAATGCTGTTGGGCGCGCGGGCTGTTGCCTTGAACCGGGCCGCTGCGGCGGATCCAAGCGGCGATCTGGGGCGCGCACTTGCCCTGGCCGGTCGCGATGTTGTGGCGCCTTTGCTGGCCGATCTGATGACTGGCCTTTCGGATCGGATGGACCCTGTTGCTGCGACAGAGCTTTACCTGTCTTTGCTGATCGGGGATCAGCAGATCCGGCGTGTGATCGGTGTCATGCCACTGCCTGACCCGCCCGCGCTTCAAGCGCGGGCCGATGCCGCGCTTGATCATTTCATGGATTTGGTGAGGTTTTAATGTGTCAGCAAAACAAAGGCGATCACGACTGTACAGAGCCACGAGGCCGTAAAGATTATCGGTCGGATCGGAAAGCGCGCCAACCCCGATATCATGCCTACCGCATGGCCCACTCTTAGCCAGAAGAACGCGACAGAGGCGGCAACCGTTACCCCGGTGGAAATGCCTGCCATATGGGCGATCAACACGACCGTGGCAAAGGGGATCAACGTCTCCAGCATGTTCTGGTGGGTAAGCGGTGCGTCGTCCCCATATTGCTGCCGCCGAGATAACGAGATTCAACGGAGCCTCATGAAGAGGTTCTGTAGATGAAACGTTTCCCAACAAACCGAGTCCATTTGTTAGACGAACCGAGCTGTGTCGATCGGCTTGAGGTTCTCGAAGGGCCGACCGGGCGCCGATCTTGGCCAGATGAGGAGAAGATCCGGATTGTTCGGGAAAGCCTCGAGCCGGGTGTACGGGTATGTGACGTGGCGCGTCGGAACGGCATGGCACCGCAGCATCTGTCGACTTGGCGGGGGGTGGCGAAGAAGGCCAAGCTGAACGTGCCAATCCCGGAGGAGGACTTTGCGGCGTTTGCGGCACTCGAGGTCGTCGAGGAGCGCGCACCTTTGGTGGCGACATCGATCGAGTTGGAAGCGAATGGTATCATCCTGCGGCTTCCTGGAGATACATCGGCAAGCCGGATTGCAGAACTTGTCGCTGCCCTGCGCCAAGACCGGTGATCGTCCCGTCCCAGGCGGTCAAAGTCGTGATCGCCACGAAGCCAGTGGATTTTCGCAAAGGCCATGACGGGCTGGCCGCCTATGTGGAGAAAGAACTCGGCCTGAAGGCGCATTTCGGCGTCGTGGTCGTGTTCCACGCCAAACGTGCCGATCGGATCAAGATCCTCGTTTGGGATGGCAGCGGGCTCGTGCTGACTTATAAGCGCCTCGAGGGTGGCAAGTTCGCGTGGCCCGCCATCAGCGGCGGGTCGATGTGCTGGCCGAGGCGAACAAACGCCAGGAGGCGCTAATCAAGGAGCTGCGCCACGCGCTGCATGGCAAGAAGTCCGAGAAGCTGGCCGAAGACGAGCGCCAGCTTGCGTTCGAAGATCTGACCATCGCAATTTAGGAGTGTGAGGCCGCGTCGGAAGATACCCGTGCGACGCCCATAGCGTCG
>NZ_JAFEUL010000016.1 GCF_016901225.1 Actibacterium sp. 188UL27-1 | reverse complement strand
CGAGGCCCAACTGACGCGCATCCCGGGCAAGAGTGATTTGGCCAAAGCATTCCGCTATTGCTTCAGCCGTTGGCCGTCCTTCACTCTGATCCTCGAAGACGGACGCGTGGCTATCGACAATAACGCAGCCGAGCGCGGCATGCGCCCCATTGGCGTTGGTCGCCGCAACTGGCTCTTTGCCGGATCAGACACAGGCGGCGAAACCCTCTCCCGTGCAATGACCGTCATCGAAACCGCCAAAATGAACGGGCTCGACCCGCAAGCCTACCTCACAGACATCCTCAGCCGCATCCATGGCCACAAAATCAACCGGCTCGACGAATTGCTTCCCTGGAACTGGACGCCCGCAACCCAGCCAAACAGCCGGGCAGCGTAGTGGCTGCAGTGACCTACGTCTGTTCCATCGCCCATGCCGCCACCCGGTTGGGCGAAGATCCCGAGCTTCTCAGGGCCATCGTCAACAACGACGACAACCTGACCTACGGCAACATCGTAAGCGTCCAAATAGGCGGCGAAGACTACATCACTGCTCTGACCGAGGGCGGCATCGAAGACCTACGGGACATCCTCGCAAACGCGCGCGTCTCCATCAAGGAATGGCACAGCTTCCTCGATGACTTCGTCGCCGAGCCAGACATCATCGCACGCCTCAAAAACCAGTCGCTGCGGTAAAAACCGGGCGCTTACGTCCAAAGTATCTAGATCACCCGCAACATGTACATCGGCATTGGGGGTTGGCTCGCGGCCCCCGGTCTTGCCCAAGAGTGTCTTTTGATGCTCTGAACCGATCGATGTTTGGTGGATCAGCGCGCGCTGCCGGGCAATGCCGTCGCTTCTGACAGGAACTCATAATTGAACCGGTTCAGGCTCAGCCCCAGTGGATCGACCGAGGATTGATAAAGCCGCTCCACCGTCAACGCAGCCGTATCCGTGAACACCTCGTCCACCTTCAGGACCGTGTTGGTCCCATAGCCTTCGCCCACCACGGCCGGGCTGAAAAAGGTGCGCGCGTTGAACAATCCCAGATCCTCGGGCAGGGTCGACGGCCGGTCCTGCTGCAACGAGATGCTGTACCCCTCATCATTCAGGATGGTGCCGATGGTCACGGACCGCTCCGGTGCCGTCCTGCCAAAGAAATCCCGGTCCGCGCGGTCCAGCGTCTCAACGGGGGCCTGAAACAGCACAGAACGGTCGTAGAATGACCAGAAATCATCTTCCACCTGTTCCACCTGCACCCGCGGGAATAGCGCGATCCAATGCCCGCCCGCATCGGCAAGGATATTGCGCACATAGGACAGCGCCCCATCCTGGCGATACAGCGACACGGTCACATTCGCCCCCGGTTCCGCCGTCCCGGAAAAGATCGGATCGATCAGCAGGACCGGCAGGAAACGCGCATCGTCGATGCCACCACCGGCAAAATCCCCCTCCTCGTTGAAAACGGGGGCCGGGGCCGGATCCGCCTCGATAATCGCGGTGTCTTGGTCGTTTTGCGGACGCCCGGGACCAAATGGTGTGGTCGACCCCGTCACAGTGGCTGTATTCTCGATCTCCTGCAGAACCGGGGAGCGGAAGCCGACGAACACGTCATATTCCACCGTCAGCGTCTGCCCGGGCAGCAGAACGGGGGCACCGACCACCAGCGTGGTTGCGCCCGGATTGGATAGCACATTGCCCAGGGACGGATCAGACAGGCGCGGTGTGCCCACAACGGACAGATCCGTCGGCAAGGCATCCTGGATCACCAGGTTGAATGCCGGGCCGGTCGCGGCCGCATCATTCGTCAGAACCACGGTATAGGTGATCGTGTCACCCACGGTCGGGTTGGGCTCGCTCACGGATTTCTCGATATCGATCTGCGGCTCCACCACCTCGACCGTCACGTCATCGCGCTGCTCGGTGAAATCGACACCATCGGAGGTGCGCACATTCAGCCGCGCATCGTTCGTCAACTGCGCCCCGTCACTGGCGGCAGCCACATCTGCCACGCGCGCTACAACCTCGATCACGACGCGGTCTTCGTCGTTGATCACCCCTTCATCGGCCTGCCCCTGGGCAAAGGTGTTATCCACATCGGCAAAGGTAAAGGTAATGATTTGCCCAGCCACGCCCGCCGCCGTCGTTGACCCTTGGGTGATCCCTGTGATCTCCGCCCCGACGCTCGCCACGCGGGATGACACAAACTCCAATCCAGCGGGCAAGGTGTCGCTTAACACCACGCGCTGATCGTCAAGTTCGGGCAAGGTCAATGTCAGCTGATAGGTGATCAGTTCCCCCACGCTCACATCGTCAATGTTCGGATCATGGGCCGCCGTGCCTGTCTGGCTGATATCGGTCGCGGCGATCACCTTCTCCAGCCCGGGCACCGTGCTGATCCGGTGATCATCCGTCTCCTCAGCGTACACCTTCTGATTGGGGTCATTCCCGGGCGCGCTGTCGTAATTCACCGCGACCTCGTTGCGCACGCTCTCTGCCGCGGGGATCGTAGCGGACAACGTGCCGTCATAGGTGATCGTCAGCACCTCGCCCGCCAGCAAGACCGGGAAATCCGCATCAAACCCACCAACGGTTGCCGTCAGGCTCGACGGGGTCAGGATGCCCCGCTGATCACTGGTAAAGGTCAGCGTCCCGGGGTTCAGCGCGATCCCCGCAGGCAGCGTATCCACGATCGACACGTCATAGGCGGGCCCGGTATTGCCGCTGGGATGGGTGTTCTCCACCACAATCGAATAAGGGATGGTCGAGCCGGGGTTTCCGCCTTGGGGGCCGGTCTTGGTCACGGTCAGATCGGGCTCGACAATGCCGACCGTCGATGTGGCCGTCCGCTGGTTCAACGCAGGCGCCCCCACCGGATCGACTTCCAAAACCGCGTTGTTCACCAGATCCGTGCCCGCCGTGAACTGGTCATTCACCCGTCCGGTCACCGTGATCGTGATCTTGTCATTCGCATCGATCCCATTGGGCGGATCGTTCAACAGATCGGTCCAGACCAACTCGACGTTATTGCCGACGACCGTCTCGGTCGGTGCAGGCACCGGCCCCCCGCCCGATGCGGTGATCCCGCCGGTTGAGACGACGGAAAAGCCCACATAATCCATCCCGTCTGGCAGATCGTCCAGGAACGTCACGCGCTCCAACCCGACCTCGGGCAGGAACAGTTCATAGGTGAACGTGACCTCCTCCCCGATATTCAACTCAAACGGGGTCTCGCCGGTTTCCGCAAAACTCGACGCCGTGGGCGTCTTGGTCAGGAACGGCACCGTGGCCACCGATGCCGTGTCATTGGCCGTGTAATCCCGATCAGGGATCGGCGTGCCATTGCCGTCAACCGGATCGCCGGGTAACCCATCATAATTGATCGTGGCCGTGTTGGGGAAACTCTCCGCCTCCGGGGCCGTCGCGCTCAGCGTTGCTGAATAGTCGACAGTCACCCGCGCCCCCACCGGGATCGGGATGGCCTGCCCCGTATTCACGTCATCCAGTTCAACCGTAAAACCACCGCCACTTTCGACAATGTTCAAATCCCCGGTCAGGGTCGTGGTCGTCCCGCCATCGGTCAGCGTCACCGTGACCGATCCGGTATCCAGCGTCAGGAATGGATTGCTGATCGGGTCGGCGATGATCACGTCATAGGCGGGCGCGGATCCGGTATTGTCGATCACCAACTGATAATCGATGCTATCACCGGGATTAACTGCCACCTCGCTTGTCTTGTCGATGGTCAGCGTTGGCTCCACCACTTCCACCGTGGCCGTATCTGTCACCGGGGTCAGCGCGGCCTCCCCTTGGGGCGTAATGGTCAAGGTCGCGGTATTGGTCAGATCCGCGTCATTCACATTGGCGGTTGCCGCATTCACCCGCGCCACAACCTCCACAACGATCTGGTTTTGATCCGTCCCGGACGTGTCGTTGACAACATCGGTAAAGGCAAAGGTCACGTTTTGGCCGGCGGGCGTGATTGTCGTTGCGCCGTTAATCGCAACATCGTTGCTGGTGCTCACCACCCGGGCCGAGACGAAATCCATCCCCGCTGGCAGCGCATCCACCAACTGCACACTATCCATGGAGATGTCGGGCAGGGTGATCACCATTTGATAGGTGGCCTCCTCCCCAATCGCCAGATCCTCGAACGCGTCGAACTGGCCCGCGCCGGTCAGCGCGTTCGATGTGCCGGTGACCATCTTGTCCAAGGTCGGCCCGCTGCTGACCGTATGGGTGTCGCTTACGGGGGTGGCATCCCGGTCGGTGATCGGGTTGCCCTGGCTGTCGACTGGATTGCCGGGCGCACTGTCGTAATTGGCCGTGGCGGTATTGGTGAACTCCGTCAGCGGCGCGGCATTGGCGTCCAGGCTGGCCGTGTAGCTGATGGTCAGCACCTGATCGGGCAACAGGCGCGGAACCGATATGGTAAACCCATCGCCCCCGGTGTTGCGCGTTTCGGTAAAGGCCGTGGTGGCGCCGTCGATCTGCACGGTAAAGGCTGTGGCATCCAGCGTCATGCCCGCAGGCAGGCTGTCGCTGATATCGACGTCATAGGCCGGGCCATCTGCGGCGGGTGTCACATTGGGCTCGCCATTCGTGGCGGTGATGGTGAACGTGCCGCTGGCACCCGGGCTCAGGGCGATGGGACCGGTCTTTTCGATGTCCAACTCCGGCTCGACGATACGCACATCCGCCGTGGCCTCTTGCTGGTTAAAGGCCGCGTTGCCGCCTGGCCCATCGGGATCGACATCCAGGGTTACGGTATTGGTCCGCTCCGCGCCTGCCGTATTCGCCGGATTGTCTTCAACGACCGCCGTCACCAGCAGGAAAAAGCTGTCCCCGGCATCGATGACATTGTTCACCGGGTTGGCAACCGCGCCAAAGTCAAAGGTGACGTCATTTCCGGCGAGGGAGATCGTGGGCCCATTCGCATTCGTCCCGACCGTCAGGCCAGTGGCCGATGATAGGTTGGACCCGCTCAACTGCGATCCGGTCAGGTCAACGGCGGCCTCCACAAACCGAAATCCAGCGGGCAAATCATCTGTGATGCTCACGGTCTGTCCGGGCAATTCCGGTAGCGTGATCTGGTAGCGATAGGTGACCTCTTCCCCCACGGCCAGGTCAAAGGGCCGGTCGGTCGGTGCGTCCGAGTTTGTGTCGGGGTTCGAGCTTGAGAATGGCTCCTTAAAGATGAACGGGATCGTCGCCAGGCGGTGATCGTCGCTGACCGTTCCGGTGCGGCCCCCGGTATTCGGATTGTCATCTTCCACCGTGTCAAAGATGGCTGTCGCGGTGTTGATGAAGCTTTCCGCCTGGTCGGCATTCGCATCCAGCAGAACATTAAAGTTGACCGTCGCAGATTGCCCTGGCAGCAGCGTCAGCCCGGTGATCCGGAACCCGTCGCCGGCGAAGGCACCTGTCGTGATCTGACCTGCCGGAACAGGGTTGCCATCACCATCCGTGGCGGTCGGTGTGCCAACAAGGCTGAGGTCCGGATCAGCCAGCGGATCGCTGATCTCCATATCATAGGCCGGGCCGGTGCCGGTATTCGTCACCGTGATGGAATAGGGCACCGTATCGCCGGGATCCGCACCGATGGGGCCGGTTTTCTCAATATCAACAAGGGGTTCAACGATATCCACGCTCTCGCTGGCGATGACGGGATCTTGCAAATTGGCCCCACCGGCCGGGTTGGTTACGTCGAGCGTGGCAATATTGGTGAGCGTCTGCCCGTTGGCCACAGCTGGCACAACATCTAGTACCTCAGCCGTAATCTGCACCACGATCTGCGATCCTGCAGGATTAGACGGTGTCGTGCCTGCTAACGTGGTAGAGCCGAAATCAAACTCCACGGTCCCACCGGAAGACGCGTTCAGGGTTATGTTGGCGTTGCTGTCGGTGGTCCCGTTGGTCAAGCCGTTGGCCGACACGGCCCCGTTCATATTGACCACCTGGGCCGAAACGGGTTGCAGCCCTGGCGGCAGGTCATCGTTCAAAACCAGGTTGGCTGTCCCCTCGGGGATATCGATGATCAGCTCATAGGTAACGGTTTCGCCGACCACCAGTTGCGCATTAGCGGCCCCGGTCGCATTGGCCGTGTTCGCGTCAGAGCTACTCAAGTAGTTTTTCGTGAGGGAGGCATCCAGCGTTGTAAAAGTCGCGGTCGCCTCTGGCACGGTGTAACCCGCCAGGCCAGCCTCATAGACCCGTTCTTCCTCCGGGGCGCCGGGGTCGGTGACCTCGCTCCCGGCGGGGTTGCTGTCGTACCGGGTTACCTCTGCGGTGTTGGTGTAGGCAGTGCTGAACAGCGCGCCATCCTGCACCTCGGCACCATAGGTAATCTCGACCGTGTGACCGGCCTGGAGCACGGGCACCACGACCTGCAACGCACCGGCACCGCCCACCCGGAAGCCCAGAGTGTTCTCCACAGCCGCGCCCAAAACCGGTGTCCCCGCGGGGACAGTGCTGACAACACCGCCGCCAGCATCGCGAATGGTGATGGCCACGGTCGCCGGATCCAGCGTGACGAGCGATCCCACGACATCATCATTGATCACCATATCATAGGCGGGGCCGTCACCGTTATTACTTGATATCAAACGATAATTTACGATATCGCCCGCATCTGCCGTGGCCGGGCTCACGATCTTGGCAATGTCAACATCGGGCTCGACCACCTCCACATCCGCCGTGTCGGTTGCGATTTGGGTGTTGCCCTGGCCATCATCGAACTGGATCGCGCCCGTATTGGTCAACGTGTCTGACGTATCTACACCTGCATCCGCCGTCAGCCGCGCAGTGACCCGAACCACGATCTCGTCTTCGCTATTTTGGACACCGTCGAACGTGTTGGTCAGATCACCGAAATCAAATGTCGTCACGCGGGTTGCGGCATTATGGGTGCCGGTGGGAAGCGGTCCGACTTCATCCACCAGGTTGCCGCCCGTATCGCCAAAACGGACCAGGTTGGCCGAAACGAACTCCATCCCCTCAGGCAGGGTGTCGCGGAGGATCACGCCATCGACGGTGCCTTCCGGAATGGTGGCCACAATTTCATAGGTCACCAATTCGCCGATACCCAGATCACTCCCCGAGGTCTCGGGGTAGCTGGTGGAGCCATCGACCACACTTTTGTCGATCTGGGGGCTGGCGACTTGCACGCGTTCGGTATCGGACAGGCTGTATTCGCGGTCGTCCAAATCTGGCCCGGCGCTGTCATCTTCGGGTGTGCTGTCAAACGACAAATTTGCCGTATTGTCTATATTCGTGCCTGCGGGAACGGTTTGGATCACGTCGGCCGTGTAGATCACCTTGGCCGTTTGGTTGGGATCCAACCGGTCGATGAACAGCGTGAAGCCGTTGGCTGGGGTGGTGTTGTTCAAAGCAAAGTCGGTGCCATTGAACGCAACGGTGCTGCCATCGATCTGCAATTGGATTGAGCCGGGGTCGAGCGTCATAAACGCCGCGGGCAGGGTGTCTGTCAGCGTCAGGTCAAAGGCCGGGGCATCGCGCGACCTACGCAGGTTGGCGATGTCGATCTCATAGGTGACCGTGTCGCCGACATTGACGATATCGTCGGCATCGGTGCTTTCCTTATCGAGCGTCAGATTGGGTTCGGTCAGGCGGAGGTTCTGGTTGTCCCGCTCGGTGATCGTGGACCCGCCATCGGTTGCGGCATAGGAAAAGCTGGCGGTGTTGCGGATCAGGTCGCCTGCATCGAAACCCGCCACATCATCGATGCGACCCCGGACCGTGACCTCGATAAAATCATTGGTCAGATCATTGTCGGCCGTATTGGTGAAATCACCGAGGTTAAAGATGATCTGGCCGTTGTTGAGGGTCGCGTTGGTCCCGGCTTGTCCGGCGATGGGGGATGTATCAATGGTCGCGCTTTCCAGAACCAGGCCGCCGACATTGACGCGGTCGCGGATCTGGGCGTCGAAATACCGGGCCTCGGGCAGGTCGATGCGGATGGTGAATTCGACATCTTCACCGACGACGACCTCATTTGAATTCCGCCCCGCAGCCCCGCCATTGGCGATGTCGCCGCTGGTGGTGAACTGGCGCGTTTTGAGGGCCTTTTCGATCTCGACCCCTTGGACTGTGGCCGATGCCGTGTCGGACAGCCGGCCCGCAGGGACGCGGTCGACGCCCCCTTCGGCGGCGGCGAATTCGGTGACTTCGCTGGTATTGGTGTAACTTTCGCCGGGCGTGGTCGTGTTTTCGACCGTCACGTCATAGGTGACGATGGCGATGTTGTCGCCTGCGCTGGTGTCAAAGCTGGAAATGGCCCCTTCGGATAGCCCGCCCGCGGGTGGGGGATCGGTGAGGGTGAGGCCCCCCGCAAAAAGATCGCCGGTGAAATTGATCGCCGCGCCGGTGCCATCGGTGACGAAGACCGAACCGGGGACCAAACTCAGGCCGGCCGGCAGCGAATCCTGGATTGTGACGTCAAATGCGCCGTTTGGCGCGCGACCCGTATTTTCCACCACGATTGCGTAGGTGAGCGTGTCGCCCGCATCGATCCCGTCGATATCGGCATCGATGGGATCGTTTTGCAGGTTGGTGGAATTCACCGTGCCGCTGAAGCGGGGGCCGGTCGTTCCCGGTGCGTTAAAGGTCACGGGGCCCGTATCGCCCAGGGTCACATCGCTGTTGGGGGATGGACTGAAGGCCACGACCCCTTTGGTGATATTGAGTTCCGGTTCGGCATAGTTGAATTGAGCGATGGCGGTGGTGTCGACCTCTCCCGGAACGGCGACATTGTTCTCAAACGCCGTGGACTGGTTGGTGAGGAACAGGTCGGGGGCAAAGATCGCGTCCTGCACGGTGACGGTCAGCAAGATCTCAAGCACGACCGGTTCACGGGGTGACAGGTTGAGTGGGCCAATGTCATAGTCGATCTGGTTGTCAGCGGCATCGGTGGAGATGGTCGGAATGCCTGTACCCGCCTGCCCAGACGTTTGGAACTTGGAAAAATAGGTGTCGCTGGGGCCAAAGGTGGATTGACCGGCTGGCGGAATGGCCGGGCCGGTGCCGGGGGCGTAGAACGTTCCCATCTCTGTCGCATTAAACAAGTTTTGCGGCAGGTTATCGACGATGCGCAGGTCATCGAACGACCCCAACGGCGCATCGTAGATGATGGAGAACGTGATCGTGTCGCCTGCTGCGATGATCGGGTTTGCACCGGGTGGCTGACCATTGATCGCGGCGACTGTCTTTTCGCGGATGCTGCCGACCTGCAATGAGGTCGTGGTTTCGCTGTCATTGCTGATCTGGTTGCCGGACGACGTGTTGAGGTTGGCGGGGTCACGGATATCGCCTGTGATCGTGACCTCGTTGCTCAGCGAGTCTCCCTGGCCGATCTGCGGTTGGCCGAGGCCACCGCTATTGGTGAAGGTATCGCGGATGGTCGCACGATAGGTGATTTGCACCGTTGTTTGGATGCCCTCGGACGAGGTGTCCCGGGCGATATCACCCACCAGCAGACCGTCCTGTCCCGCCGTGACCATGGCCTGGCTCAGGTCAAAGGTGAGGGTGGTTTCGCCGGTCGTGTTAAATTGGGACAGGTCGACATCCAGGTCACCTGACGCAGTTTCGTCAAAACCCTGCGCGGTAGTGATCGATTGGCCCTGTTCGACCGTGGTGAAGGTGGCGGAGCCTTCGACATAATCCCAGCCGTTGCTGAGTTCATCGACCAATTCCAATTCGCCGATGGCGGAATAATCGGCGACCTGGACGTTCAGGGTAAAGACGTATTCGTCCCCCGGGGTGGGTCCCGACGGGCCGGTATCGACCGGGAGCGCCTGGGATTTCTGGACATTGAGGGCGGAGGCGGTCGTGGTGAGGCTGTCGCTGTCGGAGACGTCTGTTTGGGTCGCGTCGCGGGGGTCGATCGGATCCCAGTCGCCTTCGCCTGTCACCGTGTTGGTGACGTCGCCCAAACCGGTCGTGGGGTTCAGAACGGGCGTGCCGCCATCGGCTTGGGTGATGTAGTAATCGAAGGTGACCGTCACAGTGTCGGACACGTTGGTGAAATCGACCACCAGTTGGTTGGTGGCGCCGGTCACTTGCGCGCCCACCGCAGGTTCGGTGGTGACGGTGCCCCCGGTGCCGCCATTGATCGTCAACCCGCCGAGATAGACGATATTCGTGGGCAGGGTGTCGGTCAGGGTGAAATTGTCGAGGCTTTGATTATCGGCCACATCGACAGTCAGGGAGTATTGATAGGGATAGCTGGGGCCGGTGGCGGCCTCTTCCTCCGGCACATTGCTGGCCTTTGTCACCTCGAACAGGGTCTGTTCGACGGTATCGGTCGTGATCGCGCCGCGGATCGGAGCGTCAGTGCCGGGATTGTCCAGCGCATCTTCGCCCAAGGAAAATCCGCCCAGGGCGCGCAGGTTGAAATCGTCCGACAGGTCGGCGTTTTCAGAAAAATCCAGCACCACGTCGATATCGACGGGTGGGTTGCCGGGGGAAAAGGAGCCATAGGGCAGTTGAAAGACAACCAACGTGTCCCCGGGCTGCGCACTGAAATCGGTGGCGCTGATCACAAGGGGATCGCCATTGGTGTCAGTGGCATAGGGGTGCACCGCCTCCCCCTGGGCATCAAAGACGATTTCGGTCGTGACGATGGACGCGCCGAGGAAGGTCGCACTGTCAAAGGTCACACCGTCATCGCCATCGGACCCGGTCGAGGGGATCACCAAGTCGACATAGGGCGCATAGCCGCTATCGGTGCCGGTATTGTCGAATGTCAGGGTGACGGGCACGTCCTGGGCACCGATTTCGATCGAGGCTGGGGCGTCGATCGTGACCTCGGGCACACCGTCCAGGACGATGCGATCTTCGAGTGCTTCGAATTTCGGGATCTGCACCATGGCGCCGCCCTTTCCTTACCACCCCCGAAAGATGATCACCGTTTGACGATCTTGTAGGTCGGCTCATTGCGGATATCGCGACGGATATCGGTTTTGAGCCCCCATCGTTTGAGCAGCACACCGCGCGCCCGGGCCAGGTTGGCGGCCGAGATCTCCCGCGTGGCCCGGGCCGTTGCGACGGCCTGTTCGGCTGCCTGAACCTGTTGGTAGCTGCCCAGCAAGGCAGACATCAGCGCGATGCCATTGTCGCCGCCCACCCCTTCATTCCAGCGCTGGCGGACCGTGTTCAGATCGCGCTGCGCCGCGTTGAGTGCCTTTCGCTGGGCGATCAAGTCGTTGCAGGCCACGATATATTCGTTGGCGGAGACATCGACCTCAAGGATGATGGTCGATACCACCGACAGGACCTGGCGTTCCTGCTGAACCGTTTCCAGGCGACGGCGCTTGTAGCGGGCGTCCCGTTCGTCAAACCCCAGCGGGACGGAGAATTTCAAACCAACCAGATTGCCGCTGCCGCGATTGCGCGAGGAAAACGCATCTGAAAAGCTGGACCCGTCGGCGCCGGATTCCTGATTGGCCTCCAACACCAGATCCAGCTCGGGCAGGCTTTCATTGGCGGCCACCCCTTCGCGCAGCAACGCGGCCTCATATTGCAGGATCGCCTGTTGCAGTTCGGGCCGATTCACAAAGATCTCGTCAATCGTATCATTGGTCTTGAGGATGCTGAGTGCTCCGTTTGGCGCAGAGCTGGGAACCAATTCAACACCTGCCGGACCCAGACGACGGTCATTGACGAGGGCGGCCAGTCGAAACTCTGCATTGTCCATGGCAGCCTGGGCCCGGATCGTGTCAGCCCGCCACTGCTCGGCCAGGGAAGCCGCGCGATTGACCAAGAGCGGATCGGCGTCAATTTCCACCCGGTTGCGCACCTGACCCGCCAGGCGCGCGCCGTGGCCCGCGAGGTGGTTTTTCTGCACATAGACGGCCCGCGCGACATACAGGTTCCAATAGGCGCGCTCCACCTCCATCAGATGTGCCTCGGACTGTCGGCGAAACTCTTCGGTCGCGATCTGCGTGTCCATGTTGGCGATGCGGCGCGGCGCGTCATTGGCCCCCACGCCGGATCCGCGCAGCAAGGGCTGGACCAAGGCGATGGTCGTGCGGGAATTGGATTGTTCACCGGGGATATAACTGGTGCGGTTGGTGTCGGTCGTGGTGAACCGTTGCGATACGCTGATCTCGCCCCCCGTCAGGAGGCGGGACCGGACACCAAATTCAACCTCGCGCTCATCCGTGATCTCGCGATTGCTGCCTGCGGAGATGGCCGGGCTGGTGGCACGGATGTTTTCCCGGCTTGAGGACGCTTCGGCAAAAAACTCGGGCACAAACCGACCGCGTGCTTCCTGAATGGCCGTGCCGCGGATGGCAGGCAGATCCCCGAATGCCGCAATCTGGTGGGAGTTTTTGATGGTCGAATTGATCGTGTTGGGCAGGGAAATCTGCCGCGCGCGCCCTTCGGCCAGATCACCCCTGTGCACACCGCTGGCCCACCATTCCCCCTTGGTCGATGGGGCGGCGGTGCGAGCGACCTTGCGTACGCGTGCCAACGACGTCCCAAGGCCGCGTTCCTTGGCTTCGATCAACGCATATCGCCCCAGGGCGCGGCGCAGGTAGATGGCGCGTTCCGTCGTGTTGGTGAAGCGTTTGTAGGTGATCGTATCGACGGGCCAGTCCCGGCGGGTCTGGCCGGACACGACATTGAATTCGCGCGCGCCATCATTGGCCGTCAGCAGGTTCACCCGGTCGCGGGCCTGTCGGCTGTTCAGTTTCTGGCCCGAACGCCGGGCATCCGCCTCTTCCGCAACGGAGGGAGACATCCCGCGCGGCCGTGGCAGATCACCATCGCGGGGGACAATCGACGTTTCACTGCATCCTGCAACCAATCCGGTCACCAGACACAAAGCCAGAGCCTTTTTCATTGTGCTATGTCCCCTCGTTCAAAGCGGCGTTTGCGCCTGCCATCTTTATGTGCCGGGGATCCAAGTGACCACGCATCGCATGTCCCAGCGGTTGTATATGATTGTTAAAGCAATGGCGTGAATTTGCCGATATCTTTTTGCACTTTTGGTGGTATCGCGTAATGATCACGCAAAATCGGCCAAAAAACGCCAGTTGGCCCGGGGGTTGGGAGAATGTAGAGAGTGCGAGCCCGCGTCGTTTTGTTAACCGCATCGCTTGTGCTGTCGAGCATGGCATATCCGGTCTTCGCCAATCCGCAACCACGGACATTTGCCGACATTGACGTGCGCGGAAACCAACGGTTTCGCGATGGTGATGTCATTGCCACATCCGGGTTGCGTACAGGCCGTCCGATTGGCGAGCCGGAGATCATTGATGCCGTCGAGGCGCTGGATTTCACCGGTGAGTTCCGGGAGGTGCGGATCTTTTCCCAAGGCACCACCCTGGTGATCGAGGTGGACGAAACCCCGGCCTATTCCGGTGGTCTGACCTTTGCACTGGGTTACGACAGCGATGCCGGTGTGGTGGGGATCGTGGGGCTAAACCTGGATGATCCGTTTGGGCCGGGCACGGTCATTGGCGGTGATCTGAACGTTGCTGAGGAAGCACAGACGTTGAGCCTGGCCTATACTTCAGACAATTTCTGGCGCGATGGTCTGAGCGGTGGTGTTCGTCTGAATGTGGAGAATTTCAACTACGACAATGATGCGTTCGATTACCGGATCGCCAAGATCTCTCCCTACATGAACCTGGCATTGGGTCCGCGGGCCGGGGCCGAGTTGCGCTATACCTTTGCCGTTGACGAGATTTCCGACGTCGATGGCGCGGCATCGGCTATTCTGCAGGACGAGGCGGGAAATCGCACCTCATCCGGGGTTGGGTTTTCCGTGATCACCGGGTCGGAGCCGCTGACGGATGCAACCGTGGCGCCGCGGGCGGCCTGGTCGCTGCGCTTTGATCAGGATTTCACCGGGCTTGGCGGCGATACCGAGATCTCGCGCAGCATGTTGAGCTTTTACGGGCGCGCGCCGATCACCGACAATGGCTGGGCGGTCCGCACACGGGTTGAACTGGGCCGGGTTGCGGGAACGGGGGATGACGCCCCGACCGCCACGGACCGGTTCTTTCTGGGCGGTGCGGCATTGCGCGGGTTTGAACGGGGCACGATCTCTCCCCGTGATGTTTGCGTGGGATGTGCTGCCGATGGTGGGGATGTGATCACCAATCTGGGCGGCAACCAGTATGCCGTGGCCCGCACCGACCTGTTGGTGCCGCTGTTTCCGTCACGGCCCGGGCTTGAGACCTTTGTGTTTGGCGATGTGGGTTCTGTCTGGTCGGTGGAGAGCGGTGTGGCGCCGTCAGGTGTGTTGGAAGACCATCAGGACTGGCGCAGTTCCTACGGGGTTGGCGCAGCCTTCCGCACGCCGCTGGGCATATTCGAGAGCTATTATGCGGTTGATACGAACGGCGAGCGGTTCGATGAGACCCAGAAATGGGGCCTGACCTTTAGGGCGGAATTCTGACCTGCGCCTGCATGTCCTGCGGGCCGGTTTGATCCGATCCGGCCGTGCGGTCGGGATGTATCTTTGATGCGCAAAGGCATGCATATCCGCCGTGCAGTGCCTAATCGGTAGACGCCGTGGCGTGCGCGTTTGGCGAAATTCCGCATGCGCCATCGTGGCACTGAAATTTATCTTGGCGCGTCGCGTTCAGTTAATTAACAGGTCAATTGGCAACGTATGCATTGGCGGTTCTGGATGGGCCGTTACTCGGCGCACTGCAAGTGGACATGCCTGCGACTTGCGCGATCAACGTTGCGTTGAATCCCACCTCGCGCGTAGCGTGTTCTTGGGTCGTATCCTGTAAATATATCGTTTATTATCAGTGTCTTACGGGAGAATGATTCGTTTTTCACAATCGATTTAGTCTCAAAATTTTTACGTCTGTTTTGGGGTAAAAAACAATGCGCAGGCGAGGGCCGTCATTGTGCTTGCCACCACGTCAATCCCGCCTCATTTCGCGGTAAAAGTTTACGCGCTGATGCATACATCATTACCTCTGCGTTAACTTAGGTGTCCGGTCAGAATGGCTGAAAATCGACTGTGACGGCTGACACGCCTGCTCAGTCGGAAGAGAGCAAGGGGAAATGAGTTGGCGTCTTTGAAGAACCACCGACCTGATTTGATCACACCACGGCGACGGGCAAGTACGGCCCGATATGCCACCTTGGCGACCCATGGGTGGATCCACGAATACGCGGCGCGCATCCCCTGATCTGAAACACATAATCAACGGCCCGGCGGGTCTGCTCCCCATGGCGGTGCAGATCTGAGGGTGGCCCGGCGCGTGGCGTCGGAAACGAAACAACCAGCACATCCTGGATAGAGGGACAGACCATGAAAGATACAATAGACACCGGCATGACAAACGGCGGTGGCGGTATGGCAGGCGGCGGTCATGATCACGACCACGGGGAGGGGCACGATCACGGTGGGGGCCATATGCCGGCCAACCCTGCACCGGGTGGTTACACTGACATCACCGCGTTCGGCAGCCTGCACGGGACCAGCAGCCACACCCACGAGGACAGCCTGGAGGGGGGACGCACGCCGATCACGACCGAGGCCTTGGTGTCCTATAACGGGTTGCGTGCCTTCCTTGGGCTTGATCCGCTGGAGCTGGAAGCTGTTGGCACGTGGGCTTACGCGAACCAGATGACCAATGACCCGAACCCCTATGGCCAGACGCTGAAGGGTGTTGGTCTGTATTACGGTATGCAGGGGGCCAAGGTCGGCTGGATCGCGGATGATGCGTTTGATCCGCAAATCCTGGCGGACATCCAACGCGAGGCTCGTCTGGGCACGGTGGATAACGTCATGAAGATGGTCGAGGAGGTCGGCCTGGACGGATATGCCGCGTATCTGAAGGATGCGGGTCTGGTCGATGCCTTTGTGAATACTCTGCAGATGGAGCCCCATTACGGTGGTTGGATGCATGGGGCGACCCATGGCGGTTTGCCGCTGGACGGGGCCGTGGCCCATGACGTGAACCATCTGACCGTGCTGAGCCACGACCAGATGGAGCCGTTCATGAACGACACGTTTGACTATCCGCAATGGTCCGCGCTGGACGTGCCGGAGGCCGATGTGGCCAACTATTTCCAAAGCATGGTTTTACTCAGCGATCCGCTCGGCGAAGGGATCCCGGCTGGGATGACGGGTGGTGGCACTCCGGTTGATCCCGACCCGGTTGACCCCGATCCTGTGGACCCAGATCCCGTTGATCCTGACCCGGTTGATCCTGACCCCGTTGACCCGGATACGGGCGGGACGGGCCAGACCTACAAGGTGGGTTCGACGGACGTGGTTGCGGATTTTGATCCGGCGAAAGATGTTCTGGATCTGGGATCTGACTCGATCCACAACCAGATCGGTGTCGATACGGCCGACGGTTTTGCCATGATCCACATGTTTGACAGCAGCAAATCGCTGTTGCTGGAAGGTGTGTTTCTGAAGGACCTCACGGCAAAGAACTTTGCGCCCATCGCGGACTCGCACTTGCAGCAGGACCTCAGCGCCTCGCTCGCCTATGAAAACGGGACCGGTCTGGTGCGCGAAAACACGGTTTACGTGCGGTCCCACGAGGCTGGCCTGGAAGAGATCGTCGATTTCGACCCCGCCACGGACACGGTCAGCATGTTCTACCTGAGCGTTCGGGGCGACCAGTTGCTGAACTTTGTGGCCGAGGACAGCTCCGAAGGGGCGCGGTTCTTCAGCCCGATCAGCGGGCAGAGCCTGACGCTCCGCGGGGTGTCGTTGAGCGAGCTGGACAGCTCTCATTTTGAATGGCGGGCGAACCAGCTTGAGGACAATGTCGCAGGGCGCATGGGTCTGGCCGAACAGATCGACGGGTTCAGCTACGAGAACGTCTTTAGCGGCAAGAGCGTGCCGATGGCGGGCCTCGTCGACCGCGCGCCGTATCACAGCCAGCCGGACTACACCGGCACCCCGATCGGCTCAGGATCCGATACGGGCGGCGGCGATACCGGTGGTGGTGATACCGGCGGAGACACGGGCGGCGGCGATACCGGTGGCGGCGCCACGATCACTCCCACCATCACAAGCCAGTGGGGTAGCGGTTTCGTCGCGCAGACCGAGTTTACGCCCACCCAGACTGTAAATGGCTGGACTATCCAACTGCGCGTATCGGGCGATATCGGCAATATCTGGAATGCGAAGATCGTTGACCAGGATGGTGACCTCTACACCCTGACCAATGAGAGCTATAATGGCGCAGTCGCCGCGGGACAGACGATTTCGTTTGGCTTCCAGGCCAGCGGATCTGAGGCGACGGTCGAAGTCGTGTCGGGTGGATCGACAGGCGATCCTGTGGATCCAGACCCGGTTGACCCCGATCCGGTTGACCCCGATCCGGTCGATCCGGATCCGGTCGATCCGGATCCAGTTGATCCGACGATGTTCTCGGTCTCTGACGCCAGCGTCACAGAGGGTGATCCGGCCCCGGCCAGCGATCCGATGCCCGATCCCACCCCGCCAAATACGGGTGGCGATGGATCGTCGCTGCTGGATGGGCCCCTGTCGACCTCGGGCACCGAAATCGTCGATGCCAAGGGCAACGCGGTGCAGATCCGTGCGGCCAACTGGTTCGGTGGCGAGACCGAGCGCGCGGTCCCCGACGGCCTGTGGCAGCGGCCCTTTAAGGACATGATGGACCAGATGGTCGATCTGGGCTTCAACGCGATCCGCCTGCCGTTTTCGACTGAAGGTGTGCTGACCAACCCGGTGCCCGGCAATGTCGTGGGCAATCCGGATCTGGTTGGCCTGACCATGCTGGAGGTGTTCGACCGGATCGTCGACTATGCCGAAGAGATCGGCATTAAGATCATCCTCGACAACCACCGGACCGAAAAGGGATCGGGCCCCAGCGCCAATGGCCTTTGGTTCAACGATAAGTTCAGCGAGGCCGATTGGATCAAGTCGTGGGAGGTCATGGCCGAGCGCTATGGCGACAGCCCGGCCGTGATTGCGGCCGACCTGCAGAACGAGCCGCATAACGGCACCTGGGGCGACAACAGTGCCACCGATTGGGCTGCCGCGGCGGAGCGGGGCGGAAACGCCGTTCTGGACAAGGCGCCCGACTGGCTGATCATGGTCGAAGGGGTTAGCGGCAACACGCCTGACGGCTTTAACACCTGGTGGGGGGGCAACCTGACCGGTGTGCGCGACCGGCCTGTGGAGTTGGATGCCGATGACAAGCTGGTGTACTCACCCCATGACTATCCGGCGTCTGTGTTCCAGCAGGACTGGTTCACCGATGGTTCCAACCTCTACGATACGTTCTCGCGCGCTTGGGGGTTCATCTATGAAGAAGGCATCGCGCCGATCTTCCTGGGTGAGTTCGGATCGAAGCTGGAGAACCCGCTGGATCTGCCGTGGGCCGATGCCATCACCAATTACCTGGCCGGTGATTTTGATGGCGACGGCGTCAACGACCTGAAGGACGGTCAGGCCGGGCCCAGCTTTGCCTGGTGGTCCTGGAATCCGAATTCCGGCGATACCGGCGGGATCCTGAATGATGACTGGACCACGCCGCGGCAGAACGCCATCGACCTGTTGGCCGGTTTGTTGGAGGGGGATGAAAGTGCCGGACCGGTCACCGATCCCGCACCGCAGCCCGATGCTGATCCGGTTTACATGACGTTCGAGGTCAAGCTGGAGGAGCCGGCGACCGAGCGGATGGTGTTTGACTACACCACCGAGGATGGGACGGCCAAGGCGGGCGAGGATTATGTCGCCGCCTCCGGCACTGTCGTGTTCGAGGCGGGTGAACAATCCAAGATGGTGAAGGTCGAGGTGATGCCGGATCTGATGGACGAGCCGAACGAAAAGTTATCGCTCACTGTGACAGCCTCCGACGGAACGGCCGAAATGGGAACGGGCACAATTCTGGACGATGACGGTGGAATGATCCCTGATCCCATTTATCCCGATCCTGTGGACCCAGATCCCGTTGATCCTGACCCCGTTGACCCGGATACGGGCGGGACGGGCCAGACCTACAAGGTGGGTTCGACGGACGTGGTTGCGGATTTCGATCCGGCGAAAGATGTTCTGGATCTGGGATCTGACTCGATCCACAACCAGATCGGTGTCGATACGGCCGACGGTTTTGCCATGATCCACATGTTTGACAGCAGCAAATCGCTGTTGCTGGAAGGTGTGTTTCTGAAGGACCTCACGGCAAAGAACTTTGCGCCCATCGCGGACTCGCACTTGCAGCAGGACCTCAGCGCCTCGCTCGCCTATGAAAACGGGACCGGTCTGGTGCGCGAAAACACGGTTTACGTGCGGTCCCACGAGGCTGGCCTGGAAGAGATCGTCGATTTCGACCCCGCCACGGACACGGTCAGCATGTTCTACCTGAGCGTTCGGGGCGACCAGTTGCTGAACTTTGTGGCCGAGGACAGCTCCGAAGGGGCGCGGTTCTTCAGCCCGATCAGCGGGCAGAGCCTGACGCTCCGCGGGGTGTCGTTGAGCGAGCTGGACAGCTCTCATTTTGAATGGCGGGCGAACCAGCTTGAGGACAATGTCGCAGGGCGCATGGGTCTGGCCGAACAGATCGACGGGTTCAGCTACGAGAACGTCTTTAGCGGCAAGAGCGTGCCGATGGCGGGCCTCGTCGACCGCGCGCCGTATCACAGCCAGCCGGACTACACCGGCACCCCGATCGGCTCAGGATCCGATACGGGCGGCGGCGATACCGGTGGTGGTGATATGGGCGTTGATACCGGCACCACCACTGTCACGGTGACCCTGGGGAGTGGCTCCACCACCGAGAGCGATCCGGGCATGACCCATGTTCATGATGATGGCACGTCCCATGTCCATGATGACGGCCACCGGTATATTCTCTTTAACGTCTCTCTGGATGAACCGGCGACCGAAGAGGTGACGCTCACCTATGCCACCGCTGATGGTACGGCCGTCGCCGATACCAGCAACGATATGGCATATGACTACCACGAGGCGATGGGAACGCTGGTCTTTGCACCGGGTGAACAAAGCAAAACGGTACAGGTCAAGGTGCATCCCGACATGATCGTCGAGGATACGGAAACCTTCACGCTTGCGGTTTCGGGTGAGAATATCACCGGCACCTTGACGGCAACTGGCACCATCTATGACAACGATGTCGAAGACCCGAATGATGGTGATATGGGCGGTGGTGATGTTGGTGGCGATACAGGCGGTGGTGGCCATGGCGGGGCCGATGGTCATGTTCATGGCAATCCCAATGACGGCTCGGACATGCTGGATGCGCGCCTGACCGTTGTGAATGACTGGGGCTCTGGCGCGAATGTCGAGCTGGAGATCACCAACGTGGATCACATGGATTTTGACGGTGATTGGGCAGTTGCGTTCAGCCTGGATGGTGAGATCGTCAACATGTGGAATGGCTCTTACGACGCTGGCGAGGCCGCTGGCGAGATCAGCGTGTCGAATGCCAGCTACAATGGATCCGTAGCTGCCGGCACCTCAGTGACGGTTGGGTTCCAACTGAACCAGGGCGGCCTGGACCAGGACATGCTGAACGCAGACGCTGACTTCTACTTCGTTTAACTACTGCACCACTCACGTGCTTGGGGGAGGCCGGGAAACTGGCCTCCCGCTTTTTCTTACGATTCAAAGTAATCTGCGGCCGTCTGTAAGCTCATTCGACATGAGGCCCGAATGCCCAACCTTTCAATCCAGCGAGCGGTGCCGTCTCCGTGAACGTGGAACTGACCCTGCGGATTGAAGAGTAAACGCGGACGGGACGACCGCCAGTTGTGTGACCGCAGATGTCGCGGGCTGCGGTTCGGCAGATTTAGCCGTCGGTTTTGCCGGAATAGGCAGCACTGAGGCTGCGTTGCGTGCCGGGGCCGAAATCGCCATCGATCGCACCGGCGTAAAAACCCTTGTCCTGAAGCAGCGATTGCAGGGCACGACGAGTCGTATCCTTGAACATGGTGGGACGGGTTGTCAGGATCTCTAACACATCGGTGCTGCCCGAGCGGAGCGCGGCATAAAGGTAGCGCGCGGATTCCTGGGCGCCCTGACCGTCGATCAGACCGTCATCAATCAGGGCGGCAAAGTTGAACTGTGCTTGCGGGTGGCGCAGATTGGCGGCCTGTTCAAACAGGCGCAGCGCTTGCTGGCGGTCTTCACGTAGGCCCAGCAGCCCTTGGTAATGCATGAAACCCAGATCGTTGATGGCATCGGCAAAGCCTTGATCGGCCGCAGCCTGGAACAGTTCGAGCGATTTGACAGGATCCGATTCGACGCCGATCCCTTTTTCATAGAGCTTGGCCAGCTCGTATTGCGCTTCGGGGCTGCCAGCATCCGCCGCGCGTTGCAGCAGATCAACCGCTTGATCAGGGTCAAAGGAGCGCGCTTCGGGGTTGAGGCGCATATAGGCCAGGCCCAGCATGGAGCGTGTATCGCCACGCTCTGCCAAAGCGGCGAGCTGCAGCTCCTGGTCGGGCTTGAGCTGAGACCAGGCGACGGTGCGATCATCGTCTGCCACCAAAGGATCGTCACCGCTTGCCGGACCGGCAAGATAATAGGGCGCACCGGAAAGCGATCCGTAGGTATGCGGCTCTTGCAGGTTCTTGGTCGCCTTTAAAACTTCGTCGCGGACCTGGCGAAACATCAGTCCGATCTCAAGCCCCGGTGTGCGCATATTGGTCATCAATGCTTCGGCAAAGGGGCTGTTATCCCCCAACCCGTCAAATGCGACCTGCCCGTCGCGGGCGGCAAAGGCCACCAATGTGCCCCGGTCCGGTGATGCCGGCGCAAGCCCGCCTTCGGATGAGCCAACGGACAATGAGGGGGCGGAGGACAGCCCGGCCACATCGGTGAATGGATTGTCGCGACAGGAATCCAGGATGACGACCCGCATCTGCCGGGCAGAATCCACAGTTTTCAAGAATTGCCGCAGCGACACGGATTGCTTTTGGATATCCCCGTCCTGCCGGGGGGCGGCATCGACCGGGACAAGATAGTTCACGCCATCGACCTCTACCCCGTGACCGGCAAAGTAGATCAGGGCCAGATCGGCGGTTTCGGCACGGAACTGGAACTCGCCCATGATCTCAAGCAGTTCCGTTTGGCTGGCATCAATGGCCGTGACGACCTCGAACCCGATATCGGTGAGGGTGGTAGATACACCTTCGGCATCGCGCTGGGTGTTCTTGAGCGGCTGGATATTGTCGTAGTTGCTCATCCCGATGACGAGGGCCACACGATCGGCTGCATGGGCGGCCTGGGTCCAAACGATCAGCGCTAGGCCAAATAGGGAAAGCCACTTTGTCATTGGGTCACCTCTTTAAGGACTTAAATAAGCAATCAATCCCGCAAATATGTGGGCTGGATCGCGCGGTCACAATACCCGAGATCCTATCTTGCACCGCGCCCTGCGTAAAGAAACGGGGCGACTGGCGCGGTCAGCTTCATGCGACCGGACACACAGTTGTCTTGATACGGGCATTGTGCAAAGGGTGACGCAAAGATCAAACCTGCGAGTTCCAGCCCATGAGCGTCTTCGAAGATCGCCGCCGAAATATGGTCGACACCCAGATAAGACCTTCGGATGTCACGAAATTTCCGATCATCGAGGCCATGCTGACTGTCCCCCGCGAACGATTTGTCCCGGGTGGCCAGGAAGAGGCGGCCTATGTGGGCGAAAACCTGGCCCTTGCGCCGGGGCGGGTGGTACTTGAGCCGCGCACGCTGGCAAAAATGCTGGACAGCCTGGACATTCAGGTGGGCGAGGTCGTGCTGGATGTGGGCGCGGGCCTGGGATATTCGACCGCCATTCTGGCCCGCCTGGCCGATGCCGTTGTGGCCGTTGAGGATGATGGCGATATGGCGGGCACTGCGCAGGATGTCCTATTGTCGATCAATGCCGACAATGTTGCCGTGATCGAGGCGCCCTTGACCGAGGGCGCGCCCAAACACGGCCCCTATGATGCGATCATTGTCGAGGGCGCGGTGCAGCATGTGCCCGATGCGCTGTTGGATCAGCTGAAAGATGGTGGCCGCATTGCCGCACTTTTTTCTGAAGGTTCGCTGGGGGTTGTAAAGATCGGCTACAAAACGGACGGTAGTGTCAGCTGGCGGTTTGCGTTCAACGCGGGGGCTCCGATCCTACCGGGATTTGAGGCGCCTCGCCGTTTTGTGCTGTAGGCCGCTGAATTTGACATCACCGCCACGCCGGTCTCCGGCGGGCCCACGTGCAAAAGCGAGGAGGCCTGCGAATGGGCTTTTCGAAGACCCTGCAGCGCGCTGCGATCATTTCGGTTTGTGCAGCGATGCCAGTCACCACTGTGGCCGAAACTCTGACAGATGCGCTGATCGGTGCGTATCGTCATTCCCATCTGCTGGACCAGAACCGCGCCCTGTTGCGGGCCGCGGATGAAGATGTGGCCCAGGCGGTTGCGGGCTTGCGCCCGGTGATCAGTTTTGCCGCCACTGCGAGCGAAAATACCGATATCGATGAATTAACGGCATCGGCCAGCCTGAACGCCCAACTTTTGCTGTTCGACAATGGCCAGACCCGCCTGGCCATCGATTCGCAGAAAGAGACTGTGCTGGCCACTCGCGAAGCCCTGGTCGGGATCGAGCAGAATGTTTTGCTGGCGGCCGTGACGGCGTATCTGGATGTGGTGAGCGCAGTTGAGTTCGTGAACCTGCGCGACAACAACGTGCGGCTTCTGACCCAGGAACTCCGCGCGGCCCAGGACCGGTTCGAGGTGGGTGAGGTGACCCGGACGGATGTCGCCTTGGCAGAGGCCCGTCTGGCGGCTGCCCGCAGTGCGCGCGCTGCTGCCGAGGGGACCTTGGCGATTGCCCGCGAAAGTTACCGCGTTGCTGTTGGCCGCTATCCCGGACAACTGAGTGCTGTGCCACGCGCGCCTCGTCTGCCTGGCAGCCTGAAAGAGGCCGAAGGGATCGCGGTGCGCACCCATCCCAACATCCGCCAGGCGCAGCGTCAGGTCACGGTGTCGGAACTCAACATCGCACGGGCCGAGGCCGCCATGAAGTTTCGCGTTACGGCCGATGCCAGTGTTCGCACCCGGCGCAGCGGCGGGTTCAACGCGAATAACACGCCCGATGCTAGTATTGCGTTGAACTTCAACCAGCCGATTTACAATGGTGGTTCGCTGACATCGGCGGTGCGCCAATCCAAGGCGCGTCGTGACGGACAGCGGGCGTCCTTGTTGGATACCACGCACAATATTCGCCAACAGGTGGGCAATGCCTGGGCCAACCTGTCGGTTTCGGTTGCGCAGCTTGACGCAACGGAACGTCAGATCCGTGCATCGGAGATCGCCTTCCGCGGCGTGCAGGAAGAAGCCAAGCTTGGATCCCGGACGACGTTGGACGTTCTGGATGCAGAACAGGAATTGCTGGATGCTCGGGCGAACCGGATCGACGCACAAACCCAGCAATATCTGGCTGTCTATCAGCTGCTATCATCAATGGGTTTGCTGACGGTGGATCACCTGGGGCTGGGCATTCAAACCTACGATCCGGCCGCTTATTACAATGCGGTTAAGTCAGCGCCCATAAAACGGTCACGGCAGGGCAAACAGTTGGATAAGTTGTTGGAACGATTGGGTAAGAATTAACTTTTCGGGATGATGCCTTTTTGTTGCCATGTTATCACCCGATATTCGGCCTGACTGCTCAGATGACGCCATAAGAGGTCAGCCTCCATGTCCGATTCGATGGCTCGCGCCGAAATCGATGATGTTCTCAGCTCGATCAGACGGCTGGTGTCGAATGACACACGCTGCTTGAAACCAACAAATATGGATGACCCGGCCGTGTCGGATCATTCCACAGTCGAAGCTCCGGTGGAGCCAGACCTTCCTGCACCCGACCAGACCTTGGGGGAGGCGCTGATTTTATCCCCATCGATCCGGGTGGCAGATGAAATCGTTCCTGCGGAGGATTTGGACCCTAAACCGGCATTTACCCCCGTGACAGGGATCGGGGTTTTGGGGGAAACGCCCTGGATCGCGGATGCGGACAAGGTGGGCGTGCCCGAATTGGTGCCTGCGGCAGACATCGATCTTTCCTTGGCGGATATTGTGCGTCCCACACCCATGGCGTTGGTCGATCCGCTCCCGCAACAAGCGGATGATCTGGATCAAGCTGCGCTGGAAGCCGCCGTTGCTGCGCTGGTGCGGTCGGAGTTACAGGGGCCCTTGGGTGCCAGGATAACCCTGATCGTGCGCAAGCTTGTCCGGCAGGAGATTGGCCGGGTTCTGGACGAACACAACCTGAAGTAGGCGCAGCATGGCGGCTGGTCTGTCATCCCAACCGCTGTGTCGATCGCCGGATTGATATGCTGGATGGCAGCTTTTCATGTTTCGCCGGTATGCCTTGCGCCACCCATCGCGCCATGGCCGTCGCTGTCTTGTGTCCCATCTCTTCGACCGGAAGATGCACGCTTGTGAGCGGCGGATACGTGCAGGCAGAGCTTTGCAAGTCATCGACCCCCATCAAGGACAGCTGATCCGGCACGGCGATACCCAAGGTCTGCAATCGAAACAGCGCGCCCTGGGCCAACACATCCGACATACATAAAATGGCCGTGACATTTGGACGTTGTGCCAGGATCTGTTCGGTCTGGTCCCCCGCGGCAGAATGATTGAGCTCGGTCTCGTGGAAGGAAATCCGGGCATCGTCCCGGGCGCGCAGGGTGTTGACCCGGGTCCGCGTGCGGTCATTGTTCCGGGCGGGGCCGGACAGGACGGCAATCTCCCGGTGACCCAGATCTGCAAGATGGGCGAAGGCGACCCGCGCAACCGCCGCATTGTCATACCCGATGGTCGGGAGATCACTTTCGGGATCGAAATACGAGGTCGCGACAACCGGCAGGGCATGGCGCGTGACCAGCGCTTCAAATTCCGCACTGCGCGTGATGCCAGAGACCACCAATCCCTCCACACCGAGGTTGAGCAGATCACCCGCACGTTTGGCTTCCTGATCCGGATCGTTTTTGGTCGTGGCGACCACAAGTGAAAGACCCGCCTTTGCCAGTTCCAGTTCAAGCGTATCCAGAAAACGGGCGAAGATCGCGTAATCGAGGGTCGGCACGAGCGCGCCCACCATATGGGTGCGGCCGGAATTGATGGATCGCGCGGCGGCACTTGGCACAAAGTTTAGATCGGCGATCGCCTGTTCGACGGCGCGTCGGGTCTCGGGTGCGACGTTGTGCGTTCCGCTGAGAACGCGCGATACTGTTGCAATCGATACGCCCGCTTTTTGGGCGACGTCGCGCATATTGCTTCGCTTTTTGATACGACCGTTGGGCAAGACACCCTCTTTTTAGCGATCAGTTACCTCCGAGCTAAGTCGAGACCATTGACAAGTACAACCGGTTTCGGAAACCTTGTAACCAGTTACATGGCGTGTGCTGCTGGGGGGTCGAATGCTCGATCAAACTTTGATCCGAGCTTTTTCAAATATCGGGCATCGGTCCGGTGGTCGCAACTTTGCGGGTTTTACCCCATCAGCGTCGGCATTGCAGTATTTGGTTGAGCCGCGGGATGCCGTGCAGTTGGACTTGCACGCGGGTGACCTGCTGCAGATTGCGCCGGGCTCAGCGGATGACGGCCTCGCCCTCATCGTATTTGATCAAACCGGTCTTCGATGCGAAACGGCGTTGGGTCTGTCGGGGCTGACGCCACTGGAAATGCCGGAATTTCAAAATGGTCCGCTTTTGGGTTGGATCGCTTCGCATGGCGGGGATGCCGACAATCCGTTGGACGCGGTCCGTATCACCAACCTGTCCGAACCGCTGGTGTTGAAGGTCATGGCACGATGTACCGTCTGGATGATCCATCCCGCCAGCAGCACAAAGGTGATCCGGGGTGAGGCGTCGGGCGCGATCTCCGTTTTGCATAAACGGGGTAGTGATGCCCCATTGCTTCCGCCGCCTTTGGGAGAGATCCGGGACGAGTTCACAGTTTCCCGCGCGACGGCTCGCGCCTATGAGGTCAAGCAAGGCGAATTTTTCCAAATCATCGATGTTGAAGGGCAACAATGCTCTGACTTCCAGGCGTTCCGAACCGATCAACTGGATCGCGGGGTCGAGGCGATGATCGATGGCACGGTGACGCGCAGCATGGTGCGCCGCGCCTATCCCTGGCCCGGAGTGTTCGATAAATTCTATGATGCCGCGATGTCACCGATGCTGCGGCTGGTCCAGGATACCTGCGGGCGCCACGACACGTTTGGCTTGGCCTGTACGGCGCGGGGATACGAGGATCGCGGATTTCCCGGTCATGTGAATTGTTCCGACAACATCTCTGCCGCGGTGCGGGATAGCGGAGTTGCCCCGCGTGCGGCATGGCCTGCGATCAACTTTTTCTGGAACACCTGGATCGATGCCCACCAGCACATCCTGACCGAAGAATCGCATTCGCGCCCCGGTGACTATGTGACGATGGAAGCGTTGGATGATCTGGTCTGCGTCAGTACCGCCTGCCCGGATGACATCGATCCGATCAACGGGTGGAACCCAACGGATGTGCATGTGCGCATCTACCGTCCCGAAACACGGATCACCCGCGCGGTCGCCTACCGCAGCAACGAGGATGCCCCGATGCAAATCAGCCAGGAATCTGCATTCCATGAACGGCTGGCCCCGCTGACCGACCAATTCGCACCGGCCCGTGACTTGTGGTTGCCTATCTCCTTTCCCTCCCTGGGCACGATTGGCGAATATTGGGCTTGTCGGGAGGCCGCCACGTTGCAGGACATGAGCGGTTTGCGAAAGTTCGACATTGCGGGCCCCGATGCAGAGCGGCTGTTGCAACTGGCCATGACCCGCAACATTGCCAAGCTCGCGGTCTGGCGCGGCACATACAGCCTGATCTGCGACGAAAGCGGAGAGGTGATCGACGACGGAACGCTCTTTCGCCTAGCGCCGCATCTGTTTCGCTGGTGTTGCGGCTCGGAGGAAAGTGGACGCTGGCTTGATACCTTGGCCCGGCGGGAGGGGTTACAGGTTCGGATCCGCGACATGCAGGGCGCCTTGCCCAACCTTGCGCTGCAGGGGCCGAAATCGCGCGACATCCTGCGCCAGATCGTCTTCACCCAGCCTGATGTACCCGCCTTGGATCAGGTCAAATGGTTCGGGGCGACCGTCGCACGGTTACATGACCGCGACGGCGCGCCCTTCCTGCTGACCCGCAGCGGCTATACCGGCGAATTGGGGTATGAAGTCTTTTGCGCCAAGGAGCATGCGCTGACCCTTTGGGATGCGCTGATGGAGGCGGGCTCCGAACACGGCCTGGTGCCCATGGGCTCAGCCGCGTTGGACACCATTCGGATCGAGGCTGGTTTGGCCGCAGCCGGCGCAGAGTTTACGGCAGGTGTCGATGCGTTCGAGGCTGGTTTGGGATTTGCAGTCGACCTGAAGAAAGCGGATTTCGTCGGACGGGAGGCATTGCTGCGCAATGCGGCTGCACCGCGCAGGCAGCTGTGTGGCCTGCTGTTTGATTGTGATGACGTGCCCGCCCATGGCGCACCGGTCTATTGCGGCGAACGCCAAGTCGGGGTGGTCACCTCGGCCACACGCTCCCCCTTGTTGGAGCGCACGATTGCGATGGCACGGCTGAGCGTTGAACATGCGACCCCCGAGGCAAAGCTGGAGGTTGGACAGTTGGATGGCCGGATGAAACGCTTATCGGTCACCGTGGCCGGGGTGCAATTTGTCGATCCCAAACGTGAAAAGGCCCGTGCATGAGCGTTGTCGAGCTTGAACATGTTTGGAAGGTCTTTGGCAATCGATCCGCCGAAGCGATGGCCGCGATTGAGGCTGAAGGCATTGGCAAGGCCGAGGTCTTGCGACGGTTCGAGGCTGTGGTGGGCGTCAAAGACGCATCCTTTGCCGTCGAAGAAGGGGAGATTTTTTGCCTGATGGGCCTGTCGGGTTCTGGCAAATCGACCCTCGTTCGCCACATCAACCGTTTGATCGAACCCACATCGGGCACCATTCGGATCCTGGGCGAAGATATCGGAGCGATGAAGACGGAGGCGCTGCGCGTCTTGCGGGCTGACAAGATCGGCATGGTGTTTCAGAACATGGCCTTGCTGCCGCATCGATCGGTTCGGGACAATATCGGCTTTGCGTTGGAACTGCGGGGGGTCGATGGCTACACCCGGGCCCAACTTGCCGACAACGCCTTGGAGACCGTGTCGCTCCATGGCTATGGTGACCGGCTGCCATCGGAATTGTCGGGCGGCATGCAACAGCGGGTCGGGTTGGCGCGGGCGTTGGCAGCAGATCCTGAAATCTTGTTGATGGATGAACCGTTTTCGGCGCTGGACCCTCTGATCCGGCGCAACCTGCAGGATGAATTTCTGGGGCTGAGCCAGAACCTGAAAAAGACGACGATCTTTATCACCCATGATCTGGATGAAGCGATCCGCATGGGCGACCGCATCGGCATCATGAAGGACGGGGAAATTGTGCAGATCGGTACGGCAGAGGATATCGCGACTGCGCCTGCCGATGACTATGTGGCAGATTTCGTGGCCGGGATCTCTCGGCTGAAATTGGTCTCGGCGGCCAAGATCATGATGGCCACTGACCAGTTCACCGCCCGCAACGGGGCCATCGACCCCGCTGCCCAACATCCCGTCGCCAGCCCCCATGACGATCTGGATACCCTGGTGGGGCTGAGCACGGGTACGGATCTGCCCGTTTTGATCAAGGATAGTGATACGCTTGTGGGTATCGTTACCAAGGATACCCTGCTGCGCGGCCTTCAAGGCGGAGCAGACGCATGAGCGGCGCGGAAACCCGGGATATCGATGAACGCGATGTGTCGGTCGATACGTTTGTAGAACGCAATGTCGGCTACTTTGCCCCCATTTTTGAACGGATCCAGCGAGGCAAGCTGCCGCTATGGCATCTGAATATCTGGGCGGTTCTGGTGCCATGGGGCTGGGCCGCGGCCCGGGGCGCGTGGCTGTTGTTCTGGGTCTCGCTGGCGATTGACCTCGTGGCGTTGGTTTGCTTGATGCAGGTCGTCAAGTTCACGCCGTTGCTGGCACAGGCGCAGGCTGATGCCAGCGCCAATACAACGCTGATCGCGCGGTATTCCGGTTGGATCACCACCTATGGCTGGATCGGGTCGCTGCTTTTTGTCGGTGGGCGCCTCTGGATGGGCAGTACGGCCAACCGGTGGTATTTCAATCAGTATTCCCGGTGGCGGATCGACCAATCCGTGCCCCATGGCGTGGATGTGAAACGCGCCGTGTTAGGTGTGCTGGTCATCGCCCTGATTGCGCCGCTGACGATCTACCGCGCCACACAGCTGCGGCTGGATGAACGGGCCTGTTTCAACCAGATCCGTGCGGCCGAAGGTGTTGATGTTTTGCTGCCTCGGTACGGCGCTGAAAGCGTGCCTGCCCTGCTGACCGCGATGGACGCCAAGGTAGATCAGGCCAATGCCGGGCTGGCCAAGCTTGAGGCGTTAGACGCGTTGACGGATGACCAAAAATCCGAACGCTCCGCCTTGCGTAAGACTGTTCGTGACCTTGGGCGCAGCCGGGGCCTGGTGACCAATTACCAAAATATCAGCGCCCGTGACCGTTTTGATTGCTTTACCATCGATGACTTTCCAACACTGGCCCGGTTGGACCCGCCCGAAGACGTCACTTATCGCCGCGTGCCGGATCCCGATGCGGCGGGCGCAACCAAGGTCCTGCGCGAGGTCAAGGATCCTGTCGAAGGACGCAAGGTCACGATCTTTACCTATTCGGCCGAAAGCATCGATATCTCGATCAACTATCTACGGGCGCAATATGCCACCGCCTTTGACGCGATGACCAATGTCTTGCGGCAATCGCTGATCCGGGTTGAGGTTGCTTTCATGCAAACGCCCTGGCCGGTGGTCGCCTTCCTGTTCATCGCCCTCAGTTGGGCCTTTGCGGGCAATGGTACTACGGTCTTTGTCGCATCATCTCTGGCCTTCTTGGCGCTGTTTGAACTGTGGCAGATCGCGATGCAGACCATGGCGCTGGTCGTGGTGTCCACGGCAGTCTGCGTTCTGATCGGGTTGCCCATCGGGATCTGGATGGCCAAGAACAAGTTGTTCAGGTGGATCACCGAACCGGTGCTGGACGTGATGCAGACCATCCCATCGCTCAGCTATCTGGTCCCAGCGGTGGCGTTTTTCGGCATCTCGCAACCGCCCGCCGTCTTGGCGACGGTGATCTTTGCCATGCCACCCATGATTAAGCTGACCGCCCTGGGTATTCTGCAAGTGCCTGAAACCACCAAGGAGGCAGCCTTGGCCTTTGGCGCCTCCAACCGGCAGCTTTTGCGCAAAGTCGAATTGCCCATGGCCATCCCGTCGATCATGGCGGGGCTCAACCAGACGATCATGTTGGCCCTGTCAATGGCCACAATCTCGGCCTTCATCGGGGCAGAGGGGCTGGGGGCCATCGTGACCTCGGCGCTTGGTGATGCACAGGCGGGCAAGGGGTTGCTGGCGGGGATCGCCATTGCGTTGGTCGCCATGATGATCGACCGCATTCTGAAAGGGATCCGAAACGCGTTCAGCCGGATTTGACACACGATACCAAATCAATAACAGGGAGAATGCATCATGCATGTTTGGAAATCTGCGGTCGCTGCCACCGCATTGGCTGCCGCCGCCACCGGTGGATACGCCCAGGAAAAGATCACGCTGTCGGATCTAAGCTGGAACGGTGCGCAAGCCATCGGTCATGTCCTGAGCGCCATCATCGAAGGCGAAATGGGCGGCGATGCCGAGATCGTGTCGGGTATGAACCAGGCCGCCGTCATTATGGCGGGCATGGACAAGGGTGACGGATCCATCGACATCTATACCGATCTATGGATGCCCAACCAGCAAGCCTTGTGGGACGAATACATCGACGGCAACCAGACCGTCGCGACCAACCAGCCCTACCAGGGCACCTCCAACATCTACGTGCCCAGCTACATGGCGGACAAAGTCAGTTCGATCGAGGATCTGAAAAACCCCGAAATTGCTGCGATGTTCGATACTGATGGCAATGGCAAGGGCGAATACTGGGCAGGTGATGTCACCTGGGCCTCGACCAAGCGTTGGCAGATCAAGTTCAAATCCTACGGGTTGGATGGCCTATGGGAGCCAAACATCGTTTCGGCCGACACGTTCAAGGCTGGCCTTGAGGCCGCCTACACGGCCGGCAAACCCCAGCTGTTCTACTACTGGACGCCCGAGGCCATCCACGTGAAATACGACCTCACTGCCTTGGACGAACCTGAGCGTTTCGACGGTTGTGAAGACGTGAACCTGGATGCCGAAGATTGGCTGGAAGTTTCGGAATTTGAATGCGTGATCGCGGCCAATGAGATCTTCGTGGCCTATTCCAAGTCGCTTGAAAACCGGAATCCGGCCGTTGCTGCGATGCTGTCAAACGTTCAGTTTACCGGTGATGAGATCAATGGCTGGATCGTCGAGATGTTCGAAAACAAGCGTGACCCGCGTGAGGTTGCCGAAGAATGGATCGCCGATAACAAGGAAATCGTGACGGCCTGGATCGACGGCTGATCCATGACGAAGCTGGGGCTGCGCGGGGTGTACCGCGCGGCCCTCTTTATGTCTGATCAGGCGGCAACCAGCGGTACCTCGAGAATGCGCCGTGCCTCCTGCCAGGTCGCCACGGGGCGTTCGTATTTCTCGCACAGTTCCGATGCGCGCCTGACGAGGGCTGAATTCGAGGGGGCGAGCGTGTCCCGGTCCAGCCGTATGTTATCCTCCAGACCTGTCCGGGTATGGCCGCCTTCGGCGATGGACCATTCGTTCACCGTCAACTGGTACCGCCCGATACCAGCGGCACACCACTGGGCATCCGGCGCAAGCCGTCGCACCGTTTTGACGTAGTAATCGAACACATCGCGGTCCACTGGCATCGCGTTTTTCACCCCCATGACGAACTGCACGTAAAGGCGGCCGGGGATGCGCCCGTCCCGGTTCATGGCGGCGGCCTGGTGGATATGGCTCAGGTCAAAGGCCTCGATCTCGGGCTTCACGGCGTGAGTCCGCATCTCGGCGGCCAACCAATCCACCAGATCCGGCGGGTTCTCATAGACCCGGGTGGGAAAGTTGTTCGACCCGACCGACAGTGACGCCATGTCGGGGCGCAATGGCAGCATCCCCCCGCGAGCCTTTCCGGAGCCGGACCTGCCGCCGGTGGAAAACTGCACGATCATACCGGGGCAATGCTGCTCAATCCCTTCTTTCAAACGCGCAAAACGCTCCGGGTCAGAGCTGGGCGTTTGATCATCGTTGCGGACATGGCAATGGGCGATGCTTGCCCCGGCCTCAAACGCGGCATGGGTGCTCTCGACCTGCTCGGACACGGTGATGGGAACCGCCGGATTATCCTCTTTCGTCGGGACGGAGCCGGTGATTGCCACGCAGATGATGCAAGGTGTTTGGGTCATGTCAGATCTCCGGGGGCCCCGATCCCGTCAGTCGACCGACACGATGATGGGCGGAACCTCGATACAGTTCGGGGCCGGTGTTGTTTCGGCATCGATCATTTCAAACAGGATCTCAACCATCCGGTCCACATTTTGCCGAACCATGACGATATCCGGGGCGGCGAATGTGGCGAACTGATCCCAGTCAAAACATCCAAACACCATGTCAGAGGACGGATGCAGATTGGATTTCCGCAGCCATCGGATCACCCCCTCCAAAGAGATGGTGGAGTTCACAAAAAGTGCGGCAGGCGGATCCCGCCCATCGCCAAACCGTTCGGTCAGCACGGCCTCGGCCTTTTCCGCGGCATAGCCGCAAGTCAGGATTTGGGTGTCCGAGACGACGCGCCCGCCGTGTTGGTACGCTTCCATGAAGCCCCGCAACCGTTCTCGTGTATTGTGGTCGGCCGGTCGTCCGCCGACAAACAGAATTTCCGCCTCGGACCGCGGATCATGCGCTGTCAGTCGGTTCAGCAGCTCTGTCGTCATTTCATATGCGCCCCGGAAATTGTCCGAGATCACGGAGGCGGCCTGCCGTCCCGGCAAATCCAGGTTCAGTGTCGGCACGCCGCGCCGCGCGCAGATCTCGGCGATGCCGTCCGGGTCCGTTGCACCGGTGCAGATCACCCGCTCCACCTGATAGTCCAGCATCTGGCGCACGGTGGCCTTTTCCAGATCGGCATCCCGCGCCGTGCACGAAATCATGGGGAATAGGCCGCGCGCACGGGCCTCCCTTTCAAAAAGCTGCGCGATGGAGCTGAAATAGCGGTTGTCATAAAGCGGGACGATCATGCTGATGATGCGTGAGCGTTCCCGCCTCAGCCCGCGCGCCTGCATGTTGGGGGTATAACCCATCTCGTCAGCGACCCGCTGTATCTCGGTCGCGCGGGCCTGGCTGATCCGCCGCTTTTCCCATGTGCCATTCAGTACCGCGCCCACCGTGCTGGCCGATGTCGCAGCCCGGGCGGCGATATCATAGATGGTCACGTTTTTCTCGCCGAAATCCTGCGGCACGCGAATGATCCCTTGGTCGAAGCGTGATTTAACCTCTTGACTCTTAGAGCGCACAATCGATAGTGCAATCTTGCGCAATCGATTGTGCAAATAAAAATACAAGAATTTCAATCTGGGAGGATGTCATGACGTTGAAGAACAAACTCGTCTCTACCGTGTCGCTTGCGGTGGTCGCGATCGGTATCGCCGCTTCGGCCGCAGCCGAGACCAAGATGGGCATTGTCGTGAAAATCGGTGGGATCCCATGGTTCAATGCCATGGAGGAAGGGATCAAGGAGCGTGCCGCCGAACTCGGCGTCAGTGCTGAAATGATCGGGCCCACTTCCGCCGATCCGGCCCTGCAGGTGCGCGCGATTGAGGATCTGATTGCCAAAGGCGTCGATGTCATTGGGGTTGTGCCCAATGACGAAGCTGCCCTGGAGCCGGTTTTGAAAAAGGCAATGGATGCCGGGATCAAGGTCTTGGCCCACGAAGGCCCCGGCCTGACCAATGTGGATTGGAACTTTGAACTGGCCTCCGCCGATGGCTTTGGCGAAGCCCATGCCGAATTGCTGTGTGAAAAGGCGGAAAAGCCCGGCAGTTATGCGGTTTATGTGGGTTCCCTCACCGTGCCGTTGCACAATGCCTGGGCCGACGCTGCCATTGCCTGGATGGGCGATAACTGCACCGACCTGAAACTGGTGGGCGACCGGTACGGGGTGGCCGAAAGCGTCGATGACAGCCGCTCGACGGCGCTGGATGTCATGGCCGCCAATGACGATCTGCGCGGTTTTCTGGCCTTTGGCAGCCAAGGGCCCATTGGTGCCGGGCGCGCGATTGAGGAACGTCGCTTAGGCGGCAAGGTCCATGTGATGGGGCCATTCTCGCCGGGGCAGGGGCGGCAGTTGCTCAAGGATGATATCATCTCGGGAGGCTTCATGTGGAACCCGGCAGAGGCCGGTCGCGTCTTTGTCAGTCTGGGCCAGATGCTGGTCGACGGGGCAGAGATTACCGATGGGACCGAGATCCCGGGCCTGGGTGTCGTTTCCCCCGATGCAGACAGCCGCAACATCATCACCGACAACCTGCTGTCGATCAACAAGACGACCGTGGACGAACTGGCCGAAAAGGGCCTGTGACTCCGCCGTCCTCGCGTAACCAAGGCTCGCGCAGACCGCGCGGGCCTTCTGGTAAGGCATGTCGATGACCGAAAAGCTGGCCCTCAAACTGACCGCTGTATCCAAGACCTTTGGCGGGGTCCGTGCGTTGAAAGGTGTGGATTTCGCCGTTCGGGCCGGAGAGGTCCATTGCCTGGCAGGCGAAAATGGGTGCGGGAAAAGTACGCTCATCAAGATCGTCACGGGTGTCTACACGCCCGATCCCGGCGCCCGGGTCGAGATCTTTGGCCAATCCGGCGACGGCATGACCCCCGCTGCTGGACGCGCCTTGGGTGTTGCGGTGATTTGGCAGGACCTGGCCTTGTTTCCCCACATGTCGGTGGCCGAAAATATGGCGTTTGACGACATGGTCGGTGCCCGTCCCCGCCTTGTCCAGCGGCGCAAGGATAAAATCCGCGCCCGCGCTGTGCTGAACCGCCTCGGCGTCACCCTGGATCTTGACGCGCCACTGAACACGCTGCCCATTGCCAAACGCCAGATCGTGGCTATTGCCCGCGCGCTGATGGGGGAGGCGCGGTTGGTCTTCATGGATGAACCCACAGCCTCCCTTACCCAGTCTGAGACCGACGCCTTGCTGGATGTTGTCCGCACCCTCTCTGCCGAGGGTGTTGCGGTCGTCTTTGTCAGCCACCGCCTGGCTGAGGTGCTGGATATCGCCGAGCGCGTCACCGTAGTACGTGACGGCACCCTTGTCGGCGTTTACCCCACCGATGGTATGACCCAGGCCCGGCTGGGTGAGTTGATGACCGGCACCTCTCACCAACAACAGGTTACGGCCCAAGATAAATCCGCCGCGCCACCGGTCCTGGAAACCCGCAACCTGACCCGCCATGGTGAATTCACTGACATCTCCCTCACCGTCCGCAAGGGGGAGGTTGTGGGCCTTACCGGGCTGATCGGCGCAGGTCGCACCGAACTGGCCCATGCCATGATCGGCATGACCCAACCTGATGGCGGTGAGATCCTGCTGGACAGTGCGTCCCTCCGCCCCCGCTCTATCCGTGACGCGATCCGCGCTGGCATCGCCTATGTGTCTGAGGATCGGCTGTCCCTCGGGCTGATCCAGCCCCAATCCATCGCCGATAATACTGTGATGTCGGTGCTCGACCGTTTGCTGAACGCCGCGGGCCTCATCAAGGCCCCCAGCAAGCAACACCTCGTAGATCACTGGATCAAGGAATTCGCGGTCAAGATCGGCACGCCGGATGACCCCGTCTCGACCCTTTCGGGGGGCAACCAACAGCGCGTCGTCCTGGCCAAATGGCTGGCCACCGAACCGCGCCTCTTGATCCTCGACAGCCCCACCGTTGGCGTCGATGTCGGCGCCCGGGCGGGCATCTTCCGCATCGTGCGGGACCTGGCGGATCAGGGCCTGGCGATCCTTCTGATTTCAGACGAGGTGACCGAGGTTATGCATAACGCCGACCGTATCCTGCACATCGCGGATGGCCGCATCATCGGCGAACATGACCCCCGGCACACCGACGTGCCAGCGCTTGAGGCCCGCATCTATGCTTAGGATGCTCAAGGCCAACCCGGTCGAAATCCGGCTCTTTGCCGTTCTGGTCGCCATCACCATCGGCCTGTCCCTGGCGACCGACACATTCCTGACCCTCGGCAATATCACGTCGTTGTTGAACAACAACGCGGTCAACTTGATCTGGGCCGTGGGCCTGCTGGTCGTTCTGATCGCGGGCGGGATTGACATTTCCTTTGCCGTCGCCGCGTCCGTCGTGCAGTACCTTACGGCGCAGGTCTTTGCCGAACTGGGTGGCAACTGGACCCTTGGCCTCATCGTCGCGGGCACCCTCGGCATTGGTTTGGGCCTGATCAACGCGGCGCTGATCCACGGGTTCCGCGTCATTTCCATCGTGATCACCATCGCCACGTTCAATGTCTTCTTTGGTCTGCTGATGTTCTTAACCCGGGGCCGCAACATCTATGACCTGCCCGACTGGTGGCGCGCCCGGATCTTTATTTTTGAATACCAATCCGCCAGCGGCACCTGGTCGGAACTGAACCTGGCCTTTGCCGTCATGGTCGCCTGCGTCATCGCCACCGCGCTCCTGATCAGCTTCACCTCCACCGGGCGGCAGCTCTATGCGTTCGGCGACAACCCCGAAGGTGCGCGCCGGGCCGGGGTCAACGTCGCGCTCATGCATGCCATCGCCTATGGCTGGATGGGGATGATGGCCGGAATTGGCGGGCTGATGCAGGTCAACATCGCCAAGGAGGTCGTGCCCAACGCCCTTTACGGCCGGGAGCTTGAGGTTCTCGCCGCCGTCGTTCTGGGCGGGGCGCGCCTCGGCGGTGGGCGCGGCACGGTTATCGGTTGCATCCTCGGCGTCATGTTCGTCGCAATCACTCAGAACGGGCTCAACCTGCTGGGCGTCTCCCCCTTCGCGTTCCAGATGATCATTGGCGCCACGATCCTCGTCGCCATCTCCACCTCCAACCTAAAGCTGGACCTGCGCAGCCTGCGCCAGCGCCGGTTGCCCGAACCGGAAAAGCGCAATGCTTGAACGCCTGAAATCAGCCCTCGGCCCCGAAACCCCGCCGCTGGCCGGGTTCCTGGTGGTGGTCATCGTGGCCTTTGCCGCGCTCACGCCCACATTCCTGACCCAGGCCAATCTCAGTTCCATGGCGTTTCAGATGCCGGTGCTCGGCTTGCTGACTCTCGCCATGCTGGTGCCCATCCTGTCGGGCGGGCTGAACCTGGCCATCATCTACACCGCCAATATCTCGGGTCTGGCCCTCGCCTGGACGCTGATCCAGTTCGGCGGGCCAGAGGCCGGGATGGGCGCCTTTATCCTTGGCAGTGGCTTTGCCCTGCTGGTTGGAGCGGCATCTGGCGCGCTCATGGGCCTTGTCATCGCCTATATCGGTGCGCATCCCATCCTGGTCTCGCTCGCCATGATGATCTTTTTGCGGGGTTTGGGCGAGTTTTTGACCCGTGGCGGCGATATCTCTGGCTTTCCACCGTTCATGAACACCTTGGGCCACGGGTTGATCCTTGGCATCCCTGTCCCGATGATCCTTTTCCTTTTGGCCGCGCTCGCCTGGCACACCATGCTGAAACGCACGCCCCACGGGTTTTCGGTTTACATGATCGGCTCCAACATCCGCGCGGCTGAGTATTCCGGCCTTCACACCAAACGGACCCTCACGCTGATCTATACGATTTCCGGCCTGATCTGTGCCGTGGCGGGCATCGTCATGGCGGCCCGGTTCAACTCTGTCCGCGTGGGCCACGGAGAGGCGCTTTTGCTGGTCACGGTCCTCGCCTGTTTTCTGGGCGGCGTTGATCCGTTTGGTGGCTTTGGCCGGGTCCTGCCGGTCGTGCTGGCGCTTATGATCCTGCAGGCCCTGTCCTCGGGCCTCAACCTGATCGGCGCCAATCAACATCTCTCGACCGCCGTCTGGGGCCTGTTCCTGATCGCGGTCATGGCCTTGCGGTTCCTCGGCACCCGCTGGCGCACACGGCGAAAAAGGAGCACCTGATGGAAGGGTTCGGCGTTCATACAAGCATGTGGACCATGCATTGGGACCGCGACGGTGCTGCCCGCACAATCCCCGCTGCCGCCAGCTATGGCATGGATTTCATCGAAATCGCACTGTTGAACACCGCCACCGTCGATGCGGCCCATACCCGCGCGCTGTTGGAACAGCACGATATGCGCGCCGTTTGCTCCCTCGGCCTGCCGCAGGAAAGCTGGGCCTCGGTCAACCCCGACGGCGCCATCGGCCACCTGAAAGACGCGCTGGATAAAACTGCCGAGATGGGGGCCGAAGCGCTGTCCGGCGTGACCTATGGGGGCATTGGCGAACGCACCGGCGTTTCTCCGACTGACGCGGAATATGACAATATCGCCCGCGCGCTGGAGGCTGCTGCCAAACATGCCAAGGCCCGCGGCCTCGCCTTCGGGATCGAGCCCGTCAATCGCTACGAAAATCACCTGCTGAACACCGGCTGGCAGGCCAAATGGCTGATCGAGAAGGTGGGCGCCGATAACATTTTCATCCATCTCGACACCTACCACATGAATATCGAAGAAAAGGGTGCCGCCAATGGTATCCTCGATGCCCGCGACCATCTCCGCTATATTCACTTGTCCGAAAGCGACCGGGGCACGCCCGGCGAAGGCACCTGCGACTGGGATGAGATCTATGCCACCCTCGCCGCTATCGGTTTCAAGGGTGGTCTCGCCATGGAAAGCTTCATCAACATGCCGCCCGAGGTCGCCTATGGCCTCGCCATCTGGCGCCCCGTCGCCCCGTCATTCGAGGCGGTCATGGACAAGGGCCTGCCCTTCCTGCGCAACAAGGCGCAGCAATATCGGCTGATCTGACCCATAGCACCTTTGGTCATCGGGATCGATGTGGGCACGGGCAGTGCCCGCGCCGGGGTGTTCGACGGCGAGGGCGCGTGCCTGGGCACCGCCGCCCATGCCATCCAATTGTTCCAGGAGTCCGGTGGTGTCGCCGAGCAATCCAGCCGCGATATCTGGCAGGCCGTCTGCCAGGCGGTCCACGACGCGATGGCCGCCGCCGATGCGACGCCCGACCGGATCGCGGGCCTTGGCTTCGACGCCACCTGTTCCCTCGTCGTGGTAGGGCTAGGCGGTTCCGTCAGTCAAACCGGCGACTCCGACCACGATATCATCGTCTGGATGGACCATCGCGCCACGGCCGAGGCGGCTGAAATTAACGCAAACGCCCATGACGTGCTGCGCTATGTCGGCGGGACGATTTCGCCCGAGATGCAAACGCCCAAGCTCCTCTGGCTCAAACGCCATCTGCCGGGCACCTACATCCAGGCGGACCATTTCATGGACCTGTCTGATTGGTTGACCTGGCGCGCCACGGGCCAGACCACCCGTTCTGTCTGCACCGTCGCCTGCAAATGGACCTACCTGGCCCATGACACCCGCTGGGATGCCGACTATTTCCGCCAGATCGGCCTCGGTGATCTGGCCGATGATGCCTTCGCCCGCATCGGCACCGACATTGCTCCACCGGGGGAGGCTCTGGCCAGCGGATTGACCGCTCAAGCTGCCGCCGAGCTTGGCCTAACTGCCGGAACGCCTGTCGCCGTCAGCCTGATCGACGCCCATGCCGGTGGCGTTGGCTCCCTGGGGGCCGCGGGCGTAGGCAGGATCGAAAGCCGCATGGCCTATGTCTTTGGCACCTCTGCCTGCACCATGAGTTCCAGTGCCGCGCCGGTCTTTGTGGATGGCGTCTGGGGCCCCTATTTTAACGCCATGGTCCCGGGTCTTTGGCTGAACGAAGGGGGGCAATCCGCCGCCGGGGCCACCTTGGACCACCTGATCCAGATGCACCCGGCCCGCAACGCCGCGCTAGAGCACGCGAACAAGGCGGGTCTTCCGCTCCCCACCTACCTGACCCAACTGGCGCAACAGCCCCCCAACTGGATCGCCGCGACCCAAGGCATCACCGTCGTGCCCGATTTCAATGGCAACCGCGCCCCCTTCGCCGATCCGCATGCCCGCGGCCTGGTCGCCGGACTGCGCCTCGATACCAGCGTCGAAAGCCTCGCCGCTCTGTTTGTGGCGGGCATCGCCGGCATCGCCTGCGGCCTCCGTCAGATCCTGGAGGCGCAAGCCGCCCAAGGCCTGACGACCCAAGCCATCGTCATCTCGGGCGGCGCGGGCGAAAACCCTCTGGCGCGCCAGATTATCGCCGATACCACCGGCCTCCCCGTCCTGATCCCCGTCTCGCAAAACCCTGTTCTGCTAGGCTCCGCGATGCTGGGCGCCCGGGCAGGGGGCCTGTTCCCACGCCTTACTGACGCGATGTCGGCCATGTCCGCGATCCAGGCCACGGTCGCACCGAACGACCAAATGACGGATGCCGCCACCAACCGATACCGGCACTATTGCGCCCTCCAATCCGCTGCCCGCACAGGCGCCTGACCAAAAGACTTGACGCAAGGTCACGACTCGAAATATTTTGCACAGACTGCAAAAAATTTCGAATAAGGGCGCACCGAACGTGCCACGTACTGCCGAAGATGACGGAAACAGCCTGGTCGCCCGCGCGGCATGGCTCCACTTCTGTGGTGGGCTAACCCAGACCGAGGTCGCCAAGCGCCTCTCCGTCCCCTCCACCAAGGCGCACCGCCTGATCGCCCAAGCCACCCGCGACGGTATGGTCCAGGTCTTTGTCGAGGCGGAGGTGACGGAATGCACCCAGCTTGAAAACCAACTGCTGGACAAATGGGGTCTGACCTTCTGCCAGGTCGCCCCCGATTTGGATGAGCCCGGCCTGCCGCTCCGCAGCCTTGGCATGGCGGGCGCAGGCTACCTGCGCATGATGCTGGAAAACCGCGATGTGGCCTGCATTGGCATCGGCCATGGCCGCACCCTGGCCGCCGCTGTCAAGGATCTGCCCCGCCTGAAAAACGCCAAAGGCATGGTCGTTTCGCTGCTGGGGGGCCTGACCCGCAAATTCGCTGCCAACCCGTTCGATGTGATCCACCGCATCGCCGAAAAGACCGGGTTGGAGGCCTATATGCTGCCTGTCCCCCTTTATGCCAGCCGTCCAGCAGATCGCGATGTGCTGATGGCCCAGATCGGTGTGGGGGAGGTCTTTGAGCTGGGCCGCACTGCCGAATTGCTGGTTGCGGGTATCGGCGGTGTGGGTGAACTGGCCCATCTGCGAGAGACCTCAACCGTAACCCCCGATGAGATGGCCGAACTTGAGGCCAATGGCGCAGTTGGCGAAATCCTTGGCCATTACCTGAATGCAGATGGCGCGCCGGTGATCTCCAGCCTCTCCGGTCGCGTCATGTCCTCGCCCATCGATACGCTGCAGGGCAGCAATGTCGTCGCTATTGCCGGTGGCACGCAAAAAATCAACGCAATCCGCGCCGTTCTCAAAAGCGGCATCCTGAAAGGACTGATTACCGACGAGGTGACGGCGCAACACCTCGTTTGATGCGATCCTGCGGCAAAGACAGGGCCATCCGATCAAGGCGCCAAAACACGGGAGGAAGAGAATGTACGAAAAGGAAAAGGGCCTGGTCGAGGCCTATCGCCGTGGCGGCATGAACCGCCGCACCCTGGTCAAATCCCTCGGCGCGCTGGGCATGTCGGCCTCCACCGCCGCGATCCTGGTCAATGCATCCGCGACCAAGGCGCTGGCCGCAGATTTCGATTGGAAACAGCATTCCGGCAAATCGGTCAAACTGCTCCTGAACCAGCATCCCTATACCGATGCGATGATCGCCAACCTTGATAACTTCAAGGAATTGACGGGGATGGAGGTCACCTATGACGTCTTCCCCGAAGATGTCTATTTCGACAAGGTGACGGCCGCCTTGTCCTCCGGATCCTCCGAATACGACGCCTTCATGACCGGCGCCTATATGACCTGGACCTATGGTCCCGCGGGCTGGGTTGAGGATCTGAACGAATGGATCACCGATGCCAGCAAGACCAATCCCAGCTACAACTGGGAGGATATGATCGAAGGTGTCCGCAAATCCTGCGCCTGGAACGGTCAACCCGGTGGCGCGCTGGGATCCGACGATGCCAAGCAATGGTGCATCCCCTGGGGGTATGAGCAGAATAACCTCGCCTATAACACCGCCATGATGGAAAAGGCTGGCATCGACGTTCCCACCAATCTGGACGAACTGATCGAAGCCGCGGCCAAGGCGCAGGCGGGCAATGACGGGATCTACGGCATCGGTGTGCGCGGGTCGCGCAGTTGGGCCACGATCCATCCGGGCTTCTTGTCGGGCTATGCCAACTTTGGCGAGGTTGATCTGACCATGTCCGACGATGGTAAGCTCGCCGCCGCCATGAACAGCGCGGGATCCAAGGATTTCCACGCCAAATGGGTCAAGATGATCCAGGATAGCGGCGCACCCGATTGGTCGACCCATACCTGGTACCAGGTCGGCACCGATCTTGGCGCAGGCAAGTCGGCGATGATCTATGACGCCGATATCCTGGGCTACTTCATGAATGGCGGTGACAATGCCATGGCCGGACAGTTGGCCTACGCGCCCTTTGCCGCCAATCCCGATGCGTCGGCACCAACGCCCAATATCTGGATCTGGTCCCTGGCGATGTCCAAATTCTCACGGGACAAGGACGCTGCCTGGCACTTCCTGCAATGGGCTTCCGGTCCGGAACATGGCCTGTTCGGCGCGACGCAGATGGACTTTGTGAACCCGGTGCGGGAATCGGTCTGGGCCGATGCGGGCTTCCGGGACCGCCTGTCCTCCACCTACCCGGGCTATGTCGATATGCATGACGTGTCGGCCCCCGGCGCGTCGATCAAGTTCACCGCACAACCGCTCTTCTTTGATCTGACGACCGAATGGGCCGCCAGTATGCAAAAGATGGTGGCCGGTGAAGTGCCCGTCGATGAAGGGCTCGACCAACTCGCCGACAGCGTGAACAGCCAGTTGAAAGAGGCGGGCCTCGGCTAGGTCTGCTCCGGGGCGGCGCATGTCGGCGCCGTCCCATCTGCCTCCACCCCGCCCATCCGGGAGTTCACGAATGACGGCCGCCACCGACCCGCCGGGACAACGCCGCAAGGGCGTTACCATCTCGCGCAAGCTCTTGCCCTATCTGCTCAGCATGCCCGCCTTGCTGGTCTGTATCGGCATTCTTATCCCGTTTTTCACCGCCGTCTGGTATTCGCTTCAACACTACCGCCTGTCCCAGCCCTGGAACCGCGGCATGAACTGGGGCGAGAACTACCTGAATTTCCTGACTGATGCCGACTTTTGGAACACGCTGCAGATCAGCCTGCTCTATGCTGGGCTGACGGTCGTCCTGGAACTGATCCTCGGCCTCGGCATCGCGCTTTTGCTCCAAAAACGCACCCGGATGAACAACCTGATCTCTATCATGCTGCTCATGCCGCTAATGACCGCCCCCGCGCTTGCGGCGCTCATGTTCAAGCTGATGACCAACTCGAATTTCGGCATCCTGAACTACTTCGCGCAAGTGCTGGGGTTCGAAAACATGCGTTGGGCCTCCTCCCCCGACACGGCCCTACTGACGGTGATCCTGGTGGATATCTGGGTCTACACGCCGTTCATCATGATCCTTCTCCTGGCCGGGCTCCGTTCCCTGCCGACCCAACCGTTTGAGGCTGCCGCCCTTGATGGCGTGCCCCGGATCCAGCAATTCTGGCGCATCACCTTGCCGATGCTCATGCCCTATGTCCTGACCGCCGCCCTGTTCCGCCTGCTCGACTCGATCCAGCAGTTCGACATCATCTATGCGATGACCCAGGGCGGCCCCGGCGACAACCTGATGGTCTTCCAGGTGGAGGCGTATCTGAACTTCTTCCAATCCACCAATGTGGGCCGCTCCGCGGCACTGCTGATCATCCTCTGGGCGATCACCTTTGTCCTGTCGAACATCTTCATCAAAAACTGGCTGCGTCTGCGCGAACGCACCCGGCCCGAGGGGTAAGCCATGGAACATACCTCACCGCTCGAACGCATCCTGCGCGGCATTGCCCTCACCGCGGTTGTCGTCTTTTTCATGTTCCCGATCCTCTGGATCGTGCTGATGAGCTTGCAGACCAACGAGACCATCCTGCGCTCGCCCCCGTCCATGGTGTTCGAGCCGACCCTGTCGAACTACCAGGCCATCATCTCCGGCCAGCTGACCGGCAACACCGCCACGCTAGAGATCAAGTTCATGGGGAACCTGCTGAACTCCATCATCCTCAGCGTCGGCTCCGTCGCATTGGCCCTGCTGCTGGGGGTGCCCGCCGCCTATGCCTTTGCCCGGCACAAATTCCGCGGGTCCGAGGATATCGCCTTCACACTCCTTTCCTTCCGCTTCGCGCCGCCGCTTCTGGTGCTGCTGCCCCTGACGATCATCTTCCAGCAGATTGGCCTGGCCGACACGTATATCGGCCTCATCTGGGTCTATCAGCTGATCTGCCTGCCCCTGATCCTGTGGATCGTGCGCGGCTATTTCGAAGATATCAGCCCAGACGTCGAACATGCCTACCGGATCGCGGGCCATTCCTGGTTCGCCACCTTCCGCCACATCGCGCTGCCGCTTGCGCGGCCCGGCATCGCGGCGGCGGGCCTTCTGGCTTTCATCTTTGCGTGGAACAACTTCATCTTCGCGCTTGTCCTCGCCTCCGCCGATAAACAGCCGGTAACCGTAGGCGCGCTGGCCTTCATCACCGCCTCGGGCATCCAATACGGCCAGATCGCGGCTGCCATCGTACTGTCGATCGCACCGACCCTGGCACTGGCACTCTACGCCCAACGGTACCTCGTCGAAGGGCTCTCCCTCGGCGCGGTGAAAGGATAATACCATGGGTGGCCTCACGATCACCAACCTCACCAAACGCTTCAAGGATACGGTCGTCCTTGATGACCTGTCGCTGGAGATCGAGGAAGGCCAGACCCTCGTCCTCTTCGGCCCCTCGGGCGCGGGCAAGACGGTGCTCCTACGCTGCATCGCCGGTGCCGTGGAGCCGGAGGTGGGTACCATCCAGATCGGTGGCACCGACATGACGGATGTGCCCCCCGAACAGCGCGGCGTCGGCATGGCGTTTCAGAACTTCGCGCTCTTCCCCCACATGTCGGCCTTCGACAACATCGCCAGCCCCCTGACCGCAAAACGCGCCACCCGGGATACGATCAACGATGGGGTGCAGGCCGTCGCCCGCCTCCTGAAAATTGACCACGTCCTGGGCCACGCGCCCAAGGAGCTGTCGAACGGTCAGAAACAGCGCACTGCCCTAGCCCGTGCGCTCGCCGCGCAACCCAAGCTCCTGCTGCTCGACGACCCGCTCCGCAATGTTGATGCCAAGCTGCGGTTCGAGATGCGGCTGGAACTTCCCCGCCTCCTGGCAGAACAGGGCGCAACGGTGGTTTACGTCACCCAGGATTATAAGGAGGCCATGGCCCTGGGGGACAAGATCGCCGTCCTCGTCGATGGCAAGATCACCCAGGTCGGCACGCCCGAACAGGTCTATCTCCGCCCCGCCGATCTGCGCATCGCCGAACAGTTCGGCGACCCCACGATCAACCTGCTGGATGTCACACCCGAACAGGACGATCTGGGCATGCATATCCGCTTGTCGGAAAAACGCGTGCCCCTGCCTCCGGGCTATGACGGCACCCAGGGCCAGTCCTGCGTGATCGGCATCCGGCCCGAGGCGATCCGCTTTACCGAAGGTCCCAACAGTATCGAAGTCACGATCGAGGCCGAAACCCCCTTCAACGAAAAGACCATCACGCTCTGCACCACCTTCAATGGGCGCGAGATCCTGATCTCCCGCCCTGCCGGGACCGATGCACCCGATGAGGGCAAGGCGCGTATCGATATCGACGCTACAAATGCCGTCCTCTTTGACCGGTCCACCGGCCTGCGCATCGCGCCCCAGGATACGGCCACCAGCCGGAGTGCCGCCGCATGACAGCGATGCTCAATCTCCAAGGGGTCAACAAGATTTACAACCCCAACAGCCGCCACCCCGTCCATGCGGTGATCGACCTTGATCTGGCCGTCCAACCGGGGGAAATCGTGGCGCTTTTGGGCTCTTCGGGCTGCGGGAAAACCTCGACCCTTCGCATGGTCGCGGGTTTTGAGCAGGTCTCGTCCGGCAGTATCTCCCTTGCCGGACGAGACATTCACACCTTCGCCCCGGCCCGGCGCAACGTGGCCATGGCGTTCGAAGGGTATTCGCTTTATCCGCCGCTCACCGTGCGCGAAAACATCGCCTTTGCCATGAAATCCGAAAAGATGGCCACCGCCGATGTCACCGCCCGCGTCGATGAAATCGCCCAACTGCTGGATATCGAAGACATCCTGGATCGCTACCCGACCTCGCTTTCGGGTGGTCAGGCGCAACGGGCCGGGCTGGGCCGCGCGCTGGTCCGCAAGGCTGACCTTTATCTGCTGGACGAACCCATGGGTCAGTTGGAACCCCAGCTTCGTGCGCATCTTCGAGGCCGGATCAAACACTTCATCAAAGAGCGCGGATTGACGGCCATCCTCGTGACCCATGACCAGACAGAGGCCAACGCCCTGGCTGACCGCATCGCCGTCATGGAAGGCGGCGTTCTGCAGCAATTCGACACGCCCGCGCAACTCAAAGACGCCCCCGCCAATCTCTTCACCGGCACGTTTATCGGGGAGCCCCCGATGAACATCTTCGCCGCCCAGGCAAAATCAGAAAACGGCCAACTGGTCTTTGCCTTGGATCAGGGGGTGGACCTTAGCTACGACCCCACCGCTTTCCCCGATGCTCTGCAGCAGGCGATCCTGGGCCTGGGCACCGTGACCCTCGGGGTGCGCCCCCATGCGGTGCAGGTCCGCGACCACGGGGCCAAAGCGCAGGTCTATGCCGCCCAATGGCTCGGCGACCAGACCCATATCGCGGCCCATTTCGCCGGTGGCTCGGTCGTCTCGGTCCACCATGACCGCGTGAGCCGTGCCAAGGGCGAAGAGATCGGGATCGTCATCGCCCCCCAAGATCTTCATGTCTTTGACACGGCCAGCGGCAATGCTGTCAGCCACGGAGGCACGCTGGCATGAGCGACCTGGTGCTGATCGGTCTGGATGCGGGCACTTCGGTGATCAAGGCCGTGGCGTTCGACCTTTCCGGCACCCAGATCGGCATCGCAAGCCGCCGCAACATCTATGATACGTTGCCAAATGGCGGGGCCGAACAGGATATGGCGCGCACCTGGGCCGATGCCGCCGCTGTCCTCTCGGAACTCGCCCAAACAGTGCCAGACCTCGCCACCCGCGCCGTGGCGCTGGGCGTGACCGGGCAGGGGGACGGGACCTGGCTGATCGACGGCGATCATAAACCGCTCCACAAAGGGTGGCTCTGGCTCGATGCCCGCGCGGCGGATCACGCCCAGGCCCTGATCGACGGGCCAGGTCACGCCGCCATCTATGACGGCACCGCCACCAGCATCAATGTCTGCCAGATGCGCAGCCAGCTTCAATGGATCAAGGCGCATGCGCCCGATCTGCTGGCCCAAACCGCCGCCGCGCTCCATTGCAAGGATTGGCTGTACCTGCAACTCACCGGCGAAACCGTCGCCGACCTGAGCGAGGCGCTCTTTACCTTCGGCGACTACCGGACGCGCACCTATTCCGATACTGTGATCAATGCCCTCGGCCTCACCGATCACCGCCATATCCTACCGCCCATTATCGATGGCGCCACCACATCCCACGCCCTCACGGCGCGGGCCGCGCAGCAAACCGGCCTGCCTGTGGGCCTCCCCGTCAGCCTCGGCTCCGTCGATCTGATGTGCGCTGCCCTGGCCGCTGGCCTCTATGACCCCGCTGTCGAGCCCGGCCTTACCATTCTGGGCTCCACAGGCGTCCATGCCCGCTTTGCCAAGGATGCCGCCGCCGTGCGCCTCAACGCAGATCGCTCGGGCTACACCATGCCCTTTCCGGGGGCGGCCTTTGCACAACTACAAACCAACATGGCCGCGACGCTCAACATCGACTGGATGCTGGGCCTCGCCACCCAGATCCTCGCCAGCCAGGGCACCGACCGCAGCCCCGCCGACCTGCTCCAGGGACTCGATGACCACGTCATGGCGGCCCGCCCCGGTGCCGCGATCTACCACCCGTACATCCAGCAGGCGGGCGAACGCGGCCCCTTCGTCAATGCCCAGGCCCGCGCCAGCCTCACCGGCCTGGACCAAACCACCGGCTGGTTCGACCTGATGCGCGCGGTTTACGATGGCCTCGCCCTGGCCGCCCGCGATTGCTACACCGCCATGGGCCCGATCCCGGCAGAGATCCGCATCACCGGCGGTGCCGCCCGCTCCACCGCCCTCCGCACGATCCTCGCCTCCGCCCTCGACCGGCCCGTCCGGACCGTCGCGCAGGACGAGGCCGGGGCCGCCGGGGCCGCCATGATCGCCGCGACGGCCCAAGGGATCTTCCCGGATATCGACGCCGCCGCCCAGGCCTGGGTCGCGCCGCTCCTGCAAGATCCCACCCCGCCCGACCCCGGCCTCACCCAAACCTACGACCGCCTCTTTGACGCCTATCTCACAACCCGCCACGCCCTGCCGCCCGTCTGGCAGGCCCAGGCCGACACGCGCAAGGCCCTGCAATGACCACCGATATCGCGATCATCGGCGACAATTTCATGCGCTCGGATTTCTTCGAACAGGCCATCGCCCAGGCCTGCGGCGACCGAACGACCTGCCGCCCCCTTGACCTCGGTTGGCCTGATGAACCGGTCATCCAGGGCTTTGACGGGACCGGCCTGCCGGGCATCTACGAATACCAGGGCGATCCCGACCAGATGCTGGCCCATATCGGCACCGCGCCTGTCCTCGTGACCCATAACGCGCCTGTCACCGCCGACATGTTGGACCAACTGCCCGATCTGCGCCTGATCGCCGTCTCCCGCGGCGGCCCGGTCAACATTGACCGCCAGGCCGCAAAATCCCGCAATGTCACCGTCGTCAATGCGCCGGGCCGCAATGCCTCCGCCGTGGCTGAATTCACCATCGGCGCCATGATCGCCGAATTGCGCAATATCGCCCGCGGGCACGAGGCGATGCGCAACGGCACCTACCGCACCGACCTTTACCGCGCCGATGTCGTGGGGGACGAGATCTGCGATATGACCATCGGCGTCATCGGCTATGGCCAGATTGGCACCCGGGTCGTGCGCCTGTTGCGCGCCTTTGGCTGCCGGATCCTGGTCAGCGACCCTTACGTCCAACTCACGCCCGAGGATCGCGCCGCCGGGGTCGAACTGGTCTCCCAGGAAACGCTCCTGGCCCAGGCCGACCTCGTCACGCTCCACCCCCGCGTGACCAAGGAAACCACAGGCCTGATGAATGCCAAAACCTTCGCCCAGATGAAACCGGGGGCGATCATCGTCAACACCGCCCGTGGCCCGCTGATGAACTATGATGACCTGCTAGATGCCCTGCGCTCAGGCCACCTGCGCGGCGCCATGCTCGAAACCTTTGCGCTGGAACCCGTCCCGGCGGACAGCCCGCTCCTGCAATTGCCCAATGTCACGCTGACACCGCATATCGCGGGCGCCTCCCTGCGCACAGTCCGCGTCGCCGCCGCCAAGGCCGCCGAAGAAATCCGCCGCTGGCTCGACAATGAACCGCCCCTCAACCCGTGCTGAGGACTGCCCATGACCCCAACTGACACGGCCAATCCAATCGACCTGCTGGTGATAGGCGGTGGCATCAACGGCGCAGGTGTCGCCCGCGACGCGGCCGGGCGCGGCCTAAACGTGATCCTGTGCGAGAAAGACGACCTCGCCCAAGGCACGTCCTCCCGCTCCGGCAAATACATCCATGGCGGCCTGCGCTACCTGGAATATTACGAATTCCGCCTGGTCCGCGAAGCGCTGATCGAACGGGAAGTCGTCCTCCAGGTCGCCCCGCATCTTGGCTGGCCCCTTCGCCTGATCCTGCCCCACAGCCCCGAACAGCGCCCGCGCTGGCTGATCCGGCTGGGCCTGTTCCTCTATGACAATCTGGGGGGCCGCAAACGCGTGCCCGGCACGCGCGCCGTCAATCTGACCCGCGCGCCCGAAGGGCAGATCGTCAACGCCCAGTTCAAAAACGCCTTCGCCTATTGGGATGTCTGGATCGACGATGCCCGCCTCGTCGTGCTGAACGCCGTCGATGCCGCCCGCCGCGGGGCAGAGGTGCTGACCCGCACCACCTGCACCTCCGCCCGACGCGACGGCGGGCTGTGGCACGCCACCCTGCGCGACAGCCGCACCGGGGCGACCCGCAACATCACCGCCCGCGCCATCGTCAACACCGCCGGTCCGTGGGTCGAACAGGTGCTGGGCAACGTGGCTGGCGTCAATTCCCAGCGCCGGGTGCGGCTGGTCAAGGGCAGCCATATCATCACCAAACGCTGGTGGCAGGGCGACCATGGCTATGTGCTCCAGGCGCCCGACAAACGACTGATCTTCGTCAATCCGTATTTCGATGATCTGGCCCTGATCGGCACCACCGATATCCCGTTCTCTGACCGGCCCGAGGATGTGCAGATCGCGCCCGAAGAAACCGATTACCTCCTGACCATCCTCAACCGCTATTTCACCACGCAACTGACGCCCGATGACGTGCTCCACAGCTATTCCGGGGTCCGCCCGCTCTTTGATGACGACGAAAGCAAAGGGGCCTCCGCCGTCACCCGCGATTATACGTTTGAACTGGATGGCGGCGGGGATCGCGCGCCCATCCTGTCTGCTTTCGGTGGTAAGCTGACGACCTATCGCAAACTGTCGGAACATGCATTGCAGAAACTGGTGCCGTTCTTCCCGGCCATGGCCAAGGATTGGACCGCCACCGCGCCGCTGCCCGGTGGCGATGTGCCCGGCGCCGATTTCGACAGCTGGTTCAAAGGTTTCGCCGCCGATCATCCCTGGCTGCCCGATCCGCTGGCCCGCCACTATGCCCGCTGTTACGGTACGGATGCCCCCAAACTCCTGGCGGGCGCCAAGGCCCTGCCGGACCTCGGCCAACATTTCGGCGCGCTTTTTTATGAGGTCGAGGCCGACTGGCTCATCCAAAACGAATGGGCCGAAACCGCCGATGACATTCTCACCCGGCGCACCAAGCATGGCATCTTCCTGACCAAGGCGCAGATCGCGGCCTTTGACCAATGGCTGCAACAGGCCGCAGCCGCATGACCGGATGGGACAGCCTGCGCGCCTCTGACAACTACGCCGCCTTGCTGGACGTCTCCGCCCGGCTTGGCAGCAACCCCCTGCAGGTTCAGGGCCCCGGCGGCAATACTTCGATCAAGTCCGAGGGGTGCATGTGGGTCAAGGCATCGGGCACCTGGCTGGCCGATGCCTTGACCAAGGATATCATGGTCCCCGTGGATGCCGCGGCCCTGTTGGCCTCGCTCGATCAGGATATCCCGGATACCGGTTTCGTGCCCGCCGATGTGGCGCAAACGGATCTGCGCCCCTCGATCGAGACATCGTTTCACGCAGCCCTCCCCTGGCCCGTCGTCTTGCACACCCATTGCGTGGCCACCCTCGCCACCGCGATCCGCGCCGATGCCGCGGCGGTGGTGGCGGATAAGCTGGCAGAGTTCGACGCGGCGTTCGTGCCCTATGTCAAACCCGGGCGTGACCTGACCCGGGCGATCCTGGCCGCCACCACGCCCAAGACCCGCGTGATCGTTCTGGGCAATCACGGCCTGATCTGCTGCGGTTGCACCCCCGCCTCCGCCGAAGACCTTTTGCGCCGGGTCAGTGCCGCATTGGAGCCTCGTGGCCTCCTGTCTGCTATTCCGACCTTCGATGATTTGGCGGAGAGCTTGGGAGGCACAGGTTGGGTGCCTGGACCTCCCCAATCTCAGCATGTTGGGTTAACTGACAATATACTGGGGTTGGCAAACGGAGAAACACTTTACCCAGATCATCTTGTCTTCCTGGGTCCAGGCATTGCCCTTGGTGATCCCTTCACAACTGATCTCAGCGACAGCCTGGAAAGGATCGAACACCTGGATCCTCCGCGCCGTTTCGTTGTTTTTCCGGGTATGGGCGTTGCGATCCCCGGGGGGTCGTCTCCCGCCGTTCAGGCCATGGCGCGGTGCTTGGGCGATGTTTTGCTACGTGTCCCCGCGGGGACAAAGTTGAACCGGTTGACTGCTGCGGACGAAGCCGCGTTGCTGGATTGGGATGCCGAAGCCTACCGCAAAAGTCTGGCGGCCCGGGAATGACACCGGTTGCCCTTGGCATCGACGTTGGGACCAGCGGCATCCGCGCCGCAGCCCTTGACCCCGATGGTGGGCTTGTCGCCGCTGGGCAGGCCACGATGGCAGAGGCCGGGACAGACCCCTGCAACCCCGCGACTTGGGCCGCGGCGTTGCGATTGTCGCTCAACCGGCTGGCTGATCGGATGCCGCTGTCCCGGATCGGAGCGGTTTGCGTTGACGGAACATCGGGGACGGTGCTTGGCCTGGATGCTGCGGGCGATCCCGTTGGCAGGGCGCTGATGTATAACGACACGGTGGACGATCTCGAAATCGTCACGGCCATCATGGCCCACGCGCCCCAGCAGAGTGCCGCCCGCAGCGCTTCGTCGGCCCTGGCGCGGGCCTTGCAGCTGCAAGGGCGCAGCGGAGTGGCCCGTATCCTTCACCAGGCCGACTGGGTCGCTAGTTTGCTGACCGATGGGGTCTTGCCATCCGATGAAAGCAACGCCCTGAAAACCGGGTATGACCCCGTGGCCCGGTGCTGGCCCGATTGGATCGGGACGACTGGCATGCGACGAGCCCTGCTGCCAGAGGTTGTCCCCGCGGGGACAGTCTTTGGCCAGACATCGGGCGCATTGGGTCTGCCCCAGGGCGTGCCGCTCGTTGCTGGGCTGACCGATGGCTGCGCGTCTTTTCTGGCGACGGGGGCGGATGCGCCGGGCCATGGGGTGACGGCGTTGGGTACGACGCTGACGATCAAGGTATTGAGCGAGGCGCCGATCGTTGCCCCCACATATGGCATCTACAGCCACCGGATCGGCGATATGTGGTTGGCCGGTGGAGCCTCGAACAGTGGCGGTGCGGTCCTCCTCCAACATTTCACGCCGGACCAGATCACGACCCTTTCCGCCCAGATCGACCCGGATCGGGACAGTGGTCTTGACTACTATCCGCTGCCCAAAGCCGGGGAGCGTTTCCCGATCAACGACCCCGATCTGGCCCCGCGGCTGGACCCGCGCCCCACGGACCGGGTCGCGTTCCTTCATGGCCTACTTGATGGGGTCGCGCGGATCGAAACCTTGGGATATCAGCGGCTTAGGGAGCTTGGGGCTCCTGCAATGACCGGGCTTTACACCGTTGGCGGGGGTGCCAAAAACGCGGTCTGGACCCGGATGCGGGCAAGGTTGACCGGCGCCACCGTGAAACACTCCCTGTCGACCCAAGCGAGCGAGGGGGCTGCCCGCCTCGCCCTGCCGCATCTGCCATGACAACGCGGATCACCGGGATTTCGCAGATCCTCGACGGGGTCGATGCGGTGCTTTGCGACCAGTACGGGGTCCTGCATGACGGGCAGGTCGTGTTCGACGGCGCGTTGGAGTGCCTCACCCGGATCGTGGCCCGAGGCGTTCCAATCATCGCTGTCACGAATTCTGGAAAATCAGCGGCGGCCAATGCTGCGCGACTGGCCCGCTTCGGGTTTGACGCGACCTTGATCAGCGGCGTTCTGAGTTCGGGGGAGGTGGCGCGGCACAGGTTGAGCGCGGCCCTCACCGCCGGTGAAATGCCAATTAAGGCAAAGGTTTATGCGGTTCAGACGGATACCGAGGCTGACCTGCTGGCTGGCCTTGATGTTGAGATGGTGGACTGGACGAAGGCGCCTGATCTTGTTCTGCTCGCCGGGGTCGATCCCGTTGGGACCAGTCGGGAGAGTTATGGCGCGCGGCTGGCGCCTCTGGCCAAACGCGGGGTCCCGGTTTGGTGCGCGAACCCGGATCTGGTAAAATACACGCCCCAAGGGCCGATGTTCAGCGCGGGATTGGTGGCGCAGGACTATGCGCAGGCCGGGGGCGACGTGACCTATATCGGCAAACCGTCAGCGGTGTTCTTTCGCCAGGCGCTGACCATGGTCGGAGCGGTGCCGCCCGCGCGTGTGCTGATGATCGGTGACAGCCCGGTGCATGATATTGCCGGGGCGGCGGCGGTGGGGGTGCAGACCGTGTTGATTGAAAGCGGGGTTCAGGCCGGGGAACAAACGCGGGATGCCACGGCCACTTATGCGATGGAACGGTTGGTTTGGTAGCCGGTGTATGAAAGGTGGTCGCAGCGCCGATCAAATGCCCTGCCCGGCTGATAGGCCGGGCATCGGCCGACCTCCCCCCGGAGGCCGATTTTGCGCCATTTCAAATCGTGGAGCGGTCGGATGATTTGATGACTGGGGCAGCTGCTCAACTGTTTCGAACGCCCTCCAGGTCGGGCTATATCCTCATCCAGTCGAACTGACCTTTTGCATTTCAATCAGCGCAATAGGCCCGCAGGGTGGCAACGCAGCCGTCGGACCACAGCTGGTTGAGCCAGCTTTCGAACGCCGTGGCGAAGCGGGAGGCGGTGGCGAGATCGCCGTAGATATGCGCTTGCTCCAACCATGCCATGGGACGGTGCCTGGCCGTGCGCGCCGTCGCCTGAAGATCGGCCCAGTGCGGATCGTTGGGCTGGATGGTGGAGCCGTCTTCGCGGGTGCCGTCACACATGCGGGCCCAGAGCGCTTCGACCAGGGCCAGCCCCTCTATCGCGGTTCCGGCGGTCAAGGCATCGCGGATGATGGGCAGCACAAATCCGGTATGGCGGGCAGAGCCGTCAAAGGCCACCCGGCGGGTCGTGTCGCGGATCGCCGGGTTGGCGAACCGCCCGGCAATCATGTCGATATAGGCGTCAGGTGTCGTGCCGGGCACGGGGGCGACATGGGGCGCAATCTCGCGCTGTTCGATCCTGTAAAAGAAAGCGCGGATCTCCGGATGGGCCATGCAATCGGCGATGGTACCCAGGCCCAGGATCTCTCCCGGATTGGCGATGACCTGGTGCCCGGCATTCAGAAGGCGGATCTTCATGGCTTCATAGCTGTGGACATCACTGGTGAAGGTGGCGCCAACCCTGTCCCAGTCGGGACGCCCGGCGCAGAAGCTATCTTCGATCACCCATTGGCGGAAGTTTTCGTGGGTGACGGGAGCGGCATCGTCGATGCCGAAACTGCAGGCCAGGGCAATCTCGGCCGGGCCGGTGGCGGGCACGATGCAATCGACCATGGAATTGGGGAAGGTGCACTGGGCGTCGATCCAATCGGCGAGGTCTGGATCGGACAGCCGCGCAAGGGACACGACCGTCTGGCGCAGGATCGCGCCATTGCCCTGCAGGTTGTCGCAGCTTTGCCCGGTGAAGGGCCCGTGGCCATTTCGGCGGCGCTGGTTCAAGGCGGCGACGATGGCGCCAAAGGCCGTGCGGGGGCTGTCGGGATGGGCCGTGTCATGTTGGATATCGGGGTGCGTGGCATCGAGGCCGCCCGTGGCCGGGTCGATGTAATATCCGCCTTCGGTGACAGTGAGCGCAACGATGCGGATGGCCGGGTCCGCCATCTGGGCAATGAGGGCAGCATTGTCAGGCTCCACGGGCAGGAAGCCAGTCATGGAGCCGCAGATTTCAGCCGAGGTGGCGGCGGGGTCAAGTTCGATCAGCGTGGTCAGGTGGTCCTGCACCCCGAGCTTGTCGCGCTGCCAGGCATCGTTGGGGCGGACGCCGGCGCCGATGATGGCCCAGTCGTGGTTGAGGCCCTGGTCGAACAGGCGGTGAAGGTACCAGGCCTGGTGCGCGCGGTGGAAATTGCCCAGGCCGATATGGACGATACCGGGAGTGAGGGCAGCGCGGTCATATTGCGGCACGCGGACCTGCGGCGACAGGTCGGGCAGGGTCGCGTTGGACAATTTCAGCGGCTGGGTCAGCTCATCCATTGGCCACCATCGACGTTGTAGGTTTGGGCCACGATGTAGTCGGCCGCGTCGCTGGCGAGGAAGACGGCCACGCCGGTCAGATCCTCGGCCCGGCCCATGCGGCCATGGGGGACGGCGGCGGCGACTTCGGCCTTTTTCTGGCCGCGTGGTTTGTTCTCAAACCGCGCGAATAAGGCGTCGACCCCGTCCCAATGTTCGCCATCGACCACACCGGGGGAGATGGCGTTCACGTTGATGCCATGCTGGATCAGGTTCAGCCCGGCAGATTGCGTGAGGGAGATGATGGCCGCCTTGGTCGCGCAATAGACGGCGACAAGGGGTTCGCCGCGGCGTCCGGCCTGGCTGGCCATATTGATGATCTTGCCGCCCTGGCCCCGGTCGATCATGTGGCGGGCCACGGCCTGCAGGGTAAAGAGCGTGCCAGCGACGTTGATGTCGAAGGTGCGGGCGTAATCTGCGCGCTCGATCTCTATGATGGGGGCGGCGGTGAAGATCGCGGCATTGCTGATCAGGATGTCGATATGGCCCAGGGTCTGGATCGTTTCGGCCACGGCGCGGTCGATGCTGGCCTGTTCGGTGACGTCAAGCTCGATGGCAGTGGCGCCGATTTCGGCGGCGGTTTCTCGGGCGCGCGCGATGTCGATATCGGCGATGGCGACCCGGGCGCCTGCGTCGATATAGGCCTTGGCGAAAGCGGCGCCGATGCCCCGGGCCCCGCCGGTGATCAGGGCAGTTTTGCCGGTGAGTTGGGTCATGGGATACGGAGCCCTTCTGCGTCAAAACGGTGGATCTGATCGGCGCGGGGCGTCAGGTGGATCGTGTCGCCGTGGCTGAAATTGACTTCGCCGGGCGCGCGGACGGTGACCATGTCGGCAAGGCCGGTTTCGTGGATGTGAAAGAACGTGTCGGACCCCAGATGTTCGGCCACGCCAACCTTGCCCGTCCAGGTGCCGCCCGTTTCACCGACGTCGATATGTTCCGGGCGAATACCGATCGTCTGGGCGCTGTGTTCGGCGGCGGCGGGCCCCTCGATCAGGTTCATTTTGGGCGAACCGATGAAGCCCGCGACAAACAGGTTGCGGGGCGCGCGGTACAGATCCAGCGGGGAGCCCACCTGTTCGATATGGCCGGCCCTCAGGACCACGATCTTATCGGCCATTGTCATTGCCTCGACCTGGTCATGGGTGACGTAGACCATGGTGGTTTTCAGGCGTTTATGCAGTTCGCTGATCTCCAGCCGCATGCCGACGCGCAAGGCGGCATCAAGGTTCGACAGCGGCTCGTCAAACAGAAAAGCGGCGGGTTCACGCACGATGGCCCGGCCAATGGCGACCCGCTGGCGCTGGCCGCCGGACAACTGCCCGGGGCGGCGGTCCAGATAGTCGGTGAGGTTAAGGGCAGCGGCGGCCTGTTCGATCCGGCGGTCCTGTTCGGCCTTGTCGATCTTGGCCATGCGCATGGGAAAGGCGATGTTCTTGCGCACGGTCATGTGCGGGTAGAGCGCATAGGACTGGAACACCATGGCCAGGCGGCGTTTGGCCGGGGGCTGGTCGGTGGCATCCGCCCCGTCGATGTGGATGGCACCCGATGTGGTATCCTCTAACCCTGCAATCAGGCGCAGGAGGGTGGATTTGCCACAGCCGGAGGGGCCGACGAAGACCGCGAATTCCCCATCCTCGATCGTCAGGTCCAGAGGCGGGATGACCTGCACGTCGCCGAATGATTTCGTGACACTGTCGAGGGTGATTTGTCCCATATTGGTGTCTCCTTACTTGACGGCACCAAAGGTGAGGCCGCGCACCAGCTGTTTTTGGCTGAACCAGCCCAGGATCAGGATCGGCGCGATGGCCATGGTCGAGGCGGCGGACAGCTTGGCGTAAAACAACCCTTCCGGGCTGGAATAGCTGGCGATGAACGCGGTGAGCGGGGCGGCCTTGGCCGCGGTGAGGTTCAGGGTCCAGAATGCCTCGTTCCAGGCGAGGATAATGTTCAACAGTACCGTTGAGGCGATGCCGGGGATCGCCATGGGGGTCAGGACGTACAGGATCTCTTCGCGCAGACCGGCGCCATCCATCCGCGCGGCTTCCAGGATCTCACCGGGGATTTCCTTGAAATAGGTGTAGAGCATCCAGACGATGATCGGCAGGTTGATCAGCATCAAAACGACGGTCAGCCCGATGCGGGTATCCAGCAGGCCCATCTGGATGAAGATCAGGTAGATCGGGTAAAGGACGCCCACGGCTGGCAACATCTTGGTCGAGAGCATCCAGAGCAGGATGTCTTTGGTCCGTTTCGACGGGACAAAGGCCATGGACCAGGCGGCGGGCACGGCGATGACGATGCCCAGGAGGGTGGAGCCGCCCGCGATGATCACGGAATTCCACAGGAACCGCATATAGTCGGACCGTTCCTGGACCACGGTATAGTTTTCGAGCGTCCAGTCGAAGAACAGGAACACGGGCGGGTCGGCGATGGCCGTGGCCTCTGTCTTGAAACTGGTGAGGATGGTCCACAGGATCGGGAAAAAGATCAGCAGGCCGACGGCCCAGGCCAGGACGGTGTTAATGATCTTGCGTTGCTGGGATACGGCGCGGGCCATGGTCAGATCCTCCTCACGCGTCCAGGTTCTTGCCGACGATGCGCATCAGGAAGAGCGCGACGATATTGGCGAGGATCACGGCGTAGATCCCGCCAGCGGAGCCAAGGCCGACATTCTGGCTTTCGAGCACGCGCTGGAAGATCAGGTAAGTGAGCGTGCGGGTGCCAAAGCTGCCCTGGGTGGTCACAAAAATCTCCGCAAAGATCGACAGCAGGAAGATCGTCTGGATCAGCACGACCACCGTGATCGCGCGGGACAGGTGCGGCAGGATGATGAAACCGAACCGCGCGAGGGGCGGGGCGCCGTCCATCTCTGCGGCCTCCAGCTGTTCACTATCGAGGGATTGGATGGCGGTCAGCAGGATCAGTGTTGCGAAGGGCAGCCATTGCCAGGATACGATCATGATGATCGACCCGAGGGAGGCTTGGCTCAGCCATTCCACCGGGGTCAGTCCGAAGGCCTGCCACAAGTGGGCGAAAAGGCCATTCACCGGATCCATGAACATGTTTTTCCAGACCAGGGCAGAGACAGTGGGCATGACGAAAAACGGTGCGATCACAAGGATGCGGACGATGCCTTGGCCCCACATCGGCTGATCCAGCAGCATGGCCAGCAGCACGCCGAATACCACGGTGATCGCAAGAACTCCGCCCACGATGACGAGCGTGGCCTGGACGCTGGGCCAAAAGGCGCTGGAGGTGACGAAGCGGGTGTAGTTTTCAAAACCGACCCAGCCCAGATCACCGCCGCGCAAGGGCAAGTATTTCTTGAACGAGAAATAGAGCGTCATGGTGAGCGGGACGAGCATCCAGCCCAAGAGCAGCACCACGGCGGGGGCCATCATCAGGCGGGCTGCGGAGCGGGAATGCTGTGTGGCCATGACACCTCTCCTGTCCACGGGGCGTGGTTAATGGGTTAGTCAGCGATGCGGGGTTAGGGTGTTCGAAGGGCCGGAGTGGGTGCCCTTCGAACGGGGAGTAGCGTACCGCCGCCAGCCCCCGGGGGGACGGGCGGCGGCAGGCTTTAGTAACCTGCGGCTTCCATCTCTTCCGCGGTGATGGATTGCGCCTTGGCCAGGGCTTCTTCGACGGTCTGCTGACCGGCGAGGGCGGCTGACATTTCCTGCCCGACCTGGGTCGCGATGCCCGCGAATTCGGGAATGGCCACGAATTGCACGCCGGTATAGGGTACCGGATCCACCGTTGGTGCGGTCGGATCGGCGGAGTTGATGGAGCCCAGTGTCATCTCGGCGAAAGACGCGGCCTCGGTATAGGCCGGGTTTTCGTAAAGGGACGTGCGCGTGCCCGGTGGAACATTGGCCCAACCTTCGTTTTCAGCAACCAGGGCTGTGTATTCCTTGCTGGTGGCCCAGGCGACGAATTTCTTGGCCGCATCGGTCGCGTCAGAGCCCGCGGGGATGGCCAGGGACCAGGCCCAGAGCCAGTTGCCGCGCTTGCCCAAGCCATTGTCCGGCGCCAGCGCAAAGCCGACCTTGTCGGCTACGGTCGAGTCGTCAGGGTTGGTCACGAAAGAGGCCGCGACGGTGGCGTCGATCCACATGCCGCATTTGCCCTGCTGGAACAGCGACAGGTTTTCGTTGAACCCGTTGGTCGAGGCGCCCGGAGGACCGTAGTTGGTCATCAGGTTCATGTAGGTGTTGAGCGTGTTCGCCCAGGCCTCGCTGTCGAACTGGGGCGTCCAGCTTTCATCGAACCAGCGCGCGCCGAAGGAGTTCGACATGGCGGTGAGGAAGGCCATGTTTTCGCCCCAGCCGGCTTTGCCGCGCAGGCAGATGCCATACACTTCGTTGTCTTTGTCGGTCATGGCTTCAGCGGCCTGGCCGATGAACTCCCATGTGGGGGCGTCGGGCATTTCCAGACCAGCAGCTTCCATCAGGTCGGTGCGATACATGACCATGGAGCTTTCGCCATAGAACGGTGCGGCGTAAAGTTCGCCATCGACGGTCAGACCGCCGCGGATCGCGGGCAGGATGTCATCGGCATCCCATTCAGCGGGCAGGTCGTTCAGTGAGACCAGCCAATCCTGCGCACCCCAGATCGGCACCTCGTAGGTGCCGATGGTCATGACGTCGAACTGACCGCCCTTGGTGGCGATGTCTTGGGTGACGCGCTGGCGCAGGACATTTTCTTCCAACGTGACCCATTCCAGGGCGATGTCGGGATTTTGCGCGGTGAAATCGTCAGTCAGGCCCTGCATGCGGATCATGTCGCCGTTGTTGACGGTCGCAATGGTCAATGTCGTGGTTTCGGCGTAGGCGGTCGAGCTTGCGGCAATGGCCAATGCGCTCGCCACGCAAAGTGACGGTCTCAGTTTCATCCTTGTCCTCCCATGGTGCTTTGGATGTCTTGTTTTTTGAGACAAAGGTAGGGAGAATCGCGACGCGGAGTCAATAAAAACTTTACGCGCGCAAATATTTTAGGCCGAGGCGCGCATGACCAGGGTGCCGTCAAACAGGGTTTCGGAGCGGGTCTTTGGCGTCTCACCGCCATCGATCATGGTGAACAGCGTCTCGACGCTGCGATCTGAGATTGCAGCATAATCCTGGGCCACGGTCGTGAGCGGCGGGCAGGTGAAGCGGGCAAAGGGATGATCATCATGGCCCGCGATCCGCATCGCGTTGGCCGGGTCGTGGCCCACACTGATCCCCAATTCGAACGCGGCGGACAGCAGCCCGATGGCGAGGCGGTCATTGCTGCACAAGACGGTATTGGTGGCAAAGGTCTTGGCCGCGATCACCTTTTTGCCCTCGCCATAGCCGGTATCCTCAAAATCCCAGCCTGCGCCATCGACACTGATCACCTGGGGGCGCAAACGGAACTGCGCCATCGCGTTCAGATAGGCGATGCGGCGTTTGTTGGCGTTGGGATTGGCGGCATTGCGGATCTCGAAAAAGCACGGCGGTTCCCCGGTGCGGTGGAGGTAATCGACCAGCATGGTGATGGATTGACCGTTATCCATGCCGATAAAGGCCGATCCGATCCCGTCGATATTGCTGTCGAACAGAACGGTTGGGATGTCGGCGCAAAACTTTTCGAGGGTCGTCTTGTCAGAGGCGCGTCCCAGGGGCGCCAGCAAAACACCGGCCGGGCGCATGGAGCGGAGGTTATCGAGGATGTCGTTTTCCAACTCGGGCCGCCCGTGGGAACTGAAGAGCGACGGGGAAAAGCCAGCATCGAGGCAGCGGTTTTCCAGATTGCGCGCGATCTCGGCAAAAAAGGGATCGGCGAGGTAGGGCACAACGATCCCGATCGTCTTTGTCAGGCGTCGGTTCTGGTTGATGGCATAGATGTTGGGACGGTAATCATACTGTTTAAGTGCCTCTTCGATGCGGGTGCGCGTCGCAGGCCGGACGCTGCCGGGATCGTTGAAGTATTTTGAGACGGTGGGGCGGGACACACCGCTTTTGGCGGCGAACTCCTCCATATTCCTGATCTTGCTATCGCCCATATCGTGCCTTTGCCTGCGCCTGGACCTTCCCCCAAGGATTGGTATCTAAAAATTTGTCGCGCGACAACTTTCTCTTCCCATGTAAAGTTTGAGGCCTTGCGCGCGTTAAGCGAAACGTCACCTGTTTGTCGCATCGCACAGCAGTGGCGTGCTGCGCATTGGGGGTGGCGGCGGCCCGGCTTTGGGTATTGTCTGCTTCCACACACGCCAACAGGCACACGCTTTACGGTGCCCACGGCGATGGCAATGGCATGGGGTGATCATGGATCCGGTTCTGTTTCTGGCGTTTTTGACCACAACGCTGTTGTTCCTGGTGGTCCCGGGGCCATCCGTGGCCTTTGCGACAGCCCAGGCCCTGAAATACGGAACGCGGGCCGCTTTGGTCGCCACTGCGGGGGATGCGTTGGGAACCGTCGTGCATATCGTGATCGCGGTCAGCAGCCTGGCCGCCCTGATGGCCATGTCTGACATGGTGCTGCCCTACTTGCAGGTCGCGGGCGGGATTTTCATACTCTACATGGCGTATCAGACGGTGTTCGGGGCGGAGGGCACCGTGGGCCAGCCTGCCAAAGCGTCGGGCCGTGCCACGTTCTGGGCCGGGTTTTTCGCCTGTGTTGCCAATCCCAAGGCGATTGTCTTTTTCGTGGCGTTGTTCCCTGCCTTCATCTCGCCTGACCATAACGTGTTGCTGCAAAGCGTGGTGTATGGCGCGATTTTCATCGTTCTGGATGCGGTGTCGATCCTGGGCTATGCGCTGTTGACGATGCATGCGGTCAGACGCACCACGCGGCGCTGGCTGAAGCCCGATCTTTTGAGCGGTATGGGCCTGTTCGGTGTTGGCCTTGCCATGGTGATCAAGGGATATCGCGCGATCCCGCAGACCTAGACCCGACGGATATCGCAATGGGGTTGCTGACAATAAAGGGGCGCGGATGTGGGTCCGCGCCCCTTTATTCATTGTGTTTGATCGTTAGTGCTTCACGTCAAACCGGTCGAGATCCATGACCTTGGTCCAGGCGGCGATGAAGTCGGCTGCGAACCGGTCCTTGGCATCGTCCTGGGCATAAACCTCGGCAATGGCGCGCAACTGGCTGTTGGATCCAAAGACTAGATCGACCCGTGTGCCGGTGAACTTGAGGTCACCGGTGGCGCGGTCGCGACCCTCGAAGACGTCCTGCCGGTCGGATATGGCTTTCCATTCGGTACCCATATCCACGATGTTGCGGAAGAAATCGTTGGTCAGTTGGCCGGGCGTATCGGTGAAGACGCCATGCTTGGTCTGATCAAAGTTGGCTTCCAACATCCGCATGCCGCCGACAAGCACCGACATTTCCGGCGCGCTGAGGGTCAGCAACTGGGCCTTGTCGACCAGCAACTCCTCGGCCGAGATCGAGAAATCGGACTTCAGATAGTTGCGGAAGCCGTCTGCGGCAGGTTCGAGCGGGTCAAAGGAAGCCGCATCGGTCTGCTCGGCTGTTGCGTCGCCACGGCCCGGGGTGAACGGCACGTCGAGGTCGTGACCGGCATCCTTGGCCGCTTTTTCCACCGCGGCGCTGCCCGCCAGCACGATCAGGTCAGCGAGCGAGATCTTTTTGCCGCCCGACTGTGCGTCGTTGAACCCTGTCTGGATGCCTTCCAGCACGGTCAGGACCTTGGACAATTGGGCGGGCTGGTTGACCTCCCAATCCTTTTGCGGGGCCAGGCGGAGGCGCGCGCCATTTGCACCGCCGCGCTTGTCGGAGCCCCGATAGGTCGAGGCTGAGGCCCAGGCCGTGGTCACCAGTTCCGCGATGGTCAGGTCAGAGGCGAGCACCTGCGCCTTGAGATCCGCGATATCCTGTGCGTTGACCAGATCATGGTCCGGCGCCGGGATCGGGTCCTGCCAAATCAACTCTTCGGACGGGACCTCTGTGCCCAGATAGCGGCTGATCGGGCCCATGTCGCGGTGGGTCAGTTTGAACCAGGCGCGGGCATAGGCATCGGCGAACTTTTCAGGGTTGGCCAGGTAATCGCGCGAGATCTTTTCGTAGGCCGGATCCATCCGCATGGCCATGTCGGCGGTGGTCATCATCAGGTTGACCGTGCCATTGCCATCGACCTGGGGCGCGTGATCATCCTCGGCCAGGCCCTTGGGTTGCCACTGATGGGCACCGGCGGGGCTTTTGGTCAGCTCCCACTCATACCCGAAGAGTACGGTGAAATAGCTGTGATCCCAGGTGGTTGGGGTGGGTGTCCAGGGCCCTTCGATGCCGCTGGTGATGGCGTGGATACCGCTGCCGGATTCGTGCGTGCTGAGCCAGCCAAGGCCCATCGCCTCCATCGGGGCGCCTTCTGGTTCGGCGCCGACATGGGCAACGTCACCGGCGCCGTGGGCCTTGCCGAATGTGTGACCACCGGCGGTGAGAGCCACGGTTTCCTCGTCATTCATGGCCATCCGGGCAAAGGTTTCACGGATGTCCCGGGCCGAGGCGAGCGGATCGGGGTTTCCATCGGGACCTTCGGGATTGACGTAGATCAGGCCCATCTGGACGGCGGCCAGCGGGTTTTCCAGCTCCCGGTCGCCGGTGTAGCGTGTGTTGGGGCCGCCGCTCTCTTCAAGCCATTCCTTTTCCGCGCCCCAGTAGATGTCTTCTTCCGGCTCATAGATGTCAGCCCGTCCACCGGCGAAGCCGAAGGTCTTGAACCCCATCGACTCCATGGCGACGTTGCCGGCCAGGATCATCAGGTCGGCCCAGGAGATCTGGTTGCCGTATTTCTGCTTGAGGGGCCAGAGCAGGCGGCGGGCCTTGTCGAGGTTGCCATTGTCAGGCCAGCTGTTCAGGGGCGCAAACCGCTGGGTGCCGGAGGTGGAGCCCCCACGGCCATCGGCGGTGCGGTAGGTTCCGGCGCTGTGCCAGGCCATGCGCACGAAGAACGGGCCGTAATGGCCGTAATCGGCGGGCCACCAGGCCTGACTGTCGGTCATCAGGTCGGTCAGGTCTTTTTTCAGGGCTTCCAAGTCCAGCTTGTTGAACTCTTCGGCATAATCGAATTCTGCGCCCAGCGGGTCTGCCACGGGTGCGTTCTGGTGCAGGATCTTGAGGTTCAGCTGGTTGGGCCACCAGTCACGGTTGGACTGCACGCCGAATGTTGTGTGCAAAACGCCGCCGCCCATAACCGGGCATTTGCCTGCCTTGTCGATATCGTTGCCGTCCATGTCGCTCTCCAATCGTGGCTGGGTGTGTTGAGTGGGTTCAAACCGGTGCTACGGCGGCGGGGGCGGGCAATGGATATGTGTGATGCATGGCTCTCCTCCGCTGCTATTGGAATCGTTCTAACAGATCCGTTCCATTGGCTTAAGTTGCAATTTCTAATCAGTTCCATAACTTGGTATTATGATGAATGTGACGCTGAAGCAGTTAAAGTATTTCGAAGCACTGGCCCGGCAGGGACATTTCGGGCGGGCGGCGGATACTTGTGCGATCTCGCAACCTGCCTTGTCGGTCCAGATCAAGGAATTGGAGGAAACGCTGGGCACGCCCCTGTTTGAACGCGCCGCGCGGCAGGTGCGGCTTACCAGCTTTGGCGAGGAATTCGCCTTGCGTGTCAGTGATATATTGCGGTCGGTCGATGAGTTGGGAGAGCTGGCACGCGCCGCCCGCAAGGGGCTGGTGGGGCGGCTGCGGATCGGGGTGATCCCGACCATTGCGCCCTATCTGCTGCCGGGGATCATCAGCAATCTGACCCGCGTCCATGGGGGGCTTGATGTCCATGTGCGCGAAACGGTGACGCCGCGGTTGATCGAAGAGTTGCTGGAGGGTCGGCTGGATACCGCCATCGTGGCCCTGCCCGTTTCGGAAGCGTCGCTGGAGGAAGTGGCGTTGTTCACCGAAAACATGGTGCTGATCCGTCCGGGGGCTGATGCCGGGGAGCCGGTGCCCAGCCCCGACCGGCTGCGCGAGATGCGATTGCTGCTGCTGGAGGAGGGGCATTGTTTTCGCGACCAGGCCCTGTCCTTTTGCAACATCCAGTCGGCGATGCCGCGGGACGGGTTGGATGGCAGCAGCCTGTCGACGCTGGTGCAGATGGTGGGGGCAGGTATCGGCGTGACGCTGATCCCCGAAATGGCCCTGTCGGTTGAAACGCGGTCGGCCCCTGTATCGGTTGGGCGGTTCCAAAGCCCGCAACCCTCGCGCACGGTGGGTATGATCTGGCGCAGGACCAGCCCCCTGGCCCCGCAGCTGACCAAGATTGCCGAGATTGTGTGCCAATCCGCCGAGGAACAGCGGGCTGCCTCAGCGGAGGTCTGACATCCATTCCAGGGTCGCGTCAGTCGGCCCACCGGGTTTGTACTCTGCGCCCAGCGGCGCGTCCCAACCCAGATCCGCGATAGCCGCAAAAATACCCGCATAGTTCAATTCGCCATGGTCGGGCCTGCCCCTGTCGGGGACAGAGGCGAACTGGATATGCCCGATGATCGGCAGCAGGTCTGTCAGCCGGGTGATCACATCCCCTTCGGTGCGGCCCACATGGTAGCAGTCGAACATCAGTTTCAGGTTGGGTGCGGCAAGTTCTGCGATGATCTCGCGGGCTTGGTCGGTGGTTTGCAGGAAGTATCCGGGCGCGTCGTGGCGGTTCAACGGTTCAATCAGGATGGTTTTAGCACCTGCGGTTTTGGTTGCGAATTCCAGGTTCCGCAGAAAGGTCTTGTGCCCTCTGGGGCCGCGGGAAAAACCGGCCATGACATGGATTGCGCCTGCACCGATCGCGGTGGCGTAGTCGACGGCCTGGGTTATGGCGACCTGGGCGTCGGCCTCACGGCCGGGTAGGGCCGACAGGCCGTTTTCGCCGCCAGCGACATCGCCGCGACGTGTGTTGAGACCTAGCATCGGTAGGCCGGTTTCCTGCAGTGCCGTCAGGGTCTCGGCGGCGGGGATGTCATAGGGCCAGTGGCATTCGACCGCGTCGAACCCGGCGGCCTTGGCGGCGCGGATCGCGTCTGGCAGGGGCCGGTCAGCCCAGAGAAAGCCCAGATTGGCAGAAAATTGCGTCATGCGTCCCAGTCCACATCGAATTTGGTGACCAGGGCCGTGATCTGGTCGGGTGTGAGGCCGCGCGCCGGGACGCCACGCATCATCATGGCGAGGCGGGCGCCGTCTTCGAGCTCTTCAATGGCGTGGCAGGCGGCCTCCACGTCCTTGCCGGCCACGACGGGGCCGTGATTGGCCAGCATCACGGCGGAGCGTTTGCCAGCAAGGCCGCGCACCGCCTCCCCCATCGCCGGATCACCGGGTAGGAAAAAGGGCAGGAGCTTCACGCGGCCCAGCTTCATGATGGCATAGGGGGTAAGTGGCGGCAGGAAATTATCCGCGTCGACATCGGGCATCATCGACCAGGCGACGGAGTGGCAGCTATGGAGGTGGACCACCGCACCAGCAGTGCTGCGCGTGTCGTAAAAGGCGGTGTGGAGGGGCATTTCCTTGGTCGGCTTGTCGCCATCGACGTGTTGACCGGCTGGGTCGAACCGGCTGAGCATTGCGGGGTCAAGCCGCCCGAAGCTGGTCCCCGTGGGGGAAACCAGCAGGCCGCCATCCTCGGTCCGGGCCGAAATGTTGCCAGTGCTGCCATGGGTCAGGCCCCGGTCGAACAGGGATTTGGCCAGCAGGCAGATCTGTTCGCGCAACTGTGTTTCCGTCATGCGGAGCCCGCCAGGAGGGCATCGGCCTTGGCAAAGAAATCCGGCGCGCCGAAATTGCCGGATTTCAGCGCGACGACGAGGTCGGGGCGTGCACGGAGAGCCGGGACGCCGGGGTCGATCTCTGGCCCGATCTCCAGTGTTGTCAAACCAAGGCCTTCGACGATGGCGCCCGAGGTTTCGCCGCCTGCCGTAATCACCCGGGTGACGCCACCTGCGACGGCGAGGCGGGCGGTTTCGGCAAAGAAGGCCTCCAGCATGTCAGACGCTTTTTCGCGGCCATAGGTCTGTTGCACTTGGTGGACGACGCTGGGATCGGCGGAGCTGTAGGCGAGCGGCAAGCCGTCGGCGTTCAGCAGCCAGTCAGCCAGGTCTTGGGCCGTCAGGCTGCCTTCGATGACATCGGCGGCGATCACCTCCCGCGTGGGACCGTGATGTTGGGCGACCTGGCCGCGCGTGGCGATGGAGCAGGAGCCGGACAGGGCGATGGCGCTGCCGGGCTGGCCGGTCCATGGCGCGGTGGCCGCCTTGCACCCGAAATTGGCAGGGAGACCAAGCGCCACGCCGGAGCCCCCGGTGATCAGGGGCAGGTCACGCGCAGCCCGGCCGATCTGGATCAGGTCGTCGTCGCGGATGGCATCGACCACGATATGGCGCTTGCCCCCCTTATGTTCGGCCTCAAGCGCGGCGCTGATAGCGGCAGCCCCGGCAAAGACGTGGGCCGCGCCGACATAGCCGACCGCATGGCGCGTTTGAGGGGCGAGCCAGCGGCGCAGGTCGCTGTCCGTCATGGGTGTCAGAGGGTGGTTCTGCATACCGCTTTCGCTGAGCAGCGTGTCATTGACGAAAAGATGCCCCTGGTAGACCGACCGCCCGGTGCCAGGAAAGGCGGGGCAGATGATGACTTTATGCGCGTCCAAAGCCGCGGCCAAGGCATCGGCGACGGGGCCGATATTGCCCTGGGGCGTGCTGTCAAAGGTGGAGCAATATTTGAAAAAGAACTGCTGGCACCCCTGCGCCTTGAGCCAGTCGAGCGCGGCGAGCGATTGCGCAACCGCGTCGGCGGGGTCGATGGAGCGTGATTTCAAGGCAATCACTCCGGCTTGCACGTCGGGAGCAGCGGGCTGGTCCGGGATGCCGGTATATTGCACCGCGCGCATCCCACCCTTGGCCAGCGTGTTTGCCAGATCGCTGGAGCCCGTGAAATCGTCGCCGATACAGCCCAGCAGCATCAGCGTTCCCCCGGCAAGGTCAGGCCCGCATTGCGCGCGTACACTTTGGCGACGGCGGCGTCATCTTCAGCCCCTAGGCCCATCCCGGCGGCAGCGAGGAACTGTTGCAGTGCGGCGGCGGTGATCGGAGCGCCAAAGTTGGAAGCGCGGGCGATATCCAGCACGATCCCCAGATCCTTGGGCCAGATATTGACCGAGCTATGGGGCGTATAATCGCCCGCCGCGATATGCGGCGCGCGGTTTTCCAGCATCCAGGACGTGCCCGCGCATTTGCTGATCACCTCGACAAACTGATCGGGATCGACGCCCTGGGTCATGCCAAAGGTCATCGCCTCGGCCATGGCGGCGATGTGAACGCCTGCCAGCAGTTGATTCACGGCCTTCATGGCGGACCCAGCCCCCGCGGTGTCGCCTAAGCGGAACACCGTTTCGGCCGTCGCATCCAGCACCGGCTTGGCCGCGTCAAAGGCGGCTGGCGTCCCGGACGCCATGATCGAAAGCTGGCCCTTTGCGGCTTTGAGCGACCCGCCAGAGATGGGTGCGTCGAGATAGTGAATACCGGCGGCGGTGCAGCGCGCCTCCATCTGCCGGGCGAAATCCGGGGAGACCGTGGCGCAGGCCATGACGACTGCGCCGGGTTTCAGGTGTGGCGCAATACCTGCCTCTCCAAACAAGACCGCCTCTGTCTGTGCCGCGTTCAGGACGACGACAACGACAGTATCCAGGTCGGGGGCGACATCCGCCAGCGCGCCCGCCGTCCCACCGTCACTGCGGAAACGGTCCATCTGCTCAGGGCGGACATCAAAGCCAAACGTGGTGTGTCCGGCGGCGACCAGGGAGGCGGCCATGCCGTAGCCCATGGAGCCAAGGCCAAAGACAGCGATTTTCGAAGGGTTGGTCAGGGGTCTGCTCCCGTCTGAATAGATCCAGTGATCTGTGTTAATGTATACGTTAATGCGCAGGGCGGGGCTGATGCAAGGCACTGAGCTTACTACTTCGCATGTTCCGGAAAGAGGTCGGCCAACCCTTTGGCAGAGGCGTCGCAGATGCCGCGCTCGGTGATCAGGCCCGTGACAAGGCGGGCGGGCGTCACGTCAAAGGCTGGGTTGCGGCCGGGCGTGGCATCTGGGGAGATCTGCACCTCTGTCGTGGTGCCATCCGCGAGCTTGCCCTGAACGCGGGTCACCTCGGTGCCGGTCCGTTCCTCAATCGGGATCTCGGCCAGGCCATCCGATATGGTCCAGTCGATGGTGGGCGATGGCAGCGCCACGTAGAACGGGATGCCGTTGTCATGGGCGGCCAGCGCCTTCAGATACGTTCCGATCTTGTTGCAGACATCGCCTGATGCGGTCGTGCGGTCAGTGCCGACGATGACCATATCAACCTCGCCATGTTGCATCAGGTGGCCGCCCGCATTGTCCACGATCAGGTCATGTGGCACGCCATTGCCCACCATTTCCCACGCCGTCAGCAAGGCGCCCTGGTTGCGGGGGCGGGTCTCATCGACAAAGACATGAACGGGAATCCCGGCCTCCTTCCCGTGATAGATGGGGGAGGTCGCGGTGCCCCAGTCGACGGTGGCAATCCAACCGGCATTGCAATGGGTGAGGATGCGGACCGGGTCGCCTGGGGCCTTCTTGGCGGCGACCTCCTTGATCAAAGATAGGCCGTTAAGACCGATCTGGCGGTTGATCTCGACATCTTCATCGCAAATGTCAGCGGCCCTCTGGAAGGCAGCGTCGGCGCGGGCCGCGTCGGGCAGGGGGCGCAAGTGGGTGCGCATCCGGTCGAGCGCCCATCGCAGGTTGATGGCCGTGGGGCGGGTCTGATGCAGCACGTCCCATGTTTCATTTAGTGAAGCATCCGAAGGATCGCGCGCCATCTGTTCGGCCATGCCATAGGCGGCGGTCGCGCCAATCAGGGGGGCGCCGCGCACCCACATGTCCCGGATGGCAGTTGCGAATTCTTCCCGGGTTTTCAGGGTGACGACCCGAAATTCATGGGGCAGCCAGCGCTGGTCGATGATGCGCACGGCACCGGTTTCACCGTCTCGCCAGATGGATCTGTAATGGGTCTCGCCGACTTTCATCCCGCATCTCCCAATGGCCGTTAGCGCGACCATAGCGGGGTTGGTGGGCTACTGAAAGGCGGTCGCGGAGGAGATCGCCAATCCGTCGATGACGGCGGTGAAGGCATTGGCGTAGTTGAGCGTCGCATTGGGAAATTGCCGCGCAATGCGGGTTTCGACGATCGACATGAGGCTGGAGCCGCCGACAAAGATGACCGTGTCCACATCACCGGTACGGCACTGGGCAAGGGTCAGCGTTTCTGCCGCTGCCTCGCAGATTTTGCTGGCATATCCGTCCAGCGATTGGGTGAGGCTGTCCCCGGTCAGGGGCGCGGTCAGCCTCGGTTCGACGACACCCAGATCAACAGAACCGGCGCCATTGGCATTGGTTGCGATCTTGCCCCGTTCGACGGCGAAGGCGACATCATGGCCCAGCTCATTGTCCAACACCGCGCCGAGACGTTCGAAAAACAGCGGCTCGACCGCGAGTTTCTGCAACTGGCGGACATCGCGCCGCGTTGTCCCAGCGTACAGAAATGGGATCTTTTCCCAGGTGGCCAGGTCCTGGAACATCGCGTTAGGCGCGGTAAGCAGCCCGGCCCCTAATTCCTTGCGGATCTGCGCACCGCGCCCAAAGAGCGGCATCACATGATCGACGCTGAGGCTGCGGTCAAAATCTGTACCGCCAACCCGGGTGCCGTGGTTGACGATGATCTCTGCCCCGCCACCCGGCGCGTTACGAAACAGCGAAAAGTCCGACGTGCCGCCCCCGATATCGACGATCAGACCTATAGAGCGGTCGCCGGGCAAGGGGCCATAGGCGCGTGCGGCGGCCTCTGGCTCGAACATGAACTGGACATCCTTGAATCCCGCCGCGGCGTAGCAATCGCGCAAGTCGATGGCGGCCTGGATGTTGCGCTTTTCATCGGTGGAATGGAAATGCACCGGGCGGCCTGACAGCGCATAGTCGAAGGTCTGACCGGTGGCGGCCTCGGCCCGGGTTTTGACCTCGGCCAGGAAGCGGCTGATGATGTCGATAAAGGTCAACGTTTCGTTCATCAAGTGGCGCGTTTCGCGCATCAGGGCGGTGCCGAGCACGCTTTTTAGCGCGCGCATAAAACGCCCCTCTTCGCCCGCAACCAAAGCTTTACTCGCGGCATTTCCGTAGAGAACTTTACGCGCGACAAAATCAAAGAAGAGAGCTGTTGGGACGGTCTGGTGGCCCGCCTCAAGCTCAATCAGGTGGGGCTTGCCATCTAGCAGGATCCCTGCAGCGGAGTTCGACGTTCCAAAGTCAATTCCCAGCGTTGCCGCTGTGCTGCGCGTTGTCATGGCACGACTCCATCGAATTGGGGAGATATGGGCGGGTAAAGCAAGCGGGCCCTGGCATCAAGCTTTGGTTTGCCTGTCGCAGAACTGGAGCGCTCGGTTGGTCTGTATGACGACACCGATGGTCGCCCTGTTGCGCGTCCGAAATCGTACCGTGTCGATGGCTCAGCACAAGATCGTTGGCGGTCGCGGATTGTGTAATAAGGCTATGGCGCCAGCGGAGGCTGGTCGTCTTGGTTGGAAACGCGATAGGTTTGCCGCAATTGAGGCCGCAACACATGGGGAGTGCATGCAGAACCAACGACATCGGAAAGCGCACAAACAGCAACATCTGCGGTGGGTCCTCATCACCCTTTTTATCTGCCTTTCGGGCCAGCTGGCCCAAGCGCAGGTGCAGTGTCTTATTCCGCAGAATGACGACAGCGGTACCTTAGCTTTTGAAAACGATTGCGACGTCGATATCGTTTTTGAGGTCAAGATTGGCAACCGAGATTTCAGGGACCACCAGTGTTTCACGACCGAACACGGCATCTATCCCTGTCAGCGGATCATCCGCGCCAGAACTAAGGTTGAGATTCAGGTTCCCGTCGGGGACCTTAAAGGTGGATATCGGGCGTGTTACCTGCAGGACCTTGGAAAACCGATCTGCGAATTCAGAAAGAAACCCTAAGACAGGTTCAACCGGCATCTGCCGATGCGATGGTGATGACTGCGCTAGAAATATTTAGTTATTCGGCGAAATGGCAGGCGGTTTTGTGGGTGTCGCCAACCAGGCGGGGCGGGGTTTCGGCGCAGACGTCCTTGGCGATGGGACAGCGGGTGCGGAACACGCAGCCCGAGGGCGGGTCAAGCGGGCTCGGGAGTTCTCCGTCCAGCATCATCACTTTACGGTCGCGTTCGATGCGGGGGTCGGGGATCGGCACGGCGGAGAGCAGCGCCTTGGTGTAGGGGTGTTTGGGGTCGGCAAACAACGTATCGCGGTCTGCGATTTCCATCACGCGGCCCAGGTAAAGGACCATGACCCTGTGAGAGACATGTTTCACCACGCTCAGATCATGGGCGATGAAGATGAGCGACAGGTTCATCTCGCGTTGCAGTTTCATCAGCAGGTTGATCACCTGCGCCTGGATGGACACATCGAGGGCGGAAACCGGTTCATCGCAAATGATCAGCTTGGGCTCCACCACCAGGGCGCGGGCGATGCCGATGCGCTGACACTGGCCGCCGGAAAATTCGTGCGGATATTTGTTGATCTGATTGGGGTGCAGGCTGACCTGCTCCATTGCGACACGGACCCGTTCCTTGACCTGGGCGCTGGTCAGGTCGGGGCGGTGGGTTTTCAGCGGCTCCGCTATGATGCTGCCGACCGTCATGCGCGGGTCAAGGGCGGCCAGCGGGTCCTGGAACACCATCTGGATCTCGGACCGGTATTTCAGCATCTCCTGCGGGGTGAGGGAAAGCAGATCCGTGTCGCCCATCCAAACCGCGCGCCCGGCGCTTGGCACCATCCGGATCAGGGCGCGGGCGAGGGTGGATTTGCCACAACCAGATTCGCCGACGATGCCCAGCGTCTCCCCCTGTTGGAGGGTGAATTCGACGCCATTGACGGCGCGCAGGCTGAGCGGTTCGCTCCATGGAAAGGCGTTGCGGCGGGGGATGTCAAAGGTGACGGCGAGGTTTTCGACAGACAGAAGATCAGGCACTTAGGCTTTCCTCGATCGGGTGGAAACAGGCGCGGCTGTGGCCACCGCCGATTTGCTCCAGGGGCGGGATGGTGGCACGGCATTGATCTGACGCGCTGGAGCACCGCGGGTTGAACGGGCAACCGACCGGCGGACGCAGCATGTTGGGTGGGTTGCCGGGAATGCTGTAAAGCTCATCATTGGTGGTATCCAGCCGCGGGATCGCCGCCAGCAAGCCGCCGGTATAGGGGTGGCGGGGATGGGCAAAGATCGCGTCGGTCTTGGCCTGTTCCATAATGCGGCCGCCATACATGACGATGACCTCTTCGGAGAAGCCAGCGACCACGCCCAGATCATGGGTGATCAGGATCACCGCCATACCGAAATCGCGGCGCAAGTCGGCAAACACATCCATGATCTGCGCCTGGACCGTGACGTCGAGCGCGGTGGTCGGCTCATCCGCGATCAGCACGCGGGGGCGGGCGAGCAGGGCCATCGCGATCATCACCCGCTGGCGCATCCCGCCGGAGAATTCATGCGGATAGAGGCGGATGCGCTCGGCCGCGCTGGGGATGCGGACTGCGTCGAGCATCGCGATGGCTTCTGCCACGGCGTCGCGCTTGGACATCCCCTTGTGGTGGACCAGCACCTCGGCCATCTGATCGGAGACGCGCATATAGGGGTTCAGCGATGTCATCGGGTCCTGGAACACCATCCCGATCTCGGCCGCGCGGATCTGGTTCAGGGCTACGGGCGGACTGTTCAGGATCTCCTCCCCATCTAGCATGACAGATCCGCTGGCCACGCCATTGCCCGCCAGAAGGCCCATGATGGCAAAGGCGGTCTGGCTTTTGCCCGACCCGCTTTCCCCGACGATTGCAAGGCTCGCACCGGCTTCAACGTCAAAGCTGATCCCGTTGACGGCATTGACGGTGCCGTCATTGGTTTTGAACTGGACGCCCAGATCTTCAACACTCAGCAGGGCCATATCAGCGATCCTTTGGGTCGAGCGCGTCGCGCAGCCCGTCGCCCACAAAAAAGAACCCGAAAAGGGTGATGACGAAGAAAAAGAGCGGATAGCCTAGTTGCCAAAGCGTGCCGTAACGCATGGTGCCCGCCCCTTCGCGGATGAGCGCGCCCCAGGAGGTCAACGGTTCCTGCACGCCAAGGCCAAGGAACGAGATAAAGCTTTCCGCCAGGATCATCAGCGGCACCAGCAGGGTGGCATAAACGGCGACGACGCCCAGCAGGTTGGGAATGATATGGCGGGTGATGATCTTGGCGGTGGAGACACCGGTGGCGCGCGCAGCCTCTATAAACTCCCTGTTTTTCAGGGATAGGGTCTGGCCGCGGACGATGCGGCTCATGTCCAGCCAGGATAGCAGACCGATGCCCACGAAGAGCATGATCATCGACCGGCCAAACATGACCAGCAACAGGATCAGAACGAACATATAAGGGATCGCCATCAACACATCGACAAGCCGCATCATGATGCCATCGGTGCGCCCGCCGACATAGCCCGCCACCGCCCCGTAGACCGTGCCGACCAGGACCGCGATGCCCGCACCGACCAGCCCAACCAGGAGGGAGATCTGGGTGCCTTGCACAGTGCGTGCAAAGATGTCCCGCCCCAGATCGTCGGTGCCGAAGTAATGGCCCGTCTCGATGGAGGGGCGGCCCATCTGGGCAGCGTTGCCGATGGCGGTGAAGTCGATCTCGTCAATCTCGAACCGCGCGATCCAGGGGCCGAACAGGGCAAACAGACCGACGAGAATCAGAACGATCAGCCCACCCACGGCGGCATAGTTGCGAAAGAACCGCTTGCGGGCATCGGCCCAAAGGGAGCGGCCCTTGACCTCTGTCTCTGTGGTGGCGCTGGAGATATCTGTGCTGCTGACAGCCATGGTTCAGTACCTGATTTTCGGGTCGATCCAGGCGTAGAGGATATCCACGATCAGATTGAACAGGATGGTGAGGGCGCCGACGAGGATGGTGACACCCATCATGACGGCATAATCCCGGTTGAGGGCCGCGTTGACGAAAGACAGCCCGATCCCGCCCGTGTTGAAAAAGAAATCCACCACGACCGATCCTGTGATCATCGTCACGAAAGCGGGCCCAAGATAGGAGATCACGGGCAACATCGCCGGTTTCAGGGCGTGCCGCAGGATGATTTGCCGGATGGGTAACCCCTTGGCGCGCGCGGTGCGGATGTGGTTGGAGTTCAAAACTTCCAGCATCGATGACCGGGTGATCCGCGCGATGGAGGCCATGAAGCTGGTCGATAGCGCGATGACGGGCATGATCAGGTATTGCCACTGGCCCCCTTGCCAACCGCCCCCTGGCAGCCAGCCCAGCCAGAGCGTGAAAATCAACACCAGGATCGGCGCCATCACGAAATTCGGCAAAACCTGCGCCCCGATGGAGATGCCGACCGCCAGGTAATCCAGCCAGGTGTTCTGGTAGACGCCCGCCAATGCGCCAAGGGTGCAGCCAGCCAGCACGGCGACCACGAAAGAGATCCCGCCGTAGGTCAGGGTGATGGGAAAGCCGTTGGCAATGATCTCATTCACTGTCCGGTCCTTGTAGATGAAGGACGGGCCGAAATCGAACTGCGTCGTGACATTGATCAGATAGGTTCCGATCTGCCGCCACAGGGGCTGGTCCAACCCGTATTTCGCCTCGATATTGGCCAAGACTTCCGGGGGCAGCGCGCGTTCCTGGGTGAAGGGGCCGCCGGGCGCGGCATGCATCAGCACAAAAGACAGCACGATCAGGACCAACAGGGTTGGGATCGCGACCGTCAGGCGCTTTGCGATAAAGATAAGCATTTGGGACGTTCCGATACAGACTGAAGGTGGGGCTGCACGGGGCAGCCCCGATCGCCGTTATTCGGCTGCGATGTAAAGGTCGCGCGAATACCAGTTCTGCATCAGGTTTTCGAAGGGCCAGCCCCTCACGGTTTCATCCAGCATGATCACGGTCGTGTACTGGTAGATCGGGATCATGGGCATATCCTCCATCAGGAGGGTTTCGGCGGCCAGGTAGCTGGCGCTGGGATCGGCCTGGGTTTTGGATTCCTCCAACAGCCGATCAAATTCCGGGTTGGAATATTTGCCATTGTTGTGGCCGGAATTGCTGGTGAAGAGGCCCAGATAGGTGGAGGGTTCGTTATAGTCGCCGCACCACGCGTAGCGGGCCAGTTCAAAGTTGCCCTGGCGCAGATTGTCCAAGTGCACCTTCCATTCAGAGTTCGACAACTCGACATTTACGCCCAGCGTCTTTTTCAGGAACTGCGAAGCGGCGATGGCAATCTTTTTGTGCCCTTCATCCGTATTGTAGGACAGTTTGACCGTTAGCGGATTGTCAGGGCCATAACCGGCTTCGGTCAGTAACTCCACGGCCTTGGCGTCGCGCTCTTCCTGGGTCCAGCTGGCCCATTCGAGGTCCGGCATTTGAAAGCCGGTCGTCGCCTGATGCGTCCAGTTGTAAGATGGATATTGACCGCCTTGCAGGACGTTATCGACGATAATGTCGCGATTCACGGCATAGGACAGGGCCTGGCGCACGCGGAGATCTTTTAGGTATTCAGGCCCGCTTTCGCCAAGGTTATACATGTAGATATACGAACAGGACCGCGGGAAGGAATGCGCCTGATCAGGATATTCCTCTTCAAGCCGCGGGTATTGGCCCGCGGGCACCTCGGTCTTGTCCAATTCACCGGCCAGATACCGGGTGAGGGCCTGGTTTTCATCGTTGATGATCAGGGCCACTGTTTTGTCGATCGTGGTTTCGGCATCGTTCCAATAGGCCGGGTTGCGTTCGCGCACGACCTGCTCGCCAGGGCTGTAGGAGGTCAGGGTATAGGCGCCGTTGCCGACCAGATTGCCGGGCTTCGTCCATTGATCCCCCATTTCCTCGACCACGGCCTGTGGCACGGGAAATGTCGAGGCATGGGTCAACATCGATATAAAATAGGGCCGGGGCGCATCGATGGTCACCTGAAGGGTCTGATCATCAACCGCCACGACGCCCAATTCCTCAAGCGGCATGTCACCGGTGGTCACGGCAGCCGCGTTCACCACGCCCATCAATTCCATATACCACGCATATTCCGAGGCGAATTCCGGGTTAACCAGCCGCTGCCATGCATAAACGAAATCGGAGGCGGTCACCGGATCGCCATTGGACCAGGTCGCCTCGCGCAACGTGAATGTGTAGGTCAGCTTGTCGTCTGACAGCTCAAAACTTTCGGCGGCGCCGGGCACCTGACCGCCGGTGGCATCGTCATTGTAAAGACCCTCAAACAGGTCCCGCATGATCTCCGACCCGGACACATCCGTGTTGATCTGTGGATCGAATGATTTGATATCATCGAGGACCCGGTACGTGAAGACCTGCTCCCCGGCCAGTTCGACGCCATCCTTGGTATCGGCCCAGGCAACTGGGGTCAGGAATGAACCCATCAAGAGCGAGACGATGAGGGCTTTTTTCATTGGAATCCTCCATGTTTTGATACGCGTTATCGAAGCCGGTCTTATGTCGCCGACTATCGCTGAAAACTGAGGCAAATGGTTGATAACTGAGCATAGCATATCGTGTGCCAACGGGCATGCAAGAACACCCGGCTCGCAATAACGTCGCGTCGCGGTATTCTTGGCGGCTTTCAACCAGTTGTGCCGGATGTGAATAGCCAAATGGCAGAATTGAACAGCGCCGCCCGTTTCACAGGCTGATTTTTGATCGACCTTCCATCAGGTAGTACGCGTATCCTCGCCTGCATTTGCGGCCATGACAGCAAAGGGCCCCGCCTTCATGTTGAAGACGGGGCCCTGTTTTGACGGATGGTTCTGGGTGTATCAGAAGCTGGTGGAGCTTCTGATGATGTCCTTGGTCCAAAGTTCAACGCGGCGGTTGATCTGACGCCCGTTCAGCGTGTCGTTGCAGCTGAGAGGAGACATTTCGCCATAACCCGTTGCTCGGATGACCACATCCTCCGGCACGTCCTCTCCGATGGCTTGCAACAGTTCATCACGGATCTGTTCGGCCCGGGCGCGGCTCAGTTCCAGGTTCAGGTCACCCAAACCGATGGAGTCGGTGAAACCGATCAGCAGCAATTCCTTGTTGCTGAAATCGCCGCGCTTGATCATTTCGGCCAGGCGGATGATGTCAGCCTCAGCCCGGGTATCGAGGCGGGCCGAACCCTGTTCAAAGCGGTATGTCAAAGAAACGCGGTCGGCCGGAGCCAATTCGAGCATCATGTCCTGGATCTGTTCGTAGGTCACATCGACCTCCGATGGCAGGACCGAGGCCACGAAACGCAGGCCTTGCTCGTTCACAGATACAGCAGACACGCCCTGATCCACGAAGCCAGCTGTGGTGATAATGTCCTGGGCTTCTTCGGTCTTGGTATAATCCAGGAATTCGCTGGCCACCTTTGGAATACTGGCGCCCGGGCGATACATGAACAGGCGGCGGGTCAGCGGATATTCCTCGGTTTTGATCGTGAAATCCGTGGCCGGGGTCTGGATCCCGCATTCACCGCGGATTGCCAGGGGACGGGTCTCACCCAGTGTTGAAAAGCTGGTAAAGCCGATACCGGCCGGGTCGCCCTGTACGGCATCAGCGACATCGCTGTCAGAGCCCAGCAGTTGCGCGTCCAAGCTCATTGTAGAACGGGCGGGATCCATCAGCAGGTCAAAGAAGACCGATCCCGAACCGCTTTCCTTGCTCCGGGCATAAAGGGAGATCGGGCCATCATTGCCCCCGATCTCGGCCCAGTTCGTGATCTCACCCGAAAATATGCGGGCGATATCGGCCTCGCTGATCGCCCGGACAGGGTTGTCGGGAGCGACCACGATGGCCAAACCATCAAGGGCAAGCACGTTTTCGCTGCGGGCACGGGCCAGGTCGTCGGCGTTCAGACCGATCAACTGGTTCAACTCTTCGGTGGCCACGGCGCGAGTGGTGGCCGCGAGCGTCGATTCACCGTCAACCAACTGATTGAACGCGGTGGCAGAGTCGCTGGAAGCCAACTGGATCGTCGCCTCCGTATCGCCGCTAGCACTGGCCAGCTGGATCGCCTCGATACCGGATGCATCGGTTGTCCGCTCCTGCGACGCATTCAGATAGTCGGCATAACCATCCACAAGGCCGGGTATCAGGTTGCGGGTCAGTTCGTTGGAGGACGAGATCATGAATTCCCGAACATCCAGGTTCACGGCAGGGCACGCTTCCCCCACACACTGAACGCCGTCCGATGCAAGTTGGAAGTCACCGATGGTGGTTTCCACGAAATAGGTTTCATCTTCGAACTTCACCAATCGGCCTTCCAGCTCGATCGAGCCATCGTCGGTCCGCAGACGCACCTGATCGTTCACGACCGCTTCCTGGCCTTCGAGGTCAGGGCAGGCCGCACCGATGCAGTTCACCCGGTCTGCGCTAATCCGCAGGGCGCCAAGGTCCGTCCGGATGAAGTAAACCCCGTTCTTGAAGTCGATCAGGTCACCGGACAGGTTGATGGAGTTGTCGTCCGACTGCAATTTAACCTCGTCGGCGCTTGCAACATGGGCGACGGTAAGCATGAGGGCGGCCGTCACCGAAAATTTCAGAGATTTTTGCATATCGTGGCCTCTTTCACTTTTGTCGCCCGGTCGTTTTTAAGGCGAGGATGAGAGCCGGACGTCGTTGGCTGGCTCTCGTTCGTTGGTGTCGCTCCGGTCAGCACCCTCGGCGGGTCATCCCGGCGGATTCTGCGAATGTTTCGGACGCTGTCGCCACCTGCGGGTCGATGAGCGCGTCGTCCGGTTCATAATAGTCGGTCACTTGTTCCCAACGGCGCACGACGGCATTCCATTGTTTAACAGCCACCAGACCGGCGCCGGCGTGGTTTTCGCAGCTGATCGAAACATCAGGTATGAAACCCTCCATGCCCAAGGAGGCAAAGGTCTCTTCGCTGAAGTTCAGTTGTTCATATCCGTCGCGGATCATTTCGCGTGTCACGTCGGTCGTGCCGTGTATCTCCATGGCCAGACGAATGGCTTCGGTCGCAAAGATCGCCGCCATGATACCCCGGTTGTAAAGGACGTCGCCGATGTTGTTCAGCTCGCCACGGGCCTTGTTCGTCTGATAAACCAGCATGTTCATCTCGTTAAAGATACGAAAGCTGGTGCCAACCGCATGGAACGTCACGGCCTTGTAACCATCTCCACGTTTGCCAAGCGGTTTGATGTCGCCTTCATTTGCCGACCACCAAACGCCGATCATACGATCCATCGGAAAGTCGGCCTTGGCAGCGCTTTTGAGGGCCACTTCATTCATGATGCCCCAACCCCACAACAAGATGTAATCGGGCGATTGGGCCATGACATCGGGCCAGATGGCTGTCTGATCCTCTCCGGGATGGTCGATCGGGGCCAAGACCAATTCAAAACCTTCGATGTCAGCCAGCTTTTCCAGGGTTGGAATGGGCTCCTTGCCGTAACCGGAATTGTGGTACATGTGCACGATCTTCTTGCCCGTCAGATCGCCCCCTTCGGTTTCCTTGATATGGCGGATCTGAGCGGAGGCGGCATGCCAGTAATGGGCCGGGAAGTTAAATGCATACGGGAACATGCCACCATCGGCTGCGGCCGTCAGTCCGTACCCCATCGTGTGCATCACGACGCCAAGCTCATTGGCGCGTGGAATCAACTGATAGGTCAAACCGGTCGACATCGGGTGATAAAGAAGCGCGCCCTGCTCAAAGGTTTCGTCGAAACACTCAAGCCCTTTTTCAGTGTTGTACCCGTATTCACATTCAACGACCTTGATCGGCTCGCCGTTAATTCCCCCATCCCGCTCATTCAGAAGGGTCAGATAATCGGTGAAACCATCGGAGTATGGCACACCGCTACCGCCATAGGGGCCTGTGCGGTAGGTCAGCGACGGGATGACGATTTCCGCAAAAGCGGGCGCTATGGAGCTAGCGATGAGGAACAGGCTGGCGCAGAGACCAGTTCTTTGACGTCGCATCACGCTCTATTCTCCTATCTGTTGTCCGACGGACCGGTATATCGCACACCCAAGGTTAGTCATAAGTGTACAATAATTCGGAAACAATAATGTTAGAATGCCGGGATAGTATTGATTTGAGACCAAACTTAGGCGGACTAGTGGCTAAGTTCGACCGCTGGCACGGTCATTGAATGTCGAAAGTACCTTCTCACGCGGCTGTTAGCACGATTTGGTAACCATTCAATTTGGCCACACGATATCCATCCGACGGTCGAGCCCGTATCGCGGTGTCCAAGGCAGCGGTTGATTTGGCAATGCCTTGCCGTGCTATCTGCTATCTTTCAGCATATTTGCGCCGTCAATCAACATGTTTGAGCCATCTGAGCAGATCTGTTTGGCGGATCAGTGGCTAATCTTGCCCCAGATGCCGGGTGCCCCGCTTTTTGGCCAAAACGATCTGCTTTTGCCGCTCGCGAAAGCGCGCCTTGGCCGTGGCCGTGGTTTCATCGATGCAGTGGTGACACGACACGCCTTCTTCGAAGGACCCATGTTTGCGATCCTCCGGCAGGATCGGGCGGCGACAGGCCCGGCACAGTTCGTGTGGCCCCTCTACCATGCCATGCCCGACCGATACCCGTTCATCGAACACAAAACACGACCCGTCCCAAAGGCTGTCATCCTGGGGCACCTCTTCGAGGTATTTCAGAATGCCACCTTTCAGGTGAAACACGTCTTCCACGCCCTCGGATAGCAGGTAGTTCGTTGATTTCTCGCACCGTATGCCGCCTGTGCAAAACATCGCGATGCGCTTGTCGGCAAAGCGATGCTTGTTGGCGGCCCACCAGGACGGGAAGTCGCCAAAGGCTCTCGTGCCCGGATCGACCGCCCCTTTGAAGGTGCCGATGGCCACTTCATAATCATTGCGCGTATCGATCACCGCGACATCCGGGGACGAGATCAGATCGTTCCACTCCGCAGGTGCCACGTAATGCCCGGTCCGCGCGTCCGGATCCACATGGGGCTGGCCCATAGTCACGATCTCTTTCTTCAACCTTACTTTCAGCCGGCTGAAGGGCGGCGCCTTGGCCGTGCTTTCCTTCCAGTCCAGATCGTTACAGCCGGGCAGAGCCCTGATATGCGCCAGCGCCGCGTCGATCCCGGGACGGGTGCCGCTGATCGTGCCATTGATCCCCTCGTGCGCCACCAAAAGAATACCGCGCACATCGTGATCCATGCAGGTTTCGCGCAACGGCGCGATCACGGCTGCAGGATCCTCAAATCGGGTAAACTTGTAGAGGGCGGCGACGATGGGCATGGTGCACTCATAAAACCAGCCAAGACCGATCTTCAAGCGCTGGCGGATCTGACGGAAAGGAAGAGACCCATGGCCGATGCGCTGATCGTCATCGATGTTCAGAACGACTTCTGCCCAGGTGGTGCCCTCGCCGTGGCGGGTGGCGATCAGGTCGTGGCCCCGATCAACGCGTTGCTGCAAAGCGCACAGATTCGCGTGCTGACCCAGGATTGGCACCCGGCAGGCCATTCCTCTTTCGCCAGTAGGCATGCGGACAGGCAGCCCTATGACCTGATCGATATGCCCTATGGCAAACAGGTGCTCTGGCCCGATCACTGTATCCGGGGCGCCGAGGGTGCCGCCTTTCATCCCGACCTGCAGGTGGACCTTGCCGATATGGTTATCCGCAAAGGGTTTCGCCCGCAGATCGACAGCTATTCTGCCTTCTTTGAAAATGACCGGACGACCCCGACAGGGCTTGATGGATATCTGCGCGCGCGGGGCGTGACGTCGCTGCTCCTTGCCGGGCTCGCCACGGATTTCTGCGTCCAGTATTCGGCGCTTGATGCTGCCAGGTTGGGATTTGACGTGACGGTCAAGCTGTCCGCCTGCCGCGGCATTGACCTTTCTGGCTCCCTGCAGGACGCCCTGGATGCCATGGGGCAGGCAGGTATCGCTCTGATAGACTAGGCGCCGTTAAGCGGACGAAAATGGTTTTCTGTTTGGCTGGCCCGGATCACTGATGTCCGGAAGCCAGCTCAAAACGTTATGGAATTCTCTCCCTCCGCTCCATTCGGCCCCGAACATCGTGCGCTTGAAGCGTTCGAATGGCGGCGAAGTCCGGCCGGCAAGCTGCAGACCTATTGCCGCCGCCGGGTCGAATATGCCTGGATTCGCTGTGCCATCATCCTTGTTTGCGGGGGCGTGGTGTTTTGGTTCGGCGGTGCGGAGATGGCCGTTCTGACGGTCGCTATCGCCGCAGGTGGGGAGGCGTTGGATTGGGCGGTGTTGCGTTACTTGGCGCGGACGGATGTCGATCAAAACCGCCTGCCGCTCCGCAAGGCCCTGACCTGCCTGCTGGCGGGGTGTCAGGCCATCGCCGCAAGTGTCGCCTGGGTGATCATGAACGGGGCGGTTGGGCCCGGTGGGCTATTTTTTGCCAGCGCGATCTGCCTTGGCCTGATCCTGGACGCCGCCTCTTATGCCTCGGTCAACAGGGCGGCGACGGCGACGCGGCTCTCCATCTTTCTGTCCCTTCTGCTTGCCAGCTTTTATGGCCACTGGGTCGAGGTTGCGGATGCCGCGGCGCGGTCGGCTTTGCTGCTCGACATGCTGTCGGTCCTGATCCTGATATCATTTGGCTGGCTCTTTCTTCACCACCGGGAACTGGACTATCGCCGACGGAACGCCGCCCAGCATGAGCAACTGAAAAAAGGGGAACAGCTGGTCATCGTGAACCGCCTGCTGGCCGATACAGAACGCCAGACACGCCAGATGGCCATGGCGGTGGAGCAGGCGAGTGACAGCGTGGCATTCACGGACCCGGACGGGCGCATTTTCTGGGTCAACGGCGCGTTTGAGCAGATGATGGGCTATGACCTGCAACAGGTAGCGGGGCGGGCGATCGAGGATTTCGTGGCGACCGACACGGATCCGGCCGAACTTGACCGCCTGGCCCAGGCCCGTATCAGCCGGACGGCGCAGAATGCCCAATTGGCCCATATCTGCAAAGGCGGCGACCGGATCTGGCTCAGCACCAATCTGACGCCGCTGCTGGACAAGACCGGGTCCCTGATGGCGGTTGTGGTGGTGCAGCGCGATGTCACCGCCTCCAAGGAGCGAGAGGCGGCCCTTGCCCAGGCCCGTGAACATGCGCTCGACGTGGCCAAGGCAAAGGATGCCTTCCTCGCGACGATCAGCCATGAACTCAGGACGCCCATGAACGCAATCATCGCGACCTGCGATATGCTGCGCGAAACGCCCATGACGACGGATCAAGACGGCCATGTCCAGATGATCTCCGTTGCCGGAGAGGCTTTGTTGGCGATCATCAATGACGTGTTGGATTTTTCCAAGCTTGAGGCTGGCAAGCTCGACATTTCCGCAAACCCGTTCTCTCCCGGTGACTGTGTGGCTGGGGCGGTGCAGCTCCTGACCCCGTTGGCCGATCAAAAGGGGCTGTCTCTATTCATTACCCTGCCGCCCGATCTGCCGAAGGCCGTGATCGGCGATGACGGTCGCCTGCGGCAGGTACTGCTCAACCTGATCGGAAATGCCATCAAGTTCACAGATGCGGGCTCCATTCAGGTCACGGTTTCGGGACAGGTCGTCGACCGGGAGTATCGCGCCACCTTCACTGTCGCAGATACCGGTTTGGGGATCTCGGCTGACCGGATCGACCATGTTTTTGATGCGTTCACTCAGGCCGATGCTTCGATCTCCCGCCGGTTCGGCGGTACCGGGCTTGGTTTGTCGATCGTCAAACGGCTGGTTCAGGCCATGGGCGGCGAGGTCGCGGTGCACTCCCAAATGCCCGGCGGATCGACCTTCACCATCGATCTGTCCTTCGCAATCGCCGCGGCACAGGTCACCGCGCCGCACCAGCCCATGGCAGCTTTGCCTGCCAGTCTGCACATCCTCGTGGCCGACGACAATCGGACCAATCGCCTGCTCCTCCAGCGTATGTTGGAGCCCATGGGGATCACGATCACGCAGGCCGCAGATGGCGCAGAAGCCGTGGCTGCCTTTGTCGATACGCCGCCCGATCTTGTTCTGATGGACATGTCTATGCCGGAGATGAACGGGTTGGACGCGACCATCGCCATACGGCAATACGAAACCCATGCCGCCCGGGAACGCTGCCCGATTATCGCCCTGACCGCCAATGCCTTTGCCGAGGATCGCCAAAGCTGCCTGAGCGCGGGCATGGACGATCACCTGGCAAAGCCTATCCGAAAGGTGACCCTGGTCAATGCGATCCTTGCCCAGCTTCCTGCCCCTACCCACAATCACCGATCCGCTGGCTAGGGCATTTCACGGACGCCCATTTCCTAAGCTGTCCCGGTGCGTTAGCCTATGGTGCGAAGCGGGCGGGAAAACCCGATACGGATAAGGGAGGGGGCCATGGTCGATATTGCCCGGCGCGTTTGGAACCACAAATGGAAGATCGATCCGATCGTGCGATCGCTGATCGACACCGATTTTTATAAGCTGCTGATGTGCCAATCGGTGTTTCGCAATCGACCCGATGCCAAGGTCACATTCAGCTTGATCAACCGCTCTGCCGACGTGCCGTTGGCGCGCCTGATCGATGAAGGCGAGTTACGCGAACAGCTTGATCACATCCGCTCGCTCTCACTCAGTCGGGGCGAAAGCACCTGGTTGCGCGGCAACACCTTCTACGGAAAGCGCCAGATGTTTCGTGCCGATTTTATGGAATGGTTCGAGGACTTGCGCCTGCCGCCCTATCATCTGGAACGCCGCGGCGATCAGTATGAACTGACCTTTGAGGGGCTCTGGCCAGAGGTCATGCTGTGGGAGATCCCGGCGCTCGCCGTCCTGATGGAATTGCGGTCTCGCGCCGTGCTCAATGACATGGGCAAGTTTGAATTGCAGGTGCTTTATGCCCGCGCCATGACCAAGCTTTGGCAAAAGGTCGAACGCTTGCGTGACCGGCCCGATCTGCGCATCGCTGATTTTGGCACGCGGCGGCGGCATTCCTTCCTGTGGCAGGATTGGTGCGTGCAGGCGATGCTGGAAGGGCTGGGCCAGACATTCGTCGGCACTTCCAATTGCCTGATCGCCATGCGTCGGGAGGTCGAGGCGATCGGCACCAACGCCCATGAACTGCCGATGGTTTACTCCGCCTTGGCCGAAGGCGACACCGCCCTGGCCCAGGCCCCCTACCAGGTGCTTGCGGACTGGCACGAAGAACATGACGGCAACCTTCGGATCATACTGCCCGACACCTACGGCACCCAGGGGTTTTTGGACCGCGCGCCGGACTGGCTGGCCAGTTGGACGGGCATTCGCATCGACAGCGGCGACCCGGCCACCGGCGCAGAGATCGCCATTCAGTGGTGGAAAGACCGCGGCGAAGATCCCACCCGAAAGCTCGTCATCTTTTCTGACGGTCTGGATGTCGAAAAGATCCTGGAGCTGCACCAGCAGTTTGCCGGACGGGTGCGGATCAGCTTCGGCTGGGGAACGCTGATGACCAATGATTTTCGTGGCCTGGTCTCTGGCGACCGGCTCTCGCCGTTCTCATTGGTCTGCAAGGCCGTGAGCGCCAATGGCCGGGCCACGGTCAAACTGTCCGACAACCCGAACAAGGCGATGGGACCGCCGGACCAGATCGATCGCTACCGCGACGTCTTTGGTGTGGGTCAGCAGGAGGCTCAGGCGCTGGTGGTCTGAGATTTCAGGTTCGCCGCAACCTGGAATGGCTCGGGTATGCGGTCAATGCCGTCAAGGATCAGGTCCGCCATGACCTCGGCCACTTTGGGCGCCATGCCAAAGCCGATCTTGAACCCGCCATTGGCGATGAAATGGCCCGCCCGGCCCGGCCAATGCCCCAGCATGGGGGCCCGGCTGCGCGCCCGCGGTCGTAAACCGGCCCACCGGGCAATGACGGGCGCATCCTCCAAGGCCGGGCACAGCGCCCGGGCGCGCGCAATCAGCTCGTCGAGTTGATGGTCAGTCCCGACAGGATCGGTGGCCGCCCGTTCGGAGGTGGAGCCGATAGCCGTTGTTCCGTCGGCATGGGGCACGATATGAACACCATCGGCAAAAAGCTGCGGTCCGCTGCGGCGGTCCAGATCCAGAAGGGCTGCCTGCCCCTTGACGGAATTGCCCACCATTTGTCCCAAAGCCGCACTCAGATCCTGCAAGCCCGCCGCCCCGGTGGCCCAAAGCTGTAGCCCATCCGGTCGGCCCTCCGCGCGGATCGCACCACCGCCTGCCGTGATCGCGGCGGCAATGGCATGGCAGGCCTGACGCGGATGAAGCCGGGCCGACAGCGTGTCTTGGATGAACAGTCCGGTCGGGCTGGCCGGATGCCAGCCGTCCAGATCAGCCGCCGCAACGATGGCCCATTCGGCCTGACCGCGCCAGAACTGCGCCGCGCCCGCAATCCGGTCCCGGGCCAGGTCCAGGCCGCGCACATCCAACACGGGCTGAACCCGCCCTAATCGCCCATAGCCAGCGCTCAGCTCCGATGCGGCATCAATCTCTGACCAGAACGCCTCTGCCATCAGCAAACTGTCCAACTGGAATTGCTTTTTCTGGTTCCAGTTCTCTGGCGTATGGGGGGCCAGGGCCCCCACAATGCCGCCGCTGGATCCCGCGCCCACGCCGTCGGGATCTATGACCTGCACCCGCGCCCCGCGGCGCTGTATCGCCCAGGCGCAGGACAGCCCGAAAATGCCTGCCCCGTAAATGGTCACGTCCGCCGTTGTCATTTCGTCAGACCTTCCCCATGGTCACCAATCGAGGCTGCCGTGTAGGACAGACCATGCCAACAGACCAGCAGGAACCGATCGATTGGCAAGCCAATGGCGTGCCAGTATCGCAACGCTTTGACGACCCATTCTATTCGCTGGAGGACGGGCTGGCCGAGACGCGCCATGTGTTCATAACCGGCAATGGCCTGTCGACCCGCCTGCGCCCGGGCTTTGCGGTGGCAGAGCTGGGCGTGGGTACGGGGCTCAACATCGTGGCCCTGGCTCTTGCGGCGGAACAGGTCGGTATCGCAGGCATCACCTATACCGGGTTCGAGGCATATCCCCTGTCGCAGGCGGATATCGAACGGGCCCTGATCCGCTTTTTCCCCGTTCTGCCCGGCGCGGCGTGGGCCTTGATCAATGCGTGGCGCCCCGACGGCACAACGCTGTTCCATGGCGGTCTGACCGCGACGATCCTGATCGGCGATGCCCGCCAAACCTTGCCGCGCTGGAAAGGGGCCGCGGATGCCTGGTTCCTCGACGGGTTCTCTCCGGCCAAGAACCCCGAGCTCTGGGAGGCTGATCTGATGATGCAGGTCGCCCGCCACACCCGTCCGGGCGGGACCTTTGCCACCTATACCGCGGCGGGCCATGTCCGGCGTGCCTTGGACGCCGCGGGATTTACCGTGACACGCCAACCCGGGTTCGGGCGCAAACGCCACATGACCACGGGCCAGCTATGATCGCGCAGGACACCCGCAAGGGCATTGTCCTGATGGTCGCCACCACGCTGGTTTTCGCGGTGCAGGACGGGATCTCCCGTTATTTGGCCGGGGAATACAACGTCGTCATGATCGTCACCATCCGCTACTGGTTCTTTGCGGCCTTTGCGATTGCCATGGCCGGGCGGATGGCTGGCAGCTTACGCCAGGCCGCCGTCACGCGGATGCCGGTGATGCAGGCCCTGCGCGGGGTGCTGCTGGCGGCAGAGATCTGCGTGATGGTCGCCGCCTTTGTGGTGCTGGGCCTGGTCGAAAGCCACGCGATCTTTGCGGCCTATCCGCTGCTGATCGCGGCTTTGTCCGGCCCTGTTCTGGGGGAACGGGTCGGCTGGCGCCGCTGGATTGCCATCGCCATCGGTTTCGTGGGCATCCTCGTGATCCTGCGTCCGGGTTTTGCCGTCTTCTCCCCCGCCGCTGTGATCCCGCTGATCTCTGCCACAATGTTTGCGCTTTATGGTTTGCTGACCCGCTATGTGGCCCGCACCGATAGCGCCGCGACCAGCTTTTTCTGGACAGGAACGGTGGGCGCCATCGCGATCACGCCGTTTGGCCTGTGGGCATGGCAACCCATGGCCGCACCCGATTGGGCCTGGATGATGGCGCTTTGCGTCTTTGGCGCCTTGGGGCACTGGCTGCTGATACGCGCCTATGAGGTGGCAGAGGCGAGCGCCGTTCAACCCTTTGCCTACCTTCAACTGGTCTTTGCCGCCTCTTTTGGTGTGCTGATCTTTCAGGAGGATCTGGCGCTCAACGTTATTATCGGCTCCGCAATCGTGGTCAGCGCGGGCCTGTTCACCCTGTGGCGCGAACGCCGGCGGGCGTGACCTAGCTGCCCTTCAGCAGATCCGTCAGACGCGGGGTGACAGGACGGCCAAGCCGGGCCTGGTAGATCCGGATCGATTCGGTCACCCGCATCACGTAGTTGCGCGTTTCGCGGAACGGGATCATCTCGACCCAGTCCACAGGATCCACACCGGCAGAGCGGGGATCGCCCAATTCCTCGATCCAGCGCACCGGGCGGCCCGGGCCGGCATTATACCCGGCGGCGACCAGCACTGGCGCATCGCCAAAGGTATCGATCAGGTCGTCCAGATACGCTGTTCCCAATCGCACGTTATAGGCCGGATCAGCGGTCAGGCGGCTCAGGTTATAGTCGATCTTCAGGTCGCGGGCGACATCGCGAGCCGTGCCCGGCATCACTTGCATCAATCCCCGTGCGCCCACGGGGCTTACGACCACCGGATTGAACTCGCTCTCTCGCCGCGCGATGGCCAGGGCCAAGGCGGGGTCAACGGGCAGCTTGCGGTTCGCCAGTTCGTGGATCGGAAAATACGCGGCATGGAGCACGTTACCATCCCGCGCAGCCCGCTTGGCCACCATCAGCGCGATATGCGGATCGCCCAGGTCCAGCGTCACAGCCCCAACCTGACCGGCTTCTTCGCGCGGGCGCTGTTCGACCAGATGGGTCAGGAACCGCTCCGCCAGATCGCGTTCACCAGCGGCATAGAGCAGTTGACCAGCCTGCAACACGGTCGAATTGGCCAGCGAAGACCCCTGCAGATCCGGAAAAGCCTCATCCCCCTTGGCCGACAGGTCCAGCGGCAGGCCCAACGTGTCGGCACTCAACTGCCCGTAATAGCTGGTCTGATACTGCGCGCCAAAAGCGAAAGCTTCCCGCGCCTTGTCTGCATCGCCCAGGGCACGGTGCGCCCGCCCCTGCCAATATCCCGCCCGGCCCAGACTGATCGGCGTGCGCACGGCGCCCCGGAAGCGGTCGAAATGAAACAGGGCCAGTTCGGGATCTTCCAGAAACCGCAAGGCGATATATCCCGACAGCCATTCCAGATCGGAAAAGTTGCTGCCATCCAGCAGGTAATTCTGGGATGCAATGGCATAGGCATCCGCCGGATCGCCGTCGCGCAAAACCCGCCTTGCATAGATCCGGCGCCAATTGGCCCACATGGCCGGTCGGCCCAGATCGCGGGCGCTGGTGCTGCGCTCCGCCAAAAGGTCCATCGCCGCGTCGTGGCGCCCCTTGCGGACGCGCCAATTGAACCGCTCCCATGCCAGGCCTGGATCGGCTTGCAGGGGTTTCGGCACCTTCTGGATCAGGCCATCGACCCCGGGCGCATCGGCGCGCAGGCCCAATCGCGCTTCGGCCAGCAGACGCAGGTCTGCGGACACACGCGGGAACATTCGGCGCGCCGCCGTCCGTTCGTTTCGCCACAGCAGATCATCCAGACGGGCGGTGTGATGGCGCTTCAACAGATCGGGATAAAGACCCAGCAATTCGGCTTCGGTGGCCGCGGTCACCGTCATCGTGTGCCAAGCCAGGACCGCCAGCGCCTGGGCGTCACCATCCTGGTCGGTTTTTCGATAGGCCTCGATCAACCGCAGAACACCGGCGCCGGTTTCTGGCACGCGGTCACCAAACCAGGCGATCACAGCCTCCGCCTGGCCATTTCGCGGGATCGAGCCTTCGCCTTGGGTCCGCATCAGCGCCAGGCCGGGCCAGTCTGCGTTGCGCTCCAGAAAATCACTGTATTCGACAAACGAACCCCGGCCTTTGCGCAGCATGTGCCAGGTCACGATGTCCTCCGCGACCTGACCACCCGCCTGGGCGCTTTGCCGGGCATCGCTCCAATCGCCGGATCGGATATGGTTCATCGCCGCCTTCAGCGCAGCGATGCCAGGCGCCGGGTCAGCGGCACCGGCAGATAACGGCCAGATGGCCAGGATCAGACTAATTAGAATCAGGCGCAAAGCCAGACAACCCCAGTTGCGGAACGCCGCTAAGCTAATCGAAAGCTGCCGCGTCGCAACTCTCTTTCGTTAACCACTTTGTAACATACCTAACCTCTGGCCTTGCCCGAACGGGGGCGGTATGAGGCCGGACAACATGAAACAGCGGGAGGTGACGGAGATGCTCAAAGGATCCATGACAGCGATGGTCACCCCGTTCAAAAAGGGCGCGGTGGATCTGGAGGCGCTGGAAGCCTTCATCGAATGGCAGATTTCCGAAGGCAGCCACGGGCTGGTTCCGGTTGGAACCACCGGGGAAAGCCCCACGCTCAGCCATGAAGAGCATGAAACCGTCGTCGAACATACCGTGCGCATCGCTGCCGGTCGCGTACCTGTCGTGGCCGGGGCGGGGTCCAACAACACGGTGGAGGCCGTGCGGTTCATGCAGCACGCCGCCGGGGTCAAGGCGGATGCCGGGCTGGTCGTCACGCCCTATTACAACAAACCCACGCAGGCGGGGCTCATCGCGCATTACACCGCGCTCCATGACTGCTGTGACCTGCCCATCGTGATCTACAACATCCCCGGTCGCTCCGTCGTCGATATGACGCCGGAAACGATGGGAGAGCTGGCCAAACTGCCGCGCGTCATCGGCGTCAAGGATGCCACCGGCGATATTGCCCGGGTCAGCCACCAACGCACCACCTGTGGCGCGGATTTCATCCAGCTTTCGGGCGAGGATGCCTCCGCCCTTGGGTTCAACGCCCATGGCGGGATCGGCGCGATCAGCGTCACCGCCAATGTGGCGCCCAAGCTCTGCGCCGCGTTTCAGACAGCCACGCTGGACGGTGACTATGTCAAGGCGCTCGACTACCAGGACCGGCTCATGCCCCTGCATACGGCCCTGTTCATCGAACCGGGCCTGGCTGGCGCGAAATATGCACTTTCGGTCCTGGGCAAATGCGCGGCAGAGGTGCGGTCCCCGCTGGTTGAGCTGACAGATGGCACCAAGGCCGCTATCCAGGATGCCATGCGCCATGCGGGGCTGATCAACTAGACCCCTTGGCGTGGGGCCGCTCTCCCCCTATATCCGGCCCCCATGGCCAAGGATAAAGCAAACCCCAACTACAAGGTGATCGCCGAAAACCGGCGAGCACGTTACGATTACGCGATCGATGACGATGTCGAATGCGGGATCCTCCTGCAGGGGTCCGAGGTCAAATCACTGCGCGAAAACCCGTCCAACATCGCCGAAAGCTATGCCGCGGTCGAAAACGGGGAGCTGTGGCTGGTGAACAGCTACATCGCCCCCTACAATCGGGCGATGTTCAGCCACGAGGAACGCCGCCGCAGGAAGCTGCTGGTCAGCCGCAAGGAACTGGCGCATCTTTGGTCCGAAACGCAGCGCAAGGGCATGACCCTGGTGCCGCTGGTCCTGTATTTTAACCATCGCGGTAAGGCCAAGATCAAGATTGGCATCGCCAAGGGTAAGAAAACGCAAGATAAACGCGCGACCGAGGCCAAGCGCGACTGGGGTCGCCAAAAGGCGCGTCTGCTGCGGCAGAACGGGTAGGCGGCAATCTTGCCTCACGCCCGGTCCCGCAGTAACCATCTGCATCAACCGTGACCCTTGGGGGACTTCTCGATGACCGACGATCCGAATACGCTGGTATCCACCGCCTGGCTAGCCGATCATCTGGGGGATCCCGACCTGCGCGTTTTCGATGCCTCGTGGTATCTGCCCGACATGGACCGCAACGCCAAGGCCGAATACGAGATCGGCCATATCCCCGGCGCGCGGTTTTTTGATATCGACGAGATCAGTGATACCCGGTCCGAACTGCCCCATATGGTCCCCCCGGTTGAGAAATTCATCAGCCGGATGCGCGCCATGGGTGTCGGCGATGGCCATCAGGTGGTGGTCTATGACGGGATGGGACTATTTTCGGCGCCGCGTGTCTGGTGGCTCCTGCGGCTCATGGGCAAGCGCGACGTCGCCGTGCTGGATGGTGGCCTGCCCAAATGGACGGCCGAGGATCGCCCTCTGGAGGATCTGCCCCCCATGGTCCGCGACCGGCATATCACGGTGCAACGCCAGGCCGATCTGGTGAAAGACGTCACTCAAGTCGCCGCCGCCTCCAAGCTGGGTGATTGGCAGATCATCGATGCCCGCGCAGCCGATAGGTTTCGGGGCGATACGCCCGAGGCGCGCCCCGGCCTGCGGCCAGGGCATATCCCCAATGCGATCAATCTGCCGTACAAAAACCTGCTGAACGATGATCACACCATGAAACCGGTCGATGACCTGCGGGCCGCCTTCGCCAAGGCCGGGTTTGACCCCGCAAAACCCGCGATCACGAGTTGCGGATCGGGCATCACCGCCGCGATCCTCAGCTTGGCCCTGGAACGGATCGGCCATTCGCGCCACGCGCTGTATGATGGATCCTGGACAGAATGGGGCAAATACCCTGACCTGAAAGTCGCCACTGGATGACGGCGCTGCTGGCCGGGCTGCCCGCGCAGGAGCCGGACAAGATCATCCGCCTGATGTCGATGTTTGCCGCCGATGACCGGCCCGGCAAGATCGACCTGGGCGTTGGCGTCTACCGGACGGAAACCGGTGAGACCCCGATCCTCAAAGCCGTCAAAACCGCCGAAGCCCGGTTGCTCGATGCGCAACTGACCAAGGGGTATACGGCCCTATCCGGTGATCCCGCCTTTCACCGCGCCATGGCTGATCTGGTGCTGGGCAACAGCGTGCCGCAGGGCCAGATCGCGGCGCTCGCGACGCCGGGCGGCACCGGCGCGGTCCGCCAGGGCCTGGAAATGGCCATCCGCGCCAACCCCGACATGACCTTATGGCTCAGCGCGCCCACATGGCCGAACCACCCCGCCATTGCGGCGGCGATGGACGTGCCCGTGCGCACCTACCGTTACTATGACCCGGCAACGGGGATTGCCGACCTCTCTGCCATGCTCGATGATCTCGCCCAGGCCAAGACGGGGGATGTCGTCTTGCTCCATGGCTGTTGCCACAATCCCAGCGGGGCCGATCTGTCGCGGGACGCCTGGGAAGAGGTCGCGCGGTTGTGCGGCCGCCTTGGCCTGCTTCCCATGGTCGATCTGGCCTATCAGGGCTTTGGCGACGGGTTGGAGGCTGACACGGCTGGCCTGCGCCACCTCGCCACGGCGGTGCCAGAGATGCTGGTGGCGGTCAGCGGCTCCAAGAATTTTGGCCTTTACCGTGATAGGGTGGGCATCCTGCTGGCTTGCTGTCCCGATGGCGCAACCCGGGATCGGGTCGCTGGCACCATGGATTGGCTCAACCGCCTGTCCTACGCCTTTCCGCCCGATCACGGCGCCCGGGTCGTGACTACGATCCTGACCGACCCAGACCTGCGGCAATCATGGGAAAGCGAATTGGATGCGATGCGCCTGCGCCTCATCCAGATGCGGCAGGCCCTTAGCGCTGAACTGGGTCGCATCACCGGCACGGATCGGTTCGAAAAGCTGCGCCACCAGCGGGGTATGTTCTCTCTTTTGGGCGCGACACCCGATCAGGTGGCTGCCCTGCGCACGGATCATGGCGTTTACATGGTCGGCGACAGCCGTATCAACTTGGCCGGTTTGACCATTGAAACGGTGCCTTCCGCCGCTGCGGCCATTGCAGCTGCTATGACGTAACGTGCTGATCTAAAGCATTCTTTTCGGCATTTTTGGCCGTATCGGTTAGCCGGCGTAATCCGTCGCGTTCCGGTGCGCTCGACGGGCCGTTGATGTCCCAGGCGATCCCTAACCACGCCAGCATGTGGATGAACAGGTAGCCGGGATCGGATTGTCCGTCCTCCACGCCCAGCTTGGCGGAGTGGGGAAAGGCATGGTGGTTGCCGTGCCAATTCTCGCCAAAGGTGATCAGACCCAGCCCCCTCAGATTGTAACCCTGCACCGGCAGACCCATGACCTGCCACCCTTGATGGCCGCCCTTATGGGCAAAATGGCCCACCATCCAATGCCCAACGAGCGAGACAAATATCCGCAAGCAGCCTCCCCACAACACCCAGGCCCACCCGCCAAGGACGTAAAGCAAAACCGCCACGGGCAGCTGTTGCAGCATCCATGTGCGTTCCATCCAGAAGTATATGGGGTCTTTAGATACCTCACTTTCAACTGTGAACTGGGGTGGCCGCGTCAGCCGAAACTCGCAGCAAAGCTGCCACCAGGCATCCCGCCAAAACCCTGCCCCATGGGCGGGATGGGGCGGACAGACCGCTTGTCGTTGGTGCCAGTCACGCATGTCATGGGCCCGGATCATGCCGATCGGGCCGGCCATCCCCACCAGAACACCCAGCCAGACCAGACCGTATTCAACGGGTTTCGACGTCTTAAAGCTGCGATGGATCAGTAATCGGTGCATGCCCACCGAATGGCCTGCGCAAATGGTAACGGCGCTCAGGGCAAGGAACACGACCAGGGCATCAAGACGTGGAAACAGGATGATCCCCGCCAGCCCGCCCAGCCCATGGGTCGCCAGCCAAAGTGTCTTACCCGGCAGCACGCGGATCTGGCCGTCCGTGGCAGAGGTCTGTGCGGTGGCCAAGACCCGCTCGGTCGAGATGAGATGCGTCATGGTTCCACTATGGTGGCCTTCTGTGATGCGGCAAGGGGTATTCTGGGCGGCCAGATGCGCCAGGGATTTCCGATCAACGCGGATTATTTGCATCGGCTGAAAAAGGTGTCCCCGCGGGGACAGTTGTTTTCACGGCATAATTCGCCAGCAAAAAACCCCGGGCCGCAAAGCCCGGGGCAAGTCGTGACTGACAGGAAGGGAGGTGTCAGCCCTTGGAAAACTCCGGATAGGCTTCCATGCCCAATTCGGCCGTGTCGAGCCCGGTCACCTCGGCCTCTTCACTGACCCTGATGCCTGCGACGGCTTTCAGGATTACCCAGATGATCAGGGATGTGACAAAGACAAACCCACCAATCGCGATGACACCGATGGCCTGGGTGATCAGCTGGGCGACGAACCCGACCTTTTCAGGATCACCAGCCGCGTCCAACACTGGGTTGCCCTCGGCATCGACCCGATCTGCCTGGGTGTGCAACGCGACGATGAGCGTGCCCCAGATACCGGCAAGCAGGTGAACGGGAATAGCGCCGACAACATCGTCGATCTTGAACTTGTCCAGCATCGGCACGGTCAGCACCACGATCACGCCACCGACGGCACCGATCCACAGGGCGTCGAACAGGGACGGCGCCAAAGGTTCCGCCGTGATCGACACCAGACCAGCCAAGGCACCGTTCAGCACCATGGTCAGATCAACCTTGCCATACATCACCTGCGTCAGGATCAGTGCGGTCACCGCACCGGCTGCTGCGGCCATATTGGTATTGGCAAAGATCTGAGCCACGGCATCGGCATCGGATAGTGTACCGAAGGCCAGTTGCGAACCACCGTTGAAGCCGAACCAACCCAGCCACAGTATGAACGTTCCCAAAGTGGCGAGGGCAAGGTTGGAGCCCGGCATCGGATTGACGCGACCATCCTTGTATTTGCCCAAACGGGGGCCAAGGACGATGGCACCGGCCAGCGCGGCAAACCCACCGGCTGCATGCACCAGAGTGGAACCCGCAAAGTCGCTAAAGCCCATGGCGGACAACCAGCCGCCGCCCCACTGCCAGGATGCCTCGATCGGGTAGATCAGGCCGGTCAGGATCGCGACAAAGATCAGGAAGGGCCACAGCTTGATCCGCTCGGCCAGGGTACCCGAAACGATGGAGGCCGTGGTGGCACAAAACATCAACTGAAAGAAGAAGTCCGAGGCGTTGGAATACCCGCCCGCATCAATGTCGGTCTTGATATCCTTGGGGGAAATTGTGCCAAAGACGCCTTCGATGATCCAGTTCCCATCACCGGGATACATCACGTTATAGCCAATCAACCAGTACATGATGGCCGCGATTGAAAAGAGGCCAATGTTCTTGGTCAGCTGCATGGTCACGTTCTTGCCGCGGACCAGACCAGCCTCCAGCATGGCAAATCCGGCTGCCATCCAGAACACCAGAAAACCGCCGATCAGGAACAGCAATGTCGTGAAAATAAACGCCGTTTCTTCAGCAGATGCGGCGGCGACCTCATCTTGCGCCATGGCCATGACCGGTACAAGCGTCGCAGCGACGACGCCTGCCCAGAGGAGTGATTTGAGTTTCATATACTTTACCCTTGTTGGTGCGCAGGCTTTACAGCGCGTCGTCGTTGGTTTCGCCGGTGCGCACACGCACGGCCTGATCTACGTCCAGCACAAAGATCTTGCCGTCGCCGATCTTGTCGGTCTTTGCCGTCTTTTGGATCGTATCCACGACCTGATCCGCCATTGCGGCCGATACGACCAACTCCAGCTTGACCTTGGGCACGAAATTCACGGCATATTCGGCGCCGCGATAGATCTCTGTATGGCCGGATTGCGATCCAAACCCCTTGATCTCCGTGACCATCATGCCGCGCACGCCGATGGTGGTCAGAGCCTCCCGGACCTCCTCCAGCTTGAACGGCTTGATCGCTGCAATAATCAGTTTCACGCTTGTCCCCTTCTCTCCGTTTGGGCGTTCCAGTCGGGCCCCCGTGCAGTGACAACAGGCTAAGCCGGGGTGCTTCAAGAAAGGGCAGCCTAAAAATGGATCGTTCCTTGGGCATTTGTGCACAATTTTTACACAAATACGCTGATCAGCTTAATTTTTGAGCAGACATAAAACCGGACAATTGCAGCGTTTCTCTCCCCTTTCCGATTGGCGCAGTCTAAGATGACGTCAAAACGAGCAGTCGCAGACAAACAGGACAAAGCATGGCCAATTCCGGCGGCAAGCGCCCAGTTTTGCGGGCCGACAAGCGGACGACACCGTCTGCCAAGGCAAAATCCAAGCGGGCCCCGGCCCGAAAATCGCCGCGCAAACGCAAGGCGGCAGCCCGGTCGCGTGGCCCGTTGGGATGGATCATCGGCCTGGTGCGGTTCGTGGCCCGGTTGATCTGGGGTGTGACCTGGCGGGCGACCGCCATGGTGACCGCTGTGATCGCCGTTGGTGTCTTTTATTTCTACGCCCAACTGCCCCCGGTTGAAGAATTGGTCGATGGCCGCACCCGCGGGTCGGTCACGTTACTGGATCGCGAAGACAGGACATTTGCCTGGCGGGGTGAGGTGTTTAACAGCATCACCGATTTGGGCCAGGTGTCGGACAACCTGACCAATGCCGTGATCGCGACCGAAGATAAACGGTTCTATCGCCATATCGGGGTCAGCCCGCGCGGTGTGGCCAGCGCCGTCAAGATCAACCTGCGGGAAGGGCGCGGCCCGCTATCGGGCCATGGCGGATCGACCCTGACCCAGCAGACGGCCAAGCTGTTATGCCTGGGCGTTCCCTTTGATCCCGCCACAGGCATGACGGAAGCGGAATATGAAGAGGATTGCCGCCGCACGACCAAATGGCGCAAGGTCAAGGAAGCCATCTATGCCATGGCGATGGAGGCTCGCTATACCAAGGACGAGATCCTCACGATCTATATGAACAGGGCCTATCTGGGGGCCTCGGCCCGCGGGTTTGAGGCGGCCAGCCAGCGGTATTTCGGAATATCGGCGGCGGAATTGCAACCCAACCAGGCCGCGATGCTGGCTGGTCTGCTGGTGGCGCCCACGCGCTATGCCCCGACCAACAGCCTGAAACGGGCCCAGGATCGCGCGGCGACGGTTGTTAAACTGATGCATGAACAGGGATATCTGACGGCCGCGCAACGCGATGCAGCTTGGAATGCGCCTGCCACGCTGTCATCGGCAGCGGAAAAGCGGGCCGGTGGATATTTTGCCGATTGGGTCATGAAATCCGGCCCGGCCTTTCTGACGCGGGACACCACCGAAGACGTGATCATGCAGACCACGCTGGACCAAAAGCTGCAGACCGCAGCCGAGGAGGCGATGGATCATATCTTTACCACCAAGGTCAGCCCAGGATCCAAGGCGGAGGCGGCGATTGTCGTCATGTCGGCCGATGGGGCCGTTCGGGCCATGGTGGGAGGCCGCAAGACCAAGGTTTCAGGGGCGTTCAACCGTGCGGCGATGGCGCGGCGGCAGACCGGGTCGTCGTTCAAGCCATTCGTTTATGCGGCTGCGCTGGATTTGGGTTTCACGCCCAATGCCACCGTGGTGGATGAGCCGTTTTGCATGAATATTCCCGGATCGGGAGAGTACTGCCCCAAGAATTACACGCGCAACTTTCGTGGCCGCATCACCCTGTCAGAAGCGCTGGCCCATAGTGTGAATGTGGTTGCGGTGAAAGTGTCAGAGGAGGTGGGCCGCGAAAACGTTCAGAAGATCGCCACCGATTTTGGCATTGCGAGCAACCTTGCGGATGGCGCGGCGCTGGCCCTTGGCGCATCGGAGTCGACCTTGATCGAGATGACGGGCGCCTATGCCGGGATCCTGAATGGCGGGCGCAGCGTCAAACCCTATGGTCTGCGCGCGTTGCAGTTGAAAGGCGATGCCGACCCCCTGGCTGGGCAAGATGGCGGGTATGGAGAGCGGGTGATCACCGAGCAAGCCTCCCAGTACCTGGTCTACATGATGAGCCGGGTCATTCAGGATGGCACCGGCAAGCGCGCGCAACTGGGGGAGCGCCCGGCGGCGGGCAAATCCGGCACGACCCAGGCGGCGCGGGATGCGTGGTTCATCGGCTTTACTGCGGATTACGTCGTGGGTGTCTGGATGGGGTATGATGACAACACCCCGCTGAAAGGCACCACGGGCGGTGGTCTGCCGGCTGATATCTGGCGCGAAACCATGGTGCGGGTCCACAAGGATACCCCGATCAATCCGTTGCCTATGCTGGTGCCCCAGCAACCCAAGGCCCCGGTGAGCCAGCGATCGACGGCAAGCGCCAACAGTCAGTCGCGCCAGCAACAGGCAGGACAGCCCAGCCTGCAGGATCAGCGCCGGGCCGAACGACGCCAACGTCGGTTGGAGCGACAGCAGCGCCGCCAGGAGCAGGGCGATGTTGCCGAACGGGTTTTGCAGAATGTACTTCGTGAATTGCTGGGCCAGTAGAGCGTGGCCCCGCGATCAGTTCAGCTGGAAGTGCAGGGGATAGACGCCATCCTCGATCTCACCGAACAGATCGGGCAGGTCAGGGTGGTCCACAGGCTCGCCCGAATAGTCAGGCAGCAGGTTCTGTTCCGAGACATAGGCCACGTAATAGCTTTGCTCGTTTTCCGCCAGCAGGTGGTAAAACGGCTGTTCCTTGGACGGGCGACTGTCTTCGGGGATGGCATCATACCATTCCTCGGTATTCGAAAACATGGCGTCCACGTCAAAGACAACGCCCCGAAACGGATGTTTCTTGTGGCGAACGATCTGACCTAAGTGATACTTGGCGCGCTTTTTCAACATGGTAATGCACCCTTCGACGCCCCCACCTAATCGCTCTACGGGGGTATTGTCCATTCAACATGTTCCGGTTGAGAGAAACAGTTTGTGGCACTGATTCTCACAGTACTCCAGGTTGTGGCCCCTGTCATTGCGATTGCCGGGCTGGGCTTCGGGTGGATCCGCCTGGGCTTTGACTACCCGGTGGCATTCGTCACGCGGCTGGCCATGACGCTGGCCGTGCCGTGCCTGATCTTTACCGCGCTGGTCGATACAGAGTTGGAGGCCGCAGCACTGACCGCAATTTCCGTAGCGACCATAGTGGCTTATGCAGGTGTGACGTTGATGGTCTGCCTGATCGGCTGGCTTTCGGGGCTGGACCGCCGCACCTATTGGGCGCCGCTGATTTTTGGCAATACCGGGAATGTCGGCTTGCCGCTGGCGCTGTTTGCGTTTGGCGAAGAGGGCCTGGCACTCGCTGTGGTTGTGTTCGCGATCATGGCGATGGGGACGTTCACCTATGGGATCTGGCTGGTTTCGGGCAGTGGAGCGCCGGGGCGTGTATTGCGCGAACCGATCCTGATTGGCACGGTTTTGGGCGCATTGTTTCTGTCGCAAGGGTGGCAGGTGCCGGGATGGCTGGGCAACATGCTGGATCTGATCGGGCAGATGGCGATCCCACTGATGTTGCTGACACTGGGGGTCGCCGTGGGTCGGATGTCGCCCGGCACGTTGTGGCGCCCGATCTGGTTATCACTGCTCAAGGCTGGTCTGTCGGCGGCAATCGCGGTGGGGGTCGGCATGGCCCTGGACCTCTCGCCAGTGGCCCTTGGCGTCCTTGTTTTACAGCTGATCACGCCCGTTGCGGTCACATCCTACATGCTGGCCGAACGGTACCAGGCGGGGCCTCAGGACGTGGCGGGCCTGGTCGTGGTGTCGACCCTTCTGTCGATTGTCACCTTTCCGCTGGCGCTGGCATTTCTGCTGTAAACGTGACCGTCAAGTTGGTTTCCTTAGCTTGTCGGATCAGCTATAACGCGAAAAAACAAACACATAGCGAGGGGCATATGAGCAGGATCCTTTGCGTTTTTCTATTGGCGGTCCTTTGTGGCTGTGGCGGTGGCAGTAATACGGCCCCGCGCAACCTGGATGATGCGTGTAGCATCGTGCGGGAACGACCCAGTTATTTGCGCGCGTTCAAGCAGACCGAGCGCCGATGGGGTGTGCCGGTGAACGTGCAGATGGCGACGATCTATCAGGAGAGCAAATTCAAGAGCGACGCGCGGACACCGTTCCAATATGCGCTGGGCGTGATCCCGATGGGGCGACGGAGTTCGGCCTACGGATATTCCCAAGCCCTTGACGCGACTTGGAAAGAGTACAAGCAGGAAGCCGGTCGGCGCGGTGCAAGGCGCAACGATATCAAGGATGCAACGGATTTCATGGGCTGGTACATGACCAAAACGCGGGAGCGGAACGGCGTGCCCCTGACCGATGCGCGCAACCAGTATCTGGCTTATCACGACGGGCATACCGGGTTCGCCCGGGGCAGCTACAACAAGAAGCCGTGGCTGGTGCGCATCGCAGGTGAGATCGACGCGCGCTCGCAGCTTTATCGCAATCAGCTGATCAGCTGCGGCAGGCTGTGACCTGACCGCTCTGGCTGGTGGGATAACTGCCCGTCAGGACGCATGTTGCATGGCCCCGAAGGGTTAACGCACCGTTCGGTGGAACTGAACACCCGATGGGCTTTTGGGGCGTCCAACCCGTAAACAGCCGGGATTTGGGTGAAATCCGTGGTGCAGAACCCATACACAAATGATGCACATTCCATGCATACGAGAGGCAGTCCGGACGCCTCTTAACAGAGCGCGCGGTGGTGATGCGTTAACATTGCTATGGAACGCCACAAACCTCTGACCCGATACAGCAGGTCGTGTGGAGCGTCTCAACTAGTCATCTCAGGCGATCTTGGTCACGCCGTCCCGGTCTGAAGTCGTTGTGCGGACAACGCTGCCATTGCGGAGCACAGTTCAGCTAGCTGAGATCGCCGCTTCTTTTGTTGGCGCAGTCGATCCAATCAGAGGCAAACTCGACTAGAGATCGAAAATCACATATCTTGCAATCCGCACCACCGAATTTCCCGAAAGACACCGCGCCAGTCTTTTCGAACGCCTCACCCACTGCAGGAAAAAGCCGGTTCATATCATCTGCTACGTCGGTTGTTTCGATCCATGATCCTTTGGGGCCACCGTTCTTGAAGCGCCGTGTCTTGGTCCGCTTATGTTGCGCAAAGGTCTCGGCTGTGTGAAGGGCCGAGCATCGGTTCCAGCCGACCCCGATCAGCAGGATCTTCATGGTAGGGCGATCACGGAGCTTCCCAAGGGGCGTTTTCTCTCCCGTTGCCCACGCGAGGCTGTGTTCCTTGAGAAAGCCCTTTGCTTTCTTCCCATTGAGGCAGATTGATACAGCCGGGTGGTCGCTGCGTTGGGTTCCCGGCCAGTTTCTGAAAGTCTCCGCAATGACACCCATGCCCGACGTTGGGGATTTCGCTAGATCGAAACCGGGAACCGCGTCTTCGATTTCGGCAATCTGATCTTGAGTCAAGCGGGACGCATCAACTCCAGCAGGAAAGTAGGCGTCGGAAGAGAACGCTGGCATTCCTACAAGACCTGTTTCACCCACCGCTTTGAGAAGGCTTTCCACAATCGTTCGGGCACCGGCGACGGTACCGCCAACGGCCCTCATCGAGCCATGCACAAAAAGCCCGTCTCCTGCGTGAACGCCGAGCGAGATCAGATCGCCGAAAAGGCTTGTCTGGGTATGAAATGCGGCAACCATACGCCTGACTATCACCATTTCTGCAGATGCAACATCCGTCAAACTGGGCTTATTTTGTTGAAGAAGTCTTTGTTGTTTTGGGCCAATTCGTTTGCTTCACTTCCTTTTGTCGGATGAGGAGGGATTTGACGATGATGGGTGTTCAGGAAGCTCCGGCTCGGTTGTTTTACGACTTTGATTTGAGGCGCATGTCCCTGCGGACCATCTACTGCGCGAGATTGATCGGTTTCTGGATGTCGGCACTGTCCGGCAGCAAATTGCACCACACTACAGCCATCTAGGCCGTCCTTCGATTGACCCTGAGCTGATCGTGCGGATGTTGGTGATTGGCTATGTCCTGGGCATCCGGTCGGAGCGGCGGCTATGTGATGAAGTCCATCTGAACCTAGCTTATCGCTGGTTTTGTCGTCTTGGCATCGACGGCAAAGTGCCAGATCACAGCACCTTCTCAAAGTATCGCCATGGTAAGTTCCGGGATAGTGATCTTCTGCGCACCGTATTTGAAGCCACCGTCGCAAGCTGCATTTCTGAAGGCCTGGTTGGTGGTCATGGATTTGCCGCTGATGCCAGCTTGATTGAGGCCGACGTCGACAGGATGAACTCAACTGCACAAGCAGATTGGGATGCATCCGCCATCGATCCTGATGATGCACCCCGCGCTGTCAGGGAATATCTCGACGTTCTTGACGATAAAGCGTTTGGGGCTTCGACACCGGTCAAGCCGAAGTTCACATCACATTCTGATCCGGCCAGCCAATGGACTGCGGCCTGCAATCTTCAGCTATTCGAACAATTATCCGATCGACACGGATCATTCCGTTATCGTGGATGTTGAGGCGACACGCTCAATCAGACAGGCTGAAGTAGGTGCTGCGCAAACCATGATTG
>NZ_JAFEUL010000015.1 GCF_016901225.1 Actibacterium sp. 188UL27-1 | reverse complement strand
AAAGTAGGGTTCAAGACGCGCCATTTGCGCGTCATCCAGCCAATATAGATCGATCATATCACCACTCGATTTTCGACCGGTGAATCATCCCGCTCAAAGGAAATCAATGGGTCCTGACCCTAGATGGAATGGTAATGACAGGCATTTTCGTCGGTGCCCGTAAATAAGCAAATAGCTAGGCGTTATTAACCTTTCACATACGGCTTATCCCGCGCCTTCTCCGACGATGATGTATTGGGGCACCCCGTTTTGGCCGAAGATGCGGATATAGAGGTATTTCCTGCGGCCTTCTCTCAATGCTTGCACGATATAGGCCTCGGTGCCGGGGCCATTGTAATAGAGGTTGGGGATGCGGGCGCGGGTGGCGCGGTTGCCAAAGAACGGATCGGACTGATCCCGTCATGGCGGATGCCGAACCGGTGGAAATTGGCACGGTCCTGCTGTATGATATCCTCAACCTTTGTCAACCGGACCCCGCGGGAATTATAGAAATCTTCCGCGCGGATGCTTGTATAATAGCCCGCCAATAATTCCTGCGCCTGGGCGGCTCCGCCGGTCAATACGGCCGCGGCCAAAAGCAATGCTCGAAACATTGTCAGTCCCTTCCACTCGTTACGGGTCGAAACACGGTTAAGCCAATCTTAACACGCGATCAGCATAGCATCGGGCATGTGGCGTGTCTTGGTTCTTCTCTTTTGGCTGTGCCCGGCGGTTGCCCTGGCGGGGGCATGGCCGCAGGAGCATGGGGCGTTCTTTGTCTCGGGCGAGGCCACGCTGGACGGGGATCAGCAGACCGGCGCGCTTTATGCCGAATACGGGGTCCGGCCCAAGCTGACCTTTGGCGCCGATGCCTGGATCGACGTCGATGCGCTGCATCTGCTGCGCTATCGCGGCGCCGGTCGGATCTTTGTGCGCTTTCCCTTGTCCAAACCGGACGCCATGAACAAATTCGCCGCCGAACTGTCGCTGGGAGCGGATGTGCAGGATCTGGACATCACGCCACTTTACCGCGCCGGGCTCGCCTGGGGGCGCGGGCTGCCGAAAGGCTGGGCACAGCTCGAAGGGTCGGTCGAATGGCTGGACGGTGACACCACCACACGGCTGGAAGGTACCTATGGCCGCAATCTGGGCCAGCGGTGGAAGGCCATCGGCCAACTGCGCCTTGACCATGGGCTGGATGTCGAGACGGAGGTCGAGGCCTCCCTGGTCTGGCAGGCCCATCCCAACCTCGCGTTGAAGGCGGGGGTTGCACAACGGTTTGGCGACACATCCCAGACCAAAATCGTGCTGGGCACCTGGATCAGCCACAAACCTTCACGCAAAGGCAACGCCAAAGTGACTGGTGGCCCGCTGCGCCGCCTTCTAGGATTGCAATAACACCAGTTTGAGGCCCTGTTTCATGCGTCTGACCCTTGCGTTTTTGCTGACCCTGATGGCCACCATGGCCGTCGCCTGTGTCGAACAGGAGCCCTGCTACATCGGCGACCGCTCCTATCACGTCAAGGAACCGGATGGCTGGGATGGCATCACCCCCCTGCCCGTCATGCTGCATTTCCATGGCTGGGGGCGACAGGGCACGCTGACCGTCAAACACAGCCGGATCGCCGGGGCCACAGTGCCGCGCGGCGTGCTGCTGCTGGGTCCCAATGGCCGGGGGCGCACCTGGGATTTCTGGCGCGCAGGGTCCAACGACACCACCTTTGCCGAGGCGGTGCTGGAAGATGCTGCCAAACGCTACCCGATCGATCGCAGCCGCATCTATATCTCCGGCTATTCCTTTGGCTCGGCCATGGCCTGGCGCTTTGCCTGCGACAGCGACACACCCATCGCCGCGCTGCTGGCCGTGGCCGGCACACTGGATCAGCGCGAAAGCTGCGTGAACACACCGGGGGAGGTGCGCCATGTCCACGGCCTGAAGGACACGGTGATGGATTTCCCCTACGGCCCCGGTGGCGACACGACCCATCCCGTGGCGTTGTGGCGGCGCGCCTTTGGTTGTGGCGCGGGCACCGATCTGGGGCAATGGACCGCGCCCAAGGGCAAGGATCTGTTCAGCCGCATCCAGTGGACCTGCGACAGCGGCCAGGTGACGCTCGACCTGCATCCGCGCGGTCATTTCATCCCCGTGGGCTGGATCGCCCAGCAGCTGGACGAGATCATGGCCACAGCACCCGAAAGCGGCTGACGGCGTTTACATTTTCTTCACCAGTCCTGATAAAACCCTGACGGCGCTGCCGGACTTAAAATCCCGTTAAACTTTTCCACCCAACCTGACAGCACGCAGGGGTGCGTTGGTGAGAGGAGTGGGATCATGGTTCTGGGATATGTGAGCATTGCCAGCTTGGTTGGGTTTTGCGCGGCGCTCTGCAGCGTCATTGCCGGTCTGGGGATCTGGCTGTCAATCGCGGTATTTTACGGGGCAGCCTTCGTGACCATCGGCGTCCTAGTGGCGCGGATCGTGATGCGGGAGGATGAAGGGGAGGACATGATCCCCCTGCCCGTCTCTGCCAATGGCTGACATCGGGTACTGTCTTTGAGGCATCGGCCCGTTGCGGCGGCGGCGATATGGGTTATCTCGCCTCTCAAAGGAGGTGCGCCATGCCCAACCCCGACCCCTCTCCGATCCGCCCCACGGATGATGATGCACGGCACCTGGCCCAGGGGCTGATCCGCCAGACCAAATATGCGGCACTTGCCGTTTTGATGCCGGAAACCGGGGCGCCCATGGTCAGTCGTATCGCCTTCGCCACCACGCCAGACAGGGAGCCGCTGACCCTCATCAGTGATCTGTCGGCCCATACCAAGGCGCTGGTACATGATCCACAATGCTCGATCCTGGTGGGCGAACCGGGGGAGCGGGGCGATCCGCTCACCCATCCCCGGCTGACCCTCCAGGCCCGCGCCACCTTCATTCGCAAGGGGGCGCGGGGCCATGACGCCTTGCGCGCGCATTACCTGTCCGCCACTCCCAAGGCGACGCTCTATGTCGATTTCGCGGATTTCGCCTTTGTCAGGTTCGCGGTCAGTGAGGCCTATCTGAATGGCGGCTTCGGCAAGGCGTTTCATCTGACGCCCACCGATCTGGGGCTCTAGGGCCACGCACTATCACCAGCCTTCGGTGCCCGGCCAGCCCTTGATGGTCCCCGTCAGGTTCGGTGTCACCCAGCCGCCGTAAAAGTCGCCCGGCTGCGCCGTCACCTGAACCTCACCCACGAAACAGGCCTCCATCTGACTGGCGTAGAAAGAGACATGGTCGGCGATCTGCAGAAAAGACCGCGTGGGTTTGGGATAACTCCAGGCCGCCCCCGACCGTATCTGCGCACCGGACCGGACGTCCCAATATTGCGCCCGACCTTTCCATTCACAAAAGCTGCCGCCGGTCGCGGGCACCAGGGCATCGTCCGCAATATCGGCAAGCGGGATGTAATAGGTCGGCGCGTGATGCGTCTCCAACACTCGCCAGGCCCGGCGCGTCTCGGCAATGACGCGGCCATCCAACAAAATGCGCAAAGTCTGGGGCACCGGCTCCAACCGGGGTGGGCGGGGATAGTCCTGCACGTTCTCCGGCGAAAGCATCGGCAAGTCCGTCACATCAGGCGCCCAGTTCGGCGGCCTTCACCAAGCGCACGCCGTTGATCTGCCAACTGCCAGAGGCCGGGATCATCTCATATTCCAGAACATGGACCACGCCATCGGCATCGCGGATCACAACATTCTGCAATACACGCCCCTCTCCGTTTTCGGTTTGCCCATAGGACACATCGGCAGGCCGCCACACCATGGGATAGCCCTGTTTGACCATCCGCTCAAAGTTGTCGGGTGTGCCGAACAATCCGCGGATATTGGGGGAGGCAAAGGTAAAGGCCCGGTCAAAATCATCCTCCATAAAGGCATCGATCTGGCTTTGGATCACACCGGTCACGGCACCGCGTTGCGCGTCATTGGCCCAGGCGGATGACGCCAATGTCAATCCCAGTAGAATCACTCCAACCAATCTACGCATTCTTTTCTCTCCAATGGTGCCAATGCAATTAGATTGCCGTGCCCCACTGTCAATTGCATCGCCGGGTCCAAGAGATGGACGTGAAAACAGAATTTCCGGCGTGAAACAGCCGTTAATTCCACACGCTGAGGCGACAAAAATATCGTTAAGTCAGGTATTGTTGACCTGTTAGAAAACGACCATTTTTTTCGGAGACTATTATGGACCAACGCCTACCCGCGTCAAAAGACGATCAGCGTATCAAGGAATCCAAAGCATTTAGGATCGACGCCGCTCACGTTGCCGCCGCCCGCGCGCAACAGGCCGTCGATCAGGTACGACCCAACAGCCTGCATGTCCCAAATGAGGACGAAGCGCATTTTCTGCAAAAACACCTGGCACCGATGAGCTTTACCAAGGGCCTCACCCATGATCCCGAAACCGGGATGGTTGCCGATATCGAAACATTCAAGGCGTTCCGCGCCGCGGTCAATTCCGCATTGATCGCGAACTTCGAAGCAGCCGGGTTGACCCTCGACCGGGATCCACCCATCGACGCCGCAGGCACACGCAAACCGCGCCGGCAATGGGAAGCCCCCACGGCAGGCAGTGTGTTCGACCTCGAAGGTCCCGATGCCCAGGCTGTGACCATGCAGGCCGCACCCGGTCTGTCAGGCGGGGCTGATGACGCCGCCTTCAAGGAACTGGCCCTCGAAATGGCAGAGGTGTATGAGCTGGCCATCCTGCGCGACGTGCCGTTCAACAGCCTGCAATCGGGCAGCGCCGATCCCCGCGTGGCGGCCACGGTGGCACGCCTGGTCAAGCTGAACCGGCATGGCGTCGTCCGGTCAAATCAGACCCGGCCCTCCTTTGGTGCGGCCAATGGCGACCTGACACCGGGAACGGTCTTCCGCGGCTCCTCGCCCAAGACCGATATCGGCCCCTACCTGTCGCAGTTCATGCTGATCGGGAACGGCGATCCGGCGGACGGTCAGATTGCGTTCGGCAGCCAGACCATCGACCAGCGGGTCAAGCGGACCCGGCCCGAAGATCCAGCGGATGCGTCCTTCAACCCCGACTACATGATCGACATCGATCAATGGCGGCGGGTGCAGGACGGTGCCGATACGCGCGACAACGCCACGTTGTTCGACCAGGGCACGCGGTTTATTCACACACCCCGCGATCTGGCCACCTATGTCCATGACGATGCGCTTTATCAGGCCTATCTGAATGCCTGCCTGATCCTGCTTGGCATGGGCGCACCGCTTGATGTCAACTTCACGCATCTGGCGGGGGGTGCCACGCAAGATACGGGCGACCGACCGTCAACCACCGGCTTTGCGCTGTTCGGTGGCCCCCATATCCTGAGCCTGTTGACCGAAGTGGCGACCCGCGGCCTCAAAGCCGTCCGCTACCAGAAGTTCAACATCCACCTGCGCGCCCGGCCCGAGGTTCTGGCCGCTCGCGTGGCCTGCGCTCCGGCTGTGGACGCGGCGATCGGCCATGGCACCCTGTTCCAGGACTTCGCCAAAACCATCGGCGAGGTTGTTCAGGTGGTTCGCACCCGCAATGCGGCGCGCGGTGGTTCGGATCTGCCGCTTCTGCCCATGGCCTTCCAGGAAGGGTCACCCATGCATCCGACCTATGGTGCGGGCCATGCAACCGTGGCCGGCGCCTGTGTGACGATGCTCAAGGCCTTTTTTGATATCGGCGAGACGGCGCATGATGTGGCGCTCTACGAAACCGCCGACGGTGCGATCCGCTTCAAGCGGAAGGCACCCGGCGATAGCGCCGTTCAATACGTGACCAACTTTGATGGATCCGCCTTGGTGAAGGAACACACCGACACCCCACTCACCCTCGAAGGTGAGTTGAACAAGCTGGCCGCCAACATCTCCATCGGGCGCAACATGGCCGGGGTGCATTACTACTCCGACTACTATGATAGCCTCCGCATGGGCGAAAAGATCGCCATCGGCATCCTCGAAGAACAGGCCCTGGGCTACAGCAAGGATCCGTTGGTGCTGTCCCTACGCACCTTCGACAACGAAAGCGTCACGATTGCCCGCGGCGGCCTCAATAACGACGCAGCAGCGGCGGGCGTCTAAAGGCAGACGACCATACAGGCACAAAAGGGCACCTTCGGGTGCCCTTTTCGCGTGATGGCAATGGCAGGTCAGGCGGACGGGCGGCGCCGATACCGCATGGCCCCCAGCCCGCCCAGGGCCAGCCCCAGAATCCAGACCGAGGCCGGCAGCGGAATAGGGGCCGGTGCGGCGGCAAGTCGTTCAAACCGCAGCCCGTCAGCCGTGCCTTCGCCAAAGCCCGCCCAATAGGTGTGGTCGTCGCCGAATGTGCCATCGTCGTTCAGGGACCACACACCATCGCTGCCAATATCAAGCAGGTCCAGAAACGCGGTCTTGTCCTCCTGGCCCTTCAATTCGGCATCCAGCCACGCGGTCACGAAATGCTGGGCCACATTGTTCATGAACACCGAATCCCAGACCGCGTCGACGTAATGCTCCGAAATGTCGAACCCAAGCGCCTCGTTAAAGTAAAAACTCTCCTCGGGGGCAGGGATCGGGGCGGCCGTGTTGTGGCCACCGCCATCAAATGTCAGCAGGGACCGGTCCACGCCCGTGGCGCCTTCCCAGATCGCCCGCACGCCATCTTCGTAAAGCGAGACGTCGTCTTCGGATCCCGCGATGAACAGCATCGGGATCTCGATCCCGGCCAGCCCCTCGGCATCCCAAAAGCCAGTATTCATGCCCCAGGGCCCGATGGCGACTGCGGTCTTGATCCGCGGATCCGGCAGCGCCTCATGGGTTTCGCTGCCTTGCTGGTGGATGCCAAGCGTGCCTTGCGGCCCACCCCAGGGATAGCCCACCGATGTCTCGGTCACGCCACCGCCTGCCGTGATGATCGCGCCATAGCCGCCCATGGAATAGCCCAGCACAGCGGTGTTATCCGCATCGATCATGCCCGCCATGCCAGACGCCGCATCGCCGTTCATCTGGGCCATCTGGTCCAGCACAAACAGTTGGTCCAGCGACCGGTTCACCAGGGTCGATCCAAACGCATCCTGGGTCCGATACGTCGAATCGGTGTGGTCGATCGACGCCACCACATATCCCTTGGAAGCGATGTTTTCCGCCAGATGGGACATCAAAAAACGGTTGCCCGGGTAGCCGTGGCTCATCAACAGCAGGGGATAGGGTTCTTCGGCCTCGGCCGGGGCGGCATCGCGCATCGCCCGCCCCTCAAGGGTCACTTCCGTCACACCGTCGCGCAGATAGGCGTTCAACGACGTGTCACCGGTCGCGCCATCCGCCGCCGGATACCACATCTCGACCGTCAGCGGCCGGTCATACCGCGGCAGCTCGGCAGGCGGCTCACCCGCGGGATCGATGGCCAGAATGTCGATCTGATCCGGGTTCACCAGATCGATCTGGCGCACGCCCACCGGCAGATCGCCATAGGCGGACAATTCCGGGGCGTCGGGGGATTGCCCATCGATCCTGTTCTGCGCCGAAAGATGTGTTGCCGCCGTCGCAGCCAGAATTGCAGTCGTCAAGGCGATATGCCTCATGCGTCGTCCTCCCCCAGGGTTCTACCGACCATAGCCGATACGCATCGTCGCCGTACAGTACAGCGCCCGATGCAACCCAAACCAGACTTTCGAAACGACTATGTGACGGATTACACCCTCCGGGCAGGCGAGGGTCGCAGCCCAGCCAGGCCCACTGGAACCGCTAAGCTGCCAATTGCCCGTCCAGGCCATCCTGGATCAGCGCGATGGTCTCATCGATGCCGTAAAGCGCGATGAAACCACCGAAACGCGGCCCCTGACTGGCACCCAGCAAAACCTCGTAAAGCGCCTTGAACCAGTCGCGCAGGGGCTCGAAACCGTGGGCCTTGCCGACGGCAAAGACCTCGGATTGCAGGGCTTCCGCATCCAGCCCGCCATCCCACGCTTTCAGCCGTTGGGCCAGATCGGCCATCGCCGCGCGTTCCCGATCATCCGGCGCGCGAAAGGTTTTTTGCGGCTTCACAAAGTCATTGTAATACCGCACCGCAAACCCGGCCGCGGCATCCAGATCCGGGTGGGTTTCTGGCGCCGCATCGGGTGCATAGCGCTGGATAAATCCCCAAAGCTGCGCCTTGTCCTCTGCCGCTGACACGCTGGCCAGGTTCAGCAACATCGCAAACGGCACCACCATGTTCGACGCCGGCACATTATGCCCGTGGATATGAAATACCGGGTTGTTCACCCGCTGGGCTGTCTCCTCCTCCGCATAGGCCCGCAGCTGTTGGTGGTATTCATCTACCGCTTTCGGGATCACATCAAAATGCATCCGCTTGGCCGTGCGCGGCTTCTGGAACATAAAGTAGGCAAGGCTCTCGGCACTGGCATAGCTCAGCCATTGATCCATCGACACGCCGTTGCCCTTGGATTTTGAGATCTTCTCGCCGTTCTCATCCAGGAACAATTCATAGGTATAGACCTCGGGCGGGGTGCCGCCCAGGATCCGGCAGATCTTGGAATAGATCGGGGTGTTAGGGGCGTGTTCCTTGCCATAGGGCTCAAAATCCACGCCCAGCGCAGCCCAGCGCGCGCCAAAATCCGGCTTCCACTGGAATTTCACATTGCCCCCGGTGACAGGCAGGGTCCATTCGCGACCCTCCTCATCATCAAAGGTCACAGTATAGGCGTCGCGGTCCACATGCTTGATCGGCACGTACAGAACCCGCCCCGTCTCCGGATGGATGGGCAAAAAGATCGAATAGGTCTGCTGGCGTTCTTCGCGCAGGCTTTTCAGCATCACGGCCATGACCTCGTCATAGCGCTCGCAGGCCAGCTTCAGCGTCGCGTCAAACCGGCCCGAGGTGTAGAACTCCTTGGCCGAATAGAACTCATAGTTGAACCCGAACGTATCCAGGAACCGGCGCAGCATGACATTGTTGTAATCGCCAAAGCTCGCCTGCTCCCCGAACGGGTCGGGCACGCTGGTCAGCGGGCGTTGCAAATGTGCGGCCATCGCCTCGGGGTTGGGCACATTGTCGGGCACCTTGCGCAGTCCGTCCAGGTCATCGCTGAAACAGATCAGCTTGGTCGGGATATCCGACAGCACCTCAAACGCGCGGCGGACCATCGTGGTTCGTGCCACCTCACCAAATGTGCCGATATGGGGCAGCCCACTTGGGCCGTAACCCGTCTCGAACAGGACATATCCCTTTTCGGGCGGCGCATTTTCGTACCGTTTCAGGATCTTGCGCGCCTCTTCAAAGGGCCAGGCCTTGGAGTTCATGGCAGCGTCGCGCAGATCAGACATCGTCATCGTTCCCTTATCGCCCAAAGGCCCCCATGGCCCGGCGTCTCGTTTCGTCCTGCGCCGCAAGGGCGCATGGCTCCCTATTGCCCCGCCTGGGTGGCGTCAATAAGTAAGGCCTGAATAGGAAGGATAGTGCACCCGTGACCGAAATCGCCCCACCGCTCAGCCCCCAGGATGCCCTTGTCGCCGTGATGATCGCCATTTCGGTCTCGGATGAGGCGATCCGCACCGCGGAACTGGTGACCATCCAGCGCGTCGTCGATCACCTGCCGGTTTTTGCCGAATTCGATCAGGACCGCATGCAGCAATTGTCTGGCATGGTGTTCGACCTGTTCGAAGAGGCCGATGGCCTCGATGCCTTTTTTGGTCTGATCGAGGAATGCCTGCCCGAACGTCTGTTTGAAACCGCCTATGCCCTGGCCTGTGACGTGGCCGCCGCGGATGGTCGCTTGGACCAGCGGGAATTACGATTGCTGGAAGAGATGCGCCACCAGTTGAACATTGACCGCCTCCATGCCGCCGCGATCGAACGCGGGGCCCGCGCCCGGCACATGACGGTCTGATATCCGGCCCATACCTGACCGGCGCAGTCATTGTTCGGAAAAACGCGTTTGAGGTTGTCCCCGCGGGGACACTTATCGGCGCTGTCCCCGCGGGGACAGGTTATGCCTGATCAGGCAGCACTGCCTTTTGTCTGTTTGAAATAATCAAGCGTGCCCGGCGTGATCACCGCATCGGACGGCACGGTCGCATTTGGTGCGATCGCGCCCTGCCCCGCCAGTCGATCATAGACCGGGGTGAAATCGGCGTAGCAATCCTCAAGCAATTGCTGGAAGCTTTCGATGACGAAGTAGGTCTGCTGGTAATCGTCGATGATGTAATCGGTCCGCATCACACGATCCAGGTCAAAGGCGATCCGGTGAGGCGATGGATCATCCAGCGCAAAGCGGCTTTCGCCCACTGAGGACAAGATGCCTGCGCCAAAGATCTTGAGGCCGTCCCCCGCCCGCATCAACCCGAACTCGACCGTGTACCAATAGAGCCGCGCGAGGTTAGGCAGCATGTTCCTGGACATGGCGCGCCGTCCGCCACGACCATAGGCTTGCATGAAATCGGCATAGGCCGGGTCGGCCAGCAGCGGGACATGGCCAAAGATATCGTGGAAAATATCAGGTTCTTGCAGATAATCAAACTCGGCCTCCGGGCGGATGAAGGCCCCGGCCGGAAACCGGCGATGGGCGAGGTGGTCAAAAAAGACCGCGTCGGGGACAAGTTCCACCACGGGCACAACACGCCAACCGGTCAGCGGCTCAAGACGGTCGCTCAGTTCCGCCATATCGGGAATGCCGGATTGGCTGAGGTCCAGGGCTTTGAGCGCATTGAGGAATTCCAGCACCGCGCGGTCCTGCAACATCGCCTCTGACCTGGCATAGAGCCTATCCCAGCGGTCATGTTCCGCGGCGCTGTAGCTGTGCCACATCTGGTCAATCGTGTAGTCCGCATTGCGGGGCGCGTTGGCGTAGCGGTTCTTTTCAGCGGGCCGGGTCATCTGCGGCTCCTCTATCTGATCGTTGGCAGAGCTTGGCCCGAAATTACTTAGAATGTGCTTCGAAATAGAGCGTGATCATTCTTTTTTTGATCAGGATATTCCAGTATAATCGCTGATATGAAAGAAAATGCGCAATCACTCAGCCAAGCTGACCACCGGATCCTCACCACACTGCAAAACGATGCGACGCTTTCGTTGAAAGAGCTGGCGGAGGCGACGCATCTGTCAGCCTCCACTGTCTGGCGCCGGATGCAGGACCTTGAGGCCGCCGGGGTGATCCGGGACCGTGTTGCGCTGCTCGACCCCGAAAAGCTGGGCCTGGGGGTGTGTACGCTGGTCCATGTGAATATCAGTTCGCAAACGCCCGAGACACGGCGAGCTTTTGAGGCGTTTGTCGATTTGCATGACACGATCTTGCAATGCTTTGCGGTGACCGGTGAGCAGGATTACATGCTGGTCTTGCGCAGCCGGACGGTGGCGGATTTCGAACGGTTCCTGATGGATCAGCTTTTGGCCCATCCCAGTGTCGCCTCCTCCTCCAGCCAGTTGGTGCTGCGGCATCACAAGAACAGCACGGCTCTGCCGTTGGGAATTGGGTAGACGCGCTGGCCAGAAGGTCCGCCCGGCTGACAGGCCGGGCATCGCCCGCCCCCCCACCCCGGGAGGGCGATGCCCTCGTTACCCAAACCAAAGCCCCCGCAAATCTAGGCAGATAGCTCTGCTATCACGTCATAGGCCGTGTCGGCATCGGCCTGGGTCATCTCGAAAGAGCCCGCCTGGAAGCGTATCACGGTGTGGCCCGTGGCTGTGGTTTGGGTCAGGTAGATGCGGCCATCGGCATTGATCCGGTTCAACAGATCTGCCGTGGCGGCATCGCCCTCATTGTGACGGAAGGTGAAGAGGGAGAGCATGGGGGCGGTCTGGATCGTGATCTGCGGTAAGGCTGCGAGGCGATCATGCAGACCCTTGGCCCAGGTCACGTGGGTGCGGATCATGGTGCGGAGGACCTCTACCCCCTCAACCCGCAGCAGGAACCACAGTTTGAGCGCGCGAAACCGACGGCCCAGGGGGATCGACCATTCGGAATAATCGACGCTCCCTTCGGCCCCCGGCGTCTGCAGAAAGTCCGGGTTGATGGCCAGGGTGCGCCGGAGGCTGTCAGGATCGGCCACGAAATGGGCGGCACAATCGAACTGGGCACCCAGCCATTTATGGGGATTGAAGACGAGGGAATCCGCGCCTTCAGCGCCAGTCCAGTAGTGCCGGAACTCCGGACAGATCATGGCCGACCCGGCCCAGGCCGCATCGATATGGGTGTAAAGATCGGCCTGTTTTGCGACCTCGATACAGGCGGCGATGGGATCGGTGGCACCAATCGCGGTACCGCCGACAGACAGAATTACGCCAGCGGGTGTGTGGCCCGCGGCGCGGTCACGGGCGATGGCCTGCGCCAGGGCGGGCGGGTCCATGCCCGCCAATGGACCTGTGGCTGGCACCCGGACCAGATTATCGGTACCGATGCCGGACACCCAAAGCGCACGGTCAATGGAACTGTGCACCCCGTCCGAGCAATAGATCCGCAGACGTGGCGCCCCTGCCAAACCGGTGCGGTTCCCTTGGAAATCCAAGGCGCGTTCGCGCATGACCAGAACGGCGGCCAAGGTCGCGCTGGAGGCGCTGTCCTGGATGACACCTGACATGTTGGGCAGGCCGACGGCCTGGCCGAGCCATTCCATCATGCGGGTTTCAAGCTCCGTCGCGGCGGGCGAGGTCTGCCAGAGCATGCATTGGGCGGCCATGGCATTGGCGAGTTGTTCAGCCAACACGCTGGCCGGGGCGGCATTGGCCGGGAAATAGGCAAAGAAACGTGGGTGCTGCCAATGGGTCATGCCGGGCAGGATGATCTTTTCGAAATCGGCAAAGATCGTGGCCATGTCTTCACCCTGTTCGGGTGGGGTCGCTGGCAATTGGGCCAGGGTCGCACCGGGATGCAGCGGCGGGCGGACAGGCCGGTCGCGCAAGCTCTCCCGGTAGCGGCGGGACCAGCGGGCAAATTCCAGGCTCCAATGTTCGAATGTATCCCAGTCCATCGGTTATTCCTGCAATGTGACGGCATCGGTATTGGCCCCGCAAAGCAGGATCCCCACCCGTTCATCGGGGGCGGGCCTGTAGGCGCCGGACAACAGCGCGGCAAAGGCGGCGGCCCCGCCGGGCTCGGTCACGATCCGCAGCGTCTGCCACAGGGCGATTTGCGCATCGCGGATGGCCGGATCCGGGACCAGCACAGCCTCGGAGACATGGGCCGCGGCCAGAATATAGGCCCGGTCTCCGATACGGCGCGGGGCGAGGCTGTCAGCGGCAAGGCCACCGGCCGGAGCATCGACTGGCCCGCCCGCCGCGAGGGCATGGGCGAGGGTCGGGGCGGCCTCAGGCTCCACACTGACCAACTTGGTCCGGCCTTGCAGGTAGGCTGCCATGCCACCGATCAGACCGCCGCCGCCCGTGGCGACCAGGATCGTGTCGAGCAGCGCCTGTTCAGCGAATTCCAGCGCGACGGTGCCTTGGCCAGCAAGGGTTTCTGGTTGATCAAAGGCATGGATCGCCAGCGCGCCGGTCTGCTGTGCCCAAGCCTGGCTGGCGGCCCGGGCATCGTCATAAAGATCACCGGCGATGACCAGATCGGCACCGTATCCGCGGATCCGGTCCCTTTTGCCATCGGGTGCCACGGACGGAACAAAGATCTTTGCCGGATGGCCCACATGTCGCGCGGCAAAGGCCACGGCCGCACCGTGATTGCCACCGGATGCGGCGACCACGCCAGCCTGGGGCACGGTCCGGGTCAGCAGGTTGGTCAAGGCGCCGCGGGCCTTGAAGGAGCCGGAATGCTGCAGAAATTCCAGCTTGAACTGCAGCGGCGCGCCGGCGGCCAAACCGAAATCCGCGGGGTCCACCGCCAGAACGGGTGTCTTGCGGATATGGGGGGCGATCACGTCAAACGCGGCCTCCACATCGGCGGGATGGACGGTGGGCTGTTCCAGATCAGGGGTCATGGGATGCCTTTCTTGCGGGCGCACCGACAAAGTTACAGGAGCCGGGCCGAATGCAAGGGCAAAAGGACAGGTCACAGCACGCAATGCGTTGGATTTTGAGACCCCGTGCGGCTAAGCTTTGCCAACAAAAGTAGGGAGAGCGGCCATGAAAGATTCCAACTTCCTGAAGGAAATGAATGCGCGCAAGATGTGGCACCCGATGGCGCATCCGGCCGAGATGCACGCCCAGCCGCCCAAGATTGTGGTGGAGGCGGAGGGCAGCACCATCACCGATATTGACGGGCACACCGTCATCGATGCGGTGGGCGGTTTGTGGAACGTCAATCTGGGGTTTTCCTGCCAACCGATCAAGGATGCGATCACGGCGCAGATGGACCGGCTGCCGTTTTATTCGACGTTCAAGGGCACCACGAACGACGCGATTATCGAGCTGTCGGAGGTGCTGGCCGATTTCTTTGCCCCCGACGGGATGGTGCGGTCATTCTTTACCTCGGGCGGGGGGGACTCGGTCGAGACGGCGTTGCGGCTGTCGCGGCAATACCACAAGCTGCGCGGCGATCCCGGGCGGATCAAGTTCCTGAGCCTGAAAAAAGGGTATCACGGCACGCAGTTCGGCGGCGCGTCGGTCAACGGCAATGCGAATTTTCGCGCGCCCTATGAGCCGCTTTTGCCCGGTTGTTACCACATCCCAGCCCCCTACCCCTATCGCAACCCGTTCAATGAAAGCGACCCCGCGCGGTTGGCGCAGCTTTGCCTGGCCGCGCTTGAAGATGAGATTGCGTTCCAGTCCGCAGACACGATTGCGGCCTTCATCATGGAGCCGGTGCTGGGCGCCGGTGGCGTTATCCCGCCCCATGAAAGCTTTATGCCCGGCGTGCGGGAGATCTGTGACCGCCATGGCATCCTGTTGATCGCGGATGAGGTCATCACCGGCTTTGGCCGCACCGGCGATTGGAGCGGGTCGCGCCATTGGGGCGTACAGCCCGACATGATGTGTACCGCCAAGGCCATCACCAATGGCTATTTCCCGTTTGGCGCAGTGATGATCGGTGAGGCCGTCGCGAGCGTGTTCGAAGGGGACGAGACGGGCAAGGCCATGATCGGCCATGGCTACACCTATTCGGGCCATCCCGTGGGTGCGGCCGCCGCCCTGGCCTGTTTGGCTGAAACCAAACGGCTGGACGTACATCATAATGCCGCCGCCCGCGGGGCGGAATTGTTTGCCGGGCTAAAGACGCTTTACGACAAGCATGACCTGATCGGGGATGTGCGCGGTGGCCACGGACTGATGTGCGCCCTGGAACTGGTCAGCGACCGCGACCGCAAGACCCCGATCGACGCCAAGACAATCGGCCGGGTCCATGAGGCGACCTACCAGGCCGGGGTCATGGTGCGCCTGTCGGGGGTCAACCTTTACATGTCGCCGCCTTTGATCCTGACCGCCGAGCAGGTGAATGAAATTGTGGCGGCCCTGGACCAGGGGTTCTCTGCCGCCTGACGCGCATGTTCGTTTGACGGGATCCGATTTAGGCCAAGCCCGACATTGATGCCAGTTTTTCACGGGCATTGCGTCGGGATGGAGTGGCTCATTTCAGTGGATCAAAGAAAGCACCTGAGCCCTGAATGCAGGGCTGCGCTGGCTCAGGCTGGGGTGCCAGCAACACTTACAAAACACCGGAATGCCCGCGTCCCTCAAATGGTTGGAGCATCCGTTTATCGGCACTTCCTTTGCCCGGTCACGAAGCGAATGATGATTTCCACGTCACCGGATTTGCGAGGCTCATGACGGTGTCGCTGTCTCCGTGATCATAAGCGCCGAACCGCATGTCGCGGCTTGTTTTCTGACCATAACCGAATTCGAATTCATCCGATTTGTAAAATCCGACCACCTCACCACCGAAGCTGACCGTGATCTCAGCCTTGCCGTTGCGGTCCTTCAGCATCTTGGCGTCAAGCTGGAACTCGGCCCCCGCGGGAGCGCGGGCAATCTCTTCAGATGTACCGTTTCGCTTGTTTTCCAGAACGATGTCATCACCTTTCTTGGTGGCGGTCACAAATACTTCCGGATGCGCCTTATCATTTTGATTGCCGCGTTCCCCCATGCTCAGCACCTGAAAGATGGTGGAGTTATCGGCCTCCTGAACCTCGTAATCCGCAGAAAAATTCTGATCCATATCGGTCGCAGCGCCAGAGAACCCGAACTCGGTACGGCGGTCATGGGACTCCCAGGGGGCTTTGCCCGAACCTACTTTGATGTCTTACCATGCGCCGCTCTCCGAGTGGCCATGGCCGCCCGCCCTCTCTCGATCATCAAGCTGCGGAGTATCGCGGATGACTGTGGCGCCCGGTGGAACGCCAGTATGCTTGAGAGCATCACCGCCAATTTGCCCCGGCGCACCCGCGCTATCGGTGCCAGAGGGTTCACTGGTCTGCCCCTGATCGCCATCAAGAACTCAATGAGCTGATCATTGTCGATCCCACATCCGGTGCCGCAACCACTGTGGCCGGGTTCCCGGTCACAGGGTCCTGAATGGCCTCTTCATTGGTGAAGAACATGGGCATGGGGCCGGGCGTGCCGCAACCGTCACCCCCGAGCGACACCCCGGCCTAAAGCGTGATCTGGTCGAGGTCTTCGGCGATGGCCAGGTCACCGTCAAAGACCTGCCGGGCGGCGGCGAGCATGGCCTGGTGGTGGCCGGGCTGGTCCATATGGGGGCGGATATGGGTCAGGCGCAGACGCTTGACCCCGACCGCGTTGGCCATGGCCGCAATCTGCCCCGGGGTGGGTGCCATGGGATCGAGCGCGGGGTGCAGCGCCTCTCCATCCATCCGGTAACACCAGTGCAACAGAAGGTCGGCATCGGCCGCCAACTGTTTCATCCCGTCACACAGGGCCGCATCGCCGGAATAGGCGAATACCTTGTCACCCGCTTCAAGGCGCAGGCCCAGGCAGATCAGGGCCGGTTGGGCATGGGGCACCTCTACCGCGGTGAGTTTCCAACCCGGCTCGGCAATGGTGTCACCCGGGGCAATCTCGACCACCTCGGGCGTGGGCCATCGGCGCGGCAGGGTACCGCCGCGCGCCAGCCAGATCTGCTGGCTGGGTTCGGTTTGGGTGCGGGCGCGCAGGTCGTCGCCAAACACACCGTCCCGGCCAAAGAGTTGTTCGGTGATCCGGGCCATGGGGGCCGGGCCAAAGACCTTGAGCGGCACGCCGCGGGCATCCCACGCCGCGTGGACGAGGCGGGCATAATCCATCATGTGATCGGAATGCAGGTGCGAGAAGACCAGATGGGTGATGTTTTGGGGCAGATGCCCGGCTTGGAGCAGCCTGTCGAACACGCCGCCACCGCAATCAAAGAGGATCCGGTCAGCACCGTGTTCGATCAGATACCCGGATGATGCGCGGCGCAGATAAGGTTCCGGTGTGCCCGTCCCCAGAAAGGTCAATTTCATGGTGTGAACCGGGGCGGAGGTGTGGCCGCAGGGGCACCAAGGGTCAGGGCAACCTCCCGCCCGCCAGATCGCGCGATCATCGCGGCCTGATCTTGATGGGCCAGGGCATCGACCTGTTCGGGGTCGCAAATCCGGTGCAAGGCCACCATCAGATCGGCGAGGATCGCGGCACAGTGGGGATCGGCGGCGCGGTCCATCCGTTCGTCCGGATCGTTCTGCAGATCGAAAAGCTCAGGCGCAAAGCCGACATAGTGGATCAGCTTCCACCGCCCCTTGCGCAGCATGAATGCGCCAGAGACAGCGCCCGCCGCGTGATATTCGCTGAACACGATGCGGTCGGGATCGGCCGGTTCCGCTGCGATGGCATGCAGCGACCGCCCCGGGCTGGCGGGCGGCAGGGCCGCACCGAACGTGTCGGCGATTGTCTGGCTGAGATCGATCAGGCTGACCGGTGTCTCGCATGTCCCGGTCGGGCACTGGGGCGCGGACAGGATCAACGGGACCGCCGCGCTTTCCTCGTACATGTTGGATTTCCCCCAAAGGCCGCGCGCACCAAGATTTTCGCCATGGTCGGAGGTATAGACGACGGTGGTGTCGTTGGCCAATCCCGCATGATCGAGCGCGTCGAGGATCTTGCCGATATTGTCGTCAAGCCACGTGACCAGCCCGTAATAGCTGGCCATGGCGCGCAAACGCTCCTCCGGGCTTTCAAACTGCGCCTCGGTATCCATGATGGCGTTTTGCCGGACAATCCAGGGATGCTGGCGATATCCCGTGGCCGGATGCAGCTTTGGCTGTGGCAGATCATCGACCGGGTATTGGTCAAAATAGCGCTGCGGGACCACCAGAGGGAAATGCGGTGCGACAAGTCCCACGAAAAGGCACCAGTCCTGATCCGGCGCCTCTGCCAGCCAGCGCACTGTGCGTTCAACGACCGCGGCGTCGTAATCGGTGTAGGTGCTGTGCCCGGGGCCGATATAGTCGCCCAGCATACGGGGGCGGTCGGTGAGCCGCTCATCCTCGTTGCGGATGGAGGCCCAGACCATGCCCACGCCATCCGCAACCATCATGGGAAGGTGTTCGCGGTCGAAGCCTGCGGGATCCTCCGCCGAGCGATAATGCAGCTTGCCGATGGATTCGACGCAGACCCCCTGCCGCTGCAGGACATGGCCCCAGCCCGCAATAGTGCCGTCATAGGGCATCGCATTGTCCCATAGGCGGGTTTGGTGGACATAGCACCCCGTCGCAAAGCTGGATCGGGCCGGTACGCAAATGGGGGACGGCGTGTAGGCATTGGTGAACCGCAGACCGCGGGCCGCCAACGCATCAAGGTTGGGGGTCTGGACGAAGGGATGACCGGCACATCCCATGGCCCTTGCCTGATGTTCGTCGGACATCAACACCAACAGATTACCCATCAACGCGTTCCAGAACCTAAACTTTAGAAATCACGACGATCCGCTGCTGTTTCGATCCGGCCCAGCATTTCGAGCAGGATTGCCAGTTCATCCTGCGAAATCTCGCCGGTGATATGGGCCTGACGTGACCGCATGATCGGCAGGATCCGATCGTAAAGGACCAGCCCCTCATCCGTGAGCGACAGTTTCTGGGAACGGTGATCTTCCTCATCCAGGCGTGACCGTACGAGCCCGTCAGATACCAGTTGCGTCAGCTTGCGGCTGACCTGGCCCTTGTCCATACCCGACAGGCGGCAAAGCGTCGTCAGACTGTCGCAATTGCCCGAAGCTAGCAGTGCGATCACCCGCCACTGCACCAGCGACAGCTTGGAATGACGCTTTAAGATCGCCGCGCCCTGGGCATTCAGCTTTGCCTGCACCCGCGCCATCGTGTATGTTACGAAATGCTTCACCTCGGTTGGGCGGACCATGTCGGCTATATTGTTTTCGTCTGGCATGTGATTATTTTTCATCGTCAGCATTTTCTTGTGCTTTTATGAGTGAATAGTCTGCTCCTTGATGTGTCAACGGATGCATACGAACCCAAAGTCCAACACCCGCGGGAGGGTCACCTTATGAAACCTTTACTCAAGCGTCTTGTTGCAGCATTCGGTGTTAGTGTTATGGCAACCGCAGGGATTGCCGCGGATTGGACCCCACCTGGCCCTGTGAAACTGATGATCGGGTTTCGCGCAGGTGGCGGTGCCGATACCCAAGCCCGTCTCATCGCAGAAGACCTGGAAACACGTCTGGGATGGAAGATCATTCCCGAACAGGTCACTGGAAAAGGTGGACTAACCTTAGCTACGGCTTTGGCTGAGGCCCCAGCGGATGGCACTGTCATCGGAATGCTGGTTACAGAAAGCCTTGGCTACAACATGGCGGCAGCAAAAACACCGTTAACCCCGGCGGACTTTACTGCCCTAACCACGACCGCCAGTTTTCAAATGGGGATTGTTGCTCCGGCAAGCAAGGGGTGGACAGCGTGGGATCAGATGATTTCTGCAGCCAAGGACGGGACACCAATACGCTTTGGGGTAATGTCGCCCAAATTGGCTGATTTGGCGTATCTTTTAGGTCAATCGCAGGGCGTTGATTTCAATATTATTGAGGTCAAAGGGGGCAAGGCCGTTCTGGATGGCGTCACGGCGGGCGATATGGATGTTGGATTCATGGCCGGCATTCAGACCAATGGCGTCGCGGCGGGTGACCTGGTCAACCTGGCCTCGGCCATGTCGCGCCCCCTGAAGCAAACCCCCGAGGCACCGGCGATTGCTGATCTGGGCGTGCCATTCGACGCGGATGGCTATTTCGTTTTCGTGGCCCCCAAGGGCCTGCCCGATGAGGCCAAAACCGCGATGAGCGAGGCCATTGCCCAGATCGTAAATGACCCGGAGAGCAAGGCAGGCACCATGATCGGCAAGGCCTTTGGTGGACCAGCCGTGATCAGCGGCGATGACCTGCAAACGCTGCTGCAGGACGGATATGACGCGGCGGGTGGCCTGCTGGAGGCTGCCTCGGAATAGCGGGCCGCCCTCCATGACCGGTAGGGACGTGAATGCCAACACGGTGCTGGGGCTGGTCGTCATTGCCCTGGCGCTGATCGTGCTGCTGGTCTGGATCCCGCTGGACACGGAAAGCGGCATTCTGGAACAGGTCCGCCGCAAGGTGACAATCGGCGACGCGATGGAGCCCAGCTTGGCGGCGATCCTGATGCTGGTATCCGGCATTCTGCTGCTGGTCGAGCCAGGCGGACCGGCGCTGAGCCCTGCCCATCTGCGCTGGCTCGCGGGGATCTGCGGGATCCTGGTTCTCGGCTTTGCCTTGATCCGCTGGACCGGGCCGGTCATGGCGTGGCTGTGGGTCGATGGTGTCGAGTACCGGTTGCTGCGCGACACGGCCCCTTGGAAACATCTGGGCCTGATCACCGGCAGTATCGCCATTGTTGCGGGTCTGATCGCCGTGGTGGAGCGGCGGCTGTCGGTGCGCGGTATCCTGGTGGCGCTGACCGTGGCGGGCGGGCTGATCCTGATCTATGACCTGCCGTTTGACGATCTGCTTTTGCCCCCCAACGGTGACGTCTAGGGATGGATCTGCTGGACTATGCTTGGGCAGGGGTTCTGGCGGTATTCCAGGGGCCTGTCCTGTTTTCCATCTTTGGGCTCAGCATCTCGGCCACGATTGCGATGGTGCTGTTCGGGTTTCTGAACGGGATCTTCGTGGGGGCGACACCGGGGTTGGGCGGCCCGATGGCGATGGCGATCAGCCTGCCTATCCTGATCTCGATCTTCGGGTTTTCCTCCGATGCATTGCTGCCCGTGATGGGATGCCTGATCGGGATCATGAAGGGGGCAACGGTGGGCGGGGCCGTCCCTGCCATCCTGTTCAACACGCCGGGCACGCCCGACGCCTATCTGACCACGCTGGACGGGTATCCCATGGCCAAAAGGGGCGAGGCGCGCCGGGCGTTGAAGGTCGCGCATTTCAGCTCTGCCAGCGGCGACACGTTCTCTGATCTGGTGCTGATCCTGTGTGCGCCGTTTCTGGCGACCCTGGTCGAACGCTATCTGGACCTGCCAGAAAAGACCGCGCTGCTGATCCTGTCGCTTTCATTCATCGCAGCGGTGATCGGCGGATCGGTGGCCAAGGGGCTGTTATCCGCAGGGTTGGGCATTTTTGTTGCCGCCATAGGAACGGGAGAAGATTTTTACCCCCGCCTGTCCCTGGGAACCGACATGCTGGCGCAGGGGTTTCCGGCGGTGGCGGTCATCCTTGGCGTGCTGATCCTGGGGGAGGTCTTTCGCGGATTGGAGGATCTGGCGCGCAGCGGGTATGGGCGCCCAACTCTACCCGGCCACGCCCCTCCCGGCCCACCCGGCAACGACAAGATCCGTCATCTGCCCTGGCAGGATCGGCGCCCGCTTTTGCCCCATATCGCGCGGTCGGCCATGATCGGCACCGCCGTGGGCGCCTTGCCCGGCATCGGATCGACCTTGGCCGCCACACTGGGCCATGCGGCTGGCAAACGACGTCATGCCCGCAAGGCCCCCGATGCGCGCGCCTTTGGCACAGGCGCCCCCGAAGGCATCGCCGCGACCGAGGCCGCCAATTCCGCCGTGTCAGGCGCCAATCTAATCCCGGTTCTGTCCCTCGGGATCCCCGGCAATGCCGCGGCAGTTTTTCTGATCCTCGCGGCGGACTCCATTGGGGGCTTCAACCCGGGGCCAGCCGTCTTTCGGTACAATCAGGATGCCGTGAACCCAGAACTGATCATCGCCTTTGGCCTATTCGCCACCATGTTGCTGGCCAATCTGATCAACTGGACCGTCGGCGGCACGGTCATGCGATCCATGGCGATCATGACCCGTATCCCCAAACACATCCTGTTGCCCGTCGTTCTGATGCTCACCCTGACCTCGATCTATGTTCAGGAAACGCGGATGGCCGCCCTGTGGTTCGTCATCGGATTTGGGATCCTGGGATATGTGATGCGGCGGCTTGATATCTCTCCCCTGCCCTTTGTCATCGCGTTCATCCTGGGCGGTCGGCTGGAGGAAACGGCGCGACAAGCCTATGCGGCAACGGGCAATGACCCGTTTTTCTTGGCGACAAGCCCAATTTCTGCCATATTTGTTGTCATGTCTATCAGTGTGATTGTCTTAGCCCAGTATCGTCGACCCACCACCGCGTCATGACCCGCCCCAACATTGTTCTGATCTCGGCCGACCAGCAACGGGCCGATTGCTTTGGCTTTGCCGGGCGGCGCGTGAAGACCCCGCATCTGGATCAACTGGCGGGGGACGGTCTGCATTTCAGCGCGTGTATCGCGCCCTCATTGGTGTGCCAACCGGCGCGCGCCTCTATCCTGACGGGGCAGTTATGCCGAACCCACGGCGTGCATGACAACGGGATCGATCTGGACCCTGACATTGGCGCGCGGGGCTTTGCCGGCCAGCTCTCTGCCGCGGGTTATGACACCGCATTGTTCGGCAAGGCGCATTTTGCGACCTATCACACCACCGCGCCGACCGGATCGCCCGAGAATGTCATGTCATCGGCGGATTATGCGCCCGACTGGATCGGGCCCTATATGGGTTTTGACCATGCCGAGATGATGCTGATCGGCCATAACTGGTTCCTCCCCGAGGCGCCGCCGCGCGGTCTGCATTATGAGCGTTGGCTCTATGCCGATGGGCGCGGGGCGGCCAAGAATGCAGCTTATCGCGCGGGGAAGGCGCAACAGACCGGAGCCGCGCAAACCTGGCATTCGCAGCTGCCAGTGGCCTGGCACAACACCACCTGGACTGCTGACCGGGCCATTGATTGGCTGAAACGCCGCGATGACACGCCGTTTTGCACCTGGATCAGCTTTCCCGATCCGCATCATCCCTTTGACGCGCCTGAGCCCTGGTCGCGCCTGCATGATCCCGCGGATGTGGATCTGCCGCCCCATCGCACGCGCGATTTGTCAGGCCGCCCGTGGTGGTATCAGGCCGCGCTGGAAGGTGACCCTGAGGGATCGCCAGAAAATGCCGCAATCCGCCAGGCATTCAGCCGCATCGCACCACAATCGGACGCCCAGTTGCGCCAGATCATTGCCAATACCTATGGCCAGATCGCGTTGATCGACCACAATGTGGGCCGGATCCTGATCGCCCTGGACGAGGCGGGCCTGCGCGACAACACCTATGTGATCTATATCTCCGATCACGGTGATTGGTTGGGGGATCACGGTTTGCTGCTGAAAGGGCCGATGCCATTTGATGGATTGTTGCGCGTTCCGATGATCGTGCGCGGGCCCGGGATCACCCCAGAGACCAGATGTGACGAACCGGTTTCGACCTTGGATTTGTCGGCCACCTTTCTTGAGATGGCGCGGGCCGAACCAGCGTTACCCCAGCACGGGCAGAGCCTGCTGCCGCTGCTGAGGGGAGAGCCTGACACGCGTAGCCACGCGCTGTCGGAATGGGAGCTGTTGCCGGGGCGCGTCGGTGTTGGCCTGTCCTTGCGCACGGTGCGCACCAAGACCCACAAATTGACCATGGATCTGCAGTCCAATGTCGGTGAGCTTTACGATCTGACAGCTGACCCACATGAGCTGACCAATCTTTATGGCAGCCCATGCGTCGCGCAGATCCAACGGCAGTTGATGGATTACCTGGCGCAACGCCCCGACGATATGACCCCCGTCCGGGCAGCTGTGGGGACGGCGTGACCGGTGAACATCCGGATCGTTGATCCGTCCCCTATCTCTTCTTGTTTCGGTGTTGTTAAGAAATCTTGGCCTATGATGCGGCAACTTGAAACGGATGCCGCACATGCATGGGCTCATCAACAGATCGATCCAGTGTTTCATAAGAGACAACTATGGCCAATCCACCTGGGATACGGTTGCGCGGGATGCGCATCTACCGGCTCTGGGGTTCGAGGCGATGCTGGAATACGATGATCAGGTGACCCACCGGATGCTGGATATGGTCGCGTTGCATCTGGACAAAAGTCGACCTGCCGTTCTGGAGGATGTGGGCACTTATCTGATCACCCACAGCAATACCCGCGCCATTCGTCGGCTGCTTCGCTTTGCGGGGGAGACATTTGAGGAGTTCTTGAACTCTCTCGACGACCTGCCGGACCGGGTGCGGCTCGCCGTGCCAGATCTGCAGTTTCCCCGGCTGGATACGGTGGAGCCCGGCCCGAACCAAGTGGAGGTAACGCTGTCGGAAGCCGATCCTGAATTCGGGTTCGTCTTGATGGGGATCCTGCGGGCCTTGGCCGATGATTACGGGGCGCTGGTCTTTATCGACCACAAGGTCGATCCCGAGGCCGGCGTTATCCTGGCGATCAATCTGCTGGATGCCGCCTTTGCCGAGGGCAACGCCTTTTCCCTGGCCCGCACGCAGATCAAGGAAAAAGCGGTATGAATGTGATCTCCAAACCCGTGACGGCAGGGGCCGCCGCTCCCTATACTGCATTCTGCGATGCCACGATTAGCCGGTTGATGCCGCTGCATGTCGTAGTCTCTCCCTCTGGCGTCATCGTCGGCACAGGGCCAACCCTGCGCAAGCTTGGCCTGGGGCCAGAGATCGAAGGGAGTGACATTCGCGATTTCTTTGACATTCTGCGCCCTCGAACATTCAACGATATCGCGGATCTGACGACAGCCATGCAGGGTCGCATCAAGCTGCGTCTGCGCCATGCCCGCCATCTTCCGATGACCGGCCTGGCCGTTCCGCTCCAAGGCCGCGATGAGGTGCTGTTGAACCTGTCCTTCGGGTTCTCGGTGGTGGATGCGGTCCAGACCTTCGATCTGACCTGCGGTGACTTCGCCGCAACTGACCTGACGGTCGAGATGCTGTATCTGATTGAAGCGAAGTCTGCGGCACAGACCGAACAAAAGCGCCTGAATGATCGGTTGCAAACGGCCAAGCTCACCGCAGAAGAGCAGGCCATGACCGATGATCTGACGGGGCTGGCAAATCGCCGATCACTGGACACGGCCCTGGCAGATGGACTGATGCGTGGATCCGAGTTTGCGTTGATGCAGATCGATCTGGATTACTTCAAAGCGGTGAACGATACGATGGGCCATGCGGCAGGCGACATGGTTTTGAAAACCGTTGCGGATCACCTGCGAACGGAGACGCGGGCGAGCGACCGGGTGGCGCGGATCGGGGGGGATGAGTTCATGATCATCCTCAGCCGCCTGACAAACCACGAGGATCTGATGCGCCTGTCAAACCGGATGATCAAACGGCTGGAGGAACCGATCCCGTTTGAGGGGGAGGTTTGCCGGATCTCAGGCAGCATCGGCATCTCCGTCGCCGAACGCTCGGCGGAGACCACGTCCGAGCGCATGATGCGAGAGGTGGATACCGCGCTTTATGCCTCCAAATATGGCGGGCGCGGCCAGGCCACGATCTACCGCGAAGGGCTTGAGGATTTCGTGGAAAGTGAGGCGCAACGCGCAGCGGCCTCCGGCAACAACCGCTGACATGTTGCAGCCGGCCCGGCTGCTTACTGACATTCCGTCAAAGGTGACAGTTATTGCCTTGTCCCGAATTCCGCCGAACCATCTCAAGTCGGCGCATATGATGCCGCCGACAAGGGAGACGTTAGATCTCGACCGCGCTGTGACCTGTTACTTACCCGGGTGAAGTGTCTTCGGTTTCGCGATGGCTTTATGCTGAGATGGCCGAACAGCGATGCGCGTGATGCCTACTGGTTCAATGATCTGCGGAGGACACTTCTGAAACACTTCTGTCCGAAATCAGTCGGAAAGTCATGTGTTCACCGCGCGACAGGGAATTGCGCGATACTGTTTCAAAGGGATGATGGACGCGTGTTAAGCGGTATTTTTCAATCGCAACGGCTTGCGCTGCCGCGACGCGCCCAAGGAAAGTGGGCCACACAAGACGTTTTACCATCATTGGGAATGATGGCGTGAGAACAAGCGTTCCTGCGCGTATCATCACAGGTCTGGTGGCTCACACATCGAACAAAAGACCGCTTTGCCACTTGTGCCAGCATTTGTTCCTACGGTCGAGCTGCGGACACACGCTGTTCGAATGTAGACCGTATCGCGATCAGTCCGGGGGTCAAAAAGGGGGTCTCAGCTTCTGATTGGAGAGACAAAGGATGGCATGAATGTCAAACGACATCGTGTCTGCGACTGCTCAATCTGTTTGGTATCGCCGCGCAAGCATTGCTCGGCAGCTTGCCTGACATCGAGTGGTTGCCCAGCCTCTCTGATCGTTTGATTTGCAAATGACTGTCGGTCAATCAACCACGGTTATGATGCACAAGGGTTTAGATAAGGATTGGAAGATAGCGGCATGCGCGCCAGCATCCCCAGTCGAAGGCAACAATAGACAGTCATCCGGCACGACCCGTTGGGACGCCGGACTTTGGTAAAACCGCCTTTACGCCAAGGGAGGACATATTCAATCCACATGCAGCCTGGAACGTATTGGCTGTCGCTATAGCGCTGAAGTATTGGCTCCGGCCAATCGTCCGCCATGTTCTGGCGCAGCCCCATGGCGACGCGATCATGGTTTCGGGGAGTGCGCCTGCCGACGGGACGATCATTCTGCCGCATTGTCAGCCGCCAACCTTTTAGCATGCTGAATTTGATCTTGAGACCCAAAGCTGATCCGAGGGGTGCTATTCAGCCATCACAGTTTGGGCCGGGCGCAGGACCACGACAGACCATGCGCACGTTCTGCGCATCACACAGCCCGAAAAGAGAGCTCCCGCCGCGCCTGGATCCTTGATCTGAGAACAACACCTTCAGAAGTCGGTCGGCGCGCCGCCTTCGGATTTCCGACGTGCGACGAAATCCGCCAGTTCTTCGCGTATGGCCGGATCCATCGGCGGCGCCTCAAAGCTATCCACGATCTGACGCCACAGGTCATGTGCCCGGTCGGCCGTCCAGACACCGCCCGCCAGATCCCAGCCTTCGAAATTGGTCCAATCCGACACGAATGGTTGATAAAACGCGGTGGCATAGCGCTGCTGGGTATGCACCCGGTCCAGAAAATGCGCAGCCTCGCCCGATTGGATGATGCTGCCGACCTCTCGGATCGCCTCAAGCGCCAGGGCATCGGGGGACGTATCGGTAATGGACGCCTCGAAATAGCGCTGGATCATCTGGATGATCTCGCAATCCATGACAAATTTCGCCGGGCTGGCGATTAGTCCGCCCTCCAACCAGCCAGCCGCATGGTAGACGATGTTGGCACCCGATTGCACGGCGGACCAGAGCGCGTTGGAGGTTTCCCACATGGCCTGACCATCGGGGACGTTCGCCGCGCAGGAGCCCGAGGCCCGCATGGGCAGCCCGTAAAACCGCGCCATCTGCCCCGTCATCTGGGTCGCGCGCATGTATTCGGGCGTGCCAAAGGCAGGCGCACCTGATCGCATATCGACGTTGGACGTGAAGGTCCCGATGACACAGGGCGTGCCAGGCCGCACGTATTGAAACAGGGCGATCGCGCTCAGGGCCTCGGCCAGTGAGAGCGCGATCGCACCCGTCATGGTCACCGGCGCCATGGCCCCTGCCAGGGTAAAGGGTGTGACGATCACCGCCTGGCCCATCCGGATACAGCGCAGGCTGCCATCGATCATCGGTTCGTCATGCTTTAACGGCGAGGTCGAATTGATGTTGGTGTACATGTGCGGTTGGGCTGCGAAGGCGTCGTGGTCCAACCCGGCCGCGATCCGGACCATCTCCAGCACATCCTCGACACGCTCCTGCCCCAGCGAATAGGCGTGGACGACCTTGTCACACAGCGTCAGCTTGTCGAACAAAACGTCCAGATGGCGGGTGCTGGGATGCAGATCGATGGGCTCCACCGGGTAGCCCCCGGCGAAGTGAATGCAGTTGAAATACTGCGTCAGCTTCAGCAGATCAGCACATTGCGCACGGGTGCCCGGCACCTTCCCCACATCCCGGTCCCAGTAGTTGGGTGGGCTTGAAACGTTGCCGAACAGCATCGCCCGCTCCCCAACCGTGACGGCGCGGGCGGGATTGCGGGGGGTCAGCGTAAACTGGGCAGGCGCCTGTGCCACCATTTCCATCACCCAGTCGCGCCCCATGCGAACATTGGTCCCGGTCACGGTGCATCCAGCAGATTTGAAGAGATCAAGCGCCTCGTGGTTCAGAAATTCGATGCCGATTTCTTCGAGAATGCGCATCGCCGTGTCGTGGATTGCCGCCACCCCGTCCCCATCCAAAGGTTCCGTCGGGCAATCAACATTGCGGGGCGGATCCCAAGGCATCTGCTGAATGACATCCGCAGAGTTGCGTCGGGCATTCCCGGCCCGTCCGCCAGCGCGACGACGCCGCGTTGATACGGCTAGCTGCTGATCCGTGCCTGTCATCGCCATCTCCCTGGGGTTCCGGGATCACGTTGCAGAGCCAAGGCGGCGAACCGCCGTCAGAATACGACATGTCGTGTCGTTTTCCAAAAACCTGCGCTCGGTCACATGGTGCGCCCAGCCAAAAGATCCGGCAGGGCACCGATGTCCGGTACAACGATATCGGCATGGGGGGTCAGATCGGCGCGGGTCGCGGGGCCGGTCAAAACACCGATGGATATCATGCCAGCCGCACGCCCCGCATGCAAATCGTGGGTGCTGTCACCGATCATGGCGACCTCTCGGGGGTGCAGACCAACAGCCTCACAGAACGCCAGACAGGGGTCGGGCGCGGGTTTGGCCCCGACACCGCTATCGGCCCCGGCGACAAACGCGAACTGATCGGTGATCTGCGCCTGGTCCAAATGGGCATGGGCCGCGCGTTCGGCATCGTTGGTAACAACACCCAGGATGTACCCTGCCGCGCACAGGCGGGTCATGAGAGGCTTGAGCGGCACGGCCTCCGCCAGGGGCGCGTCCATCGAGGCACCGATCATCTTCTGCACCAGATCGGTACGGTTATGGCTTGGCAGGCCCGTAAGCAGGCAATCCACGATCTGATCGAACGTGCCTGCCACCGCGGGGCTTTCGGGGCGGACAACTTTATTGACAGGATCCAGCCCCAGGCGGTCCATCAGATCCAAGGCAAGGTCGTGATCACCCCCGCTGATCTCTTCGACAAAGGCGACAGCCCAGGGGCCCCACGTCTTTTGATAGTCAAAAAGCGTCCCGTCCTTGTCAAAAATCAATCCGCGCAGGTTGACAGAGGTTGAAGCCGCCTGATGCAACGTCATGTCCAATGGGGCAGATCACCGCCGGGCAGCACACCACGTGCCGTCATCGGCCGCTCATAGGGATGGCCTGCGGCGTCGCAAAATGCCGTGATCCAAGCATCATCCATCAGGATGAAATCCAGCACAGAGCCAAGAAAAACGGGGTCTTGCGCGCGTTCGCGCACATCATCGGCCGACGTTCCGGTGGCGTTGAAAAACATCGGCAGCAGCTCATCATCGCGTGCCAGCCAGGTCAGCGCCTCAAGGGCGAGCGTTTCGGCGGATTCCCGCTTCATCCCTGTTTACCTTTACCTGCACGGAAAGACTTTTTTAACCAATCTGAAGGGATACTTACATCCATATTGAAACACCTCGTGATCTTTTGCGGATCACAGCGCTGGAGGAATAGGATGGCCGGACGTGTTCTAATCGTCGAGCAGGTTGCCACAAACCGCATTATCCTCAAAGTTAAATTGGCATCTGCCTGTTATGATGTGTTGCAAGCCAGCACCGGTGCTGAAGCTCTGGAAATTGCCCGGAGCGAAAAGCCGGATTTGATCGTCTTGGATATGCATCTGCCCGATATCAAGGGGCTGGAAGTCTGTCGGGCACTCAAGGACAATCCGTCCACATCGGATATTCCCATCGTGATGGCCGGCATGGAAATGTCGCCCGAGATCAAGTTGAGCGCGCTGCGCGTCGGCGCCGAAGAATACATGTGCAAGCCACTGAACGACATGACCCTGATGGCGCGCCTACGGAGTGTTTTGCGCAACCGCGATATCGCGCAGGAGCTGTCGTTGCGCAAGGGCACCACCCAGGCGCTGGGATTCCAGGAAGAACCACAAGCCTTTGAAACCCCTGGCACAATTGCACTGATCACCGAAGATACCCACGTTTCGCTGGAATGGCGCAATGCGCTTAAGGATCGGGTGATACACCGGCGGTTGATCATGACACGCTCCGGCGCGCTGCGGGATCTGCCCGAAGAACGGCTGCCCGATGTGTTCGTCATCCGCACCGATCTAAAGCGCACCCGGGATGGTTTGCACCTTCTCAGCGAATTGCGGTCGCGCCCAGGGCTGCGCAATGCGCGCACGGTGATCGTTGTGCCGGAAGGTGCCGAAAGCGAAGCCGCGATGGCCCTGGATCTGGGCGCCTCCGACGTTGTGTTCGAGCCGTTGAATTATGACGAACTTGCCCACCGGCTGCGCATTCACATGGCGCGCAAACGCCAGGCCGATCAGCTGCGCCGCAGTGTAAAAGACGGGCTGCGTATGGCCGTGACGGACGGTCTGACTGGTCTTTATAATCGGCGATATGCCTTGTCTCATCTGGATGAGATTTACGAGCGGGCCTGCGAAACACATCGTCGATTCGCGGTCATGGTTCTGGATCTGGACCGGTTCAAGCTGGTCAACGACAAGCATGGCCACCGCGCCGGTGACGAAGTGTTGCAGGAAGTATCAAATCGCCTGCAGGAAAATCTGCGCTGCGTGGATCTGGTGGCCCGGGTCGGAGGTGAGGAGTTTCTGGTCGTCATGCCTGACACCAGCGCCAAGCAGGCCAAGATCGCCGCCGAACGATTGTGCGAGATTATTCAGGAAAATCCGATCCGCATCACCCAGACCAATGATCGGCAAGGGACAATCGACATTGATCAGACCGTCTCAATCGGAGTCGCCATCTTTGACGGGGCGCAGGCCATGCCGGGTCCGACCAAGCCCAAGATTGCGGACCTGCTGGATCGGGCGGATGCCGCGCTCTACCGGGCCAAATCCGCCGGTCGCAACCAGGTAACGTTCTCCAAAAGTGCGGCCTGAAAGCCCCTGTAGCTGATCTGCACTTTCAGGCGGCTTATCCGGTGCGGGTCAACGCGGCGCCCGCCTCCGATGGCATCGGAACGCCCAAGGCGCGTTGCACCATGTCCCAGTACATCTGGCCAATCTCAGCGCGACTTAATCGACCATCGGTGCGGTACCAGGTGTTGATGCCGGTCAGCATCGCGATCATCGCCATTGCCGCAATCCGGGTATCGGGGGCGGTCAAGCAACCCTCTGCCTGGCCATCGACCAGGATATCCACAAGCGCATCTTCGTACTGGCGGCGCAGGCGCTGGATCTGGGCATAGTTTTCCGGCGTCAGGTTGCGCAGTTCCATATAGGCCACGAACACCGCTTCGGGCCGGTCGAAATGGTGGCGAATGTGGAACCGCACAAACCCTTCCAATCGCGCCAAGGCCCCCACAGGCCGCGGCTCGGTGGCCCAGGCGGCCAGCAGTTCGTCCAGATGCGCGCGCATCAGATCAAAAAGCAGGGCCTGTTTGTCGGGCGTGTAGGTATAAAGCGCGCCCGCCTGCACCCCTACATCAGCCGCGATCTGGCGCATCGAAACAGCGGCATAGCCATATTGCGCAAACAGCCGCAGGGCCGATTGGTGCACCTTGGGGCGTGTCGATATCGCGTAGCTGCCGGTTTTGCGTGCCATGGGGCATCGTTTCCTGAACGCCCGTTCAATTCAATCGAAAATCGTCGGCTTGCGCGGCGGGATGGGCCGACTATGGTAAGTCAACCTCAGGAGACGGACCATGATGCGCCAGGTGGTAGCCTTTTTCGGCCTTGTCCTTTGCGGCGCATGCGCCCAGTTCCCAAGCATTGACCAGACCGTGACCCTGGCAGGCCAGGCCGCACCCTTTCCACAGATCGTTAATATCGATCCCCTTCTGGCCGAGGCGGCAAACACCACCGTCACACCGGATACCACCGCCGCGATCGAGGCGCGCGCAGCCGCGGCCCGGGCCCGGGGTGCGGCACTGAACCGCCCCGTCGTGTCAGACAGGGACCGCGCGCGCATGGATCAGGCCGTGGCCGACCGGCCCTAGCGTTGCAGACCGCGCCGCGGCGCGCTAAAGCCGCGCGAACACAATTCAGTCCGGAGATCCGCCCATGACCGCCCCCCTTCGCCTTGGCATTGCCGGTCTGGGAACCGTCGGTGCCGGGGTCGTCAAGATTGTCCGCCGCCAGGCCGGTATGCTGCAAACCCGCGCGGGGCGCCCCGTTGCGATTACCGCCGTCACTGCAAGGTCGCGCGACAAGGATCGCGGCGTACCGCTGGGCGATTACGGATGGGAGGATGATCCCGTTGCCCTGGCCAGCCGCGATGATGTGGATATCCTGGTCGAGTTGATGGGGGGTGCAGATGGTCCGGCCAAAGCCGCCACCGAGGCCGCGCTGGACCTGGGCAAGACCGTCGTGACCGCGAATAAGGCCATGCTCGCGCTCCATGGGCAGGCTCTGGCGGAACGTGCCGAAGCGCAAAACGCCACCATCCGGTTCGAGGCCGCCGTGGCAGGCGGCATCCCGGTCATGAAATCCCTGACCGAAGGGCTCGCTGGCAACCAGATCACCCGGGTCATGGGTGTCATGAACGGCACCTGCAACTATATCCTGACGCGTATGGGGGATGCCGGTTTGCCCTATGATGAGGTCTTCGCCGAAGCCAATGCGCTTGGCTATCTCGAAGCTGACCCGACCCTGGATGTGGGGGGCATCGATGCGGCACACAAGCTGACCCTGCTCGCCTCGGTCGCCTTTGGCACGACGCCCGATTTCACCGGGATCGAGATCGAGGGGATCGAACGCGTCTCCATCGATGATATCCGCCATGCCGCCGATATGGGCTTTGCGATCAAACTGCTCGGGGTGGCCCAGCCGACCGCGCGCGGCCTGGAACAACGCATGTCACCATGTTTGGTGCCGCTGGCCAGCCCGCTGGGGCAATTGGACGGTGCCACCAACATGGTCGTTCTCGAAGGAGATGCCGTGGGACAGATCGTCCTACGCGGGGCTGGTGCAGGGGAAGGCCCCACGGCCAGTGCCGTGATGGGCGATGTCATGGATCTGGCCCGTGGTCTGACCGTGCCGACCTTTGGCCAGCCGGTCTCCAGCCTGACCCAGCCCAAACCGGCCCAGGCCGCCGCACCCGCCCCGTACTACTTGCGCATGACCCTGTCCGACAAACCCGGAGCCATGGCCAAAGTCGCCACGGCCCTCGGCGAAGCTGGTGTCAGCATCGACCGCATGCGCCAATACCAGCACGAAGCCCCCGAGGCTCCCGTCCTCTTCGTCACCCACAAAACCACCCGCGCCGCCTTGGACGACGCCCTCGCCGCCTTCCCCGCAACCGGCGTCGTCACCGGCGATCCCGTTGCACTGCGGATTGAGTCGTAGACCCAAACAGAAACAAAACCGAAACAGCTATTGGCCAAATTGTGTTTGATGTACCCTCTTTACCGAAGAGTGGCAGGCTCATACTCACGCAATCAAATTCCGTAGCGGGTATCATTCGACAGTGGTTTAAGACAACAGGATCTGACCATGATGATATGGTCATAGGATGTTGCGACGATTACTCCCACGGACCAATCCATTCCACCGGCACAAAGGGTATTTTCTTCAAAAGCAGGCAAACCTATTGGAAGACGATCCAAATATCAAATGATGGCCCGGACTTTATCCCGGGCCTTAGTGAAGAGTATCAGCGCCTATCGCGAGCAGTAAGACAGGCCAATGCTGCTGAGATATGGGTTGCGAATTGTGTTCAAGATGTCTTTTTTGCGATAGTGACCGTGCATCTCCTCGTCCAGGAGAGGGTCGACCTGACAACTTTATCGATACGACTATTTCACACCAATACTGATGATCGGGGTTTGCGTTTTTGTCATATGGAAGACTTAGGCGGCGTTTACCGCGCTTCAGATCTAATCCCGGTCGGCCTCCCTTACTTTGAACACGCGTGGATATCCATTTCTCACAGATCGGTGCAAAAGGTTGAGAAATGGATCTCGACACAAGATCCTGGTGATTTCATTACAAAAGCACTGCGATCTTTTCTCTTGAGATTCCCATACTTCAACAATGGCTTGGGATCGATAGACCGGCGCCTCCTCGCAGCCGGAACAACCGATATGAAGAAAGCTTCTTATACCGTCGGGACAGCTATGACTTACGGGGAACCGCAGAATGATGCGATTGGCGACATCGTTCTTTTCAAACGACTGGTCGAGCTTGGGACAAAGCAACCTGACCCGTGGTTCGACTTAAGTGGCGATACGAACCACCTCAGATCTTGCGATACCAAGCTAACGGATAGCGGTGTTGCGGCCCGCACCACCTATTCAATTCAACCTTTCTGATCACAATGCATCATGTAAACCATGTCACAGGATCGGGTCACCGCTCCTCCCACCGGAACGCATCCCCCTCCGCTTTCACCCGCCCGACAGAGGGCAGCGCGAAGTGGCTGCCAAGGACGATCCGGTCCGTCTCGGAGGCCTCTTCAAGCAACTGCCGCCGCGAGGCGGTCGCCTGCTCCCCATCACCGTCATACACGAAGTGCCAATCCGGGTGCCAGCACTGCACTGTCGAATGCATTGCGTCCCCGGTGATCACCGCCTCCCGGCCTCCGCTGCGGATCAGGACCGCCACATGGCCCGGCGTGTGCCCCGGTGTCGGCACCAGCGTGACCTCATCGCCTAAACTGTGGCCGGTCTGGACCAATTCTGCCTGCCCGGCCTCGATCACCGGCAAAACACTCTCCCGGTACATGTCCGTCGCGCCAAGGCGATGCACCTCTTCATCGGCGGCGGGTATCAGGTAGCGCGCGTTGGGGAAGGTTGGCATCCAGCGCCCATCCTCTAGCCGCGTGTTCCAGCCCACATGGTCCATATGCAGATGGGTGCACAACACGAAATCGACGTCATCAAAACCAACACCCGCCGCCGTCAGCGCCGCCTCGAACCGGGTATCTGACCGTTTGTTCCAATCGGGCGTCCCGGCATTGGTCTTGTCATTGCCCACACAGCTATCGACCAGGATGGTATGGCTGAGCGTCTTCAGCAAAAAACCCTGCACCGGCAGGATCAACCGGCCCGACTGGGGGCATAGCCCGCCGGGCACATGCGCCTCTACAATGGCGCTGACATCCGCATCGGCGTCTGGCCAAAGTTCTTCCGGGGTCATGAAGGGGGCGTGGATCTCCAGGATGCGCCACACCTCGACCTCACCAATTTTGCACAGCATCGCGCCCTCTCCCATTCCATTCGATGTGTTGGGGATCGACCGGTGGCATCGGGTCTGCCAAGCGGTGTCCGCCCCCTGACTATGGAAACCAGGCCACGGTGATGCAATGGCTGTCACGCACCAACATGCGGATTGCGCGGCATAAAAACGCTGCGACCCCGCCTTGTGCGGCCCGGGTCGGTATCCTACCCCTGCGCATAGTCAAGGCATCTCAAAAAGGCAGGTCCCGATATGTCCGATCGCGCGTTCATCCGACATGTGGTCTTTTTCAGCGCCACATCGAAAGCCGATATTGACCGCATCATTAAAGGGCTGTCGCTGCTCAAGGAAATCCCCCACGCCACGACACTGGAGATCATGCAAAACAGCCGTGTCGATGCCCTGTCAGCCGAAATCGACGTGGTGGTCTATGGCGAGTTTGCCGATGACGCCGCTTTGCAGGCCTACAAAGCTCATCCGCTCTATCAAAAGTCGATCCAGATCGTGCGCCCCCTGCGGGATATCCGCATCGCTGCGGACTTTTGACTGGCCAGGCCAACAGCCCGGATCGTGCTGGATCACCGCCCGCGCGGATCGGGCACAACCTTTGCCGCGCCCGACGGATATGACGCGGCGCCACTTGCCCCGCCTCGGCCCATCGCCTAAACCTCCCGCTGCACCCTGCGCAATCCGGAGGCTCCCATGCTCGACCTCACCTTTGAACCGCCCAAGCCCAAGGTCATCCAAGGGGCCAAGCATGATTGGGAACTGGTCATCGGGCTTGAGGTCCACGCCCAAGTCGCCACCAACGCAAAATTGTTCTCCGGCGCCTCCACAACCTTCGGAGCGGAACCCAATTCCAACGTCGCCTTCGTCGATGCGGGCATGCCCGGCATGCTCCCCGTCATCAACGAGGCCTGCGTGGCCCAGGCCGTGCGCACCGGGCTTGGCCTGAAGGCCGCGATCAACCTACACTCCGCCTTCGACCGCAAAAACTATTTCTATCCCGACCTGCCCCAGGGCTACCAGATCAGCCAACTCTACCATCCCATCGTGGGCGAAGGCGAGGTGCTGGTCGACATGACTCCCGGCGTGGCCCGCATCGTCCGGATCGAGCGTATTCACCTGGAACAGGATGCCGGCAAATCCATCCACGACATGGACCCCGCCATGTCCTTCGTCGACCTCAACCGCACCGGCGTCGCGTTGATGGAGATCGTCTCCCGCCCCGATATCCGCGGCCCCGAAGAGGCCGCCGCCTACGTCGTCAAACTCCGCCAGATCATGCGCTACCTCGGCACCTGCGACGGCAATATGCAAAACGGCAATCTGCGCGCTGACGTCAATGTCTCGGTCTGCCGCCCGGGCGATTACGAACGCTATCAAGAGAGCCAGGATTTCTCGCATCTGGGCACCCGCTGCGAGATCAAGAATATGAACTCCATGCGCTTCATCCAGGCCGCGATTGACCATGAGGCCCGCCGCCAGATCGCCATCCTCGAAGACGGCGGCACGATTGACCAGGAAACCCGCCTCTATGATCCGGACAAGGGCGAAACCCGCTCCATGCGCTCCAAGGAAGAGGCGCATGACTACCGCTATTTCCCCTGCCCCGACCTGCTGCCGCTCGAAATCGAACAGGCCTGGGTCGATGACATCGCCGCCTCCCTGCCCGAACTGCCCGACGCCAAAAAGGCCCGGTTCGTCGCGGATTACGGCATGACCGAATATGACGCCTCCGTCCTCACGGCCGAAACCGAAAATGCGGCTTTCTTTGAGGCGGTTGCCCAGGGCCGCGACGGCAAACAAGCCGCCAACTGGGTCATCAACGAGCTTTTCGGGCGCCTCAACAAAGAAGATCTCGACATCACCGCCTCCCCCATCTCGGCAGGGCAACTGGGTGGTATCCTGGATCTCATGGCCGCCGACGCTATCTCCGGCAAAATCGCAAAGGACCTGTTCGAGATCGTCTGGTCCGAAGGCGGCGACCCTGCCCAGATCGTCGAAGAGCGCGGCATGAAGCAAGTCACCGACACCGGCGCGATCGAGGCCGCCCTCGACCAGATCATCGCCGACAACCCCGCCCAGGTCGAAAAAGCCAAGGTGAACCCCAAACTCGCTGGCTGGTTCGTGGGCCAGGTCATGAAGGCGACAGGTGGAAAAGCGAACCCAAAGGCGGTGAACGAGCTCGTTTCTCAGAAACTGGCGACTTGACGGTTTTCGGGTTCAGCGCGCGATAGCCCGGCGCTTTCTGTCAAAAACCGCCGGGGACGGCGGGCGGGGCGCCTTGGCGCAGCCAACAGCGCCGATCCCGTTCCAGCGCGAGCTATCTAAAACACCCCCAAAAACATCACCTCGTCCCATTGAAAGGGTGGGCAAGACGCCACGCGGGCCGTGTTGGGGGCAACAACCAATCCGTCTTCTCCGACGGCCACCGCCTGAACCTGTGTGTCACAATCGCCAGAGCCGTCCGTCGCGGGCACCGATTGCTCCACCAGGAAAATCCGGCCCACAGGCCCCTCCACGCTACGCGGTGCGCCAGTGCTGTCGCGGTGCAACTGGCACAATCCCGATACGTCCAATTCCACCACCTGGTCCCGCGCCTCAGTCATCATGACAACATGGCAGCCCGTCCGCCCCGATAGAACGGCCATCTCACCATCTGCCAGGATGGCACGATCATCAGCCTGGGCGGCGGTCACCATCATGGTGAACGCCATAACCCAGATCCGGAACTTCAAAGTTTCCAAAACCACACCTGCTTTGCTTTGTTGCCGGGATCACCATAGGTCTTTGTAATACCCGATTTCCATAAATCGATGTGATCGCCGGTCTGTACATTCTGGCCAGACCGCGTGAAACAGTCCTTGAAGAAAATGATACCCGTCTGATGCTTGATATCATCTTTGGCATCGGCTCCATCCGTCCAGATCTGCGGACGCTTCAAATGAAACTTCCACAAATAGTTAGCCAGGGATTCAGCACCGCGGGCATGGCCGTGCTTGCATTTGGGTTCGGTATAGGTCGAGGCGTTGATCTTGATCGTGCCATCCCCGTTCAGACACACACTCATGCGGATGGCACATTGATTGGCCCAGGCCTGATCGCAGGGGCTTTGCTCCGAAGGATAGTTGCTCCACAAGCTGTCAAAAGCCGGCTTTGTCATCTCAAAATCTCCGTTTGGTAAAATAAACAATGCTCATAATATAGGTTGCCGTGCTTCTCCTCACAACGTGTTCGATGTCGCCAAAAATATCGACATCTTCTGTTCTGTCGCTCTTCACTCCATGAGCCACCGCTTCCCTGACGCCCGCGACACCCTGGGGGCGGGCCCGATCCGTTTCATCAAACCGGAAACATCACCTGAAAAGGACGGCGGCCCAACAGCGCCATGTCCTCTGCTCCTTGCCATAATTAGATCAGCTTAGCTGACCTTCATGCTGCACCTGCGATACATACGCCGTATGTATGGAATGTGCATCGGTTCTGTATACCCGGTGCGGCGCGGCAACGGGTCTTTGCCGAGCGGTCGTTCGGGGGTTGGAGCGGGCGAGCGCATCCGTTAACCTCTGCGCGCTGAGAGGGATGATACCGCCATGACCCGCTACGAATACAAAGTTATGCCCGCGCCCGAACGGGGGAAAAAGGCCAAGGGACTTCGGGGCGGTGAGGCCCGTTTTGCCCATGCACTCGAAGACATGATGAACGACCTCGGCACCCATGGTTGGGAATATTGGCGCGCCGACACCCTGCCCTGCGAAGAACGTCAGGGCCTGACCGGTAAGACAACCAAATTCATGAATATGCTGGTCTTTCGCCGCCCTGCCCAGGCGGAGGAGGCTCGCGCGGAAATAGCAGGGCTTCTCACCCCCCCGGTTGAGGAGACCAGTGACGCACCCGCATCTGCGGAGCCCGAAACTCCCGTCGCGCCACCGGTTGCCATCCCCGATCCTACAATTGACGCGCCACCCGTTGGACCGGCCATTCGCCCGGGCGATGAGCTGTCACCGAACGCTGCGGCAGCGGCAGCAGCCGCCGCAATCAGCGGCGACCGCGTGCGCCGCGCCATGCTGGGCCGGGACGATGACAAACCGGAAGTAGCCGCCGAATAACCCACTGACGTGTAGAGCGAAATCAGGCTGACACATCCAAGGCAAGCGCATGGATCTCGGCCATCAATTGCGGCCCGATCGCCCCATGGACCGCCCTGTGACGCGCCAATCGGTTCATCGGTCCAAAGGTCGCTGACCGTATCCGGACATGGAAATGGCTCTCTCCCCCGTCCTGGAACCCGGCATGGCCACGGTGGCTTTCGCTTTCATCGGTTACCACCAATTCGGTCGGCTGAAATGCGGCGGTCAGGCGCTCGGTGATCTGTGCTTCACGAGACATTTTCTACACTCTTCCTCTTCTCACTGCTGTGGAAAGCTCTAAACTCGACGCTCCGAGTCGAAAAGCCAGACGAACCGACAGGAGGCTGGACATGAGCAAAGATGATCCCTTCGGGTTTGATATCCGTGTCACAAGTGACAAGAAAAAGCGAACCCGCGGCAAGCGCGGGATGTCCGGTGCCTTTGAAACTAGCAAGCGGCTTTGCGAATATCCCGGATGCCAGGAGCCCGGTCAGTACCGCGCCCCGAAATCCCCCGACACGCTTGATGATTATTATTGGTTTTGCCGGGAACACGTCCGGGAATACAATCTGAAATGGAACTTTTTCAACGGCTCGACCGAAGAAGAAATGGAGGCCCAGATCGACCGCGACCGTGTTTGGGAGCGGGAGACCAAGCCCTTTGGCAAGCAATCCGAAGAACAGCGCGCCTGGGCACGGCTGGGGGTCGATGATCCACATCAGGTGCTGGGCGCCAATGCCACCCGCAACCCGGGCAAAAGCATCACCGGAACGCGCAAGCTGCCACCCACCGAACGGCGCGCCCTGGATATTCTGGAATGCCATGACCATTGGACCAAGGCAGAGATCCGTAAATCCTACAAAGCGCTCATCAAGATCCTGCATCCCGATATGAATGGCGGCGACCGCAGCGATGAAGAACGTCTGCAGGAGGTTGTCTGGGCCTGGGACCAGATCAAGGAAAGCCGTAGCTTTAAGGATTGAGTGGGTTTTCGTTAACATCTGACCCTTGGTCAGTGAGCGAGAACTGGCGCATGGCGGCTTTTGACCCAAAACAACCCAAACCATCCGCGCCAATCGGCCGATGCAACCTATGCGAGCAAAATACTACCCCAGGCTGCTGATATTCGGCGGTAATCGCCTGTTAATGTCCCGCTTCAACCGCGTGTTTCCGCACAGAATACGGCCACAAATGGTCGTGAGACCCGCAGGATGCAGCCGCCTGCTATCGAAGTCTCCGTTAACCATATCGAAAGATCGCTGATCCAATACGGGATCAGAAAAACGGAGTAAAACCCATGGCAGTTTTGCACTATCGGGGCGCGCAGCTTGCTGCGCCCAACGGTCTCTTTTGTCCAAATGACAGGCTGGAAATCGAGATCCCCGACAATTATTTCAACGGCGCATCGATGGAGCCCCTGATCGGCTTGCCACTGACCCGCGTGACCGTCATCCGCGATGGGCAGAGCACGGATATGCCCATCGGGTCGGGTTTGGCGTCATTCAAAAACAGCCTCCCGGAGGAAGAGAAGCCGGCCGATATGCCCTCGCTCGCCCTGAAGAGCGCTCCCCAAACCGACAATGTCGCGCCATTCGAGCATCTTCATCGCGCCATCGGAGCCCAGAAAATGCGCCGGGACCAGCTCACAGCGCAGCGGTTGGAAGATGAGTTGCAACTGGAAGGTGCAGCATAAGAGTTTGAAGGCCGTATCAAAGCGCCTCGTGCCGGTACTGCGAACCCATCCAGATCATTGCGACGACCCGTCTCAAGCCACATTGAGGTTTCATTGCGCTGGCGCGCAGCGGGTCGCCATCCGATCCAGGCTTTCGGTCACACCTTTTACCGTAAACTGGTGCCGACGGCCCTGTGGATCGGTCACATGGAAGAGGCCCTGTTCATCCTGGCTTTCGAGATTTTTCAAGGCATCAATTATCTCTGACGCATGATCGCGCTGTTCGATCTGCAAATAATATTGCGGCGAGGAATACAGGTTCTTGAGCACAAAGATCTGCTCATTTACCTCCAATGTTGCAGTCTGACGTGGTCGTGCACGCCGGGGTGCCACAAATTCAGGGGTGATCCCCAAACCGTCACGCGCATCGTAAAGCGAGAATTGCGTCCGGCTTGACGCCCCCGCCCCGCAAATCCCATCGACACAACTGACGATCTGACAGGCCGCATTGCGAGACCCCACACCCCGCTGGGTATAGAAGAACCAGGCCTCCGCCCGATCTATCAATGTAAACTCGGCCCGAACCGGGCTCCCGAGCAGACCACCCCACAAAAAAGTCGCAAGCAGCAATTGGAGGGTGGCAGAGCGGCAGACTCTCATCCAAATCCCTTTGGCGACCAGGCTTGTGATAATTACTGCAATCGAAACACGCTGTCACGGCAAGGGGCCTGGAACGACTGTTCAAAACCGTGGGGAATTTGAAACAGTCTGCGAGATTATTCTCTAATTGTTCCGAAAACCTCAATAAACGACGAACTATCGCACCAGTTTTCGGGTCATGTGAGACGTTTTGATCCGCAATCACCAATACTACTGTCTGGATAGATTTGGCGGAATGCCGCTGGTTCGCCATTTCTGCACGCCCTATGCGTGCAATTGGCATGCCGTCGCACCATTCGACCTTCCCCTTGCACGCCCTCGCGATATCGGGCACGACGGACGTCGATTTAACAGGGCATAGCATAGTGGGCGGCATGACGGACAGCGCAGCGAAACCGACCGAGGATATCTCGGTCCGCGAAGTTTTCGGGATCGATACGGATATGGTCGTCAAGGGGTTTGCCGAGCCCTCGGACCGTGTGCCAGCCCTCGACCCGACCTACAAATTCGACCCCGATACGTCCCTCGCCATCCTGGCCGGCTTCAGCCACAACCGCCGAGTCATGATCCAAGGTTACCATGGCACCGGCAAATCCACCCATATCGAGCAGGTGGCCAGTCGGCTGAACTGGCCTTGCGTCCGGGTGAACCTCGACAGCCATATCAGCCGGATTGATCTGATCGGCAAGGATGCAATCAAGCTGAAAGATGGCGTACAGGTCACCGAATTTCAGGAAGGCATCTTGCCTTGGGCCCTCCGAAACCCGACCGCGATCGTATTTGATGAATATGATGCCGGGCGTGCCGATGTGATGTTCGTGATCCAGCGTGTGCTGGAAGTTGACGGCAAGCTGACCTTGCTTGACCAGAACGAGGTGATCACCCCGCATCCGAGCTTTCGCCTTTTTGCCACCTCTAACACGGTTGGCCTTGGTGACACGACGGGCCTTTACCATGGCACCCAACAGATCAATCAGGGTCAGATGGACCGGTGGAGCTTGGTGGCCACGTTGAACTATCTCAGCCATGATGCGGAAACGGCCATCGTCCTATCCAAGACGCCCACCTACAATACGGCCGAGGGGCGCAAGACCATTGCCCAAATGGTTACCGTCGCCGATCTGAGCCGGACGGCGTTTATGAATGGTGATCTCAGCACCGTCATGAGCCCGCGCACGGTGATCGCCTGGGCGCAGAATGCCCAGATTTTCCGCGATGTGGGATATGCCTTCCGTCTGACCTTCCTCAACAAATGTGATGAGTTGGAGCGTCAGACCGTGGCCGAGTTCTACCAACGTTGCTTTGACGAAGAACTGCCCGAAAGCGCCGTTTCTGCCGCCATGGCCTGATCCGGTGGCCCCGGTCACCTGGCGATTGGCAATGATGGCTTGGCTGGGTGCCGCGCCGATTGTTGCCTTGGCTTTGCCATCCATTACCGAAGAGCGCGGGTTGAGCGCGCCCAAGCGCAAATTTGCCCGTTGCGGGGGGCTCTCGCTCTATGTGGCCGCCTATCTGGAACGCCATGCCGCAACAGACCGGGCCGGCCGAGCAAAGGCACTGAGAGCGGCGGCATCATATCAATCGGGCGTAGCCGCCAATCTGCCCGGTAGCGCAGACCGTGACACCCGCGTCACCGCCCGCCTCCGGGCTGCCGAAATGGTCAGCGCCGCCCTCACAGATTACATCAGATATCGTCCAATAGAGACCAAAGGAGCGGTCCCGCCCTGGCGTGAACCGGGTACGTTGAAAGCAGATTATGAGGTCTGTCATGCTCTTAGCAAAAACTAGCATCAGTATCTTGTTCATGATTTCGGCGAGTGTCGCCTGTGCCAAATCCATCCCCGGCCTGCCCGTTGAACGTGCCCATCTCTTCGCCACCTGCGCGGGCCGGTTCGAAGCGCTGGTGGACCATTACACCTCGACACGTCATCCGGACCTGTCCGAGACAGAAGATGTGCACCGACAATTCGCCGACCTGACCGAAGCGATGTTGCCAGATCTCGCCCCGTCTGGTGTCAGCACTGTGGAAGTCGCGGAATGGCAGCAGACCGGCCAGCAGGAAATCGCAGCACTCATCCTGCAGATCCGTCTGGGCGTAACCATCGAAAAGGCCAGCACCGCCAATGCCGACTTCGCCGAAAAGCTGCAGTTTTGCGCTGACCTGGTTCTGCCTCCCAACGGAGAATGATCCGCACGGCGCCACCCTCCCGCATAACATTACGTGGAAGAGAAAGGGCTGACAGGCCGTTTCGACCCGTTCGTGATGTAGTGCGGGCAAAGCCCGCTCAATTTGGTTAATGTGGTCTCAATTCATGGGCATGGGTCGCACGACGTCAGTTCGAATGGCGCACCATCTTACCGGGATTGAGGATGTTTTGCGGGTCCAGTGTAGCCTTTAAATCGCCCATCACATCCCAGGCCTCTCCGTGCTCGGCGGCCATGTAATCAAGCTTGCCAAACCCCACCCCATGCTCACCCGTGACCGTTCCGCCCAGGGCCAGGGCCCGCTGCACCATCCGGTGGGACAGTCGTTTGGCCTCCGCTGCCTCCATCGGATTATTCGGATCGATCAGCAGCACGGCGTGAAAGTTTCCATCTCCGACATGTCCCAAAATCGGTCCCGGCACATAGGAGGCATCGATATCGGCACGGGTCTCAGCGATGGCCTCTGCCAACCTTGAGATCGGCACACATAAATCGGTCACCACAGCCCGTGCGCCAGGACGAGAGGCGAGGATCGCGTAATAGGCATTATGCCGCAACGTCCAAAGCGCCGTGCGGTCTTCGGTCTGCGCCGACCAGTGGAAATCCCATCCGCCCATATCACTCACCAGTTCACCAAAACGCTCCGCCTGCTCACTCACCCCAGCCTCGGATCCGTGAAACTCAACCATAAGATGTGGCTTTTGCGGATAGTCCGTATCCCCATAGCCGTTGCAGGCCGCGACAGAGGCCGCGTCCACCAATTCGATCCGCGCCATCTGGATGCCGGACTGGATCGTTGCGATGACCGTGTCCACGGCCATATCCACGTCATCGAAAGCACAGACCGCCGCAGAGATTGCCTCGGGCTGTCCTTGCAATCGCAATGTCATCTCAGTGATCAGGCCCAACGTCCCTTCCGAGCCCACGAACAAATGGGTCAGGTCATAACCGGCGGCAGATTTGCGCGCCCGGCTGCCCGTGCGGATGATCCTGCCATCGGCAAGAACAACCTGCAGCGCCAGAACATTCTCCCGCATGGTGCCGTAGCGCACACTGGTGGTGCCACTGGCCCGTGTACTGGCCATCCCGCCGAGGGACGCATTAGCCCCCGGATCGACGGGGAAAAACAAACCGGTATGGCGCAATGCGTGGTCCAGTGCCTTGCGCGTGATACCGGGCTGGACCACCACGTCCATATCCGCGTCGTTCACCCGCAGAACCTGATCCATCCGCGAAAAGTCCACGCAGACCCCGCCCTGCAAGGCCAACGCATGTCCTTCAAGCGACGTTCCCGTGCCCCACGCCACGACCGGGCACCCTTGCGCCGCACAGGTTTGTACGATCTTTGCCACCTCGGCCGTGGTTTCGGGATAGACCACCACATCGGGCGGCATCGGCGCAAAGTAGCTTTCACTTTGCCCGTGCAGCGACAAATCAGACTTGGACCGCGAGACGCGATCGCCTAAGGCTTCGCTTAGGTCCCGGATTGCTTGGTTTATTGTCATCAGAGCCAGCCCCCCTCCGGCGGACCACCGGCAAAACCCTAGGCCAGGCGGGCGCTTGGGAAAAGCCTCAACCGAAGGGTGTGCCCAGTTGGAGTGGTAATGCGTTGAAACAGTCCGTTTCCGATCCGCAGAAAGAGGCAGAAACCCGCCCAACCGGGCTTGGCGGTCAGTGGACCTCGATGTGCAGGTCGGTCTCGCGCGGATGGTCGCTTATTCTGCATCGCGGCCCCAGTCAGATCCAGTTCTGGTTCATCGCATTGGCTATCGGGATCGGGGCGGGCCTGATCACGGTCACCTTTCGCCATGCCATCGCTGCCTTGCAGATCATGACCTATGGCACCGAAGACGCGTTGGGGCTGCACAGCCAGATCCAGCAACTGCCCTGGTGGTGGATTCTGCTGGTCCCCATTTGCGGCGGGCTGGCCGTTGGCCTGATCCTGCACCGGTTCACACCCGACGGTCGCGTCCGATCCGTCGCCGACGTCATCGAAGGGGCCGCCTTGCGCGACGGGCGGGTCGAAAGACGGGCCGGGCTGGCATCGGGGGCTGCCTCCCTGATCACGTTGGGATCCGGTGGATCAACCGGGCGCGAGGGGCCGGTGGTCCACCTGGCAGCACTTTTGTCGACTTGGGTTTCCAACAAGATCCGCGCAGACGGCATCACAGGCCGGGACCTTTTGGGATGCGCTGTGGCCGCAGCTGTAAGTGCGTCGTTCAACGCGCCAATCGCGGGCGCGCTTTTCGCGCTTGAGGTGATCCTGCGCCATTTCGCCGTCCATGCCTTTGCACCGATTGTCATCGCCTCCGTCGCGGGCACGGTGGTCAGCCGTCTGCAATTCGGCAATGTGACAGAGTTCAGCCTGCCCACCATTGGTGGCGTGGCGTTCTACGTCGAATTGCCCGCCTTTTTGCTACTCGGGCTGGGATGCGGGCTGATCGCCGTGGTCTTCATGCGGTCTATCTTTGTGGCGGAGGATCTGGCGACCGAGATGCAGGCCCGGTTACGCCTGCCCCGCTGGCTCCGTCCGGCCATCGCCGGTGGGCTTCTTGGCATCATTGCGATCTGGTTTCCCCACATAATCGGCGTCGGATATGAGACGACCTCGGCCGCCCTGACCGCAAGTCTGGGATTTGAACAAGCGGTGATCTTTGTGCTGCTCAAGGTCGTCGCGGTGGCCATCACGGTGGGCGGGCGGATGGGCGGCGGCGTCTTCTCTCCCGCGCTGATGGTTGGAGCGCTGACAGGTCTGGCTTTTGGGTTGGTGGCGACCAGCATCTTCCCCAACGTCTCGGGCAGCGAGACGCTGTACTCCCTGGCTGGTATGGGCGCCGTGGCTGCGGCGGTTTTGGGTGCGCCGATCTCGACCACGCTGATCGTCTTTGAGTTGACCGGCGACTGGCAAACCGGGCTGGCTGTCATGGTCGCCGTATCAATGTCGACCGCCCTCGCCTCCCGCCTGGTCGATCGATCCTTTTTCCTTACCCAGTTGGAGCGCCGCGATGTCCATGTCGCCGCCGGACCGCAGGCCTATCTTCTGTCGCTCTACTCCGCTGCGGTCGTGATGCGCGGCAAGGACAGCCCCCGTGCGGCGTCGGAACAAGCCTGCCAAGAGCTGATCGATGCAGGCATTTATGTGCGCCCCGATGCAACATTAGAGGTCGCCATGCCGATGTTCGAGGATGGTGGCCATGTCTTCATCCCCGTGGTGGCGCCATCCGCAAAGGGCGGCCCGGGAGAGTTGATGGGCGCATTGTTCCAGGTCGATGCGTTGCGCGCCTATACCCGCGCGCTCGCCGCCACCGCTGCCGAAGAGCATTCGTGACCGACCAGCGGTCTATTCTATCTCACTGGTCGCTTAACTTTGGCGACATCCTCCACCCGGCCCAATCAGTGCTCGGCGTCATCGCTAAAACGAGCCAGCAGGAAGATGAACACGCGACCGGAAATTTCCAACATTCGCAATAATATAGCTCCATTTAGAGGCTGTAAAAAAACAGTTATCCGGTCGATATCAGAGTCCGATTGTGCATGATCCAGCGAATGGCCTAGAGCCGCTCAACCGTGACCTTGTCAGTGTAGAATGCGATGTGATCTTTGATCCGGGCCACGGCGTCTTTGGGCGTTTCATAGGACCAGGCGGCATTTTCCCACGGGCCGCTTTTGGTCTGGATCGTGAAATAGGTGGCATCACCCTTATGAGGGCAGTGGGTCATGTGGGTGGTTTGTTCAAGAAACGCCATACCCAGATCATCGCGCGGAAAATAGATGACGGATGGATAATCGCCCTCGGTCAGGTCCAATGCAGCGCTGCTTTCCCCCAGAACCGCACCTGCCGCCCGGACAACCCAGGTACCCTCAGCCCGCGTGATCTTGATATGATCTGCCATCGTATCCTCCCGATTTGAGAGACCCTATCCCGGCCTAAATGACAAAGCCATGTCAGATAGACCGCAACTGTGCACATAACCTGTGCTGAATACCCTAAATTGGTGCGGTGACGCGCGCCAACCAGTCCTGCGTGACCGGGCTGACCCGAGGGCCAAGGCGGCTGTTGGTTTCCGCGTGGTAGCCGTTCAACCAGTCGATTTCAGCCCGTGACATCAGGGTTTTGTCGATCAAGCGCCTATCTATAGGCACATAGGTCAATGTCGCAAAGACGAGCATCTTGCGATTATCGGCCCCGGCAATCTCCGGTGCCCTGGTGACATGGATCAGATTCTCTATCCGGATACCGAATGCCCCCTCCCGATAATACCCCGGCTCATTTGACAGGCACATGCCAACCTCAAGCGGCACATTGGAGCTTCGGGCCAGGCGCTGCGGTCCCTCATGGACCGACAGATAGGCGCCAACCCCATGGCCAGTGCCGTGGTCATAATCCAACCCGGCCGTCCAAAGGGGAAATCGCGCAAGGGCATCCAGATCGCGTCCGGCCAACCCTTCGGGCCAACGCACCCGCGAGATGGCGATCAAACCCTGCAGCACCTTGGTAAAGCACGTTTTTTCCAGATCTCCGACAGGGCCAGTGGCAACCGTCCGAGTAATATCGGTTGTGCCATCCAGATATTGACCACCGCTATCGACCAGCAGCAATTCCCCCGGCGTCACGGGCCGGTTGGTGTCATTGGTGACACGGTAATGGACGATTGCGCCGTTGGGGCCTGCACCTGCGATGGTCTCGAAACTGATATCGCGCAGGCCATTGTCGACCCGGCGCAAGGTTTCCAGCTTTCTGACCACGTCGATCTCGGTCAGCTTGCCGCTTGGCGCCTCGGTGTCGAGCCAACATAGAAACTCGGCCATGGCAACGCCATCGCGCAGATGCGCGGCTTCCATCCCATTGATTTCTTGCTGGTTCTTTCGAGCCTTGGGAAGAATGCAGGGATCCTGTTTCCACTGGACCTTGATCTCCTTCGTCTCGAGCCGCTCTGCCACCCAAACCGGGACAGATTTTCGATCCAGCTGAACCGGGCCGGTCAACCCATCCAAAAGCGGGCCAAACCGATCAGGGCCGTGCAGCCTGACAGCCGCACCCAGATGGGCTTCGACTTCCTCACTCACCTTGGCCGCGTCGATGAACAAGTCGACCGATCCATCGATATGCAAAATGGCAAAGGCATGGGGCACGGGATTACGCACGATGTCACTGCCCCGCACGTTCAACAACCAGGCGATGCTGTCAGGCAACGTGATGACAGCAGGCCCCGTCAGTGCCTTTGCCAGTCGCGCCCGTTTGTCATCATGGGTTTCACCTGCAAACTCGATGGGCTGGATCAGCAATGGCCCGACGGGCGGCGCCGGCTGATCCTGCCAGATCGCGTCAATCATGTTGCTGATCGGAGTGAAAACCAGCCCATGATCCGCGGTCGCCTTATGCAGCGTCTCCATCTCGTCCGGCGTATGAAGCCAGCTGTCAAAGCCGACAATCGCCCCTCTCGGCAGATGCTCCATCAACCAATCGGCCAACTTGATCTCCGGCCAGGAGACGGGAGTAAACTTATCGAGGGCAACCTGAGCCTTCACCTGAACCCGGTAGCGCCCGTCAATGAAAACACCCGCATGGTCGCTGGTCACAGCCGCAAAACCGGCTGAGCCGGTAAAGCCCGTCAGCCAGGTCAGCCGCTCATCCCGCGGCGCCACATATTCGCCCTGGTGGGCATCGGCCCGGGGCACAAGAAAGGCATCGACCGCAGCCCGCATCATATGCTCCCGCAACGCGGCCAGCCGGGGCGGTCCGTCAGACGGGTCTGTCTTGGTCTCAAAGCTCTGGAACATTCGATGCCACCCCATTGATCTGGCCACGATGTTAGGCATCGGCCCGCCGGGCACAAGCGGGTGTTGCGCAATCTGCTGATACCTGCGCGGGCGCAAGTGCCCACATCTGACACAAAAAACGCGAAAGTCCTTATTTCATGGGGTCTGATCGATACGCAAACCATAGATACAACGTCACAAAAACCCGCCCGGGATCAGAACAACCGAGCGGGAGCTGATGGCGTGCTCAGGACAGGTGATGCACGTCCTGCAATTCGTAGACGGGCGTTGGGATCCCCTCCATGCGCGCCTTGATCTGCAACGACAGGAATTGGGAATAGTGGCGGGATTGGTGGAGATTGCCGCCATGGAACCACAGCGCCTCTTGCTGGGTGGGTTTCCACATATTGCGCTGCTCACCTTCCCAGGGTCCAGGATCCTTGGGTGTATCGGACCCCAGGCCCCAGCATTTACCCACCGCATCCGCCACATCTTGCCCCACAAGATCAGCCACCCAACCATTCATGGAGCCATAGCCCGTGGCATAGATGATCACATCCGCCTCCAGCTTGGTGCCATCCTCCAAAACCAGGCCGTCCTCCACCACTTCGGTGACCTGCCCATGGGCCAGCTTGATCTCACCATCGATCACCAACTGGCTGGCCCCGATATCGATGTAATATCCTGAACCGCGGCGCAGGTATTTCATGAACAGGCCAGAACCATCGGCGCCCCAGTCCAGCTGGAACCCCGCCTTTTCGAGCCCGGCATAAAAGTCCTTGTCCCGCTCCTTCATCTGCTCATAGAGCGGGATCTGAAATTCATGCAGGATCGCATAAGGCAGCGAGGCAAAGATCATGTCGGCCTTGTTGGTGGTCATTCCGGCGGCAACGGCCTCTTCGGAATAAAGCGCAGACAGGCCGATATCCATCAGCGTCTCGGATCGCACGATATGGGTGGTAGACCGCTGGACCATGGTCACATCCACATCGCCTTCCCACAGGGCCGCGCAGATATCATGGGCGGAGTTGTTCGAGCCAACCACGACGGCCTTTTTACCCCGATAGGCATCCGGCCCAGGATGTTTTGACGAATGGTGCTGGTCGCCCTTGAAAGCCTCCATCCCCGGATAATCGGGCAGATTGGCCTTGCCCGACATGCCGGTGGCAAAGACAAGCTGTTTGGGCCGCAGCGTCACTTTCCCCCCGTCACGATTGACCTTGACGGTCCATTCTCCGGCCGCAGCGTCATAGCTTGCGGACGTGCATTCGGACCGGGTCCAGTAGTTTAACTCCATGATCTTGGTATACATTTCTAGCCAGTCGCCGATCTTGTCCTTGGGCGAAAAGACCGGCCAGTTCGGCGGAAAGGGCAGATAGGGCAAATGGTCATACCAAACCGGATCATGCAGGCAAAGCGACTTGTACCGGTTGCGCCAGCTATCCCCGGGGCGGTCGTTCTTTTCGATGATGATGGTGGGCACTCCCAGTTGCCGCAGTCGGGCGCCCAACGCAATGCCTCCCTGCCCGCCACCGATGATCACAGTATAGGGTTGGGTCGTATAGCCCAGTTCCGTCTCTTCTTTCTCGCGCTCTTCCAGCCAGGTGGTGCGATGCTTGCCCGCACCGTGCTTGGCCCCCAGCGGTCGGTCATAGCCCAGGGGCTCCTCATGCCCCTTCAGTTCCACCATGCTGGTCAGCAACGTCCAGATCTTGCCATCACGCATCCGCAGCAAACCGGCCCCGCGCGCCACATCCGTCTCGAACGTGATCCAGGCCGTGGTCACGCCCCCCTCCTCAGTCGCGGGCTCCCCGTCCGCGATACGCCAGATGGTAGGCTTGGTCTGGGCCAGTTGCGCATTCAGCATGGCCTCTACCGCCTCCTTGCCCTCCATTGTTTTGATGTTCCAGGTAAACGCCACCAAATCGCGCCAATAGCAATCGTCAACGAACAGGTCCACGGCAGCCTGAACATCCTCCGCCGTCAGCGCATCTTCCAACGCCGTCAGCAGATTCGTCACGTCCATATCATGGGTCGCGTCAAGCATCTCGTTCTCCTCCCAAAAAACGTCCCCTCAGGTCAGAAATTTTGGAAGTGAGTCGCGCGCTCGACAATTGGCCTTTCGTCCCGCACGGCGCGCAACCGCCCATGGGCTTTCTTATTGTTAAAAATACCTCCGGGGGAGCAGCCAGGGGCTGCGGGGGCAGCGCCCCCTGATAAAACTGTACGAGTGGTTCACACTTGGTCCATCAGATCACGTCACGCATGACCGCGCCACGCCTAGCCGGCTTTCCGCATCCCGGAAAACCGCGCGCGGGCGCGGGGGTCGGTGTCGAACAGGGCGGCGAGCTGCTCTGTCATGGCGCCGGCCAATTGCTCGACATCGGTGATCGTCACGGCGCGATCATAATAGCGGGTAACGTCATGGCCAATGCCGATGGCCATCAGTTCCACGGCCTTGCGGCGTTCGATCATGGCAATGACATCGCGCAGGTGTTTTTCCAGGTAATTGGCGGGGTTGACCGACAAGGTGCTGTCATCGACCGGCGCGCCATCGGAAATGACCATCAGCAGTTTGCGCGCCTCGGGCCGGCCCGCCATCCGGCGATGGGCCCATTCCAAAGCCTCGCCGTCGATGTTTTCCTTCAGCAGACCTTCTTTCATCATTAAACCCAGATTGGGCCGAACCCTGCGCCAAGGCGCATCCGCGGCCTTATAGATGATGTGGCGCAGGTCGTTCAAACGCCCGGGTTGCTGGCTGCGGCCCTGGGCCAGCCAGGTCTCGCGCGCCTGGCCACCTTTCCAGGCCCGAGTGGTAAATCCCAGAATCTCGACCTTGACCTGGCAGCGCTCCAGCGTGCGGGCCAAAACATCGGCACAGATTGCGGCGATACTGATCGGGCGACCGCGCATGGAGCCGGAATTGTCCAGTAAAAGCGTCACAACCGTATCGCGGAATTCCGTGTCCTTTTCGACCTTGAAACTCAGCGGTGTCGTTGGATTGGCAACCACACGAGCCAGACGCCCGGCATCAAGGATGCCTTCTTCCAGATCAAATTCCCAACTGCGGTTCTGCTGCGCCTGCAACCGGCGCTGCAACTTGTTGGCCAACCGGCTGACAGCCCCTTTCAAGGGCTCCAGTTGTTGATCCAGATAGGCGCGCAAGCGTTCCAACTCGGCAGGCTCGGCCAGATCGGCGGCATGGATCTCTTCGTCATACTCCGCCGAGTAAACCTCGTAATTCGGGTCGGCATCGCTGATCGGGTTGGGTTGGGGCGGCTCAAGCGGCGCTTCGCCTTCGGGCAGTTCGGCCTCCTCGCCCATCTCCGCATCGGCCATGTCATCCATGCTGACCGTGGCCTCGGTCGGATCATCGGTCGTTTCCTGTTCCTGCTCTGGGGCAGCGTCGGTCTCGTCCGAGTTCTCCTCGTTCTCCTGGCCTTCACTCTCGGCGTCTTCCGGTTCGTCCTGGGCCTCCTCCGACTGGTCTTCATCGTCCATATTGTCGGGATCATCGCCCAGCTGGTCACCATAGCCCAGATCATCGATGACCTGACGGGCGAACTTGGCGAAAGCGGTTTGGTCGGACAGACAGGTTTCCAGATCGTTGAGTGTATTGGCGGCGGAGCCTTCCAAATGCTCGCGCCATAGGTCGAGCACGTTTTGCGCTCCGTCCGGCAGGCCCCGGCCCGTCGCCAGTTCGCGGATCAGATAGCCCGCCGCGATGGCCAGTGGCGCCTCGGATGCGTTGGTAATCTGGCCATAGCCGCGCCGCTCCGCCTCATTACCGATCTTGGCTTCGATATTGCCCGCAGTGCCCGGCATCGCGCGGGCACCCACTGCCTCGCACCGGGCGGTCTCCATCGCTTCGTAGAGATCACGCGCCATCTGGCCTTGCGGTTCATAACGGGCATGCAGACCGGTATCGTGATACTTGCGCCGCATTGCATAGGCATCGGCAGTGCCACGGGCCAGCAAAACCTCAGACGGGGTCATCCGGCGGCTGACCTGCGGCAGGCGCATCTGATCGGCGGTCATTCCCGGCGGGTCGACCGTGTAGGTGACACCCAGATCCGGGTCGTCGGCCAAGACGCGGGTCGCCTCGGCGAGCGCCTTCTTGAACGGTTCGGACGGATTATCGGGCTGGCTCATCTTGATACCTCTCAGGCCCTGTTATCCATGGCCTCCAGAGAAAGATCCATATCCAAAATATCGCACAGCGCGCGATCAAACTGTCCCGCCGGATTTTGTACCTCCGGCGGGGATATTTTCGAACACATAATGGGATTAATTTCGGCTCGCGACTAACAGCTCAAGCCGCTTGATCTCCCGGATCACACGATCCGCCTGCATTTGCGGAGCGAGACTCAGTTTCAATTGCAAGGCGGTCAGAAGCAAGACCCCACAGGACAAGCCCCATTTGAGCGCGGGCAAGACCTCTGTCGCCCCAAAGAACCGGATGCTGCACCAGATGGCCCCCAGAAACATGGCGGTCTGGAAGGTCATGATAACCCAGGTCACCCAGCCCAAGCGTCCAGAGAACTGACTGAGGCCGAGGGCAAAATAGCCAAGCTCTTGTGTGTCCTTGAGAACCTCACGGTCCTGGCCTTTCAGGGCCTCTGCGATCATCCGGTCAAGTTTGCTGGTCTCAGGGTCAGTCATGGTGGTCTCCTTTCAAGATCTCTTTCAACTTCGCACGGGCCGCGGACAGGCGCGATTTCACCGTGCCCACGGGGATTTCGAGCGCCACGGCGACATCGGCCACGCCCATCTCTTCAAGGTAAAACAGGGCCAGGGTCGCCCGGTGGTTCGGTGGCAAACAGTCGATGGCACGGCGTATATGTCTCGCATCATCGCAAACCTCGGCAGCCCCGGTCGGAGGCGGCTCTGGCTCGGCCATCAGCTGATCCCGAATGGCCCGGTCACGTATCTCGCCGCGGATCAGCTTTGCACAGCGCCTTGTGACAATCCGGTGGGCCCAGGCCGGAAAGGCGCGGACATCTTGCAGGCGCCTCAACCCGCGAAAGATGTCGATCCAGGCGTGCTGCACCGCATCCTCGGCATCATCGGCATTTCCCAATAGGCGCGCGGCATGGGCCAACAGGCTGGGACCGCGCAGATCGACCAATTGGGACATGGCCTGCCGATCACCCATTTTGGATGATACGACTAGAAAGGCCTCCAACGCTCGTCTCTTGGGATCCATCCCGCACCCTTTTTGTTGTTGCTCCTGTCATAAGGTGGCCCGCAGCGCTGATCCGGTTCACCCATGCCGGTCAACTTTCGCGCAGGCCCTGCAACAGGCGTCTCCCTCCCCCAATTGGGGGAGGGATCAAGGGAGGGGGATGACAAAGGTCAATGGAAATCACGAGATTTGGGAATGACACGCACGTTGCGTGGATGACGATGCAAACCTGTCGGCAAGGGCCGCGCCACATGGTCGGCACGGGCGATCTGCACATCCAGCGGATCGTTCGACAACCCATCCAGCGCATCCGTCCGATCCCCCAAATGATCGACGACGACATGGATGATGTTGGCATCACGCTGGATCCGGCCCCGCACATCCATCAGCCGCGCTGTCATGATCGGTTTGCGAAACTGCGCCATAACCTTGGGCCAAACCACCAGATTGGCCACACCCGTTTCATCCTCAAGCGTGATGAAACACACCCCCTTGGCGCTACCAGGCCGCTGGCGGATCAATACGATCCCGGCCAGCCGCAGTCTTTGCCCATGACGGGTGCTCCACAAATCCGCCGCACTCACATATCCCTGCCGCGACATGCTGCCCCGCAAGAATGACATGGGATGCGCCTTCAAAGACAGGCGCAGGGTCTGATAATCCGCGACCACATGTTCGCAACGCGGCATGGCGGGCAGGGCCACCGGCATTTCAGCACCTTCATCCTTGTCTCGAAACAAGGGCAGATCCGGCGCATCTTTCAAGGCGCGGGTATCCCACAGTGCTTGCCGCCGGTCCAACCCCATGGATCGAAACGCATCTGCGGCAGCCAGTTTGCGTAAACTGCCCACATCCACACGCGCCCGGCGCTTGAGATCTTCCAGATCGGCGAAAGGCACATCGCGCGCCGCCATCATCCGCACCGCCACGCCCTGGGCCACCCCATCGACCTGCCGCAGGCCCAGCCGCACCGCAAAACCCTCAGCGGCCAGGGGCTCTAACGTATTGTCCCAATCGGAATAATTCACGTCCGGTGGCAGCACAGTCACCCCGTGTTCCCGCGCATCCCGCACGATCTGGGCCGGCGCATAAAACCCCATGGGCTGCGAATTCAGCAACGCGGCACAGAACACATCCGGATAATGGCATTTGATCCAGCTTGAGATATAGACCAGCAACGCGAAACTCGCCGCGTGGCTTTCCGGGAAACCGTAATCCCCAAACCCCTTTATCTGGTCGAAACAGCGGCGGGCAAAGTCCTCCTCATAACCGCGCTCGATCATGCGTCCGACCATCTTCTCCTGGAGCGCGCCAATTGTCCCACGCGACCGAAAGGTCGCCATCGCCTTGCGTAGCTCATTTGCTTCCGCCGAGCTGAACTTGGCCGCATCAATGGCAATCTTCATGGCCTGTTCCTGGAAAATCGGCACACCCATGGTGCGGCCCAGGATCTTTTTGAGCTCATCCTGCTCATGCTCCGGCCCAGGCGCGGGAAATTCCACATCCTCAATACCATTACGCCGCCGCAGGAAGGGATGAACCATATCTCCCTGGATCGGCCCCGGCCGGACAATCGCGACCTCGATCACCAGGTCATAGAACTTTCGCGGCTTCAGGCGCGGCAGCATGTTCATCTGCGCCCGACTTTCGACCTGAAACACGCCGATACTGTCGCCTTTGCACAGCATGTCGTAAACCGCCGGATCCTCCTTCGGGACAGAGGCCAGGTCGAACCACATGTCATAATGGGCAGCAATCAGGTCAAAGGCCTTGCGGATACAGGTCAGCATCCCCAAAGCCAGCACATCGACCTTCAGCATGCGCAGCTCATCAATGTCGTCCTTGTCCCATTCGATGAAACTGCGGTCGGGCATGGCGCCATTGCCCACGGGCACAGTCTCGATCAAGGGCGTTTCGGTCAGGATGAAACCGCCCACATGCTGGCTCAGGTGGCGCGGCATGCCGATCATCTGTTGGGCCAGCTTCATGGTGCGGTTGATCAGCGGATCGCTCAGGTCGATGCCGGCCTCGTGCGCCTCGGCCTCTCCCATCTCGGTGCCCCAACTGCCCCAGACGGTCTTGGCCAGCGCTCCGGTGATATCCTCGCTCAGGCCCATCGCCTTGCCCACTTCGCGAATGGCCGAGCGCGGGCGATAGTGGATCACGGTGGCACAGAGACCCGCCCGGTCCCGCCCGTATTTGTCATAGATGTGCTGGATGACCTCTTCGCGCCGCTCATGTTCGAAATCGACATCGATATCGGGGGGCTCCTTGCGTTCCTCGGAGATGAAGCGCTCGAACAGCAGATCATGCTTGGCGGGATCCACCGCCGTGATCCCCAGCATGTAACAGACCGCGGAATTGGCGGCAGAGCCGCGCCCCTGGCACAGGATCGGCGGCGTCACCTGGTTGCGGGCAAAGTCGATGACATCACGGATCGTCAGAAAATACTGGGCGATGTCCAGCTTGGCGATCATCGCAAGCTCTTTCTCCAGGGTCTGTGCAGTCTCTTGCGGCACACCGTCCGGATAGCGCTCCGCCGCCCCTTCCCAGGTCAGCTCCGTCAAATATTCCTGAGGCGTGCGGCCCTCCGGCACTGTCTCTTTCGGGTATTCATAGGACAGTTCGGTCAGGTCGAAATGGCAAGCATCGGCCACCTCCCGCGTGGCGCTGATCGCATGGGGCCAGTCCGCAAACAAGCGCTGCATCTCGGGCGGTGATTTCAGGTGCCGCTCACCATTGGCATTCAACAGAAATCCGGCGCGGGCGATCGTCGTCTTGTTCAGAATGCAGGTCATGATATCCTGCAAGGGTCGCCGCTCAGGCGCGTGATAATGCACGTCATTCGTGGCCAGGATCGACAGGCCGTGCCCCCGCGCCAGCCGGTCCAAGCGGTTGATCCGCGCCCGGTCATCGCCGCGATACAGATAACTTGCCGCAATATGGCGCAAGGTCGGCAAGGCCCGCACCAGCCGCGGCAGAACGGCCGCAAAGGTCCCCAGATCTTCACCCGGCATGGCGATAAGCTGCACATCCTCCCCATGGGTGGCCAGATCAGCAAGGGTGATGTCGCATGCCCCCTTGGCCTGCCAGTCACCGTTCACATCGGCCATCTTGCCCTTGGACAGCAACCGGCAGAGCCGCCCATAGGCCGCCCGGTCGCGCGGATAGGCCAGAAACGCCTCGCCCGAGACCAACTGTAATCGGCAGCCGATGACAGGCCTCAAACAGGCCTTCTTGCCCTCGGTATGGAGCCGCACGACCCCGGCCATGGTGTTCAGATCGGCAATGCCCAACGCGTCATAGCCCTGCGCCCAGGCCATGGCCGACAGATCCACCGCATCGGACGCCCCGCGCAGAAACGAAAAGCACGACGTGACCCCAAGCTCCACAAACGGAGCCTTGGGGTTGGGCCGAAACCCCTCCTCCCCGGTCAGTGTCCGGCGCGGATGCGAGGGGCCGCTATCGGGCATGGGCCGCCTCCATGCGCGCGTACCATCCACTCGGGCGCACTCGCCCTTTCTTATTGGTAAAAATACTCCCGCCTCGGTCGAAAAACCTTTTTTCGACCTGAGAGGCTCCCAAACCCTCAACCCGCGTCACCAGCCGATCCATCATGCGAACATCCCATGGACGAACCAGCGCGGATCCCCCCCGCGCCCATCCTCATGGAGCCCCTCGCGGTAAAGCCACAGGCGACGCCCGGCCTGATCCTCGATCTTGTAGTAATCGCGCAAACGCGTGCCGGGCGCATCCTGCCACCATTCCGGCGCGATCCGTTCCGGCCCCTGGTAACGCGTCATCTTATGGGTCTGGCGCCGCCAGGTGAACTGTACAGGCGGCCCTTCGGGCACGGCATAAAGCACCCGGATCTCCTCGGGCCGGTCCAACAGGCGAATGGGGCGTTCCTTCACCGGAACTGCGCTGCCAGGTGGCACCGTCGAAACATCCGCCCTTGCCGGCGGCATCGATGCGGTAGTCAAGCCAGAGACCTGTGGCGGAGAGCCATCTTGCGCCTGGGGAAAGTGCAGGACCGCTGCCTGCTCATTTTGGGCACCCACAGAGGCTATCTTTGCCAAAGGCTTGGCCTGCTTCCGCATTGTCACCTGTTGCATGTCTCTGTTCCGGTGCAATGCCTGCGCCCAATCCTCGGCACGTTCGGGCATATGGCTGTCGCGCAGGACGGGCTGGGTGACGGAGCGCGCACCGAAACGCGCCGTAAGCCGGTCGACCAACTGGCTAAGATGCAAATCTTCGTTGGCATCGCCCTCAAGCCCCGCCTGGAGCTCGGCCACGGGCTCCACACCACCGGCCTGCAATGTGATCAGGTCAAAGCCAAAGCCCGGATTGATCTGTTCCAGCTTGTCATCAAAAAGCCGGTGCAGGTGGCCCGCATCGCGGCTGGGGCTGGAGGTCGCGACCTCGACCACGCTGACCTCCCCATCGCTGCGATAGACCGTCAGACCCAGGCGGCGGCAGCCCATGCCCTTGGCGGACAACTGCTCGCACAGATCCTCGCACAGACCCGGCAGGTAGGGGGTGGGGTCCTGGATCGGCTCGGCCAGGCGGGCGATGGCGCGAAACGGCGGCAGCGCTGCGACACTGGAAACCGGCTCTGCCAGCTTGCCCATGGCCTGATCCAGCCGCATCAGCGGATTTGACGGCAAGGCCACACGTGAAAACCGCCGCGTGAGCGACAGACGGGGGATCTTCGCGAGGGAACCTATGGTCTTCAGCCCCAAACGGCGAAGAAGCAGGAGCGTGTCATCGTCCAGACGCAGGGCCGATACAGGCAAAGGGGCCATGGCTTGCGCCACCTCTCCTTTGCCGCAGATTGCGCGCACAGAGCCAAACCGCGCCAGACCCCAGGCCGCACCCCAAGTAGGAGCTATAGCCAGTTGCGCGGTCAAGCCCAAAAGCGACAGTTGCGCTTCGATATCCACCACAAGTGCAGCCTCACCACCAAACAGATGTGCCGCGCCAGTCACGTCCAAAATCACGCCATTCGCACCATCGGCCACGGTCCAGGGGCACCAGCGCCGCATCCATAGAACCAACTGGTCCAAAGCCGCACGATCACCAGCGATATCGGCGTATTCGACCCGCAAATCGGGGCAAAGCGGTTTGACATCCACCACCCGCGCGCCCTCGGTCACACCAGCCAGGCGGGCGGCGCGATTGGTGGCGTGGATCACCGGGCCATGGGGGCCATCGGTCGCCAGGACGGCGGCAACATCATCGGGGGCCGGATTGCCCGACCGCTCCATCGCCCTCTGCCACCGTTCCATCGCGAAATGGGGCAGACAGACGGAGACGATCCGCCCCCCGGTCATAGGTGGCCTCCCATACACCCGGGCGCGCTTGACGCGACCGGAACAGTTCCACCCGCCAGCGCGGATCGCCGGGCGCCTGGGCATCGTCCAAATGCGGGGCCGAAGGCAGTGCCCCCACCCGCCAGCGGTCGCGCGCCGCACTCAGATCGGGGCTGGCTGCGCGGCGAACCAGCCAGCACGGCACAGCACCTGCCTCGGCCCGCAAGACCAAACGCTTGGTAGCGGTAAAGCTCAGCGCAGGCGGATCGCCCCAGACCTCGCCAATGACAGCGGACAGTCCTTTGCAGCGCAACCCGTCCTCCATGGCGACCAATACATCGACAGGCCGGGTGGCATCGACGCGGATCACCGGCCGATCCGTGCCCAGACCTGCCATATAGGGACGTCCCGCCTCTTTCAGCGACAGCCTGTCCTGCACCCACAGGATAGGACCACTGCCTTGCCCCAGGCGCGATATGACAAACCCAATTGCCGCGGGATCCGTAGCCGTTTCTGGAAAGATCTCTGACAATGTCGCCTGGGACGCGCCCGCCCTCATTTGGGGCTTCTTGGCCCAGCTGATTAATCGTTCGACTGTCGACATCGGCGCTACACACTACACGAGAACCCTATGGAATGTTCCGCATATGTTCTAGCGCTACAAACAGATTCGGTCAAATCCGCCTGAAATCTGATTTTCGCATCATGTGTCCAGAAATATCCCCGCCGGAGGCATGAAATCTAATGGTGCGACAGAAAAATTTTACGCCTCCGGCGGGGATATTTCTGGACACATGATGGGGGTAGAGCGCCTATCGCAGAAACGGTGGCACTGCATTCACCCAGGCACCACCGGATTTGGCGGAAGCGACGGCCTGGTGGACCGCGGCCATGGAGCGCAGGCCGTCTTCCGACCGGGGATAAAGGTTAGCGGCTGGATCCATGTCGCGACCGTCCTTGGCCGCACGAATGGCTTCCGCCAAGTCGGAATAGATATTGGCAAAGGCCAGCGGCATGCCTTCCGCATGGCCAATGGTGACGCGGGTGGCACGGTCGGCCTCGGGTGACAGATCGGCCTCGCCCCGTTCGATCACCTGGACACGACCGTTTGTCGCGGTCCAGTAGAGTTGGCTTGGGTGCTCCTGCGCCCAGCGCAACCCACCCTTTTCGCCGAAAACCTGAAGCGTCAGACCGTGCATCCGGCCAACGGCGACGGCACTGGTCCAAAGCCGCCCGACCGCCCCCCCGGTCATGCGGAAATTGACCATGGCATCGTCTTCCAGTTCGCGACTGGGAATGGTGGAGACAAAATCGGCCGATAGCGTCTCAACCTCCTGACCCGTCACGAAGCTGGCCATATGGAGCGCGTGGATCCCGCAATCGGCGAACTGGGCCGAGGCCCCCATCTGCCCGGGATCATACCGCCAGCGGATGCGGGGGTTATCGGCCTGAGCGGCATCGGCGTGGTGGCCATGGCTGAACTCGGCCACGACGACGCGCACCGCCCCCAGATCGCCGCGGGCTACCATGGCTCGCATGTGGCGCACCAGGGAATAGCCCGTATAGCCGTAGTTCACCGCACAAATGCGGCCCGTCGCGCGGGTGATCTTCACGATCTCCTCGCCCTCCTCCACCGTCATGGTCATGGGCTTTTCGCACAGGACGTGGAAGCCGCCCTCAAGGAAGCTTTTGGTGATCTCGAAATGGGTCGCATTGGGCGTGGCCACCGTCACAAGGTCGACCCGGTCGTCGCGGGCGGCCTCCCCCGCCAGCATCTCCCGCCAGTCGCCATAGGCCCTGTCTGCCGCTACACCGAGGCTTTGTGCATAGGCCCGCCCGGCCTCGGGGTTGTGGTCCAATGCACCAGCCGCCAGCACAAATTCCCCGTCCAGTCCCGCCCCAAGACGATGTGCCGGCCCGATCTGAGACCCCTCACCGCCGCCGATCATGCCCCAATTCAAACGTGCCATGGCGGCCTCCTCAAAACCCTATGGATTGCAGATAGCTGCGGTTCAGCTTGGCATCATCGACCGGAGAGGTATCGCCCGCCGGATCGCAATCCTGCTCCACCGTGCACCAGCCGTTGAACCCATGATCCAGCAGGATCTGCCGCACCGCGCGAAAATCCACATCGCCATCGCCCAGGTTGCAAAAGATCCCCTGCCCGCAAGCATCATAGAACCCGGTGCGCTTGGCGATGACATCGGCTTTCACCTTCGGATCGATATCCTTGAAATGCATGTAGCTGATCCGTCCGATATGGCGCTGCATGAAGGCCACGGGGTCGAATCCGGCATAGGAATGATGGCCCGTGTCAAAGCAGATCTTCAGCACGCTCTCGTCGATCTCATCCAGCAGCCGCTCCAGTTCCGGTTCAAAGTCGATGAACCCCGCCGCATGGGCGTGGATGCCAACGGTCAGGCCATAAGTCTCGGCCCCCATGCGGGCAATGGTCTCGATCCGGCCACGAAATGCCTCCCATTCCGCGTTATCCATCTGATCGGCTTCCGCCGCGCGGCCTGCCGTCGGCGCACGGCGAGGCGAGATCGAATCGATCAATACCAAATGCTGCGCCCCGTGGGCTTTCAACGCAGTACAGGTCCGCACGGCGCCGTCCAGCACATCCTCCCACTGGTCCGGATCGTGGAACGGGCGAAACACCACACCGCCAATCAATTCCTGCCCGAACTCCTCCAGCGCATCAGCCAACTGCTCCGGATCCTCTGGCATGAACCCCACCGGCCCTAATTCGATTCCGGTATAGCCCGCCTCGGCGTTTTCTTTCAGGACCTTGCGCCAGCCCGGATTGCGCGGATCATCCGCGAATTCCACGCCCCACGAACAGGGCGCATTGCCGATCTTGATCATTTCAGTTGCCTTTATGTTGCGCGCCGTGGGGCGGATCCTTCAAAAATTAACCACATCGACCCAGCGGCCATTTGTGTTGGAGGCATGGGCCGCCGCCACAACCCGGTTCACGTTCAGCCCTTCCTCAAAGGTCGGCCAAGCCGGCTTGCCATCATGGATGGCTTGCAGGAAATCCCGCGCCTCGATGATGATCTGGTCCTGGTAGCCGGTGCCGTGGCCCGGCCCCTGGCAAAAGGGTTCATAATTCGGATGGGCAGGCCCGGTCAGGATCTTGCGAAAGCCCAGTTCAGCCTCCGGTCCATCACTGGTATAAAGCCAGATCGCATTCTGATCCTCCTGATCGAACCGAATGGCGCCTTTGGTCCCGTGGATCTCATAGGCATAGCCCATCTTGCGACCCATCGCGATCCGGCTGAAAAACATGTGGCCCTGGGCGCCATTCTGGAACCGTACCATCATCTGGGCCTGGTCGTCATTGGTCACGGCCACGCCGTCGCGTTCTGCATGCACGGTTTCCACCACTGCATTCAGCCGGGCAATCGGCCCGATCAGGGCATGGGCCGCGTTGATCATATGGGGGGCCAGATCCCCCATCGTGCCATTGGCGGGATGCTCGGTCCGCCAATTGGCGGGCGTTGCCGGGTCGGCCAGGAAATCCTCGGTATGCTCCCCGCGAAACCAGGTGACCGCACCGATCCGCCCCTCGGCCACCAAGGACCGTGCGAATTGCGAGGCTGGCGTGCGGATATAATTGAACCCCACCATATGCACGCAGCCCGAGGCCTGCGCCGCCGCCAACATCGCGCGGCTATCCTCGGGCGTCTCGCCAAGGGGTTTTTCACAAAACACATGCTTTCCGGCGGCAAAGGCGGCTTCCGCAATGTCCCGGTGGGTCGATTGCGGCGAGGCGATCACCACCGCCCCCACGCCCGGATCCGCCACCAAATCGCGCCACTCCGCTGTCCCGCGCGCAAACCCATAGGCCGCGCGATACCGCTCTGCCGAGGCTGCACTTTGCGCGCAAACGACTTCCAACCGTGGACGCAAAGCGGTGTCAAAAACCGCCCCCACCGCCGACATCGCCACCGCATGGGCCTTGCCCATATAGCCGCCGCCGACGATCCCGATACCCAATGTCGACATGCTGCGGCCCTCCCTTCAGAATGTGATTGCAACCGGTTGCAAAACCGGTACTGTCATTTTGTCCGCCCCGTCAACACGCAATTGCACGCCCCTTCAGATCACAGGCTCGCCATGTCCGACCAGACCGTCACGCTGACCACGGCTCAGGCCATCATCCGCTATCTCGCGGCCCAGTACATCATGATTGACGGGGTCAAGACGCGGCTCTGCGGTGGCGGGTTCGGAATCTTTGGCCACGGCAATGTCACCTGTTTGGGGGAGGCTTTGTATGATCACCAGGGCGCCCTGCCGCTGTATCGCGGGCAGAATGAACAGGGCATGGGATTTGCCGCCGCCGCCTATGCCAAGGCCCACCTGCGCCGCCGCTTCATGTTCTGCACAGCCAGCGCGGGGCCCGGCACGACCAACCTTCTGACCTCTGCAGCACTCGCCCATGCCAACCGACTGCCTCTGCTGATGCTCTGCGGGGACACGTTCCTGACCCGCCTGCCCGACCCTGTGCTGCAGCAGCTAGAGCATTTCGGGAACCCGACCGTGGGGGTCAACGATGCGTTCAAATCCGTCAGCCGGTACTGGGATCGGATCACCCATCCCGCCCAGATCATCCAATCTCTGCCGGCCGCGTTGAACACAATGCTCGATCCCGCCGATTGCGGCCCGGCCTTCATCGGCCTGCCCCAGGATGTGCAAGGTTGGACCTATGACTATCCTCTGGGTTTCTTCAAGGAGCAGGTCCATCGCATCCGCCGCCAGCCACCCGACGAAGCCGAGGTTGCCGAGGCCGCCAGTTTGCTGTCCAGCGCCAAACGCCCCATGATCATCGCAGGGGGCGGTGTGCAATATTCCGGTGCCGTGGCCGAATTGACGGCCCTGGCAGAGGCCACCGGCATCCCCGTCGTCGAAACCATCGCGGGCCGGGCGAATATGCGCGACGATCATCCGCTAAACATCGGCCCCATCGGCGTCACCGGTTCGGACTCCGCCAACACCATTGCGGAGGCTGCCGATGTCATCCTCGCCGTCGGCACCCGCCTCCAGGACTTCACGACCGGCAGTTGGACCGCCTTCGCCAGGGATGCCCGGATCATCGGCCTGAATGTCGGGCGCCATGATGCCGCCAAACACCTGTCAACGACAGTGGTCGGCGATGCAAAGCTGGGCCTGACCGCATTAACCACCGCTCTCGGCAGCGACGCCGCGCCTGCGGATTGGACCGCAACCGCCCAGGCCGAGCGCAAAGCCTGGCAAGCCTATGTCGCGGAGAATACCCGTATCGGCAACGGTCCCGCCTCCTATGCCCAGGCCATCGGCGCCGTGAATGCCGCTTGCGGCCCCCGCGACCGGATCGTGGCCGCCGCAGGGGGGCTGCCGGCCGAGGTCACCGCCAACTGGCGCACCCTCGATATCGGCACCGTCGATGTGGAGTTCGGCTTTTCCTGCATGGGTTACGAGATTGCCGGGGGCTGGGGCGCCCGCATCGCCCAATCCGAGGCTGAGCCCGATGCCGATACCATCGTCTTTACCGGTGACGGCTCCTATCTTTTGATGAATTCAGACATCTATTCTTCAGTTTTGACACAGAAAAAGCTGATCATTCTCGTCCTTGATAATGGCGGTTTTGCCGTCATCAACAAACTGCAAAACAACACCGGGAATGAGAGCTTCAACAATCTGCTTTCCGATGCCCCGACGATTCCCGAAGCCTTCGCCGTCGACTTCGCCGCCCACGCCAAATCCATGGGGGCCGCGGCAGAAACGGTGGATAACCCCGCCGGTCTGGCCGATGCCTTCGCCCGCGCCAAGGCCAGCGACAAAACCTACGTCATCGCCATGAAGGTCGACGCCTATGACGGCTGGACCGACAAGGGCCATACCTGGTGGGAGGTCGGGACCCCCCATATCTCTGACCATGCCACGGTGCGCGCGGCCCATGCCGAGATCGAGAGCACCCGCGCCCGTCAGCGCAAGGGCCTGTAATCCATGGAGAACCTTCTGGACGGCATCCGCGCCAATAACTTCATCATTTTGGGGCGCGCGGGCATGGATTTCGTCCCCGACCCGCCCGGAACAAAGACCGAGGATGGCGAGACCTTCACCGCCAGCCTGGGCGGCAGCTCTGCCAATATCGGGGCCGGGATCTGCAAATTCGGCGGCAAGGCTGCCTTGGTGACACGTGTGTCTGATGACAGTATCGGGCGATACTGCGTGAACCAGTTGCGACACTACGGCGTCGATACCCAATATGTGACCCCTGTCGGCGGCGAATACCGCAACTCCCTGGCCGTCTATGAAAGCCGGCTGGACGATCACCAGACGGTCATATACCGCAATGGCGCTGCTGATTTTCAAATGGATATCAGTGATATAGAGGCTGTTCCTTATGCAGATTACGGTGTCCTCATCACGGCAGGTACCGTCTTTGCCGCAGAACCGTCCCGCACGGCCACCTTCCATGCTTTTGACCTGGCCCAAAAGGCCGGTCTTCCCATCATCTTTGACGTGGACTATCGCCCCTATTCCTGGCCCTCGCCGCAAGTGGCCGAGGAGGTGTTGAGCCGCGCCGCCGCCCAATGCGACATGATCGTCGGCAACGACGAGGAATTTGGATTTATGGCAGGTGACGTCGACAAAGGCCGCGCCAAGGCACGGGAATTGGCCGATACGACGGCTGCGATCGTGATCTATAAAATGGGTGAAAAAGGCGCAATAACCTTCTGCGAAGGAAAGGAAATTCGCACGGGTATCTACCCGACAAAAGCTCTGAAACCGACCGGCGCCGGCGACAGTTTCATGGCCGGTTTGATGGCCTCCCTAGCCGCCGGGATGGACCTGAAAACCGCTATCCTGCGCGGATCGGCCTGCGCTGCCATCACCGTTTCAAAACCCGGCTGCGCGCCTGCCATGCCTGACGGTCCGACGCTTGAGGCGTTTCTGGCGGACCATCCCGGCCCCACCACTGTCTAAAGGACCTGCCCCATGCATATCGCCCCCTATGACAACGCCAACACGCCCATTGTGGACGTGGATGACCCCATGGTGCCCTTGAACTATTTCAACATTGTGCATCTGAAACGGGATCAGGCCTTCGACTACCAGGTGCCGGGATACGAGACCTGCATCGTGCCCGCGACCGGCACGGTTGATGTAGAGATCGAAGGCTTCAATGCCGCATCAATCGGCAATCGCACGGTCGATGTGTGGGACGGCGAGCCCGAGGGCGTTTATGTCCCCGCGGGGACAAAAGCCCGAATGATCTGCAAAACGGACAAGGCCGAGGTCTTTGTCGCGGGTGCCAAATATGACCAGGTTTTGGATCCGTTTGCCGTGCGCAGCGATGAGTTGGACAAGGTGCAGTATGGGTCCGATGACACCAAAACGCACCGTAAAATCAAACACATCCTCGGCACCAAATATCACGACAAGGTGGGCCGCTTGCTGGTGTCGGAGTTGTTCACGGTCGGCGCTGGCGGCTGGTCGGGCTTCCCCTCTCACAAGCACGACACCGACCGCCTGCCCGACGAGACGCGCCATGACGAGACCTACAACTTTCGGTTCCGGCCCAATCACGGGTCGGGCGTGCAGATGCTGCAACGCGAGGACGGCAAGCCGGGGGATGCGTATCACATCGTCGATGGCTCCACGATTGTCTTGGATAACGGCTATCATCCCTGCGCGGTTCTGCCGGGTTATGAGATGTATTACTTCACCATTTTGGGCGGGTTAACGCAGCGGTCGCTGGTGCAGTATTTCCAACCCTCCCATGCGGATCAGGTGGAGACCATCCCCGGCATCAAGGACATGATCGCGAAATTCAAATGACGCTGGCAACTCTGAAGGACGTCCTGCAACCCGCTTTGAAACAAAGATATTCTGTGGGTGGGCTGGTCTGTCTGGGCTGGGAGGATATGCGCGCCTATGCCATGGCTGCGGAGGCGGAGGGATGTGCGGTGATCTTGCAGGCGGGTCCAGGCTGCCGTGAACATACACCGCTGCCAGTTTTAGCAAGCATGTTCAGGCATTTAGCGGAGTGTGTTGAAGTTCCCGTTGTCGCACATCTGGACCACGGATATACGGTCGAGGAGTGCCGCGACGCGTTGGATTGCGGCTTCACCTCGGTGATGTTTGACGGCTCCCGCAAGCCGTTGCAGCAAAACATCGAAGAGACAGCGGCCATCGTGGAAATGGCCCATAAATCAAAGGCTTCCTGCGAAGGTGAGATCGGATTTGTGGGCTATGCGGACGGTGAGAATTCGGCCGGGACGGATCCGGAGGAGGCCGCGGTCTTTGCCAGGGAAACCGGGGTGGATGCGATGGCAATTTCGGTCGGAAACGTGCATTTACAACAGGATACAGGCGACGGTTTAGACGAGGCCGGGATTGCTGCCATTCAAGCCCTGACAGACGTACCATTGGTGATCCATGGCGGAAGTGGCGTATCAACTGCGCAGCGTAAGTATCTCTCCAAGAACACAAATATCTGCAAGTTCAACATCGGGACGGAGCTGCGTATGGCCTTTGGCAACGCTTTGCGTGCTGCTGTAAACAGCGATCCAGAGCGGTTTGATCGCGTGGCAGTCCTGAAGGACACCCATGATCCGATGGTGGCCGCCGCCCGAAAGGTGCTGCGCGATCTGAAGGGCTAAGACCGGGTCACATCCGATACAGATCCCATGCACAAACCATACACATCCCATACATACGCTTCGGACGGTGCTGCAGGATTTTGTTAGGCTCTCCGGGCGCTGCAGTCGGAAGGCCACGCAGCTCTCCCAAGCCACGGCTTTGTCGCAATATCTACGAGCGTCGGGAAGGCAAAGGAACCGGACCACCCCCTGCCCGGCGAAACATCATGTCAGTTGCAATGAATACACATTGTTCAGGTACCCTTGGTCGGCGATATGGAAATGAGTTTCTCCGACGTGCTCAAATCCTTGGGCGAGGTAAAAGGCTATGGCCGGAGCGTTTTCTGCGTTGGTTGTGAGCCAGACAGACCCGGCTTCTTTTGCGCGGCAATGATCGAGGGCCGCACTCAATAAGCGTTTTCCAATACCCTTGCCGTGATGACGCGGCTGGACATAGAAAGTTGAGATTTCCATGTCTGAGCAACCGGCCACCGGCGCTACGCTTGCGGAAGACACCCGTATGAAACCGTCAATCCCTTCGTCATTTTCTGAGACACGGAAAAATTGGTTGGGGTCACGTATGAGTTTGCCAATCTTCGACGGCGTGAATTCCTCTAGCGCATAATCCGCGAAGGAGGCGTTTACGCCACGCTTGATATAGGTGCCGATCCACACCTCAATCGAAATCGCGGCGATGCTCGACGCATCTGAAATTGTTGGCGCGCGCAATGTCATGGCCGATAGATGCCCGGTTGTGGGCGCAGGTCAACGCGAAAACCCTGGCATAGCTTCGGGGTATTCCGCGCGTTGTGGCCCCTGGGAAGCTTGTCGGAGCGCCTTATAAGCCGGCTTCGCGGACGAGGACGCGGGCGATTTGTCGGAAGGCGCGGGTGGCGAGGGAGACGGGCTCTCCCTTGATCCGGATGATGCCGCGCACCAAGGTTGGGGATTGCAGCGCGGCAGTATCGGGCGTGGCCGTGACGCGGAACCAATTGTCGATGGGCACGGTATCGGTCTGGGCGTCGGCGATGGTCGCGATGGGACCGCCAGAGGACATCAGAAGTTCACGGGTCTCAAGGGTTTCGGACCGTGAGACGGCGATCTGGGCCAGGGTAACGGCGGTCTTGGGCCGGGCAGGATCGTCGGGAATGAACGTGCCCTGGCGCTGATCACCGAGGAAGACGCGATCTTCTTCGGCGATATAGGCGGTGATGTTGGACTGGGCGGGGTTGACGATACGGGCGAGGAGCGTGGTTTTGGAGACCCAGAGGCCGGGGCGCAGGTCGGGCGCGATGTCAGCCAGAAGGCCCGGCGCCTCGGCCCGGACGGCCAGCTGCCCCTCGGTCTGCTCAAGGGCGGTGAGACGCTCCTGATAGAGCTGACGCTCGGTGGCCAGGATGATGGCGTTTGAGCGATCCTGCGCATCCGATGTCAGGCGGCGGGTCTGCGTGGCGATCCGCGTCAGCTCGGCCTGGGCGGAGGCCTTTTCAGCGGCCAGATCGGGCAGCGTGAAGGTGAAAAGCGGATCCCCGGAGGTGACGGCCTGGCCGATCCGCGCGGTGACCGCGGTCAATTGGGCATCGTGTTTCGGGTAGACGTCGAACTGGGTTCCGACGAAATGCAGCGCGGGCAGCTTCAGCGTTTTGGGCAGCGGCCAGGTACAAAACAGGATCAGCCCCGTGAGGACGGTCAGGGTGGCATAGAAGCGCGGCGCGCGGGCGATCTGGGCGCGGCGGGACCACCATTCGCCTGCTTCACGCAGGATGGGGCGGGCGATGAAGAAGTAAAGCTCGACCACAAAGAGCAGCACGCCCAGCGCCTTGAAGAACAGATGATAGACCAGGAGCGCGATACCGAGGAGCAGGAAGAACCGGTAGATCCAGGTGGCATAGGCATAGGCGATGAGGCGGCGGCGCAGGCCGCGCGGCAGCGGTTCCGGCGCGGGATCCGTGACGCCGAACAGCGCACGGCGCAGGTTCCAGCGGCCAAGGGCGAAGCTGCGGGGTTGCAGGTTCTGGATGCCCCAGAGATCGGATAGCAAGTAATAGCCGTCGAACCGCATGAACGGGTTGAGGTTGACGAGCAGGCTGAGGATCCAGCCTGTGGTGGCGACCATAAAGGCGGCCATACGCAGCGGGCCATCGGGGAGAAACACCCAGAGGAGCGTGGCGATAGCGGCCAGGGCCAGTTCGACGCAGACGCCGCCTGCATCGATCATGACGCGGTCGCGGCGGGCCTTGAGGCGCCAGGCCTCGGACACGTCGGTGTAGAGGATCGGGAAAAGCACCATGAAGGCGATGCCCATTTCGGGCACGCGGCAGCCCCGCCGATGGGCCTGGTAGGCGTGGCCCAGTTCATGGAGCGATTTGGTGACCGCCAGCGTGAGGGCAAGGCCCAGAAGGGAGCCGAAACTGGCCATGGACGTGGCGTAGGACCAGAAGGCCTGGGGTTGGCGGCTGGCCATCCAGAGGCCAAGGAGGCCCAGCGCGATGATTGCATAGGTCGCCGCCCGCGTGAAAAGCGGGGCGACCAGCGGCCAGGTCGCCGTGAGGAACGGTTGCGGGCGGATCAGTGGCACGCGGAAGAACAGGTAGTTGCGAGTGAGCCACTGGAACAGCGTCTTGCGGGTACGGGCGCGCTGATCCGCCAGCGCGCCCGGTTTGCCCGACTGGGTCAGGTGATTGGTGGTGAGGAACTTTTGCACCATTTCGATCACGGTATCGTCGAGGGGCGCGCGGTATTTCTCAAGATAGGCGGCTTTGAGGGCGGCGGTGGTGCGGGTGCCCCAGAGCGACAGAAGGTGAAGCGTCTGGCGGCCCACCTGGAAATAGCGGTGGCGGAGCGGGTCATAGATGACCCAACGCTCACCCCCGTCCTGGCCCGGGGCGCTTTCGCTGATGCGCAGGTCGGTGCGCAGTGCGGGGAGTGGGGCGTCTGGATTGGCGAGGGAGAGGCGCATTAGCGGGATCTGTCCGGTTGATCCCCCGACTGGGAGGCAAAACGATACGATCCACCGAGATGAGGGCGTCGACCGACATGGAGGGCATTGGCCGGTGTTCGCAGGTATCGCCCGGCAGCACCACGGGGCCGCGAGCGGCCGTCAGGTTGGCCGCTCTCCTTTGCGCGTTGGGGGACTGGGAGTATGTCGCACATGCTAGAACCCCGTTGTTTGGCGCAGCCAAGAGAGCGGGCGGCGGAGGACGGCGTACCACAGCGGCACCGTGTCCCCCGATATGCTGGCCATGCCACGGGCGCCAAGGGTGAGCGCGGGGGCGTTGGCGGCGATCTGGGCACGGACGTCGTAGGCCAGGGTGCCGTCGTCCTGCAGGGTGCCGCGGTAGCTGATGCGGGTGATCTGCGCCTCAATGGGCGCGAGTGGATTGGCATCGAGGAAGACCCGCACGGGGGCGTCCTGCGCCATGACGGCCTGGTCGGAGATGGCGATATTAAGAGAGACCTCAAGCCGGGCGGGATCGACCAGTTCCATGATCTGTTCCCCGATGGCGACGGGGCGGGCGACCAGATCACGGGTGTCACCAAAGATCGCCACGCCATCCACATCGGCAGTCACCGTGGCGCGGTTGAGGCGTTGTTCGGCGAGGGCCGCGCGGGCGGTAGCGACGGCGAGCGTCGCCTCTGCCGTTGCGATGTCGCGGGCGACGGACGGATCAAGGAAGGAGCCGCTGCGCAGCTTGGCCAGTTCGGCTTCGGCCACTGCAACCTCCTGCCGGGCGATCTGATGAGCGTTGCGCAATTCGGTGTCTTCGAACCGGAAGAGGGTCTGACCGGTGGTGACGGGCTGGTTGGGGCTGACCGCAATCTCGGCAATGACCCCTTCGAGCGGGGCGGCAACCACAGCGGGATCCCGGCCCGTGATCGTCGCCGGTGCAAGCGCAGTGAGCGGGACGGGCAGGATGCTGGCCAGGGCGAGAGCGACGAGCGCCGTGGCCAGAATTACCTTGCGCGCCAGCCGTGTTTTGCCCGGGTGACGCTTGCCGGTCAGGGCGCGCAGGGCATGGTCGTAGGTGTCGACCAGGTGCCGGGCCAAAGGTTTTTGGCGGTCGAACCACGGGCCTTTTCGAACAAAGAGAAGCCCGCCCGGAGGGCGGCCTTTATGGGGCGCGAACGGCACCCAGAAGAAACCCTTGAATGGGTAGCTGGTGGTGTCATCAATTGCGGGATCAGCGTGTTTCGGCAGAACCCATTGGAGCGGGTCTGGCCCTGCCTCAGCGACGGCGGTGTTCAGCGTTTTTTCCAGCCAAACAATGGCCGGCGCGTTCCTTTCGACCGTGACGATGGCGGAGGCGGCGCGGATCCGCAGGCGGCGCCCGATGCGATAGACGAGGAACGCCTGTTCATAGCCAACCTGATCCTGGCTGGCATTCACCATATGATATTCCAACTCATCCACCGTGGTGATCTGGCGGATCTCAGCCTCTAGCTGTAGCAGGCCAAGGGCATTTTTCAGCTTGTTGTCGCCCTCGGGCTGCGGCGTGATCCGGGCGCGTTTGATCTGGTCATTCATGGCGCGGCAAAGATCGCGCGACCGGTCATTCCCGACAAGATACCCGGCGGCTTTTCGGCAATCGCGGCGCGCAGGCTGATCGTGCGGCTGACGGGATCAATGGCGGCACCGATCTGGGAGACGGCGAGGTCAAGCACCTGTTCGGTCTCGAAGATCTGAAAGCGGAAGGTCGTGCCGGTTTCCAGCCATTTCAGCCAGACCGACGGGACGATCAATTCAACCTCAAGGTTGACATCATCGATGACGGTCAACAGATCTTCGGTGCTGGAAACGCTGGCAAATTCGGCCGTGTGCAGGTCAACGACGCGGCCATCGAATGGTGCCGTGACCGTGCATTGGCGGAATTGCTGGCGCAATGCCTCCGCCTCCGCCTCGGCCCCTTCGGCCTCTGCCTTGGTGACACGCAATTCGCCTTTGGCAACGGCCCCGGCGCGGTCGAGGCGCGCATTGATATCAAACCGGGCCTGGGCGGCGGCCTGGCGTTTTTCGGCGGCGATGATTTCGGCCTGAAGGATGGCGCAATCGATCTCGACCAGAAGATCCCCCGCGTTGAATGCCTCGCCATCGCGTTTGGGCAGGCGGATGACCTGTCCTGCAATCTGGCTGGCGATGCGCACCTGGTTGCGGGATACGATCAAGCCATCGGCGGCCAAACCATCCTGGGCAGCGGCAGGCGCAGCGGCGATACAGGCAAGAACACCCGCCAAAAAATATGTCTGCAATCGACCGATCATGGTCGCTAGAGTGTCGGCAAAAAGGGGAAGGATGGCAATTGTTATCGCCATCCGACACCCCTATCCCGCAGACCGGTCACCACGCTTGCGCCACCATTTCTTTAACACGCGGGACATCTGATCGACGCTTTCATCGCCGGTCAGTTGCGCATCGTAGCTGTCGAGGCCCATGGAAGCATAAAGGTTGGCAAAGGCGTTTTGCATATCGGCAAAGGCCACATCAGCGCGCAATTCGGCCAATAGAAGGCGATAGCGTTCACGGACCCGCTGTTGCTGGGAAACGGCACCGGCATTGAATTCCCGGTCCACCTGGGCCGTCAGGCGGCGTTGGGCGGCCAGGACACGTTCGGCCGTGTGATATTCCTGGTGGATCGACTTGAACCGCTCGCGGCTGACCAGAACCTGGGTGGCCACGGCCTGGGTCAATGCGAGGGCACGGGCGTCGAGCAGTTTGCCCCCCGCCTCAATCGTGCGGCGACGTTCCGGCAGGCGGGCGACCCGGAGAAGGTTCCATGTGCTGCGGGCCCCGGTTGTCACCCAATCATCATTGGCCAGCAGGTCATTGGTGGAAAATTCGGCGCCGAGGAACAGTTCGAGATTCGGCAGCACCTCAAGCGTGGCCACCTGGTCCTCCCGCTTGTTCTTGCGCTGGCGGTAGGTGACCTCTCGCAGTTCCGGACGGTTGAGCATGGCCTGGCGGATCATCTTTTCGGGATCCATGGGCAGGTGCGAATTGTGGCGGCCGCGCTTGGGCAGAACGACGTGGAAATCCTGGCCGATGGGCAGGTTCATCAAGGCGGCAAGCTGGCGTTTGGCGACACGCAGATCGCGCTTGATCGCCTCCACATCTTGCAGGTCTTCGAGGATGTCGCGCTGGAAGGTCAACTGTTCGGTACGGTCGGCTTCCCCACTGTTGATCAGGCCGCTGGACTGGTTGAGGGCGCGTTCCCCTTCGCTTTTGATCTGTTCGATCCGGGCTAGGAGCCTCTGGGCACTGACCGCCCGCCAATAGGAGGTGCGGACGTCTTCAATAATGCGGTTGGTGGCGGCGCGGCGCTGTTCGAGGGCGATCAGAACGTCATCGCCGCGCTGTTGGGAGCGGATATAGGAGATGCCGAAATCGAGGATATCCCAGCTAAGGGTCAGGTCCCCCGTGGTCACATCCCGTTCGGTCGAGCGGCTGCCAAGGCCACCGGGATCTGCGCCATTGGGCAGCGCGATGCTGCGCCCGCCAGGATCGTTGTCGCGTGAGGTGTATTCCGCCCGGGCGATGAGATTGGGCAGCATGTCAAATTCGGACAGGCGCAATTCGCGGCTGCGCAATGCTTCCTGTTTCAATTCCACCTGACGGTCGAGGTTGTATTTGATGGCGCGCGCCATAGCTTCATACAGATTGATGGAGCCTGAAACAGGCTCCTGATCGGCCTGAACGTAGTTGGCCAGGCGACCTGCGGCGATGTTCTGCAATTCAGCCTCGGTCAACGGATCGGGTGTGACCGTCCCACAAGCCCCCACTACAACAACCAATGCCCCGGTCCCCATCAAGCGAATGCGTGAGCCGAGCGCCAGGAGCAATCGTGCGCCATGCGTCATCTTTTTATCCCCCTGCCCCTTGTTTTACAGGGCATTTTCCAAAGACATCCGCTGCCGATCCGACTGTTCCAGGATACTGTCGATCCGTTCTGGAAAAGTTTCATTATTGACCGCCGCGGCTGAAATGCCTGTTAGTGTCGCGCGATTGTCGACGATATCGAGTGTTGCAACAAGATGTGTGTTTGTTCCGTCGTCGTTGTGTTGCGTCAATGACAGACGCGCCGGAACCTCAAGCGCTGCCACATCGACCGCGATAGAGGCGGCCCCGAGCCTTGTGGCACCGTTTGGCAGGATCTGCGCCTGGTCAAGGGAGATCGCGATCCCCTGCCCTTCGAATTCGAAAAACGCCATTGGTCCGGTATTTATCGCACGGATCTCGACAGCGGCCTGTTCACTGTTGCCGCCTTCTAGCACGTTCTCCGTTTCAAGGATTGTGCTTTCCACTTCGGTCGCGTCGAACTCACGCAGCGCTTCCAGGAACAGCCTTTCATCGAATGTGTCGACGTCGCCGATCCCCGGATACCGGTCGATCAGTTCCAAGGTCATGGTGATCGGCAGCCGGGCCACGGTGGGTGCAAGGCCAATGAACACGTCCGGCGTATCGGCAAGCAAGCGGTTGCTGATACCGTCAAGTGACATCGCCCCGTTTATCGCGACCTCTACGGGCATTTCAGCAAACAGGGTGGGCGTGGGCGACAGCGATTTGATCTTGTTGGCGGTCTGATCGACGATGTATTCGACAGCCAGGCGTGGCAGGCCGATATCCTCGATCTCGGGCAAAACATCGGGGTCATGATTATCGAGCAGCGGGTCGCCCAGTTCACGGATCCGCGGATCGTTTTCAAATGGTGGCGCCAGGCCGGGGATCGTCAGCGTGACAGTCGTGGTCGATGTGCCGCCATTTCCGTCAGCAATCGTGTAGGTGAAGCTGTCATTCGCCAGTTGCCCCTGATTCAAGGTGAAGGCACCGTTGGGATCATAGCTGAATGTGCCATCGGGATTCATGGTCAACTGCGCCCCCGACGGCAGGTTGATCGGCACGCCGGGCCCGTATGCGGCCCCGTTGACTTGCGTGACCTGCAGGCGGTCGCCTTCGACATCGCTGTCGGCACTGCCGCCATTGTCATCCAGCACATTACCGGTGACGGGGGTCACGGGATCGGCAGCGAAGGTATCGGGCCGCGCGATGGGCGGATCGTTCACGCCTGTTACCTCGATCCGGATGGTGGAGGTTGCTGTGGCACCATCGGCATCCCGGATCACATAGTCGAGCGTTTCGACCTGTGTGTCGCCAGTACCCAGGCTTTGATACGCCGTGCCGGGGTTGAAGACGAATGCGCCATTGGCTGCGGGTGTCAGTGTGCCACCCGATGGCAGGGTGATCACGCCATTGGTGATCGGGACACCATCGACGCTGACCACCTGGATTGGATCATCCGTGTCGCTGTCATTGGTCAGGATGTTGAGTGGCGTCGGTCCGGCATCTTCGGTGACCGTCAGACGATCCGGCTGAGCATCCGGCAGCGGGTTCGTGACAGACAGCACAAAGCCGGTCGAGATCGCATCACCATCGGCATCCGTGGCGGTCACGGTGATGTTGTAGGGCTGGTTCTGGGAGGCATCGATGGGCACGGTACCCGTAATCTCCCCCGTTGTTGGATTGATCGAAAGGCCGGGGGGCAGGCCCGTGGCAGTAAAGGTCAACGCATCCCCATCGGGATCCGCAAATGAGGAGGCGGTCGGAATGCTGACGCCGGTATCCCCATCGGTGGCATTCACGTCCGGCAAACCCGTGGTCGTGGGGACTGGATTGTTCACGGTCCAGGTGAAGCTGGAGGTCGAGGTATCCCCATTATTATCCGTGACCGTGACGGCCACAGTGTAAGGCGCACCTTGGGAGGCACTGTTCGGGATGTCCCCGGTGATAATCCCGGTGTTCATGTCAATCGAAAGGCCGGGCGGCAAACCGGTTGCCGCAAAGCTGACGGGTGGCGTCGACATGAAATTGGATGAGACATTCAAGCTGATCCCGGTCGTGCCATCATCGTTTGTTTGATTGGGAATCGGCGTGACATTCGTTGGGACCGGGTTGTTGACGCGGAACACGAAGGTATCAGACGTTTGGCCGCCCTCGCCATCATCGGCGGTTACTGTGACGGAATAGGGTTCGTTTGCCGAGGCGTTCAATGCCAAGGTGCCGGATATCACACCATTAGCATTGATGCTCAATCCCGGTGGCAGGCCCGTCGCACTGAAAGCCAGGTCATCATTGTCAGGATCATTGAAATTCGGACCAACATTGAGGGTGAAGGCATCGCCGTCATTCGCCGTCTGATCGGGGATCGGGGTCGCCACGACTGGGTCGATGTTATTGACCGTCCAGGTAAATGTCTCGGTCGCGGTGGCGCCATCTGCGTCGGTGGCGGTCACGGTGACGGTGTAAAACCCGTCATTGTTGGGGCCGCCTTGGGAGTCGCTGTTATCCAGCGGCCCTGTCACATTACCTGCCGCATCGACGGACAGACTGGGCGGCAAACCCGTGACCGTGAAGGTCAGGGCATCACCGTCGGGATCATTGAAACCGTTGAATATATTCAGCGGACCGATGGCTTGCCCGTCTTGATTGACCTGATTGGGTATGGTGGGCGCGGTGGGTTCCGGGTTGGTTACCGTGAGCACGAAGGATTCAGAGACGGTGCCACCCTGATTATCGGTGGCCGTAACCGTGATGTTGAACGGGCTGTCTTGGGAGGCGCTGAGCGGGATTGTACCGTTGCTGGTGATCGTACCCGTGTTCTGGTCGATCACTGCCCAAGGTGGCAATCCCGATGCGCTGAATTGTAATGTGTCGCCATCGGGATCGACAAAGTTGGGGTTGCCTGATGGGTTGGTGACGATTGAAAGCGTGCCACCATCCTGCGCTGTCACGTCATCCAGATCGCTGCTGGTCGGGACCGGGTTGTTGACCTGGATAAAGAAGGTTAGCGGAGTCTCCCCGCCGGAATCGTCGCGAGCGATGATGGTGATGGGATATTCACCATCGTTGTTCGGCCCGCCTTGGGACGCATTGATGGCAGGTGTGCCGGTGATCTGGCCCGTCTCGTTATCGATCGACAGGCCGGTGGGGAGGGATGTGCCAGGGGACAGGAAGAAATCGATATCCTCCCCCTCGATATCGGTAAAGGCGGGGGCAACTTCGATGGGCTGGATCGTGACCCCGTCAACCTCCACCTCATTGAGGACGATACCAACTGCCACCGGAGGATCGTTCACCGGCGTGATGCTGATATTCAGGGTGGAACTGGCCTGCAGACCGCCAGGATCCTGGGTCACGTAAGCCACTTGCGGCACGGCCCCGTCATAGTTTGCCGCGGGCAGGAAGGTCGCCGTCCCGTTCGAATTTATCCGCAACGTCCCGATGGCCACATTCCCCGCCCCGGTCAGGGCAATATCGGTGTTCAGCGTGATCGGATCGGGCGTGCCATCGCCATCGATATCGACCGTTGCGGAGGCAATGGTGAGCGTGTCGCCATCTGCATCGGTATCGTTGCCAACCAGGTTGACGCTGCCGGGACTGGGTTGATCCTCTGTCACGGTGAGGTTGTCCGGCACCGCCACCGGCCCGTCATTCACGTCACGGAACAAAAGGTCTCTGGTCAGCGGGACCGCGTTGCTCCCATCGGCGTTCAGCGCCGGAACGCCTGCCAGATTGAACTGATCCACAGTCGTACCGGTCGTGTCGACATTCTGGTCATTGACGTCGAAGCCATCGTTATTGTTGATACCTTCAAAGACATCGAGCAGACCGTCCTTATCCGTGTCCCCACCCGATGCGCTGGCCGGGCCGCCATCGCCGCGTTCGGCTACATCGTCGGTGCCGTCACCATCGGAGTCCGCGTCCAGATAATCGGCTGTCGTGTCGCTATCCGTATCAACGAGGTCGAGCCCGTTGCTTCCCGCACCGTTCGGATTGCCGGTGGGCGTGTCGTCATAGGCATTATCCAGGCCGTCCCTATCGGTATCGTTGCCGGTTGGCACGATGTAGCCTTGGGTGGTCTGGGCCTCGATATTATCGGTGATGCCATCATTATCCGCATCGATATCCCGGTGATCGGCGATCCCATCGCCATCACTGTCGATCCCGCTGGCGATCCGCAACACAACGCCGCTGCCGCGGATCGCATTCGTGATCGACCCAGTGACCGTGGTAGAGCCCGGATCTGTGACATTGACTAAAGCGCCACCCACAGCGGCATCGGTGCCGCCGAAATCTGCAATCTCGGTCCCTTGATTGAAGGTGAAATTGGCCCCACTGGCACCGGTATTGGCAAGAACCAGCAGGCTATCGCCGGGTTCCGTTATCACCGGACCGCTGGTGAAATTCGTGTTACCTGAGCCGGGGGTTTCAAATGTGCTGGCCGGAAAGACCGTCTGCTGGTCGGCATTTTCCAGCGTGGTGACAAAGCCCTGGAAGCGCTGGCTGCCGCCTTGGGCTGAGATCTGGAGGGTTGGCGACCCTGACAGGCCCGCCACTTGCGCCTCGGTCAAGACATAGGTGGCCAGGTAGTTGTTGCGCTGGTTGTTACCCGGATCGCCGTAGTTGAGGGCGGTTTGCTCCAACTGAACGCCCCCGAAGGTCACCGTGGCATTTTGGGTCGTGCCCGTCCCGTTACCGATCAGATATTCGGAACTGACGACAACGACGACAAGGCGGTTATCCCCGGCATCCGGTGTGTAGGGTCGACTGACCACGCTTTGATCCCCGGGGAAATCAAACGTTTCAAGGCCCAGCACTTCGACCGGTTCCTTTTCTTCGGTATCGATGATGCCGTCGTTGTCATCGTCAATATCGACAACGTCGATGACCCCGTCACCATCCGTATCAGTCGCATCGTCGGCATCGCGGAAATCAAGGTCCTGGACCAAGGGGATGATGCTGCCGCTTACGGCGTCATTATCAGTGTCCGGCAGCGTCGTATCCAGGGGCAAAACCCCATCATTGACGTTGTAGCCATCGTTTGGCGTGTTTCGCTCATAATCGTCGAGCAGACCATCCCCATCCGCATCCGCGGAACTTGTGGCTGCCGTGAGACCGGATTCCGCCTGATCGCTGGTGCCATCGCCATCGCTGTCCTCATCCAGATAGTCCGGCGTATCGTCGCTATCGGTATCAACCACGACCAGGCCAACGCTCGCACTGCGTCCCTTGTCGGTGTCATCGTCATCGTAGGCGTCATCCAGGCCATCCTGGTCGGCATCATTGCCCGACGGCGCTATGTAGCCATCGGTCAACTGCGCCTCCAGGTTGTCGGTGATCCCGTCATCATCGCTGTCAAGGTCTAGGTAATCCCCCAAACCATCGCCGTCGCTGTCCAGCACAGGGCGCAGTTTGACAAAGAACACGGAGTCAAAGTTCGGCGAAGTCGTGACGACCTGAAAATTGCTGACAGGATTTGTGGACTGCCAGCGAAAACGTTCGTCATTGCCTGGAACATTCGATGTGCGGGTGACGCTGTATTCATTGCCGTCCTGGCTGGCGACATAACCCGGATTGAGGTCCGACAGGAATTTGTATGGCGAGCCGTCAAGGCTGACGAGGCCGTCAGAATTCCGACCGGTGATGAACCGACCATGTTCGATGTCGACAAAGGTTGCCACAGTGCCGGTGATCTTGAACTCTGGCCCGTTATTGGTGGCCGTACTTCCTGAGATGAAGACGTTATTACCGACATTGGCCGCGACAATCTCAACAATGACGCTGCCGGCGGGCAGCCCGAATTGAGCGCTCACATCGGTCGGAGGCACATCAACATCGGCCGAATTCGCCGTGAGACCGAACAGGGCTGGCGTGAGAGTAACGGGATCCCCGAATTCCTCAATATCGATGATACCGTCATTGTCAGCGTCGATATCAAACCCGTTGGCGATGCCGTCATTATCCGCATCATTGTCGCGAAAGTTCAGATCGATACTACCGGCAACAGCGTTTGAACCATCTGCATTCAGCGCGCCATCGCGTGGAAAGGCGAAATTGGTATTGGTCGCATCGAGGTTTTCATCATTGACGTCAAAGCCGTCATCGTCGTCGGCGCCTTCATAGTCATCCAGCAACCCATCCCCGTCAGTATCATCTGTCGAGGTGGCAGCAGCCTGCCCGCTTTCCTGTTGATCGGTGGCGCCATCATTGTCGCTATCGGTATCGACGTAATCCGGAATGGAGTCCCCATCGGTATCCACAGGTGTGAACCCGGACCCGAAATTATCATCCAACCCGGCAGTGGTGTTATCGTTTATGTTGGCACCGATGCCCGAGGGGGCCTGATAATTGTTGGTCGCCTGGGCCTCGACCGTGTCGGTGATGCCGTCATTGTCACTGTCGATATCCAGCGAGTCCCGCAGACCGTCGCCGTCGGTATCCACAAAGGCGCGACCGGTGAAGGTAAAGGAGTTCGGGTCGATCCCGGTTTCCTGTTCGCTGTTGATGACCCGGCTCCACCGGATCTCTGTCAGGCCCTCACCGTCGGTTGACTGGATACTGATCGAGCCAAAGGCGTCCCGCGACCGGTTGCCGGTGGTCGCCGGATTTGAATCCTCCAGCCGCCGGGTCAGCGGGTCATAGGTCGCTTCGGTCCCGCCCGTTAGCAGGCTTTCCGCATGATTGCCGGTGAACTGATAGGCGGCACGGTCGGCATTGGCAAAATGCAATGTCAGTTCGGTCACCGGCGCCTCAAAGGTCATCACGTAATCGACACGGCCCGTGCCCGGTACGCTGCCGGTTTCGATCCGGTTGGTGAAGATCCCGATACCGGCCTGATTTTCCGAGAAAACCGGCGGGTCATTATAGCTGTTGGAACTTTCGCGGAACCCCAACCGTGTGAGCCGCAGCTGGTTGGGATTGTTCCCCGGTGCCTCGGTCACCGTGAGGGTGGCATTCACACCATCCAGCAGAATGTCCTGGATGGTCGCCGTATCTGTTACGGTATCGCTAAAGTTGGTGGAACTGATCCGCGCGTTTGAATTGTCGATAAAGGCGACATCAGTGCCCTGATCCTCGACCGTGTCGAGGATCCCGTCGTTATCATCATCAGGATCGGTTCTGTCAGGCGTGCCGTCGCCATCGCTATCCATGTCATTCTGGGCGTCGCGGTAGTCAAGATCACTGACCAGCGGCGTGATCGAACCCGACACCGCATCCTTATCACTATCGGTCAGGGTACCATTCAGCGGAACAACACCATCATTGGTGTTGTAGCCGTCATTGGTGCTGCCATTCTCAAAGACATTCAGCAAGCCATCCTGATCAGTGTCGGTCGTGTTGGAGACAGCGCCAAACCCGGCCTCAACCTGATCCAGCAGACCGTCGCCATCGGAGTCGCGGTCAAATATATCGTCCGCGCCGTCACTATCTGTATCTACCGGATCAAGGCCGTTGCTGCCTGCACCGTTCGAATTGCCGTTCGGCGTGTCGTCATAGGCGTTATCCAGGCCATCCTGGTCGGTGTCGCTGCCCGACGGCGCGTCGTAGCCAGCGGTGGTTTGCGCCTCGATATTGTCGGCAATGCCGTCATTGTCGCTGTCGAGGTCAAGGCTATCGGGTCGCCCGTCGCCATCATTATCCACAAGGGTCGAATACCCGATGGCATACATCCCGATCGTGACGGTGCCCGCCCGCCCATCGAATTTGGCACTTTTTATCCGCAGCTCGGTAATCGGCTCATCAATTGTAAGGGTCAGATTGTTGACTGTTGGATCCAGACCACCCGCACCATTCGTCGTCTGATATCCCGGGCCGTTCGCGTCTGAGAAAAAGACCAGATCCGGGTCGATGGCCGAAAAGTTCGATGCACTAAGCGGGACAGGCGTCGTGCCGTTGAACGCCTGGAACTGCACGGCATCGGAATTGTTCAAACCACCGACGATCATGGAGAAATCGACAACCGGGTTGTCAAAACCAAACGAATACGTCGCGAAGTCGTTGCCAGAAAAATCTGTATTGGTGGGCTGGGCCTCAAAGATCTCGTCGACACCGAAACCGGAAGAGAAGCGGATACCGCGGGACCCGTATGTGGTGCTGCCGTTCAGGGTAGAGTTGAACGTCATGGTGTTTGAGCCATCATCCGCCAGACCGGTCAGCGGTAAGCTGCCTTGAATGCTTTGCCCGGTCGGGTAGACCCCGTCATTCAATGGGGTGGTCGCCGATTGGGTGAAGCGAACCGTTTCGTTTTCATCAAGGATGCCATCGCCGTCATCATCGATATCGTCTGGATCATCGATTCCGTCGCCGTCCGTATCGACGAGCAGTCCGCCAAAGGCCTGCGCCGCGACCGTCTGAGACTCGATCATGCCGGCACCAACCTCAAGCACCCAGTCACCGTTCAACGCGGCGGCTCCGGTCAGGTCGGAGGATGCGGCGATATCAGCGCCCGTTGCCTCTGCCAGCGTGGTCACGGCTTCGCTATCCGCGCCGAAGTTGCAGCCATAGACCAGAATGTCACCCTGATCCGACAGCGCAGTGCCAATTTGGGCCAAGGCATCGGCATGTTGGCCAACCATGCTATCTGCGGTCAGCGCAGTGGCCCCGAGGTCGAGCCGACCCGCATCGCCGTGGCTGACAATGTGGATCGTGTCGATATCGGAGCGTCCGGTCAACGTGTCGGCGATCTGGTCAACACCATCCGTCGATGGATCCAGAACGTGGATTTCCGCCTGATCGCTGAACGCATCCAGCAACGCGGCATCCTGCGCCAGATCGGCATCGATGAATACGACATCGGTGGTGTCCGAAGCGCTTTGACCGGCAAATGCACCTGCCAGCTTTTCGGTAGCGTCAGATTGCGCGCCATCATCTGCAACCGGGGCCGTGTCGTTCAGATCCGAATTCTCATCGGTTTCGCTGTCAAAGGCCACACCGGCCGCCGCATCGAAGACGATGCGCGGCTCAAGGGCCAGCAATTCCCGCTCAAGGCGAGTACAGGCCAAGTTGTCTACAGATGTCAGACCGTCGCGGCTGCCTAGAAAACCCATTTCACGCTCATTATTCGATAGTTAACATTTTTATTTGCCGCATTTTTGGAGGCTGCAAGTCAACCTGTATTTGTATATGTCCACCACTCAGCAGCGTTTGGTGACCCAACGGCATCTTCCTTTTGTGGACAAATCCATAAAGTACTGTGGTTTTTGAAGTTTTGATTAACAATGGCATCTTCACATCACGGCAGACCTGTGCCGATCAGAAGCATCCCAGGGCATCGCGTTAAGGGGAACAATCCGCGGGTCGCGTCACACGAGCGGCATCCGCCAGCCCGCAAAACGAAAGCCCCGCCCAAAGCGTCACCTTTGAGCGGAACGTTCAATTCTGGGGCGGCGAGGCCGCAGTGATAAAGTTAGTAGGAGAAGCCCTGGCCGCTTTGGATCGCCGTGCGCAGAGACACTTCTGACCAGGTTTCGCGACCGCCACGGGCCCGGATTTCGCGCAACTGGCCGCGGGCGCCGTCAATATCACCCTGCATAACCATCCCCTGCCCCATGTAGGAGCGGGCCAGCAGATTGTTGGGATCAGCCGTCAACGCGGCTTGGTAATAGGTCATGCCCTGTTCGACCCGGCCAGCCTTGCGGTGGGTGAAGCCATAATAGGTCAGAACGCGGCTTTCAGACTGATCCGACATTTCAGCCAGCACCGTCAGCGCGTCATCATAGCGACCAGCATAGGCCAACTCGCGAGCGGCCTGGTACAGACCATCATCGCTCAAGCTGCTTTCCTTGGGCGCGACACATTTGCGCACCTTTTCATCAAAGATCAGGCCGGTCTGGCAGACCGTCGTGGTCTTGGTCGATTTCGGAGGGGTGGCGCTGGAACTGCCAGCCGCAATGGCGGTAACCGGGGCAATCAAGGCGAGGATCACAACAAGAGAACGCATTACATTTCCTTTCAAGGACGTCGTTTTAAAACATGGAGCAACCAGCCTGCTCAACAAGATCGCTTCCTGCTCCATCTGGTCTATTCTCCACAGCGTCACCGAACGGGGCCGACATACTGGTTACGCGTTGGGATGGACCATCTTGGTGACTGGCCGGCCCCCGTCAGTGCCGCTGTGACAGGGATACGGACCAGGGTTGTGGTTTATTTCATCGGGATCCGATTTTTTTTGATCACAGCGGCGTGAGCGGACTTTTCCGCAAATGACGGAATATTCGCCGCCCCGCAGACGTAGTACAGGCAGAGACAACTCAGACGGTGATTAGTGTGACTTTGGCTGCAACTGTGGATGGCATGTCCCTGGCGGGACCGATAGCAAAGCCGCATTTCGCGACTTCCATGGCACCATGGGTTGTCAGCGATCAGAAAACGGGTGATGTGTGGCACCCGGCAGGGGATGCTGAACAAAAAGACGAGGGTATGGTGAGCACCCCTGAGCGCTTTAAATCCGATCTGATCTCGATGCTGCCGCGGCTAAGGCGGTTTGCCATGACCCTGACCCGGTCCGCCGCGGATGCAGATGATCTGGTGCAGGATGCCTGTGCCACCGCCCTTTTGAAGTGGTCCTACTATGACCCGACCCAACCGCTGGATCGCTGGGTTTTTCGCATCCTGCGCAACCAGTGGATCAGCGAAACACGCAAGCGCAAGGTCCGCGTTGGCCAGGGCCAGATTCCCGCCGATGAAAGTCATGAACTGGTCGCGCGGGAGGATTCGGATACGACCTTGATGGCGCAACAGGTGGTGGCCCATGTAAGCACATTGCCTGCCGAATTGTCCGAACCGCTTATGCTGGTCTGTTCAGAAGGATATAGCTACCGGGAGGTGGCAGATCTGTTGGAAATGCCCATAGGCACGGTAATGAGCCGCATTCACCGCGCCCGAAAGGAACTGTCCGCTTTGCTGAGCCCTGCCGAGGGGGCAACGCCATGACCGATCTTTCCGTAAAGCTGAGCGCTTTCCTCGACGGCGAATTGGGACCGGACGAGACTGACGAGATCACTGCCCTGCTGGAAACCGACCTTGAGGCCCAGGCCGAACTGGAACGGTTGATGGAGGCCGATGACACCGCCAGCAGCATGTTTGACGAGATGCTGGAGACGCCGGTGCCCATCGGTCTGGCCCAAAAACTGCGCGACATGCCTGTTGATGAAATGGTCGCTGTCGGGCCAAGCTGGTCGGGGCGCATCGCAGCCGGTCTGGTCCTGTTGGCCTTGGGCAGTGCTGGCGGATATTGGGGGGCGCAAAACCTTGGTCCCGGCACCGTGACGGTCGCCAAGGCCAGTTGGCTGGATGACATCGCCGATTATCACGAGGTCTACGCGCAACAGGTCCGGCACCTGGTCGAGGTGCCCGCCAGCGAGGCTGATCACCTGAAAGCATGGCTGGGCAAAACGGTGGGGACGTCGTTCAACATCCCCGATCTTGCGGAATATGGTCTGACATTCGAAGGCGGTCGGCTGCTTGTTGCCGGTGGCAAGCCCGTGGCGCAGCTCATGTATCGCAAGGCGGATGGAACGGTCTTTGCGCTATGCTTTCAAGCCAATGAACCAGGCGCAGCGCCCGGTAAGCCGTCTTTCAATGAAAGCACACGACGCGGATTTGACTTTGTTTCATGGGCCAATGGCGGTGGTCGCTATGTCGTGATCGGGCCGGAAGGGGCGCCAGATCTCAACGGTATTGCCCAGTCAGCCGCGCTTTCAATCTAAGCGGGATCTATTTCCAAAACGGCACCCGATTGTCTCCATAAATGCGATGCCGGGGCTTAAGTTGTTCATGGGCCATACAACTTGTTGTTTTTGTGTGAGTGGTTAAATGTTGTGATAATCATTTTGATCACAGCGAGTTTGCCACCATGAATATCCAACCGACGCAAGACCGCCGGATCGGGCGTCTTGATACCGTCCTGGGCGAAGACAACCTGCTGCTTCACCGCATGGACGGGCATGACCATGTGAACGACCTTTACGAATACCGGGTCGAAGCACTGAGCACGACACCGGACCTCAACTTCGACGCGATCCTGGGCACACATGCCACCGTAACGCTTTTCACGCAGGACAACGGTCCGGCCAACTTTGACGGCATCGTGACACAGGCCCGGTGGGTGGGGGTCAACGACTCTGGCACGATTTACGAGTTGATGCTGCGCCCTTGGTTCTGGCTCGCCGGAAAGCGGCGCAACCAGCGGATCTGGCACGAAAAGACCGTGGAAGAGATCCTGGACGAATTGCTGGGTGAATATGCCTATACCGGTGATCAGACTTACGAGAATAAACTGACCGGCAGTTATCCGACGCTGGAATACACCGTGCAGTACCGGGAAAGCGACCTAGATTTCGCGTGCCGGATGATGGAACGGTTCGGGATCTCCTACCATTTCGTCCATGGTGAGGGCTTTCACACACTGGTCCTGACCGATGAAATGGCAGGCTTTGCAGTTGTGGATGGCGGTAGCCGCGAGTTCATTGATCTACAGCACCGCACCAATGTCGAACGGGAGCATTTCTGGGAATGGGCCGCGGCCCGCGGGATGACCACCGGTGCAGTACGACTGACAGACTACAATTTCAAAACCCCCAGCGTGGCGATGGAGGTCGATCAGGCCGGTGATGCCGGTTACACCCACGGCAAGATCGAAAGCTTTGATTACCCAGGTATCTATCCCGACCAGGGCCAGGGGTCTGGCGTCGTCTCAACCCGCACCATGCAGGAGCGAAGCGGCGATTTCCGGCAAGCGGCCAAAGGGGATGTCATGAGCATGCGGGCGGGCAACCGCGTGGTACTTGACGGCAAGCATGCGCCAGGTGGCGCGGGCGTCGAATATCTGTGCCTCGGCGCGACCCATGCGTTTCAAAACCAGGGCTATACGTCTGGCGGTGGTGATCACGGCGATGTCTATTCGGCCACCTATGAGATGACGCCAACCGCGGCCCCGTTTGCCGCCACTTGCAAGACGTGCCGCCCCATCGTTCATGGCCCGCAAACCGCCGCCGTTGTCGGCGAGGGGGAGATCGATTGTGATGAGTACGGCCGTATCCTCGTTAAGTTCCACTGGGACCGGGAAGAGGCTTATTCCATGCGTTGCCGGGTCAGCCAGAACTGGGCGGGCAAAGGTTGGGGCGGCATGGTCATCCCGCGCATCGGGATGGAAGTGGTGGTCGAATTCCTGGAAGGCGACCCTGACCAACCCCTGGTCACAGGCTGTGTCTTTAACGGCAATAACGATGCCCCCTATCCCCTGCCCCAGCACAAGACCAAATCGATCCTGCGGTCGGATTCCCATCAGAGTTCGGGCTACAACGAAATCTCGTTCGAGGATGAGGCCGGGCGCGAGAACGTCTTTGTCCACGCCCAAAAGGATCATACCGTCAAGGTGCTGAATGACATGAGCGCCAACGTTCTTGCCAACCGGCTGGACAGCGTGGGCAACAACGTCTCGCTCACGGTCGGGGCAAACCAGTCGGTGCGTGTGGGTGCGAACTCCAACACCATGGTGGGCGGGGCCGGTGCCGGGTTGCTGAAAATGCTGGCACCCCTTGTGGGCGCAGGCGGGAAATTCCTGAAAATGGGTGCCAACAAGGTCGGCGCCAGTGGCGGCGGCCTTCCTGGCTTTGCCGGTATCGTCCAAGGCGTGGGTGAGGCCCCGAAAGAGCTGGCCGCCATCATGAAAAAGGGCACGTTTTCGCGCTCAAGTGCCCATAAGGAAGATGCCGGCGCAGATCAGGCGGCCACGGCGGCCTCCCTTGGCGGCTTGCTCAGCTCGATCATGCCCGCCACCGGGACATCCTCCACGACGGTGGAGAAGTTCCGAGCCGATACAACCGGTCTTGCCTCAACCGAACATGTGGGCATTGCCAAGAACACGCTGGTAGGCGGCGTCTTCACCACCAGCGTGGGCCAAAAGATGATCACCCGCGTCGGCGATAGCATCGATACCGAAGCCAAGGGCTCGATCTTCACCCGCACGGTCAAACACACCTTGCAGGCCAAGGAAAAGTTCATCATTGGTGGCCCAGGCGGCACAATTATCATCGACAGTTCGGGCGTGACGATCAAGGCAACCCACTTCAAGGTCAAGTCGCCCAAGGTCGACTTCACCAGCGGTGCTCCCGATCAGGTCGATGCCCTGAAATCCGACAAGCCTTTTGCCCAGGATTGTAAAGGCAAGTGACGGTCTGCATCCTGACAATCCGCCAGATGACCGCGAGTTGCGGTCACCACTCTGTCCGTTACATCGCGCAGCCCGTTGACCGGTTCAAGGGAGAGGAGCGTTGATGGATCTACCGGAGTTTCTGAGCCCGCCCCTCGAACAGGAGGCGCGCGACCTTGGCATTGAGTCAGTCCTTTTTGATCCGATTGACGATGATGCCGACCAACGGGCCGAGGATGAAGCCCCCCTGCGCGCCTATGCGCTTTTGGATGCGTCCCAAAGCGCGGAGATCCCGGTTTGCCTCGAAGCGTTCTCGGACCCGGCGATCTGCCTGTTCGATGGCCGCGCGAAAGAGGATCTGGAGGATGTCGCACCCTGGCTGGTCGAACTGACCCGCCACTGCGACGCGTTCGACTGGTTCCTGGCGGACGGCTACGGCAATAACTGGGGCATCACGATCCATTCGCGGCTTCCCCTCAATCGGTTGAAAACACAGTTGAAAAAATTTATCAAGGTGGAGGATGAAACGGGTGAGTTGTATTTTTTCAAGTATTACCGCCCCGAACATCTCAATACCTATCTGCCGGTTTTCGACGCGGATCAACTCAGCCGGTTCATGCGCGGGATCGAGGCTGTCTTTGCCGAAGATACCGATGATCCTTCCCGCCTGATCCGCCACAGCCAGACCAAAAGGGGCCGTTATAACGAGGATGCGATTGATCTGATGAAACGGGGGGAACCCCTGGTGATCCAACCACCCTCAGACGACGACGTGGCCGCGATCATCGCCCAAGCCGATGCCGCGGATCCCTTCAAACCCTAGGGCCCGCGGCAATGTGTGAACGCATCAAGCGCAACCAGATGATGGCGCCGCTTCATAGCGATGCGGCCTTTGCGGAATGGTATGTGGAGGAATTCATGAAGATCCACGTGCCCGAATATTACTTCGACGACGTGCTGTCTGATGAGGGCAAGCGCGAGATGACCATCCAGGGCCGCAGCTATGCCAAGCAATTCGGCATCACGGACACGCCCTCGCAAATGCATTTCGTCACCTTGATGTGGAAGATCGGGCCAAATTTCTTTACCCATGACGGGTTCCATCAGATTGCTACGGACCCGCGTCTTGATGGCCCGGCCAAGATTAACGGATTTTACGACATGCCCCGTGAACAGGCGATCCATGCGGTCATGAACCCGGATGACCGCTACTGGTATCCCGATCAGATCCCTCGGGACGGCTAAGGTGGTCGATGATCCATACGATATATGTCTTTGATTTTGCGAACGAATTGACAACGGATGAAGGGAGGCAGCCATGAGCGGTTACCTGCGAAACGAAGGTGTCGATGTGAACACGACCCGCACCGCCTATGATGAGCTGGGTCAGTTGAACCAAAAATACGGTGAACTGGCGACCGATGCGGCACTGGCCGCCGGGGGGGCCCTGCCGCCCCCGGCCGGAACCGCCGCTGATATCGCCTCCCTGGGGCGGTCAATCTGGAAAGGCGATTGGGGTGGCGCCCTTTTTGATGTGGTGGGCATCGTGCCCCTGGGCGGTGACGCCATCAAGGCCGGGCGGATCGCCAACAAGCTCAATGATTTTCGCCGCGCCCTCGACACTGCCACGACCGGCATGCGCCGCGCGTTTCAAAGCACCAAGGATGCCGCGGCCAAATACTGGGACGACATCGCCATCCGCAATCGCCGCGCCTATGACGAGGCGATTGCGGCCTGCGACGGATCCCGCGCCTGCCGCGAAGCCGCCGCAACAAAGAAAGGCCCGCAATACAACAACACCCCCAAATCTGGCGATAATGGCGAATGGATCAGCGGTGAACGCGGCGACGGGGTCTGGCGACCTGCCAATGGGGGGCCGGAGATTTCGTATAATAACGGGTTTCCCGATTACGGCCCCCATTCGGCCGGCAATGTCGAAATCCCGATGCGCGGCAATACCAGCTCCGACTTCACCAACGCCGACAAAGCGATGCGAGAGCAAATGGGCGATCCAAACTGGCGCCGCCCCCGCGACCATACTTGGCATCACAGCGAGGATGGGACGACCATGCAACTGGTGCCTAAGAATATTCATGCCACCGGCGGCGGCGCCTCGACCCCGCATATGGGTGGCGCGTCGCTTTATGGCGATGGGAGCAATGCCGATGCCTTCTGATCCATCGACCTATGACCGACCCGTGATCGCACCTTTGGATGATCAATTCCCGCCGCCGAACACCCATCTGGCGGAAATCGCGGCATTCGAAGCCGCCAACGACCTTAAACTGCCCGACGACTACCGGACCTTCCTTTTAGCCCATGATGGCGGCTATCCTTACCCGAATGTCTTTCAGATGGCGATCCCGCCAGGGCGGCTCAGCATTACCGACCCGACAACATTTCTGGATGTGTTCTACAGCTGGCCCGAAATCGCAGCCCACACACGCGAAGAAACCTATGGTACGGCCACCCCGCCGCGGCATCTGCTGATCGCCGAAAACCCCGGCGGCGTGCAGGTGCTGCTGTCCCTGCGCCCCCAAACCCACGGGCGCGTCTTTTTGTGGATCCATACGGATGCCAAGTGGGGGACGGATGGGAATGATGAGACCGCACTATTCCCCCAGGCCAGCAGCTTTACCGCGTTCGTGACCAGCCTGACCGACACCGCCGACAAGATCGGCTATGACCACTGGGCGATCCCCATAAACCTGGAAAAAGCCGTCGATCTGAAGCTGTGACACCAAACGTTTGGTCAGGGATTCCAGACGTCACAACATGACCCCGCCTTTCTATAACTGTCCCAGGGAACGTTGCGGGGACAATCAGGTGAAAAGCAGATCGACGGCGGATCAGACAAGAGCGCACCCCCTATCAGACAGGTTGCCGGTTCATCGGCTGAACTGAACAGGCTCGCCCCCGGTGTCCTTTCCGATCATGACCTCCGCCACCTTCCCCGAAGCGTGGCCCGAGCAGCTAAAAGAGCTGGCGCCCCGCACCGTTGAAGTGCCGCTGGAAGAGGCGGATGCCTGGGTGTTAGGCAGCTTCACCCCCGCCTTCCGTGCGGCACATGCTCCGATCCAACCGCCATTCTTTGGCGACGCCCTGCTTGAACAAATCGAGGCGGCGTTGGCCGATTTCGACAATGGTGTGATGCCGCGGATGAGCTATTGCAGCTGGAAAGCGTCCACCTTGTGCCATTTCCCCACCCGCACGCTCAAGCAGATGCTGGCCGTGTTAACCCAGCCTGACCCCCGTGTCGCGGGCGCGGTTGAGGTCATGGTCACCTCGGGCGACCCGGTGGTTTTGCACCTTCGCGACTGGCGCGATCTGGCGCCCTGGTCCGAATTTCGAATGTTCATCAAGGACCGCCGTTTTTCCGGCGTCAGCCAGTACCACCACCGCGATCTTTTCCCGGCTCTTGCCCGCAATTACGCCCCCTTGGCCCAGGTGCTCGCAGATTTTGCCGATCAGGTGCTGGCCGTGCTCCATATCGATGACGTAGTGGTCGATCTCGCGGTCCATGAAACATCCCCAGGGGATTTCAAAACTGAATTGATTGAGCTGAACCCCTTCGACAAGCGCACCGATCCATGTCTATTCTCATGGGACCGCGAGGGCGATTTCGACCAGACCTTCCGCATCCGGCTGCCGCCGCCATCCGACCTATAGGACCCGCGCAAGAAAGGCGCGCGTGCGCTCGTGGCTGGGATTGCCCAGAACCTGGTCGGGTGGCCCTTCTTCAAGGATCTTGCCCATATCGAGGAAACACACTTTATCGGCCAACTCGCGCGCAAAACCCATCTCATGCGTGGCCAGGATCATGGTCATGCCCTCCTGCCGCAGGGCGCGCAGGACATCCAGCACCTCGCCCACCAGTTCAGGGTCCAGCGCTGAAGTGATCTCATCAAAGAGCATGATCTCGGGCTCCATCGCCAGGGCGCGGATGATGGCGACGCGCTGTTGCTGTCCCCCCGACAATTGATCAGGGTAATGCAGCATCCGGTCGGCCAGCCCAAACCGGTCGAACAAGGCGGTCACCGGGGATTGCAACGCATCAAAGCTCAGGCCCTTGACCCGGTGGGGCGCAAGCATCACATTCCGAACCGCAGTCATGTGGGGAAAAAGGTTATAGCTTTGGAACACGATCCCGATGCGCCGCCGCACCGGCAAGGGATCAAGGCCAGGCTCTGCAATATCCTGGCCATCCAACCGGATCACACCGTCATCGATGGGCTCCAACAGGTTAAGGCAACGCAGTAGCGTCGATTTGCCAGACCCCGACGCCCCGATCAGGCATACCATCTGCCCCGCCTCGACATCCAGGTCGATGCCGCGACAGACGGGATTGGCACCAAAACTCTTGCTCAATCCGCGCAGCTCCAGCTTGGCCATCAGCTTTGTGCCCGCGCTTGCTTCTGCATCAAATGATCGGCCAACCGCGTCGCCGGAATGGTGATCGCCAGAAAGATCAGCGCCGCCCCGACATAGGGTGTGAAATTGGCCATCAGGGATTTGTAGACACCGGCCTGGCGAAAAATCTCAACCGGACCAATGAATGACAAAAGCGCCACATCTTTTTGTAATGCGATGAACAGGTTCATATTGGCAGGCACCACCCGGCGGATCGCCTGGGGCAAGACTACAAAGCGCATCGTATCGGCTTGCGTCAGACCCAGGGACGCCGCCGCCGCCCGCTGGCTTTGGTGGATCGATTCAATACCCGACCGCACGACCTCTGCCACATAAGCCGCATAGGTTAGGATCAGCGCCAGCGACCCCCAGATATAGGGGGAATTCCAGGGCCGTGGCAGGCCCAATCCCGGAATGCCAAAGCCGATCAGATAAATCACAAGGATCACCGGCACGCCGCGAAAGATATCCGTATAGAGCATCCCGAACAGGCGCAGCGGATAAAGGGCCGGAGCCCGCACGTCGCGGCACAGCGCAATCGCGACGCCCAGGACCGCGATCAACGGCGCGCACCAGGCGAAAATCGCGACATCCATCAGAAACGCATTAAGCAAGCCCGGGAAGGTCTTGGCAAAGACCTCCGCGTTGAAAAAGCTCTTTTGGACCGCTGGCCAGCCGGGGGTGAGCGGGATCAGCAGGATCAAGGCCAGCACCACCGCCAGCGAGGATCCCGCTGCAATCAGCAGCGACCGGCGGCGTTGCGTGGCCTCGTAAATCTGGCGGCGCGTAGGGGCTGTGGACATGCTATTCGATGACCGGCACGCCTGTGGTCCGTTGCAGCCATTCCGCCTCGATCGCGGCTAGGGCGCCATTTTCGGTCAGCGTCGTCAGGGCCGCATCGACGCATGCCTTCAAGGCGCTGCCTTCCTCCATCAGCATCCCGAACTGATCGGGGTTTTCGCTGCGATCCGCCGGGAACTGGCCCAGGATCACGCCATCCTCCAGCACGACTGCGCCCAGATACAAGGCCGTGGGCAAGTCGAACAAGGCGGCATCGATCTGATTTGCCTTCATTGCCTCCACCACATCGGTGTTGTCGCCGTAAAGCAGCGCGTCCTTATCCGGCTCGATCAACTGGTTCAGCATCGGCAAGGCTGTGGTGTTGGCATCCGCTCCCCAGATCAACCTTTTGAGTGACGTCAAATCCGCCGAGGCGCCGCCATCGACCACGGGTTTGCGAGTCAAAACGGCCATGGCGGCGGAGTAATAGGGCACCGAGAAATCGACCACTGCATCGCGTTCTTTCGTGATCGAAAACTGCTGCATATTGAGGTCAAAATCCTTGACGCCAGGTTGGATCGCCTGGTCGAACGAGGACCGGACCCAAGCCACCTGACTTGCGTCAAACCCCATTTCGGCGGCCACGGCATAGGCGACCGCAGCCTCGAACCCCTGCTGGCTTTCGGGTGCATCGTCGAGGACCCATGGGTAGTAGGCCGGGTTGCCGGTGGCAAAGGTCAGCACGCCGTCATTCAATGTCTTGCCAGCCGCGCAATGGTCATCTGCCAAGGCCAGCGAGGTCATGAAAATCAGTGCAGCGGTGGATTTGATCATCAGGTTCATGGGAAATCTCCTTGCCCCAGTGGATGGGCGCAGGGTCAACCCAAGGGCCGCGATTGTCCAGCCTGTAACGGTGTTGCGCCATGCTGTGCCAGAACTGCCGCCATAATGCGCGCCGTGTCCTGCCAACTGGGCAGGGCGGCACCGGCTTTGCCAGAGGCCGCTGCCATCGCTTGGCGGGTGTCGGATTGTGTCAGGATCTCGCGCAGGGCCGCAGCAAATTCCGGCGCAGCATCCACCGAAACCAGCCGCCCTGTCCCCGCGGGGACAGTGTCGGGCACCGCCCCCGCGCGGCAACTGACGATGGGCAGGCCGTGGGTCATCGCCTCCCCAAAAACCATGCCATACCCTTCATAACGGGTGGCCAACGCAAAGAGCGTGGCCGCACGGTAGCGGGCCTCAAGTGCGTCACTGTCAAGCGTACCAATAAAGGCGACGCGGTCTTGAAGGCCCAGGTCGTCGCGTTGAACAAGCAGGCTTTGCGCCACCTGCGGGTCATGGGCGCCCCCCACGATCTGGGCGCACCAGTCAAGATCCGCAACCTGCGCCAGGGCCTCCAGCAAAACGTCATGCCCCTTACGCTCTGCCAGCAAACCGACAGACAGGATCAGGGGCGGGCTCTGGGGCTGTGCTGTCCCGGTGGGCCGGATGAAACCAGGCAGGGCAATGGTGATCTTGTCGCCAGGCACTCCGAAATCATCGATCAGCGTTTGCGCCGTATGGGGGCTGGGCACGACGACATGGGCGGCCCGAGCCAGGGCCTGCGCCTCGTTACGCAACAGGAACGCGGCGCGCTCTGGCGGCAAACCCGCCTCCAGACCCAGGGGATGGTGGATCATGGCGATCAGCGGCGCGCGCACTTGATCAAGACCGGCCGGGTCAATGGCACCGTAAACAAGGCCGTCAACGATGACCGGGCGGTCAGCGGGCAAAGCCACCAGATCGGCGATAGCTTGGGTCATCTCAGCCGGGGTCGGGTCGGCAAAGCCCGCGGGAAGTTGCAGATGTCGGATATCAAGGCCAAGGGCCTGCAGCGTTTCAAGCAAGGTCCGCTCATAAATGAAACCACCGGTCTTGCGGTACATGTCACCCGGGATGGCAAAATAGCCGTCTGGCACTGCGGTTGTGGTCATCGGTTCACCTGTTCGCTGACATATTGACGGAGAAACCGGCACTCTACCAGCTCGACCGCCATATAAGCCAGCGTCGCCAAGACCGATAGCACGACCACCGCGCTCCATAGCATGTTGTAATCCGAGGTGGAGGCGGTCAGCGCCATCAGGCTGCCAATCCCCCGGCCCGTGGCAAGCCATTCGGCGGTCGTGGCCGCCAACACAGCTGCCGGCACCGCCATGCGGGCAGAGGCAAAAAAGGCCGGCAACATCGCCGGCAGACGCGCCCAAAATAATAGCCGCATGCGGCCTGACGCATAGCTGTCAAAGACATCAACAATCTGCCCCGGCGTCTGTCGCAACCCTCGCAAGCACGCCACCATCGTCGGGAAAAAGATCATGATGGCCACAATCGTTACGGTGCCCACTGCCCCGCGACCCAGGGCCAGCACCAAAAGCAGGGCAGCGAAAAGGGTCACCCTGTGGCTGGCCGCATCGGGCCCGGCAATCAGGAAGGACCAGATATCATCGGGACGCTTGGCAAAGAAACGGTTCCGGTCAAAGACGTGCATCACGCCCCACCACAAAAGCACCATGACGCCGGTGGTAAGAATGGCTTGCCCGGCGGCCCGGGTGTTGCAACCAAGTAGAAATGTCACCGGGTTTGCAAAGCAGAAGTGTCACCAAGAGGCGCGACGGGAGCAAGGCTTAGCAGCCCGACCATCAAGACAAGAAATGTGGTGTAATACACAGCCAACGCAGCCAATGTGATCTGTGGCCCCTGCCCCGTTCCGAACAGGACCCGCAGGATCGGGCCCGTCGCCACCAAAGGAAGGCAAAAGATCAGCAGGGCAAGCAGGCTCAAGAGCCGTTCGCATCGCGGGATCACAAGGGCCAGGGTCGCAAGGCCGATCGCCGCCAGATTGCCATAGACAAACCCCAACGCGGCCGCCTGCCCCGTCACCCAAATCGCACGGGACATCAGGCCAATCTCAGCTCAAAGGTGCTGGGCAATCGCGGATGGCCCGGCCAGAACAACGCTGTTTACCGCCAACCACGCGCCGCCTTTCCATAGAAGCAGAACAGCCAAAAGGCAGAACAGGCGGAAGGCACCAGCAGGTATGGCAGGGCGGTCAGGGGCTGCGATCACGGTCATTGGGCAGCGATGAGGGTGTCATGCTCTCCGGCACGCAAAGCTGCGGCCACACCGTCAACCGCTGCGCGAAATTCCGGCGGTTGGGTCAGATCGCAGGCCCGTGGGCCGTCCAGACGGATGGGAATATCCGCGACGATCTGCGCCGGACGGGGGGAAAACACCAGAATACGGTCCGACAGCAGAACCGCCTCACTGATCGAATGGGTCACCAGCAGCGCGGTTGCGCCTTGCGCCGTCCCAAGGGCTGGCAGATCCTCTTTCAGGCGCTGGCGCGTCAACTCGTCGACAGCACCAAAGGGTTCGTCGAGCAACAGCAATTCGGGCGCGCTGACCAGGCATCGGGCGATGGCGGCGCGCTGACGCATACCGCCCGACAGCCCGGCCGGTTGCGCGGTATCAAACCCTTGCAGTCCAACCAGCCGGATCAACCGGTGCACCGCATCCGCATCAACCGGCTGGCGCGCCAGTTTCTGGCCCAGCGCCACATTGCCGAACACGGTGCGCCACGTCAGAAGCGAGGCATCCTGAAATGCAATCGATAACCCGGCGCGGGCGCGTATCTGCGACGGGGTTTCGGACCCGATGGTGACCGATCCGGCAGATGGCTCTTCCAGCCCCGCGATCAATCGCAAGACCGTAGATTTCCTGCAACCGGATGGCCCGACCAAAGCGGCAGTCTGGCCCGCCTGGAACCTGACAGTGATATCGCGCACAGCCTCAATCGGCGCGCGGCCACCGCATAGGTCTTGGATAGGTTCTGGCACTGTATCGCCTGACCCAGTGCCGGTGTGTCAGCTGCCATGCACTGTGTCCAACAGCGACCGGTTCCACAGATCCGTCGTCACCTCGCGCCCCAGCAGGGCAAGCGTTTCGATATTGGCAGCGATCGTATCATCCGTGAACCAACCAAATCCGTTCTCGGCCGTCAGGTCAGAGAACATGAGCGGCACCTCGCGCTTGGCCTGCTCCTTTTGCGTCTCAAGATCCAAACCGGCATCGGGAAACATATCCACTGTCAGCTTTGCGGCGGCATCAGTATCTTTCCGATAATCGGCCCAACCGGTCACTTCGCCCTTCAAGAGGGCGATCAGATCATCGCGGCGATTGGCCAGACTATCCTCGGTGGCGATATAGGTTTGCGAGTGAACGGCATAGCCATGATCAGCCATCAGCATCGTCACGATCTCGACGCCCTGCATCGCCATGGCCACCGGCAGATCAATGGCCCAGCACAGGAGGCACTCGACCTGACCGGTGACAAGCGGGGCCGCATCATATTGGGTCGGCACGATCTCAATCCCGTTGAGATCAACGCCATTGATCTGGCAAAGCGCCTTCAGGACCGGGGTATTGGCCATCGCCATCCCGATCCGCTTGCCCACCAGGTCTGCGGGTGCGTTGACCGCACTGGCTGGGAGCGAGGCGATGGCGAACGGGTTCTTTTGCATGGCAACGCCGATGATCTTGAACGGCGCGCCTTTGTCCACCGCGGCCGCAGTGTAATCGGCAGCCGAGATCCCGATCAGCGCCTGCCCGGCCACGACCGGAGGCTTGACCGGCGCATTGCGGCCGCCCAGGTTCAGCGTGACAGTCAGACCCTGATCGGTTCAATAGCCCTTGGAGGCGGCCATGTAACTGCCGCCGAACTGAACGGAATGCAGCCAGGATAGCCGGAAGTCCACATTACGCGCCCCCCGGAGCCTGGACGATTGGCGCGCCAAGGGCCGCCAAACCGGCGACCGAGGCACCCATACCAATGAAGCCGCGCCGGGAGGGCTGTGTCACAACTCTCTCCATTGTTGTTATCTCCACTTGGTCGTCGGCTGGGTTTGCAGGTTCATCCGTCTTTTGAAAACCTGCCCAAGCGCCGTGCGTGGCCCATGCCCGCCTTGGATCGCTGTCAACATCCAGATGAGCCCAGGCAGGCTGGCCGCCAACATGACGATGCCGTAGGCCATGCCAGCCGCGATGCCCGCGCTGCCGGTCGCACCGGCCAGGGGGAAAAGCGCCGCCGCGGCCCCTTCGCGCCATCCCCACCCCCCAACCGAGGCCGGGATGAGCATGGCCGACAAGATCAGCGGGATAAGGGTGAAAATCGCCTCGACCGACAAGGTGGTGCCAGTCGCCTGGGCGCACGCATAGAATGCCGCGAGGTTGAGGGAGGCAATCGTCAGGCTCAACACAGCCTGGCCGTATCGCATGCGGCGCGTCTCCAACGCCTTTTCCATGGCAGTGGTCAGGGCACGCACCGGCCTGAGCGGGCGCATATTCCGCAATTTCCACAGCAGACCACCTGTCACGATCAAACCAGCGGTACTGAACAACACGATCTGCCAGACCCAGCCCGGCCAGGAGATCCCGCCAGGCCAAACCAGTGCCATTAAAAACCCGATCAACCCGATCGTAAATATGGCAGTCTGGCCAGCCAGCCGTTCAATCATCACCGACATTGCTGCACTGGCCAGATCGGCGCGGTGACGCGCGCGCACGGCTCGGGCCGCATCACCAACGACGCCGCCGGGCACGGTCTGATTGATCAGCTGCGCCAGGTAATATTCCCGGATCGCCCAGGGCAGCCGGATCGACAGGCCAAGGGGGGCGGCTGTGATCTTCCACCGGATGGCCATCAGGACGGTCTGTATCGTCAAAAACCCAAAGCAGGCCGCCAACCACCGCCAGTCCGATCCGACCAGCCGGGACACCGCATTGGCCCCATCAGTGACGATCAGCAGCACCGCGATCAGCCCGAAAGAGACGACGACGCGCAACCCGTATCGATAGAGCGTCTTCATAAGGATCGCCCCGGGATCGGGGCAGTTGTGAACGCATCGATGAACCGGTCGCGGAACTGCTCCATCGGCCAAACCGGCGTATCGGCGTCGGGGATCAACCCGTCGACCCAGTTCCAGTCGGTCAGGTGATCCACAACCTCCGCAGGGCCGATCACATGGATCGGCACATCACGACTGTCGATCTGCGCCACGAAACCGGCAGGCTGATGGTCGCCCAATATGATCATCAAAGGACCGTCATTCTGTTGCCTTTCCGCATAGGACATGGCCGTTTGCAGAACGTAGTCAACTGACTTGCGGTACTGATCGCGCACCCTGTCGCGATCGCGCCAGACCGTGGCAGGTGTGTCGCCGGACGCGGCCATCGTGTTGAAAACAGTGCCATCGCCCACATCCTCCCACGGGATCACGTCAGGGACCGGCACCCACGGCGCATGGGAAGAGATCAAGGTAACCTGCAAAAAATCGGGGCGATCATCGGCTGGCAGGTAATCCGCAAAACGCGCCAGCGTGTACTGGTCGGGCATCGTCACCCAGTTGAACGGGTCGCCTTGATATCCAAGGTCATCCACCGCCAGAACGGTCTCGAACCCCATCCGGTCGCCTTCGGGCCAGGCCATTGTGATGGCTGGCATCACGGCACCTGTCCGAAACCCGGCATGCGTGGCCAGATGGAAAAGGCTTTGACGGTCCGAAAGAAGCATCGCCAGGTATCGTCCTTGATCCGCGGTTTTCAGTCCCGAAAACAAAGTTCCGTGGGCCAGCCAGCTTTGCCCTCCCGTGATCGGCGATGTCAGCCAGCCACTGCGCATCGCAAACCCTTTCCCGCGCAACCGCTGTTCGGCATCGCGCAGGGTTTGCAGGTGGGTCGCCGCATAAAGCGGGTTGTCGAAACTACTTCGACCGTAACTTTCCATGAAAATGAACAGGACGTCACGCTTTCCGATCCGATCAAAGAGGGTGTCCACGTCCAAGTAGGGATCTTGGGCGGCAGCCTGCTGAAAACTGGCAATTTCCCGCCGGGTTTCCGCCAATCGCACGGCGTGTTCATAGGCCAAGCGGCTGCTGAAGGCGGCGCCGGGGGGATTGGTGTCAGCACTCCAATACCGCTTGAGGTGACCAATTTCGGCCACGGACAGAAGCGCAAAGCCAAAGGCGACCGATAGCGATAAACCTCGCCTCCAGCCCTGCAGATCGATGCGTGCCCAGGACCAAGCCGCCCAGATCACAAGGCCAAGCACCAACAGCAGCCCGATGCCCAGACCCAAAAAGGCCAGAACGGCAACAAATGGTCCCAGGCTCGACCACAACAGCCTGGTCCCTGCCCCGGCCAAAAACCAATCCGTCGCCAGGTTCACGGGGCGGCCATAAGCTTCGTACATCGCGTAATCAGCGCCCTTCAGCACCAAGACGAACGCGCCGATCACCACGACACAGGCCTGAACCCATCGGGTACGCCCCGTGGCAAGCAATGCGCCAAGGATGATCGGCAGTTCCAGCGGGAAAAGGCGCAGCGCCCCCCAACTCATCGCCTTTGGATGATTGGGCAGGGCCAGAATACCGTAAAATATCAGCAGCCCGGCGGCAAGGAAGGCAATTGTCCGTATCACCGCCGCCTGGCCAACCAAGTCACGTCGACGGCGAAGGAATAGATCAGCGACAGCACCGCCGTTGCGGTCAAATAAATGGCCACTTCGCCATCAACCGCTGGCAGCAGCAGCAGAACCAACGTGCCGATCTGGATCACACAGACCGCCTTGCGCCGCAGGCTTTCCGGCAAATCGCCCCCCAACCATGGCCAGACCTGACAGGTCACCACAAATGCGTATCTCATGAAGCCAAGGACAAGGATCAAGGCGCCAACTTTGCCCGATTGAAACACCGACAGCGCCAGCAACCCCGCGATCAGCGCGTCAACTTCCATGTCGAAGCGTGCTCCAAACTCGGATGCCATCTTGAATCTGCGGGCCAGCCAGCCATCGACCCCGTCCAGCGCCAATGCGGTCAAAGCGACGGCAAACAGGGTCAGCGCGTTCAAGTTCAACGCCGCAGGTTCCACCACCGGAACGATCAGCAGCGCCGCCATGGCCATGCGCAAGGTCGTGACTGTATTTGCAGGGCCAAGCCGGTCATACACATAGCGTTCGGTCATCGACCGGACCGTAATGAGACACGCCACCCAAAACAGCGAGACGGCGGCAATCTCGGCCAGCCAATCGGCCGATGGATCAATAAGATGGGCCGCCAGAAACAGGGCAATGGACAGCGGCACAGCCGCCCAAAGCAACATGACCGGCGGCATGATCCTGTCAGTGTGGCCGTGGCGACCGGGCAGATGACTAATCAGACGTTCCATGGTTACTGGGCTCACTGCATTATCGTCGGTTTCACTTGCGTCCGCACGGGTGTTGGGATCGTGGCCGCGCGGTCCCATGAACTACGTCCCGGCTGCCCGTTTATTCTAATTTGCGTCGTAAAAAGTTTAGCACTGTCACGAAACTGTCAAGAAACGCTCTTTTGCAGGCAGATGGTCCCGGACGCAATGCACAAGCTTATCAGCCGGATCCAGGGAGGCGCCCGGGCAACGTGACGGTTGCGACCAGGGGCAAATGATCGGAGGCCGCACGAATGGCAGGGGTGTTGAGCACACGCGGATGCGAAACGTGGATGCCCGGCCCCCCAAGGATGCGGTCCAATGGCAGGATGGGCCGCCCAGACGGAAATGTCGCCAGGGCAGGCCCTGCAAAACGCTGTTCCATCACCGCTTTGGAAAAGGCGGCCCCACCCCAGGGTCGCCATTCGTTCAGATCTCCCATCAGGATCGTGGGCTGCTGTCCCCGCCTGCGGAGGAATTGTGCAACCGTGCGCATCTGAGCGATCCGCAGGATCTGTGTCAGCGATAGATGCGTGGCCATGACCCGGAACACCGCCTCATCACGCGCCGCATCCAGAACGATCGCCCCGCGGTGACAATGCCCGGGCAGATCGATCACATCCGCCGCGACCACCTGCCAAGCTGGGTTCAAAAATACGATCGCGCCCAAAAACCCGTGGCTCTCTGGCCCCCAACGCAGCCGTTCATCGCTGTGGGCATAACGCAGCCCCGTTGTGGCCTCGATCCGCGACAGATCCAGAAATCCGGCATGGGGCGGGCATTCGGTATCGGCTTCTTGCAGGGCCAGGATATCTGGCGCCTCGGGCGCGATGTCGGTTTCGATCATCTGTGCGATACGATCCGGATCAATGATGCCATCGCGGCCACGCCCGCGGTGGATGTTCCATGTGACCAGCTTCAGCGCGGGACCTGTCTTCATCGCAGAACACTCACTTTTAAAGGGCACCGGGGCCGCGAGGCTCTATAGGCCAACACCTTGCCTCCGCCTGTCGGTGCCGTAAGGTAAGCGCGAATAGTCCAAAGCCCCAAAAGGTTGCCATGATCACCCAAGCCACAACAAGCCTCGCTGTGCTCGCCGCCCTGACGGTCACTGCCATGGCTGAGCCCCAGCGCTATGAACTTGACCCGACCCACACGACAATCGCCTTTCTGATCGATCATATCGGATATGCGGGCACGTTGGGTGTGTTCACCGACATAGAGGGCGGGTTCACCTATGACATGGAGACCCAAGAGTTGAGCGCTGTCACCGTCACTGTCCAGACCGCCAGCGTGAACAGCTTTAAAGAAGCCCGCGATGGACATGTGCGCAACACGGATTTTCTGTCGGTCGACGCGCATCCGACGATGACCTTCACCGCGACAGGTGGGACGCCCAGCAGTGATACAACCGGCACGGTGGAGGGGGAGTTGACGCTGCTTGGTGAAACCCGCCCCCTCACGCTGGAGGTTACGTTGAACAAAGCGGAGCCCTACCCGTTTGGCCATAAGCGCTTTACCCTTGGTCTGACCGCGCGCGGTAGCCTCAATCGCAGTGAGTTTGGCATGGGCTACGGCGTAGAGAATGGTCTGGTCGGTGACACGGTCGACCTGATCATCGAAGCCGAAGCGATGCAGATTGAATAATTTCCTAACCTAACCCGGCATCGGGATTGGCCCCACATCGACCGGTTGCGCATATCCGCGCGCAAATGCCGGGCGTGCGGCCAATGCCTCATACCACGCGCGCACGGCAGGGAACTCCGTCAGATCGATCCGGTGGTACTCAAACCGTGAGACCCAGGGCCACACCGCGAAATCCGCAATGGACAGCATGTCGATCATATAGGGGCTGTTACGCAGATGCCCCTCAAGCACGCCGTAAAGCCTCCGGGTTTCGGTATGATACCGCGTTTCGGCGTAGTCGGACTTGCCCGCATTATAGTGCAGAAAATGATGCGCCTGCCCCAGCATCGGGCCAAAGCCAGCCATCTGCCACATCAGCCATTCCATCATCTGCCAATAGGCTGGGGTTCCATAGTCCGGCATGAATTGCCTGCTGCGTTGCGCGAGGTACAGCAGGATCGCACCGGATTCGTTGATGATTGTTCCCCCCTCGTCCACCAGGGATGGAATCTTGTGGTTTGCATTGATCTTTAGAAACTTCGGTGTGTGCTGATCGCCTTTGGTGATGTCAACTGCGTGGGCCGCATAGGGCAATCCCATCTCCTCCAACGCGATCGAGATCTTGCGCCCGTTCGGGGTTGTCCATGTATAAAGCTGTAGCATTCCCACCGTCCCTGACATCCCCATTTGCGGTCAGATGATCAGATCGGCGACACCGGCACAATGGCCGTGAAAGCCGTCAAAAGCTCATGTCAAAGCCGACCTCAAGGCCATAGGTTTCCGTCCGCTCGGCCCCGATCCCCTCAACAAAGCTATCTATGACAACCGCCGCACCGGTATCTGTCTGATAGCTGACGCCAAGGTTGACCCGGCCCTGCCCGACATCGCGTTTCGGAATCACCAACGCCGCATTCCCAAAGCGATCCGTCGATGAGCCACTCATGGAGCCGCCGCCAATCAAGGTAAAGTCACCCCGCCGGGTCTCTGCCATCTCGTGCCGAAAGGACAGGCCCATCTCGATCTCGCCCAGCCGGATGCCCTGTTCCGGCATCCGCGCGCCACTGCTGTCGGTATAGGCTTTCTGGTAATCCGTCGCGTAGGTGGCCTGGATATTCGGCGTCAGCGTGGTGACTCCATATTTCAACTCTCCAGACACCTTCAATTGCGCCAGGCTGCGGCGCGTGTCCAACGTCTCTTCAGTACCACCCGAAAGGCGCATCCGGTTTGAGGCATGGCCAAACAACAGCCGTCCTTCAAACCGCAAGGGTTGCTGCGTCCTGCGTGCCAAGAAATAGGGCCCCACCATGACCCCCTGACCCTCTTTGTTGGTGCCGCCGCGCACCTGAGACAGGTAATCAAGCTCCACCATGCCGCCAATGATCAGGTTGGGCCGGACGTAGGCGTGCCATCCCATGGCGCCAAACCCGTATTCATTCTTTTGCGTGCCGCTGGAGCCCCAGGACCCGCGCAACCGGGACCACAGATTGCGGTCAACGCGACTGGAGAATGTGATGGCCCCCTCACGGCTGGTCACATCGGCATCGAATGCACCGGCCCAAGTGCCTGCCATCAGCCCCATCAGATCCGGCTGGTGGCGGATCAGTTTGGTCATGCGGGTCTTTTGAAACTGTGTGATCGGTTTGACCGCAGTCGCCATATCAGCCATCGCAACGTGACCGGATACAGTCAAACTCGTCAAGGCCAACACGACCAGAAAAAAACGGTCACCCCGCCCGATCAAGGCCGCAAACCCTGACCAGAACGATGTGAGACACCGCAGCCTGATACCCGCCCTGTTCATGACACACGCACCTGAAATATCTCGGCCCCTAGGAACGGGGCGGCCCCACCAGCCTTGCTCATGCGGTTACAGCGAATTGTCGCCGACACATACGCAAATACTTTAGAAAATCATGGGTAATGATCATAAAAACCCCATAAAATTTGGTTAATTTACCTGTCAACTTGCGAATGAATTAAGGCAAGAATGTGGGGTATAGGTGATGAAACTTGTGATCGCAGCAGATTTGTTATCGCCATGCCGCGAATGTTGCCAAACGGTAAGATTGGGTGTGTCACCCATTCTGACCTAAACCGCTGCGCCATGCCGCGGGCTAGGGTGGGAACGACACATCGTTCTTTCTTTTGCGACAGGACCCGTCCTCTTGCGACGCATAGTCCGCATGCTCGTTGCGCCAGTGATGTCGTAGACAACATGATGCAGTTGCAGGTTCATCGCCATGCTGGTGATATCGCGCGCAGGCAGGTGGCAGCATCGAATGTTTTTTTGGAAACATCACCCGCCTCGGTCATCCGAGTCAGTTCACGCTTCAATCGTCGGTTCTCAGCCTCGTGATCAATGCCGGTCACTTTGGACGCTGGCTGCCCAAACAACATCGCCGATCCGTACCGTGAATGCGTGCTGACGCCCACACATCCGGACACCCGCGCACCGTGAGCTGATACACCGCATCCCGCTTGAACCCGTCGCTGTAATTGCTTGGCCCCAAGGTGAGTGGTGTGGTCTCGGCATAAGGCGCTGGATGGTACATAACGGCTATCAATCGCGCCTTGCTTGATACGATTGGTCAGCCTTGGTGAAATCGACCCAAAGGCGGGCATCGATGACACTGCACCAAAAGCGCATCACATCGCTCGAACAGATTGACCTGCAGATCGGTGCGCTCTGGTTTGGTTCGATTACACAAACGCCTCGTGATGATTGGACGACGTTTTGTCGTAACCTCGGTAGCAAGACCCGATCACGGTATTATGAAACCCCACTTAAAGGCGCAGTGCCATGCGGGGCGGAGGCAATGGTGAGCCATGTCCGATCCTCCCGCCGGATGAACCTTTCGCGCTGGGCAAAGTCATAATTCTGACGCCCCAACGGATCAGCAGCCAGCCGGGCGCGGTAGGCTTCATACGCGGCCAGGCTGGGGATGTTGTAGATTCCATAGGCCAGCGTGCTGCTCCCCTCATGGGGGGCGTAATAGCCTACCAAATCCGCACCGCATCGGGGGATGGCCTGCCCCCAATTGCGGGCATATTCCACGAAAGCCTCCCGGCGGGTGGGGTCAATCTCATAGCGAATGATACAGGTCAGCATGATGATCTCCGTTTTGCTGCGCCCGGCTTACGCTCTTTTCCTACGTCAATGGTTCGGTTAGAAACGAACCATGCAAAGCACATTCAAAGACGGCCCAGACATTGCCCGGATTGCTGCCCTGATCGGCGATCCCGCCCGCGCCAACATGCTGACCGCGTTGATGACGGGACAATCCTTGACCGCGGCAGAATTGGCGGCAGAGGCGGGCGTAACCAAAACCACGGCAAGCGCCCACCTGGCCAAACTGACCGAAGGCGGGTTGATCCGCCAAAGGCCCCAGGGGCGGCATAAATATTTCAACCTCGCCAATGATGACGTCGCAAAGACCCTTGAAAACCTGATGGGGCTGGCTGCCGGAACAGGCCACTTGCGCACCCGGACCGGCCCAAGGGATGCCGCCTTGCGCGAGGCGCGCATCTGTTACAACCACTTGGCGGGCGATTCGGGCGTGCAGATGTGTGAAAGCCTGAAGGCCCAGGGCCATATCGTCTGTGATCAGGACACAATCGCCCTGACGCAGCAAGGTGCGCGTTTTGCCGAACATTTTGGGATCGACCTGACCGAGCTGCGCACAAGACGTGCTCCGCTGTGCCGCCCCTGCCTGGATTGGAGCGCGCGGCGCACCCATCTGGCGGGCAGTCTGGGCCGGGCGCTTTTGACCCAAATCCTGAACCGTGGCTGGGCACGCCGCCAATATGGATCGCGTGTAGTCGCCTTCACGCCCCCCGGGCGGGCCGCCTTCAACACCTATTTTCCGGGCCCGCGATGACCGATCACCTAGCCCGCTACACATTTGATGAGTTTCTGAAACCGCCCGAAGACCCGGCCAATGGTGGCTTTCATGCGCGCAATGACGGGTTGCTCGCGCTTGCCGACGCCACACCGGGCATGGTCGCGCGGTCGGGGTATCCCGATGACCCGGATCAAGACAGTTGGGGCGACCAGGTCTATCCGCGCTTCCACATCGATAATGGGGATGGATAGGCCACATTTGGCGCTTTGGCATGTCCCCGCGGGGACAACACCCCGCTGGCTGCGCCCAGCTGGAACATTTGCAAGATCACGGCCCCAGCTCCCCGGCCTTCGCGTTCAAACACCCTTTCCCAACACCCTAATTTCTTATTGGCAAAAATACTCCCGCCGGAGGCTCCGACAGGGGTCAAGGGGCCAAACCGCGGCAGTTGGGCACGCGCCAAGCCTTTCCAACCCGCAAACACTGGCCTAAACCCATCCGGCACCACCGAAGGAGCCGCAAGATGCGCCGCGCCCAGATCACCCGCGACACGGCTGAAACACAGATCACCGTCGACCTGACCCTCGACGGGACAGGCCAGTATGACAACCAGACCGGCATCGGGTTCTTCGATCACATGCTGGACCAGTTGGCACGCCATGCCCTGCTGGATCTGACCATCCACGCCACGGGCGATCTGCATATCGACGACCACCACACGGTGGAGGATACGGGGATCGCATTGGGCCAGGCCCTGACCCAGGCATTGGGCGACAAACGCGGGATCCGCCGATATGGTGCCTGCTTGCTGCCGATGGATGATGCGTTGATCCGCTGCGCGCTTGACCTATCGGCCCGGCCCTTTCTGATCTGGAACGTCGACCTGCCGATACCGAAAATCGGCACATTCGATACCGAACTGGTGCGGGAGTTTTTCCAGGCGCTCAGCACCCATGGCGGGATCACCCTGCACATTGATCAGCTGCACGGGATCAACAGCCACCATATTGCCGAGGCCACATTCAAATCCGTGGCCCGCGCCCTGCGGGCTGCCATTGAGCCCGATCCACGGCGCAGCGATGCGATCCCCTCCACAAAGGGTGCGTTGTAACCGATGCTGACCGTTCTGATCGATTATGACAGTGGCAATCTGCACTCTGCCGAAAAAGCGTTTCAACGCATGGCGCTGGAGGTGGATGGCGGGGATGTGATCGTCACCGACAGACCCGAAGACGTGTTGCGCGCCGACCGGATCGTCTTACCCGGCGATGGGGCATTTCCAGCGTGCAAACAGGCCCTGCAGGACAAGACCGGCCTTCACGAAGCGCTCCTGACCCAGGTTGAGACCAAGGCCCGACCGTTCATGGGGATCTGCATCGGCATGCAGATGATGGCCAGCTGGGGCCGCGAATATACCGATACGCCCGGCTTTGACTGGATCGGCGGAGAAGTCGTGAAGATCCAACCAGCCCATCCGACTTTCAAGGTGCCCCATATGGGATGGAATGATCTGGTCGTCTCTGGCGATCACCCGGTGATGGCAGGCGTCAAAACCGGAGATCACGCCTATTTTGTTCATTCTTATCATATGGTTGTGGCAGATTCGGCATCACGGCTCGCCCATGTGGATTACGGCGAGGCGGTCACGGCCATTGTCGGCCGTGACACGATGATCGGCACCCAGTTTCACCCGGAAAAAAGCCAGGAAACCGGCCTGCGCATGATCGCCAACTTCCTGACTTGGCATCCGTAACTATTTGATCCGCGTCCATTTTTGCCCACGGCAGATGGGCCCGACACAACCAGAGACCTGTAATGTGGCGCCGCTCAACGCCATTTTGGAGCGGTAGGTCTTATCACGGTCCGGTGCCCAGATCTTGCCACCTGAATATTTACCGCCGCCCTTGGCCTCCATGTCCCAGATCATCCGGCGTCCAATATCGGGCCCGCTGACCTTGTTCCCGCCTGCATCAAATCCGGCGGTCAGCGTGCCACAGATCTTGGCGCCGCAGGGTTTGATCGTGACGTGGCCATAGGCACCATCGTCGCCCGGTTGGGTTTTCCAGACGCCTGCCACCGGGTCGGCCCAGGCTGTTCCGGCGGCCAATGCAGCGCTTGCCGCGATCAGTACCAATCGTTTCATGATATCCTCCCGTTTTGGCAAGGATGACCGCCAGATATGCGGCGTGACAAGCATGACGTTAGGTCTGATCTGCCTTGCGAAGGATCGCCGCGCCTGCCATAGGATACGCCGAAATGAGGGTAATCCCATGATCTTATATCCCGCCATTGACCTGAAGGACGGCCAATGCGTGCGCCTGCTAAAAGGCGATATGGGCAAGGCCACCGTCTTTGGCGATGACCCGGCCGCACAGGCGCGCAGCTTTGTCGATGCCGGGTGTCAGTGGCTGCACCTGGTGGATCTGAACGGTGCATTTGAAGGGCGCCCGGTCAATGCCGCCGCGGTCGAGGCCATCCTGGCCGCCACGGATGTGCCTACCCAACTGGGCGGCGGTATCCGCGACATGGCCACGATCCAGATGTGGCTGGACAAGGGCATTGCCCGCGTCATCCTTGGCACCGCCGCGGTCGAGGCGCCGGATCTAGTGCGGGAGGCAGCGCGCGCCTTCCCCGGCAAGATCGCCGTGGGTCTGGATGCACGCCAGGGGATGGTTGCCACCCGTGGCTGGGCCGAAGAGACCGACATGCAAGTCGCTGATTTGGCAAAACAATTCGAAGATGCCGGGATCGCGGCGATCATCTATACCGATATTGATCGGGACGGCGCGATGGCTGGGCCCAACGTGCAGGCAACCGCCGCCCTTTCAAAAGCGACGTCGATCCCCGTGATTGCCTCTGGCGGCGTGTCGAAACTGGATGATCTGTTGGCTTTGCGGGCGGCGGGCCCAATCGCCGGCGCTATTTCGGGCCGGGCGCTTTATGACGGCGTGCTGAACCTGCGCGCCGCCCTGGATGCGCTGGCTTAGCCGCCTGCCGCTGCAGTGCTGAACTTATCGAGCGCGCCGGTCATGGTCTTGAGGAATTCCGCATCTGCGGGCACATCCGTCTTGCTGAGCATGGATGTGGGATCTTCGTATACGATGTGGGTCTTGCCCTCGGCATCGGCATAGACGAGCACCTTCATGGGCAAGAACAGACCGGCACGGGGATCGGCCTGCATGGCCTGTGTGCCCAGTTTGGGATTGCCAAAGATCAGCAACTCGGCATCGTTCATCTCAAGCCCGACCCCTTTGGCGGCCATGCCATGGTTCACCCGGGCCACGACCGAGGCACCGGCATCGGTCACCGCCGTTTCCAGGGCGTCCATGGTATTGATGACGCTGGTCGGCGCCTCCCGGGTCACAAGCTCGGCTTGGGCGGTCAAGGCCGCCATGGCAAATGCTCCGGCAAGAATAAGCGTTTTCACAGAAATCTCCGTACGTTACATGCACAACGTGGGTTTACCGCTTTGCTGCGCAGCAGCAAATCACAATATTGCGCCTCTTTCGTTTGACCGGAAAGTCGCCTATGCCGAAGCCATGTTAAAGACCCGCATCATCCCCTGTCTCGACGTCAAGGAAGGCCGCGTCGTGAAAGGCGTGAATTTCACGCAACTGATCGATGCCGGCGACCCGGTGGAAGCGGCCAAGGCTTACAATATCGCAGGCGCGGATGAGCTGTGTTTTCTAGACATCAACGCGACCCATGAGAACCGCGGCACCATGTACGACCTTGCCACGCGCACGGCAGAGGAATGTTTCATGCCCCTGACCATCGGCGGCGGCGTTCGCACGGTGGAAGATGTCCGCAACCTTCTGCTGGCGGGTGCAGACAAGGTCAGCTTCAACTCTGCCGCCGTGGCCAACCCCGATGTGGTGGCCGAAGCGGCGGACCGCTTCGGCAGCCAGTGCATCGTCGTAGCCATAGACGCCAAGGCCGTAGCCCCCAACAAGTGGGAGATCTTCACCCATGGCGGACGGCGCGAGACCGGCATCGATGCGGTAGAATTCGCGCGGACCGTTGTGGCGAAAGGCGCAGGCGAGATCCTGTTGACCTCCATGGATCGCGATGGGACGCGATCCGGGTTTAACCTGTTGATGACGCGCGCGATTTCCGATGCGGTATCGGTGCCGGTCATCGCCTCGGGCGGTGTGGGTACGCTGGATCATCTGGTCGAAGGCGTGAAACTGGGCCATGCCAGTGCGGTTTTGGCCGCGTCGATCTTTCATTTCGGCGATTTCACCATCGGACAGGCCAAGGATCACATGGCCGCCTCTGGCATTCCGGTGCGATTATGAGCGCGCTGGACCGTCTGGCCGCCACGGTTGCGGGCCGCAAGGATGCCGCACCTGAAACCTCCTGGACCGCGAAGTTACTGTCCCAAGGGCCCGAAAAAACGGCAGAAAAGTTCGGGGAAGAGGCGGTAGAAGCCGTCATCGAAGCTGTCAAAGGCGACCGTGACCGCCTGACATCGGAAGCGGCCGATGTGATCTACCACCTGCTGGTCATGTGTGCCTCCCATGACGTGACCCTGGCGGATATCGAGGCCGAATTGACCCGCCGCGAAGGCATCAGCGGGATCATCGAAAAATCCACGCGCGCCGCCCCCTGACCACGATCCGAAACCTCAACGAAACAGGCAAGGTGATGTCGCATCCCGGCCATTACCGCTACAGCACAAAGTCAATATCAAAACACCAGATAAATGGTGGACGACCCTAGAATCGCTGTAACGGTAGAACTGGCGGTAAAATTATTCAATTACTTACAACAGCTTACGATCACATTGGGAGGTTCCAGGGCGAGTTTTGTGTCTAAGTCTTCTGAATTTGTGTCTAAAACCGGCGATGTATGGTGCGATCTGATGCGAGATGCAGTTGATCTCGCACCATCACGATTAGGCAAGAACGACTTGATGCGCCTCCCAAATTTCGGGTGGTTCCAGTTTAAGTGCAAGATGATCAATCACCGCATCAGGTACTGCATCTGGCCGATCCCGATTCTGGCGTCGTAACTGGTCTGGGCGGACTTCCACATACACGATCTAGATCCGCGCACCGTAGTCCCGGAGCAGAGGTGGTTCGGTTCGTTTGAACAGTTTGGAGCCGTTTCTTAGGTGGATTTCCCGCTCGTTTATGCCGCCACCGGGATTGGTTTCGACGGGTTGAGATATGCCTGATCGGGGGGTTGCCCGTCCAGCGATGAGTGTGGTCGCCTGCTGTTGTAGAATGCCAGATACAGGCGCAGGCTTTCCCGAGCTGCCGAGACGCTGTCATATGCGCGCAGGTAGACCTCTTCGTATTTGATCGTCCGCCAGAGCCGTTCGACAAAGACGTTGTCCCGCCACGCACCCTTTCCGTCCATGCTGATTTTGATGTCGGCATCCTTCTAGGTCTTGATGAAGTCGATGGATGTGAACTGGCTGCCCTGGTCCGTATTCATGATCTCAGGCTTACCGTGGCGGCGCATGGCGTCGTTCAAAGCCTCGATGCATGGTCCGGTTTCCAGTGTTG
>NZ_JAFEUL010000014.1 GCF_016901225.1 Actibacterium sp. 188UL27-1 | reverse complement strand
CTGATGTTCTTTCAATATCCCGATTATCTGTTCTTCACTGAAACGGCTTCTCTTCATCATCTGTCTCCTTCTTGGAGAACAGGCTAACCAAAAACACCGGACATTTCAGGGGAGCAGGTCAACCGGCAAAAGATCATGCGGAGCGAAACAAGCAAGTTCATGCGCCGTTTCCTGATGCATGTTCTTCCTGACGGGTTCCACCGTACCCGGCACTACGGTCTGCCGGCCAGCGGCGGCCGCAAGACCAACCTTGCCAAGATCCGCGCGCTGCTCAGGCAGCGGCCACCCGAGCCGGACCTCCCAGCTTGGGCAGTTTTAGGAGCATTCGCGCGATTCCGAGAGGGGCACGCCAAACCAACGACCTAGACCCATTTCATGTCTTTCTCCTATGACGGTCAGACGCACGCGCATCAAACCTTGTGTCACACCGTCTTCCCCCGCACGGCCAAATATGTACTGGGCACCGCGCGGACCCTCTACGCCCATGTTCAAGCCACGGTTCATGACGATGTGGCCAGCACAGATTTGGAGAACTTGCGCGGGCTACGCTGGACATCGGTTCTGGACGGCAAGACATCTGCGATCTGGCGAGGTCTATCGATCCTTCCAAGGGCAAAGACCCCTGGCCCATTTCAATTGCCGCTCTGTCACGGTGACCATATTCATCAATGACGGAGATGTGATTTACAATCCTATGAGCAATGGTTGCGCCGTCAGTCACGCGGTTTTGTCGAAGAGGGTATGGGTAAGCGCAAGGCTGACATCTTTCCATCGGGGGCCATCAACCTTCATCGTTTCGTGGACTCCACAGATCGAGAACCGCGGATAGATGAACTGCCAGCGATCCAGACTGTTCGATCAAAGCTAGCGTTGCACCCTTGATATGAAGCGCCCTTTGGAGGGCGCGTACGTCATCTTCACTTGCTCCTTTTGGCAGCATAATCCCAATCTTCCCATCACCCGAGGGAATACCTGTGTCGTCGTGTAGCTCAAATTCAATGCACCAATCGCCACCTTCCAGCGGAACTTCTTGAGGAATGGGCCGATATATCGAAATATGAAAAGTGATCATTTCAAATCTCCCGTGGGGCGATAACCCTTATTCTACACTCGATTTGCCCCGAAACTGTAACATTTGATCGCGATTCACGAAAAACCTCAAAATTCGACCATAGGGTCAAAAACTACAAAACCAACTCATTTGGATTTTGTCGCAAGTTTCTGAATTTTATGAATAAGAGTGGTGCCCCCACACGGACTCGAACCGCGGACCTACTGATTACAAATCAGTTGCTCTACCAGCTGAGCTATAGGGGCACTCGCTGCGCTTTAGTGGACATGGGCGGGTCGCGTCAAGGGGCAGATATGCGTCTGCACAACGCATGCGGACCCTGTGCACATCCGATGCATATGCCATAAACTTGGGCCATGCGCGGGGTTCACCATCGGTCGACACGTCACCGTCGGTCCGCGCATCCATAAAGCCTGCGGTTTCGCATCCACGGGGTTCACATACCCAGCGCTTGCTTGTACATATCCAGCACCGCCTCTTCCTCGGCGATATCGTCGGGCTCCCGGCGGCGCAGGGCGATGACCTTGCGGATCACCTTGGTGTCGTAGCCACGGCCCTTGGCCTCGGCCATGACCTCCTTCTGCTGGTCGGCGATGTCTTTCTTTTCTGCCTCCAGCCGCTCGAACCGCTCGATGAACTGGCGCAACTCGTCCGCCGTCACCCGGTAGGTTACGTCGCCACTGGTTTCGGTCACGTCATCGTTCATCGCTGCTGCCTCTTTGCGGGATATCGGGGGCTCTCCCTAGCGCCGCCCCCGGTGTGAGGCAAGACCGGAACGGGCGACCTGCCCCCAGGGGCCAGACCGCCAAATCAACATGCGTAGTCAGAGGCTCCGCTGCGGATCAAGCGTAACCGACCACAATTCGGCATCGGCCCGGTCCATGAGGCGCACGGTCATCTGCTCGGTCGCGCCGTCGATATCCACCAGGCCAAAGAATTGCAGCCCCATCGATGGCGGCAGGTTGATCCCCTGCTCTTCCGTCGGCGCCTTCACGAACCGCACCTCCGGGCCGAATGTGGCGTCCAAGGCGTTGGGGCCAAAGGTGCCGGCATGGAGCGGGCCCGACACAAACTCCCAGAAGGGCTCGAAATCCTGGAACTGCGCCGTGTTGGGATCATAGTAATGGGCGGCCGTGTAATGCACATCCGCCGTCAGCCAGACCGTGTTGGTGATGTTGGCGGTTTTCATGAACCGCAACAGCTCTGCCACCTCGACCTCGCGCCCCATGGCGGGGCCACCGGTGCCGTCGGCAATCCCTTCGGAGCCAGACTGTTCGCGGAAATTGTCCCACACAATCAAACCGATGGGCTGGTCCGAGGCGATGACCTTCCAGGTGGCGGTGGATTGCGCCAGCTCCCGCTTGAGCCAGGACATCTGCTCGGCGCCCAGCACGCGCTGCTCCTCCGTCAATGTCTCGGTCATGTCCGCAGTGTTGGGGCCGCGATAGCTGCGCAGATCCAAGAAGAAGACGTCGAGCAGCGGGCCATAATTGATCTTGCGGTAGACCCGGCCCGGTTCCGCCTGGCTCACCCGCATCGGCGTCATCTCGTGGAAGGCGCGGCTGGCCCGGGCGGTCAGAAGATGCACCGACTTTTCGGTATAGCGTTCGTCGGCGATCATATCCTTGCTGTCGGACCAGTTGTTCACCACCTCGTGGTCATCCCACTGGAAGAAAGTCGGGACGGACGCGTTCATCGCGCGCACATGCGCGTCCATCATGTTGTATTTCCACTGGCCGCGGAATTCGTCCAAGGTTTCGGCGACTTTGCGCTTTTCATCGATCAGGTTGGTGTTGGTCCAGATCACCTGTCCGTCTTTCTCGACCGTGTCCTCCATTGGGCCGTCGGCATAGACGGTGTCGCCGGAATGGATGAAAAAGTCAGGTTCGTGGCGAGCCATGGTCGCATAGGTCGCCATACCCTCATCATCGATGCCCCAGCCCTGCCCTGCCGTGTCACCGGACCAGGCAAAGCGAATGTTGCGCCGGGCCGACGGCGCGGTGCGGAACCGGCCCACCAGGGGCTCTGACACCGTGTTGATGTCGCTCAGATCGGCGGCGGTGAAGCGATAGAAAATCTCTTGATCCGAGGGGAGGCCCTGGATCAGGCGTTTGACGGCAAAGTCGCTTTCGGGCAGCGCATCCATCGCGGTCAGGCGGCGGGCATTGGCAAAGCTCTCGGTGGTCGAGACTTCCATCATCACGCGGGCCGGACGGTCGGTCCGGGTCCAGATCATGCCGGAGGAGATATCGACATCGCCCGATTGCACCCCGTGCGTAAAGGTGGGGCGCGTGGCGGCGCGGGAAATGCCGGGCATGGCAAGCGCTGTGGTGAAGGCGGTGCCACCGGCAAGAACGGCGCGGCGGGACAGGCGGGTATACTGGCGCATGGCTGGAACCTTTCTGTTGGGGCCGCGACCGTGCGCGGCGATATCGTTGGATCCTCACCATGGAACCGCCGCTTGACCGGTGGGTGACCGTGCGGTGACGGTTTTGCAACAGGGCGCGCGTGCTTGCCCCCTTTGGCAAAACCCGCTAGCCCGACCGGGAGGAGAGATAGCGGATGGAAAGTCTTATCTGGATCGGCGCGTTGCTGTCTGTCGTGGGGCTGGCCGGCATCATCTGGTGCATCGTGGATGTGTCGCGCGCCCGCCGGGCCGGCCTGGATGACGACACATTGCGGGCGCGGCTGCAAAAGGCCGTGGCGTTCAATCTGGGGGCGTTCGGGATTTCGGCCCTGGGGCTGATTATGGTCGTGATGGGGTTGATCCTGAGCTGAGCCTGCCCGAAATTCGCCAAAATTCACCGTCAGGCTAGCGCGGCATCACGCGAGGCCGGCCATGACCCGAGACATTCACCTGACCTACCAAGTGGGCGATATGACCCACCAGGACCAGGTGGTTCTGGCCACGATCTGTTTGGCCCCTTTCCATGAGGTCGCGGCCTTGGTCACAGGGGTGTTCCGCGCAACCCAGGGCCGGTCCATCGTGATCCAGGGCGAAATGCGGCGCCCCAATGACATCTACCACCAGGACAGTTTGGACGCGCAGGCGCGACGGGCCGAACTCGGCGATACCGTGTCGGTCTGTTATTGGGGGGTTACGGTCAGTGAACCGGCGGGCAGTTCCGGTGTGACACTGGTGGAGCATTGGGGCCATGACGATCTGCCGGACCATATGGGCCGGTTGCGGACGGGCCTGACGATGGTCACGATCGAGAGCCTGTTTGAGCGCAAAACCCTCCAACGGCATGGGCTGACCCTGCGCCAGGGTGGGACGGTCGTGCGCCGCATTGATGTGGATCAGGGGATGGCGGAATGCGGGTGGAGTTGGTTCGCGGAAGGGCCGACCCAACCGTGGGAGGCTGCGGACCGCTATGCCCATCGCTATCCGTCGAAGAGGTTGGATCGGGCGCTTTTGTTTGACTATGCGCGGCATTTCGGGGTGGATTTGCAATCCGCGATGGCCCATCGCAAGCTCGCGCAGACCCGGTTCATCAAGGCGCTGGATTGCTGGGACCCGACGGAGGTTCGGGAGGCCACGACAGAGGGGGAAGCCGCCTACAAGGCCGCGCTGGAAGCCGGGATCGGGGAACCCGAGCCACAGGAAACCGCGGCGGAGGCCCAGGCCTGGGCCCGATCGGCCGCGGATCTCCACCAGGCCGTGGCGGCTGCAGAAGCGCGGATCCGGAAAGCCACGTCGCCGGATCGGATCTGGGCCGTGATGCGCGATCTTACCGAGGTGCTGCAGACGGACGGGATCGGGCAGTCTTACGCGATCGGTCTTTTTCCCATGGCAGTCGATCAGGCCCACCGGCTGGATCTTCAGGCGCTGGCGACGCGGCGGCTGGAGCAGACCTGGATCGCCGCCACTGCTGCCACGGATTTCCCGGTCACCCAGCATCACATCACGATACGCCGAGGCGAGGCGCAGCGGCAGGCCGTGCTGTCGCCAATTGCCCGGCGACACACGCAGATCTGCAAATCCGCCACCGCGCCCACCGATCTGCTGCCGATCCTCGCTGATATCGGCCCCCAGCGGCCATCCGAGATGGACCTGCGCTTTCGCCTGACGGCGCTGCAGAACGCGTATCATGCGGCATGCAGGCTGGACCCCGAAGATAGGGCCAGCCATAGCATCGCAGGTGTTCTGGACAATCTTCACGGCCAGATGACAGGTCGGCCCGATGCACCGTCCCTCGCTGCGGCGATCCGCAAACGCGCCGCTGATCTTGCCAAACGTCGGAGGACCACCAAAAGCAAACGGTCCCGGAAACAGTCCTGACTGCCATCTGCCATGGCCCGATCCCATGCAAAACCGCCATGAATGGCGCCTTCGCCGAAACCTTGGCAAAACTGCCCCATTATGTGTTCATAAATATCCCCGCCGGAGGCACAGAATCCGTGGCGCATCCGTTCCAATTCAGGGACGCGGCGGATCTTTCTCTTTGCGGTCGAACGCGTCCCAACCCTGCCCATCGAAGACGTCCACGCCAAGCTGGCTGAGCACATGGGGAAAATCGACCATCACCCAATTGTCCACGATCTTGCCATCGACGACTTTCCAGAAATCCATATACCTGATCTCCACCCGTTTGCCGGTGGGCGCGACCCCCATGAATGCCCCGGAATGGGTGGCCTCCTGCCGGCCAAAGGCGGCGGCCCATTCGCCCATGTATATCCGCGCCTCATCGACACAGACCTTGTCGGAAAAAGCCGCCTGAAATGGGCGCTGCCAGTTGTCCTGAAACTCCTTAAGGCCGATCTTGGTACCGCAGCCAAAGTTGCCCATCCAGCGAAAGCCCTCGGCAAAGAACTGGCCGATATCGTCGATCCGGTGATCGTTCAGCCCATCGACCATGCCTTCGATCACGGCGCGGGTCGCCTCGGTCTGGCTCATATCCGTGTCGCGGGTCAAAACCGCTTGCTCGGGGCGCGAACCCTTCATCCTATCATCCTTCCCATGAACCCTTGCGCATAGGTGGCGCGCGCCCCGCAACAGGGCAATGGCACCTTACGTCGCAAAGGGATCAGCGATCCTGGTCAGCGCCCTTGCGGTCCCCGCGGGGACGGCGTTTTTGCGATTGCTCCAACCGGTCGGCAAAGGCCCGGCGTTCCGCGACGCTCATTTGCCCGATGACCTCGATCATGAGGTCCTGTCCCACATCCCGCAAGGCTTGGGCCCCCGCCCGCTGGCGTTGCAGCATCTCGGCCAGCCGCGCAGTGTCCAGATCATCGGCCCGCAACACGATCAGCGTCTGCCGGAAGTCCTGCCGCAACGCCCTGCCCGTCCGGCTCAGATCGGCCCGGCGGGCGCCCATCCGGTCGCGCAAGACCGCGCGCTGTTCCGACGTCAGGGCACGGCCATAGGGACCAACGCCAAGGCGGCGTATCTCATCCCCGGACCTGCCACCCGGGCCCGGCTTGCCCGACAGGACAGCCCCCCCGATGGCACCCAGGATCAAGAGGTTGACGGCGAGCGAGGCGACCAGGGCAATCCGGATCCAGCGGGGCGACCCTGCGGCAGGCGGTGGGGTGGGGTCATGCGACATAGGCTCAGTCATCCGTCATCAGGTCGGTCTCGAAAACAGTCAAAAAGGCGTCATCCACTAGAAAGCTTGCCACCTGCTCCCCCTGCAGATCCGCCAGCAATACATCCAGCGCGGCAGGCGGGCTGTATCCGATCAGGATGCCGGCAATCGTCGCGGTACACAGACCAGCCATGGATGGCCAACCACCCAGGCTCGCCCAGGCGCTGCGCCACCAGGGCAAGGCGGGCCGGGCTGATACGGCCGGTTGTGCCGATTGTGCGGCATCGGCCATGACCCGGCGCAACAGATCGTCGGAGGGCGCAGGGCCCGTCCGGCGTGCCGCGTCGAAAAACACCTCCAGCGCCCCGTCATCCAGGCCCCGGTCTTTCGCTGATCTGTCATCCGTCATAGGTCCAGTCCCAATGCTGCCTTCTGGCCCGTCAATACCAGGGCCAGGGCACGTTTGCCGCGGGCGGTCAGACTTTCCACCGCCTCGGTGCTAATGTCCATCACCGCGGCGATCTGCGGGTTGGCCAGGCCTTCGAGATGGCGCAGGATCACGGCCTGGCGCTGGCGCTCGGGCAAGGTCATGAGCGCGGCCTGCAAGGCATCGGCCCGGGCGCGCATCTGCAAATCCTGTTCCACGCCGGGGCGGTCATCCACGGGCTCGGGCACGGCATCCAGCGACACCCCGCGCCGCCGACTGCGCCGCAGCCGATCCGTGCATAAATTTGCGGCCACCCGGTAGAGCCAGGTTGAGACCTGGGCCGTGCCCGCCTGCCAATTCGGCGCCATCTTCCACAATCGCATCATCGCCTCCTGGGCCACATCCTCTGCCTCGGCCGCATCCCCCAACATGCGCTGCGCCACGGCCAGGACGCGCGGGGTGAGCCGCACAGTCAAAACACGCGCCGCCCCCTGATCTCCCTGGGCGAACCGCGCTAGCAAGAGGTCATCTGATATGTTCGACAAGGCATCGAGCGGCATGTCCATGGTCCAAAGGCCTAGCGCCGGGGGGTGGCGATGGTCAACACCGCCTGCCCCGCGCGGGTTCAGGTCCGGGCTTGAGCGGGTCGGGGCGCAGAACCGCCCGTGACTGCGTCGCAGCCGGTCGGCCATATGTCCCCGGATGTGATCCGGTGGGCCAAGACCACCGTGCCCAGTGCTGCGATGGTGTCAGGCACACGTTCCGGACCGCCAAGTTCCGCAACGGCTGCAACATCGAACCTCTCAGATCCCGGGCCCTGCTCATGGTTCCATTGGGACTTGGCCCTGGGACCCACCATCAGACCAACCAGAATAAGAACGGCCAGTAGACCCATCTTTCGCATGTCATACCTCCAAACGGGTCGCCCGCCCCGTCAGGGCCGCGCGTTTCAATCAGCGGCGGGTTTTGCCGCGCAATGGTCATTTAACGGCGGTCCCCACCGGCTCCGTCGCGGGTGGGTGTATTTTTTGCCCCGGATGGACGGCGACGGTGCCGTGTCCCCGCAGGAACAGCGACATGCAGACGCGGGGGCGGATCGCCTCATCGCAAAACCGGCGACGCTGCGATATTGCGACGTAAATTGCCCGAGGACGCATCATGGACCAGGCAGCGCCGCCCACCACCGACGACACGGTCGCCCCGCGCGATCTGAAACAATCTCTCAAGCGCGGATGGCGCCGCCGGTGCCCGAACTGCGGCGCTGGTCCGATGATGTCGGGATTTTTGAAGGTCCGCGACACCTGCCCGGTCTGCAACGAGGAACTGCATCACCACCGCGCCGATGACGGCCCGGCCTATATCACCATCCTGATCGTCGGGCATTTGATGGCGCCCTTGCTGCACATTTTTTTCGTGCAGTTGCGGCCTGACCCTCTGGTGACGGTTGCCGTCTTTTCGGTGGGATGCGTGGCGTTGTCTCTCTTCCTTTTGCCGCGGATCAAAGGCATGCTGATCGCGTTGCAATGGTCCAAGCGGATGCACGGTTTCGGCAAATCCGGATAACCGCAGGCGGACCTGTCGAAAGGACCGCGCCCGTGATGATCACACAGACCATGGATAAAACCCAGGTGCGCGACGCCGCGACCGTGATCGTGCACCGCGCCGGTGCGGATGGGCCGGAGATCCTGATGGGGCAGCGCGGCGCCAATGCCGTGTTCATGCCCAACAAGTTTGTCTTTCCGGGCGGGGCCGTGGATCCCGGCGATGCGGACATCCCATTGCTGGATCTACTGGCACAGCCCTGCCGGGACAGGTTGGGACAGTGCGCCCCAGCCGAACGCGCCCCGGCCCTGGTCGCCGCGGCCATTCGGGAGTTGTGGGAGGAGACGGGCCTTGTGTTGGGCGCGCCGGGGCCGTGGCCCGATGCCCCCGCCGATTGGCAGGGCTTTGCCGCGCGCGGCTATCGCCCGACTGCCGCATCCCTGCGGTTCGTTTTTCGCGCCATAACGCCGCCTGGACGGCCCCGGCGGTTTGACGCCCGGTTTTTCCTGACCGCGGCCAAGGGTTTATCCGGCGATATCAATGGCTTCTCAGATGCGTCAGATGAGCTGACCCATCTGCAATGGGTGCCGATCACACAGGCACGGAGCTTTGATCTGGCCTTTATCACCAAGGTGGTGCTGGCCGAGGTTGAGCCGCTGCTGACAATCGATGCACCGCCAGCGTCGGTTCCGTTTGTTGAGAATGACGACCCGGTTTCAACGGTCAAACGGTTGGTCTGATCCGACCCGCGCCGCGCGGTGGGTCAGTTGGCCAATGCGGCTTTGATCCATCGGGGACGGCGGGTTTGCGCGACAAGGGACACGGCGGGTGCATGGCGCCCACCCAGGCGCAGCGTGCGGGCGCGCAAATCCTCGATCGCCTCACCCGAATTCTTGGATAGCTGCCGGGCCGGAATGGGACGTCCGACGGTCAAATCAAAGGGTTGGCGGTGTTTGTTCAACGTCTCGTGGAACAGGGTGATGTCCCGCAGGGTCGGGTGGATCATGTCAAAGAGGTAGAACAGGACGGAATTCCGCGCCCGGATATTGATCGGGATCACATCCAGATCGAACTTGCGCGCGATCATGGCGGCCGATGCCATCCAGGGGCGTTCATGCAGGCTGAGATTGCGACGCTTGGCCAGGCGGCCCGAGGGAAAGATGACGCCGAGCCGCCCATCGGTGATGGCCTGACGGGTATAGGCCATCGTTTCCCGTGTTTTTCCATGGGTGCGCTTTTCGACGCGCCATTCGACGGGGGCGATCATGCTTTCAAGCTGCGGCACGGCGCGCAAGATGTCGACATTGGCGTAGTAGAATAGATCAGGCCGCCGCTTGGCCAGGACCGACCACATGATGACCCCATCGGCGATGCCGGTCGGATGATTGGCGACCACAAGGGCCGGACCCTTGGCCGGTATCCTGTCGAGTCCATCGACGGTGACTTCGCGCGCGATGAGGCTGGCGACATGGTCCATCAATTGCGGGCCGGTCGTGTGTTCCAATTGCTTTGCGATTTCGACCGTGCGGTTGTAGCTGAGCACGCGGTCCAGCACCCGGCGCACCTGTTGGGTGCCCGGCCGATCCGCAAAAAGCCACGGCGCGCGTTCAGCGATCAAAGGGTCTAGGCGATCTCTCATGGGCTCAACCATCACAACCACATGACAACGAAGTGACATTCAACGCGCGACCAAAACAGTTTGTTCCCGTTTGGAACCTGCGCAAATGCACTCAACATTGATTGAGTGTGTCATCGTCAAACGGTAAGCTCAACGCGGAATACATTTGTCTGATCAAAGGTCGTTAATATGCATATTCTTTTGGGGGTTTTGGCTGCCGCTGGCGCGTTATACTTCTGGTTAAGCCGTGCGCGAGATGCCGCGCATGCCACCCGTGAACTGACGGATATGGCCACTGATGTCCTGGGCGCGGCCCGGCGGTTCGGGTTTCGCAGGCGGGCGGATCAACACCCAGTCGAGTCGATTGATGAAGAGCGTCTGGCGGGGTCGGCGCTGGCCATCGCGTTTCTGGAGATGGGGAAATTCCCCACCGAAGAGCAAAAGCAGACATTGTTGCGGTCGGTGCAATCGACCTATGGCATGGACAAACCCGCAGCCGAGGAGGCGATGATCCTGGGCCATTGGCTCGTCTCGGAATGCGGTACGATCGATGCCGCGGTGAGCCGGTTGGCGAAAAAGCTGTTGCGGCTGGGCGGGCAAGACGCGCTGAACCCGGTGCTGGAAATGGTGAAGGGTTTCACCGGCGATGCCGGGTTGAGCGACAAGCAAACTGATGCCGTTCAGGAGGTTGCCCGGATCTTTCGCCGGACGGGGCGCAGCTGACGCCGGATTGTGGTGGGCCGGATGACCGCCCTGCCCGCCATCATGGACCCGCCGCCAAGACGACACCCAGGATGCTGAGCATCAGCAGGGCGATGCCTGCTACTTCGCGCCGTGTCGGGATCTCCTGAAAGATCAGGATGCCGCCAAGGAGGCTGAAGATCAGTTCAATCTGGCCCAGGGCATAGACATAGGCGGCGGTCTGGAGCGAAAAGGCCGCGAACCAGCACAGGCTGCCCAGCATGCCGGTGAGGCCGACAGCCCCCGCCACCCGCCAGGCCCGCAGCACATGCCCGATCTGCGCCCTGTCCCGCCACAGGAACCAGAGCGTCATGCCCGCCACCTGGAGGGCCGTGACCATCAGCAGCGCGGCACCGGCCCGCAGGATCAGGTCATCGGTCGGCAGCGCCAGGGTTGCACCCCGCACCGCCACGCCCGCCAAGGCAAAGAACGCCCCGGACAGCAGGCCCAGCCCGGCGGCCCGGTTGAAGAACCGGCCCCTGCCCATCGCAGCGGGCGCGTCGGACAGGATAACCAGCGCCACCAGCCCGATCAGGAGCGCGATGAGGCCCGTTCCGCTGACAGCTTCCCCCAGCAGGACAAGCCCGACCAAGGAGGTTTGCAGCACTTCGGACTTTTTGAACGTGATGCCGACGGCGAACTGGCGCAAGGCAAAGAGCGCCACCACGCAGACGGTCGCCAGCACCTGGGACGCCGCAGCCAGCAGCGCCCAAAGCCAGAAAAGCGCCGACATCGGCGGCAGACTGGTCTGTGCCGCATAAAGCGCAACGCCAAGGGCCACCACCGGCAGGGAAAAGACGAACCGCGCATAGGTCGCCCCCGCCGCGGACAGACCCATATCCTTGAGCCGTTTTTGCAGCATGAACCGCAGGTTCTGAAAGAACGCGGCAGCGATTGTGAGGGGGATCCAAAGCTCGATCATATCCGCGCGACACTGTCAGAGCCGCGCGGGCGATGCTAGGGTTGCCGGGTCGTGTCAGCCGGCATGAGGGGGTGCGGCACCGGATCCTTGGAGCGGAACAGGTAGCGGCCCACGACCTCGGCATAGGACCGGTAGATGTAGCCGTCATTCATGCGCAGGAACCGGTCTTTGCCCGCCGCATAGATCCCGGGCAGTTCATACCAGGCCGCGCCGGGATGGATATGGTGCACGACGTGGAGATTGTTGTTGAGAAACAGCAGGGCCAAGGGGCCGCGATCTTCGATAATCACGGATCGAGCGCGGCTGATATCGTGGGCGCGGTGTTCGAGGAAGGAGCGGATCTTGAGCAGGCCGAGGCCAAGGTAGACGCCCAACAGATAAGCCCAGACCGGCAGCGGCGCGGCCCCCACCAGCGCCAGGACGACCAGCGCCGCCGGGATATGCCAGAGCCATCCGCGCAAGACGGCCCGGTTCCCGGCGCGGATGGCACGCAGATCCCACAGCACGAACATGACCTGCCCCACGACAGGCCCCAGCACGATGCGCCCGGCAAGCGTGTTGTTGGCGCGCAGGATATATTGGATGCCGCGCGGCAGGCCCGACCAGATGGCCGGGTCCAGGAAATTGCTTTCGGGATCATCATAGGGGTCGGTCAGGCGGGCATCGCGGTGATGCGCCAGATGCGTGTCGCGGAACCGCAGATAGGGGATCACCAGGGCCAGGGCGGGGGCGATCAGCGCCGTGTTGAGCCATATCAGGCGGGTGGGATGGCCATGGATCACCTCATGCTGGAGGGAGGCGTGGAACGCGACCGAGACGGCAATCACAAGCACCGCAAATGTCGGCGACAGGGTTGCCAGGGGCCACAGGGCACCGAGCCAAAGAAGATAGCATAAGGCAATAAGGCAAAGGGTGGGCCACGCGGTTGCGGGGCCGGAACGCGCAAGTGTCATTACAGATTTTCGGTTGTTTCCGTCAGCTGTCAGTTAGATGACAGCAGCAGGGTTGCAGAAGACCATATATCGTTAACAAAATGCAAAATCGGTGATAAAAATTAGCATATGATGAAAAAAGTGGATAAGCGGGATCGTGCCGACCTGTTTCGGCAACGATTGTCCCGGGCCATTGCCGAAACGGGGATCAGCCAGGCGGCGTTGGCGCGGCAGATCGGGGTCAATCGTTCGACCATCAGCCAGGTTTTGACGGCCAGCGATGCGCGGCTACCCAATGCGCAGATCGTGGGGGAATGCGCGGGCGCGCTGGGGGTCAGTGCGGATTGGTTGCTGGGCCTGTCGGAGCGGCCCGAGCGCGCGGCGGATATGGTGGCCGCCTCCGTTACCGTGTCAGAGGCGCAGCGGGCCCTGATCGATGAGCAGATCTATACCTGGCACGAGGAGGCGAAAGGCTACAAGATCCGCCATGTGCCCGCCACCCTGCCCGATATGCTGAAGACCCGCGACATGCTGGTCTGGGAATACAGCCCCCATCTGGGTCGCAGCACCGAAGCCGCGATCCAACTGGCGGAGGAACGGCTGGGTATCCTGCGCACCGGGGAGCTGGATATCGAAATTGCGATGCCGCTACATGAGTTGCGCGCCTTTGCCCGGGCCGAAGGGTATTATGACGGGGCCCCTGCCGGGATGCGCAAGGCGCAGCTGGCCTGGCTGCGGCATGCCCATGACCAGTTCTATCCCAGTTTGCGGATCAGCTTTTACGATGCACAGCAGTTGTATTCTGCGCCGATCACGGTGTTCGGGCCATTGCTGGCCGTGCTCTATCTGGGATCACATTACCTGGCCTTCCGCGATACGGAGCGGATCCGCATCCTGACCCGCCATTTCGACGGCCTGGTCCGCGAGGCCAAGGTCAGCGACCGTGACGCCCCGGGCCTGCTAGAAGAGCTGGAAAGCGCGATCCCCTGAGCCGCGCCGCGCCAGATCTGACCAAAGGGGAAAAGACCCGCAAGTCGCTAAAGCGCCATCCGCAGAGGAACACGGCCAGTGGAGATGGCACGATGACACTAATCATGACCGCACTCATCGGGTGCAAAGGTCTGGAGTTGTTACCGCGCGGGCCGTGGTTTACCCGGCCTCTGCCCGTTTGACCTTTTGATGTTCGTCCTCGACCAACCCGATCTTCCAGTAACCCGAGATGTAGGTATCCCCGCGCGCGACGTTCTTTTCGGTGGCAAGGAAGCCACGAAGCGACCGGATCACCCCGGATTCGCCCGCGATACAGGTCTGCACGCGACCAGCGGGCCAGTTCAAGGATCGGATGAGGTCTTCTTGCGCCTGTGAAGGCACATGCGGATCCGGCTGAATGAGCCAATGGACATCGATGCCGCCGGGTATGTCGATGTTCTGGCGGTCTTCGGGTGAGGTCACCTCAAATATCGCGACACCCTCTGCGTCGCGCGGCATGGCTTCCAATGTAGCAGCCGCGACCGGAATGGCGGACGGGTCCGCGGCGATCAGATACCAGTCGGCCTCAAAATGTGGGACCTTGGGCGCGCTTGGGCCGGCAAATCCAAGAAAGTCACCGGGTTTCGCTTGGCTGGCCCAACGTGATGCGGGGCCGTTGTCACCATGGGCGACGAAATCGATGGTCAGTCGCCCCGTTGCGGCGTCAAATTTGCGGACGGTGTAGGTGCGTTTGACGGGGGGCAGACCGCCCTGCAACCGCGCGGCAAAACCCTCTTTCGTCTCTCCGATATCGGGGATCATAAGCTTGCAATTGCCGCCCTCGCGGCCTGTGGGAAATCCAGCAAGCTCCGGCCCGGCAAAGACGACACGGATCATGTTCGGTGTCAGAAACCATGCGTCTTTTACCGTCAGAACCCGTGGGCTGGGACGGCCTATTGCGTTGCGTGCAGCCTGGGTGACCTTGGATAAAAGTGTCATGCGGGTGTGCCTTTCGGTTCTGGCTTAGAACTTGCCGGAGTTTCCCCATGTTTCACGGGGCCAATCTCTTCTTCATTCATCCAGTGTTCGACGATTTTGTCCCCTGCCACACGATAGAGGTCAAAGACGGCGATGTCTGTGCCTGCAGCATGGCACTTGCCGCAGGTCAAGGCAAAGCCGCCTTGCCCGATCAGTTGAAACAGCATCTCGTAAGTGCCCGCAGCGTCTGAGGCCAACCAGTCTTTAACGCCGTCCGGACCGCTTGGATAGATCCCCCTCGGTGTAGGTGGTTGCGTTGCTCAAACCGGAAACCGGACTGAGGGGCGACCTGCGCAGGGGTGGTTTCACCCGTCATGTCCAATGCGTAGACTGCGCCGTCGTGGCAATCACCGACAAACGAGGAGCCTGTATCCGGGAATTCGCGTGCATCTGCGAATTTCAGATTAAGTTCGGTGCTTAGCGCCAAACATTGGTCATCCTCCGTGACGTTGCATGCGGGTGACCGCCGGGGGGGGGTGGCGATTGGCAGATGGCCCGCGCCTCCCCGTGCTTCTCATGAAGGCCGGGTTTCTTGGATTGCTTCGAATATTCGCTGATTTCAGAGGAAAATGGTCCGCAAGACAGAACAATGATTGATCACCTAAGACAGATGGCAATCCTCGCACTTGTGGTCGATGAGGGGTCATTTCGCGCGGCAGCCAAGGACCTTGGTCTTGCCCCCTCACGGATCAGCGAAACGGTATCTGAGCTAGAGGCCTATCTTGGCGTGACCCTGCTTTATCGCACGACGCGGAAAATCACGCTGACGAATGGAGGCCGGATCTTTTATGCCCGCGTTGTCGGCATGGTACGCAGTGCTGAGGCGGGGCTGAACGAACTCAACGCCCTTTCCCTGGAGCCGGTGGGGGCCTTGCGGCTTTCGTTGCTTGCCTTTTTGGCGGCTGGCTGGACAAGAGTGCGATGATGTCGCGCAAGCTGGCGGATGGGCGGCGGTATCTGGTGGCTGGTACGGATTACGCACGGGCCCGCAGGACGCCAAGACGGCCATCTGACTTGGAAGATTGGGATTGGATCCGCTATCAGCAGCGGGCAGATCCGACTGAGTTTACGTCGCCAAAGGGAAAGACCGAAAAGGTCACCGGCCGGGCCCAGATCGAGGCCGATAGCGTGGATGTGCTTTACCACTTTGCCACGCAAAATATCGGAGTAACGATCCTGCCGTCCTTCCTTGCTGAACGCGGTGTCGCACTCAAAAGCTGAAATCGTCATTCGAGAGGTTGCGGTGCATTTTCGCCACGACGATGGCGCGGAACGCAAGGATATGTCCATCAAGCCTTGGAGAACGCAAACGCGCGCGCCCCTGAGCGGAGAATAGATCCAGCGCGCTGTATACCATGCCTTGCAAACCCCAGAGTGACAGCAAACGCCCAAAACCCTTGCCTGCGCGGAACTCCGAAAGGATGGCTTTGGTCAGGTCGGCGCCGAGCGCAGTTTCCACATATGGCTGGGCCAGTTGCTGGCGCAGATAGGTATGGAATTCCGGCTGCCGCAGGAGACGCCGCAAGGATTGACCCGTGCCTTTTGAGGCGACCGGAATATCGACGTCGAATTCAGCGACGATCTGACGAAACAACGCCTTATTTGCCCGCGCATTGTCTGGAAGCGTGCGGACGACCGTCAGAATTTTTTCAGACAAGAGTGGGCTGATCTGTTCCAGATAGGGATATTTGACGTCGGCCAACGCGGCGGTCACGCTAGACAACCGGAAATGATGCATGAGCCTGTCGCGCCACGTTTGCAGCGTTTCATCGGGTTGCCGACCAAGCTCTTGCGACAAGACCTGCCCAGCGGTGGCATGCTTTCCAAGGATCCGCGGCACATTCCGAAAGTCGGCGGCAAGCAGACTGCCCACTGTGCCTCGCACTTCTCGCTCGGTCCTGACATGCCGTTGGCCAAATCCCATGTCACCGCGAATGAGGCCCTGGGTCGCGCTGTTGTGGAGGTCCCGCCAGCTTTCCATACCGTCCAGATAGCCGCGGAAGTGATCGATCCGCCCTTCACCGCAGAACAAGAAACGGTCGATCAGGCGCGCAACAGGCATCGCTGCAGTGTCTTTTTCGAGATATTGATGTTCGATCCCAAAAAGCCGGGCGAGGGCCTGTGCCAGCTTACCGTCCGTCCCTTCTTCTTCCGCGCGACCGCGCATGACGTATGTGATGGCCTTTAGCGATGTTGGCACACCGATTGTCTGGTGCAGAAACAAAAGGATCGACCGGCTGTCATACCCGCCTGACAGGGACAGGGCCCAGCGTTCGAAATCAAGCGCGGCGAGGTCTTTGATAGAGCAGGCGATCTGCTTGCGCAGGGCGTCTTTCTGATCAGACGGATTGGCATCATTCAAGCGGAACGGTGTCTTTCGCGTGTCGCGTGACAGCCGCCAGCCGCTCTTGTCGAGGGACAGTCTGGTGTTGTTTGGTACCTTTTTGACGCGGGCGTCCCAAGACAGCTCAGGCCCAAGCGATCCGCTGGACAAGACCCACGGGATGACCCGGGCATCGAAAACGAAATTGCCAAGATATTTGACAATGGCCCGCTGAGAAGTTGACGCAATGAGCACGTCATCATCGAAGTAATACCAGATGGTCCGGGACGCGACACAGTCGCTGAGGAGTTCAAAGGCTTCGGGGAAATCCCGGAAAATGGCGTAATTGCCATCGATCGCTGCGTGCTCCGCCGTTGACCAGTTGTCCTTGGCGGCATCCAGAACCAAGCCCAACAGAACATTTCTGGCCTGGACCGTCACCAGGGGGCTGAAGCCCGAGATGGCGAGACCCAGTTTGCCCTCCACCTGGACCAGTGTTTGGGACGTTGACGCGATATGATCAGGTGTCAGCGCGTCTGCGACGGCTTCAAGTCTACCGACAGTGTCTTTGCCCAGGGCGTTTCGGCCTACAACATATATCAGCTTTGCCATGGTGAAGAGATCCCGATGTCATTGTCTTTAAGCGCGTTATGGCGGTGATTTCGTCGTCATGTTTGGTGGGCAAAATGTCTGTCGCATCTCCGAACGGTGACGTAGTCGCGACGGCAGCACACCGTTCTGTTTGGGGGACGATGATGTAAGCAGGCCGTTGGTGAACGCAGCCGCGGGCATATCCGTCTTGGCAAAGCTGACGAGCGGAGAGCCAAAACGAATAGGCGCGTATGCACAAGGCCGATTTTGAACGCATGCGGTGTGTCGTGATATCAGTAAGGCATGGGATGGGCTTTGTGGGTCTCGGTGATGTCGGTCAGGACGTCGTCGGATAGGACGAGGTCTTTGCCGGCGAGAATGTGGTCGAGTTGATCCATCGTGGTTGCGCCAAAGATGGCGGACCCCATGAAGGGGCGGGTACAGCACCAGGCGAGCGCCATTTGCACCGGGTCAAGGTCATGTTTTCGGGCAACGGCGAGATAGGCATCAACGGCGACGGCGGTCCGGTCTCCCCAGCGCCCACCGATCCCTTCGCTGATCGCGCGACGGCTGCCATCGGGTATCGCGCCGTTCTGGTATTTGCCGGACAGCAGACCCGCCCCAAGGGGGGAGAAGGCCAGAAGGCCCACGTTTTCGTTCACTGACAGCTCGGCCAGATCCGTGTCATAGAGACGACAGAGCAGGGAATATTCGTTCTGGATCGAGATGACCTCGGGCGCGCCGGTCAGCCGGGCCAGGCGCAGCCATTCGCACGTGCCCCAGGCGGTTTCGTTGGAGAGGCCAAAGTGGCGGATCTTGCCCTTGGCCCGCATCTCGGCCAGCTTTTCAAGGACGGCGACCATGTGATCCTCGGTCTGGGCGCGGTTCTGGCCGGACGGATCATAGCTCCAATTCTGCCGAAAATGGTAGGAGCCGCGATTGGGCCAATGGAACTGGTAGATATCAATCATGTCGGTCTGGAGCCGCTTGAGAGAGCCATCCAGTGCCTCTTCAAGATCGCCGGGCTGAATGCCACGCCCGCCGCGGACAGAGGCACGGCCCGCTCCGCTCATCTTGGTGGCGAGGACAAAATCGTTGCGCCGCCCAGTGCGCCCGATCCAATTGCCGATGATCTGTTCGGTCAGGCCGACGGTTTCGTCGCGCACGGGATTTACCGGATACATCTCGGCCGTGTCGATGAAGTTGATACCGGCATCCAGGGCGCGGTCGATCTGGGCATGGCCCCCAGCCTCTGGCGTCTGGGTCCCCCAGGTCATGGATCCCAGGCACAGATCCGTGACCTCAAGATCGCTGTTGCCCAACATGTTGCGTTTCATGGCGCATCCCCCGCATCAAATGTCGCGCGGAGCCTATGGCGTGAGACGACGGGGGCAAGGCGAAAGTCACGCAACGGTGACAGCGCCCACAAAATCAAACGCGACCGCCATGCGTAGAAGGCATGAACCAAAGGAGAGAGTTCATGATTTCCGTTTTACGCATTGTTCTTTTATTGCTTTTCGTTGGCAGCGCCCCTGCGGCGGCGGCCCCATCTGAGTATGCCCTCGATCCCGGCCAATCCGCGGTCGGGTTCACCTACACGTTCGAGGGACGCGACATTCAGGGCCAGATGCCCATAACCCGCGCGGATCTAACCGTAGATTTTAACAACCTGTCCGCCAGCACGGCGGTGGTGGAATTGAACGTGGCCAAGGCGCGAGCCGGTTTCGTCTTTGCCACCCAGGCCATGCGCGGACCCAAGGTGCTGGATAGCGGGCGGCATCCGCGCATTCGGTTCGTCAGCAACCGGTTCACGCGGGCCGGGCGCGGCGCGGTAGTGGACGGGCGGTTGACCATCCGGGGGGTGACCCGGCCCGTGCGGTTGAATGCCCGGTTTTTCCGAACGCCCGAGACGGATCCAGCAGATCTGCAGACGCTGGATATTCTGCTGAGCGGATCGGTGGATCGCAACGCCTTTGGTGCCAGCGGGTTTCGAAGCTATGTCGGGCCAAAGATCGATATTCGCATCAAGGCGCGTATCACAAAGCGGTAAGCATCGGGTCTGGCCTGCCCGCCTGAGCAGGCCAGATGGCGCAAATGCCAGATCCAGATCAAGGCGGCGATTGCGGCGTGGACCGGCCAGATCCATGGGCGTGGCAGGTGCCTCATGATCTCCTTCGCGGCCTTGTTTTTATCTGTTGTCCTGCTTTAGATCTCTTCGGGCAGAGGAAGGCCGTTGGATGCGTTGTCCGGTCTGGAATTGGAGTTCACCACGGCGCAGATCGGTCTGCTGGGATCGGTGCATTTCCTGGGCTTCTTCATCGGCTGATGGTGGACGCCGCGCCTGATGGGCAGCTTGGGTCAGATGCGCTGGGCGCATTTCAGTGAGGTGGAAGGCCTCACGTTTTTGTCCTGCGCAGGGGCAGATCAGGCAGACAGGTGACCTTCTCCGACCTATTCAATCTGATCTGTGATCGCAGAAGCTGATCGAGGCCTGGATCAGGCTGGCCCGGAACCGGGGCAGTCAGACACCGGACACTGACGGCATGACGCGGTGCAGGATTGAAGGGCAAGAGGCTCATCCGATCCTTCCTGAAGGCAGGCACCATGATTGAAGGCGGCCTTGGGCATTCGGCAACAGGCACGCTTCAGGGCGGCGTGCTATCACCGCTTTTGGCGCATGTCTTCCTGCATCGGCTCGATGAGCGCTATGACAGGTGGATGCCGCGCCCGCGTGCAAACCCAACGATGTGGTGGCCGCCGCCGGTTCGACCGACACCACGGCAAGCCCACATTCTACAGGCTGCATTACGCGGACGACTTCGTTGTGCTTGTTGTCGGCTCCCGGCAACAGGCGGAAGCCGAGCGAGAGGCCCTGGCGCAGTTCCTCTGGGACGAAATGCGTCTGGAACTCTCAGCGGAGAAGACCCTGATCACCCGCCCTGAAGGGGGCTTCATCTTCCTTGGATACCGCATTGTTCGCACCAAGTCGTATCGCAACGGCGATTGGGTGGGCAATCTGCGCATACCGAAGGGAACGGTGAAGGCTTTGCGCCGGAAGATCAGGAAACGGACGTCACGAGCCACGCTCGTGCTCCCGTTCAAGGATCTGATCTGGTCGCTCAACCCTCTGATCTGCGGATGGCGGAATGACGTCCAATACGCCACCGGTGCCCGCGATGAGTTCCAGTCTCTGGACCACCGGCTCCCGCATCGGATCGACCAGTGACTTCAAAAGAAGCACCGCATGACCGGGGCAAAGAAACTGCGGGCCACGTTCCGCGCCCGCCCGCATTCTCCGATGCGGAACCGCTGGCGCGACGGCAAGGCCATATCAAAGCGGGTCTTGGATGGGGGCACGCGTCACTATCGCAATCGAGGTGTCAGAATACCAAACGGATGGACTGAAAACGAACCGGTGGCGAACCTGCCATGCAGGGCGCATCCCAGTTCTGGCGCCTATACCACGCGCTCGAAACCATGCAATCCACCGCCGGCTAGCCAGCCCATGGAGCGCTGAATGCCGGGAAACTCGCACATCCCGTTCGCAGAACGGGGACCATGAAACCTACTCCAGCAATGGAGCAAGCCGCATCATCTCAACTCTAAAATCCAGGCACGGCGATAAAGGTCCGATCCGTTTTCACTTGGCCTGAAACACCCCGGGCTCCGCGCCTGCGCCCTGCCCTGGCTTTGGCCAAATCTCCGCTGGCGGTTCTGGCCGTTGTCGTGTCCGGACTGACATCGGCGGCGTTTCGGATGATCGGGGTGGTCTATGGCCGGGAGGTCGGGCTGACAGACCAGCGGATTGACCTGTTCCTGGCGGCGTTCGTCGCGGACGGTGCAATCGCACAGAGCCCGGCGGGAAGGCTGGCCGACAAATATGACCGGCGCTGCGTGCTGATCTGGTTTTCCGTCCTGGGCATCGCCTCCTGCGCGGTCACCGTGGGCAGCGCGGGAGTGGGGCCGGGGCTGGTTCCTGCGGCCGCTGCCCTGTTTGGATTTGCGACCTTTCCGATTTATTCCATCGCCGCCGCCCATGCCCATGATTTTGCCAATAGCAGCGAGCGGGTGGAGCTCTGCGTCGCCATTTTGTTTTTCTTCGCCGTGGGTGCCATTGCGTCACCACTGGTGGCGTCAGCGCTGCTGGAGGCGCTCGGCCCCACATCGCCGTTTGTGTTGACTTCAGCAGGGCATCCGATGCTGGTCGGGTTTGGCCTGGTGCGGATGCTGGCGCGGCCCACACGGGCCGAGCGGACCCGCTATGTTTACGCGCCGCGCATATCGTTCCTGATCGGGCGATTGCCCCGCAAGGGACGGGAGGCCAAGGCCCCACCCAAGGATGGCCACCCTTAACGCCACCCCTGCCCATCTTTTGCGTGCGGTTTTCAGGCGCCGCTGGCACTCTCCCAGCGGTTGGGTTAACTCCCCCCAAACTGCGCGACAAAGGACAGGCCATGACCCGCATCCTGATCACTTCGGCCATTCCCTATATCAACGGGGTCAAGCATTTGGGGACCCTCGTGGGATCGCAATTGCCGGCGGACCTTTATGCGCGGTTCATGCGGCAGCGTGGGGCTGAGGTGCTGTTTCTGTGTGCCACGGATGAGCATGGCACCCCGGCGGAGTTGGCGGCGACCAAGGCGGGGCTCGCTATCGAAGACTATTGCACCCAGATGCATGAGACCCAGGCCGAACTGTCCCGCGGGTTCCGTCTGTCATTCGACCATTTCGGGCGGTCGTCATCGGTGCAGAACAAGCGGCTGACCCAGTATTTCGCCGGAGTTCTGGCAGAGAACGGATTTATCGAGGAACGGTCGGAGAAGCAGGTTTATTCAAACACCGACGGGCGGTTTTTGCCGGACCGGTATATTGAAGGCACCTGCCCCAATTGCGGCTATGAGCGGGCCCGCGGCGATCAGTGTGAGAATTGTACCAAGCAGTTGGACCCGACCGATCTGATCAATCCGCGCAGTGTCATTTCGGGATCTACCGATTTGGAAGTGCGGGAGACCAAGCACCTGTACCTGAAACAGTCTGCGCTGAAAGATGATCTGGATGCCTGGATCGACAGCAAGACGGATTGGCCGATCCTGACAACATCCATCGCCAAGAAGTGGCTGCACGATGGTGACGGGTTGCAGGATCGCGGGATCACGCGGGATCTGTATTGGGGCGTGCCGGTGCAGAAAGGTGAAGAGCCCTGGCCGGGGATGGAGGGCAAGGTTTTTTACGTTTGGTTCGACGCGCCGATCGAGTATCTGGCCTGCGCTGCCGAATGGTCCGATGCGAACGGGACCGAAGATGAGGCGTGGTGGCGTTGGTGGCGTACGGATGAAGGCGCCGATGATGTGCGGTATGTGCAGTTCATGGGCAAGGATAATGTGCCGTTCCATACGCTGAGCTTTCCCGCCACCATCATGGGATCGCGCGAACCCTGGAAGCTGGTCGATTACATCAAGTCCTTCAACTTCCTGAACTATGAAGGCGGGCAGTTCAGCACCAGCCTGGGGCGCGGCGTGTTCATGGATGACGCGTTGGAGATTTTGCCGAGCGATTACTGGCGCTGGTGGTTGCTGTCGAATGCGCCCGAGACGTCGGATACCGAATTTACCTGGGAGAAATTCCAGGCCGGTGTGAACAAGGATCTTGCCGATGTGCTGGGCAATTTCGTGAGCCGGATCACCAAATTCTGCCGGTCGAAATTCGGCCAGGAAGTGCCTGCGGGGGGCGAAATTGGCGATGGCGGCACCGCACTGATTGCCGAGTTGGAAGGTCGGATCTCGACCTATGTCGGCCATATGGAGGCCATGGAAGTCCGAAAGGCCGCCGCGGAGTTGCGGGCCATTTGGGTGGCGGGCAACGAGTTTTTGCAGGCTGCGGCACCCTGGTCGACCATCAAGACGGATGTCGATCGGGCTGCGGCTGATACGCGGCTGGCGCTGAACCTGATCCGGGTCTACGCGGTCTTGTCCGCACCGTTCATTCCCGATGCCTCCGCGGCGATGCTGGCCGCGATGCGGACCGAGGAAACGATCTGGCCCGGCGATTTGACCACAGCTCTGTCGCGCCTGCCGCCCGGCCATGGGTTTGACGTGCCCGATGTACTGTTCCGCAAGGTCCTGGACGAGGAGCGCGAAGAATGGGCGGCGCGGTTTGCGGGGTCTGACAACTGACCAAGGTGGTTTGTCCCACTGCCGGTTTCGGAGCCTCCGGCGGGGATATTTTTGAACACATAATGGGGCAAGTTGGCGCTTTGCTGTGGCTGGTCGCGGGCTAGGTCCGCATCGACGGAGTTACTGATGCTGATTGAGGCACGCGATGTGCACAAGGCCTATCCGGTGGCGGGGGGCGCGGTCCAGGTTCTGGACGGGGTCAGCCTTTCGCTGGCGGCGGGAGAGACCTTGGCGCTGACCGGCGAGTCCGGCAGTGGCAAAAGCACATTCCTGCATTTGCTGGGCGCGTTGGATCATGTCGATCAGGGGGACATCGTGCTGAACGGGCAGTCCATCGGCGCGTTGGATGATGCCGGCCGGGCCGCGTTGCGCCGCGACCGGATCGGACTTGTCTTTCAGCAATTCAACCTGATCCCATCGCTTTGCGTGGCCGATAATCTGGCCTTTCAGGCGCGGTTGGCCGACACGGCAGATGCCGATTGGATCGCGACGCTGACGACACGTTTGGGTCTGGACGGGCTGGTGCGCCAATATCCGGAACAGCTGTCTGGCGGGCAGCAACAGCGGGTGGCCATCGGGCGCGCCCTGGCAGCCCGCCCCGCCCTGGTGCTGGCGGATGAGCCCACAGGCAACCTGGATGAGGCAACCGCGGCGGATGTGATGGACCTGATCCTGGATCTGGTGCGCGATACCGGTGCGGGGTTGTTGATGGTCACCCATTCCAGCGCGATTGCGGCACGGATGCAACGCCGGGTGCATCTGTCGGCGGGGCGGCTGGCGTGACGCGCGCGGCGTTGCAGGCCCTGCTGTCCCATTGGCGCAGGCAACCGCTGCAATTGGCCACGTTGCTGATCGGGTTGGCCCTGGCAACCGCCCTGTGGTCGGCCGTTCAGGCGATCAATGCCGAGGCGCGCAACAGTTATGACCGGGCCGCGGTATTCTTTGGCGGAACGGACTTGCAAGAATTGCAGCGCCGGGATGGCGGCCCGATCCCCCTGGCGACCTTTACGGCATTGCGGCAGGCGGGGTGGTTGGTCTCTCCGGTTGTGGAGGGGCGGATCCAGCGGGCGGACCAAGCGATCGATGTGATTGGGTTGGAGCCGTTTTCGGCGCCCCCCGGGACGTTGCCCCCTGAATTTGCGCAGCTGGTGCAGGAGAACCCGCAGGCCATGCTCCAAGACGGCGGCACCGGGTTTGTGGCGCCCGAAATGCTGGCCGATCTGGCAGAGGTGGCCGATCTGCCCCTGCTGCGTCCGGCTGTGAGCCTTCCCCCGGGCACGTTGGTGGCCGATATCGGCGTCGCCGCCACACTGCTGGACATACCAGACCAGATCACCCGGCTGGTTCTGGCGCCCGAACAGCCGCGCCGTCAACCTGATCTGGCCGAGGTCGCGCCGGACCTGGTGCAGCAGACCCGGGGCGCCGAAGGTGACATCGCCCGCCTGACCGACAGTTTTCACCTGAACCTGACGGCGTTTGGCCTGCTGTCTTTTGCCGTGGGTTTGTTCATTGTCCATGCCGCCATCGGCCTGTCATTCGAGCAACGCCGCGGCATGTTTCGCACGCTGCGCGCGGTGGGTTTACCTCTGCGGCGGCTGTTGCTGTTGCTGTTGGTGGAGTTGCTGGTGCTGGCCTGCCTGGCCGGTGCAGCAGGGATCGCGTTGGGCTATGTGATCGCGGGAGCGCTGTTGCCGGATGTCGCCGCGACCTTGCGCGGCCTTTATGGGGCGAGCGTCAGTGGCGATCTGAGCTTTCGCCCGCTTTGGGCCCTGACGGGGATCGGGATCGCGGTGTTGGGCACCCTCGTGGCTGCGGCGAGTGGGCTATGGGCCGTGGCGCGGATGCCGCTTTTGGCCAGTGCCCAACCGCGCGCCTGGGAACGGACCTCCGCCCGCGCGATTGCCGTTCAGGCTATGGCCGGGGTCGGGCTGTTGATCGCGGGCCTGCTGGCGACGGTGCTGTTTGACGGGTTGATCGCGGGGTTTGCCCTGCTGGGCGGGCTGTTGATGGGGGCTGCGCTGTGCCTGCCTGTGGTTTTGCGCGGATTGCTGAGCTTGGCGCAAGGGCGCGCCCGCTCCATCCGGGCGCAGTGGTTCTGGGCCGACACCAATCAGCAATTGCGCGGGCTCTCCCTGGCGCTGATGGCATTACTGCTGGCATTGGCCACGAATATCGGCGTGGGCACGATGGTATCGAGCTTTCGGTTGACCTTCCTCGGTTGGCTGGATCAGCGGCTGGCATCAGAGCTTTACGTCACCACCCGCAACGAGGAAGAGGCAACCCGCCTTCGGGCCTTTCTGGACGGCCGCGTCGATGCGGTCCTGCCCATCTGGTCGGTCATGGCGGATCTGAATGGTGCGCCGGGCCAGGTCTTTGGCATCGTTGATCACGCCACCTATCGTGACAGCTGGCCCATGTTGGAGGCCACGCCAACAGTTTGGGACGAGGTCGCAGGGGGCGCTGCCGTCCTGATCAATGAACAACTGGCGCGGCGCGCGGGCTATGGGTTGGGCGATACGCTGGCCGTGGAACCTGGTTGGGCATTTACCGTCGTCGGGATCTATTCCGACTACGGGAACCCGTCCGGGCAGGCCGTGATCGCCATCGACCAACTGATAGAGCGACATCCGGATGTGCCGCGGCTGCGCTATGGCCTGCGCATTCCACCCGACCAGATCGATGGGCTGACCGCGGCACTGGTGCAGGACCTTGGGTTAGAACCGGGACAAATCACCGATCAGGCGGCGATCAAACAGGTCTCGGTCCGGGTGTTCGAGCAAACATTTTCGGTCACCGGGGCATTGAACGTGCTGACCCTGTCGGTGGCGGGTTTCGCGATCTTCACGTCGCTGCTGACGCTGGCCAGCTTGCGGTTGCCGCAACTGGCCCCGGTCTGGGCATTGGGGCTGACGCGGGCGACACTGGCGCGGCTGGAACTGGGGCGCAGTCTTGTCCTGGCGGCGGCCACGTTTGTTGTTGCGGTGCCCACCGGGCTGGCCCTCGCCTGGGCGTTGCTGGCTGTCGTGAATGTCGAGGCGTTCGGTTGGCGCCTGCCCATGCATCTTTTTCCCGGACAGTGGTTGCGCCTGTTTGCACTGGCCCTGATCGCCGCGTTGTTGGCCGCGGCCCTGCCGGTGCGGCGATTGCGGCGGACGGCGCCGGCAGAGTTTCTGAAGGTTTTCGCCCATGAACGCTAAGGTCCTGATCCTGCTCACCCTCCTGTGGCCCGTCACCCTTTGGGCGCAGGGATTTGCCGGGCTCGGCAGCACGGCAGACGGTTTTGCGACGCCGCAACGCGGCACACCATTCGATTTTCCCACCGATCACGGCGCCCATCCGGATTACCGGATCGAATGGTGGTATCTGACGGCGAATCTCACGGGCGCCGATGGCCGGGATTACGGCATCCAATGGACCCTCTTTCGGTCCGCCCTGGCACCCGAGACCAGCCAGGGCTGGCAGGACCCGCAGGTCTGGCTGGGCCATGTCGGGCTGACAACGCCAGACGCGCATTTCACTGCCGAACGCTTTGCCCGCGGCGGAGTGGGCCAAGCCGGGGTGATCGCCGATCCCTTCCGCGCCTGGATCGATGAATGGGCCATGCAAGGCTCTGCCGGGGACGGGTTGAACGCCCTGACACTCAGCGCCCAGGGAGACGATTTCGGCTATGATCTGGGGCTGCGCGCGGACGGGCCGCTGGTCGCCCAGGGTCAAGGGGGCTATTCGGTGAAATCGGCGGCAGGACAGGCGAGCTATTACTATTCCCAGCCTTTCTACCAGATCGCCGGCACGCTCCACCTGCCAGGCGGACCGGTTGAGGTCACGGGTCAAGGCTGGCTTGACCGCGAATGGTCGTCCCAACCACTGGCCGCGGACCAGACGGGATGGGACTGGATCTCGCTCCACTTCGACGATGGCACCAAGCTGATGGGCTTTGCCCTGCGTGACGATGGCGCGGGGTATACGTCCGCTACCTGGATCGCGCCCGATGGCAAACCGACCTCCTATGGCGATGGTGCGCTGACCCTGACCCCGCTTGAAACGAGCGAAGTGGCAGGCCGCGACGTTCCCACCCGGTGGCAGGTTGATCTGCCCGACAAAGGGATCGCTGTCACGATTGATGCCCTGAACCCACAAAGCTGGATGGGCCTGTCCTTTCCCTATTGGGAAGGTCCCGTGCGGATCGAAGGTTCCCATCCCGGCCGGGGATATCTTGAGATGACAGGATACTGACCTGCGAGCCCGCTTTCTTTTTGGTGGAGATGTCACGGGGGGCAGCACCCCCAAACCCCAGTTCAGCCATGGCGCCCGAACGCTTGTCCTCCACATGATCCGCTTGCAATCCCCTGGTCCTGACGGTCTGATCGCACCAAAGGACAGACTGCAATGCCGCTGACCATGAACCAGGAGGTCTTTGTCACCTGTGCCGTCACCGGCTCCGGCGCTACCCAGGATCGCAGTCCCCACGTGCCGCGGTCGCCGCTGCAGATCGCCGACAGCGCCATCGCCGCCGCCAAGGCAGGGGCGGCGATCGTCCATTGCCATGTGCGCGATCCCGAAACCGGCGCACCGTCTCGTGATCTGGGGCTTTACCGGGAGGTCACGGAACGCATCCGGGATGCCGACACCGATGTCATCCTGAACCTGACGGCCGGCATGGGGGGCGATCTGGTCTTTGGGCCCCCGTCACAGCCCCTGCCCCTGACCGATGCCACGGATATGATCAGCGCAGAGAACCGAGTCGCCCATATCGCCGAATGCCTGCCGGAGATCTGCACGCTGGATTGCGGCACGATGAACTTTGCCGAAGCCGATTACGTGATGACGAATACGCCCGGCATGCTGGCCGCCATGGGCCGCACCATGACGGGCCTGGGCGTCAAGCCTGAAATCGAGGTCTTTGATACCGGCCATCTGTGGCTCGCTAAACAATTGGTGAATGACGGCGTTCTGGACAGCCCCGCCCTGGCGCAGCTGTGCATGGGCGTGCCCTGGGGTGCGCCAGATGATCTGAACACCTTTCTGGCGATGGTCAACAACGTCCCCAACGACTGGACCTGGTCCACCTTCTCCGTCGGGCGCAACCAGATGCCCTACGTCGCAGCGGCGGTGCTGGCGGGGGGTCATGTCCGCGTCGGGCTTGAAGACAATCTGTGGCTGGCCAAGGGTCAACTGGCCACGAATGAGGCGCTGGTTACCCGCGCCGTCACAATCATCAAGGCCATGGGAGCTCGGATCATGACGCCGGCTGAGGTGCGCACGAAACTGGCCCTGCAAAAGCGCCCACCCGTATGACCGATGACAGATCCGCCATGCGCCGCATCCTGATCTATGGCGACAGCAACACCTTTGGCACAGGTCCCATGGCGGATCTGTCAGATGACCCGATTTTCAGTAAATCCGACCGTTGGGCCGGGGTCATGGCCCGCAAGTTGGGCCCGAACTGGGATGTCGTGGTCGAAGGATTGCCAGGCCGCACCACCGTCCATGCCGACCCGATCGAAGGTGAACATCTCAACGGTTTGGGTACGCTGCGCGCCATCCTCGCCTCCCACCGGCCCATCGACCTGCTGATCCTTGCGCTTGGCACGAATGACAGCAAGCACCGCTTTGGCCTGACGGCGCAGGACATCGCCCTCAGCACGGCTAGGCTGATACGGGAGGCTGCGGCAACCGGTTATGCGGCACGCATCCTCGTCCTGTGCCCGCCCGCGGTCGAAGAGCGTGGCGATCTGGCCGAGGTCTTTCGCGGTGCGCCTGCCCGCTGCGCAGGATTGGCCAGTCAAATGGCCCGGTGCGCCGCCCACAATGGCGCGGATTTTGTGGATGCCGGTGTCCATATCGCCGTGGATCCCCTGGACGGCGTCCATTTCAGTCGCGAAAGTCACACCATTCTGGGACAGGCCATGGCGGCCAAAGTCAGGGAGATTTTGCCATGAACCAGGCGGCCATTCTGGGCGGCGGCGTGATCGGGGGCGGCTGGGCGGCGCGGTTCCTTCTGATGGGATGGGATGTCGTGGTCCATGACCCGGATCCCGACGCTGCGCGCAGGATCGAGGCTGTTCTGGCCAATGCCCGCCGGTCCCTGCCCGGGCTGTATGACGCCGCTCTGCCCGGCGAAGGGACGCTGCGTTTCGCCAACAGCATTGCCGATGCCGTGGCGCGGGCCGACTGGATCCAGGAAAGCGTACCCGAACGGTTGGAGACCAAGCATCGCGTCCTGGCCCAGGTGCAGGAGGCCTGCCCGCAGGCCGCTGTCATCGCCTCCTCCACCTCCGGTTTCAAACCAAGCCAGTTGCAACAGGGCGCCGCACGTCCAGATCAGATCGTCGTCGCTCATCCCTTCAACCCGGTCTACCTGCTGCCGGTGGTCGAGCTTGTCGGCCATGGGCCAACCTGCACCCGCGCGGCTGAGATCCTTGATGCCCTTGGCATGAGGCCTGTGCACCTCAAGCGCGAAATCGACGCCCATGTTGCAGACCGCCTGCTGGAAGCTGTTTGGCGCGAGGCCCTGTGGCTGGTCAAAGATGACATCGCCACAACGGCAGAGATCGACGACATCATGCGCTACGGGTTCGGGCTGCGTTGGGCCCAGATGGGGCTGTTCGAGACGTATCGTGTGGCCGGTGGCGAAGGCGGCATGGCTCATTTTCTGGAACAGTTTGGCCCGTGTCTTGCCGCGCCCTGGAGCAAATTGACGGATGTACCGGATCTCGACCAACGGCTGATCGACAAAATCGCGGGCCAGTCAGATGCGCAGTCCGGGCACCGCACGATCCGTGATCTCGAACGCGTCCGAGACGACAACCTCGTCGCCATCCTGCGCGCCCTGAAAGGGCGGGGATCGGGCGCAGGCACGCTGCTGAGCGAAATCGACCGGCGGCTCCAAAAGGATCCAGCGCTCACCGACGACCCACTCATCACACTTGACCGCACCGTCCCGATCGACTGGACGGACTATAACGGTCACATGAATGAAAGCCGGTATGGCCAGGTTTTCTCGGATGCCGGTGATACGATCATGCGGATGGCTGGTGCCGACGGTGCCTATATCGCCGACGGGCTCAGCTTCTTCACGGTGGACATTCAGATCAAGTTCCTGGCCGAAACCCATGCCGGCGAACAGTTCCATGTCCAGACCAAAGTGCTTGAGGCGGCAGGCAAGAAACTGCGGATGTTCCACGAAATGATCCACACAGATGGCCGGACCCTGGCGACGGGAGAACAACTGTTGATCCACGTCAATCTCGAAACCCGCCGCGCCTGTGAACCTCGCGATGATGTCGCCGCCGCCATGGCACGGCTTCCAACCCAAACTTAGCCATATGGGGGCCAGACGAAGCCAGATTGATCGACGCGGTGAGGCGGCGGCGTCCCGGTCCGGAACGGATCCGGCGCCGCCGCTTGGCCCAACGCTTTTGGACGCATCTTTGATGCGGTCAAAAGGGGCGGGAGCGCTGCCAGCCCCAGGCAGTCAGAAGATCAGGTGGAAAGTGGCCCCGCCCAATGCGTTGGTCGCCCCCACATCCAACCGCGCCCCGCGACCTTCCAGGACAGCCGTCACGATGGCCAGGCCCATGCCCGTCCCGCCCCCATCGCGGCGGGTCGTGAAAAAGGGCTCCGTCAGGCGATCGCGATTGGCCGCGGACACACCGCTCCCGTCATCCTCGACCGTGAGCGTATTATCGGACCATGACAATCGGACGGTCGCTGCCCCATGTTCCGCGGCATTCCGCATCAATTGGGTCAAAACGATTTCCGCCCCTTCCTCAGACAGGGGCACCTCCGTCCCGTGTGCCACACCATTGTCGATAACCAGGTTCGGCAGGCCCGGAGCCACCGCGCGGACAGCCTCTCCCAAATCCGTTCCTGGCAGTCCCCCAACGGTCTTGGCGCGAGCCAATTCCCGCAGCCGTCCCAGCAGCGTCGTCATCCGCTGCCCCTCGGTCGAGATCGTGCGAACCAGTCGCGCCTGGCGTTCCTGGGGCATGGCGGCGCCACCGGTCTCCAGCAGTTCAGCTGCACCGATGATCGAGGTCACGGGCGATTTCAACTCATGGGTGACGTGATTTGTATAGGTCTCCACCGTGCGCGAGCGGTCGCCGAGCGCCGCTGACATCGACAGGATCGACCCCCCCAGATCCGCCACTTCCCTGACGCCATAGCTGCCCAAGGGTTCCAAGGCGGACCGTTCGCCTTGTGCCACCTGTTGGCTTTGCTCCCGCAATCCCCGGATCGGGCGAGACACAAGCCGCCACAACAAACCGCCCAAGGCGACAGAGCCCGCGATCATAATCGCACCGACCAGCAGCAGGGTCATCCGCTCCTGGTAAACAAATTTCTGCAGGTCCAGCGGTGTGCGCGAAAGATACACCGCGCCAACCACACGGTCCTGCACCACAACCGGCATCGCGACAAAGACGCGGTAACGGGTATTGCGACTGATCGAATTCAAGGGATGAAATTCAATCTTGGTCTTGCTGCGCAGGACCGAGCGGACCTCGCCACGCAAGGCGTCCTGCACCTCGGGCACATTGGCAAGGCTGTAGCGTTCATCGCTGCTGCCGGCGATGACACCACCAAAGGCATCAAGCGCCAGATAGCCCGCCAGATTGCTTTTCTGGATCCGCTTGGCCAGATCGCTCAGTGGTGCATCAATGGCATCATACGGCGCGGTCACAGGATGGATCAGGGGTGTGCCGTCTGGCCGTGGCTGCCGGATGCGACCCTGAAACACGCTAAGGGACGGGGTAATCGGCGTATAATGCTCTGCTCGCGCCTCTTTCTGTTCTGCAGTCAGGAACCGACCGTGGCGTGGTTTATCCCCATAAGCGGCATAGGCGATGGCATAGGCTTCGGCGTAGATTACAGCCTGGGCCAGCAGGCTCCGCTCCGTCTCGCGCACGAACTGGTTGGAGGTCAGGCGCGCCGCTAGCACGCCGACGACCGGCAAGGCGACCAGGGCCAGACAGACAGCCGCAATGACAAGGGCCAGGCTGGGCCGCCATTTGCGAACTATCCTTTCTGACATGTGCCCAGCTTCACGCCCACACCGTGGACCGTTGCAATCACATCCGGATAGCCCAAGGCAGCCGCCTTTTGCCGGACATTGCGGATATGGCTGTCAACAGTCCGGTCAGACAGGTAGGTGTTCGCACCATAAACCGCTTCGATCAACTGATTGCGGCTCAGCACCCGGTCGGGGGCCTGCAGCAAGGCATGGAGCACACCGTATTCGATGCCTGTCAGCACCAGGGGGTCGCCAGCCAGATGCGCCTCATGCTTGGGCTTGTCCATCGTCAGATCATTATGGGACAGATCCGTCGGATCCCCCGCCCCTTTGGACCGCGCCAGGATCGCCTTGATCCGCAGGACCAATTCGCGCGGGCTGAACGGCTTGGGCACGAAATCGTCAGCGCCCAGTTCAAAACCCAGAACGCGGTCGATTTCTTCATCCCGGGCCGTCAGGAACAGGATCGGCAGGGAAGAGGAGCGTCGGATCGCCTTGCAGGTCTCGAACCCGTCCATCTCGGGCATGCCAACATCCAGCACCATCAATTCGGGCTGGGCCGTGGACAAGGCGGCGAGAGCGGCCTGGCCATTGCTGGCTTCGCTGACGATCATCCCGGCATCCTCAAGCGCGAACCGGATGACCTCGCGGATGTTGTGATCATCATCGACGACCATGATCTTGGCGCTCATCTGCCTCTCCTTCGGCCCCCGCCCAGGTTGTTTTTGGTATGGTGAGGCCGGATGGCACGCACCGGTGATCAACTGCATGTCGTCAGCGACGCAGCTCATGCCCGGGCCTGCCACCGACCATGCAGGCGTAGCATGCCAAGCGCGGCCAGCACCAGCAGACCCAGCCAGGTTTGCGGCTCATGTGTGGAGGATCCACTAAAGCCGCTGGGATAGGCCTGTTTGCTCACACCCTTGACCTGCGCCTGTGCCACTTGGGCAGACTGGGCCGGCAGACCTGACCCGTTGACCACCTGCTCGGACACCGCGACAAAGCTGGTATAGCGGGTTTGCAGGCTGTGCTTCAGCCCCAGATCGGTGATCTGTGCCTCGATCCGATTAGGATTGCCGTCACGCACGGCATAGGCACGTTCCAGATCGGCGATGCGTGCACGCGCCCATATCAGCGGCAGCGCCCGAGACCGCGCATCGGGTTGTGCCTGGTTGGTCAGGTTCACCTGCACAGGCAGAATAGCCTCCTGCCCCTGAACCTTGCCGCGGATCGTCACCTCGCCGCGCCCCACGCCCTGATACCACGCCAAGACACGGACCGAGCCCCCGGCGAACAGGTCGGGAATATGCTGGGGCACTGTATCGGTGATTTTGAGATCCCCCCAATCCACCTCGATATCCGTCAAAAGCGGGGTTTTTAGGTCGCGGGCCATAGTTTCCGCCACCTCGAATGCATCTGCCGTCGGATCGACATAGCGCACGTATCCGCGCCCCTCATCGGCCATCGCCTCCAGCAGATACCGGTTGACCGAAGTGCCAACACCAAAGGCATAGATCCGGGCTGCGCCGATCCGGTCGCGGATCGATTTCAGGACCTGCGCTTCGCGCCCGATATAGCCATCGCTCAGGAAAACCACGATCCGCATCGCGCCATCGGGTTGCACCGTGTCAAACGCGGCATTGATGGCGTTATTCATCTCTGTCCCGCCCCCGGCATTCAAGCCGTCGAGGTACCGAAGGGCGGCTTGCCGGTTCTCGGGCGAGGCAGGCAAGGAACTGGTGGCCATTTGCCCGGTCACGTTTGAAAATTGCAGGATCCGGAAATAATCCTGATCGCGCAGGCCCTGGATCGCAGCCCGCATGAACCGTCGGGACGCCTCCATCGGCTGGCCGGACATGGAGCCTGACGTATCCAGCACAAAGACCAGCTCGCGCGGTGTGGCCAGCGCCGTGTCCGGAAAGTTCGGCGGTGCCACCATGAGCGAGACATAGCCGCCCGCGCGTTCGGCATGGGTCAGCGCGCCCGTGGTCAGGTCCTGACCGCCAAGGGTATAGCGCAGAACAAAATCGGCATTGTCGATCTCCCGCCCCTTGGCGAAACGGGCCTGGGTGACGTCGGGCAGCGACAGCAGCGCCAGTTCATGGGTGTCGCTGACAACCCGCTGGACCGGCAGACCGCCGGCAATGCGCACCTCCATCGAAACGCGATCCTCGGCCAGGGTATCGGGAAGCGAAAGCCCGGCCACTGGCGGCTGGGCGGGGGTCTGACTGATTGACCAACCGTCTGCAACAACGGGTGCCTCCGGGTCGGCGGAGGCAACAGTGGCGGGTTCCGGCGTGCTTTGGTAGCGCGGACCGACCACCATGGGGACGACCAACTGGTACTCTCCATCGATCAGCGGCACCGGCTGCACATAGCTGAGGGTCACCGCCACCGGCATGCCAGGCATCAGGTTGGCGATGGATTGGGTGAACATGTTCGGGCGGTGTTGGGTCAAAAGGGCCGCGGCCTTCCCCTCTTTCTCCGCCTTCTCAAAGGTCGCCTTGGCCTTGGCTTTCTTCTGGATCTTGGCGCGGACGACCTCGTCGCCCACCTCCATCTCCATGGCGAAAACGGCAGCGCGTTGGTTCAGGGGAAACAGATAATCGGCCCGCATAGGCAGGTCGGACGGGTTTGCAAAGGTCTGGGTCAGCATCACCGTGACCATATCGCCCTGGATGCTGACATCGTAATGGGCCTGCAGCAGGGGCAGTTCAACCTGTTGGCCATCTTCGGCGGTGCCGACGACCCGGCCCGACAGGTCATCGATGCCGCGTGCGAGTGTCGCGGTGGCCAAGGCCATTCCAAATGCCACGCTGAGGCAAAACAAAAGGGAGGGTTTCATGGACGGGTACTCCTTGGGATCAATGGGTTTGGGGAAGATCAAGGGCAGCGACGGCCGCAAGTTCGAACGCCGCACGGTCGGCATCTGCCATGGCCATAGGCGTGATCCGCTGCACGCTGCGCCACGTGCTGCCGGGATGGGCCAGCCACAGCCAGATGGCCTCGCCAATGCTGGCCGTGGCGTGGCCCGCATCTGAGACATAGGTGACGGAGACGTGCCAGACGTCGCCCTGTAGGCCCGTCGCGCGATAGACGGAATAGGGCGTGCCGGTCAGTCGGGTGCCGCGAAATTCGACGGTGTAGCCCAGGCCGCGCAGACAGACCTCAGGCGCGTGCAGGTGCCGCAGCGGCGAGCGGGTAGAGACCAGATTGATTCCCAGCGGGCCAAACTGCGCCTTGGCGGCCTGACCGCCATAGGCCTCGAAATACCGCTGCTCAAACGCGGTCAGCGCAACGGGTTCGGCCAGGTGACCACCAATCTGCGCAGGCAGCGACAGCGGGTGCGGACGAGAGGAGACATCAATGGGATGCGCGGGGGCTGTGACAATCAACAGTGCAGCACCCACACCAACGGCCCCCACGCCCAGCCGCACAGCATCCGGGATGTGGGGAAGGGTCAGTTCCCTGCGCATCGGCGCAGGCTTCGGGCGGTAGAACAACGCGACCGGCAACAGCGACAGGGCAAGCGTGACGAGGCCGATCAGGGAATGGGCGGGCTCCGCCATCACATCCCAACCCTGCTCAAGACCGATGGCCAGCGCGGTGATCCGGAACGCATTGCCCGCAACCGCCAGGCCGACAATGGCCCCGCCAAGGGCGCAGCCCGTGATCAGGCGCGGCCGGTAGATTGCATTCATGGTAGCAGCAAACGCCAGTGCCAAAAGCAGGCCCGTTGCACCCGAACATGGCAGATCAACCAGCACATCAACCGCCTGCACCGTGATGCGAATGCCCGTGCAGCTAACCTCGCGATACACTACGCCCAGCAGACTGCAGGCCAGATCGGCCGAGATCAATTGCAAGGGATACCCGATCAAGCGCTGTGCGATCACCTCGACCGGCAAAGTGAACAGAAACAAAACCGCCAGCCAAAGGGGCGACAGGGCAAACGGCCGATCCGCAACACCCAGCAGCCGGGCAATGGCATAGATATCCACGATCAGCGCCAGCGCGCCCAGGGTGTTGATCGCCAGGACCTGCCCCAGCAACCGGATGCCTGCCGCCAAGGCCAACAAAATCAGAACCGGCGCGCCCGACTTTGTGCGGGACGGTCCACTTAGGACCGACCAAGCCACCAAACCAACGATCCCGATCAGATACACATAGCCATTGCTGTCATATGTCGGGCTGGTCCAGCTGTTGATCAGCCAGCGAACCGGCTCAATCGCCAGGATGATCGAGGCGAGCGCGCAGCTGGCCAAGGCCAGCGTGGGAAGGGGTCGGTGGGTCATGACCCCGATCTGATCGGCTCATGTGCAGCCGATCAGCGCAGTTTGTGCAGATTTTGATGGTTTTCGTCCGGTGGCTCTGACGGTCCCCGAGTTAACTTTTAACCAACGCGTTTAGATTGGTTAGGTTTTTCATGGTCAAGGCCCATCCAGCGCCACATCGGCTCAGCGCCCATATTGGCCCTCAGGCCCCAAGTGATTGTCGCCGTAGATTACTTCTGTGGTCGGATGGAGTACCAGCCATGGTGATTGCGCCTTTGTCGCCTTGAGATTTTTTAAATGGGGAAAAATCGCCGCTGCTGGCGCATCAATCTTTGTACAGTGCGCCACCGTCACCTCTCGCGGCAACAGGACCCCGCCTATGACAACCACTACCGGGAAAATCAGCAACCCGCCAACTCACTTCAATATTCGCATGTCGCCGCCCAATTCGGCCAATACTTTCAAAGCACAAATTGGGGCTGTCTAAAAAACAATCATGGGGAAACGATAGGCGGCTCCGTGCAGGCTCGCATGGCCTGCCCGATCTGAGGATCGTCCAGACAAGGCGGCTGCTGCTTGGGAAAGGGAAATCGGGATCCATAGATTTGCGCCACGAAACCGGCCTCCGACCATCCCCAGGTTCCGTCACCAATTGCCGGGTCGAACGCATCGCACGTGGCGCCAAGATATAAGGGCGAGCGTGCAGGATTGACGGGCATCAAGATGGCACCGCTGGCATTGCATGTTGCGTTATATCCCGCGTCACCCGCCGTGACGAAATCAGCGGCGGCCAATGCACCCGTTGATCCGAAAACCATCGCAAAAGTAATGCTGATTTTTCTCATTCCGTCCTCCATCCGTCGCCAAGGTTTCCACGCGGCTTGTCCGCCAATCACCCAGCTCAAATGGACAGGGGCGCGCAGACCAACTTTCGGAGCCCATTTGCCGTCCAATCGGACTGGGCGGAGCCGTAAACTAAGGTCAGTCTTGGACCGGGTCAGCATGTTATGACGTCGCAAAGGGCCGCGTCGAATATGGCCATATGGGAACAGATTAGGCGTCAGTCAATTTAGCGCATTGGTCGTTCACCGACCAAAGGGGCGCATCCGATCCGCACCCATCGAACCTCCGTTCGGTCCGTCACACCAACCCACAATTCCGAAAGCTCAGCGAAAGCGGTGGCGTCCCATATGTCGGGCAATTCGTTCGCCTTGCCCGACAAATCCTTTACGGTCCGCTTAACGCGGCTGCATGTTCTATTGATCCAGGAAACTGCGAAGCTTGCGCGAGCGGCTTGGATGTTTCAGCTTGCGCAACGCCTTTGCCTCGATCTGGCGGATCCGTTCGCGGGTCACGCTGAACTGTTGGCCCACCTCTTCGAGTGTGTGGTCGGTGTTCATGCCGATGCCGAACCGCATCCGCAAAACCCTCTCCTCGCGGGGGGTAAGTGAGGCAAGAACCCGGGTGGTCGTCTCTTTCAGGTTCTCCTGAATGGCCGAATCCAGCGGTAGGACGGCATTCTTATCCTCGATGAAATCACCAAGTTGGCTGTCTTCCTCATCACCAATGGGTGTCTCAAGGCTGATCGGCTCCTTGGCGATTTTCATCACCTTGCGGACCTTCTCCAACGGCATCTGCAGCTTTTCAGCCAGCTCTTCCGGCGTTGGCTCACGGCCGATCTCGTGCAGCATCTGGCGACCCGTGCGGACCAGTTTGTTGATCGTCTCGATCATATGGACCGGGATCCGGATCGTGCGGGCCTGATCGGCAATGGATCGGGTGATCGCCTGGCGGATCCACCAGGTCGCATAAGTCGAAAACTTGTAGCCGCGGCGATATTCGAACTTATCGACCGCTTTCATCAGGCCAATATTCCCTTCCTGGATCAGGTCCAGGAATTGCAAGCCGCGGTTGGTGTATTTCTTGGCGATGGAAATCACCAGGCGCAGGTTGGCCTCAACCATCTCTTTCTTGGCCTGGCGCGCCTCTTTCTCACCCTTTTGAACCTGCTGCACGATGCGGCGGAATTCGGGGATGTCGACACCGACATACTGACCGACTTGCGCCATCTCGGTCCGCAGGTCCGAGACTTTGCTACTGGAGCGTTCCATGAGCGCTTGCCAACCGCGACCGGGCTTTTCGCTCATCTTTTCCATCCAGGTCGGGTCAAGCTCATAGCCTCGATAGGCTTCAATGAATTCGCGCCGATTGATACGAGCCTGGTCCGCCAGCTTCACCATATTGCTGTCGATGGACATGATGCGGCGGTTGATGCCGTAAAGCTGATCGATCAGCGCTTCGATCCGGTTGTTATGCAGATGCAGTTCATTGACCAGCACGACGATTTCGGACCGCAGCGTCTGATAACGCTCCTCTTCCTTTTTGGAAAAACTGTCATCCTCATTCAGCGTGGCCGACATGCGCAGATCCTGCATCTCGGCAAGGTCGGCATAGTCCCGGGCGATCAGATCCAGCGTTTCAAGAACGCGCGGCTTAAGTGCAGCTTCCATCGCCGCCAGGCTCATATTGGCCTGTTCGTCCTCATCATCTTCGTCATCGGATTTGATGATGGGATTACCATCGGCATCCAATTCTTCAGAGGGTTCTGTGGCTGCTTCGGGTTTGGGCGCGGCTTCGGGGACGGCGGCAACGACCGGCTCGGTCTCGTCGCCTTCAACGCCCTGTCCAAAGGTTGTTTCCAGATCGATCACGTCGCGCAACAAGATATCTTCGGACAGCAATTCGTCGCGCCAGATCGTGATGGCCTGGAAGGTCAGCGGGCTTTCGCACAGCCCCTGGATCATGGTGTTGCGACCAGCCTCGATCCGCTTGGCGATGGCGATCTCGCCTTCGCGGCTCAACAGTTCGACCGAACCCATTTCGCGCAGATACATCCGCACCGGATCATCCGTTCGGTCCAGCTTTTCGGTTTCAGTCTGCGCAACGGTGACCTCGCGCGATGACGAGGCCTCGACCAGTTCGGTCGATCCCTTACTGTCGTCCTCGTCCCCCTCTTCCTCTTCGGTGACCTGTATGCCCATTTCGGATAGCATCGACATCACGTCTTCGATCTGGTCAGAACTGGCCTGATCGGGTGGCAAAACCTGGTTGAGCTGATCATACGTGATGTAGCCGCGTTCACGCGCTTCCGCGATCATCTTTTTCACAGCGGCTTGGCTCATATCGAGAGACATCTCGGCGTCGGTCTCGTCGGTCTTGCGGTCGTCCGTGTTGTCCTTGGCTGCCATCGACTACTCCTGTCCGCGCGCCCTACCGGGCACTGTCACCACGCCCCGATCCAACCGAATCAATAGAGCGAATCACCCCTAAGTCCACACCGTTACCCGGATCCGGACAAAGATTCCATTATCCTTCAGTATCCTTGCCGGACTTACCAAAGGTGATGCCGTCCAACAGCTTGTCCAGGGCAGACCGTTCTTCCCGGTCCAGACGGGCACCGTTGGGGGCAATCTCAAATTCCGTCACGTCGGCTTCCATTCCGCGAACCGCATTTTGCCGGGCCGCTGCGGCCTGTGCCAATCGCCAATCGACCCCTTCATTGGCGACCCCAGAAAGCTCGTCCATCGCATCACTGATTTCCCGTTCCGCGCCCCGGGCGGCTGCAAGTTTCGCGAGTTCTTCGGTCAGGCACATCCGCGCCAGATCAGTATCCGACGGATGGCGCATCGACGGCGAAAGTTGCACGTGGCGAGCGTTCAACAGCGTTTCAAGGACCTCACGGTCGATTTCTGCGGGAAAACCCGCCAGATCGGCGTCCGGCGGACACCGCAAAAGCGCTGTTGCAACCTTGGCATGGTTGGGCCCGGTCAGGGACACCTCTTCCAACACATGGGCAAACTCGGCCCTCAGGGCGGGATGCGTGATCAATGTGGCGAGGATCACGGCTTCCCGCAGATGCTCCTGCAGCACGGCATCCCCGGTGGCCAGGACAGAGGCGCGCGTCGTCGCCTGGGCGGTTGCGGGCGGGGTCCAGCCCCGTTTGCGCGGCACGAAATCCCGGCGGCCCTGCCCGAACAATTCTGCGCGAAGGCGGCGGATCTCCTCACCGTAATGGCTGCGAATCGATGGATCGGCGATGGTTTTGACCGCGGCACGCAGGCGTTTGTCCAATGCCGCACGGCGTTCCGGGCTGTCGATCTGGGCGCCCTCGGTTTCCCGCCGCCATAAAAGCCGCACCATGGGTTCGGCCTTGTCCAGTAGTGTTTGCATGGCAGGCGGCCCCGCGGCGCGGATCAGATCGTCAGGGTCCTGCCCCTCGGGCATCAGACAAAAGCGCAGGGACTGACCCGCTTCCAATAGCGGCAAGGCGAGGTCGATCAGCCGCATCGCCGCACGCAAACCCGCCTTGTCACCATCAAGCGCAATGATCGGCTCCGGATCGATCCGCCACAGAAGGCGCAACTGATCCTCCGTGACCGCGGTGCCCAGCGGGGCCACTGCGGCCTCAAACCCCGCCTCAACCAGCGCGATGACATCCATGTATCCTTCGGCCACGATCAGGGGTTGGCCTTTGCCCGCTGCTTCCCGCGCGGGGCTGTGATTGTATAGACTGCGCCCCTTGTCGAAAAGCTCAGTCTCGGGCGAGTTCAGGTATTTCGCCCGGGCGTCCGCCGCCATGGCCCGTCCACCCAGGCCAATACAGCGTCCGCGCGGATCCCGGATCGGGTAGATGATGCGCCCACGGAACCGATCATAGGGTTGGCCGCCACCATCCGGTTCGGCAGCCAGGCCCGCATCAATAATCTTTTGTCCCTCGATCCCCTGCCCCGTCAGCGCCTGCCACATGGCCTGGCGTTGGTCGGGGGCAAATCCGATCTCGAACCGCTCCTGCGTCTTGTCGCCCAGGCCCCGCCGGTCCAGATAGGCGCGCGCATCGGACGCGGCCCCGGTTTTCAACTGTAACCGCAGCCAGCGCACAGCGGCCTCCATGACCTTGGCCAATTCGCCACGGCGGTCCGATTTTTCCTGCGCGCGGGGGTCACGTTCGGGCATTTGCATCCCGGCTTCTCCGGCCAGGATCTCGACCGCCTCCATGAAACCCACATTCTCGGTCTCGCGGACAAAACTGATCGCGTCGCCCTTGGCGTGGCAACCAAAGCAATAGTAAAACCCCTTGCGGTCATCGACGTGGAAGCTGGCCGTCTTTTCCTGGTGGAACGGACAGGGCGCCCACATATCGCCCTTGCCCTGGTTCGATTTGCGCGTGTCCCACATCACCTTGCGCCCCACCACATCGGTCAACGACAGGCGCGTGCGCAACTCATCCAAGAATCCAGGCGGCAAGGACATTCCCTTTTATCCGCCGCCGGGCCTGCGGAGTCGAGGGGCGGTCGGTCTCAGGTTGTCTGTCGGGCCGCCACCATCGCCATCGCATCGGTCAAATCATGGGCAGCACTTGCCGCCATGGAACGCATGACGAGGATCAGGTAGGCATCCGCCCCCGTCCGCGTCAGGCTGCATCCCATATGCTGTAGCATCGTCCGCGCGGTCCGACCCACGGCAAACGCGCCGTCCCGCAGATCAAGCGGTGTCAGCCGCACCAGTACGGATCGCGCATTCGGCCCGGACAGCGCCATGGCGGCCCATGCGTCGGACTGATCCGTGAGGGCTGCATGATCACCCAGGCTCGGATTCGGCACAATGCCGATCAGCAAGGCCTGCCCAAGCCCAAACCACAGGATCCGCGCTTCACCCTGCTCAACCACGCCCCCCGGCGCGGGCCAACTCAACCCGTGGGCCGCCTGCAACGCTTGGGCAAGGTCACTGTCCTGGCCAGCGCTCAACAGGGTTACCGGCCCCAGATCCATCTCCACCAGCCGTGCGTCACCAAGACTGACATCCAATCCGTCCAGCGGCATTTGGGCGACCAGTTCAACCACGGGCGCGCCCCCCGTCAGGGTCCACAAACACCGGATCGCAGATCACCACCGGGATCTCCACATCGCGCAAGGCGTCGATCATCCGCAACTCCTCCCCCATACGCTCGGGCCCGTGATGGACAAATCCCAGACCGATGGAATGGCCGAGCGTCGGCGAATATCCCACCGACGTGACATAGCCTTGGTCCTGGGTGGGCACGGCCTTCTCTCCCACCGGATAGAGATGTGCGCCAGCGGTGAGGTCGCCGCTATCGACCGGCTTTAATCCAACCATCCGTTCACGCGCGGGATCCAGCAGGCCCGGGCGGCGGGAGGCCGCCTTGCCAATGCAATCTGTCTTGGCCGAGATCATCCGGTCCATGCCGATATCAAACGCCGTCACACGCCCCGTAATCTCTGCATGGGTGATGAACCCTTTCTCGATCCGCAGGACATTCAACGCCTCCATCCCGTAGGCCCCGCCCCCCATCGCCTCGGCCTGGCTTACCAGCAGCCGAAACAGGCTATCACCATATCGGGCGGGCACGGCGACCTCATAGGCATGCTCGCCCGAGAACGAGATACGGAAAAGCCGCCCGTCAACACCGCAAACCCGCACCGTCCCGCAGGCCATGAACGGGAAACTGTCGTTATCGACAGGTTGATCCAATAGCGTGTTCAGCAGATCGCGCGACTTGGGCCCGGCCACCGCGAATTGCGCCCATTGCTCGCTGACCGAGGTCAGGTGCACATCCCAGTCCGACCGCAAGCCCTGGCGCACGAATTCCAGATGCGCCATCACCGCGCCCGCAGCCGCAGTCGTCGTGGTCATCACATAATGCCCCGCGCCCAGGCAGGCGGTCGTCCCGTCATCCATCACGTGACCGTCCTCACGCAACATCAGGCCATAGCGCACCCGCCCGGGTTTCAAGGTCGAGAACCGATTGGTATAGATGAAATCCAGAAACGCACCGGCATCCGCCCCTTGGATGTCAATCTTGCCGAGGGTCGAGACATCACAGATCCCGACGGCCTGCCGCACATACCCAACCTCCCGGTCGCAAGACAGCCGCCAGGTGGTCTCCCCCGCCTGCGGGAAATAGGACGGGCGATACCAAAGCCCCGCTTCGATCATCGGCGCACCCCGGGCCACACTACTGGCATGGCTGGTGGTCAGACGCTCCGGCGCAAAGCCCTTGCCACGGGCCCCTGCTCCCATGGCGCCCAGGGTCACCGGCACGAAAGGCGGGCGATAGGTCGTCGTTCCCGTCTCGGGGATGCTGCGCCCCGTCACGTCCGCCAGCACAGCCAGCGCCCCGATATTCGAGTTCTTGCCTTGATCCGGCGCCATCCCTTGCGTCGTGTAGCGCTTCATATGTTCGACGCTCACGAAGTTTTCCTGTGCCGCCAGGGTCACATCCTTGGTCGTCACATCGTTCTGGAAATCAAGCCACGCCCGCCCCGGCCCCGCCACATGCCAGATCGGGTGATCCTGTGCGGGCGTCCCCTCGACCTTCGGCAGATCGGTGAATGAGGGACGCAATCCCAGCTTCTCCACAGCCACGCCCGCCGCTTCCAGCCCCGCGGCCAGACATCCGCCTGTGTCATAGGTCCCGTTACAGGCCCCGGCGGCAATCAGGCCGGGCACGGCATCGGGGGCCGGGACAAAGGCGGCGATATCCTCCTGCCAGACCGGGCGCGTGTTTATGTGGCAGGTCAAGTGCACCGACGGTGTCCATCCGCCAGACATCGCCACGGCATCACACGGGATCATCCGGCCCGTCGTCAAGTGGATGCCGGTCACGCCCTTGCGGCCATTCGTGTCCCTGATCTGCGCCCCTGCGATCAGGCGCACGTCTGGCGGCGCCCCGGCCTCCTCGCGCGGGTCGATCAGCGTCGCATTCAGGCCTGCCTCGACAAGATCCCGCGCCGTGCGGCGGGCGCTTTGGGTGCTGCCGAACACTGCCACATCCTGCCCTGGGACAACGCCCCAGCGGTGCAGGTAGCTGCGCATGGCACCGGCCATCATGATGCCCGGCCGGTCGTTGTTGGCAAAGGCGATGGGCCGCTCCAGTGCCCCCGCCGCCAGGACAGTTGCCCGCGCGGTGATCCGCCAGAAACATTCCAACGGCAGGTGTTCAGGTCGCTCCGCCAAGTGATGCCCGACCAATTCCAACGCGCCATAGACCCCACCATCATAGGCGCCAGTGACAGTGGTGCGGGGCATGATCTGCACGCCCATCTGGCGCAACTCCGCTGCCTGCTCCCGCGCCCAGCGCCAGCCCGGCAGCCCGTCGATTTCCTCAATCTCTGACAAAAGCCGCCCGCCGGGTTCGGTCTGATCATCGATCAGGATCACGTCGGCGCCCGCCTCGGCCCCGGCCCGCGCCGCCATCAAGCCGGTCGGGCCAGCACCGATCACCAGCAGGTCACAATGGGCAAATGCCTTTTCATGGCGGATCAGGTCATGGGCCTGCGGCAGCATCCCCAGCCCAGCCGCCTTGCGGATCGTGGGTTCATAGACCTTTTCCCAAAAGGTCTTGGGCCACATGAACGTCTTGTAATAGAAACCGGCGCCCAGGAATGGCGCAAAGAGGTCATTCACGCTTAACACATCACGATCAAGCGAGGGCCAACGGTTCTGGCTGCGCGCCGTAAGCCCTTGATACAACTCCTGAACCGTGGCGCGCGTGTTGGGGATCCAGTCATCCCCGGCCCCGATCTCCATCAGGGCATTGGGCTCTTCGGATCCGGCGGTCAGGATACCGCGGGGCCTATGATACTTGAATGACCGCCCGACGAGCTTTTGACCGTTGGCCATGAGAGCGGATGCCAGCGTATCGCCTTGAAATCCGCGCATGGCTTTGCCGTCGAAGGTGAAATTCAGCGGGGCGTCCCGGTCCACCCGGCCCTTGCCGACCACCCTCATGGTGTGGTCTCTGCGGCCAACGTGACCGATTTGATCGCATGGGTCGTCGTATCCCGGTGCACCACCAGCCAGGCCCCGCAGCCTTGGCCATGGAACCACAGCTCGCGGGTCTCCCCCGATGGATTGTCCCGCAGATGCAGATAGCTATGCCAATCGCCATCTTCGGCCGGGCGGTCGAGCGCCACGGCGTCCCCCTTGATCGAGAATTCCCGCAGGTCCCGCAAACCGCAAAGGGGGCAGTTAATCCGCATCACGTATGCCTTTGGCTTTGATCAATAAACTGTTTAAAACCAATCGGTTATCCGGCTTAGTGTAAGTTATGTTGCGCACCGCTCGCCTCCTCGTCCATCAGGCCAATACCCGTCTCGAACCGGTCAAGGCGGTAGCGCGTCGCGACCCTGTGCGGCTGATCAGTGGCGAGCAGGTGCGCAAAGCAATCGCCCGAGGCCGGCACCGCCTTGAACCCGCCGTAACACCAGCCACAATTCAGATAAAGCCCTTTGATATCAGTGCGATCAATGATCGGAGAGCCGTCGGGCGACATGTCCATGATCCCGCCCCAAGAGCGCAGCACCCGGGCCTTGCCGATCATGGGCATGAGGGTCATGCCCGCTTCGACCACATGTTCGGCCATGGGAAGGTTTCCACGGGCAGCATAGGAGGCGTAGAAATCCAGATCGCCGCCAAAAACCAGCCCCCCCTTGTCGGATTGGCTGATGTAGAAATGGCCCATCCCATAGGTCACCACATGGTCGATACAGGGCTTTAATCCCTCCGTAACAAAGGCTTGCAAAACATGGCTCTCAATCGGCAACCGCATCCCGGCCATCGCCGCGACCTGACTGGAGCGGCCTGCCACGACGATGCCAACCTTGCGTGCGCGGATCTGGCCGCGCGTGGTTTGCACACCGGTCACCTGGCCATTTTCGATATCGATTCCAGTGACTTGGCAATTTTCGATCAGATCGACACCCCGGCTGTCAGCGCCCCTTGCATAGCCCCAGGCGACGGCGTCATGGCGCGCATTGCCGCCACGGGGGTGATAAAGACCACCATATACAGGGAAACGGGTCTGCTCATAGTCCAGATAGGGTAGCATTTCGCACACGCCACCGCGATCCAGCAGAATGGCATCATCACCTTGGCTGATCATCATGTTGCCGCGCCGGGCAAATTCGTCGCGCTGTCCGTCGGAGTGGAATAGATTGATGATCCCCCGCTGGGAATGCATGACATTGTAGTTCAACTCCTCCTCCAGCCCCTCCCATAATTTGAGGGAATGGCTGTAGAACTCAGAATTGCCGGGCAGCATGTAATTGGCCCGTACGATCGTGGTATTTCGCCCGATATTGCCCGATCCAAGGTAACCCTTTTCAAGCACGGCGATATTGCTAAGCCCATGTTTAGCCGCAAGATAATAGGCCGTCGCCAACCCGTGGCCGCCACCGCCGATGATGATGATGTCATAGCTGCCCCGCGGCTCGGGCTTGCGCCAGGCGGGGCGCCAGCCGCGATTACCACGCAGCCCCTCGCGTAGGATGTTGAGTGCGTTATACCGCATGCGCCGCGCCTTTCCCGGTCTGTTCTTTTGAGCAAACCAAGCTCAGCCCTGGCTTGCAAGGCCCTGTCGCGACACGCCCCTGCCTGTGACCGACAAGCGCTACACAGCGTATGCAGAACCCATGCACAAAGCATACATACGCACCGTGCGATGCGATCAGAGGGCGTTAAACATCGAGCCGCCACTGAAGGGACAGAAATACGGGTTAGGCAGGGACCTGAACCACCATCTCCACCTCGATCTTCAGGTCCGGTGCGGCGAGGGCCTTGACACCGATGCCGGTGAGGCTGGGCCGGGCGCCGTCAAGGAACGAGAGGAGTTGGCCCATGACCTGCTGCTGGCCCTCTTCCGTGATCTCGGTCAGATAAAGACGCAAGTTCAGGATATCCGACGGCTGGGCGTTGAGGCTTGCAAGCGCCGACCGGAGGTGAGCGATCATGAGCGTGGTCTGATCGGCCAGGTTGGCAGGCGTCGCTGATCCGTCTACAGGCCAAGCGACCTGCCCAGAGACGAAAGCAATCCGCGCCGGATCCGCGATTGAGATCTGGGAATATCCAATTTTGCCCGCATCGGGCAATGCAGGCGGGTTCAAGCGTTGGATGGCAGTCGACATGGGGGGTCCCTTTCTCTGGTGGTGGAGAGCATCTATGTCGAACCATTGACGATTTACGTTCTACACTGAAGCGAACGAGAGGGGCCTGGCGATGAAGGGATCAGGTGTTGATGACATCATGGTGTTTTTGGCCGTGGTTGAGGCCGGTAGCTTTGTGTCAGGCGGGCGGCGGTTTGGCCTGTCCCGCTCTGCCGCTGGGAAGGCAATCGCGCGGCTGGAAGCGGGATACGGCACCCGCCTGTTGAACCGGACGACCCGGTCCCTGGATATGACAGAGGAAGGCCGGGTGCTATTTGATCGCGGCGTTGAGATCCGGGACGCCATCGCAGCGGCCAATGCGAGCCTGGCCGCAGGCACCGGTGCGCCCCGCGGAACCCTGCGCGTATCGGCGCCCGATGCCCTGGGGCGTCAGTTGATCTTGCCCGTTGTGCAGGCGTTTCTGGCGCAATGGCCTGACATGCGGGTGGCGTTGAGCTTGTCTGACCGGGTCGACAGCATCGTCGAAGACGGATTTGACATCGCGATCCGCATCGGGACGGTCCTGCCCGATACCAGCCTTGTGTCGCGGCGGATCTGGGCCGGGGCGACCATGCTGTGCGCGGCACCAGGCTATTTGGCTGATCACGATCGTCCCGCCCGAATTGAAAACCTGACCCGGCACACTGTCTTGCAATTTGCCAGCCAGGGCGCGCGGCAGGGATGGCGGCTGCAGGACGCAGATGGGGCATGGGCCCGTGCAACGGGGCAAAACCGTCTATACATCGACAGTGCGGCAGGGTTGCGGGACGCGGCCTTGCGCGGCTTGGGAATTGCATTGCTGCCGCAGATCCTGGTGGCCGAAGACCTGCGCACCGGGCGATTGGAACAGGTTCTGCCGCAGACCGATTGCGGTGAGGTGTCGCTGTTTGCGCTTTACCCCCACAAACGCCTGCTGGAGCCCCGGGTACGGCGATTTCTGGATCTGCTGGTGGAAACACTGACGTGAGCCGGTTCCCATTGAGATTTTTTGAACGGCGTTCATTTGCATTGACAGGATGCGCCGCATCTGAAATATGAACGCTGTTCAAATATGTATCTCGGTATGCGAGAGCGACAACTTGGAGACGATTTCATGATTGGACTACGTCACACCCTCGTCACCGCCGCATGCGCCCTCGATGTAATCGCCGCCACGGAACTTTACGCGCAACAGATTGAACGCGACGGGCAAACCATCACCCTGGAGGAGCACGATATGACCCTGGAGGACGCCCAGGCCACCATGGATCCGATCCGGCTGATAGAGGCCTATGTGGTCGACAAGACCCTGCCCCGCAACGCCCGGGGTGGTTGGAGCGAACGGCCCGGCAAAATCTATCTAGTGGGCCAGCAGATCGACGCGGTGATCCGGTTGACCAATGTCGGCAAGCATCATCCGGGCCTGCCCGAGAACGCGCAGGAGATGGAGTTATACATCAACATCCGCAATCCCGCGGGGGAAGTCGTTTTTCACGCCAAACCCGTTCACACCTTTCGGGCCACGCAGGTGTTGCAGGATCCGCTGCAGCAGGATTACTTCACCGACCGTTATACGGTGTCGGCCCGGGTGCCTGCGCCGGGGCGCTATTCGGTGGGGTTCGTGTTTCTGGACAAGACCCGCGCGCCGGACAAGCAAGTGGAACTGGAAGTGCCGCTGGATGTGGTTGTCGAAGATCCCACCGCCCGCGGCCAACTGACCGACCTGACCCAGCTTTGGCGGGACGGGAAGATCAGCCAGAATGACAGTCTGCTGCGCTGTGCTGGATATTTTCACGCCAAGGTCGAACTGGTGGGGCAAAAGGGGATGACCCCGGACCTCTATGCCCAGACAGATGCCCGGGTCAGGTATTTTCTGCACGGGGCCGCGGTGATCGATGCCGCCACCAGTGGCGAAACGGTCACCGATGCTGTGATGGACCAGGCGGTGGAGGAGACGATTGCCGGGATGACGGCGTTTTCTCTGCAATACATGGCCCGGATGATGCGAAACCTAGATGCAGGCCAGCACCCTTGGGACAACGATGTGATGCTGGTGCGCGACGGGGCGACCTGCAACATCATCTATGACAGCCGAGATTAGCGTTTGGTCCCCGCCTCGGCCGTTTTTGCGGCAGCCAGGATCTCTTCCGCGATCTCGCGGGCCTCGTCGGGGTCGAAGTCTAGGGGGATTTCGATCCCGTCACCTTCGATATAAAGGCGCACCATGCCCTGGCTGGTTGGGCCGATCTGCAGGTTGGCCGAAATATCGCTTTCCTTGTTGATGCCCATGGGTCACCTCTGTTGTCATTGGACAATCGGGGTAGCGCGGCGATGGAACGGGGACAAGAGGCTGTGCGCCTTCGGGATATCGAGATTGGCGATGCGGGCTGGCTGATCATGCGGCACGGGGAGCTTTATGCCGATGACGAGGGGTTTGACTGGACGTTCGAGCCGCTGGTGGCAGAGATCCTGGTGGATTTCCTGCGCAACCGCGATCACCGCGTGGAGCGGGCCTGGATTGCGGTGCGCGGCGCGCAGCGTTTGGGATCGATCTTTTGCGTGCGCCAGGATGCCCAAACGGCAAAGTTGCGCCTGTTCCTGCTGGAACCTGCGGCACGGGGATTGGGCCTTGGGCAACGTCTGTTGGATGCCTGTCTGGACCATGCGCGGGACACGGGATTTCAGCGGCTGACACTCTGGACTCACAAGAGCCACCAGGCAGCCTGCGCGCTTTATGCCCGCAACGGTTTTACGATGTTGGCCGAGCAGGCGGTACACTCTTTTGGCTGCGATCTGATCGAACAGCGTTGGGAGATTGACCTGACGGACCGGTGACGTTCCTTGAGCAAAGTGACTTGCATTGGCCCAATGGGCGGTTTATCTCACAAACCTGTGCCGCCTTAGCTCAGTAGGTTAGAGCGCTTGATTGTGGATCAAGAGGTCCCCCGTTCGAGCCGGGGAGGTGGTACCACCAACCTACATCTTTAAGCGCCCCATCCGGCGAAGCGACGTTCAGGTCTGCAAAGATCGACCGCTGGAACGCGCATCCCAGCATGGACAAGACCGCATATTGCCAGCTGGATAGCCGGTAGAGGTCGCGAAACATCTGACGGGGCGAGGTCGCACCGCTGCGGGTCGCCGCCGCAATCGCGTGCATCTGCCGGGTGCGGGACGGGGACAGCCGGTCATGGGCGGTATCACTGCAGGATCGGCTGCGCCATTTCTGGGTCCAACGAGACAAACCGATCGCATCGAAATGCCCGACATAAAGATCACGCAGGCCGGGATCGATCCGCTGTGCCCACTCCCCCACCGCGCAGTCCCCCCGATAGGCACGGTGACATGTCAGCCGGTCGATCTGCGCCCCGCGGCGAATGAATTGCTTGCCTTCCGCATGGCCCAACAAGCCGTGCCGGGTGAGAAACCGGGCATTGCGCGGGTAAAGCGCATGGCGCAGGGCCGTCAAACCGGAAGGCAAGGCCACGCGAAAGGCAGTGCTGGAAAAGGCCGCGTCAGACGCATCACCTGGCCGCCACACCGCCTCTGCCACGGGCAGGCGCATGACCTCAACCTCGTCGGGCAAGGATTTCAGCAATGTCGCGATGGGCTGGCCACCAAAGACGAATTCATCGCTGTCCACCGCCAGCATCCAATCCGTGTCGAGTGTGCGAAAGCCATGGTTGACCACGGCGCAGGCGCGCGTCTTGAACCCAGCATCCGCGGTGGTGCCGATGCTGTGCCAGAAGGAGCTATCACATGTGGTGATCTGCACCCGGTCCCCGGCCAGACCTTGCAGAACATCAGCATCACCATCATAAAAGATCCGGATCCGCGCAGCGCCGAGGTGAAGATAGTAAGCAATGAAATGCTCTGCGATCTCGCGCGTTTCGCGCATCATCACCACAATGCTGAATTCCGATCCCATATTGACCTGCTTGTGCTGCCTACGTTCCGCATAGCAAAGCAACCGAATATGGCACCTAAAGGCGGCAAAAGGGGTCAATTCGGGGCAGATCCGGGCGGGATTGGCCCATTATACAGGCCGTCTACATCGTCGTCTCGGTGCGGGACTGGTGCCCCATCCCAATCTCGCCAAAGACGTCGCGGCGAAACGCACAGCCCAAAAGCCGCAACGCCGCAAACTGAAACGACGACAGGCCATAGAGCTTGCGAAACAGGCGGCGAAAGGCATCGGTGCCTTCCGCCCCGGCCCGTTCCACCGTGGCCATCTGCCGCCGCCGCGCGGGGGAGAGGGTGATATAGATCGCCTCCCCCGAATGCCTGCGCCGCCACTTCTCTCGCCAGTGATCCAGACCGATCGCATCGAAATGACCCAGATAAATATGATGAAAGTCGGGCCCGATCTCGGGCGCCCACAGGCCAACCATCTGGGAGCCAAGCCGCGCCTGGTGACAGGTCAACCCGTCGATCTTTGCTCCTTTACGGATGAATTGCTTGCCTTCCGCATGTCCGATCAGGCCGCGCCAAGAGAAAAAGCTGTAATACCGCAGATAGATCAGGCGCCGCAGCGGCGCCCATTTTGACGGGAGCGCGCATCGAAAGGCCGTGCTTGAAAATGGGTCATTCGACCTGTCGGCGCGGCACCAGACCGCCTCTGCCGTCGGCAGGCGGATCACGTCATGGCCCGTCGGGATCGCGGCCAGAAAATCGGCAATCGGCCGGTCCCCAAAGACATATTCATCCGCATCAACGAAAAGCATCCAATCGGTCTGCAGCGTTTTGAACGCATGGTAGGCCACGTCCCACTGACGCTCCTCGACCGAGCTGCGCCGTTTGACACCGATCTTTTGCCATAACTGATCGTCACAGGCCGTGATCTCCACCCGATCCGTGGCCAGATCCCGCAAGGCGACCGGATCGCCGTCAAAAAACAGACGGATCTTTGCCGCCCCCGCCCGCAAATAATATTCAATGAAACGCGCCGCGATATCGCGCGGCTCTCGCATCATCACGACGACCGTGAAATCGGTTTCTGTCATAATCGCACCTTGTCAAACCCCTGCGGGATCTACGTGCCGGGGCGCGAAACTATTTTCACAAAATCAGTCTGTCTGCGGTCGGATGGTAATTTCTTGGCGCATCGCGCCGGTCTGGCGGTCAAAGATCAGGATCTGATTCTGTGCCGTCACGACAGCGTACCAATCCGGACCGGTCGTGAAGGCTGTAGCCGTGGCGCCGTCCGGTAGCGTGATTGTGTCTGGCAGCGGCACGCTTTGCACCCCGGGAAACCGGGTGATAAAGAGCACAACCAGCGTTACCATCCCAAGGGCCATGATGGCCGTCAGGCCGGTGACCAGAACCTTGAGAAAGCGAAGGGTGCCCGGTGTGGGGCCATCGTCCGGAGTGTCTGCCATGCCGCCCCCTTGTCGCATCGTCACAATCGTGATCGGGCCGCACCCGCCCGCGCGCCTTGATAAGGCGCTGGCGCGGGATGTGCCAGAGGCGGCAGCGCTGAGCCGGACCCGCTTGGCACGGTTGATTGAAGACGGCGTGGTCACGCGCGCCGGGGTTGCGCTAACCGATTGCAAGATCCGGGTGAACGAAGCCGACGTGATCGAGATTGCCGTACCCGGCGCCGCGGAGGTTGAGACCGTGGCCGAGGCCATGGATCTGGAGATCGTGCATGAAGACCCCGACCTGCTGGTGGTGAACAAGCCCGCGGGGATGGTGGTGCATCCGGCGCCAGGCTCCCCCTCCGGCACGTTGGTCAACGGGCTGCTGCACCATTTCGGCGGGGATCTGAGCGGGATCGGCGGGGAAAAGCGCCCCGGCATCGTCCACCGGATCGACAAGGATACCAGCGGCCTGTTGGTTGTGGCCAAATCGGATGCGGCCCATCACGGTCTGACTGACCAGTTTGCCGCCCACACGGTCGACCGCGAATATCTGGCGGTCGTGAATGGCGTGCCGGAGGCCGCCGATCCCCGCATCCGCGGCCTGCGCGGCACCCATTGGGAAAGCGGGGATATGTTGCGGGTCACCACGCAACTGGCCCGCCACAAAACCGACCGGCAGCGGCAGGCTGTGCTGTGGACGGGCGGGCGGCATGCCGTGACGCGGCTGCGTGTGGTCGCGCGGTTCGGCACGCCTGCTGTGGCCGCATTGGTGGCGTGTCGGTTGGAAACCGGGCGCACCCATCAGATCCGCGTTCACCTGGCCCATATCGGCCACGGCCTGATTGGCGATCCGGTCTATGGCGGGCGGCGCAAGCTGTCGGCCAAGGCAGTGGGGGCTGCGGGCGTTACGGCTGCCGCAGGGTTTGCCCGTCAGGCGCTGCATGCCGCATCGCTTGGGTTCATCCACCCGGTCAGTGGTGCGGCAATGGCGTTTGAGGCGGCATTGCCCCGGGATATGGACGATTTGATCGCCGCCCTGGCCGATTAAACGTCTGGCGATCTGCTGACGTGACCGCGGGCAGCCCCCTGCCCGTTTGGTCATCTTTCGCACAATCTCGCGCGGCCCTGAAACATTCAGGGTTTCTTCAGGATTTCTGAGCATTGCATACCGTAAGATGCCGAAAGTTACGACACGTAACTTGAACGGCGCAGTTCAGTTACCTAGCTAATAGTTAACGAAGAAAGTAAGGAGGGATCAGATGGGTAATTATTCGACACTTCCCGCCCCCACACCCGAAGGCGGATTATCCCGCTATATGCAACAGATCCGCCGGTTCCCCATGCTGGAGCCCGAGCAGGAATATATGCTGGCCAAGGCCTGGGTTGAGCGTGAGGATACCGACGCCGCCCACCAGATGGTGACCAGCCACCTGCGTTTGGCCGCCAAGATTGCCATGGGCTATCGTGGCTATGGCCTGCCCCAGGCCGAGGTGATTTCCGAGGCGAATGTCGGCTTGATGCAGGCCGTCAAGCGGTTTGACCCGGAAAAGGGCTTTCGCCTGGCCACTTATGCGATGTGGTGGATCCGCGCCTCGATCCAGGAATATATCCTGCGTTCGTGGAGCCTGGTGAAACTGGGCACGACCAGCGCGCAAAAGAAGCTGTTTTTCAACCTACGCAAGGCCAAGAACCGCATAGGCGCATTGGAAGACGGGGATTTGCGGCCCGAACATGTGCAAAAGATCGCCAACGATCTGAACGTGACCGAGCAGGAAGTGATCTCCATGAACCGGCGGTTGTCGGGTGGGGATGCGTCCCTGAATGCGACCGTCGGATCAGACGGGGATACGACAACCCAGTGGCAGGATTGGCTGGAAGATGAAGATGCCGATCAGGCCGGCGCCTATGAAGAGGCCGACGAGTTGACCGTGCGCCGCGAACTGCTGGCCAACGCCATGGATGTGTTGAACGAGCGGGAACGCAACATTCTGGAGCAGCGCCGCCTGCGCGATAACCCGATGACGCTGGAAGAGCTGAGCGGGGAATATGATGTCAGCCGCGAGCGCATTCGCCAGATCGAGGTGCGCGCCTTTGAAAAGCTGCAGAAACGGATGCGGGACCTCGCCTCTGAAAAGGGCATGGCGGTCGCCTGACAAAGATTGGCTGGGCCGGTCGGATCATCCTCGACAATGTGATCGGCCCATCGGGCTGTCAGGACATGCCCAACGCTGCCTTTGCATCGGCTTCCAAGGTCTTCATCGCCGATCTGAATGGTCCGGGGCCAAAACTGACCCGTGACACGCCCAGGCTGGCCAGGGTCGCGATATCCGATGTCTTTGGGCCCTTCATGACGTTGACCGGCAGACCCGCTGTTTCGCACAAAGCGGCGATCAGGCGGTCATCCGTCAAACCGGGCGCGAAAAAGCAGCTTGCCCCGGCCCCCTGATAGGCAGAGGCGCGGGTCAGGGCATCCCCCATCAGACCGGCATGTTTGGCCGGATCCGGCTCTTTCAAAAACAGGTCGGTGCGTGCATTCAAAACCAGCGGAACACCCTGCCCGTCCGCAGCCAGCCGAATGGCTGCAATGCGGGCGACCTGTTCATCAATGCTGTGCAACCCCGTACCGCCCACAACCTGATCCTCAAAGTTGATCCCGGCGGCGCCGGTTTGCATCAGGCGAACCACATTATCGGCGCAACCCTGTGGATCGGTCGCATAGGCACCTTCGAAATCCACCGTGACAGGCACATCGCTGACCCGGGTGATCTGCGTGACCAACAGGATCAACATCTCAATCGGCAGGGTCTGCCCATCGTCAAAGCCCTGCGCCCCGGCCACGGACCAGCTGCCTGTGGCAACCGCGCGGGCGCCTGCCGCCTGGACCGCACGGGCGCTGCCCGCATCCCAGATGTTGTACAAAACGAGCGGATCGCCTTTGACATGGAGGGCGGACAGCGCTTCGGCATTTTCTTTCAAAGTCATCTCAGGGGGCCTTTTGCGTGGTGAATGTGCGTTCGTGATCATTGAGCCAGCGTTTGCGCCACAGCCCACCGCCATAACCCGTGAGCGTGCCATCCGTTCCAATGACGCGGTGACAGGGAATAACGATGGCAATCTGATTGGCACCATTGGCGCGGGCCACCGCACGGGTGGCGGTGGGTTGGCCAATGGCCTGGGCCAGTTCGGCATAGCTGCAGGTTTGCCCTGCCGGGATCTGCCGCAAAGCATCCCAGACGGTGCGGTTAAAAGGCGTACCCGACAGGGCCAGTGGGGTATCAAAGGCGGCAGAGCGCCCGGCAAAATACGCCTCCAACTCACCCGCGATCTGATCGGTCGGGCCAAATCGCCCGACCCCGATCTTGGTGCGATTGCGGGTTTGCAAGGTGGCCAATTCGGTGCGCAGCGCCTTGCGCCCATGAAATTCCAATACATGCAGCGCATGGCGGTCGCTAACGGCAATCATCGCCCCAAGCGGCGTGTCGATCCAATCGGCCTTGAGCATCGCATCGTCCCGCAAGCTGCCCGGCGGCACCCCCAGCATCTGGGCGAACGCCGCGCGAAAACCGCTGGCGGAACTGAACCCGGCATCCAATTGTGCATCGATCACCCGCCCACCTTCGGTCAGCGCCTCGGCCCCCAGGCGCAGGCGGGTTAATCGCGCCATATCCAAAAAGGTCATCCCGAATTGACGCTTGAACACCCGCCGCACCGTTGACGGATCATGGCCGCGGGCGGCGATGTCGCCCTCGCGCCAGCGATGGGCCGGGTTCTCCTGCAAAGCCCCGATCAGATCAGTGACCACGGGCTGATCGGAAACGGCCAGGGGCTGACACCGCTTGCAGGGGCGAAACCCGGCCTCCATGCAGGCAGCAACGGTTTCATGGAAAACGCTGTTTTCGCGCTTTGGTTTGCGCGCCGGACATGTCAGCCGGCAAAAAACGCCCGTGGTCGTGACGCCCACATAGGCACGCCCGTCATAACTCGGGTCGCGATCCAAAAGCGCCTGATAGAGCGTGTCATCACTGGGCAAGACAAACAGCATGGCCAGACCTTAACGCGCGCGCGGGATGCCGTCCGCCGGAAAACGGGCAGCTATTTCGGGATTTTCCGGTTGGGGGCGGTCAACCGCTTGGATAGCCTGCCGCAAACGCAAGGGGGACGGCATGACACGGACAATCCGCTGGGGCATTTTGGGTGCAGCCAAATTTGCGCGGTAGCATATGCCCCCGCCATTCACACGGCAAAAGATGCTGATCTTGTTGCACTTGCCACGTCAAACCCAGAGAATATCGCTGGCGTTAAGGCCTTTCGACCCGATCTGCGGATCCATGGCAGCTATGATGCCCTGTCGGCCAACGCGGGGTCGATGCGGTCTACATCCCCCTGCCGAACCATCTGCATGCGGGCTGGACGTTCAAGGCGCTGGAGGCAGGCAAACACGTGCTTTGCGAAAAACCGGTCGCCCTGGAGGCATCGCGGCTGGAGGCGCGTTCCGCCTCCGAACAATGTCATGGGCTTTGCAGCCAGGCTGAAAGTGGATCGTTAAGGTTGGATCGTCAGCGGCCCGGTGCAGGCGTCGTCCCGCCCATCTAGGCAAGCCAGATCCGTTTCATAGGCTGCACGCACGTCGTCGGGTGCCGCCGCAGTCAGACCTGTTGCAGCAATTAGAATATCGCGGCCCATGGCGCGGGCGATGGCATCAGCCTCCCCTCTTGAAGGCTGCGGGTTCGATGCATCGGCCACAGCGCCAATACGGGCGCGTGCGCAGTTATGAACGCGCTCCAGAGTGGCGGCGAACAGGGCAGCCTCGCACCAAAGCTTGACCTGTGGGCCAAACGGACCGTCAGCGCCCGCCTTCGCCTGCTCGGTCATCTGCGCCGCAGCTTGGACATCGCTGGCAGGTTCAGTGCCCGCAATGATGATTGAATTGCGCAGATCACCCAGCGCTTGGGCCGCCAGCGGGGCTGCCAAAACTGCCAGACCCAAGGCAACGCTACTTAACTTCAATCGTCCCGACATTCTTGGTCCCTCCCGCACGGCACAGCATCAGCGCTGCACATAGCCCATCCTATTTCGCCTGCGCGTTCACTGTGACGCAACCAGCGCTCACCCTGCCCACATCAAGATATCTGTCATTGCCCGGCCTGGCCTCGCCCTTACCGATATGGAACCAAGTCAGCGCCAGCCTGGCATTTTTGACAGATAGGACTGGCCCAGCGAATGGGGAAAATCCGGTATCTGCACATCATGGACCCCGTTGGGGATCGGGTTTGTTAGGTCGGTGATGGACCCGATGACATCGGAACCAAATTTCAGCTCGGATTTCGCGATATCGAAAACCAGGCTGGCAGCCGGACTATAACTTGGCCGACTCCCCAACCAGGACGTGGTGCCGGATTTCTGCGAAACCGAGGCTACCTTACCCTCGTTTACGCCTTCTCCATGATCTTGAAATGGTCGCGTCCGCCACTGCGCCCGGTGAAGTCTACCTTCAGGTGTTTAGGAAGCGAAATGATCGTGCCGCCGGACAGCTTTACGCGCAGCCAGCCGGTCGAGTCGGTGGTTATTGCCTTATTGGCCATGGGTGTCTCCAAAGAAAAAATTGTGGCAAAATCTATTGGAAGCGAACTACAAGGATGGGCAAACTATACAACCTGCTCAGTTGTTTATCTTAAAAACTACCATTGCGAGGGATCAGCGCTCCATCGCCTCAAGCTCGTCAATGAAGCCAGAGATCATGGACAGGCCCTTGTCCCAGAACTTGGGATCACTGGCATCCAGGCCAAAGGGGGCCAACAGTTCTTTGTGGTGCTTGGATCCACCGGCTTTCAGCATCTCGAAATACTTGTCCTGAAAATCCGGATCGCCCTCTTCATAGACCGCGTAAAGCGCATTCACCAATCCATCGCCAAATGCATAGGCGTACACATAGAACGGCGAATGGACGAAATGCGGTATGTAGGACCAAAACGTCTCATACCCTTCCATGAAGGTAAAGACGGGGCCAAGGCTTTCGGCCTGCACACTCATCCACAGAGCGTTGATATCCTCGACCGTCAGTTCGGATTTGCCGCGGGCCTCATGCAACTTGCATTCGAAATCATAGAATGCGATCTGGCGCACGACCGTGTTGATCATATCCTCAACCTTGCCCGCCAACAGGACCTTGCGCTGGTCATCATCGGCGGCGTTGTCGAGCAGCTTGCGGAAGGTCAGCATTTCACCAAACACGCTGGCCGTTTCGGCCAGGGTCAGCGGGGTTGAGCTCAGCAATTCGCCTTGCCCTGCCGCCAACACCTGATGCACACCATGGCCCAGCTCATGGGCCAGGGTCATCACGTCGCGTGGTTTGCCCAGGTAGTTGAGCATCACGTAGGGATGAACATCGGCCACGGTCGGATGGGCAAAGGCCCCGGGGGCTTTACCCGGCTTCACGCCCGCATCGATCCACCCTTTGGTAAAGAAAGGCTGCGCGATGTCGGCCATCTGTGGTGAAAATGCCGAATAAGCTTCCAACACGGTCTTTTGCGCATCTTCCCAACCGACGATGGTATCGTCATCCATGGGCAGCGGCGCGTTGCGGTCCCAAACTTGCAGCTCGTCCAGCCCCATCCATTTGGCCTTCAGCGCGTAATAGCGATGCGACAGTTTGGGATAGGCGGCGACCACGGCATCCCGCAGCGCCTCGACCACTTCCGGCTCGACCTGGTTGGACAGGTGGCGACCGGTCTGGGGTGTGGGCATGCCGCGCCAACGATCCTCGATCTCTTTCTCCTTGGCCAATGTGTTATGCACGCGGCTGAACAGGCGCACATTCTCCCCAAAGACACGCGCGAGTTCGCGGGCGGCAGCCTCTCGCACGTCGCGGTCCTTGTCGGTCAACAAGGTCGTTGCCGCCTCAAGGCTCAACGTTTCACCGTTGACGTCAAAGGTCAGCGCGGCGACCGTTTCATCGAACAATCGGTTCCACGCGGCGGATCCCACGGTGCTTTGGTCGTGTAGGAATTTTTCAAGTTCATCCGACAATTGATAGGGCTTTAGCGCCCGCAATTTATCAAAAATCGGTTTATAGCGCGCCAGATCATCATCGGCCCGGAACAGACCCATCAGATGATCATCCTCGATCCGATTGATCTCAAGGCTGAAGAACACCAGCGCAGTCGTAAAAACGGTCAACCGTTCCTGACAATTGCCCATGAACTGCGCGCGTTCCCCATCAGCGGTATCTTGATAATAGCGTAACCCCGCAAACGACATGACACGCCCGGCAATCATATCGATCTTTTCGTAGCGCAGCACACAATCCAACATGCCCTTTGCGTCCAGATCCGCCAGCTTGCCTTCGAAATCGCGGGCGAAATCCGAACAGGCCTTTTCCAGCCAATCCAGATCGCGCTTCAATTCCGGCGCATCCGGCCCGGAATACAAATCTGTCAGATCCCATTCCGGCAAATCGCCCAGACTGTCGGCCCCTCCCCCGGGTTGAGCGTCAAAGGTGCGGATATCGGGGGACAAAATCATCGGGATCGCCTTTGGTTGGGTCACGGTACAGCAACACATAGGATGTGGGTGGGGGTTGGTTCAAGCGGTGCTTGAACACGCCGTAGCAACGGGCCTAATGCAAGGGGATCACATGACGGGAGCCCGGAATGACTGAAACAGTGCTGGCCCGCGTTTCGCCCGCCCCGGCGCGGCGATGGTTTGCCATTGCCGTCTTGGGGTCGTTGGGCGGGTTGATCCTGTGGCTGGCCTTGGATCTGGGGGAGGCTGGCCTGATACAGCGCAGTGTGCTGGCATTGTTTGGCTGTGCCGTCCTAGCCTTTGGGTACCGGCTGTGGGCCGCGACGCGGCAGGGGTTGGTTCTGACAAAGGACGCGTTGATCACCACAAACGGCGACGTCCTGGCGCAGGTCCAACAGATTAAAAGGGTGGAACGTGGCGCCTTTGCCTTCAAACCGTCGAACGGTTTTCTGGTTGTGACCAACACAACCGCACCATCTGTTTGGGCTCCAGGCCTGTGGTGGCGGTTCGGCCGACGGATTGGGGTGGGTGGTGTCTGCGGTGCCGGCCAGACCAAAGCCATGGCCGACATTCTTGCTGCAGAGATTGCAGACGACCCCAGCGCCTGATCAAACTTAGCCCGGCGTGTCGCGATCGGGGTCGTCATCGCTGGGGGCGTCGGCCGGTGGCGGCATACCGAACGGGCATTCAAATTCGCCCGGACCCTGTTCCCAGCAAATGTAGGGGGGGATGAACCGTGCCCGGGTAACAGCCAGGTTGTCGATGCTCAGCGCGGGGAACCCAACATTGAAGATCGGTTCATAGGCCATCGCGATTTCCACCACCAATAGCGAGTCGCCTTTTGGGAAAACCGGAAGGCGGCTCCGCAAATCGTTGATGTTTGCGTCAGTCCAGGCATTGATATTGTTGCCCCGAACCTGCGACCAGACCACGTCATACACCATTGATCCGGGTTCAGAGTCCTTGCATGTCGCCGCTTCCGCGCATTGAACCAACGTGACCCGCAATCTTGTAGGATGGTTTGAGTTGGTCAGGAAATTCAGCAACCGGTGCATCGTATCAAGATACGTGTCGTTGATTGCACCTTCACGGCCAATGGCATCCGCAATCGTGTAAACGGCCTTGAGGTTGGTATTCTTGGCCTTGAACGCATCGAAATAGATGTAAGTCGACATCATCGCGAGCGCCAACATCGGGAACATCAAGACCGACTCAACGGAGATGGAACCCTGGGTGGATTTGCAGAAACCGGACAAGTATTTAAGGCAGCGGATCATAGCGGTTCGCTCACATAAGCAGACATGGAAATCAAAGCGTATTCACCATCAGCATCCCCACCTGCCAACTGAAAACCCAACCCCGTGGTTGGCGCAAGCGGCGTGAACAAGACACACGCCCGCAACAACATCAGGTCATTCTCAGCCCCCACGTCGTAGCGGACAACCGGCTGGACATCCAATCTACGGTCGATGCATTGCGCCTGTTCGCCGCCAGACAATCCGACGCGCGGATCGATGCGTTTCATTTCAAGCCGCAAGCTCGAGAGACAATTGGGGATCAGACCTGCACCATCGCAAATCATCACCTTCAATTCATCATAGCTTGGCGTGCTCCCCGTGCTCAGGCGCACTTCCCGAACCGCAAGGTCCAGACCGCGCTCCAACATCGTCGCACGGATCTGCATGAGACCAGCCTCGAACGCAGAGACAAACAAGAGCATGAAGGCCGGGAATACGATCACGAACTCAATCGAGGCCGATCCCTTTGTCTGCCGCCCGAACCGGCGCAGATGCCGTGCAAACGATTTAAACATGGGTTTACTGTGTCAACTTCAATTGGTTGATATTACGGGCGATCGTTTCGAACGCGACCTTCACTTCGTCACCTTCCACCTCGAAAAAGTTCGTGGCAGGCGAAGCACATTTCCGCATCAGGTCTTTACCGTCTGGCGGAGCTTCAAAGGCGACCGCGTAGATCACGATCCCGGCGTCCTGCGCCTCTTTACACAGGTCCTCGGTCTGATCGTCCAACTCGCCGTAGAGGTTGTAGGTCTCTACAGGTGACCGGTAGCCATTGGCCCAACGGTCGCTTGGGAAGATTTCGTTCGAGATGTAGGAAACTGTGCGGCTTCCGTAGAGCGTGGGATAAGACAGCCGTGTCTGATTGGCGTCTTCTTCTAGGAATTCCAAAGGTGACTTTCCACCCAGATCCTCTTCGAAGAAATAGTAGATACGCTCATTGATGCCGTCACCAGGCACGTTGATACCGGGCGCATAGTACCAGTCATAGAAGGTGTAATCCTCGTCCGCAATCTCAGGAAACATCTCTCTGATGTTAACGGCATAGGCTTTGATGTCGTCACCCGTACCACCATTGCCATCGTTCAAGATCCGCTCGGAAAAATAGACGGGGGACGGGCCGCGCTTGAGGTCAAGTTCACCCGTTGCATCACCATTCCTCAGGTCAAACTGGCGTGTATTGCGACCATCCGTCATCAAAACCATGATTTTGATGTTCTTCACCTTCTTCGTCGCACTTGGATACGGGAAGTAGTCATACGGCTTTGGCAGATCTGCCGCATTCACGTCGAGCAGGTTTGGAACGCCGGGCGTGCTATCATCGGTGATGATGTCCTGGACAATACCATTCGTGGATGGGTCCAGCATTGCCACACCAAACTTTGCGCCCAAGGAAATGGCCGTCCAGCTATACGGATCAGCTTCCAGATCATCTTCGATATATGTCCGCAGTTTTACGGGATCATATTCGTGCATCAGGATCGCATTTGTATTGTCTGTCGGGCATTGCGGCTGCGGAAGGTCGTTGTAGGACCGGTACTTCCGCCGATTGCCAGAATGTGTGACGCGGTCATAGTGGGCAATCCGCTCCAACTCCAAGTCTTCATCCCATGTGACCGTCTCGAAAACAGAGCTGGGCAGACGAACACACCATGAAAAGTTGTGGGTGTCTTCAACATTGAAGTAGGGGCCGAAGTTTGGACCAAGGTTAACCTGGTCATTGTAGGGGATCATGGAAATCGTCGGGCGCTCTGACGGGGGGGCCAAGGGCTCTGGGTAAACCGTGTCGATGAAGATCTTTGCCGCTTCCTTGAGCTTGCCCTCCCGACCGTTCCGGGTCATCGACCCTGACATGTCAAGCACCATCGCGATCTCGATCTCGCCCACGTCCTGACGGGCCGTGCCGAGCGTGGTCAGCTCCAACTCATCGACGCCAGACCACTGCATGAAGGTGGTGACCACCCGTGCCTCAGCCTTGGCCGACACCGTCCGGCTGGTTGCCGTCGGCGTTACCTTAACATCTTTCAGAAACTGGGAGACGATCGCCTTCTTGAAATAGTCATTTACGACGAATTCAGGATCCTGACTGTTGTTCAGGTTGGCAGCAGCCAACGTCGCAGCGTCCGTTGTATTCTGCAATTGTGTGCGCAAGTTCTCATAGCGCATCAAATCGAATGCGATACCACCAATCATTAACATGGCGATCAGCATATACAGGCTGAATACGATCATACCGCCGTCTTCATCGCGTGCGAAAAAACGCGCGTCTTGAGCGCTTAAGCGCTTAAACTCTTTTAACCGGATGGTCATGCAGACACCCTTATTGTATTTCGTGATCCCAGCCCGGACAGATAATCCGGTTGGCTTGATCAAGGCCAGAAAAATAGGGCGGAATTGGGGCCGGGGTGGGTCAACCCACCGGTATTGTCGCGATGGCAAACGCATTTACCGTGTTTTCGAAGTACCGTTCAATTTGCCGCAACAGTCACGGCCACGATCTCATCTCTGCTTAATTACTTAGCAACGAATCAACGTGCTCACTACGGTCCAAAGGGCGGTGACCCGCACCGCGCCAGGGACAGTGCCAAAAAAGGGAGCACACCGATGCAGATGCAAGCCATTCAGGAGCCGAGCTTTCGGGAGAGTGTTGAACTGATGTTCAACCGGGCCGTCGCGCTGATGGAGCTGCCCCCGGGCCTCGAAGAAAAGATACGCGTGTGCAACGCCACATATACCGTGCGCTTTGGCGTCCGGTTGCGCGGTGAACTCAAGACATTCACCGGATATCGCTCTGTCCATTCCGAACATATGGAACCCGTCAAAGGCGGCATTCGTTTTGCTACGGGCGTTAACCAGGACGAGGTAGAGGCGCTCGCGGCCCTCATGACCTTCAAATGCGCCCTTGTTGAGACACCGTTTGGCGGCTCCAAAGGGGGTCTGTGCATCGACCCGCGCGAATATGACGAACATGAGATGGAGCAGATCACCCGCCGATTTGCCTATGAGCTGATCAAGCGCGATCTGATCAATCCGTCCCAGAACGTCCCTGCCCCCGACATGGGCACGGGCGAGCGCGAAATGGCATGGATGGTCGATCAGTACATGCGCATGAACACAACCGACATCAACGCGCGGGCATGCGTCACCGGCAAACCCCTGAATGCCGGAGGTATCGCTGGCCGGGTCGAGGCGACGGGCCGCGGCGTCCAGTACGCCTTGCAGGAATTTTTCCGCAATATCGATGACGTGCACGAGGCGGGGCTGGACGGCTCGCTCCATGGCAAGCGTGTCGTTGTCCAGGGCCTTGGCAATGTGGGATATCACGCCGCCAAGTTCCTATCGGAAGAGGATGGCTGCAAGGTCACCGGCATCATCGAACGCGATGGCGCAGTGGTCGATGACACCGGGCTGGATGTCGACGCCTTGCGTAACTGGATCGGGCGCCATGGCGGCGTCAAAGGGTTTCCCGACGGTACCTATGTTGAAAACGGGGCCGCGGTGCTGGAGCATGATTGCGACATTCTGGTTCCCGCCGCACTTGAAGGCGTCATCCATCGCGGCAATGCCGACCAGGTCAAGGCACCCCTGATTATCGAGGCCGCAAATGGCCCCGTCACGGCCGGCGCAGATGAGATCCTGCGCAACAAGGGCACAATCATCATCCCTGACATGTATGCCAATGCGGGCGGTGTGACGGTCAGCTATTTCGAATGGGTCAAGAACCTCAGCCATATCCGGTTTGGCCGGATGCAGCGCCGCCAGGAAGAAGCCCGCCACCAGCTGATCGTGGACGAGCTTGAACGCCTGAGCGCCGATACCGGCATCGGCTGGCAGCTGACCCCGAACTTCAAGGACAAATACCTGAAGGGCGCGGGCGAGCTTGAACTGGTCCGCTCCGGCCTCGATGACACCATGCGCACGGCCTACCAATCCATGCGGGAGGTCTGGCGCGGACGCGACGATGTCACCGACCTGCGCACCGCGGCCTACCTTGTCGCCATCGACCGCGTCGCCACAAGCTACCAAGCCAAAGGTCTATGACCCGACGCAGCCAGGGTCTGCCCCGCTTTGATCTACGCAAAGGTCAAAGCGCCCTCGCTGAACGCGCTGCAGAGCGTGACGACCAACACAACGCCGCGGCGATCCTGGCTGCAGCGCCTACGATACTTGATGTCATGCATGCAGAAATACAGGACTTGCGCGACCTGTGCACTCGCGCACGTCAGTGGGCATGGAGCGTCGATGTCAAAGGGCCGCGCGATGTCAGGCGCATCGCTATTTTATGGGCATGGCTTGGCGTCCACCCGGATGCCGACCCGCGTTTCGCTGATGTTTTGGGTCCAAGCCGGATCAGGAAGCTGTACCAAGATGACCCTGATCCGTGGGGGACTCTGGCCAGCGAGGTCTACCAAACCTATCTCGAAACCGCGCCCGACCAGTCGATCCGGCTCAACGTCGCGCGCAACATCCTGGCAAATCCCAATCCCGATGACACCGATATTCTTTTGGCTGATCTACTCAGCCTGTCCCCTATCGATTGCGACTTGGCGGAGATACTAAACGCCGCGCATCAAGCCAGTATGCCATATCCAACAGCGCCAAGCCACCGCCTCCTTGCCGTGTTGCAAGGACCCTTTTGGCACCAAAATCCGCTCAATAGCTGGCTGATTTGCAAAGTTGAGAGGGCCCCGATTGAACCTGAGACACTTCACGAATATCTATCACACCAGGTAAGTCTCGCGGAGACACAGGATGAACACACCGGTCGCCCCTAGCGGCTTTGCTACGGCTCAGGCTCAAGCGGATACTGCCGCAAATCTGAGCACTAATGAAGAGCTCTGCGAGGCCTGCAATATCTATTGTGACCCAGCTGTTGTGGCCCCCTTCCGGGCCGGCCTGCCGACAAAGCGAGTCCGGGTTCAAATCGCTCCCAGTGACACCCGCAACAAACAAGGCTGGGTGACATATCAGACCCAGAAATGCGGCCCGCTCGAATACAATATCTATGATCCGGGATGGATCGGTTGGGCTGTGCAACACCTCACCTACGAGATGGATCCGCGCAGCTCCATTTGGGCGGACGGTCTGACGGTCGGGCCACCCCCTGCCGCCAGGCAACAATACCGGTTCGGTTGCTGTCTGCTTGAAGCCAAATACTCCCAACCTGTCGCAGGACAGGCACTCTACATCAGCCGCCGCACTTTTGTCAGTACACGGCAGCAAAAATGGTGGCTGCGCGCCGCGTATCAACGCTACCGCGATGGGATCATGCTCCAAAACTTCCTGCGCCGCCGCACGTTGCGAAAACCGCGCCGTCCCATGACGTTCGCGGCCTATGCGGGTCGCAAATGGTATGCGGCACGCGTCAAAGCCGTCGCCCAACTGGCCGCCTATGCCGCCTTTTGCCGAAGCCCGGATAATCCCTACAACATCTTTGTCGTTATCTGCGGCCAGCGGTCTTTTGTACGCAGTTACTTTTTGCCGATCACACCCGGGCCCGGCCTGGTCGCCCATAGCCCGCTGGGCGCCGAGAACTGGATAAGCTAGTGGCCTTTGCAACCGCGATTTACGTCATTATCGAAGATGAAGCGCATGAAGATCCGGCGCACACGATTCTGCCTGAACTTCAGGAACGTGAGCAATTGGAGGAGGTCGCGCCCTCGGTCTGGCGCTCCGATCAAGGCTATGACCTGACGATCGTACCGTTGAACGTCGTGACTGAACAACGACCCTACCTTTTTGCTTATCCTACGCCCGAGGCGATGGCCGCACATCTTGGGAAAATGACCCAACGCTATGGTGGGCTGATGCTGACATCCGACCCTGATACCATGGGACGCGACACGGTCATCGCGCTGACGGATGATGAAGGCCTCATCTCAGAAATGCGGGCAGCCGGCTTTACGGCCTTTGCCGTGCGGGACGCGATGATAACCGATAGTTCGGGATTTCTCACCACAGTATCGGCGATGAAGACGGACGGCCTACAAATCGCAGTGGAGCAAGAAGACGCCATGTTCAGCGACGGCAATGATGTCAGCAGCACAACCCGCGCCGTGCCGGCTCCATTGCAATTGACGGCCGCGGAACCCGTGCCGGTGGCGCTGGGCTACACCTATCTGGTGGGCACGTCCGAGGGTGATATTGCCGCCCTGGTCGACCTGATAATGGCCCGGAACGGAGCTAAAAATTTTGAGGTTATGCGCGACGACAAATCTGGGGGATTCGTGGCCGCGCAATACAGCACCGGCGACATGACGCTTGACATCGAAGGGTCAGATCTCGGCGACTGGCCCTATCTCGATTTCCCAGCCAAGGCACTGGTCGAGGTCTCGCAATCCTTCGCGGCCTTTGACGATGTCGATCCGGAAACAACCCAGGTCTTTGATCCGGCCGTCCGGGAGCTCGCCGCCGCCTTTGGCCTCTGTCTGGTGGTGGAGGTGGCCTTCGATGCCGTATCGGGACGGTTAAGCGGTTACCGCCGCGACGACAATGCGAGGCTGGTGCCCGTCGATCTGGCGCTACCGGACGTCGAAGACGAGGAAGACAATCTTTAACGGATCGTTACAGCGGCGCGCAGATCGTATGTATGGTGTGTGTATGGGATGTGCATGCTTTCTGCATCGCCTGTGATGACCGCTTTGGGCGATGTTCGAGCGGCCATGGTCCCCGGTTACGGATCAAAATAGTTGGGGTTAAGGGTCGAGATCGCCTCGATCGTCGAATCCAGCCGCGATAGATGCAGCATACCCGCGGTAACCGCGCCGTCTTCATCGTGGTTTTGAATGCAGCGACTGATTTCCGTATGATCTTCAAGCAGTTGCTCCATCCGGTCCTCCTTGGACAGGCTCAGCAGGCACAACCGATCAACATTCGCCTTTTCGGAGGAGATCACCTCGAACGCGAAATCCACCTGCGCGACCTGGCACAGGGTGCGGTGAAACTCATAATCCAGCGCGCCGAACCGTTCATAATCGGGGGCCTCGACCGCCAGCTTCTGCTGCGCCAGCGCCGCCTGCATCAGCGCCACACCCGCCGCGTCGCAGGCCCGCGCAGCACGCCGCAAAACCTCGGCCTCGACGGCGGCGCGCACGAACCGGGACTTGGTGATTTCCCTGGATGAAAACCGCTTAACCTCGGTCGCCCGCTGGGGCCGGATCAGCAAAAGGTCGAGGTTCTCCAACCGACTGAACGCATCGCGAACGGGCTGGCGGGAAACGTTGAACTGCGACGCGACCTCCGCCTCTGAGATCTTGTCACCGGGCAGCAGTTGCAAGGACACGATCGCATCATAAAGGTGGTCGAATATCACGTCGACACTGGTCCGGCGTTCTCTGACTTGGGTTATCGGTGCCATATCATCCAACCTTGATTACACGCACAGTTCCAAAGATATGGCCAGATTTCGGCAAGCCGGGCCATCTTTTATACATCTGGGTACGACCTACCATCGGGGGACCTTGCGGACATAATCGGGAATGTATTTCAACATTTCATCCGTGTCATCGCGATCCACAACCATAGCTTGATTGTACAGATCATGTAGGTCGGCCACTGCCCCATGGTCAAGCTCCACCCCCAGGCCTGGACCATCGGGAACAGGCAAGGCGCCGTCTTGGAATTGCGGACGCCCGCCCGTTACGATGTCCTTGGTCGACCAGGGATAATGCGTGTCGCAGTCATAGGTCAGATTGGGCGTGGCCGCTGCGACATGGCACATGGCCGCGAGCGAGATGCCCAGATGCGAGTTTGAATGCATGGACACGCCGAGCCCTGCCGCCCGGCACATCGCGCCCAACTGGATCGCCCCCGTCGCCCCACGCCAATAATGGTGATCGGACAGGATAATCTGGATGGCGTCTGCCTTGACGGCCTGAATAATCTGCTCGAACTCCACGACCACCAGATTGGTCGCCAGCGGCATATCGATCTGCGCCGAAAGCGCGGCCATGGCCTCCATGCCACGGCACGGATCTTCGAGGTATTCCAGCACGCCATCCAGCTGCGTCACGACCCGCTTTGCGGTGGACACAGTCCAGGCGCCCATCGGGTCGATGCGGAGGGGATGGTCCGGGAAAGCCTCCCGCAGTTTCAGCATGGTCTCGACCTCTAGATCGGGGTCAAGCACACCGCCTTTGAGCTTCCAGGACTGAAATCCGTACCGGTCCGAAAAGTCTCTGGCCTGCCCCACCAGCGCATCCGGTGTCATGACCTCACCCATGATATCCGGGCCAAAAGTGAGGTCCTGCTTGGCAAATTTGTAAAAGAGGTAGCCGCCAAAGCGGATCTGTTTTCGAACAGCCCCTCCCAGCAGATCGTAGAGCGGTCGCCCCACCTCCTTGCCGCGAATGTCCAGCATTGCGATCTCAAACGCGCCGTAGACCACATCGACCAGTTTGTGATCGGCCAAGGCCGTTGGCCCATTGACCCCGCCCACATCAGGTAGTGCCGCTTCGACCCGGCGCCGCAAGTCAGACAGATCATAGGGATCGAGCCCCTCCAAAGTTGACGCCACGTTTTCGAGACCGGTGAGCGTTCGTGTTGCACCATAGGTCTCACTCAGTCCCGTCAGACCGGTATCTGTAGTAAGTTCGAGTATGGCGCGTAAAAACACCTGCTGATGCACGCCTTTGGTGTTGGCAAGAGGCACGTCCGGAACCGCGATAGGGGTGATCTTGACGTCAGTGATCCTCATTCAGGGTCTTCCAATTGGGGGCGCGAAATCTGTTGCCTCGTTTTTAATACTAGTATACCAATTTTTAAAAAGCGAGATAAAAGTCAGGGATTTCCTTTCTGCACAGGCGCTTAGTCAGCAGAATCGAACTGGGGAGGATATATGTCCGGTGTTCAGCTAGACAGCATCGTCAAGGCCTATGGCGCTGTCGAAGTCGTCCATGGTATCGACCTCGCCGTGGCCGAGCAGGAATTCGTGGTGCTGGTCGGCCCTTCTGGATGCGGCAAGTCGACGACCTTGCGCATGATTGCGGGGCTGGAGGAAATCTCGGGCGGGACACTGACAATCGACGGAAAAGTCATGAACGCGGTGGCGCCCAAGGACCGCGATGTCGCCATGGTTTTCCAGAACTATGCGCTTTATCCCCATCTGGACGTGGCTGAAAACATCGCATTCGGTTTGCGCATCCGCCGGGAGGCCAAACAGCGCATTGCCGAAAGCATCACCGAAGTTGCGGAGATCCTGGGCCTGACACCCTACCTGGAACGACGACCCGCAGACCTGTCCGGGGGTCAGCGCCAACGGGTCGCCATGGGTCGCGCCATTGTGCGCAATCCGAAGGTGTTTCTGTTTGACGAACCTCTGTCGAACCTGGATGCCAAGCTGCGCACCCAAATGCGGGCCGAGATCAAGCGCCTGCACAAACGCCTGGGCGCCACCAGCATCTATGTGACCCATGATCAGGTCGAGGCGATGACGCTCGCTGATCGGATCGTCGTGATGCATGATGGCCGGATTGAACAGATCGGCACGCCGATGGAATTGTTCCTGAACCCGGTCAACACCTTTGTGGCCGGATTTCTGGGATCACCGCCTATGAACCAGGTGCGCGCGGTGGTCGAGGAAAACGGGGTTGGGCCGGTCGCGTCCTTTGGGGGGCAAAAGCTACCGCTTGCTCCGCTGCCGGACCTGAAAAGCCGGGTCGGTGCCGAGGTTGTTCTGGGTATCCGTCCGGAATATGTGACCGCGGTCACGGCGGATACGGCCGATCAGGTGAACATCGACATGGATCTGATCGAGACGCTGGGATCGGAGGCACTGCTCCATGCCTCCCTCGCCGACGAACCCTTTGTGATCAAGGCAGAGACCATTGGAAATGTCAGATCCCTGGAGACCGTGACCGGTTTCACCATCCAGCCGGATCTGATCCGCGTCTTTGATGGAGAGACCGGCCTGGCCCTCGGCGGACAGGATCGCGCGGCATGACGGATATCTCGGATCGCAAGCAATCGGTTGTCTTTCAGCCATCCCGAACCCAGCGGGTGATCGAAGCGTTAAAGCGGGATTGGCAGCTTTACCTGATGCTGGCGCCGACGATCATCTGGCTGCTGCTGTTTTTGTACAAACCTATGTACGGGCTGCAGATCGCGTTCAAGGATTACAGCGTCTTCCGCGGCATCGCAGGCAGCCCCTGGGTAGGCTTTGAACATTTTCAGACCCTGTTCGACAATGACCAATTTTTACGCGCGTTAAAAAACACGATTGTCATCAGTTTCTGGAGTCTTTTGGTGGGCTTTCCGGTGCCCATTCTGCTGGCGTTGATGTTCAACGAGATCTTGAACCAGACGTTCAAGAAAACCGCCCAAACAATTGTTTATCTGCCGCATTTCATATCATCCGTGATCATTGCGGGGATCGTGATCGCGTCCTTCTCCCCCTCCTCGGGAGTGGTGAACACGTTTTTGGGATGGTTCGGGGCGGATCCCGTTTACTTTCTGACCAAACCCGAATGGTTCAGACCGATCTTCATCGGTACGAATATCTGGCAGGAGGCCGGGTTCTCTTCGATCGTTTATCTGGCGGCCATCGCGGGGGTTTCCCCCACGCTTTACGAAAGTGCGGTGATCGATGGGGCCTCGCGCTGGCAGATGATGTGGAAGATCACAATCCCGTCGATCATGACCACGATCATCATCATGTTGATCATCCGCATTGGCAATATGCTGGAGGTCAGTTTTGAGATGATCATCCTGCTGTACCAGCCGGCCACCTATGAAACAGCCGACGTGGTCAACACCTTCATCTACCGCCAAGGCCTGCAAGGGGGGCAGTACGACTTGGCCGCTGCCGCCGGTCTGTTCAACGCGGTTGTCGCCTTCGTTCTGGTGATGAGCGCCAATGCGATCTCCAAGCGCTATTCGCGCACATCGCTTTGGTGAGAAAGGGCGGACGATGGCAAATATGAGATTATACAGCCGCGGCGACAAAACCTTTGTCATCCTGAACATGTTCCTGGTGGGGATGTTCACGCTGTCAACGCTCTACCCCTTTATCTATATCGCATCCCTGTCGATGAGTGCGGGGTTCGAGGCTCGGGCTGGCAATGTGGTTTTGGGCCCGGTTGGTTTGACACTCGACGCCTATCGGTGGGTCCTGTCAGAGCCGATGTTCTGGATTTCGTACCGCAATACGTTCATCTACACGATTGGCGGCACGCTGATGAGCCTGATCCTCATCATCCCAGGAGCCTATGCGCTATCGCGTCCACAGCTTTACGGGCGGCGCTTCTGGAACCTGATGGTGGCCTTCACCATGTGGTTTCACGCGGGGATGATCCCGTTTTTCCTGAACATGCGCGATCTGGGCCTGCTGGACAGCTATTTTGGCATCATCATCGGGTTCGCGGTCAACGGGTTCAACATTATTCTGCTGCGCAACTTCTTTGAGAACATACCGCAGAGTTTCGAGGAAGCCGCACGTATGGACGGTGCCAGCGAGTTTCAGATCCTGTGGAAGGTCTACGTCCCGTTGTCGAAACCGGCCATTGCGACGGTTGCCTTGTTCTGTCTGGTCTCGCGCTGGAACGGCTTTTTCTGGGCGATGGTTCTGTTGCAGGACGAACAAAAGATCCCGCTACAGGTCTATTTGCGCCAGACCATCGCGTATTTGTCGGATGATGAAGAGTTTTCATCAACGCTGATCAACCAGACCTATTCGGTGGAGACCGTTACGGCCGCGATCATCGTCTGTTCGATCATCCCCGTCCTGCTCGTTTACCCATTCCTGCAGAAATATTTCAACAAGGGCATCCTTCTGGGGGGTGTCAAAGAATGACGATATGCCAGCACGAAAAAGGGAGGAAGACCATGAAACACCTGACACTGACGGCGGCCCTGCTGATGGGGACGACCCTGACCGTACCCGCCTTTGCCGAGGGGCATCTGCCCATCGCGGAGGAGACGCTGGAGCTGACGGTGCATATGCACCACAAGCGCTATACCAGCTACGATGAAAGCTGGCCGGTTGAACAGGCCGCGCGCAAGATGACGAATATCCACTTAAAGGATGTCACCGTCGGCTCGAACACCGATAACAGCGAAGAGGCGATGAACCTTTTGCTGGCCACGGGCAAGATGCCCGATATCGTCGGCACCTCGCGGATCAAGGATGTCGTGTTCCAATACGGGCCCGAAGGCGCGTTCCTGCCGTTGAACGACCTGATTGACGAGCATGCCCCCAACATCAAAGCATTCTTTGATGAGCGGCCCGAGGTAAAGGCGGCTTTGCAGGCCTCGGACGGCAATCTGTATTACATCCCCTATCTGCCCGACGGGAAATACGGTCGGGCCTATTTCATCCGCTATGACTGGCTGGAGACCTTGGGGTTAGAGCTGCCAGAAACCGTTGAGGAGGTGAAGGCCGTTCTGGAAGCGTTCCGCGACAACGACCCCAACGGCAACGGCAAAAAAGACGAGATCCCCTATTTTGCCCGCCAGTGGGAAGAGCTGATCCGCTTGGTGACATTGTGGGACGGTCGCTCATCCGGGTCCGATACTTACCACGACTTTTTCGTGGATGACGGCCAGATCAAGCACCCCTATGCCCAGGAAGGTTACCGCGAAGGCATGAAGAACCTGGCCCAGTGGTATGCCGAAGGTCTGGTCGATGCGGAGGTCTTTACCCGCGGATCATCCGCACGCGAATACCTGTTGTCCGAAGACCTGGGCGGGATGACCCATGACTGGTTTGCCTCCACCGCCGGTTACAACACTGCGCTCGCGGACAAGGTTGAGGGTTTCTCGTTCAAGGCGTTCGCTCCTCCGGCCTCGATCTCAGGCAAGCGGATCGCAGAACACCGCCGCATCCCGATCAAACCCGACGGATGGGCCATCGGTTATTCCAACGATCATCCGGTCGAGACGATCAAGTATTTCGACTTTTGGTTTACCGAGGAAGGCCGCAACCTGGTCAATTTCGGGGTCGAGGGCGAGCAGTGGACCATGGTCGATGGCAAACCCACATTCACCGAGGAGTTCCTGACCAACGGTCGCCCCGTGAACTCCCAACTCTATGAGATCGGTGCGCAGCTCCATGCCCGGGGCTATTACCAAGACTACGCCTATGAAGAACAGTGGTCGAACGCGTTCGCCCTGGAAGGCATCGCCCTTTATGACGAAGGCGATTACCTGATCGATCAGTTCCTGGGCGTTGCGATGAATGCTGATGAACAAAAGATCTATGACAAGTACTGGTCGTCGATCCTAACGTATATGAAAGAGCGTCAGCAGGCTTGGATCCTGGGCACCGGTGATATCGAAACCGACTGGGACGACTATGTCGCCACCCTCGACAAGATGGGCTACAGCCAAGTGATCAAGGCGATGCAGTCCGCCTATGCCCGTCAATACGGAAACTAATCCAGCCTTTCGGGGGCGCGGTGCGCTGCGCCCCCCACGGACCCCTTTCCATGAAAGAACGTGTGATGACCGTTGGCACCCTCTCTGCCTTGCCCCAACTGGATGCGCCTAAAGCTGGGCGGTTGAATATCCAGTATGCGCCGGATCAGGCGACCGAGATCACGGAAAACCCGCCGCGGTTTTCCTGGCTACCCGTCATCGAAAGCGAGGCTCTTTATGCCTTGCGCATTTCAACCGATGCCAGTTTTCCCGCGGGCAGAACGATACGCTTTGGCCCGATTCCACTGAACTTTTTCACGCCGGATATCGTTTTACCTGCCGGGGAGCATCACTGGTCCTATTGCGTGTGTGATGCACGAGGGGTGCCGCAATCGGATTGGTCCGTGGTGCGCCACTTCACAATTGCCGCAGATCTGCCGGAAACACCCCTAGCCAACCGCGCAACCCGCTATGACGCTGCCGATATGGCGCATCCCAGGCTGTGGCTATCGCGGGCCAAGCGCGACGCCTTTGCCAAAGCCGTGACCGAGGATCCCAGCCATTGCGCCTGGGAGGTCTTTTACGACAAATCGGTCAAGCCCTGGATGGATCGGGATATTATACCCGAACCGGGGGGTTACCCTAATCACAAGCGTGTCGCGCCAATCTGGCGGCAGACCTACATCGATTGCCAGGAAGCCATGTATGCCGTCCGCCATCTGGCCATTGGCGGCCAGATCACAGGTGACGCTGCGATGACCGCCCGCGCCAAGGCGTGGTTGCTGGCCGTCGCGGATTGGGATCCGGCGGGCACAACGTCGCGCGGGTATACGGATGAATGGGCGTTTCGCGTGAACCTGGCACTCGCCTGGGGATACGATTGGCTGCAGGATGAGATGTCGCCCGAGGAGCGCGACACGGTGCGGCAGGCACTGTTGGTGCGCACGCGGGAGACTGCGGACCACATTATCAAACATGCCAACATTCATCTTTTTCCGTTTGACAGCCATGCCGTGCGCGCGGTTTCGGCCGTGCTGATCCCTGCCTCCATCGCGCTGTTAGATGAAGCGGAGGAGGCGCGCGGTTGGTTGGATTATGCGGTGGAGTTCCTGTCGACCGTCTATTCTCCCTGGGGTGACAGCGATGGCGGCTGGGCTGAGGGGCCACATTACTGGATGACGGGAATGGCCTATCTGATCGATGCAGCCAACCAGCTGAAATCCTTTTGCGGGATCGATATCTACCGGCGTCCCTTCTTTCAAAAGACCGGGGACTTTCCACTTTACACCAAAGCACCGGATACTCGCCGCGCCACGTTCGGCGATGACAGCACGATGGGCGATCTGCCCTGCCTCAAGATCGGCTATAACCTGCGCCAATATGCAGGGGTAACCAGCAATGGTGCCTATGCCTGGTACCATGAGGAGGTCAAACGCAACGATCCCGGGACCGAGATGGCGTTCTACAACTGGGGCTGGTGGGATTTCAATTTTGACGAGATGGTGTACCTGCATGATTTCGGGGCGGTCGCCGCCACGTCACCCTCTGACATGCCCACCTTGCGCTATTTCAAGGGCATCGGCTGGGTCGCGCTGCAGCACAAGATGGACGACCCCGGCGCGCATATTCAGTTCGTCATGAAATCCTCGCCGTTCGGGTCGATCAGCCACAGCCACGGCGACCAGAATGCATTCTGCCTGGCAGGTTTTGGAGAGGATCTCGCGATCCAGTCCGGTCACTATGTGGCCTTCAACTCCTCGATGCATCAGAACTGGCGGCGCCAGACCCGGTCCAAGAACGCGATCCTGATCAAGGGCCAGGGCCAATATGCGGGCAAGGATAAGGCAAAGGCCATGCGCGCCACCGGGCGGATCACGGTGGCCGAGGATCGGGGCGATCACATTTATATTCAAGGGGATGCGACGGCGGCCTATCAATCGCTGACGCCAGAAGTGAGTTCGGTGCTGCGCGACGTCTATTTCGTCAGCAATAGCTATTTCGTCATCGTGGACGCTGTCGACGCGACGGAGCCGGTGGAGGTCGACTTCCTGCTTCATGCCAATGCACCGATGAAGCTGGGCGATACGACCTTCCGGTATTCCGGTGAAAAGGCGGGCTTTTACGGCCAGGTCCTGATGTCGGAAGCCGGCGCGCCGACTCTGTCACAGGTCACGGGCTTTCCGGACGTGGATCCGGCAGACTATGACGGCCTGCCCGTCAGCACCTGTCTGCATGCCAAGTTTCCGCGCGCGCTGCGCCACCGGATCGCGACCCTGCTGGTGCCCTACCCCGCCGATAAACCGCGCCGAATTTTCAGCTTCCTCGATGATCAGGGATATGACTGCGATCTGTATTTCACGGACGCCGACGAACAAACCTTCAAAGTAACCGTGCCCAAGACATTCGATGTCGGCCGCTAGATTGAGACCAAAGGAAAAAGAATGAACCTTAAAGGCAAAACAGCAATCGTCACCGGGGCTGGCCGCGATATCGGGCGGGCCTGCGCCCTGAAATTGGCGGCGGCCGGGGCTGCGGTTGCGGTCAACTACTTCTCATCCTCTGACGGAGCCGACGCGACAGTGGCCGAGATCAAGGCCGCAGGTGGGCGGGCTTTCGCAATGCAGGGTGACATGACCAAGGCTGATGAGGCCCGCGCCCTTGCGGACCGCACCGCAGCGGAATTCGGCGGAATCGACGTGCTGGTCAATAATACCGGCGGACTTGTCGCCCGGGTCAAGGTGACGGAAATGTCGCTGGAACATTGGAACACGGTCATGGATCTGAACGTGACCTCGACTTTCCTGCTGACAAATGCCGTACTGCAACACATGACAGATGGTGCAATCGTCAACATCGTCAGCCAGGCAGCACGGGATGGCGGCGGTCCTGGTGCCTCGGTCTATGCGGCATCCAAGGGGGCGTTGCTGACCTGGACGCGTGGCCTGGCCAAGGAACTGGCCCCCGATATCCGCGTGAACGGCGTCTGCCCCGGCATGATCGACACCGATTTTCACAACGTTTTCACTAAGCCTGAAGTGCGCACCGCAGTGGCCGGCAACACGCCACTAAAGCGCGAAGGCCAGTCGGATGAGGTTGCCAATCTGGTCGCGTTCCTTGCCTCAAGTGACGGTTCCTACATCACGGGGGCGAATGTGGATATCAATGGCGGCCTGCTCTTCTCCTGACACCAAGCTTGCCCGTTAGCCTGCGTCTGAGCGCAGGTTAGCGGCGGCGATTTCAGAAGCTGGGCGGGAATGGCGCGACCAATTGAGCAGCCGTCCCTTGGTGGCAAAACCGGCCGCGGCATTCTAATATGGCTATCTAACGCACGGCCCCCCGGACCATTGAAGTGAGCCTCCCCCGGTGACGCGGATATTCCAATTCTTCGAGAACCTCGTTGATCCGTACACGGCCGAGCCGCAGCATGACGTCCCTCCCAACCGGATCGGCCCGTTCATCTGGTCGATGATGCGCCCCTTTCGCAGGCTGCTTGCGCTGAATGCCTGCACCGCCTTTGCCACTGCCGCGGCAGAGTTGGTCTTGATCTTTTATCTGGGCCGTTTGGTCGACCTGCTGGCCGGAGCCTCCCCTGCCACATTCTGGGCCAACCACAGCTGGGAACTGATCGCGGTGTTGATCTTTGTCCTGATCATGCGGCCCGCGATCCAAACCCTGGATACCGCGCTGATCAAAAACGCCATCCAGCCCAATGTTGCCGCTTTGGGACGGTGGCGGTCGCATTGCCATGTCCTGCGCCAACCCGTCGGCTGGTTCGAAGCCGATTTTGCGGGCCGCATCGCCAACCGCGTGGTGCAGATGCCCGCTGCAACGGGTGACCTCGTGTTTCAGATCATGAACGCGCTGGCCTTCACCGTGGCCTATTTGGTCGGCGCTGGTGTGTTGCTGGCCAATGCCCATCCGATGTTGCTGATCCCGCTAGGCCTTTGGCTGATCCTTTACGCTGTACTGCTGCGCTGGTCATTGAAACGGATACGGCCCGCTGCCCGTGCCAGTTCCGCCGCGCGCAGCCGCACCCTTGGCTTTGTCGTTGACAGCTATGCCAACATCAATTCGGTCAAACTGTTTTCCCATACCAGCCGGGAGACGGATACAGCCGTTGGCATCCTCGAAAATCATCGCAGGACCTACATGGCCGAAAATCGCATCGTCACAGCTATGGATGCGGGTCTTGTCGTGCTGAACGGTGTGCTGATCGCAGGCATCATCGGTTGGTCCCTGGTGATGTGGACCAACGGCACCGCCACTGTCGGCGTCGTCGCCGCTGCCGGGGCGCTGGCCCTTCGGATCAATGCGATGACCGGCTGGATCTTGGCGGCCTTGTCCGCATTCTTCCGCGCGCTTGGCATCATATCCGAGGGGATGGAGACCGTAGCTCAGCCCATTGGCCTGATCGATGCGCCAACCGCTGGAACCTTGCCGCTGTCCGGCGGCCGGATCGAGGTCTGCAATCTGACCCACAATTACGGGCGCACCGGTGGCGGGATCCAGAATATCAGTTTCACAATTGCCCCCGGTGAACGGGTCGGGCTAGTGGGTCGCTCCGGCGCCGGAAAGTCCACCTTGGTCAAGGCGATCTTGCGTCTTTACGATCCCGAGGGTGGTCAAATCCTGATCGATGGACGCGACATCGCCACCGTCAGCCAGGACAGCCTGCGCGCGCAGATCGGCATGGTGCAACAAGATAGCATGCTGCTGCACCGGTCGATCCGCGACAACATCATGTATGGCCGCCCCGATGCGAGTGAGGCGCAAATGATAGCCGCGGCCCGCCAGGCCAAAGCCCATGATTTCATCGATGACCTGCGGGACAGTTTCGGCAAATCCGGCTACGATGCCCATGTCGGAGAGCGCGGCGTAAAGCTGTCGGGTGGGCAGCGTCAACGTATCGCCTTGGCCCGCGTGATCCTGAAAGATGCGCCGATCTTGATACTCGACGAGGCGACAAGCGCACTGGATAGCGAGGTCGAGGCCCAGATCCAGCAAACGCTTTATGGTATGATGAAGGGTAAGACGGTCATCGCCATCGCGCACCGTCTTTCGACCATTGCTCAGATGGACAGGATACTCGTGCTGGATGATGGCGCGATTGTCCAAAATGGCGTCCATGCCGATCTGTTAGCGCAGGACGGCCTCTATGCCCGATTGTGGCATCGCCAATCCGCTGGACTGATCGTCACCTAACAACCCCTACCTGGGTTTTGCATAGGAATTCAAAAAGGGATTGATTTCAGAAAATATTCACGTGTACGTACTTGCATACCTATACAACGCGCAAAGCTGCGGATCCGTGGGAGGCGAAAATCATCAAGCACATGCCCATTCTTGGATTGGCGCTTGGCGCTGTCGTGGCATCTTCGGCCCTGGCGGACACGACGACCCGAATTGGGCATGCAACGCCTGAAAACTGCCCCCTGTACCAGGCATTCGGCTATTTCGAAGAGCAGCTTGAGACGCGGTCGGATGGCTGCATCAACAATATGCGCTTCATGGAACTGGGGGGCCGCAGGTGCATCAATGACCGGGCGCCGATTGATAGCCGCAAAGCCGGGCACTCCATTGATGCGGTGCCTTTGCCGCAGACCTGGGGGGAGATCTACTCCTCGCTCCGGCAAAGCCTGATCGATAGGCAGAAAGCGTGATGAGTTCCATGGTGATCCAGCGGTGCCGTGAGGCGCAGAAATATGGTTCCCTGACCGGTCATGTCTATTGGCCCGAACTGTGGATGGCCGATTTGAACTGGTACGATGGCCTCGGCAATAAAAGCCGCGCGCTGGTTGATGAGATACCGGCAGAGACGATGGCAAAGCAGCGTGAGTTGAAAGAGGCAGGTCTGGTCCTCAACGAGCGACCGGTCGCGGACAAAAAGCGCTCCTGCGATAGCATGGACGGCGCGATTACAGCCAATATCCGCACCAAGGTCGCGGATGGCTTTTACGACATGTTCATAACCGCCGTATCGTAGTCAGATTCGGGGCGAAACGATGCAATTTCTGGAAGAGTGGTTCGAGCCTACGGTCATCGTCACCATATTGGGGGCGATAATCTTGCTGGTCCTTACCGCCATTTCCTGGACAGGTATCGCGTTGGAACAGATCCCGCCTGCGCTGGTGCAGATCGTGTTGCCCCCCACGCAAAGCAAGATGATCGTGGCATTGTTGATCGTCGCCTATATCCCCATTCTCTCGCTCGCCTTGCCCCGGATCTCGCCGGTCTATGACGGCTGAATTCGGGTCGGCCAAGGCAGCCCTCCACAAACTTGTACCTTTCGAAAGGCTGTGACGGACATGACCATCGAATATCTCAAATCCGGCAAACCCGAGGCTGACCGAGCGGCAGACGATGCCAAGACGGCGCAAATCGTGGCCGGGACCCTCAAAGATATCGAAACGCGCGGCGATGCGGCGGTGCGCGAACTCGCCAACAAGTTCGACAGCTACGACCGGGACAGCTACCGGCTGAGCGCGGATGAGATTGCGGCCCTGATGGCCAAGGTGTCGGACAGTGACATGGCCGATATCCGGTTCGCCCAGCAACAGGTGCGGGTCTTTGCCCAGGCCCAGCGGGATTCGATGACCGATATCGAGGTGGAAACGATGCCGGGCGTGATCCTGGGACACAAGAACATCCCCGTACAGTCGGTGGGCTGCTACGTACCCGGGGGCAAGTTCCCCATGGTCGCCTCGGCCCATATGTCGGTCGCAACGGCGCAGGTCGCCGGTGTGCCGCGGATCGTGGCCTGTACCCCGCCGTTCAACGGAGAGCCAAACCCCGCCGTGATCGCCGCCATGCATCTGGGCGGCGCGCATGAGATCCATGTTCTGGGCGGCATTCAGGCTGTGGGCGCGATGGCTCTGGGGACGGAAACGATTGATCCGGTGCATTTGCTGGTCGGTCCTGGCAATGCCTTCGTGGCCGAAGCAAAGCGGCAGCTATTTGGGCGCGTTGGCATCGATCTGTTCGCCGGGCCGACCGAAACCATGGTCATCGCCGATGACACCGTCGATGCCGAGATGGTGGCGACCGATCTGCTGGGCCAGGCCGAGCATGGCTATAACAGCCCCGCCGTTCTGGTGACGAACTCGCGCAAACTGGCCGAGGGCGCATTGGCTGAGATTGACCGCCTGTTGGAGATCCTGCCAACCGCCGACACGGCAAAAGTGAGTTGGCGGGATTACGGGGAGGTCATCCTTTGCAATGGTTATGACGACATGCTGGCCGTTGCCGATGACATCGCCAGCGAGCATGTGCAGGTGATGACCGACCGCGATGACTGGTTCCTGAAGAAGATGACCTGCTACGGCGCACTGTTCCTGGGCCCACGCACCAATGTCGCCAACGGGGACAAGGTGATCGGCACCAACCACACGCTGCCGACCAAGAAGGCCGGACGCTACACAGGTGGTCTTTGGGTCGGCAAATTCCTGAAAACCCACAGTTATCAAAAGATCACGACGGATGAGGCGGCGGCAAAGATCGGCGCCTATGGCTCCCGCCTGTGCTTGCTGGAAGGGTTTGCCGGCCATGCCGAGCAATGCAATGTGCGGGTGCGCCGCTATGGCGGGGTGAATGTTCCCTATGCAGGGGCGGCCACGCTGCCAGGCTGAGGAGGACGGCGATGTGTGTCAGGCAGCTCAGACCGGATTTTGCGACCGGTAGCTTACGCTTAGGCACAGCTTACGCGATGGAGACGGAATAGGGCAGATCATGACATGCGGTAAGGTGACATCGGTGGATGTGGCACGGGCGACCGGTGTGAGCCAGCCAACCGTTGGCCGTGTCTTTGCCTCCGACGCCCGGGTCTCTCCGGCCATGCGGGCCCGCATGATGGAGGCCGCCACCGCGCTGGGATATCGGCACAACACCTTGGTACGCGCCATGATCACGGGCCGGTCCAACATCATCGGTCTGGTCGTCGCCTACCTTGAGAACCCGTTCTATGCCGAAGCGATTGAGCGGTTTTCGACCTGCCTCAAGGCACGCGGTTACCATGCGCTGCTGGTCACCGCTTCGAACGACGAAAACAACGTCGATAGCGTTGTAAAAGACATTATGGGGCTGCAGGTTGCGGGGATGATCCTCGCCTCGATCAGTGCCACCTTGTCTCTGACGCGGGAGTTGGACCGCCCAGGGATCCCCCTGGTCCTGTTCAACCGCGGTCAAGAGGATGCGATGATCCCTAAGGTGACGGCCGCCAATTTTGAGGGTGGTCGCAAAACCGCACATCTGCTGGTGCGCCGGGGACATAAACGGATCGCCCATGTCTCGGGCTGGCAAGGATCCCTGACGGGCCTTGACCGCATGAACGGATTTCTCGCCGGGCTGGCCGATCCCGGGCAAACACCTGTGGCTTGCATCGACAGCCATTATGACCGGGACCATGCCAAGGTTGTGACGCGACAGGTCTTTGCAACACCCGACTGCCCCGACGCAGTTTTCGTGGGCAATGATCACATGGCCTTTGCCGTGATGGAGGTGTTGCGCCACGAATTGGCCTTGGATATCCCCGGCGATGTCTCGATCATCGGCTATGATGACGTAAAGATGGCTGCCTGGCAGGATTTCAACATGACAACCCTGTGCCAACCTGCGAACCGGATGGTTGACGCCACCGTCGATATGCTGATGCAGATGATCAGCGGAGCCGCCATGCCCGTGCGCCATGTCAAGATCACCAGCGAACTTATTGAACGCGGCACCACCCGCGACAGAACGAAAGACTCGCAGAATGACCAGACCTAACCCCCTGCCCCGAACCCCATCGATGCGGCTTGACGGCAAGGTCGCCCTGGTGGCGGGTGCCTCTTCAGGCATCGGTCGGGCCTGTGCTGCGGCGCTGGCGGAGGCGGGCGCCCATGTGGTCGCCGCGGCCCGGTCAGCCGACAAGTTGAACGCCTTGGTGGCAGAAATGACAGCGGCGGGCCACACGGCCACTGCACTGATGCTAGATGCCGCCGACATCCCGGCGACCGAGGCCTTGATCGCGGAACATGGCCCCTTCGATATTCTGGTGAACTCCGCCGGTGTCGCCAAGCACAGCCCTGCGGTTGAAACGACGGAGGCGGATTTCGATCTCGTGTCGGATCTAAACTTCAAGGGCGCCTATTTCATGACCCGTGCCGTCGCAAGCGGTCTGGCGGCGGCAGGCAAGCCGGGATCATTGATCAATATCTCCAGCCAGATGGCGCAAGTCGGCGGAATCGACCGCGCCGTCTATTCCGCCACCAAACACGCCGTCGAAGGCTTCACCAAATCCATGGCCATCGAATGGGGTCCTGCGGGCATCCGGGTCAATACAATCTGCCCGACCTTCATTCTGACGGCCCTGACCAAACCCACATTTGACAACCCCGAACGCCGCGCCTGGATCGAAGACAAGATCCTGCTGGGCCGGGTCGGTGAAGTCGAAGATATCATGGGGGCCGTGCAATTTCTGGCCTCTGACGCCTCTGCCCTGATCACCGGATCGGCCCTGATGGTCGATGGTGGCTGGACGGCGGCCTGACCGCAGCGCGAAGGAGACACAATGCTGGACCAGAGCACAACCGGGATCGAGGCACGGATCGTGCGGTATGGCGACCTGAAGCCCTGCAAGACCGCCTTCATCGACGCCCATACGCCGGGCAGCGACCGGAAGGAAAACTTCACGATCATCGGCGGCGGCGTGTCCGAAAGCCCCGACCAGCATGTGCATATTCGCGAAACGCCCGGATTTAACATCGGCGCGGCGGGCCAGCCACCCAATTGTCGCAACAGCCTGCATTCCCACACCACGGCAGAGGTGTTTTTTGTCCTGAAAGGCCGCTGGCGCTTCTTTTGGGGGCGGTATGGCGATGCCGGATCTTTGATCGCCAATGAAGGCGACATATTCAACATTCCCACCGGCATCTTCCGCGGGTTCGAAAATGTCGGCACCGATTACGGGATGATCATGGCCATCCTGGGCGGGGATGATGCAGGCGGCGGTGTGACCTGGGCCCCGCAAGTGATCGAAGAGGCTCGCGCCCACGGCTTGGTTCTGGGAGAGAACGGCGTGCTTTATGATAGCGCGAAGGGTGAGGTTTTGCCCGATGGCCTCTCCCCCATGCCCATCCTGTCAGACACGGCCCTGGCCAGCTATCCGGAATTGCCGGTTGATGCGGTGATCCCGGGCCATGTCGCCCGGTACTGGGATCTTGTGGCGCTGTCGGCCACGGCCCCGGCACAGGTGATCGGCGCGGATGCACTGCTGCCAGACAAGCCCGGATTCGAGGTGGATTTCCTGACCCGCAGGTCGCTGCCGCCTGACATGATGAGCCGAGATAAGCATACCGTGCTGATGCCGGTGCGCGGCCATTGGAAGCTGAACTGGCAAGGGGGCGAGACCGTCCTTAATCCGGGCGATACCTGCTTGCTCAACCCCAACGAGGCCCACGCGCTGACCCCCTCCATGACCGGTGAAGCAAGCCTTTACCGCGTGACCGCGACAGATGACCCGGCGGGCCCGACCTGGACAGGACACTCATAGCTTCCCTTGGGTTGGCTCCCGACGGAGCCAACCGTCCCGCCGCGCCGATCAGATCACCGATCGCGTGAAATACTCGATACGCGGCGGTGCGGCCATGAAACCGGCCAACTGCGCCATGACCCCGTTTTCCGTAATGGCGGCGATATAATCCTGATGATGTTGTCTGGACATCCATTCCTCCAGGATCAGCATCCTGGGGCTTTCAGGATCCTGATAAACCGTGACCGACAGCGCCCCGGCAAAGCCACGGACGGTCGGTAATTTTTCCTCCAGAAAGCCTTGCAGCGCCGCAGCTTTATCAGTCGCGACCTCCAGGTTCAACGTGACCCAAATACTCATATCCGTCTCCTTTCCTGTGACATCTGAGCCCAATCTGACGGCGATGGATAAAGCGCGCTAACCCCGTCCGATCAGCCTTGCCCCGTTTCAATCAGGTTGACTTGCCAAAGTGACGCATCGTCGTCATGGCAACCAAATGGTTGGACTATCCATCGCCAACACATCCGGGGCGCGCGCGCTGAACGACATATCTGACCGACTGACCGCGATGGTGCTGCCGGACAGTCTGACCGATTTCGCAGCGCCCCGTCAGATCCTGACGGGGCGCCACGGCACGATCCTGCACAAGACGGTTCACAGCGACCTGCGGTTTGTGACGTTCCTGTCCAGCATGCCGTTCTTGTGTTTCCTGATCCGCGGCACGGAGCGGTTCAGTCAGACCGGGCGACCGGATGTCGTGATGGGGCCGCAGGAGCTGATTGTGCTGCCCCAGGGCCGAATCCTGCATTCAGATTTCGTGTCCAAGGAGGGGCCGCTGGAAGCTGTCCTGATCTTCCTGTCCAATACGGTGATCGATAACTTTCTGACGCGCCACAATGCGCCGCCGGCGGCGGAGGAGGCGACATCGGGCCTTTACCGGATCCCGGCACGTCACCGGATGTCCACTTTCATGCACAGTGTTGTGGACATCTACGAAAATCTGGCCGTTGACGAGGATCTTGTGCGCGCCAAACTCGTTGAATTGTTACACCTCTTGGCGGCTCTGGCCGATCATGGCCCGCTAGTCGCCGCCCTTCGCGATGGGCGCGGGGACGGACCGGCCATCAACCTGCATCAGATCATGCGGCAGGCAGGTAGCGGTACTTTGACGATGCCGGAACTCGCTGCCTTGGCTGGCCGTTCGCCCGCATCGTTCAATCGGGATATCAAACGGGTTTTTGGAACGTCACCGGCCAAGTGGCTGCTGGAGCAACGCATGGCCCGGGCGCGGAGCCTTCTGATCCAAGGCCGCAAAAGCGTGACAGAGATCGCGATGGAGGTCGGCTATGACAGCATCTCGCACTTCATAGAGCAGTTCCGCAGACATTTTGACGAAACACCGTCGCAGCTCCGAAAACGAGCACGGGACCAGACAAGCGGAACGGATGGCAGGCCGTAAGCGATGCAAGGCTGTCATGGCTTAGTGAAAATCTAAACGATTAGATTTTTTATTCTGCTACTTAGTAACGAAATTACGCTCCTTATATCTTTTCTGTTTACAGGAACAGAATCTCACTTATGGTGATCTAAACGATTAGATTGCTCTTTAGGAGGAGTGATTTGGCAACGCTCAAAGATATCAGCGCGAAGCTTGGCCTTTCGACGGCCACTGTCAGCCGCGCCTTGAACGGATTCGATGACGTTCACCCCGATACCAAGGCCAAGATCCAGGACGCCGCGCGCGAACTGGGTTATGTGCCCAACCGGGCAGCCAAATCACTCGTCTCCGGCAAATCCAACATCATTTGCCTGATCGCCGATCTGGAGCTGGTCCGCCAAACCCGCCATAACGGCAGCCCGGACTTTCTGGAACTGGTGTCGAAACTCTCCTTTGAATTGTCGGAACGCGGCTATGACCTCGTGTTTTCGGTCAAACCACCTCATCAGAACGTCATCCTGAAATACAAAGACATGATAAAACGCGGCATCGTGGACGCGTTTGTCGTGGGGGCACCCATGCAGAACGACGCACGGATCGATTTTCTGACCGACGCCAAGTTTCCCTTTGTCGTGCACGGATTGCCGGCCGACGGCTGTGCCGTCCCCTTCGTCACTGTGGATAATGCACAGATTGTGCGGGATCCCTTGCATGCGCTCTTGGATCTGGGCCATCGCAGGATTGCGATCATCCAGGATGACGCCACAACGACCCATGCCATCCACCGTTCCGCCGTCTATCGCGCGACATTGGCGGCGGCCCGGCAGGAGGTTTTGACTCATCTTGAATTTCTGGAAGGTGGCAATGCCTCACGGTTGCGATCCTACGTTCTGGGGCTGTTTTCAGAACGGCTCGGCCCCGCGCCGACAGCAATTATGTGCGGCTCCGTTCCGGTGGCGGCTGAGCTGGCGGTAATCCTTGAAGAATTGGGGCTAACCATCCCGGGTGATGTGTCTGTCGTGGCGCATGATGATGGGGGACGGATCGCTCACCTGCCCCCCGGCCTACCAGAACTTTGCCGCACATATTTCGACTGGACGGATACAAGCGGCCCCTTGGCGGACCTGACCGCAGCGGTCAGCAAGGCTGGCACGACACCCGTGCAACGGCACGGCATCAGCCTGCCTTGTGAGTTGATTTTTGGACAATCGATTGCCAGGCCAAAGGCTGGTCCGGGGGAAATATGAGATACCGATCCTAACCTGACACCCCCGCCCGGTCACGGCCGGGTCAATCCAACAGCCTTGGGCAAAACCCGACGCGAATGCGCACCCGCATCCGCGACCGGATGAGCCATGCGCGCAACCATAAAAACAACAAACCGGTCACAACCGGATCAACGGAGGACACCATGAAAAAACAAACTCTCGGGACACTCGCAGCCTTGGTCATTGCCAGTGGCGGTGCGGCACAAGCGGAATTCAAATTCTCTCAAACGGGGTATCTTCGCCTCGGTGTGGGTGAGACGGAAGGCAGCGATTTCGTCAAGATGCAACTGAATGGCGCCTGGACCAAATACCGCCTCGGCAACGAAGCCGATTTCTATGGTGAGTTCGGGTTCAACGCCAGCACGGACCTGTCCAATGGCAGCCAGATCGTGGGCGGCATCCGCTACCATATCGCGGGCGACAGCAACGATCTGCGGTTCAGCGGTGACATCGAGACCGATATCGTTCTGCGTGAACTATGGGTCGGTTATAAGGGCTTTGGCGAAGGAGCGTTCAAGGACAGCACGTTATGGGCCGGGCGGCGGTACTACAAACGCAAAGACATCCACATCATCGATTTTTATTACGAGGATTACTCCAACTTTAACGGCTACGGCGTCGGGTTGGAGAATGTGAAGCTGGGCTTCGGTGATCTGTCCGTTGCGGCCTTTACCGACGAGGAAAACACGGTCGTCACGCTGGACGGACGGATCGAGAACATAGAACTGGGCGAGGATCTGATCGCCGAGATTGGCCTGGCCTACGCAATGGTCGATGAGGATCAAGCCGGCGATGAAGGCTTTGCCATCCGGGCCCATCTGCAAAAGAACAACTTCTACGGCGGCTTCCTGAAAGGCAGCCTGATGTATTCCGAAGGGGCGGCCTGGGGCTTTTTCGGGGATGGCGCGGCCTTTGCCGGTAGTGATCGCAGTCTGACCCGCGCCCAGGTCCATGGGCTGGTTCCGGTCGGAGAAAAAACAGAGTTGTTCTTTGTCGGCCTCCATCAAGTTGACAATGATGATGGAAACAAGACGGCCTGGACGTCGGTCGGGGTGCGCCCGCAATACACGATCAACGACAATTTCGCCGTAGCGTTGGAGGTTGGCTATGATCAGGTGACCGAAGACGGCAATACGCGCGACCTGACCAAGACCACCCTTGCCGGGATCTATACATTCGGGAAACCGGGATTCTGGTCCCGCCCGCAATTGCGCGTCTTCGCGACCCATGGTGGATGGAGCGAGGTTGGCGCGATCGACAGTCAAACCGCGTTCGGGGATGAAACCTCGGGCATGTCCTACGGTGTCCAGTTCGAGACCTGGTTTTAAAGTCAGGTCCGCATTCCTGGGCTGGATGATCCCTTGGATCCGGCCCCGGGATAATCCTTTTGGAGAGATCAGCATGCAATTCACCAAGATGATCGCCACATGCGCCACACTCGGATCTGCCTCGCTGGTGGTGGCCGACCAGCACGGCAAGCCCGCTTTGCATGACTGGAACCAAGAAGTTCTTTACTTTGTCATCCCGGATCGATTTGCCGATGGCTTGCCCAATGCCCATGAAACCGACCCGAGCAAGCCCGGCTATTTCCACGGCGGGGATTGGAAAGGTCTGACCAACCAGTTGCCATACCTCGATGAACTGGGCGTGACAGCTCTTTGGATCACGCCGATTGTCGACAATATCGACGGTTACGTCGAAGGCGCAGGCTTTCCCGATTGGGCCTATCACGGTTATTGGGCAGACAATTTTACGGCGCTTGACCCGCGCATGGGAAGCGAGGCGGATCTGAAAGCGCTCGTCGATCAGGCCCATGCCCTCAATATGAAAGTGCTTGTTGATGTGGTGTTCAACCATGTGGGCTATGGCAGTGATTTCATCGATATACACCCCGATTGGATACGGCAGAACGACGATTGCGGGACGGATGACCTGACCACCTGCCTGTTCGGGCTGCCTGACCTAAAAACGGAGCGTCCCGATGCCACGCGCCATGTCCTGAACGCCCATGCTGCCTGGGTCGACCGCATCGGATTTGATGGCTACCGGATCGATACGGCCAAACATGTGGAGCCTGCCGTGCTGGCCCAGAACCAGTCTTTGGTGGTAGATCGTTTCGGGCCGCACTTCCTGACATTGGGAGAGGTCTGGGGCGCCGATGCCAGCGCCCTGTCCAAACGCTATTTCGAGCCCGGATTGATGACCGGCGGGATCGATTTCTCCTTCCGCGGGGCCGTCGGGGACTGGTTGTTGGGGCGGTCTCGCACCGTCGCCTTTGCCCAAGGGTATCTGCAAAAGCGACATAAACACACACCTGGCGCCGTGCTGGCCCATTACTTGTCCGGTCATGACGAACCCGGCCTGCTGCACGAATTGAACGGCGACAAGACCCTGTTCAAACTGGCAGCGGGATTGCAAATGACCTCGGTCGGGATGCCAATCATCTATTACGGTGAAGAGGTGGCGCGCGACATTGGCGAATGGCCAAGTAACCGGTCCGACATGCCCTGGGGCTTGGCCGACATCCTCCCGGGCGCGGGGCAGCCGCAAGACCTTGAAATGCTGGATTATTACAAAAGGCTGATCGCGATCCGACATGCATCACCTGCGCTCTCCATGGGGGCGTTCCAGGCACTTTCCGATGACGGTGACCTTTTGATCTTTGCGCGTTCGCAGGACGAAGAGACTGTAATCATTGCCGTCAATCGCGGGGTGGAGGACGCCTCTGCCGCAATCCCGGTGGACCATGATGCCGAATGGGTGGAGCAGTTGGGAAATCATCTTTTCCGTGCCACCGGCGGTGTGCTGCCCCTGACGGTACCGGCCCAGTCCATCTGGATTTTGAAACCCAAACCATAGGGAGATGACCATGATGCGGCCCCTCGCCAGCCTTATCCTGACGGCCGCCTTTGCGCTGCCCGCATGCGCCGATGGCCTTACATTCACAGATCCGGCGGGCGACGATGTAGGAGCAGGAGCGCTGATCTACCCGACCAACCCGGTATTCCGCCCCGGCGCGTTCGATCTGCTGGCATTCTCGGTCACGGAGGAAGCGGAGCGGTTGCGCCTCGACTTCGACATCGCGACTCCGGTTCAGAATGAATGGAACATGGCAGGTGGCTTTGACGTGCAACTATTCTTCGTCTTCGTGGATACGGGCACCGGCGGTCATGTCGCTGGCCTTCCGGGGCTGAATATCACCTTTGCCCCGGATGCCGCTTGGGACAGGGCTATCATCGTCTCACCACAGCCCCAGACGCGCGTCATGGCAGAGATACCAAAGGCCAAAGATCTCGCCGCAGATATCTTGGTCGCCACGGATGTCAGCGCCAATGGGACGCGGATCACCGGTTACGTCGCGAAGGCCGCGTTGGGTGACGGCACGCCGGCTGAGTGGGGCTATCAAGTGGTCGTGCAATCAAACGAAGGGTTCCCCGAGGACGGCGATCTGTTGACCCGCCGCGTGAATGAATTCGAGGGAGAATATCGCTTTGGTGGCGGGCACGATGGCAATTGTGACCCCCATGTCGTTGACGTTCTCGGACCGGCGGATCAACTAGCCTATGACTGTGGCGCGACGCTGGCCACGCTCACCATGACGCGCCCTTAAACCGGGCCAATACCACAGAAAACAAGGACGTTCCGGTGCCAAGACAGACAGCATCAACCGGCATTTTCTGCCATATCAGCAGTCTGCCTGGCCCCTTTGGCTGTGGCACATTGGGGGCGTCAGCCCGTCGGTTTGTTCGGCTGTTGGCTGACCGCGGCATTGCGATCTGGCAGATCCTGCCCGCCGATGCGCTGGACGACCAGGACTCGCCCTATATGGCGAAATCCGCCATGGGTGGGAACAGCGCTTTTGTGGATTTCGATGACCTGGCCGCTGATGGCTTCCCCGATGTGGCGGACTATACCGGACCGTCTGATCGCTATGACTTTGATGCGGTCCGCGCTCATCGGTTGCACTGCTTTGATCAACTGTCCAACTGGGTTCGGTCCGCGCCAGCGGCGGCATCCCACCGTGAGGGGATGGCTGCCTTTCGCGCTGCAGAAGCCGACTGGCTGACAGACTACGTGGCCTTTGCCACGATCCGCGAAGTGCAAGGCGGCACCACGCCATGGTGGGAGTGGCCCGATGCGCTGCGGGATCGCGATCCAGCGAGCGTTAACCACATCATGGCGATACATCGCGACATCGCCGATCGGTACGTGTTGGAGCAATACCTGTTTCATCGGCAATGGTTTGCACTGCGCACATTCGCAACCCAACACCGGGTAGAGATTGTGGGCGATGTCCCGATCTACGTTGATGGTGACAGCGCCGATGTCTGGGCCAATCGCGGCCATTTTGCACTGGATCGGGTCGGTCGGCCAGCCCAGCTGTCGGGTACGCCGCCCGATTACTTTTGTGCCGATGGTCAGTGTTGGGGCAGCCCGGTTTACGATTGGGAGACTCTGGCCCGCGACGATTACGGGTGGTGGATCAGGCGTTTGGCACGGGCGCAACGCCTTTATGACCGGTTCCGCATCGATCACTTTCGCGCCCTGGCCGCCTATTGGTCGATCCCTGCCGCAACGCCCGACCCACAATTGGGCGCCTGGCGCCCTGGCCCCGGTGCCGCCTTGTTGACAGCCGCCTATGCCCAGATCCCAGGATTACAGATCATCATCGAAGATCTGGGTGCGGTAGACAAGCAGGTGTTTGATCTGCGCGATGCGTTTGGCTTGCCCAGCATGCATGTCGTGCAGTTGGTGGGGCAGTCCGACATCCAGCAGATCCATTTTCTGGAAAACCATCGCGCGGTTGGTTGGGCGTATCTGGGTAACCACGACACTCCAACCACCCTGGCCTGGCTGACCACGCTGTCATCCAATCAACGCGCGCTGTTTCTGGATGAGATACGCAAAGCCGTCCCAACAGCCGAAACACTGGATTTGGATGGATTGCTGGCTTACACGCTATCGTCGCGATGCGCGGTCGCGATCCTGTGCCTGCAAGACCTGATGCGCCTGGGTGACGAGGGCACGATGAACACACCCGGCACTGTCGGCGGGAACTGGGATTGGCGGGTGGCGGACGCGGATCAATTGCCCGATGCAATGGACTACATGGCGGCGCTTATCGCGCGATATCGCCCTGCCCTACCCTTTGACGCCCCCGTCGCTGAGCCCGGAAATCAGAAACCGCTGGCAGATCAGAAACAGCACGGTGATCGGCAGGCCTGACAGGATCGCAGCCGCCGCGAAATCCCCCCACAGGTATTTCTGGGGGTAGAGATATTGCCGGGCACCAACAGCCAGCGTCATCTGATCAGTATCCCGTAGCAAGACGGAGGCCACGGGATATTCGTTCACCAGAAAGATGAACGACAGCACAAAGACGATGGCCAGGATCGGCAAGGCCAGCGGCAGAAAGATATAGCGAAACGCCTGCCACGGTGTGGCACCGTCGATCTGCGCGGCCTTGTCCAAGGCGGGATCAATGCTTTCGAAATAGCCCTTGATCGTCCAGATATGCAGGGTGATCGCCGATAAATAGGCGATGATCACGGCGCCATGGTGATCAACCCCCATCCACGGCACGACCTGCCCCAGCGCATCGAAAATCGCATAGATGGCAATCACTGTCAGGGCGGCTGGAAACATCTGGATGATCAACAGCGCGTCCAGGACCGTCGACTTTCCGGCAAACTTCATCCGGGCAAACGCATAGGCGGAGGTCGTCGACAGCAACAACACGCCAGCCGAGGCGATCAACCCGATCTTGATCGAATTCCACAGCCACAGCAGCACCGGATATGGCGGTGTCATGACTGTCCCATCCGCGCGCGTGTAGTCAAAGCCCAGGGCCAACGCCCAATGCTCCAATGTCGGGCGCTCTGGCAACAGGTTCCCGGTCGAGAAATTCCCCTCCCGGAACGAGATCGACAGCACCATCAGGAACGGGAACATAATCAGCGCGATAAAGGCGATAATAAAACCATGGGCGGCGATCTTGCGCCATCTGAGCGTGGTTTTGTCTTCGACCATCATCCGCGCGCACTCCGTTTGGCGGCCACCCGCTGCATGACGCGGAAATTGGCATAGGCGATGATCCCTGTGATCAGGAAGATGATGGTCGAAATCGCACCGGCCATGCCGAAATCCTGGCCGGAATCGTTAAAGGCCAGACGAAAAGTGAACGATCCCAAAAGGTCAGTCGAACCCGCCGGGATTATGGTGCCGGGAATGTCTGGCCCGCCCCGGGTCAACAGTAGGATCAGGACGACATTATTGAAATTGAACGCGAAATTGGCGATCAGCAGCGGCACGGATGGCGGCAGGATCTGCGGCAGCGTAATGGCAAAGAAGTTGCGCACAGGGCCTGATCCATCCAAGGCCGCAGCTTTGTAATGATCTTGCGGGACCGCTTGCAAGAACCCCCCAATCAGGAGCATCCAATAGGGATAGCCAAGCCAGGTATTCACGATCAACAGCATGGTCTTGGCCAGAACCGGATCGGTAAACCAGGTGGGTTTGATCCCAAAAAGGCCGGTCAGGATCATATTGATCTCACCGAAATTCTGGTTGAAGAGGCCGCGGAAAACCAGGATCGAGATGAAGCCGGGCACCGCATAGGGCAGCACCAACAAGACGCGGTAGAGCCCCTTATGGCTGAGATGCTGCCAATCCAGGATGACGGCGAGCGCCGTACCAACGGCGAATGTCAGCGCCATGGACAGAAAGGCAAAGACAACCGTCCATAGAAAAATCTGCAACATCGGCTGGCGCACCCCGTCAGAGGTCAGCACCTTGTTGAAATTCTGCCAGCCCACCCCGACCCGCCACCCGGGGGAGATCTGTTGGCCATCGGCGGTCTGGTAAAAACCCGTCTTATGGTTGGGGGTCAGGATGCCGCCATCTTTTGCCAGAAGCACCCCATCGGTGCTTAGGATATACAAGGGTTCGGCTGCCGCAAATTCCCGCAAACCGTCCATGGTCAACACGCTGCCATCGGGCGCGGTGACCGACAGGGTTTGCAGTACGGCACGGTTCTTGATCACCTCCCGCACAGCTTGCAGACCGGGCGCTTCAACCGGCGCCACAGTTGCGGTGAGGTTGCCGGCCTCCGCATCGGTCAGCGGGTCGGTGATCAGCGCGGGTTGATCGGCAGTTGGGGGGAAGTAAAGCCGCCGATCCTCGGTCAGACCAAAGGCGCGCGCGCTGCCTTCTGCCTTGTCCATGCGCGCCAGGTGATAGTCCTGCACCCGCTCGAATGTCAGCAGATTGCGCGCCGAGAAATTGGTGAACCCGATGGCCGAGGTGTAAAGCACCGGCAACAGGATAAAGAGGGCGACCGCCGCCACCGCGGGAAAGACAAAACGCCATGTGTAAAACCGCGCCCAGCCGAACAGAACCGTCGCGATGGACCCAAGGGTGAACATCACGACTGCAAAAACCGGCTCCCCCGCCAGGTACAATCCCCACACGACATAGAGGAATATCAAGGCGATGCCGCCCAACCCGGCCCATCGCAAGATGGACCCCGAGAGGAGCGAGACCGGTCGGTCGGCGGGGGTGTTCACGGTGCTGTCCATGGCTGGTCGAAGGCACCATCGGGTGCCCCCAAAGGCGCTTACTTGGCCAGAATGCGCGCTTCGGCGCCCTTCAACGCATCCTCGACAGAGGCTTGACCGCCAGTGATCGATTGCAAGGCAGGTTCCATCGCCGCCCAGAACTTACCCATTTCGGGGATCGACGGCATGGGCACACCAACCTTGGCATTCTCCAACGTGGCCGCGATCCTGGCGTCATCGGCCACCTGCTCTGAAAACGACTTGGAGGCGACAGCGCCCAGCGGCACGTCATCATTGATCGTTTTCAACCCATCATCGGTGAGCATGTAATTCTCGATAAATTCTTTTGCGATATCCTTATTCGGACTTGCAGCATTGACCGTCGCGGCCAGCACACCCACGAAAGACTTCGATGGCTGGCCGTTTACGGACGGGATCGGGGCTACCCCGAAATCGATGCCGGATTGCTCTAGGTTCGACCAGGCCCAGGGTCCGTTGATCACCATCGCGGTCTCCCCCTTGTTGATCGCGGCATCCATCACACCGTAATCCACCCCGCTTGGCATCACACCATCATCGATCAGCGATTTGACGACCGAAGCCCCCGCAACGGCGCCATCATTCGCAACACCAGTAGCGCTGGGATCGTAGGAACCATCCACCTTTTCAAAAGCATAGCCACCACCCGCCATGAAAAGCGGAAAGGTGAAATACGTATTGTTGTAATCCCACATGATGGGGGTTGAGACGCCGTCGATCTTCATCGCGGCGATCTCTTCCATGGTGGCTGGCGGATTGGGCACCAGCGCCTTGTTGTAGATCAGCCCCACAGCCTCCACCGCGACGGGGTATCCCCAGATCTGACCATCAAACGTGACCGCATCCCAGGTAAAATCAAAGGTATTCGCCTTGATCTCTCCGGACGGATCAACGGGGACAATCAGGCCGCCAGCCGCCCATTCGCCAAACCGGTCATGGGCCCAGATAAAAATGTCGGGCCCCTGCCCGTTCGCCGCCGATTGCTGAAATTTGTCGGTCACGCTTTCGGGATGTTCGACGATCACCTCGATCCCCAATTCCTCGGCAAAGACCTCCCCCACCTGGGCCAGGCCGTTATACCCCTTGTCCCCATTGATCCAGATGACCAGCTTGCCATCCTCGAACGCAAAGGCGGGGGCGGCGGTCAGGGCAAGCGCGCTGACGGCGCCAAGCAACAGGGTTTTCATGGGGATCCTCCGGGTGTTGTGGGTTCAGGTGAGCGTGGCGAGGCAGGCGTGATGCCCGCGCAAAGTGACGGTGTTGTCCGTCATCTGCGCCGTGAAACTCTCGATCGGCAGGGGCGTCGCCCGCAAACCGTTCGGTACATGAAATGCGATGTCATGCCGACCAAGGTTAAACAGGCACAAAATGCGCTCCGTCCCATCACCGCGGATGAAAGCCAGACCATCATCCGGACTGTCCAGAAACTCTATGGCGCCCTTGACCAGCGCGGGATGGGTGCGGCGCAGCTTTAGGAAGGCCCGGTAATGCTCCAAGACGGATGCTGGATCGCCCGATTGAACATCGACGGCCTGGTCCCTGTGCGGACCGACCACGGGCAACCAGGATTTGGTGGCGGTGGAAAACCCGCCATGGGGGGCCTCCCTCTCCCAAACCATGGGCGTACGGCACCCGTCGCGCCCCTTGAACTCCGGCCAAAACGTGATGCCATAGGGATCCGTCAGATCGTCAAAGGCCAGTTCCGCTTCAGTCAGACCCAATTCCTCACCCTGATAAAGGCAGATCGAACCCGGCAGCGACATCAGCACGCTGCCTGCCAGCTTGGCCAGTTGCCCAGGGTCATCGCAGCGGTCTGCCCAGCGGGAGACATGGCGCATCACGTCATGGTTCGAGAAAGCCCAGCACGGCCAGGATGCGCCATCAGAAAATTCGTCCGACGCCGCATTGAACGCCGCAATACAACCCCGGAAATGCGCTGGCGAAAAGGCCGGGCCCAGCATGTCAAAGGAATAACACATATGCAGCCGGTCCCCGCCCGATGTATATTCCGCCATCGTCCGCAGGGAGCGTGCGCCATCGCCGACCTCCCCCACCGAGGTGGTGCACGGGTACTGATCCAGCAATGCACGAAACCTCTTTAGGAACCCAATATTTTCCGGCCGCGTCTTGTCGTAGATATGGTCCTGATAGCCGTAGGGGTTCATATCCGGCACTTCGTTGCCCGCCCCGGCGGCAACCGGAGGGTTGTCGCGCAATTGCTGATCGTGGAAGTAAAAGTTGACGGTGTCCAACCGAAATCCATCCACACCGCGCTCCAGCCAGAACCGCACGGCGCCCAGCAGCGCATCCTGCACGGCGCTATTGTGCAGGTTCAAATCTGGCTGGCTGGGCAGGAAGTTATGCAGGTAATATTGCTTGCGCCGGGCATTCCAGGTCCAGGCAGCACCACCAAAGACGGATTGCCAGTTGGTCGGCGGGGTCCCGTCGGACCGCGCATCGGCCCAGACATACCAATCCGCCCTATCGCCCCCTGCATCGTTCCGGCTCTCGATAAACCAAGGATGCTGATCAGAGGTATGGGATAGCACCTGATCAATGATGACCTTCAGGCCGCAGGCATGGGCCTGCGCCACAAGAGCGTCAAAATCAGCCAATGTGCCAAAAACCGGATCAACGTCGCAATAGTCGGACACGTCATAGCCCATATCCTTCATGGGTGAGGCGAAAAACGGCGACAGCCAGATCGCATCCACACCAAGCCCCGCAATGTAAGGCAAGCGCTGCGTGACCCCGGCCAGATCGCCAATGCCGCTGCCGGTCGTATCCTGAAAGGAGCGTGGGTAGATCTGATAGATCACGGCCCCGCGCCACCAGTCCGCATCCCGATCAGCGACCAAAGCAGCTTGGACAGAACCTTGCATCCCCATGAGACCTCCGACTTGCCGATATCCACTGGGTAGCGATTCATGAAAGCGCTTTCAATGTCAAATTCGATCATTCACCATATTTTTGAGACCAGCCATTCTGGCACCTTTCGAACACGACGTGCCGAATGCCTCTATTATTGGGGAAATTTTGAGGTTTGCATAAATTTGCGCACCATCGCGACAGGCCAAGATTGCGAAGGGCCTAAAACCGTGATACGGACATAGAAAGCGCTTTCAAACTGATCAAAGGCTCGGCAGTGGCCAACCTCAAAGACCTTGCAGATCATCTCGGCTTATCACAGGCCACGGTCAGTCGCGCGCTCAACGATTACAGCACGGTTAATGCCACGACCAAACAACGTGTGCTACAGGCCGCCAACCACCTGAACTATCGCCCCAATACCAGTGCCCGCCGTTTGGCCACGGGGCGAGCAGGCGCCTACGGGATCGTCCTGCCGAAGGCGGATAACCTGCTGATGGATCCCCATTTCGTCGATTTCCTGTCGGGGCTGACCACGGCCTTTGCGGCCCATGACCTCGATATCGTTCTGACCGGGGCCGAGGGCATTCAGGCCTACCAGCGCTTCGCCAATACCGGCAAGGTTGATGGTTTCATCCTCAGCAGCCCCAAATCCGACGATCCGCGCATCCGCCTCCTGTCCGAGATGGAGGTGCCCTTCGTCGTCCATGGCCGTTGCGATGTCGATCTGGATTACGCCTTCTATGACATTCGCAATCGATCGGCCTTTCGCGATGCCACCAACCTGCTACTGAACCTGGGCCATACCCGAATTGGCCTGCTGAACGGGCCGAGTGATGCGATTTTCGCGCGCGACCGGCTGAAGGGCTATACCGAAGCCCTGGTAACCAATGATCTAATCCCTGACCCCACCCTGGTCATGCATGACATGATGACGGAGGAATACGGATATCGCGCAACAGGCACCCTTTTTGCGCAACCGTCGCCCCCAACAGCGCTGTTATGCGCCTCGACCCTGGTGGCATTGGGCGCGACCCGCCGCTTGCGCCGGGACGGGCTGACCGTCCCCGAAGATGTCTCCATCATCAGCCATGATGACTGCTTGTCATCGCTCAAGACCGAGAATTTCTCAGTCCCGCTCAGTGTCACCCGCGCGCCGATCCGCGATGCGGGGACCGAAATCGCCAAGCTGATCATCGATCTATCGAGGGGTGCGGCCATTGCCGACATCCAAAAAACCGTCCCCGTCGATCTGATCGTACGCGCTTCGACCTGCACCGCCCCGCAGGCGCGATCTTAGGAAACCGAACCCATGCCAACCATCCTCGATATCCAAAGTCTCAACAAGAATTACGGCGACCTGGAGGTGCTGCATGACATGTCCATCGCGATGCAGCCTGGTGATTTTCTGGTTCTGCTGGGCGCGTCCGGCTGCGGAAAGTCCACTTTGCTGAATTGCATCGCGGGCCTTGAAGAGATTACGTCCGGCAGCCTCAAGATCGACGGGCGCGACGTGGCGCAGGTCCCACCCAAGGACCGTGATATCGCCATGGTCTTCCAGTCCTATGCGCTTTATCCGACCATGACAGTTGGAGAGAACATCACCTTTGGCATGAAGGTGCGCGGTGAGCCCCGTCAAAAGCGCGAGGCGGAGGCACAGCGTGTCGCCGAGGTCCTCCAAATCGACCACCTGCTCTCGCGTAAACCCGCTGCCCTGTCAGGGGGGCAACGACAGCGCGTCGCCATAGGGCGGGCACTGGTTCGCGACCCAAAGCTGTTTTTGTTCGACGAACCGCTCTCGAACCTCGACGCGCTGCTCCGTGTCGAGATGCGGGCAGAGATCAAGCGCCTGCACCGCGAATTCGGCGCCTCCATCGTCTATGTCACCCATGATCAGATCGAGGCGATGGCCCTGGCCACCAAAATCTGTGTCCTGAAAGACGGCGCGATCCAACAGGTCGGCACCCCTGATCAGGTCTATAACAGCCCCGCCAACACTTTTGTGGCGGGCTTCATCGGCTCTCCTCCCATGAATCTGCTGCCCGCGCAGGCCACGGGGACCGGCATGGCCCTAGCCGGGGATCCATCCCTGACGGTCGATCTGAACGGACTGGCGACCGGGGAGAATGATCTGACCTTTGGCGTGCGCCCCGAAGACCTTGAGATCGTGCACACCGATGATGGTCGCCTCTCAAAACCTCTACAAGTTGCGGATATCGAAGATACCGGCGCTGACCTCTTCGTCACCCTTAACGCAGGTCAACAAAATCTGACGGCCCGGTCCACCCGCCGCAGCGGCATCGCCATCGGCGATATGGTCGGCCTATCCTTTGACGCAGCGCGCACCCATCTGTTTGCCCCCGACGGTCAACTGGCCGAGGCGCGCTAGGCCGGCAGCATCGGCGCAAACGCCCTATTGACCTTCCGCCCGCCAACCACCCTATGTGACGGGAATAACAGCAGGCCGTCAGGATGACACAGGACCACGCGATCAAAATTGGGGTGACCGGCATGAATTGCGGGTCCTGTGTCGGTCGCGTTGAGCGGGCATTGGCCGCTGTGCCCGGTGTCACGAACCCCCAGGTCAATCTGGCAACCCATGGCGCGCAGATGCAGTTGGCGGATAAAAGCATCCTCGGCGATGTCATCCGCGCGTTGGAAGCCGCCGGATATCCCCCGCAATCCGCCATAGTCCAGCTTTCGGTCTCAAACCCGAGCGAACCGGCCGTCGCCGCGTTGCGCGATGTTCCCGGGGTTCTGGATGTCGCCATTGATCCAGACGGCGCGCATCTCACCCTGCGCGTGGCAGAAGGCGGCGTGACAGCCGCAACGCTGGCGCATCTCAGCACCGCCGCGGGCTATCCCGCCCGTCCCCGCGGGGACAGGTCGGCACCATCGCCCCAAGATCGCAGCGCTGAGGAAGTCGCCAACCTGCGCCGCATGGTTCTGATTGCCGCTGCGTTGACCCTACCCGTCTTTGTGCTGGAAATGGGGGCTCACATGGTTCCGGCGCTCCACCATTGGATCGCACGGACGATCGGCCTGGATACAAGCTGGCTGATCCAGTTTGGCCTCACCACGCTTGTTCTGGCCTGGCCCGGGTGGCAGTTCTATCGCCTTGGCCTGCCTGCCCTGGCCCGTGCGGCACCTGACATGAACAGTCTTGTCGCCTTGGGCACCGGCGCGGCCTGGACTTTTTCCACAATCGTCGTCTTTGCCCCCGCCCTGCTGCCCGCAACCGCCCGCGCCGTGTATTTCGAGGCAGCCGCCGTCATCGTGACACTGATCCTGCTGGGTCGCTTCCTGGAAACCCGTGCCAAGGGCCGGACCGGCGCAGCCGTCCAGAAACTGATCGGCCTGCAGGCCAGAACGGCACGGGTCACGCGCGATGATGAGATCATCGAATGCCCTATCGAGCACATCGTGGGCGGCGATATCATCCATGTCCGACCGGGCGAGAAGATCCCCGTCGATGGCATCGTCAGATCCGGCATGTCCTATGTCGATGAAAGCATGATCACAGGCGAACCGATCCCCGCCGCGAAACAGGACGGGGCCGCGGTTGTCGGCGGAACCGTGAACGGCACCGGCGCCTTGACGGTGCGGGCGACGGATGTCGGCGAAAACACCAAGCTGGCCCAGATCATTCGCATGGTTGAGGCCGCACAAGGCGCCAAGTTGCCGGTACAGGATCTGGTCAACCGGATCGCCCTTTGGTTTGTGCCCATCGTCATGGGCCTGGCGGCACTGACCATGCTTGTCTGGCTGATACTTGGCCCCGATCCGGCGCTCAGCCACGCCCTGGTCGCCGGGGTCGCAGTGTTGATCATCGCCTGCCCCTGCGCCATGGGTTTGGCAACGCCCACCTCCATCGTCGTTGGCACCGGGCGCGCGGCAGAGCTGGGGATCCTGTTTCGCCGTGGAGATGCCTTGCAAAGCCTTCAGACGGTTGAAACCATCGCTTTTGACAAGACCGGAACCCTGACCCAGGGCCGCCCTGACCTGACCGACCTGATCGTGACGGATGGATTTGAAGAGGATGACGTGTTGCGCCTGATCGCCTGTGCTGAGGCGATGTCGGAACATCCGGTCGCCCAGGCCATCGTCCGGCATGCGAAGGACCGCGGCGTCTCATTTGAAGAGCCGACAGCTTTCTCCTCACTCACCGGGCTCGGGGTGACGGCACAGGTTGCAGGGCGGCAGGTCCTGATCGGGGCTGACCGTCTGATGGCGCAATCCGGCATCTCCCTGGATGGGCTGAAACCTGCGGGGCAACAGCTTGCGTCGGCAGGCAAGACCCCCCTTTTTACGGCCATCGACGGCAAGATTGCCGCCGTGATCGCCGTGGCCGATCTCATTCTGCCAACAACTCCCGGGGCCATTGCCACATTAAAAGCGCAGGGCTTGAACGTCGCGATGATTACCGGTGACAATGCGCAAACCGCTCGTGTCATCGCAGATCGTTTGGGCATCATCACCGTCACTGCAGAGGTCATGCCAGATGGTAAGGTGGCCGCAATCGACGCCTTACGCGCCCATGGCCCCGTCGCTTTTGTGGGGGACGGGATCAATGACGCCCCTGCCCTGGCCCAGGCGGATGTGGGTATCGCCATCGGGGCCGGAACGGATGTCGCGATCGAGGCAGCCGATGTCGTGCTGATGTCAGGTGATCTGTCCCGCGTGACGTCGGCCCTGGATATCAGCCGGCGCACCATGGCCAATATCAAGCAAAACCTGGTTTGGGCCTTTGCCTATAATGTTCTGTTGATCCCGGTTGCGGCGGGCGTGCTCTACCCCGTCTTCGGTCTGCTGCTCTCCCCCATCCTGGCCGCCGGAGCCATGGCATTGTCCAGCGTTTTCGTCATCACAAACGCGCTGCGCCTGCGCTGGGTCACATCTGGTCTGACCCGATCCGACGCACCTAACCCGCATCTCCTGGGGCAAGCCGCCCCGGCGGAATAGGCCCCATGGGCACCGGTGCGAACCCGCCATGGATGCGCCGGGACCATTGATGGCGATCTGGGCGCAAGTCCAAAGTGAGCCCGGCACACCGTTCACCCTAATCGGGCATAGTGGGCCTATCGACGGATCGATGCCGCCACACTGACTCATGCTCGCAGTGGATGCTGCGGGTACTCGGAATACGCAAAAAGGTTGGCCCGATTTACCCCGCATGGCCGTGCATCTGATGAACATGTCCGATGCCGTTTTCAACCCGACTGCGTTGCACTTACAAAAGATCGTCCCCTCGACTCTTGCCGCAATAGCGGGCGATCTGCCCACGAGACGCCGACCGAGATCAACCTGATCAATACTGAAATCCGCAGATTGGACCTGTCGCGGTTTGATAGCGCTCTTTGATAGCATTTACGGTAACTCGGGAGATGGACTGTAGGATTGAAACGGACAGAGGAGTTGCGCCAGTACTTTCCAAAGGGCACGGATCTCAGCACCCATGATCAAAGCACTCTCAATTCTGTCGCACACACCCTGAACAATCGGCCCAGAAAAACACTCGGATGGAAAACGCCCGCGAAGGCGTTCGAAGAAATCCTGACCTGAGATAAACATCAGCCATTGCGACGACCGCTTGGAGCCGCCCAATACCGTTCGGACGACTGCCAGAAAACCCTGCACCAGCACGGCTTCAAGGCGTACACGAACGGAAAAAGGGAATTGTTACGACAATGCCGCCGTCGAGACCTTCTTCAAAACGATCAAAGCTGAACTTATCTGGCGGCATGGCGCAGCGCGTTAGGTCAGACTGAACACCCCGGTCGAGGCACCGCTATCCGTCGTGTGAAGCTGATAAGCCCGCCGCCCGTCTACTGTCGCCGTCATGTCAGAGCCCCAGCTACAAACATCACCGCCGCGACGGCACTTTTTCCTCCCGCCTGGGGTGAGTTGAAGACGCGAAGGTTAAAGTCGCATGATATTCAGCAACCCATTTTCTTGTGGCGGGCAAGACAAAGCCAATGGGCGCCACAATACCATGAAAGCCCATTGGTTCCGGTCAACAGCGCTGCTATAGCCAAATTCAGCGGTCCCGTAGCTCAACTGGATAGAGCACCTGACTTCTAATCAGGATGTTGGGGGTTCGAGTCCTCCCGGGATCGCCAGATGTGCTCGCCGACCGTCAGGTAACACTTCCTTTCGCGTCAAAGGCGGCTGGCGGCGTCGTGGACGTGGGCAATCTTGCGGGTTTCCGTGACGAAGATCGCGGATGCCGCCAACAACAAGATCAGCGCAACGCCTGCCAGCACAGCCCAACCGAACCCGGCGATAATGGCGCCAGCTGCGAACGCAAACAGGGTCGATACTAATGCGATCACGGTGTCATTCGCACCCTGGACCAGCGCCTTTTCATCATCAGTCACGGAATTCGCCAGCATCGTCGTCGCACCGATAAAGCCGAAATTCCAGCCGATCCCCAGCAAAATGAGGGATCCGTAAAAATGAACGGATGTCAGGCCGCTGAGCGCGCCAATCGACGATATAATCAACAGTAGCAGCCCGATCATGGAAATCGGCCCAACACCGAACCGCTTGATCAAGAACCCGGTAAAGAAACTGGGGGCAAACATTGCGACGACGTGCCAGCGAATGACATCGCCAGCCACAGCTTCGCTAAAGCCGCATCCGATCATGGCCAGCGGGGTCGGCACCATCAAGAAAACCATGATCCCCTGGGACACCGCCCCTAGACCGACCGCAAGGCGGACAGGTTTGCGTTTCAACACGTCCAGGGCGGCAAACCGCTGTTTGAGGCTTTGTGATGCGCTATTGGTGGGCGCAGGCAGCTTCGTCAAGACCAACGGGATCAGCCCGACAATCGACAGACCGGCAAGGGCCGCATATGCGCCTGCAAATGGGATCGGCACCAGGGCATCTTTGGCGGCAATGAATATCTGCGGGCCGACCAAAGCCGCGATCAAGCCTGACGTGAGGATCAATGAAATCGCGACCGGTTGCCATTCGGTGCTGACAACCTCGGCCGCCGCAAATCGAAAAAACTGGTAGCAGGCGAGGGCAGCGCCAAGGGCAAGATGCGCGATGCACAAAAGCAAAAAACTGCCCGTGAACAGGGCCCAGACCCCGATCAAGGACCCGATGACGGCACAGGCCGCCCCCGTGACAAACCCGGTCTTTCGGCCCCGCGCGCCCATCAACAGCGAAAAGGGCGCGGCGGCCAGCAACGCCGCCAGCGTCGAAAGGGAGGCAGGCAACGTGGCAAGAGCCGCGGACGGGGCCAACATCAACCCGGCCAGCCCGCCCAGAATGATCATCATCGGCATGGCAGAGCTAAGGATGGCATTCGCCACGAGCAAACCGATATAGCTGCCGTTGCGTGAAATGATCGACAGGCGCATGGTGAAAATCCAGATGAAACTGCTCCATGGCTAAGTAAATCACCGTGTAATTGTTTCAAATGCCGCGATGCCGAAACAGCCGCAAACATCAACGGGCATCCGCGGCCCGGCGGCTGACAACGCCACTCAAACCTTGTGCGCCGTGGGGATCCGGGGGAGTGATGAACAAAGGCTGACCCCAGCGCGCGGTCTATGAATACGCGATATGTATGGTTTGCGCATGGAATGTGTATGCAGTGTGACCCTGGTTTCCGGCGGTCAGTCGGCCAGCCACTTATACATGACCAACGCATCGACGAGTCCCGCCTCGGGGTGGTCAAAGGCGCGGGGCAACCGGCCGACCGTCTTGAACCCCAACCGCTCCCACAGACGGATCGCTCCGGTATTGGTGGCCAGGACAAAGTTGAACTGCATGGCCTTGTAGCCCAAATCGCGTGCCACCTGTTGGGAATGTTCGCACATCAGGTTCGCCAGGCCTTTGCCCCGGGCGGCATCGGCAACCATGTAGCCGCAATTACAGACATGGGCGCCGCCGCCAGCCTGGTTGGTCTTGATATAATACGTACCCAGAACGGCGCCGTTTTCCTCAACAACAAAGGTGCGGCGGGGATGATCGATCCAGATCGCGCGGGCCGCATCCCGCCCGGTTTCGGGGTCGTAGCTGTAGGTTTGGCCCGCCGATACAATGGCGCGAAAGATCGGCCAGATCTTGTCAAAATCCCCCGCATCCGCCACGCGAATTAACGGCCTCGTCATCGTGTTCTCTCGGGAAAAGAGGCATCGGCAAAATGCCCGCGATAGCTGGCCAAGATCCCCAAGGCGATCTGCGCAAAATAGGGCACAGGTTCATGGCCCGCACGGTCCCGTATCCTGGAAATCCGGGCGGACAGGGCCGCGCCGTTCAACCAATCGGCCAAGGCGGTCCGCTCTGCTGTCGGCAGGTAGTTGAGCGCGAACATATCAGCCTTCACCAGATCGTTTTTCATCTTGCACTGCGCCACAAGACCGATCGCGAAATCCCCACAGGCAGCCATACCGAAATCGGGTTGCGCAAACAGATGGTCGAACATCACGCAGATCTCTGCCATAGGCAAACCGCCACACGACAAAAGCTCCAACAGATGGATCGGGGATGTGATCCCGCCTTCGGTCTGGGTGTCGATCCAGCCGAAATGCAACACCATCTGCTGCGCCCAACGGGTATAGATCGCCAGCTGACCGGCGTTCAGAAATCCGCTTGCCCGCACCGCATCGCCGAAACGCAACAGCTCTGTCCCGATCCCGATATCATCGACCAGTTCATCATCTGCCAACAGCTCAAGATAGCGAGGCATCAACGCGCGCAGATCATCCAGATCGTGTGGCACCCCGTGGGCGGAGTTTGAATAGGCCACTATCAGGTCAGGTGGCATCTGACGCACCGGTGTTGCAATGATCCGGTCGCGGGTTTCGGGCTCCATGCAGCAGACCAGACAGACCTCAAGCTGGCGAGAGACATACGCCCGACCGAACGTCGCATAGGCCTCCCCCACCGCCACCATCAAGGGGGCGTGGAATGGGCTGTCAGTGGGTCCAGGCGCCGCGGCGATTGGTGGCGAAGTTCTCACCATATCCTCCGGCCCGGATCACCGGTTTGCGCTTTTTGGGGTCCGTCACCGTGACTTCCAGGCCTTTGTCGCGGGCATAATCCAGCGCGGCCTGCTTGGTGTCGAAATGCAACCGCACCTGGCTTTGTGTGTCGTCCGAACTGGTCCACCCCATCAACGGATCCACCTCGCGGGCGGTATCGGCCACATAGTCAAGCACCCAGCCCTTGGTCTTGGCCGTGCCGGATTGCATGGCGGTCTTGGCCGGTTGGTAGATACGTGCGCGCATGGATGCCTCATTAGGTTGCCGTGCAGCCATATATCGGCCAAGGCCCACGCATTGACAAGGGCGCCGACCGCCGCAGACTGATCATGGTAAACAGGGTGTTTAGCGACGGCAGACATGGCACATACCGCCACATGGCCGCTTGTCTGGTATGCGCAAGGCCCGATCTGGCGGCGCGAAAGCATGGCAGGCCGTATTGTCGCCTGGTCCACACGCTGTGATGGAGGCTGGAAACTTAGGCCCACCGATGGCGACATGACCGAAGTGGAGCGTATGTATTCCGGCCCCAGCTGGACCTTTGCGCTCACGTCGAACGGGCGCGTCTTGATCGACAACCCGGATCAACTGCCTAGGGGATCGCGGTCCGGCCCCGAAGCGCCGCCTGACCTGTAGTGTGATTTGCCAGCGGGCGATTGGTATGCGACCATCACCGCCATAGAATGGGAGGTCGCGCCCGGCGCACAAGCCCCCTGCACCGAGACGTTGCCGAACGACGTCCTGCAATTCGCACCTGCCGCGGGTCTGTCCTGCAACGTGGCACCGACGGGCATGGTCTTTGTCAGCCAAGGCGAAAGCAAGCCGGGTGAGGCCGTGGCAGAGGATGCCGACAGGTTTGCCCTGTTCGATACGCCGATCTTCATGGCGCGCGCGATCACGCCCGGCGCCCTGGGGCAGGTCTGTGACATCAATGGCAGCGGTGGCGCCCCGATTGAGCCGACCACACATATAGGCTGCTTTCGCTGGGGCCTGCGCGGATCGTGGGCATAGAAGGAACCATCCAGAATGGTGACCTGATCAAGGGTCCCGCAGACGCGGCGACACCGCCCAAAGGATATGAAGCGCCGCTTTGGTCCGTGATGGTTGAGCCGATGACCTCCGATCTTACCCTGCTCGTCATTTGGACCTGTCTGCGTTCAGGGCGGCCCTGATCCCTGCCTTGCAGCCAGGCAGCGCGCTTGCCGGGGCGTTCACCACCGGTCTGGCCGAATATCACGGGATCACGCTGTCGGAGGCGGATAATCTTGAGATGTTGGGTGCCTTTGCCCATCGCAACCTGTAGATGACCATGGAGGAGCGATTGGAGCTAGACATCATGGATATGGCCCCGCGCCTTCATCGCCTTTACGCGGTGTTGGCCCGACCTGCATAGGCGTGACGGCTACCCGCTATGGTAGAGAAAATTTTGTTGATCAGTCCAAAAAGAGCTAACCGGTGGAGGTAAATCTGAGGCAGACTTGGTGAAAACGACCAGGGAGACCCAGATATGCCTACCAAACGAAGAGCCACCCTTGCCGCCGGACTGATCACTATCGCGGCGGCCTCAAGCCTGCATGCCGCAGCCCAGGGGGAGCGCGTGACGATCAAGGGGGAGGTCATTGATACTTGGTGCTACTTCTCCGGCGTGATGGGCAGTGCGGATGCTGTTGTGGGTTCGGCCCATCACACTTGCGCCTTGTGGTGTTCGGCGGGCGGCATTCCCGTGGGCCTGCTGGCAGAGGATGGGACGGTCTACATGGTGCTGAAGATTGATGGTGACGATACCTCGAACGGCGGCGACACACAGTTGCAGATTGCCAGTCACACGATCACGGCCGATGGGATGCTCTATCAGCGCGACGGGATCAATTACATCGTCGTGTCCCAGGTTGTGGCCGATGACGACATCATCAACGCGACCCATGATGATTACGGTGTCATCCCCGGCTTTGCCATTCCGAAATCGGCCAAGGAGTAGGGGGATATGCTCATGAAACACCTGATTGCGATACTCGCCCTGCTTGCCGCCCCTGCCGCCGCGCAGGATTTTTCCGAAGGGTCGGAGGCCAAGACATGGAATCTTTATGCGGAAGTTCCGGCCAGGTTTGTCGCCACTGTGGTGGATCCGCTTTGTGAGTTGACGGGGGATTGCCCGGAAAATTGCGGCGGCGGGAAACGTCAGCTTGCCTTGCTGCGGATGGCGGATGACGTGATGGTTCTACCGCTGAAGAACAACCAGCCCGCCTTTACCGGTGCCGCCAATGAGCTGTTGGCCTTTTGCGCGCAGGACGTGGAGGTCGACGGCCTGATGATCGATGACCCGGATATTGGCGCGATGAATGTCTATCTGGTACAAAAGATCCGGGCCGCCGGTACCGGGGAATGGACCACTGCCAGCAAATGGACCACGGATTGGGCGGCCGCAAACCCGAAGGCCGCGGGTAAGGGCCCGTGGTTCCGCCGGGATCCGCGTATCCTCGCCGAGATTGCACGCGAGGGATATCTGGGGCTTGGTGTTGAGGTCGACAAACCATTCATCGAAGAGTGGCTGGAATGATGCGCGCCGCCTTGATCGCCGCCGTTATCTTCTCTGGCCCAGCTTTCGCCCAGGACGAGGCGACCCCGGCGGAAGCGCCGGCCCTCGCAGTGGTGGCACAAACGCCCGCGTCGCCCTCGGGCCTGCCCTTTCCTGTCAAGCTGGGAGGGGCCTTTTCCCTGACCGACCAGACCGGTGCCACCCGAACCGAGGTGGACCCCAATGGCAACTTTCAATTGCTGTTCTTTGGCTATGCGAATTGCGAGGCCATATGCTCGGTCGCGCTGCCCCTGATGGCCGAGACAACGGATCAATTGCGGGATGCCGGGATCGCGGTGCAGCCGGTGATGATCACCATCGATCCGCACCGTGACACGGTCGAGACGATTGGGCCCGGCCTGGCCAAGCATCACGCCGATTTCGTGGGGCTGACCGGGACCGAAGCCGAGTTGGGTGATGTTTACAAGCTTTTCGCGGTTGAAAAGACGCTGGTCTTTGAGGATCTGATCGCGGGCCCGATCTATGCCCATGGCAGCCATATCTATCTTTTGGATGCCGAGGGAGTGGTGCTGACGCTGCTGCCTCCGATCCTGTCACAAGAGCGTATCGCCGAGATTGTGACAGGCTATGCCGGGAACTGACACGGTAGGCGCGCTTTGGTTTAGACCATCGCGCGGGGGACCGAATTGTCGCTCCCCTGATCTGTGCCCCTCCCTCGATCCCTCCCCCCTCCCTCGATCCCTCCCCCAAATTGGGGGAGGGAGGTGGCAGCCGTCGGTCCTCCTGAGCCCGCAGATATCGGCGCTGGCATCTGCTCTGTCGACCGCCATGGCAGGAGCTGCACCGCTGCACCTTGAAGACCTGGAGAAAAACAGCATGTTGTGAAGTCATGGGGATGGCAATGCAACAGACAGATCAAATACGATTCATGACCGTGCTCGGGCGCGCATTCATGGAGCGGGCCTGGCACCCGCAGGATAGTGTCATCTGTCGGAATGCGTTGGGTGACGGTTCGGCATTGAGTTGGTTGAAACAGCAGGCCACGGCGACGCATCATCCACTGCGGTTTTGCGCCCTGAGTATTCTGAAAGATCCGACCGCGGCGCAGGTTGATTTCGCAACCTGACATCACACCCAATCCTAAGCTATTCCGTTTCCAAATCTGCACGAGGCAGGCCCATGCACAACAACTCCCCAGAAGCGATGCCCGTCCTGCATGCTGCCGCACCGGATGTGAAAACCCGCGACAAGCTGGAAGGCGGTGTGGCCTTTCGCATGCAGACCGAGTTCGAACCGGCCGGCGATCAGCCTACCGCCATTATCGAACTGTCCCAAGGGGTGCGGGACGGCGAGCGCGACCAGGTGCTTTTGGGCGCCACTGGCACCGGCAAGACATTCACGATGGCGAAGGTGATCGAAGAGACCCAGCGTCCGGCAATTATCTTGGCCCCGAACAAGACCCTCGCCGCGCAATTATACGGCGAATTCAAGGGCTTCTTCCCCGATAACGCGGTTGAGTATTTCGTCAGTTACTACGATTACTACCAGCCCGAGGCCTATGTCGCGCGGTCCGACACGTATATCGAGAAAGAGAGCCAGATCAACGAACAGATCGACCGGATGCGCCACTCCGCCACCCGGGCCCTGTTGGAGCGGGACGATGTGATTATCGTGGCCTCGGTCTCTTGCATTTACGGCATTGGCTCGGTCGAGACATACGGCGCCATGACCCAAGACCTGCATACGGGCCGCAACTATGACCAGCGCAAGGTCATGGCCGACCTCATCGCCCAGCAATACAAGCGCAACGACCAGGGGTTCCAGCGCGGCACATTCCGGGTCCGGGGCGATGCGCTTGAGATCTGGCCCGCCCACCTGGAAGACCGCGCCTGGCGGCTGTCATTTTTCGGGGAGGAGCTGGAAAGCCTGACGGAATTCGACCCATTGACCGGCGAAAAGACCGGCAATTTCGACCGGATCCGCGTCTACGCCAACAGCCACTATGTCACCCCGCGCCCGACGATGAACCAGGCGGTGATCAGCATCAAAAAAGAGCTGCGCATGCGGCTTGACCAGTTGGTCAATGACGGCAAGTTGCTGGAGGCCCAGCGGCTGGAACAGCGCACCAATTTCGACATCGAGATGCTGGAAGCCACCGGCGTTTGTAACGGGATCGAAAACTATTCCCGCTATCTCACAGGACGCGCCCCGGGCGAACCACCCCCCACCCTGTTCGAGTTCATCCCTGACAATGCCATCGTCTTTGCCGATGAAAGCCATGTCTCCGTCCCGCAGATCGGCGGCATGTATAAAGGTGACTACCGGCGTAAATTCACACTGGCCGAACACGGGTTCCGCCTGCCCTCCTGCATGGATAACCGGCCTTTGAAGTTCGAGGAATGGGATGCGATGCGGCCCCAATCCGTCTTTGTCTCCGCCACGCCCGCCGCGTGGGAGATCGAACAATCGGGCGGTGTCTTCACCGAACAGGTCATCCGCCCGACCGGCTTGCTGGACCCGGTGATCGAGATCCGGCCCGTCGACACGCAGGTCGATGACGTCATGGATGAAATCCGCAAAGTGGCCGAGGCGGGCTACCGCACCCTGGTCACCACGCTGACCAAGCGCATGGCCGAGGACCTGACCGAATACCTGCACGAACAGGGCATCCGCGTCCGCTACATGCACAGCGACATCGACACGATCGAACGGATCGAGATCCTGCGCGACCTGCGCCTCGGCGCATTCGACGTACTGGTGGGGATCAACCTGCTGCGGGAAGGGCTGGACATCCCCGAATGCGGGCTGGTCGCCATTCTCGACGCGGACAAAGAGGGGTTCCTGCGATCCGAGACCTCGCTGGTCCAGACCATCGGTCGTGCCGCGCGAAATGCCGATGGCCGCGTGATCATGTATGCCGACAAGATCACCGGCAGTATGGAACGCGCCATGCGCGAGACCGATCGCCGCCGCGCCAAGCAGATCGCCTATAATGAGGCATACGGGATCACGCCTGAGACCGTGAAGAAGAATGTAGAGGATGTGCTGGCCGGCCTTTATAAAGGCGACGTCGATATGAACCGCGTCACTGCCCAGGTCGATACGGGGCTTGCCGGGGGGAACCTGCAAGCGGTACTCGACGGGCTGCGCACCGACATGCGCAAAGCGGCCGAGAACCTGGAATTCGAGGAAGCCGCCCGCCTGCGCGACGAGGTCAAACGCCTCGAAGCCGTCGATCTGGCCGTGGCCGACGACCCCATGGCCCGCCAATACGCCGTCGAAAAAGCCGTCGACGACGCCCAAAAAGCCTCCGGCCGCTCAACAGCCGGCCGCGGCGGCCAACGCGGCGGCGTCAAACGCCGCAAAAAGCGGTAGGACTAAATCCTTATATTTTATCAACACATCCATTATATTCCAAGTGTAGGGGATAGCGGCAATGCCAAATCACAGTCCGGCCGAGATTGTGAATGAGTTTTTGAAACGCCGTAACTCTTCGACGTGACCACAACAAATGTTGGTACAAAAACTCGTATATGTATATCAAATGGTTGGAACCTTGTGATCAATGGTGAGAGCCTTGTTTCCGAAAGGCCTCAGGCTTGGGACAATGGACCAGTTTATGTATCTTTGTGGAGACACGTGAAGGATTGGGGGTATCAAGGACTAAATTGCCAGTTGGTCATGCCGCTCAGTGGACAGTTGCTTGAAGCAAATTTGACTCAGAACGAAGTCGATCTGATTGATCACGTCTGGTCTCGTTATGGCAATTACAGTGCTAAACAATTATCCGATATGACACATGAACCAGAGACGCCTTGGACGACAGCATATGTAAAGTGGGGACGAAATACTGAGCTTCATGATGATGAAATTGCCGAACACTATCTCAAGCTAGGGTCAGGACTGATAACCAATAGATGACGGTTGCGGCAAGAGCGATTGCGGACAGGAAGACCTTGGGACAGCGGTCATAGCGTGTTGCGACTCGCCTCCAGTCTTTCAGCCTGCCGAACAT